>NZ_JBIVHJ010000003.1:0-73888 GCF_044749145.1 Curtobacterium sp. NPDC089689 | reverse complement strand
TGGCGGGGGGGGGCGCCCCCGGGTGGCGGGCCCGGTCTGGGCCGGGGGGGGGGCCCCCCCCGGCCCGGGGGCGGGGGGGGGGGCCCCCCCCCGGCCCCCCCCGGGGGCCACGCCCGGACCCACTGCCACTGCGCCGGGATCCACGGCGTCGCGGCGGACACGGCGCGGGCACACGACGGAGCGGGGCCCGCGCCGCCCCCGGCACGGACCCCGCTCGTTGCGGTGGCAGGACTAGCGCGCCGTCGCCAGCACGTCGTTCGCCCCCGCGGCGACGCTCACGGGTGCACCCGTGACCGGGGTGGGCCGTCCCAGGGAACGGACGGTCCAACCCGCTTCGACCCAGTCCTCGACCGGGAGGCAGTTGCGCGCGTCGATCACGACGCGGCGCCCGACGACCTCGCCGAGCGACACGGGCGACGCCTCGATGATCTCGTCCCACTCGGTGAGGACCAGGACCACGTCGGCGCCCTCGATGGCGGCTTCCTTCGTGGCGGCGTAGGTCAGCGTCGGGAACGAACGGCGGGCGGTCTCGTTCGCCTCCGGGTCCCACAGCGAGACCTGGGCACCGCGGAGGTGCAGCGCCGCGGCGACGTTGAGCGCCGGGGAGTCGCGGACGTCGTCGGTCAGCGGCTTGAACGCGGCCCCGATGACGGCGACCCGGCGGTTGAGCACCGATCCCCCGACGGCCTCGATCGCCATGTCGATGACCCGCTCGCGCTGGCCCATGTTGATCTCGTCGACCTGCTGCATGAGGCCGACGACCCGGCCGGCGCCGAGTTCGTTCGCGCGGTGCATGAGCGCGCGGATGTCCTTCGGCAGGCAGCCACCGCCGAAGCCGAGACCGGCGTTCAGGAACTTCCGCCCGATGCGGGCGTCGTGCCCGAGGGCGTCCGCGAGCGTCGACACGTCGGCACCGGTGATGGCGCACATCTCCGAGATCGCGTTGATGAAGGAGATCTTCGTCGCGAGGAACGCGTTCGCGCTGACCTTGACGAGTTCCGCCGTGGCGAGGTCCGTGGTGATCACCGGGCACCCCTCGGCGATCGGTGCGGCGTAGACCTCGCGGATGACGGCGTCGGCCTCGGGCGAGGCGCCGCCCCAGACGAGCCGGTCCGGGTGCAAGGTGTCCTCGACGGCTTTGCCCTCGCGGAGGAACTCGGGGTTCCAGATGAGTTCCGCGTCGATGCCGGTGGGCGTGAACTCCCGGACGAGCTCGCGGAGGCGGGCTGCGGTGCCGACGGGGACGGTCGATTTGCCGACGATGAGGCCGGGGTGCGTGAGGTGCTCGGCGACGCCGCGGGTGGCCGCCTCGACGTACGCGAGGTTCGCGGCGTGCGAGCCGGCCTTCTGCGGGGTGCCGACGCAGACGAAGTGCACGTCGGCCGCGGCGACGGCCTCGGGGAGCGACGCCGTGAACCGGAGCTTGCCGCTCGCCACGTGCTTCGTGATGAGCTCGGGCAGACCGGGCTCGAAGAACGGGACCTCGCCGGCGGTGAGGGCGGCGAGCTTCGCGGGGTCGACGTCCACGCCGATGGTCTCGAAGCCCATCTCGGCCATGGCGGCCGCGTGGGTGGCACCGAGGTAACCGGTGCCGATGACGCTGATGACGGGTGCGGGGCGGACGTCCGACGAGGACGTCGCGGATGCGGACGGGGTCTTCTTCTGAGCGGTCACTGCTCGACCTCCTGCAGGTCGTAGTCGATGTCGGTCCGCGCGATGCCCTCTCGGAAGGTCTCGAGGCTGTCGGCGCGGGAGTTGAGTCGCCAGTCGTTGGTGGTGCGGGCACCGTCGACGATCGTGGTGGCGGTCAGGCTGAAGTAGTTGAAACCGATGACGTCGGCGTTCGCCGGGTCGGCGAGGGCGTCGAAGAGCGACGAGATCCAGCGGGACTTCTGCGAGTCGGAGACGCTGCCGCCGGTCTCGGTGGCACCGATCTCGTTGAGGACGATGCCCTTGCCCGGGGCGATCTCGCGGAGTTGGGCGAGCGTGGCGCCGAAGGTGTTCTCGAACGTCGGCTGCTCGGTGGCGTCGCGGTAGTAGCCGCTCATGCCGACCCAGTCCACGTACTCCGAACCCGGGTAGTAGTTCCGCATGTAGTCGACGGTCTGGTACTTCGGGTTGCCGAGCTTGTCGATGCGCGACGGGGACCAGTCCCAGATGGCGTACTGGTTCGCGCCGTTGTCCTGGAACACCTGCCAGACGTGCTTCCACATCGCCACGTAGGAGCCGGCCGCGTTCTGCTGCTTCGTCGACTCGGACCAGTTGTACCACTGGCCGTTCATCTCGTGGTCGAAGCGGATCACGAGGGGCATCCCGTTCGCGGCGACGTCCTTCGCGTACTTCGTGAGGTACGCGTCGAACTTCCCGGAGAGGATGTCCTCGTTCGTGTAGCCCGGCACGTACGGCTCGTCGTTGCCGGTCTTGGCGGGCACGGACTCCCACGTCATCATCGGCAGACGGCCGTTCGCCCACGAGCGCTGGACGGCGTTCGCGTTGAAGTCCTGGTCGAAGCCCTGGAAGAAGCCGACCATGTTCGTGGCCTTGCCGACCTCCTGGGAGACCTGGTCGTACTCGGACCAGTTGAACGGAGACTGCGCGGTGTAGAGGCCGTACCACCGGGACTGCTGCCCGAGGACCTGTGCCTTGCTCGGCGCGGTGACGGGCTCGGGGCCCGGGTCGGTGGAGGGCCCGGTGTTCGGGTTCGACGCGTTGCCGCCCGAGCCGGACCCGCCGGCGGACGCGCCGGAGCCGCCGGCGGAGGCGCCGCCGCCCGACGAACCGGACCCGCCGGCCGACGTGCCCGACCCGGACCCGCCGGAGGAACCGGCCCCGTCGGAGCCGGAACCCGACCCGCTCGCGTTCGCCGAGCCTCCCGACCGACCCTTCGCGGCGCCGAGCTGCGACTGCAGCGAGGCGAGCTGTGCCTTGAGGTCGGCGATCTGGTCGCCACGCGACCCGGCCTTGGCGGTCGAGGAGTCGAGCTTGCCCTCGAGGGCCCAGATCTTCTCCTGGGCCGCGGTGAGCTTCGTCTGCAGCTCGGCGGCGGAGACCTGCTTCTTCGGCGGGGTGACGCCGAGGGCCTGGTGGACGGCGGTGGACACCGGGCCGGCCGGGGACACCCAGACCGTCCAGGTGATGAGGCCGAGGACGACCAGGATGGCGGTCGTGCCGACAGCGGTGAGTCGGGCGTGCTTGCTGGACTGGGCCCACCAGGCACCGGAGGAGCGGATGAGGTCAGACAATGAGGAACGCCTCCAGGGCGAAGATCGCGATGCCGATCAGGTACGGGATCGCGGCGTACGGGTTGTAGCGGCGGACCCGGGCCGGCGTCGCAGCCGCGCGGGTCGGCGCCGCCGCGCTGGTCGGGACCGCTGCGAGCGCGTGCTCGGGCGAGCGTCGGGTCGCGAGCACGGTCGCGGTCGAGTTGGTGGTCGCGTCCGCGCCGTCGTCGAAGTCCGTCCGGCGGGTGCTGGCGCCGGCGCCGAAGATCTCGTCGAACGCCCGGTCGGCGGCTGCCTGCTCGTCGGACCACCGCGGTGCGTCCACGGGGCTGACCGGGGTGAGCGCCGCGAGGTCCTGCGGTTGCGCGGGGTCCTCCTCCATCGGCCCGCCGGCGTAGGCACCGGCACGGGTCCCCCAGCCGGACGCGTGCGCCAGGCGGAAGAAACCGATGAGGCGGATCGGCATGAGGAAGAACGTCGACACGATGATGAACATCGGCAGGCGGAAGAAGTCGCTCGGCTTCTCGGAGAGGTGCCGGATCTGCCGGATCGCCATGCTCAGCACGCTCGACACGACCATGAGGGCCGCCACGTACACGAACCCGGTCGAGAAGCCGTACTGCTGCAGGATGCCCTGGTAGAGGTTCTCACCCTGACCGGTCACCGCGCGGTAGATCCAGCCGGCGATGACGCCGAACAGCATGAACGGCAGGATGATGTCGGTCACGAAGAACAGCGCGAGCACCGGCGCGTGGCCGATCATCCACGGGAGCATCCGCAGCGTGTTGTACTGCGAGCCGCGGGCCCAGCGGAGCTGCTGCTTGAAGAGCTTCTTCACCTGCAGCGGGGCGTCCGTGTAGACCAGCGACGTGTACTGGTAGACGGTCCGGTACCCCTCCTTGAGCGTGAGGTTCGTCAGCGTGCGGTCGTCCGAGACCTCGAGGAAGACGCCCATGAACTTCTCGTGCATGAACTTGTCCATGACGCGCACGAGGATGTTCCGGCGGAACGCGATCGTCCGGCCGGGGAGGCAGCCGATCTGCCCGAGGACGCTCTGCGCGGGCATCGAGTAGAGCGCGCGCGAGTTCTCCAGCCAGTCCGCCCAGCGGGTGATCCAGCTGCGGGTCGGCTCGAGGATGCGCTGCCGGGTGGTCACGCCGCCGACGGACTCGTCCGCGAACGGCTTGAGGAGCTCGGACAGCGTGCCGGGGGTCCACACGGTGTCGGAGTCGACGAGGATCGTGATGTCGCCGGTCGACATCTCGGTGCCGACCTTGACGGCGTTGCGCTTGCCCGGGATCGGCGTGTGGGTCCAGCGGACGAGCGGGGCGAACTCGTCGCACACCCCCTCGAGCGCTTCGTTCCGGGCGCCGTTGATGACGACGATGATCTCGCCGGGCTGCTGTTCGACCATGCGGCCGATGACGTCCCGGAAGAGGTCGAGCGGCTCGTCCACGACGGGGACGACGACGCTGGTGGTACCGGTGTAGGTGCCGGTGAAGGGGCGGTAGCGGGCGGACAGGACGACCTTGAGCAGCCAGAGCAACCAGATCACCGCGGAGTACACGGCGAACAAGTAGAACTCGGGGTGCCCTTCGACCATCTGCCGGATCTGCAGAATGAAGGTGAACATCGATCCCTGCTTCAACGTTCGAGGTGGGGATTCCGCTTCATCGAGGAACCAGTGGTCGGTTCGGGTGGAGCCATTGATGCAGAAACGTGACACCCCTCGCAACACGGCCCCCGTCCGGGGGTGTTACCGGCATGTTACGGGGTACACGGTTGTCCACCTCGGGGCGGACGAGCGTTGTCCCCACCAGTGCTGACAGCAATGCGGTGGACCGCTCCGCGTGACCGTCGCGTAATCGCAGGGGCGGCGGTCGGCCGGGAGGCACAAGTCGACTCCGGTGGAAATCCCCGATCAGCAGGTGGTTGCGTGCAGACCTGCCCTACCGTCGATCGTCGCCCTGACGGTCATCGACACGGCCACAACCGGCAGCTCGTCGTCTGGGAGCGGTCCCATCCGGGGGGTACAGGCACAGGGGCATTGGGGGACGGTTCCGGACACGTGGAATTCACTTTCGACGACACGTCATCTCCGGGCCGGACGCGTCATCCCGGGCGTGTCGAGGCGTGCCGCAGGGGGGCGGCGGGCGGCGGTGCGTGGCGGGCGGCGCGCGGCGCGCGGCTTACGCGGCGCGAGCTGCGTCCGCACAACCACAGGCGGCTCGCGCCGCGGGGAACCCCGGTTCGCGGCGCCTTCGGTTGTGCGGCGGCGCGGCGCTCGGCGGCGCGGTGGACGTGACCGGGCGACGGACGGGAGGCACGTCGCGACCCCGGCACGGGCCTCCCGTCCGCCCTGGCGCACACCGGCGCTCACGCGGCACGAGCGACCGTCGCACAACCACAGGCGGCTCGCGCCGCGGGGAACCCCGGTTCACGGCGTCTTCGGTTGTGCGCCGGCGCTGCGACCGGGGTCAGGCGCCGTAGAACGCCCGCTCGAACACCTGACGGGCGCGCCGCGTGACCCCGAGGTAGTCCTCCTCGAGCCGCGTCGCCGAGCCCGGCGGGTACTCCATCAGCCGCGCCATCCCCTCGAGCTGGATGCGGTCGACGGGCAGCACGTCCGTGGTCTTCCCGGACCACAGCACCAGGGCGCTGCGGGCCCGGGAGGCGAACCGCCACGCGGCACCGAGCCGCTCGGCGTCGTCCGCCGCGACGAGTCCGGCCTCGGTGGCGGCCGCCAGGGCCTCGAGCGTCGAGGTCGTCCGGAGCCCCGGCACCGTGAGTGCGTGCTGGAGCTGCAGGAGCTGCACGAACCACTCCACGTCGCTCAGCGACCCACGGCCGAGCTTGAGGTGCCGGGCGGGGTCCGCGCCACGCGGCAGCCGTTCGGACTCGACACGGGCCTTGATGCGGCGGACCTCGCGGACGGCGTGGTCGTCGATGCGCTCCGGGTAACGGGTGCGGTCGGCCAGGTGCTCGAAGTCACGGAGCAGCCCCGCGTCGCCCACGGCACCACGGGCACGGAGCAGCGCCTGCGCCTCCCACGTCAGGGACCAGCGGGCGTAGTAAGCGGCGTAGGAGTCGAGCGTGCGGACGAGCGGACCGTTCTTCCCCTCGGGCCGCAGGTCCACGTCGAGTTCGAACGGGTGGATGGCGTCCTCGGTGAGCCGGCCGAGCTCGCGCACGATCGCCTGCGCCGCACGGGAGGCGACCTCGGACTCGGTGCCCTCCGCCGCGCGGTACACGTAGAGGACGTCCGCGTCGGAGCCGAAGCCGAGCTCCCGACCGCCGTACCGGCCCATCGCGACGATGCCGAACTCGAGCCCCTCCGGCGCGTTCCGGCGGGCGAGCGTGAGTGCACCGGCGAGGGTGGCCTCGGTGACGTCGGTCAGCGCAGGTCCGAGGGCGTCGACGTCGAGCCACCCGAGCACGGCCGCCATGCCGAGCCGCAGGGTCTCCCGACGTCGAGCCGACCGCACGAGGGCAGCCGAGCCGTCGACGTCGTCCCCGTGCCGGGCCGTGGTCGCGGTCATCTCGGCGAGCAGCGAGTCGATCGGTCTCGGCCGCAGGAGCGACTCGGGCTCGTCGAGCCACGCGACGGCCTCGGGGAAGCGTTCGAGCAGACCGGACAGGAACGCCGACTCGGACAGCACAGTGGTGAGCGAGTGCGCCGCCCCCGAGGAGTCGCGGAGCATCCGGAGGAACCAGCTCGACTCCCCCAGCGTGTCGCTGAGCCGCCGGAACGCCAGCAGCGCCCGGTCCGGCGCCGGCCCCTCGGCCATCCACCGCAGGAGCACCGGGAGCAGGTTCCGCTGGATCGTCGCTCGTCGACTCGTGCCCTGCGTGAGGGCACGGATGTGGCCGAGCGCTCCCGCCGGGTCCGCGAAGCCGATCGCACCGAGGCGGTCGGCCGCCTGGTCGCTCGTCAGGACGATGTCGCCGTCGGTCGCGGCGACCGCCGACAGCAGCGGACGGTAGAACAGCCGCTCGTGGAGGCCACGGACCTCGAGCTTGACCGACCGCCAGCGTGTCTCCAGCGCGGCAGCCGAGGTCGCGAAGCCGCTCGCCCGCGCGAGGACGCGCAGCTCCTCTTCGTCGGAGGGCATCAGGTGCGTGCGCTGCAGCCGTCGGAGCTGGATGCGGTGCTCGAGCACGCGGAGCAGGGCGTAGTCCGGGCCGAAGCGTGCGGCCTCGGGTCGGCCCACGTACCCGGCAGCGGTGAGGGCCTCCATCGCGTCGAGGGTCGAGCGCTCGCGGACGCTCTCGTCGTCGCGGCCGTGCACGAGCTGCAGCAGCTGGACCGTGAACTCGACGTCGCGCAGCCCGCCCGGCCCGAGCTTGAGCTGCCGGTCGACCTCGGCGTCGGGGATGTGCTCGGTGACGCGCTCCCGCATCCGCTGCACCGACTCCACGAACCCGGGACGGGTGGCGGAGTTCCACACGAAGGGGGCCACGGCGTCGGCGTACCGCTGCCCGAGGTCCGCGGAGCCGGCGATCGGCCGGGCCTTGAGGAGCGCCTGGAACTCCCACTCCTTCGCCCACCGCTGGTAGTACGCCAGGTGGGAGTCGAGCGTCCGGACGAGCGCGCCGTCCTTGCCCTCCGGTCGGAGGTTCGCGTCGACCTCCCACAGCGCGGGCTCGGCGGCGAGGTCGGTGATCGCGTGGGTCGCGGCGACCGCCAGGCGGGTGGCGATGAGCACGGCGCGGTCGGTACCGACGCCGGTGTCGGCCTCGTCGTCGCGCGTGGGTTCGGTCACGAAGATCACGTCGACGTCACTGACGTAGTTGAGCTCGCGTGCGCCGGCCTTGCCCATCGCGATGACCGCGAGCGGGGTCGCCTCGACGTCCGCGGCCGGGAACGGCACCTCGCGCCGGGCGATGTCGACCGCGGCCTCGAGCGCCGCCCCCGCGAGGTCGGCGAGTCCGGCAGCCACGGCGGGGAACGCCTCGGTCGGGGCCTGGTGCAGGACGTCGAAGAGGGCGATGTGCGCGAGGTGCCGCCGGTAGCGCACGCGGAGCCGGAGCCGGGCGTCCTCACCGGTGGCTCCGCCGACGGCGTCGAGCAGCGAGGCGGTGTAGGCCTCCTGCGTCCACGGGGGCGTCACGGGGTCGAACAGCAACGCGAGCTCGGCGGGACGACGGTGGAGGAACTCACCGAGCCCGACCGATGCCCCGAGCAGCCGGACCAGGCGCTCGGCCGCGGCACCGTCGGCGAGGACGGCACCGAGTTCCTCGGGCGCGCGCTCCGACAGGCGTTCGAGCAGCCGGAGGGCGCCGTCCGGGTCAGCGGTCGCACCCCACACGGCGGCCGGGTCGAACTCGGCCGGGCCTGCGGGAGTGGCCCCGCCGCCGACCGCGGCAGACCCGTTCCCCGCCTGGGGCAGGACCGGGCCGAACCGTGCCTCCAGGCCGGTGGTCCGCTCGAGGGCGGCGATCCGTTCGAGGCTCTCCGAGAGCTCGGCGAAGCCGAGCCTGGCGAGCTCGGACCGTGACGTCTTCGTCCGACCGGTCATGTGCGCTGGACTACAGGGCGCCGAGGTTCGTGTCGAGCTCGAACGGCGTCACCTGGTCGCGGTAGGCCTTCCACTCCTGCCGCTTGTTGAGCAGCACGAAGTTGAAGACCTGCTCGCCGAGGGTCTCCGCCACGAGCTCGGAGTCCTCCATGAGACCGAGCGCGTGGTCGAGGCTCGCCGGGAGCTGCTTGTACCCGAGCGCGCGACGCTCCGAGTCCGAGAGGCTCCAGACGTTGTCCTCGGCCTCGGCGGGGAGCTCGTAGCCCTCGTCGATGCCCTTGAGCCCCGCCGCGAGGAGCAGCGAGTACGCCAGGTACGGGTTCGCCGCCGAGTCGATGCCGCGGTACTCGATGCGCGCGGACTGGCCCTTGTTCGGCTTGTACAGCGGGACGCGGACGAGGGCGGAGCGGTTGTTGTGCCCCCACGTCACGAACGACGGGGCCTCGTCACCGCCCCAGAGGCGCTTGTACGAGTTCACGAACTGGTTCGTCACCGCGGTGATCTCGGGCGCGTGGCGGAGGACGCCCGCGATGAAGTGCTTCGCGGTCTCGGAGAGCTGGTACTGGCCGCCGGCCTCGTAGAAGGCGTTCTGGTCACCCTCGAAGAGCGACACGTGCGTGTGCATGCCCGAGCCCGGCTGGCCGGAGATCGGCTTCGGCATGAACGTGGCGTAGACGCCCTGCTCGATCGCGACCTCCTTCACGACCGTGCGGAAGGTCATGATGTTGTCCGCCATCGTCAGTGCGTCGGCGTAGCGGAGGTCGATCTCGTTCTGGCCGGGGCCGGCCTCGTGGTGGGAGAACTCCACCGAGATGCCGAGGTCTTCGAGCATCCGGACCGAGCGGCGGCGGAAGTCGTGTGCGCTGCCGCCCGGGACGTTGTCGAAGTAGCCGGCCTGGTCGACGGGCTGCGGGCCGCCGTCCTTCCAGTCGCGGCTCTTCAGGAGGTAGAACTCGATCTCCGGGTGCGTGTAGAACGTGAACCCGCGCTCGCTCGCCTTCGCCAGCGTCCGCTTGAGGACGTTGCGCGGGTCGGCGACGGCGGGCTGCCCGTCCGGCGTCGTGATGTCGCAGAACATCCGCGCGGTCGGGTCGATCTCGCCGCGCCACGGGAGGATCTGGAACGTCGAGGGGTCCGGGTGCGCGAGCACGTCGGCCTCGTAGCTGCGGGTCAGGCCCTCGATCGCGGAGCCGTCGAAGCCGATGCCCTCGGCGAAGGCACCCTCGACCTCGGCCGGCGCGATCGCGACCGACTTGAGCGTCCCGATGACGTCGGTGAACCAGAGTCGGATGAACTTGATGCCGCGCTCCTCGATGGTGCGGAGCACGAAGTCCGTCTGCTTGTCCATTGACGCCCTTTCCGTGGAGCAGCTGGGATGCTCAGCCTATTGGTTCCCGGGTCAGTCTTCGTCGTCCCACCGCTCGTTGTTCGCCTTGATGCGGTCGAGGGCGTGCTGCGCCTCCTCACGCGTGTCGAACGGGCCGATGCGGTCGCGCTGCGGGGACTGCGGGCCCTGCTCCACCTCGTGCGTCTTCTCGTTGAACCACCACTGGGACTCGATGCGTTCGTCGCTCATGCCGCCACCGTACCCACGGGCGGGCGGCGGGGGTCGGAGTGGGGCGTTGCGTGGCGTGCGGGCTGTCGTTTCCGCGAAAGCGACAGTCCTCCGCGCGGTCGCGGCGAGATCTGTCGCCTTCGCGACAGCGACAGTCCTCCGCGCGGTCGCGGCGGGATCCGTCGCCTCCGCGGTGCGCCCCGCGCCCGACGCGACCGCCTGGAGGCCCGGTGCCGGTCCGCCGGGCGGCCTGCGGGCCTCCAGGCGGTCACCGCGCGCCGCGTCGGCACCCGCGCGTCCTCGCCCGCGCGCCCGGATAGAGTGGTCGGCATGCCCCGGGACGCACACGGACACCTGACCGCCGGCCGGATCTCCCCGCAGCGACCCGTCCCCGAGGACATCGGGCGGCCCGAGTACGTCGGGCGCGCCGAACCCGACGAGCACGGTCACGGTGACACGTACACCGCCGAGGAGGTCGAGCGGATCCGGATCGCAGGACGCATCGCCTCGCAGGCGATCGACGCCGTCGGCGCAGCGATCCGTCCGGGCGTCACCACCGACGAGCTCGACCGGATCGGCCACGAGTTCGTCGTGTCCCACGGGGCCTACCCCTCGACGCTCGGCTACCGCGGGTACCCGAAGTCGCTGTGCTCGAGCCTCAACGAGGTCATCTGCCACGGGATCCCGGACGACACCGTGCTGCAGGAGGGCGACCTCGTCAACATCGACATCACCGCCTACAAGGACGGGATGCACGGCGACACGAACCGGACGTTCCTCGTCGGCGAGGCCGCCCCGGAGGTGCAGGACCTCGTCACCCGCACCGAGGAAGCGCTCCGCCGCGGCATCAAGGCCGTCGCTCCCGGGCGGCAGGTCAACGTCATCGGCCGCGCGATCGAGGCGTACGCGAAGCGCTTCGGCTACGGCGTCGTCCGCGACTACACCGGGCACGGGGTCGGACGGGCGTTCCACTCCGGGCTGATCATCCCCCACTACGACGCGCCCCACTACGACACCGTCATCGAGGAGGGCATGGTGTTCACGATCGAGCCGATGCTCACCCTCGGCGGGATCGAGGCGGACATCTGGTCGGACGACTGGACCGTCTCCACGCGCGACAAGTCGTGGACCGCGCAGTTCGAGCACACCCTCGTCGTCACCGAGCGCGGCGCCGAGCTCCTCACCGTCTCCTGACGGCCCCTGACCTCCCTACCGAAAGGCTCCTCATGACCACCCTCGCAGTCGGCGTCGACATCGGCGGTACGGGCATCAAGGGCGCGATCGTCGACGTCGCCACCGGCGAACTCCAGACCGACCGGATCAAGAAGGCCACGCCCGAGGGCGGCAAGCCGCACGACATCGTCGCGGTGGCGAAGTCGATCCTCGACGAGCTCGCGCCGGCAGCGGACGTCCCGGTGGGCGTGTGCTTCCCGGCGATCGTCCGCGACGGCAAGACCATGTCGGCGGCGAACGTGTCGAAGAAGTGGATCGGCTTCGAGGCCGAGGCGCTCTTCGAGAAGGAGCTCGGGCGGTCGATCCACTTCGTCAACGACGCCGACGCCGCCGGGTTCGCGGAGCAGCAGTTCGGCGCGGCGAAGGGCAAGGACGGCCTCGTCGTCGTCACGACCCTGGGCACCGGGATCGGCACGGCGCTCATCAACGACGGCGTGCTCATCGTGAACTCCGAGCTCGGGCACCTCGAGATCGACGGACACGACGCCGAGACGAAGGCCTCGTTCGCCGCGAAGGAGCGGGACGACCTGTCCTGGAAGCACTGGGCGAAGCGCCTGCAGAAGTACTACTCGACGCTCGAGGCGCTGCTCTCCCCCGAGCTCTTCGTCGTGGGTGGCGGCGTGTCGAAGCACCACGAGGAGTTCCTGCCGCTGCTCGACCTGCAGGCGGGCATCATCCCCGCGACGCTCCGCAACAACGCGGGGATCATCGGCGCGGCGACGCTCGCCGCCCGGTCGCAGCCGCAGCAGTAGCGGCAGCAGCAGCCGACACGCCAGCCGAACCCCGAAGGCGACATCGAACCACCCGCGCGGTCTGGTTCGATGTCGCTCTCGTGGTTCGCAGGGCGGGCACACCGCTGGACGCTGAACGGGCGCGTCCACCGGTACACTCGACACTGCGAACGGGTCGGTGAGACGGTCGCGTCACTCCCCCGGGAGTGCCGAGGAACGTCCGGGCTCCACAGAGCAGGGCGGTGGGTAACACCCACCCGGAGCAATCCGCGAGACAGTGCCACAGAAAGCAGACCGCCGGCGGCGACGTCGGTAAGGGTGAAACGGTGGTGTAAGAGACCACCAGGGGTCCGGGTGACCGGATCCGCTCGGTAAACCTCGCCCGGAGCAAGGTCAGACAGAGGACGTCGAGGCTGCTCGCCGAGTCCTCGGGTAGACCGCTGGAGGCCGACGGCAACGTCGGTCCGAGAGAGATGGCCGTCACCGCGAGAGCGGGACAGAACCCGGCGTACGGCCGGCCCGTTCGCACAGACGGGAGGCCCGGTGCCAGCTGGCACCGGGCCTCCCGTCGTTCCGGTGGCCGGGTCTACAGCCCCGACTCGGGCGTGCGCACGAGGATCGCGTCGCTGTCCGGGCAGAGCACGACGTCGTCCGGCGCCGCCGCACGGATCGTCTGCAGGTCGGAGTTCGTCAGGGTCACGCCGGAGGCCGTCGACACGCCACCCTGCAGGAGCGACGCGCCGAAGCCGTACCGGGCGCGCTGCCGGTCGTACAGCGCCAGGAGCTCCGCCGGCACCTTCGCGGCGACGTCGGCGCGGGACTGCACGGCGGAGGTCCGGTCGGCTTCGAGCCGAGCGATCTCGGTGTCCCGCTCGGCGACGAGTCCGGCGCGCGCGGCGTCGGCATCGGCGAGTTGCGCCTCGATGTCGCCGACGCGGGCGCGGAGGCCGTCGAGCTGCTCCATGACCTCGAGTTCGCTCGTCTCGAGGTCGCCGATGCGCCGCTGCAGCGAGTCGAGTTCGCTCTGCAGGCCTGCGGCGTCCTTCGCGTTCGCGACGTTCTGCAGGAGCGTGGTGTCGCGCTCGACCCGTGCCTGCGCGATCGCCGTGTCCGACTCGAGGCGTGCGAGTTCACGCTCGGCGTCCTCGACGAGGCCGGTCGCCGCGGCGAGTTCGCCACGGAGCTTCGCCGCCTTCGTGCTGAGCTCGGTGAGCTGGTCGCCCTTGCGGAGCGCGGTGATGCGGTGCTCGATGCGGGTCACGTCGTTGTCGAGTCGCTGGACGTCGAGGAGGATGGCCTGGTCCTCGGGTGCTGCCTTCACGGTCAGGCTCCTTCTGCTTCGGTGGTGGGTCCGGCCGCGGCCCCGTCGGGCCCGGCAGCCGGCAGGACGGCGAAGTCCCACGGGTCGGTCCGGAGGTCGCTCACGGTCACCCGGACCCCCGCGGCGGCGGCGAGCTCCGACGCGGCGACGTCGAGCCAGAGCCACTCGGTGGCCCAGTGGGACGTGTCGATGAGCGCGGGGCCCACGGCGAGCTGTGCCTGCTCGCGGAACTCGGACGCCGGGTGGTGACGGAGGTCGCTCGTGACGTAGACGTCGGCGCCGAGGACGGCGGGGTGCCCGAGCAGCGAATCGCCCGCGCCGGCGCAGAGGGCGACGGTCCGGACCGGGTCGTCGTACCCGCCGGACACGCGGACGCCCGTGGCGGTCCCCGGCAGGAGGTCGACGAGGGTCCGGGCGAGGGCGCCGAGCGTGGTGGGCTCAGCGAGCGTGCCGACGCGACCGATCCCCGTCGCGGGGTCGGCTCCGGGGTCGATCGGTCGTTGGTCGATCAGACCGAGGCGGTCGGCGAGCACGGCGGACGTGCCGGTGGTCACGACGTCGGCGTTGGTGTGGGCGGCCAGGAGTCCGGCGTCACCGCGGACGAGGGTCGCGAGGACGGCACCCTTGTAGGTCGACTCGGCGATGGTCGTGACACCGCGGAGCAGCAGCGGGTGGTGCGTCAGGAGCAGGTCCGCCCCGAGCGCCACGGTCTCCGCGGCGGTCGCGGGGACGGCGTCGACGGCGAGGTGCACGTGCTGCACGTCGGCATCCGGATCGCCGGCGACGAGGCCGACCGCGTCCCACGACTCCGCCCCGGCGGACGGCCACAGCTGCTCGACGACGTCCTGGATCTCGCGGAGCTTCGGCATCCCGTCAGTCTACCGAGCCGGCCACACGTACCACGTCGGCCGTGCGGCCCGGGCGATCCGTGCCTCCAGGCCGCACTTCAGGCGCGTCCGAGCGCCCGCAGGATGCGGGCGACGAGCCGCTGCCACCAGCCGGTGTGCTGTTCCTGCTCGCGCTCCGCCGGAGCGGCTTCCGCCGTCGGCTCCGCGTCGACCGGGCGAGCCGCCTCGGGGAGCACGACCGGCGTGCTCGCGGTGGCGCCGACGTGCGCGGTGAGCGCGGCGGCGAACGCCTGGCGGTCGATGACGGTGGGTCCGGTGGCGGGCTGGACGAGCGGCGTCGGTCGCGTGTTCGCGGACACCGGCGTGACGGCCAGGAGGCCCGGTGCGGGTCGGACGGGTTCGTCGCGGTCGGCGACGGGTTCCGGTGCACGCTCGGGCTCGACCAGTGCCGGGGTCGCGGTCGGCGCTGCGACGGTCGCGACCGTGGTCGCGGCCGCCGGTACGGGTCCTGCGACGGTGCGGACCGGGGCGGTCGCCGCGCGGCGGGCTGCGGCGCGCTCGCGGCGGTCCGCCTCGACGGCGGCATCGGAGAGGAGGTCGGCGAAGACCGTGCGGGCGAATGCACGGGCGGCGCGCACCTCGGGGTCGTCGAGGTCGGCGACGGAGGCCTCCCACGCGGCGAGGCGCGCGAGGTCCTCGTCACGGCGGCGGACCTCGTCCTCGAGCAGGACGATGCGTTCGATCGTGGGCCGTCCGGTGGCGGGGTCGACCTCGATCGCGAGGTCCTCGATGCGGAGGGCGAGGCGCGCCGGGGGCTCCGGGAACGACGGGGCGCACGCAGCGTGGCGGGCGCGGTCGCGCGGGCGGCGGAAGGCCTCGGCGGCGGTGTCGGGGGCCGCGACGGCGGTGTCGTCAGCGTCGGTGCGCTCGTCGCTGTGGTCGGTCGCCGGCTCGGCGGTCGGGGTGGTCAGCGTCGCGGCGTCCGGTCGCTGCACGGGACCGGTCACCGGCGGGACGACGAGGTCCGCCAGGTACGGTGCGCGCGTGGCCGGGGCGTCACGGAGCCACTCCTCGAGCTCGCGACCGAAGGGGTCGACGAGGGGGGTGCGTGCACCGGACTGCGTCTCCATGCCCGAACCGTAAATATCGGAGGCGGAGAACCGTGGGAGATCCGCGGAGTGTCGCGAGATCCGCTGCCATGTCACCCGGACGTGAGCGGCGTGTCGCGCCGGACGGCCCGGTGCGGCCTCAGTCCGGTCGGTCGATCGTCCCGAGCAGGGCCCGTCCGGCCTCCCATTGACCGACGCCGGCGGCGACGTTGACGTGCTGCGCCGCGCCGATCCGGTGGACCGTCGCGCCGAGCGTCGAGGCGAACGCGAGTGCCCGGTCGGCTGCGCAGTACGGGTCGTCGTCGCTGACGACGAGGTGCACGTTGCCGAACACGGAGCGGTGCGCCGGTGCCGCGAACCCGCCCGCCTCCGGGGGGAAGCCGGGTGCCTCCGGGTCCGGCGGTGCGACGAGGAGCGCTCCCGCGACGGGGGCGGCACCGCCGGTGCGTCGCTCGCGGTCGCCGCGCGCGGGATCGGAGAGCCACCGTGCGGCGGCGAGGACGCCGAGACTGTGCGCGACGAGGACCGGCGGCCCGTCCGCCGGGTCGAGTGACGCGACCGCGGACGTGATCGCCGCCTGCCAGTCCTCGGGGTCCGGATGGGACCACGACGCCGGAGCGATCCGGACCACCCGTCCGTCCGCGGCCTCGCGGTCCGCCTGCCACCGGGACTGCCAGTGCTCGGGGTCGGAGTTCCAGATGCCGGGCACGATCACCCACGGTCGCGGTCGCTGCACGGGAGCAGCGTAGCGGTCGACTCGGCACGGGGCAGATGGGCCGGTCGGCCGCGTCGGGTCGACACTGGCGTCGTCCAGCCGGTCCGGCCGGGGACGGCCGTCTGCGTCAGCACTGGAGGCCGTCTGCGTCAGCACTGGAGGGTGTCGCGCGTCAGCGCTGCAGGGTGTCGCGCAGGCATTCCCGCGTCAGCGCTGCAGGGTGTCGCGCGGGTACTCGCCGAAACGCCGGGCGTAGGCGGCGCTGAACCGACCGAGGTGCGCGAAGCCCCAGCGCACGGCGACGGACGCGACGGTCGTCTCGCCGGGGCGGCCGCGCTCCAGTTCGTCGTGGATCCGGTCGAGTCGGATGCCGCGCAGCATCGCGTTCGGCGCCGTCCCGACCTGGCGTTGGAACGCCTGCTGGAGCCCGCGCACGCTGAGACCCACCCGCTCGGCGACGTCCGTCGTGGTGATCGGGGTGTGCGCCGACGCGTGCATGTACTCGATGGCGGTGCGCACCCGTCCGGTCGCGCCCTGGGGCAGGAGCACCTCTGGAGCGAGGACCGTGTGCGGGAAGGTGCGGAGGAGGACGTGCGCGGTCTCGCGAGTGGTCTCCGCCAGGGCGAGGCCCGAGAGCGGTGCCGGCCCGAGGACGATGCGGGCGGCGCGCTGCACGTGCGCGTTCCAGGCCCGCAGGTCCGCAGGGTCCGGGGTCCGCGCGTGGTCGAACACGAGCGGCCCCGGCTGGACCCCGTGCACCTCGGCGGCGACGCCCTCGAGGTACGCGCGGTCGAACTGCACGAGGCTCTGACGGAGGTCGGCGAGGTCGAACACGAAGGGCCGCCCGGACGGGAACATCATCGGCGTCCGCGGTCCGAAGGCCACCTCGTCGCGACCGATGTCGACGCGGCCGCCGCCCTCCGCGGTCCACATCACGACGTACTCGTCCCGGACCTCGACCTCGCCGCGCATCCGCCCGTCGAAGCGGGTGGACCGGAAGGTCATCGTGTCGTCACCGACGACCTTGAAGCGGTACCCGAACACCCGGTCGGTCCGGTCGGCAGCGAACCCGGCACCCTCGTAGGCGTCCTGGTACATCCGGACGGCCTCGTCCGGATCGGTGCCGGACACGTCGAAGGTCGACCGGGGATCGCGGTCGGCCCGTGCGTCTGCGGCGGCGGCGGTGCTCATCGTCCGAAGCGTCGCACGACGGGTCGCGCATCGGGCAATCGGCGTCCGCGCCGTGCGGGAAACGGCCCGACGAGTGCGGTCCGTGGATCAGTCGAGCGAGCCTCAGTCGTGCCGGGCGCGCTGGAGCGACCAGCGGTTCCGCTCGTCCACCCGGTCGTAGCGGAGGTCGTCGACGACCATCTTCACCAGCGCGAGCCCACGCCCGCTCTCGGCGAGGTCGTCCGGCAGCTCGGCCGCCCCCGGGTCGACGCCTGCCGGGGCCCCGTCGTCGCTCACCACGGCGGCGTACCCGTCGGACGAGCACGAGAGGTCCACCCGGCACGCGAGCTGCCGCCCGCGACCCGCGTGCTCGATCACGTTCGACGTCAGCTCGACGAGCGCGAGTTCGAGCGCCATCCGGTCCTCCGCGGACACCGACGGCTCGGCCTGCCACACGCGCGCCAGGAACTCGTGCACCGCGGTGACGTCGTCCGGCGGGCAGTCCAACTCGACGCGGTGCGCGCCGGTCGCGGTGGTCACAGCCAGTCGGACACCGCGGCGTCCCCGTTGGGGTACGTCCGCAGGATCTTGTCGATGTTGCTCAGCTTGAGGACCATCTGCACCTGCTCCGACGGTGCGGCGATGCGGAGGTCTCCCCCGGCCTGGCGTGCGGTCTTGAGCGATCCGACCAGGGCGCCGAGGCCCGACGAGTCCATGAAGTCGACCCCGGACAGCTCGACCGCGAGGTTCGCGCGCCCGCCCCCGACGACCTCGGCCACCCGCTCACGGAAGGCCGGAGCGGAGACCATGTTGAGTCGGCCGCTGCACTCCAGGACGGCTGTGTTCGCTGAAGCCTCGTGTACGACGATGTCCATCCGGTGCGCTCCCCTTCGGTTCGTGCTCGCAACCTACCGCGTCGAACCTACCGGGCAACCCGGGTCGTGCGTCGCCACCGGCACGGCGCGTGGGCGTACCGACCGCCCGTCAGACGGCGCGCGCCCGGCGCGCGAGCGTGCCGACCACCGGTCACGCGTCGACCCCGGCCCGGCGCGTGGCGACCAGCTGCACGACGACCGCCGCGGCCATGAGGGCCGCCATGACCGCCCCCATCGCCATCGCGGTGCCCCCGAGCGCACCGGCGAGCGGTGTCCCGAGCCCGCCGAGGCCGAAGGTCAAACCACCTTGGAGCGCCGCTGCGGTCCCCGGGTGTGCCGCCCCGACGTGCTGCGTCCGCGTCATGGCGGCGGGGAGCACGAAGCCCCACGCCCCGGTCACCACGGCGAGCGAACACCACACCGGGACCGGCCCGAGACCGAGCAGCGCCGACGTGAGGACCCCGAGCGCGCCGAGCGTCCCGACCGCCAGACCGAAGGAGAGCAACCCGTCCTCGGACCACCGCCCGACCACTCGCCGGAACACCAGCGTCGTCACGATCATCATCGAGGCGTTCGTGGCGAAGACGAGCGTGTACAGGCCCTCGCTGAACCCGTACTGGGTCTGGAACACGAACGAGCTGGTGGCGATGTACGCGAAGAACCCGATCGTCGACAGCACACCGGTGAGTACGTGGGCGCGGAACCGTCCGATCCCCAGGAGCTGCCGGATCCGGTCCCGGTTCGCGGCGAACCCGACGCCGCCGCGACGCTCCCGAGGCAGGGTCTCGTGGAACCGCAGGACGACGAACACGAAGAACACCACTCCGAGCGCCGCGAGCACCACGAACATGAGGCGCCAGTTCGCGACCGTCAGCACGGCTCCCCCGGCCAGCGGCGCCACCACGGGACCGATCGCGTTGATGGCCGCGAGGGTGCCGAACACCTTCGCCATCCGCGGCCCGTCCGTCACGTCGGACACCATCGCCCGCCCGGCGACCGCACCGGCTGCCCCAGCGAGTCCCTGGAGCACCCGCGCGATGACGAGTGTCACGGCGTCCGGGGCGAGTGCGCAGCCGACCGATGCGAGCGCGAACACGGCGGTGCCGACGAGCATCAGCGGCCGGCGCCCGATCCCGTCGCTCACCGGGCCCGCGAGCAGCTGCCCGACGGCGAACGCGACGAGGAACGCCGTCAACGACAGTTGCACGGCTCCGGGTGTCGTCGCGAGGTCACGGGCGATCGCCGGGAGAGCGGGGATGTACATGTCCGTGGCGAACGGCGACACCCCGACGATGAGGGCGAGCGGCACGATCGGCGGCAGGGTCGCGCGGGTGGTCGTCCGGTCCGTGCTGCGCTCCGTCGTCACGTCGGCCACGCTACGCCGTGTCGAATCGATTCGACAAGGTTCGAGCGCGAGAAACGCGCCCTGCCGCGGCATGGAGGACCGGTGCCGGGCCGCCGGACGCGCCCCGGGCCTCCAGGCGGTCGCGGTGCGCCGGGGGCGCGACCCGGTCGCTGTCGTACGACGACCACCGTGCCGTCCGTTCGACAGCGACGGGCGGGCACCGCGCGCCGGACACGACGAAACGCGCGTCGATCGACGGGTGGGACGTCGGAACGCGCGCGCTTCGTGGAGCAGCCGGACCGGGCCGGACAGGCCGCCGGGTCAGCCGGTGTTCTGCAGGCCGGCGGCGATGCCGTTCACGGTCAGCAGGAGCAGGCGGTGGTCGCCGTCCGTCGGGTCGGTGCTGCCGCTCGTCCGGATGGACCGGAGCGCCCGGAGCTGCAGGTGCGAGAGCGCGTCGACGTACGGGCTGCGGAGCCGGACGGCGCGGGCGAGGACGGGGCGGTCCTCGAGGACGTCCGCGCCGCCGGAGATCCGCAGCACCCAGGCCCGGGTGCGGCGCATCTCGTCGAGCACGCGTGCGGCGAGGTCGTCGCGGTCGGCCAGCTCGAGGTACCGGCCGGCGATGTACTCGTCGGTCTTCGCGAGCGACATCTCGACGTTCTTGATCATCGCGCCGAAGAGGGGCCACTCGGCGGCGGCACGGCGGAGCACGTCGACGTCCCCGACGGCCTCGAGCGCCGAGCCGAGGCCGTACCAGCCGGCGAGGTTGATCCGTGCCTGCGTCCACGAGAACACCCACGGGATGGCGCGGAGGTCCTCGAGGGACTCGACCGACAGCCCGCGACGGGCCGGCCGCGACCCGAGGGGCAGCAGGCCGATCTCCTCCATCGGGGTGACCCGGGCGAACCACGGAGCGAACCCGTCGGCCTTGACCAGGTCGTAGAACGCCTGGCGCGACACGTCGTCGAGCTGCTGCGCGAGGTCGGCGAACTCGGTGGCCGCCGCGGCCGTGCGCTGCTCGTTCGACGGCGAGGACGCGAACAGCGTGGCCGACGCCATCTGCTCGAGGTGCCGCGCGGCGATGTCCTGGTCGCCGTACTGGGCGAAGATGACCTCGCCCTGCTCGGTGAGCTTGAGCCGTCCGTCGATCGACCCCGGCGGCTGCGCGAGGACGGCCTCGTTCGCCGGTCCGCCCCCACGCCCGAGCGATCCACCACGGCCGTGGAACAGCGTCAGCTCGACGTCGTTCGCCGTGGCCCAGTCGGCGATGCGGGCCTGTGCGTCGTACAGCGCCAGGTTCGCGGACACCGGACCGACGTCCTTCGACGAGTCCGAGTAGCCGAGCATGACCTCGAGGCGACGCCCGGTCGCTGCGAGTCGGCGCCGGAACGGCTCGGTGCGGACGGCCTCGTCGAGGATGTCGACGCTGGCGTGCAGGTCAGCGAAGGTCTCGAACAGCGGGATGACGTCGAGCACCGGGGCCGCCTCGGCCGACCCGAGTGCGGCGACCGCGAGCTCGTGCACGTTCGCGAGGTCCGCCGCGGACTGCGTGAAGGACACGATGTACCGGTGTGCGGCACGGACGCCGAACCGGGCCTGGAGGTCGGCGATGGTCCGGAAGACCGACAGGACCTCCTGCGTGGTGTCGCTCAGCTCGCCGCCGGCGCGGATCTCGGCGAGGGCGGTGCGGTGCACCTGCGAGTGCTGCCGGACCTCGAGCTCGGCGAGGTGGAACCCGAAGGTCTCGACCTGCCAGACGAGGTTCTGGAGCTCACCGTTCGCCGGGCGCACGGCACCGGCCGCCACGAGCGACGCCTGGATCGTGCGCAGGTCGGCGAGGAGCTCCTCGGGGCTCGCGTAGGCGGTGCGGTCGTCACGGCGGCGCGTCGCACGGATGCGGGCAGCCACGAACAGCAGCGCCCGACGGTGCGTCTCGTTCGGCGCGCGGACGCCGATCCGCTCAGCGACGGCGGGGTCGAGACGCTCCTGCTCGGCGACGAGGACGGTGAGTCCGGCGTCGGCCGGGGTCTCGCTCGCGTCGAGCGTGAGGGCGCTGCCGATGCGGGTCGCGGCACGGGCGAGGCCGAGCAGGATGTGCTCGGACGCGATCTCGGCGGCCTGCCGGGTGACGTCGGCCGTCACGTGCGGGTTGCCGTCGCGGTCGCCGCCGATCCAGGTTCCGAAGCGCACGAACGCCGGGGCGACCACCGGGGCGCGGCCCGCGTCGTCGCCCTGCAGCCGGTCGTCGAGCAGGCGGTACACCTGCGGGACGATCTCGAAGAGCGTCTGGTCGAACACGCTCATGGCCGTGCGGACCTCGTCGAGCGGGGTCGGCCGGGTGGTCCGGAGCGGCGAGGTCCGGAGGAGCGTGGTGATCTCCTCGAGGAGGCGTCGCTCGTTCTCGGCGCGGGCGGTGGCGTTCCGCGAGCGGTCGCGCTCGTCGATGAGGTCGGTGATGCGTCGGACGGCGGTGGTGACGGCGCGGCGACGGGCCTCGGTCGGGTGCGCGGTGAGGACCGGGTGGAAGCGGAGCCCCTCGAGCCGTGCCGCCGCCTCGTCGGCGCCGACCTGCTCGACGAGCGAACCGTACGTCGCCGGGAACGAGTCGCCGGGCAGACCGCCGTCGTCGCCGCGCTGCCGGAGCACGCGCACGCGGTGGTGCTCCTCGGCGAGGTTCGTGAGGTGGAAGTACGTGGTGAACGCCTGTGCGACGGCCTCGGCCCGCTCGGCGGACATGCCCGCGACGAGTTCCTCGGCCCGCGCTGCCCCGTCGGTGCCGGAGCCCTCGTAGGCCTCGATCACCGCGGCACGCAGGGTCTCCACGTCGCGCAGCAGGTCGTCGCCGCCGACCTCGCGCAGCACCCGCCCGAGCAGGTTGCCGAGGTAGCGGACGTCGGCGCGGAGGTCGCTGTCGACCGCTCCGCTCACGTCGTCCCTGGCGCGTCCGTGACGCGTCTGGCCGTCGATCGCCGTCATGTCGTCCTTTCCGGGTCTGCCGGGGACGAGCCCCGGTATCCCAGCAGCGTATCGGGCCGCCGGGACGGGTGACGACAACCGTCCGGACGGACCAGCAGCAGCGACGACGTCGTCCGGACGGACCAGCAGCGGCACTGACCGGCGGGCCGCCACCGCGGCGGCGCGGAGCAGGCGGCACGAGCACCGGGACCGCGGCACGCGGCAGGAGCACCCCTGCAGTCGCCGTGCGCCGCGGTCCCGGCGGGTCGGTGGCGCGGGTCAGCCGTGGACGACTCGCGGAGCGGACGCGGGCGTCCGGAGCGCCTCGAGCTCGGCGAGGAGCCGTCGGTCGAGGGCGTGGGCGGTCTCGACCTCGGCGATCACCCGTTCCTGCTCGTCGGCGTCCCACGGCGCCCGGTCGAGCTGCTCGCGGTAGGTGTCACCGAACGCCGCCGGGTCCGCGACCTGCTCGCAGATCCAGAACAGCACGCCGTTCGTCTCGAAGCCGAAACGGTCGCTCAGCACGGTGCCGATCGCCCGACCGCCGGACAGGTCGCCGAGGTAGCGCGTGTAGTGGTGCGCGACGAAGCCGCCCGGCCAGGTGGCGGCGACCTCGTTGAGCCGTCGGACGTACGCGGTCGTCGCCGGCAGCGGGCACACCAGCTCGGGCCAGTCCGGCCCGATGAGGTACTCGAGGTCGGCACGGATCGCGGGCATCCGGGTGAGCTGCGGCGTCACGAACGGCGCCACGACGGGGTGGTCCGCCATCCGCTCGGCAGCGCGCTCGAGAGCGTCGTACACGAAGGCGTACTGGCCGAGGAGGTCCGCGTGGTCCGCCACGTCGCACGTCCCCGCGGCGAGGTCGTGCAGCAGGCCGTCCCCCGTCGCGGAGCCGACGGCACGCCGGGTGCGACGGCGCAGCAGCTCCGAGAACGGCGTGACGGTGGTGTCCATGAGGTAAGGCTAACCTCACCTCCTGGAGAGTCAAGCACCACGCACGCGCAACCGAGAGGAGACTCGTCCCCGATGAGTCCCAAGCCGAACCGCCCCCAGCACGTCTTCGTCGTCGACCGCACCGAGCGGCTGAGCCCCCACATGGTGCGGGTGCACCTCGGCGGCCCCGCCTTCGCCGACTTCGTGTCCGGCGCCGACCCCGACCGGATCGCCGCGACCGACCGCTACGTCAAGCTCCTGCTCGCGAAGCCGGGGCTCGGGCTCGAGCCGCCGTACGACCTCGACGAGCTCCGCGCCGCGCTGCCGAAGGAGGACCGCCCCGCCCGCCGCACCTACACGGTGCGGAGCATCGACCACGCTGCGGGCACCATCGCGATCGACTTCGTGGTGCACGGCGACGACGGCCTCGCCGGGCCCTGGGCGGCCGCGGCGCGACCCGGCGACCGGCTCGCGCTGTCCGGACCGGGCGGCGGCTACGCGCCGTCCACCGACACGTCGGTCACGCACGTGCTCCTCGGCGACGACAGCGCGCTGCCCGCCATCGGGTCCGCCCTGGAGGCACTGCCCGACGCCGTCACGGGCGTCGCCCTGGTCGAGGTGGCCGGTCCCGCCGACGAGCAGCCGATCGCCCACCCGGCAGGTGTCGACCTGCGGTGGCTGCACCGCGACGCCACCGGCGCCGAGCCGGGCACCCTGCTGCTGGACGCGGCGCGTTCGCTGCCCCGTCCCTCCCGGCCGGTGCAGGTCTTCGCGCACGGCGAGCGGACCGCGGTGAAGGCGATCCGTCGGCTGCTGCAGGACGACTGGGGGCTCGAGAAGTCCGAGCTGTCGCTGTCGGCGTACTGGGCGCTCGGGCGGGCGGAGGACCGGTTCCAGGAGGAGAAGCGGGAGCCGATCGGCGTGATCTTCGAGGAGTGACAGGGCGCGCTGCGGACGAGCACGACCCGAGGACGTAGCGTCGGCGCCGTGAAGGTGCTGCTGCTCGAGGACGACGTGGAGCTCGGCGCCGCGGTGGTCGACGGCCTGCGCGACGAGGGGTTCGTCGTCGACCACGTGGGGACGCTCCGGGACGCGGACCTCCAGCGTTCCGTGACCCACTACGACTGCCTCGTGCTCGACCGCATGGTCCTCGACGGCGACGCCGTCGCCCTCGTCGACGCGCTGCGACGGGCCGGGGACACCACGCCGACGCTGCTGCTCACCGCGCGGGACCGGGTGTCCGACCGGGTCGCCGGGTTCGAGCACGGCGCGGACGACTACCTCGTCAAGCCGTTCGCGTTCGCGGAGCTGACCGCGCGGATCCGGGCACTCGGGCGTCGGGCGGCGGACCCGGCTCCCCCGGTGCTCCGGGCCGGGGACCTCGAGCTCGACACCGCCCGGCACGAGGTCCGGCGCCGTGGGCTGCCGGTGTCGCTCACCGCGAAGGAGTTCACGGTGCTCGAGGTGCTGCTGACCGCGGCCGGGCGGGTGGTCGGCCGGACGGAGCTGCTCGAGCGTGGGTGGGACGAGATGAGCGCGCCGGGCTCGAACGTGGTGGACGTCCTCGTCGGGCAGCTCCGACGCCGGCTCGGGAGCCCGGACCCGATCGAGACCGTCCGGGGTGTCGGCTACCGGGTGACGGGGTGAGCCGGGACCGACGCCGGTCGGACCCGGCACGCCGGCGCATCGCCAGCATCCGGTGGACGACGACGCTCGTGTTCGCGGCCGCGACGGCCGCGTGCCTCGGGGTGCTCGTGGGCGCGGCGCTCCGGATCGACCTCGCGTCGCGCGGCGAGGCGACCGACACCGACCTCCGACAGCGCGCCGAGACGCTCGCGGACCTCGTCACGTTCGGCGACGACCAGGCGCTCAACCTCGGACCGGTGCAGCAGAGCCACGCCGCCGAGTCCGTGCCGGTGTACGGGTTCGTGACGGACCGGGCGATCGCGTACGCGCAACCCGGGCAGGACGCGCTGCCGTCGGACGGCGTGCTGCGGCGAGCGCTCGCGGACGCTCGGCGAGCCGACGGGCAGGTCGTGACGTTCGTCGCGCCCGAGGCCTCGGCTCCCGACGGCCCCGAGCTGCACTGGGCGGCGGCGACGATCACGGACTTCGGGACCTACGTGGACGGCGGGTACACGGGTGGGATCGCCGTCGCGGGCAAGCCCGTGGCCGCCGCGGTCGGGCACACGCAGCTCCGCACCGGGTTGCTGCTCGCAGCGGGGGCGTTGACGCTCCTGGCGGCGGGGCTGGCGCACGTCGTCGCGGGGATCGCGGTGCGCCCGGCGGTGCGGGGGTTGGAGGCGCAGGAGCAGTTCCTGGTCGAGGCGGCGCACGAGCTCCGCACCCCGCTCGCGACGCTGCGGGTGCTGGCCGAGCGTCGGGCGCCGCCGGAGCAGACGGTGCGGCAGGTGGACCGGCTCGTGGCGTTGACCGAGCGGTTGCTGCTCCGGGCGCGTTCGGCGGGCCCGGCAGTGGTGTCGACGGTGCCGGTGCGGCTCGACCAGGTCGTCGAAGGAGCGGTGATCGCCCACGTCGAGGCGGCCGGTCCCGGTGCTACCGCCGACGCCGACATCGAGCTGCGGAGCGAACCGACGGTGGTGGACGCGGACCCGGAGCTGGTCGAGCGGATCGTGGAGAACCTGCTCGCCAACGCGGAGCGCCACGGGGCTGCGCCGGTCGCGGTCCGGGTCCGGGACGGTGCCCTGCGGGTCGCCGACCGTGGCCCGGGCGTCCCTGCACGGGACCGTCGACGGGCCCTGCGTCCGGGAGCGACCGGCGGGCTCGGGACGGGGACCGGGTTGGCGATCGTGCGGTGGGCGGCGCGGGCGCAGCGGGCCGAGCTGTCCCTGTTGCCCACCGCCCCGGAGGACGCCGAGCATCCCGGGCTGACCGTGGTCGTGCGGTTCCGGCAGGGTCGGGCCCGCGCCTCATCGAAACCTCATGCTCGCGGGCGGAGCGTGGACGCAGGCAGACAGGAAGGAGCCTGAGATGACCACCACGACGTGGAAGAGCGCGGCGTTCGCGGGGGCTGCGGGGATCATCGCCCTCGTCGCCCTCGCCGGGTGTGCGAGCGGCGGCGCTGTACAGGCGGAACCGACCACGGGGAGCACGCACAGCGCTGCCGGCGCGGCGTCCGCGACCGGGGCGAGCAGTGCCTCCAGTCCGGCGACCGCGTCGTCGGCGACCGACGCCGACGGGACGTCATCGGAGGCCGGGTCGCTCCGTTCGGGTGCGTGCACGGCGACACACCTGCACGGGTCGGTGACGACCGCCGCCGGCGGCGGGAGTGCCGGG
Organism: Curtobacterium sp. NPDC089689; assembly: GCF_044749145.1. NCBI lineage: Bacteria > Bacillati > Actinomycetota > Actinomycetes > Micrococcales > Microbacteriaceae > Curtobacterium > Curtobacterium sp. NPDC089689. The sequence goes on along the minus strand of NZ_JBIVHJ010000003.1, from coordinate 47,058 downwards.
CACCAGGCGTACGAGATCGTCTTCCGGAACACGGGCTCGTCGCCGTGCACCCTGCAGGGCTGGCCGGGGGTGTCCTTCGTGGGGAAGGGCAACGGGACGCAGCTCGGGGCGCCGGCGACGTTCGACCGGTCGAGTGCGCACGGGACGGTGACGATCGCGGCCGGAAGCACAGCGCACGCGACGCTGCTCGTGGCGCAGGCGCGCAACTACGAGGACTGCGGGATCACGACGGCGGACGGGTTCCGGGTGTACCCGCCGGGGTCGGAGCAGTCGTTGTTCGTGGACGCGGGGCAGCTGGAGCTGTCGGCGTGCACGGCATCGGGTGTGGAGCAGTTGCAAGTGCAGGCGGTGCAGCCGGGGGCGTGAGCGGTCGCTCCGCGTCGGTCAGGCCGGGTCCGTCCCGGTCTGACCGACGATGGTGCGCAGGGCGGTCCAGTCGGGCGTCGGGGCGTCGGTGTCGACGTCGGCGCGTGCGCCGTCGTGCGCGGCGGCGCGCGCGGCTTCGCGGAGGGCGGCGGGCGCTTCGGCGCATGCGGCTTCGTGAAGTGCGGCGCGGGCTTCGTCGTGCAGGGCAGCGGCCTGGAGGACCGTGGCCGGGCCGAGCGGGCCGGCCAACGCGGCGAGGGCGCGGGCTGCGGCCGCGTCGGCCACGGACCCGGACCGGTGGTGCGTGGTCCCGGTGCGCCGGTCCTCGACGGCCATCCAGCGTTCGAGCGTGCTCCTGACGACGCCGAGGACGAGGTGCAGGCCGATCAGGTCGGCGCCGCGGCCGAACCGCGTCGCCGCGAGGGCGAGGTCGAAGCGCACGGCGTTGTCCGGCGACGGCTCCGGCAGCCGCACCGTCCCGCCCCGGACCGCGGCGTCGACGCGCCGACCGTCGGCGAGGACGAGTCGCAGGCGCTGCACGGTGCCGTCCGCGTGGTCTCGGGTGTCCTGCCACGCCCAGGGCGTCCCGTCGAAGAGGTGCCCGGCGTCCGCGTCGCTGGTGAGGTCGAGCTCGAGGTCGAGGTCGCTCCACCGGTCGAGGTGATCGGGCGTCGTGACGGACCCGTACGGCCGGACGTCGCGGACGGTCGGGGCGGCGGTGCGGAGCCGTTCGAGGAGGTCGAGCTGCCAGTGCATGCCCGAACCCTACGAGGGTCGGTAGCGTCGCGGTCGTGGGCCGGGGACGCTGTGTCGTCGGCTCGTGTGAGACTCGCCGGGTGACGAGCTGCTGTGCACCCGGGTGCGACTCCCCCGCGACGGACGCTGCCGCTGCGGTGCCGCTCTGCGGCGTGCACCACGAGGCCGTGCTCGACGAGGCCGGGGTCGAGGAGGCCGGGGTCGAGGACGTCCTGCCCGGCCCGTGCCTGCTCTGCGGATCGCGGGTCGGCGTCCGCTACCCGAGCGGTGCCGTGTGCGCCGTCTGCGAGTGGCGCTGGGGCGACGTGCCCGACGGCGACCTCGCTCCCCCGCGGGTCGACGTCGTGTACTACCTGCGGATGCGGGACGCCTCGGGCGACCGCATCAAGATCGGGACGACCGCGAACCCCCGGCAGCGGCTCGCGGCGATCGCGCACCAGGACCTCCTCGCGTTCGAGCGCGGCGACCGCACGGTCGAGCGTCGACGGCACGCACAGTTCGCCGGGACGCGCTACCCGGGCACCGAGTGGTTCCGGACGACTCCGGAGCTGCTCGCCCACGTCGGGGTGGTCGCTGCTGGCGTCGGGGACCCGTGGGAGCTCCTGGCCCGGTGGCGGAGCGAGGCGCTGGCGCTGCGGGGCTGATCGACGTCTGCGGTCAACCGCTCAGGTCTGCCGACGCGATCGGTTCGAGCCGCATCGCGCCGCCGACCTCGCGGTACCGGACGAGGGCGAGGCACGCTCCTCGGAGGTCGCCGAGCGGCACGTCGCGTGCCCGGTCGACGTACGCGGCGACATGCGGTTCCGGTGCGGCTGCGCGGTGCACCCTCAGGGAGACGTGGGCGGTGTCGCGGACGAACGCCGGCGCGGGCGGTTCTCCGCCGTGCAGGGCGGCACCGACCTCTCGCATCCGTCGTCGGACGGCGAGCAGTCGGTCGTCGGCGAATCCCTGTGCGAACACGCCAGCAGCCGAACCGCCGAGGCCGCGGAAGGACACCTGTGGCATCCCTCCACGGAGCGCTTCTCCGGCCGCCACCCGGTAGGCCTCGACGAGTACGGGGTCCACCTCGTCGCGGTACGGCTCAAGGCTGGTGACGGTCATGTGCAGGTCGGACGGAGCGACCACGGTCTGTGGGCCGGCCATCCGGTCGGCGAGCGCAGCCGTCGCCTCGACGAGTCGTGCGTGCAGCTCCGCGCCCGGGAGCACGACGAGGCTGAGCCCCCAGCGGGCATCGCCGTCGACGGGCGGGCGGTCGATCTCGAGGTCCCCCGTGTCGTACGAGGAACGCGCACGGGCCCACAACGCGTCGTACCTCGACAGGTACTCGTGCACGGCCATGCGCTCAGCACACCACATCCGTCTCCCGACACGGTACGGTGCGGACGTGTCGACGTCGCCGCTGCCGTTCTCCCCGCTCCCGGTCGTGACCGGCGCGATGCAGTACACCCACGGGCCGTCGTCGAGACGGGCGGAGGGCGTGCCGCGGGGTCGGGTGGTGCAGTTCGACCTCACCGACAGCACGGTGTACCCCGGGACGACCAGGACCGTCCGCGTGTTCGTACCCGCCCAGTACGACGGCTCGGAGCCGGCTGCGCTCATGGTGTTCCAGGACGGTCGGCTGTACCTCGACGATGCCGAGGACATGCGTGCCGGGACCGTCCTCGAGAACCTCGTGCACGAGGGCTCGATGCCCGTCACCGTCGGGGTCTTCGTCGACCCGGGCCAGCCGACGAACCGCAACGCCGAGTACGACCCTGCCGACGACCGCTACGTCACGTTCCTGCTGGACGAGGTACTGCCCGCCGTCGAGCAGCGAACCGGTGTCCGGTTCACCGACGACCCCGCGCGGCGCGCGATCTGCGGCGGTTCGAGCGGCGGCAACTGTGCGTTCACCGCCGCCTGGCACCGACCGGACGCATTCGGTCTCGTGCTCGGCTTCGTGTCCAGCTTCGCCCAGATCCCCGGAGGCGACCCGTACCCGGCACTCATCCGTTCAGCCGAGGACAAGCCGATCCGGGTCTTCCTGGAGGCGAACCGCTTCGACCTGCGACACGACCAGCGGGAACGGAACTGGTACAGCGAGAACCTGCTGGTCGCCGCCGCCCTCGCCGAACGCGGGTACGACCACCGACTCGTCCTCGGCGACGGCGGTCACAGCCCGAACCACGGCGGGGTGGTCCTGCCTGACGCGCTGCGGTGGCTCTGGCGCTGACGCCGGCTCAGCGGGCGTAGGCGTCGACGAACAACGGCCCGCGCAGGTCCCGCAGGGTGTCCACGAGCTGCTCGATCGTCCGCTTGGAGATGCCGGACACCTGCAGGTCGTACGGTCCGAGCGCCGGGAGCCGACCGGTCCGGATGCGGACGACCTCCCAGCCGACGGCGCGGACGGCACGGTCCTTCCGTCGGTCGGTCTCTTGCCGTGGCCCGACGTGCTCGAGGCCGTGGCGCCCGGTGGAGTCGTACTCGATCGCGACACGGAGCTCCGGCAGCACGATGTCCGGCCAGGCCTCGACGTGGTCGAAGAACGGTCGGTCGAGGCGGATCGCGTTCTGGTCGAAGGTGAAGTCGAAGCGGCCGGAGAGGGCCGCACGCAGCTCGGCCTCGACCGCGGAGGCCGTCGCGGGAGCGCAGACGCTCGTGAACGACTCACCCGAGGGGACGCGCGGGGTCTTCGGGCAGATCGTGCGCGGTACCGGCGGCCGCCGCTCGCCCGTCCGCCGCGCGCCGCTGCGGTCGGGTCGGTTCCGCGACGTCGCGACCGCTCCGGCCGGGACACCCCGAGCAGGTGCGGCGGGCAGGGTCTGCCGGCCGGTCAGCCGCACGACCCGCTGGGGTGCGGGGACGGCCGCCGGCCAGTCGGCGGGCAGGACGGGCCACCGCTGCGGCTGTGCCTGCACGGCGCACTCGGGGCACCAGACCGACCGGCGTCGCTCACGGCCCGGCCGTCCGCGCTGCTCGGCGGGGGTGGCGACGAAGACGTGTCCGACGTCGCACTCCCACGTGAGCAGGACCTCGGCCGCCGGCGGGACCTGGGTCAGGACGACGCCGTGGTTCCACTCGGGGTGGTACTGCCTCACGAGCACCGGGTAGGACTCCCACGCGGCGCGGAACTCGCCGACGGCGTACGGTACCGCGACGCCACGCGACCACTGTCGGCGGCGCCACCACGCGTCCACGGGTTCGACCACGTCGCCACGGTAGGAGCGACCGCCGACAACCGGTCCTGCACAGCGAGCCCCGGAGCGCGGGCAGTCCACAGTCCGTTCGGCTCCCTGGCGACCGATGCGCACCCGTGCCAGGGTCGAGAGCGTGTACACCGACATCACCGGCCCCGAGCTCCTCACACACCGCGGGAGCGCCGTCGAACCCGCCGACTTCGACGCCTTCTGGGCGGACACCCTCGCATCCGCACGGCAGCACCCGAGCGCCGTCGAGCTGTCCCGGGTCGACACGGGCCTGTCGACGCTCGACACGTACGACGTGTCGTTCGCCGGCTGGGACGGACAACGCGTCCGCGGCTGGCTGACGGTGCCGGCGGGGACCGCGGCCGACGCTCCGCTGCCGGCGGTGGTCGAGTACATCGGGTACGGCGGCGGGCGTGGGCTCGCGACCGAGCGCCTGTTGTGGGCGTCGGCCGGGTACGCGCACCTCGTGATGGACACCCGCGGTCAGGGTTCCGGGTGGTCGGTCGGTGACACGCCTGACCCGGACGGCACCGGCCCGGCCTCTCCCGGCGTGATGACCCGGGGCATCGAGTCACGCGACACGTACTACTACCGACGTCTCACGGTCGACGCGGTCCGCGCCGTCGACGCCGTCCGGGCGATCGACCTCGTCGACCCGGACCGGGTCGCGGTCCTCGGCGTGAGCCAGGGCGGTGGGCTCGCGATCGCCGTCGCCGGACTCGTCGAGGGCCTGGCGGGGGTGTTCCCGCGGGTGCCGTTCCTGTGCGACTTCCCCCGCGCCTCGGTGATCACCGACGCCGACCCCTACCGTGAGATCGCCCGCTACCTGGCGGTGCACCGGGATCGTCGTGACGAGGTGTTCGGTACGCTCGCCTACTTCGACGGCGCGCTGCACGCGGCACGTGCGACGGCTCCGGCATGGTTCTCGACGGCGCTGATGGACCCGATCTGTCCGCCGTCCACGGTGTACGCGGCCTACAACGCCTACGCCGGCCCGAAGGAGATCACGGTGTGGGAGTACAACGGCCACGAGGGCGGCGGCGCACACGAGGACACGGCGACGCTTCCCCGGCTCGCGAGCGTGCTGCGCGGCGAGCAGAGCCGAGGGCGAGCGGAGGGGTAGCGGAAGACGCAGCGAGCACGCGCAGCCCGGCGCCCGGCGCCCAACGCGCCTCAGCGGCCGAGCGCGTTCCGGGTGTAGCCGACGAGGGCGTTGGCGTGACCGTGCCCGAGGCCGTGCTCCTCCTTGAGCCAGGACACGACCTCCATGTGCTGGTGGCCGTCGAGCCGGGCGGCGACCAGATCCAGCCACTCCTGCACGGGGCGGCCGTACTTCGCCTCGATGCTCGGGAAGTACGACTGCGGCCCCGTCGCCTTCGTGCCGTCTGCGGGCGGCTCGGGTGCGGTCACTCGGTGTCCGGTCATGCGCTCACGGTAGCGCTGCACACGGCGTCACAGAAGCCCCGCACAGCGCCGGAGTGCGTCACTCGACGTCACGGTCGGGCACCCGTGTGACGGTGTGTTCCGCCACGTGCCGGACTGTTTCGGCCACCGTTGTCGAGGTGCGATGAGGCCTCCTACGGTCGCCGCATGACCGACACCACCGAGGTCCCCCGACGGGACGCGACCCGCGTCCACGACGCGACGCCGACCGCGGACGCGACCCGCGTCCACGACGCGACGCCGACCGCGGACGCGACCCGCGTCCACGACGCGACGCCGAGCGCGGACGCGACCGGCGAGCACGACGCGACCCGCGTCCACGACGCGGCGGGCACTGCGGACGCGCGCCGCGCCTCCAGGCCGGAACGCAGCGACGACGCGACGGACGACACGCACCGTCCAGCGGACGACGCCCTCACCGCCGCCGGTCGCGCAGCACTCGACCGTCCCGTCGTCCCGCTCCGCCACCCGGTCCGCTGGATCGCCGCCGCCCTCGTCCTCGTCGTGCTCCTGAACTTCGTCGAGACGCTCTTCACGAACGAGCAGTGGGGCTGGCCCGCGGTCGGGAAGTGGCTGTTCAGCCCGGCGATCCTCACGGGACTGCAGCTGACGCTCGTCGCGACTGCGCTGAGCGCGGTGATCAGCTTCGCGGGCGGTGTCGTCGTCGCCGTCGCCCGGCTGTCGCGGAACCCGGTGCTGTCCGGCCTCGCGTGGGGGTACGTGTGGCTGTTCCGGTCGGTGCCGCTCATCCTCGTGCTCGTGTTCCTCTACAACCTCGGTTCGCTGTACCCGACGATCGGCATCGGGATCCCGTTCGGCCCGCAGTGGGAGGTCCCGACCGCGAACGTCCTCGGTGACCTCGCGATCGGGGTGATCGGTCTGAGCCTCAGCGAGATCGCGTACGCGTCGGAGATCGTCCGTGCCGGGGTGCTCGCCGTCGACCACGGGCAGCTCGAGGCCGCGCAGGCCCTCGGTCTCTCCCGCCGCCGGCAGTTCGTCCGGGTGGTGCTGCCCCAGGCGCTCCGCTCGATCGTGCCGGCGTTCGTCAACCAGATCGTCGGGCTGCTCAAGGCCTCGTCGCTGCTGTTCTACGTGTCGCTGCTCGACCTGTTCGGCGTGGTCCAGAACCTGTCGAGCACCTACCCGACCGACATCATCCCGCTGCTCGTGGTCGCGACGATCTGGTACCTCGCGTTGACGAGCGCCGTGTCGGTCGCCCAGTACTACGTGGAGCGCTGGACGTCACGCGGCTCCGCACGGGCGCTCCCGCCGACGCCGTTCCAGCGGCTGCGTGCCGCGGTGCGGCGGGGCCGGCCTGGAGGCACGGATCGCCGTGCGCAGGCCGCCTCGGCCCGGCGCGTGGTCACGTCCGGAGACAACGACGGGAAGGTCATCTCGTGAGTGCGTCCATCGCCGTCACCGGCGCCGTGAAGTCCTTCGGCGACCTGCGGGTCATCGACGGCATCGACCTGTCGCTCGCCGCCGGCAGCGTCACGGCCGTCCTCGGACCGTCGGGCTCCGGGAAGTCCACGCTCCTCCGGGCGATCAACCACCTCGAACCGCTCGACCGGGGCGTCGTCACGATCGGCGGGGAGACCGTCGGCGTCCGTCTCCGGACCGGTCGCGACGGCTCGGCACGCTACCGGGAGCTCCCCGAGCGGCAGATCCGGCGCCAGCGGTCGCGGATCGGGTTCGTGTTCCAGCGGTTCGAGCTGTTCCCACACCTGACCGCGCTGGAGAACGTCGCCGAGGGGCCGATCGCCGCCGGGGTGCCCCGTGCGACGGCGCTCGCGCGTGCGCGTGAGCTGTTGGACCGTGTCGGCCTCGGCGACCGCGGGGACGCTCGACCCAGGCAGCTCTCCGGCGGCCAGCAGCAGCGCGTCGCGGTCGCCCGGGCGCTCGCCCTCGAGCCGTCGGTCGTGCTCCTCGACGAGCCGACCTCCGCGCTCGACCCGGAGCTCGTCGGCGAGGTGCTCGGCGTGATCCGGTCGCTGGCCGACTCCGGGACGACGCTCGTGATCGTCACCCACGAGGTCGCCTTCGCCCGCGAGGTCGCCGACCACGTCGTCTTCCTCGACCACGGGCGGGTCGTCGAACAGGGGCCGCCGGCCCAGGTCATCGACGCTCCTCGCCACCCGCGGACCCGCGACTTCCTCGCCCGCGTCCGCTGACGCGGTCCTCCCCTTCCAACCCGTCGCGCACTGACCGCCCTGCCCCGCGCTGACCCCACTCGTCTCGCACTGCCCCGACCCGACCCCAGGAGAACCATGTCCACCACCACGCTCCCCCGCTGGCCGCACCGCGTCGGCGCCCTCGTCCTCGCCGCCGGCGTCGTCACCGCCCTCGCGGGCTGCTCGGCGAACGCCTCGGCCGACACGTCGAACGCCGACGGCACCGTGACGATCGGCGCGCACGCGAACGGCGCGGCCACCGAGACGAAGCTCACCGTCCAGAAGGACACGAAGCTCCACGACGAGCTCCCGGCAGCGGTCAAGCAGTCCGGCAAGCTGACCATCGGCGTCGGTGCACTGCCGTCCGGATTCCCGCCCCTCGCGTTCACGGGCGACGACCAGAAGACGCTGACCGGCTCCGAGCCGGACCTCGGCCGTCTGGTCGCCGCCAAGCTCGGACTCGAGGCCGACGTGCAGAACGCCACGTGGGACAACCTCTTCGTCGGCATCGACAGCGGCAAGTACGACGCCGGCTTCTCGAACATCACCGTCACCGAGCAGCGCAAGGAGAAGTACGACTTCGCCTCCTACCGCCGCGACGAGCTCGCGTTCCAGGTGCTCGCGTCGACGGCCTGGAAGTTCGACGGCGACCCGTCCGTGCTCGCCGGCAAGACCCTGTCGGTCAGCTCCGGGACGAACCAGGAGAAGATCCTGCTCGAGTGGCAGAAGGAGCTCCAGGCGAAGGGGAAGGACTTCACGATCAAGTACTACCCGGACGGCAACGCGATCAAGCTCGCGCTCGACTCGGGGAAGATCGACGGCTACTTCGGCCCGAACCCGACCATCGCGTACCAGAACACGCAGAGCAAGGGCACCGCGAAGCCGACCACGACCGCGGGCACGTACTCCGGAGCCGGCTCGACCCTGCAGGGGCTCATCGCGGCGACCACGAAGAAGGACAGCGGCATCGCGAAGCCCGTGGCCGCGGCGATCGACGAGCTCATCGCGGACGGCACCTACGCGAAGTGGCTCAAGGCGTACAACCTGTCGAACGAGTCGGTGAAGACCTCCGAGGTCAACCCCGAGGGGCTCCCGCTCGACAACAGCTGATCCGCTCGGCGTCACCGCGCCCCCGTCGCCGATCGGCGACGGGGGCGTTGACGTGTGCCACGGACCGCGCGAGCATCGGCCGCATGAGCCGCTTCATCAGCTGCCCGCGATCGCCCCGGACCAGTTCGTCATGCTGAGCTCCCGCGCCGCGTACGCGAGCGTCGGCGGCACCGACGACCTCGTCGGCGGGCCGGAACGCCGTCGAAGGTCACCGTGTCGTTCGACCTCGCCAGCCGCGAGGCCGTCGACGACCTCGTCGAACGTGCCCGGGCCGCCGGAGGTCGGATCGGCGACACCGACGAGTACCCGTTCATGTACCAGCGCCAGTTCGACGATCCGGACGGGTACCACTGGTCGCCGTTCTGGATGCACCCCGCCGACGAGCCCGCCTGACTCCCGGGCGGGCTCGGACGGTTCAGGCGTACTCGGGCCGGCCGCCGACCCGGTAGGTGTGCGCGACGACCCCGGTGTCGAAGACCCGTTGGGACTCCAGTTCGAGGGCGTGGTCGTGCCCTGGGACCGGGAAGAACGGTCGTCCCTCACCGACGAGCACCGGGAACTGCACGAGGTCGATCCGGTCCACCAGGTCCTGCTCGAGCAGCCACCGCGCGAGGGCGACGCTGCCGACCACGAGCAGCTCGCCACCCGGTCGGGCCTTCAGCTCCCGGATCGCGGCCGCGACGTCCCCGGAGAGCACCGTCGTCCCCGCCCACCGCGGCTCGGTGACGGTGTTCGACACGAGGTACTTCGGCTTGTCGCTGATGGCGTCACCGAAGCCGCGGTCGCCGGTGCGGGAGCCCCAGTGCGACGCGAAGAGGTCGTAGGTCCGCCGTCCGAGCAGGAACGCGTCCGGACGACGCCATGCCTCGAGGATGTACGCGGCGCCTGCATCGGTCATCCCTTCCGCTCCGGGGCCCATCATGCACGCGTCCGTCAGGCGGGGACCGCGACGTCTCCTCGTGTGTGGGTCGTCCGGAGCGCCCACTCCTCGGCGAGCAGCTCGTAGGAGCGGACCCGCGCGGCGTGGTCGTGCGTGATCGTCGTGACGAGCAGCTCGTCCGCCCCGGTGACCCGGCGCAGGGTGTCCAGCTGGTCGGCCACGGACGACGCGGTACCGACGAACCGGGTCGCCACCCGGTCGGCCACCGACGGCGCGTCCGCGGGGTCGAGCGGGTACGCCCGCGCCTCGTCCGGCGTCGGGTACGGGATCGCGCCGACACCCGAGCGGATCGAGTGCACCCACCGGTCGTAGCCGAGCGCGAGGTCGTCCGCCTCGTCGGCGCTGCGGCCCACGACGACGTCCGCGGAGACGATCACGTGCGGCGCGGCGAGCACCCCGGGTCGGAAGGCCGCCCGGTACGCGGCGACGGAGTCGAGGACCGTGCCCGGCGACGAGTGGTAGTTCGCCCCGTACGGCAGGCCGAGCGATCCGGCGATCCGCGCGCTCTCGCCGCCGGTCGACCCGTGGATCCACAGCTCGACCGGTGCGCCGGACGCCGGGGGCGCCTCCACGACCGCTCCGTCGACGGTGTGGTCCCCGGCGAAGAGCGCGCGGACCAGGGCGAGTTCGTCGGCGAATCGCTCGACGTCCCCTGGCACCCGACCGAGCAGCTCCCCCTGCAACGCGAACCGCGAGCCGGGGGCGACGCGGAAGGCGTACGGCGCCGGGACGAGCAGGCCGTCGACGACCTCGTCGCCGCGGGGCGCGGGTGCCGGCGGCTTCGGGGTGCCGGGCACGGGAGCGCCGGAGCGACCGAGCCCGAGGTCGATGCGCGGACCGTACAGCGCCGCGAGCGTGCCGAAGGCCTCGGCGATCTGGAGCCCACGGACGTTGCCGACGAGGGTCGCGGCACTGCCGACGCGGATCGTCGAGGTCGCGGCCGCGACGGCTCCGATGACGATGTTCGGCGCGCTGCCCGCGACCCCGGGGTTGAGGTGGTGTTCGGCCAGCCAGTAGCGGGCGTACCCGGCTCGTTCCGCCGCGCGGGCGAGGTCCACGGTGGCGTGCAGGGCGTCCGCGGCGGTCGAGCCGGACGGCACCGGGACGAGGTCGAGGACCGACAGCGGGGTGGCGCTCACGCGGGGACCACCTGACGCTGGGTGATGGTGCCCGGCAGGCCGAGGGTCTGCCGGAGCGTCGCCTCGTCGCCGTACGACTCGCGGTACACCCCGCGCTCCTGCAGCAGGGGCACGACGCGGTCGACGAACTCGTCCAGGCCGTACGGGTTCGTGTGCGGCACGACGACGAACCCGTCGGACGCCCGCTCCTGCACGTACCGGTCGATCTCGGCGGCGAGGTGGTCGGGTGTGCCGACGAAGCCACCGCGGGTCGACACCGCGATGACGAGCTCCCGGGTGGTCAGGTGCTCCGCAGCGGCGCGGTCCCGCCACTCCTGCACCGTCGCGCGGGGGTCCCGCACGTGCCGCACCCGGCCGCGGGTGATCGCGTCGGCGTCGACGTCCGGGTCGACCGTCGGCAGCGGGCCGTCGACGTCGTGGTCGGACAGGTCACGGTTCCACACCTGTTCGAGGAACGCGATCGCGGTGGCCGGGCTGACCTGGGCCCGTCGGATCGCCCGGGACCGCTCCTCGGCGTCGGCCGGGGTGTCGCCGATCGTGAACGTCGCACCGGGCAGCACGAGCAGCTCGTCCTCGGTCCGGCCGACGGCTTCGAGCCGTGCGGTGACGTCCCGGCGGAAGGCCCGCGCGTCCTCGAACTCGGTGTGCAGCGAGAAGATCACCTCCGCGTGCCGCGCGGCGAGGTCGCGGCCCTCGTCGGAGTCGCCCGCCTGCACGACGACCGGGTGCCCCTGCGGGCTCCGCGGGACCGGGAAGGTCCCGACGACGTCGAACTGCGGGCCGTGGTGGTCGACGTCGCGGATGCGGGAGCGCTCGGCGTACCGTCCGGCGGTCACGTCGGCGACGACGGCGTCGGGTTCCCATGAGTCCCAGAGCTCGCGGGACAGCTCGACGAACTCGGCTGCTCGCGTGTACCGGTCGGCGTGGTCGAGGAACCCGCCCCGGCGGAAGTTCGCGCCGTGGAACGCGTCCGAGCTGGTCACGACGTTCCAACCGGCCCGGCCGTCCGTGAGGTGGTCGAGCGTGGCGAGCTGCTTCGCGAGCTCGACGGGCTCGTTGAACGTGGTCTGCAGCGTCCCGACGAGACCGATGTGCTCGGTGACGCCGGCCAGCGCGGCGAGGACCGCGAGCGTGTTCGGCCGTCCGACGACGTCGAGTTCGTGGATGCGGCCCTTCTGCTCGCGGAGCCGCAGCCCCTCGGCGAGGAACAGGAAGTCGAAGAACCCGCGCTCGGCGTTCCGGGCGAAGTGCTCGAACGACGAGAACGCGATCTGGCTCTCGGCACGATCGTCGCTCCACACGGTGGTGTTGTTGACCCCCGGGAAGTGTGCGGCGAGGTGGACCTGACGCTTGCGGCTCATGCGGGGACCCCTTCGGTGGCGTGGCGGCTGACGGCGGGTGCGAGGCCGAGCCGCGTCCGCAGGTCGGCGGTGGGACGGGAGGCGACGTCGGCCCGGAGACCGGCCGTCACGAGTGCGGGCACGAGGCGTCGGGCGATCGCCGTGCTGTCCTCGGGGATGCGCAGCGGCCGGAGCCGGACACCGGCGTACCCGAGCGCGCGGAGCTCGGCGATGTGCTCGACCAGCGCGGGCACGGTCGTCGCGAGCACGGTTGCGTCCGAGATCGCGGTGTACGACGCACCGGCCGCGGCGTCGAGCGCGGCGAGGTCGTCGGCGGCCTCCGCCGCCGAGGACCCGAGGAGCACCGCGACGTCCGCGAGGACCGGACGCTCGCGGTCCGACCCGGCCGCCTTCTCGGCGTCTCGGACGAGTGCCAGGGCGGGTCGCGCCTCCAGGGCGGGTCGCGCCTCCAGGCCGGGTCGTCCCGTCAGACCGGACCGTGCGTCCGTGTCGAGTCGGGGCGTGACCAGCACGACGTCCGCGGCGTCGACGGCGAAGGCGGCGGCGTCGGCGCGGTGCGCGAGGGCGAACACCGGGGGCCGTCCCTGCGGCGACCGCGGCACGATCGACGCGCCGTGGACCGACACGTGCTCCCCGATGAACGCGGCGCCGTGGATGCGGTCGCGGTCGATGAAGCGGCCGGTGGTGACGTCGCGGATGATCGCGTCGTCGTCCCAGCTGTCCCAGAGGCGGCCGACGACCTCGGCGACCTCGCGGGCCTCGGCGAACAGGTGTTCGGTGGTCTCGCCGCCGGGGCGGCGGCCGAAGAGCGCGGCTTCGCGCGTCGACGGGCTGACCTGGAGACGCCAGCCGGCGCGGCCGAGCGAGACGTGGTCGAGGGTCTGGAGGCCCGTGGCGACGTGGAACGGTTCGGTGTGCGTGACCGAGACGGTCGGCACCAACCCGACGGCGCGCGTCGCCGGGGCGACCGCGCTGGCGACGAGGAGCGCGTCGAGGTGTCCGACGACCGTCGAGGTGTCGAGGTCGCCGGTCGCGTCGGCGGGACCGGCGGTGAAGGAGTCCTCGATCGTGACGGCGTCGGTGCCCGCACGGTCCTGCTCCACGACGAGGTCGCGCCAGTGCCGGAGGCTGCTCAGCCGTGTCGCGGTCGGACCGGCGACGCGCCAGGCGGCAGGGTGCCAGCCGGCGCCGTGCAGGGCGGTGACGAGAGTGGTGCGGTCAGGCACGGGGCGCCTCCGGGCGGTGCTGGGCGTCGGTCATGCCGTGACGCTACGGCGGATCCGCACTGCCCACGACCGGTGTTGCCGCACGTGACCGGACGTTGCGTCGTGTGACGCGAGCGGTGGTGCGGCGGTGTCGCGCACCGTCACGGGGCGGGCGGCGCGCGGCGGCGTCACCGGCCGCGCCGGGTTTCGGGCCGCGCCGGGTATCGAGCCGCGCCGAGTCTCGGGGTGAGCGACCGCCCTCGGGGCCGTGGCCGCGAGGGACGTCGCTGACGCCGAGACCCGGGCGGCGCCGCACGAGCCCCACGGCGCCACTGTGCGAGGCTCGGAGCATGACCGTCTGGTTCGTCACGCACGCAGAGCCCGTCGTCGACCCGGCCGCACCGATCGAGTCGTGGGGGCTCTCCCCCGTGGGACGCGCGCGGGCCGGGGCCTGGCGGGCACCGGCCTCCCGGGTGGTGGCGAGCACCGAGCGGAAGGCCGTCGAGACCGCGGAGCTCGTCGCCGGCGGCCGTCCGGTGGAGCAGGACCCGGCCCTCGGGGAGATCGACCGGAGTGCGACCGGGTACCTGCCGTCCGACGAGTTCGACGCCGTCGTGGACGCGTTCTTCGCCCGGCCGTCCGAGTCGGTGCGCGGGTGGGAACGGGCCGTCGACGCCCAGGAACGGATCGTCGCGGCGGTCCGCGCCCACGCCGGGGCCGGTGACGTCGTGCTCGTGTCGCACGGTGCGGTGGGTGCGCTGCTCCTCGCGTCGTTGTCCGGCAGGCCGATCGCCAGGACGTCCGAGCAGCCGGGCATGGGGAGCGTGCTGATGCTCGACCCGGTGTCGTGGCGCGCGACGACCGACTGGCAGCGGCTGCCCCTGCCGGCCTGACGCGCGCCGAGGCTCGCGCCCGCGGACACTTTCGCGGGCGGAGTTCCGCGAAAGTGTCCGCGGAGCCGAGTCTCGGGCTTGCGGCTCGGCTCCGCGCGCGGCGCCGCTACGCGGGCAGGCGCTCGCCGGCCTCGACGGCGACGTCGAGGCGGTTCTCGGCGGGCGGCAGGGGGCAGGTCGCGTGCGGCGTGTAGGCGCACGGCAGGTTCGTCGCACGGTTGAAGTCGATGGTCGTCCGGCCCGAGGCGTCCGGCGCCGGCACGTCGAGGCTCCGCGTCGCCGCGTACGTCGTCACGCCCGAGGTCCGATCGGTGAACAGCACGAGCAGCCCGTCGCCGTACCCGTTGAACGCTGTCAGCGTCCGCGGCCCGTCGAGGTCGAAGTGCAGCACGCCGGGCGCGGTGTACACGTGCTGGAGGCCGTCGACGACCGATCCCACGGTCACCCTGCGCGGCTCGCCGAACGGCTCGAAGCCTGCCTCGACGGCGAACGCGGGGTCCGGCGCGTACGCCGGCGTCCCCCGGTAGGACGTGCGCAGCGGGGCGGAGGGGCGCCGCGGCCGGATGATGTCGCTGCCGCCGCGCCGTGCGACCTCGATGACGACGGTCTCGTCGCCGTCGTGCCACACCGCGTCGACGCCGGACCTCTCGGCGAGCGACCCGAACCGGTGCGTGCCGGTCACGACCTGGCCGTCCACCTCGATCGACTGCCCCGGGTCGAGCGCCACGACCGGCCCGTCCTCGGAGGTCGACCACGCCCCGGGTGCGTCCTCGAACCGCTCGGGCTCGGCCTGCAGCCACCGGATGCTCGTGATCGCGAGGAACCCGTGCGGCGCGGACCGAGCGGCCTCGTGTGCGTCGTGCCAGGTGGTCCAGTCGGCGGCGAAGGGGGCGGTCGTCGAGGTCGTCATGCAGCGACCGTACGACGCCTGGGCTGCGACCGCGACGCGGCCGGTAACACAGCGCCGTCCTGGAGGCACGACCCACCTGCCCGACGCACGTCGCTCACCAGGGGTGGCTGATGCTGCGGGCGTGCACCGTGCCTCCCGTCCGCTGCCGCACCGCCGGGACGCGCGGCGCCGTCGCGAGGCTCCGCGCGATGGCGGAGCACGCCGCGCCGCGCGCGACGGCGACGACGCCCGCGGTCGAGAACGTGACCTCGGCGAACGGCCCGCGGGGCAGGCGGTCCCGGAGGCGCGACCGGACCGCCGCGAGGAAGGGTTCGCCGCCGAGGACGGCCGCGCTGCCGCCGATCGTCACCCGCGGCACGTCGAGGAGTTCGACCACGTGGGCGAGTGCCGATCCGAGGGCTGCGCCGCCCTCGGTGACGAGCTCGGCGGCCGCGGGTTCCCGGCACATCCGGGCGTAGGCGGCGCGGACGGCCGCGGCGTCGTCGGAGGAGACCTCGGCGTCGAGCACCCCGGCGGAGACGGCGCGCCGGACCTGCTGGAGCGGTTGGCAGGCCTCCCAGACCGCGGTCCACCGACCGTGCGCGTAGACGGGCATGCCGCCGAACTCCCCCGCGTTGCCGGTCGCGCCCCGGACGACCTCGCCCGAGGCCACCGCTGCCGCGCTGACCCCGCTCCCGAGGTGCACCGCCACGAGGTCCTCTCGCTCCGGTGTCGTCCAGGCCTCGCCGAACGCCCCGGCGATGGCGTCCTTCTCGAGGTGCACCTCGGCGCCGGTCCGTGCGGCGAGTTCGGCGGCGAGTGGGTACGCCGACCACGGGCGCAGCTGGGCGGGCGTCCGGAGCCGCTCGGAGACGGTGTCGATCGGGCCCGGGACGGCGACGGTGACCCCGTCCACGACCTGCCCGGGTGCCTCGGCTCGGAGTCGTCCGACCGCCGCCGCCATCCCGTCGAGCACCGCGCCGGGCGCCGTCCTCGCCGCGAGGTCGTGGTGCTCCGCTGCGAGGACCGTCCCGGAGAGGTCGACGAGGACGACCTCGAACGCGGCGGGGTCGAGGTGCACGCCGATGCCCGTCCGCGCCGAGGGCACCACGGCGAGCGCCCGGTCCTCGTCCTGGCGCACGAGTCCCTCGGCGACGAGCCGTGCGGAGATGTTGGAGACGGTCTGCGCGCTGAGGCCGGTGCCACGAGCGAGTGCGACCCGCTGGACGGGCCCGGTGCGGCGGACGAGGTCGAGCACGAGGGCGCGGTTCCGGGTGCCGACGTCGGCGATGTTCGTCCCGCCGTGGGTCGTTCCACCGTGCAGCACGGTGCGCCGGGAGGGTTGACGGGGCTGCTCCATGCTCCCTAGCATCGCTGCTCGAGAGGTTTTGTCAATCGATTGGATTGAACCGATCCGGTCGGGCGGACCTCGAGTTCGACCGAGGCCACGACGAGGTGGTCCGGGATCCGAGAGGACGCTCGTGACGACGACGACACGAACAGGGGCCGCAGCACCTCCGAGGCCGACGACCCGCAGCATCACCACCGCGGGTTCCGGCCGACGCCACCGCGAGAAGCACCCGTGGACCGCCGCCGAGAAGCGCCGCCTGCGGATCGGGCTCGCGTTCGTGTCCCCGTGGATCGTCGGCGTGCTCGTGTTCATCGGCTACCCGCTCGTGTACTCCTTCGCGATCAGCCTGACCCGTTACTCGGGCATGCAGGGCGCGACGTGGGTCGGGTTCGGCAACTACGTCGCGGCGTTCATCGACCCGCTGGTGCACACCGCGGTGGGCAACACGGTGTTCTACGCGGTCATCGCGGTGCCGGTCGGGATCGTGGTGGCGATCATCATCGCGATCGCCATGAACCAGGACGTCCGGGAGATCAGCTGGTACCGGACGGCGCTGTACATCCCGTCGCTCATCCCGACGTTCGCGCTCGCGTTCATCTTCGTCGTGCTGGTGAACCCGCAGACCGGACTCGTGAACCAGGCGCTCAAGCTCGTGGGCGTCCCGGCGACGAACCTCCTCGGGGACCCGACCACGGCGAAGCTCGTGATCATCGCCCTCGCGCAGATGGGTGCGGGGAACGCCGCGCTCATCTTCCTCGCGGGCATGCGGGGCATCCCGAAGACGCTGTACGAAGCAGCCCGCGTGGACGGCGCCGGTCCGGTGCGGCAGTTCTTCGCACTGACGCTGCCGCTGCTCTCCCCCGTGATCCTGTTCAACCTCATCACCGGGATCAGCAACGGGCTGCAGGTCTTCACGGAGGCGTACGTGATCTCGTCCGGGACGGGAGGCCTCGGGTCGCCGGACAACGGGACGTTGTTCTACATGCTCTACCTCTACAAGAACGCGTTCAGCTACGCGCAGCTCGGGTTCGCGAGCGCGATGGCCGTCCTGCTGTTCCTCGCGGGAATGATCCTTTCGGGGCTCGTCTACTGGCTGTCCAAGCGGTTCGTGAACTACGACGTGACCGGGGAGTGACCGACGTGACCACCGAAGTGACGAAGTCCATCACCACCGCTGCCGCGAAGGGCGATCGCGGGGCGTCCCGCAACGCCGACGGGTCCGTCCGGTCCGTCTGGTCGTCGATCACGGCGCGCATCGTGCTCATCGCCATGAGCGTGCTCTTCCTCATCCCGATCTACTGGATGGTCATCTCGGCGCTCAAGGGCAACACCGAGCTCGGCACCTTCCCTGCCACCTGGTTCCCGCACTGGCTCGACTGGGGCAACTTCGCCCAGGCGGTGCAGGCGATGCCGTTCTTCACGTTCTTCCGGAACACGCTGATCATCACGGTCCTCGTGACGGTGTTCTCGGTCGTGTCGAACCTCGTCATCGCGTACGGGTTCGCGTGCATCGAGTGGCGTGGCCGCGACCGGCTGTTCTACGTCGTGCTCGCGACGCTGTTCATCCCGTTCCCCGTGACGCTCATCCCGATGTTCGACCTGTACGCGCGACTCGGGTGGATCAACACGTTCCTGCCGCTCGTGGTACCGGCGCTGTTCGGGTCGGCGTTCTACACGTTCCTGCTCCGGCAGTTCCTGCTGCAGATCCCGAAGGACCTCCTCGACGCCGCCCGCATGGACGGGGCGTCGGAGTGGCGGATCCTCTGGACGATCGTGTTCCCGCAGGCGCGTGCGGCGCTCGTGACGGTCGGCATCTTCGCCGCGGTCGGCGCGTGGAACGACTTCCTCGGGCCCCTCATCTACCTGCAGGACCAGAGCGTGCAGACGCTGTCGATCGGTCTGCAGGTGTTCCGGCTCAACAACTCGCAGGACTTCCAGTTCAACCAGCTGATGGCGGCCTCGGTGCTCATCATCCTGCCGCTCGTGATCCTGTTCTTCGTGTTCCAGCGGACGTTCCTCAAGGGCGTCCAGATCGGGAGCTTCAAATGACCTCCGCGTTCAGCCGCCGTTCCTTCCTCCGCGGGGCGACCGCCACGGCCGGGGCCGGAGCCCTCGCGCTGCTCGCCGCGGGGTGCGCGACCGGGTCACGGTCCTCGAACCCGAACCAGGTGTCGCTCTGGGGCGTCACGGGCACGTTCGTCCCCTTCCAGACGAAGGTGATCGACCACTTCAAGCAGCTGCACCCCGAGGTCGACGTCCGCGTCGACGTCGTGCCGTCGCAGGGCACCGGCGACGCGACGAGCATCATCACCGCGGTCCGCGGCGGCACCGCTCCGGACCTGTGGCTGCTCGACCGGTTCAGCGCCGCGCAGTACGCCGCGATCGGGCTCATCGAACCCATCGACGACCTCATCGCCGAGTACGAGGACCAGTCGAAGGAGGAGTTCCTGTCGCAGTGGCTCGGGTTCGCCGTCGGCGAGGTCTCCTACGAGGGCAAGACGTACGGCCTGCCGCACGACACCGACGCCCGCGGCATGTTCGTCAACCGCACCATGCTCAAGGACGCCGGGGTGGACCTCGACGAGTTCGACTGGGAGCAGAACGGCCCGGTGACGATGGACCGGATGTGGGAGGTCAGCCAGCAGGTCACGAAGAAGTCCGCCGGCGACTACACGCACATGGGGCTCCTGCCCTGGTACGGCGAGGGCTGGCCGTTCACCTGGGGCCTCGGACTCGGGGCGTCCTACTACGACCAGCAGGACTCCCGGATGACGATGGACTCCGCGAGCGTCCGCGGCATCTACGACTTCTACGCCGAGTGGGCGAAGCGCTACGGGTACCGCGACGCCGACACCTTCATCGCGACCTACGAGCCCACCGGCCACCCGCCGGGGCAGACCGCGTTCCTCGCGAACCGCATGGCGTTCATGGTCAGCGTGCCGTCGACCATCCAGACGTTCGACAACTACGGACCGAAGGACCTCGACTGGACGACCGCGTACCTGCCCGTCCAGAAGGAGGGCGACCCGAAGTACACCTGGTCGGGCGGCTTCGCGCTCTGCCTGCCGAAGGGATCGAAGAAGACCAAGGCGGTGTGGGAGCTCATGAAGTACTTCACGGGCAAGCGCGGCCAGGAGACCTACATGGTCCCCGCGACGAGCGTGCCGACGAACATCGCCGCGCTCGAGGACCCGAACGGCTCCGCGAAGTCGATCCGCTACTTCGTCGAGTCCATCACCGCGAGCACCTGCCGCCCACCGCTGCCCGTCGGCGGCGCCTGGTGGGACTCCCTCGCCGACGCACGCTCGAGCGTGCTCCTCGGCACCGCGACACCCGAGCAAGCCGTCGAGCGGGCGCAGAACCGCGTCGACCCGATGATGCAGACCTACGCGCCGTTCAAGCTGCCGAAGGACTACGACAAGGTCCGCATCTAGCGGACCGCCACCCGCCCGTGCGGCGCGCCCCGTGCCTCCAGGCCGGAACGACGCGCCTGCCCGCCCGCGCCCGACGGGCCGGACCCACCGACCACCGCGAACCGAGAAGGACCATCCGCATGCCCACCGCCCCCCTCCGCGTCGCCGTCCTCGGCTTCTGGCACGTCCACGCCGGCGACTACGCCCAGCAGGCCGTCGACCACCCGGACACCGAACTCGTCGCCGTCTGGGACGACGACGAGGCCCGCGGCCGCGAGGGCGCCGACCGCTTCGGCGTCCCGTACACCGACGACCTCGACGCCCTCCTCGCCCGGGACGACGTCGACGCCGTGACGATCACCACCTCCACCGACGTGCACCACGACGTCATCACCCGCGCGGCGCGCGCCGGCAAGCACGTCTTCACCGAGAAGCTGCTCGCGCCGACCGTCGAGGAGTGCGAGGCGGTGGTCCGTGCCTGCGAGGAGGCCGGCGTCGCCCTCGTCGTCTCCCTGCCCCGGCTGTACCACGGGTACACGACGGCGATCCGGGACGAGATCGCGGGCGGCCGACTCGGCGAGCTCACGTACGCCCGGGTCCGGCTCTCGCACGACGGCGCGATCGCCCCGTGGCTGCCCGAGCGGTTCTTCGACCCGGCGACGGCGATCGGCGGCGCACTGACGGACCTCGGCTGCCACCCGGTCTACCTGACGCAGCTGTTCCTCGGCGCCGCCCCGGACTCCGTGTCGGCCGTGTACCGCTCGGTCACCGGCCGTGCCGTCGAGGACCACGCGGTCGTGACGGTCGGCTACCCGTCGCAGGCGATCGGGGTGATCGAGGCCGGCTTCGTCGCGGGCACGCCGTTCACGATCGACCTGTTCGGCACCACCGGCCGGGTCTCGTACACCGACGACGGGAACCGCCTCACCGCCGGCGGGCCCGGGTACGGCGGCGAGACCGTCGAGCTGCCGGTGCCGGACGACGCCCCCGACGCCTTCACGCAGTGGGTGACACACGTGCACGACGGCACCCGGGCGGAGGACAACGTCGCGCGGGCGATCGAGCTCACGCGGCTCGTCGTCGCGGCGAACCGCGCCGCCACCGCCCCCACCGCCGCGACGCCCGTCGCCGCCTGATCCCCGCCCCCGACCCTCACCAACCGGAGCACACGCATGACCACCTCCCTCCCCACCCCGATCCGCGTCGGCCTCATCGGCGGCGGCGGCATCGCCACCTTCCACATCAACGGGTACCGCGAGCACGCCGACACCATCACGATCGGCGCCGTCGCCGACGCGGTCCCCGCGACCGCCGAGGCCCGCGGCACCGAGCTCGGCGTGCCCTCGTTCACCGACTACCGCGAGATGCTCGAGCGGGCGGACATCGACGCCGTCGACATCTGCCTGCCGCACCACCTCCACCGCGACGCGATCGTCGCCGCTGCCAGGGCCGGCAAGCACGTCCTCTGCGAGAAGCCCCTCTGCCTCACGCCCGAGGAGGCCGCGGACGTCGAGTCCGCCGTCCGCGAGGCCGGCGTCACCCTCATGTGCGCCCACAACCAGCTGTTCATGCCCGCGGTCGCGAAGGCCAAGGAACTCATCGACGGCGGCGCACTCGGCACCGTGTACGAGGTCCGCACCACCGACTCGTTCCGGAACGAGTTCGACCCGTCGAACATGGGCTGGCGGGCACACGCGTCGACGAGCGGCGGCGGCGAGCTCATCGACACGGGCTACCACCCGAGCTACCTGCTCATGCACCTCGCCGGCGGTGTCCCGGTGTCGGCGACCGCGATGCTCTCCACCCACCGCCTCACGTTCATGGAGGGCGAGGACTCGGCACAGTGCCTGTTCCGCTTCGACAACGGCGCGGTCGGGCAGCTCGTCACGAGCTGGGCGTACGAGCCGGCCGCCGGGACCGAGCGGTTCAGCGTCGTGGGCGAACTCGGGTCGCTGACGAGTGACGGCATGACCCTCCGCTGGGACCTGCGCGACGCGGGCGGTCGACCGACGACCAGCGAGACCGTGACCTTCGACGAGGTCGACACGTTCTCGGCCGAGATCGCCGCGTTCGGCGCCTGCCTCCGGGACGGCACCCGGCCGATCCACACCGAGCGCGAGGGACTCGCGGTCCTCGGCATGATCCTCGCTGCCTACGAGGGCGCCCGGACCGGCACGATCGCCCCCGTCCGCACGGCCGACCGCCCGGTGTCGGTGTGACCGCCCGCGACCGCGCCGACCGTCCGGGGTCGCCGTGATCGTCGGTGCGGGCGTCGCCGCGCTGCTCCGGACTGCGGCCGACGCCGTCCGGACGAGCGTCGGCGAGCGCGCGGGCGACCTGGTCGAGGACGCCCTCCGCCGGACCCTCGAGGACACCATCACGATCGACGACGACGGCACCGCGTTCGTCATCACCGGGGACATCCCGGCGATGTGGATGCGCGACTCGACGACGCAGATGCTCCCGTACCTGCGGCTCGTGGCCGCGGCGTCCCCGGGCGACCCCGCTGCCCGGGAGCTCGCCGACGTCCTCGTCGCCGTCGTCCGACGGCAGTTCGCCAGCATCGCCCACGACCCGTACGCCAACGCGTTCAACCGCGGCCCGACCGGCGCCCACTACGACGACCGCGACCTGTGCGACGACCCGACCGTGTGGGAGCAGAAGTACGAGGTCGACAGCCTCGCCTACCCGGTGCAGTTCGCCGCGGCGGTCCACCGCGCGACCGGCCGGACCGAGCACCTCGGCCCGGAGGCACACGCGGTCGCCCGGACGATCGTCGACCAGCTCCGCCTCGAGACCGACCACGACCGGTCGCCGTACCGCTTCGTCCGGGACGCGCCCGAGCCGACCGAGACCCTCGTCCGCGAGGGCCGCGGCACCCCGGTCGCCGTCACCGGCATGACGTGGTGCGGCTTCCGCCCCTCGGACGACGCCTGCACGTACGGCTACAACGTGCCGGAGAACCTGCACGCCGCGTCGGCGCTCGGCGACCTGGCGGCGCTCGCGACGGACGTCTGGTCGGACCCGGTGCTGGCCGCCGACGCGGTCGCGCTCCGCGAGGGCATCCTGCGCGGCGTGGCCGAGCACGGCGTCGTCCCGCACCCGCGTGATCCGGGCACGCAGGTCTACGCCTACGAGGTCGACGGTCTCGGCGGCGTGGTGCTCATGGACGACGCGAACACCCCGTCGCTGCTGTCCCTGCCGCTCGACGCGCCGGACGTCCTCGACCCGGTGGTCGCCGACGCCACCCGGACGTTCGTCCTCGGGCCGGACAACCCGTACTGGTTCAGCGGCTCGGCCGCCGCGGGCATCGGGAGCCCGCACACCGAGCCGGGCCGGGTGTGGCCGATCGCCCTCGCGGTCGAAGGGCTCACCGGCACGCCGTCACGCCGTCGGGAGCTGCTCGACCTGCTGCTCGCGACGGACGCGGGCACGGGACGCATGCACGAGTCCTTCGACGTGGACGACCCGTCGGCGTACTCACGGCCGTGGTTCTCGTGGGCGGACGCGATGTTCTGCGAACTCGCGTTCGCGGTGGCCGAGGACGCGGGCGCGTCGATCGCGCGGGTCTCGTCCGCCACCAGGGCGACCACCTGACGGCCGGGAGGCACGGGTCGACCCCGCCCCGTGCCTCCCGCTCGTGGGCGGTAGCGTTGTGCCGTGGGGAACCGGGTCACGTGCATCGTCCGATCGGCCGCGACGGTCGGCGAGGGCGCCGTTCCCGCGCCAGCGCACGACGAACTCACGACCGAGGCCGTCGGGTCCTGGGACGTGCAGTACCTGCTGCCCTTCGGGTGGTGCGGGTTCGTGTCCCCCGCGTTCTGGGCTGCGCACCTCGACCGGCTGAGCGCAGCGATGAACGCGGGCGACGGGCCCGACCCGTCGGTGACGGACGTCGTGGTGGCGTGGCCGGTCGCGGAGCGGGTCTTCGCGCAGCGGCTGCCGGGAGTCGCCGCCGCGCTCCCCGGGGTCGCTGAACCACTCGGGCGCTTCCTCGAGGACGTCCGGTCGGTGGCCGTACGAACCGAGCGGCCCGTCGTCGAGCTCGTGCTCGGGGAACTCGTGGAGATGTACTGGGACGAGGAGGACCTCGAGCGTTGGTCGGTCGATCTCCGACGTGAGACCGGCTTCTGGGACTCGCCCGACACGGCACGGAGCGACGAGCGCACCGAGCTCACCGAGTTGGACCGGGCCGTCGCGTCCCGAGAACCCGAGCGGTCGTTCCTCCTGACCGGCGAGTGGACGCTCGGCGGCTCACCGGCGCCGCGCGACTTTCCTCCGCAACTCTGAAGCGTCGACTCCGCTTCAGGTGCACTGCCAGAGCACCGCGGCCCGGCGGCCGTCGCTGAAGACGTACGCACGACCGGCGTCACCGAAGTCGAAGCCGAGCGGCTCCGATTCGATCGAGGCCACGAACGCGAGACCCTCGGGCGTGTCGTCCTCCTGGATCCAGGGTGGTTCGCCTCCGTACTGCCCGGCCACGACGGCCCCCTCAACGTCGAGTGCAGCGGTGACAACACCGTCACGTGCCGCCGTGACCGACGCGGTCCCGAGCAGCATCGAGTCCGGCAGGAGCGGCGGGTACACGGGATCGGGGTCGTCGGGGTCACCATGCGGTGAGACCGGTGGGTCGGCCAGCACGAGGTCACGTCCGCTGAACACGAACGCCGCGTTCGCGCCGCTGTCGGCGTCCCACGAATCGCACGTGCCGGGGTCGAACTGACACACGAACGCGCTGACCAGCGTGCTGCGGTGCTCGATCTGCGCCGTGAACTGCATCGGCTCGTCGTGCTCCGCGCATGTGGGCCACTCCCAGTCCCGCGGGACGGCCGGCGCCCCACCGATGCGCGAGGCCGTGATCGGTGCCGGGGAGTCGGACCGGTACGCTCCGAGCACGACGACGTCTGCGGACGGGTCGTGGCCGCGGCGTGCGACGGGTCGTGGGGCTCCCGGGCGTGCAGCCTCGACACGAGGGGTTCGGAGCGTCAGGCGGGTCCGCTCGGGACGTCCGCCCGGCTCGGGGGTGCCGATCCGCTCGGCGACCACGGTGGTGCGGGAGCGGCGACCGGCGAGCGGCAGGTCCCAGCGCAGCAGTGGCCAGTCAGGACCACCCCGCTCCCCGGTCCCCGGGTCCGGCCCGTTGTCCCGCGCACGGAGCATCCGGAGCACAGCCGCCTCGTCGAGCTCGGGCATCCCGGCGCCACGAGCAGCCGCCAGGAGACGGGCCGCTGCACGACGGAACACCGCGTTCTGCCGTTGCGCGAGCGGACCGCCACGTCGGAACCGCACCGCGTGCGTCCCGTGCACGACGACGAGCAGGGGCAGCGCCCACGCGGCGCCGATCCAGAACGAGGCCGCGACGTCGCGGAAGCGCCATGCGTTCTCGTACACGGAGACCGCGACGAAGACGAAGAACGCGAGGATCCACGCCGTGACGAACACGACCGGCCACGGGTTCCGCGGACCGTTCCAGCGCGCGCGTGCAGCGTCCTCGGTGTCGACCTCGACGACGGTCTGCTGCTGCACGTCGCTCATCCGCTCCCCCGGTTCCGGGAGCGCCGCACGCCCGGCGCGCCCTGCGCACTCCCGGCAGCAGGCTACCGGGCCGCGACGGACGCGCCGCACGATCGCGACGACCACGTCGTGGCGGGTCGCATGCGTCCGCTCAACCGCGCCGACGCAGGACCAACGCCGCGGCGACCGCGATCGCACCGCCCCACACGAGCGGCCGCGTGACGCGCCGCCGCTTCGCCACCCAGCCGCCGTTCGTCGCGTTCCCGGCGTCGGCGGGGACGTGCAGGTTGCCGTCCGTTGGCTGCTGCCGGCCGCGGAGCGCGAACGTCTCCACCATCGGCTTCGTGATGAGGTGGAACAACCCCGGGAACACGTACTGCAGCGGCACGAGGGACGCCTGGATGCGCCCGACGAACCGGTAGCGCTTCGGGTGGATGGCTGCGTGCACCACGGCACGGCCGGCCCGCTCGACCGAGACCGTCGGGGGCAGCGGGTGCGAGGCCTTGCCGGTGTAGTTCGCGCCGTTCTGGTAGATCGGCGTGTCGATCGTCGAGGGCAGCAGCGACGTGAAGCGGATGCCCGTGCCCGCGAATTCGTCGCCGAGGACGTCCACCAGCCCGAGCGCCGCGTGCTTGCTCGTCACGTACGCCGACTGGTACGGCGCGCTGAGGAGCGACTGGATCGACCCCACCAGCACGTACGTGCCCTTCCCGCGCTGCTTCCAGTGCGGCAGCAGGTGGGTGATCGCGTTGAGGTGGCCGTAGAGGTTCGTGTCGACCACACGCTTGAACGACTCCGTCGGGGTCTGCTCGAACAGGCCGTAGACGAACAGGGCCGCGTTGCCGACGAACACGTCGATCCGTCCGAAACGGGTCGTCGTCGTCCCGATGAGGTCCGCGACCGCGTGCTCGTCGGCGACGTCGGTCGGGATCGCGATCGCCTCGGGAGCCCCGAGCCCGCGGCACTCGGCCGCTGCCGCCTCGAGGCTGTCGTGCGACCGCGCGGCGAGCACGAGTGTCGCGCCCTGTCGAGCGAACTCGTGTGCGGTGGCCCTCCCGATGCCGCTCGATGCTCCCGTGACGACGACGACCTGACCGCGGAACCGATGTGCCATGCCCCCGGTGTTACCCGGACGCGGGTCCGACGCGGCACAGGAAGGACACCCGGCACCCGACACCCGGCACCCGGCACCCGGCACCCGGCACCCGGCACCCGGCACCCGAGCGTCGGTGCTGCCCGCTAGCGTGGAGGGGTGCACGACGACGCGGTGGACACCCTGGGCCACGACGGACTGTGGTTCGACCCACTCTGGCGTGTCGAGGTCGCGCTCACACCGACCGAGCGCGCGCTGCTCACCGCGTGGCCGGTGCGGCGCCTCGCGTTCGTCGCCCACGCCGGCGCCGCGTCGATCACGACGACGCAGGCGTACTCGCGGCTCGAACACTCCCTGGGCGTCCTCGCCCTCGTCGCACACTTCGCGCCGGACGACCACGACGCCCGGGTCACGGCGCTGCTCCACGACGTCGGGCACCTGCCGTTCAGCCACACCCTCGAGGGCATCGCGGGCCTCGAGCACCACACCCTCGGGCGTGCCGCGGTCCGGTCCCTCGCCGAGGACCACCCGATCGACGCCGAGCGGGTCATCGCCATCGACGACGGTCGGGTCCCCTCGGTGCTGACCCCGGCGCACGGCGGCCTCAAGCTCGACCACCTCGACTCGTTCCTGCGGAGCGGGCAGGTGCACGGCCGTACGACGACGCCCCCGCACGAGCTGCTGCGACGGCTCCGGCTGGTCGACGGCGCGGTGGACGCGGACCCCGACGACGCCGCGGAGCTCGTCGACCTCGCCGTGCGGGAGGCCCGCGCCCAGCGCTCGACCGCGAACCTCGTGCCCGTCACGGTGCTCCGTGCGCTCGTGTCCCGCGCGGTGGCCGGCGGTCTGCTCGACGAACGGCAGCTCGCGGCCGCGACCGACGACGAGCTCTGGGCGCTCCTCGGGACGGACCCGTCGACCGCCGCCGAGGCCCGTTCGCTCCGCCGGCACCCCGAGCGGTGGCGGCTACGGGTCGGACGGACCTCGGGCGTCGGCGTGTACCGCCACGTCGTGCGCCGCAGCTACCTCGACCTGCCGACCGCGGACGGCCGACGGCTGCACGACCCTCGGGTCGACGAGCTGCAGCGCTCGCTGCCGTACGAGGTCGCGGTCCGCTACGACGCCAGCGCGACGAGCACCAGCGCAATGACCACCAGCGCGACGAGCGCCACCAGTGCGACGATGGGCCCATGCGCAAGGACGAGCTGACCGTCGAAGAGGCGACCGCCATCGCCGAGCACGCCCGGTCCGGCACCCTCCCACTCGACGACCCCGAGGTGCAGAAGGTCGTCGCCCAGGCGAACCGCGTCCTCGTCCGCGCGCAGATGTGGGGCGAGGACCGCAGCCCGAAGCTCCGCCGCCGACGCCGGTGGATCGCGGTCGGCGGTCTGCTGGTGGTCGCCGCCTGGGTCGCAGGGCTGGTCCTCCCCCTCATCTGGCACCTCACTCGCTGACGAACCAGGCCGCCCCGTCGCACGCCCGTGACCTGCGGATACTGGCGCATCGCTGGCGCGCGCGGCTGTTGCACCGCACAATTCCCGACATGGACCAGGGACCAGCCATCGACCGACGTCGCTTCGTGACGCTCGGCCTCACCGGCGCCGCCGCGACCGCAGCCGCCACGACCGCCGCCCTCGCGCACGGCAACGGCACCGCACGCGCGGCGAGCACGACCATGACGCTCCTCGCCGCGGACGAGTTCGACGGCGCAGCCGGCAGCGCACCGAACCCGGCGATCTGGCGGTACGACCTCGGCGCCGGCGGCTGGGGCAACGGCGAGCTCGAGACGTACACGGACTCCCGTCGGAACGCCCAGCTCGACGGCCGGGGCAACCTCGTCATCACGGCCCGCCGCGAGGCCGACGGCACCTACACCTCCGCGCGACTGAAGTCCGAGGGCACCTACACCGCCCAGTACGGCCGCGTCGAGGCCCGTATCAAGATCCCTCGCGGGCAGGGCATCTGGCCGGCGTTCTGGATGCTCGGCGCCGACATCGGGCAGGTCGGCTGGCCCGCGTGCGGCGAGATCGACGTCATGGAGAACGTCGGCCACGAACCCACGCTCGTCCACGGCACGGTGCACGGCCCCGGCTACTCGGGCGAGAACGGCATCTCGTCGACCTACCGCAACCCGTCCGGCGCGGCGTTCGCCGACGACTTCCACGTCTTCGGCGTCGACTGGCGTCCCGACTCGATCACGTGGACGGTCGACGGGGTCGCGTACCGCACCGTCACCCGCGCGGACGTCGGCACGAACTTCTGGGTGTTCGACGGGCCGTTCTTCGTGATCCTCAACGTCGCGGTCGGCGGCGGCTGGCCCGGGTCGCCGGACGCGTCCACGCGCTTCCCGCAGCAGATGACCGTCGACTGGGTGCGCGTCTCCCGACTTTCCTGACAATGGCCGGGCGCGCCCCGCTCAGCGGTGACGCGCCAGCGTCACGCGGGGCGCGCTGCCCGAGCCTGCGAGGGCAGACGTGGCGGGCCCGCCACGGGCCTCCCGTCCGGCCGTCGGTCGCGAAAGCGACAGATCCCGGCTCAGCAGGCCGGTGGCGACTGCGAAAGCGACACATCGCTGCGATCGCCGCGCGACGTTCTGTCGCTTTCCCGAAAGCGACAGAACGTGCCACGCCCCGCGAGGCGCGCCGCCCGTGCGCCCCGCGTCAGCGGCTGCTGCGCCGCGCGTCAGCGGCCGCTGCGCGCCGCCCGCGCGGTCAGCCAGAGGTACGTGGCGTGCCCGGCGAGCGCGAGGCCGAAGAAGATCGCCGCGACCGCGTACACCCGGTCGAGCTTCCCCTGCCCGATGACCAGCATCACGATGCAGAACAGCACGGCCGCGGACAGCACGGCGACCTGCACGGTCGACCAGAACTTGCGGAAGCGGGGCATGCCGGTGAAGCTCACGCATCCATTGTCCCGCAGACCACCCGGCGCCGCGACCCCGCCGTGGACAGACCGGTACGGACTTCCGTACCCCATGTGAACAGCAGGTGTCGCCTGTCTGGCAGAACCCTGGCAACCCCCGCCCCCCGCCCAAACCGCTCCGAGCAGCCCCCCGAATCGGGGGCATGACCTCGACCGATACCCCCGTTCTGGTGTCACCCGAGACCGAGGCCCCCACTCCGGTCCGCGCCGTCCGCGCCACCCGCCTGCTCACCCTCGGACGCCAGATCGCGTCCTTCGGCACCATCGGCGCCGTCTGCTTCGTCATCGACCTCGCCGTGTACAACGCCCTCCGCGCCACCGTCCTGCCCGACAGCCCGATCTGGGCGAAGGTCGTGTCGGCCGTGGTCTCGACCGCGGTCGCCTGGGTCGCGAACCGGTCCATCACCTTCCGCTCCGAGCGCGGCGTCGATCGTCGCGCCACCGTCCGCGAGGGGCTCCTCTTCGCCCTCGCGAACCTCGTCGGCCTCGGCATCGCGGCCGCCTGCCTGTTCGTCTCGCACTACGTCCTCGGTCTCCGATCCACCCTCGCCGACAACGTCGCCGGCAACGGGGTCGGCCTGGTCCTCGGCACAGCGTTCCGTTTCGCCGCGTACAAGGCCCTCGTCTTCCGTTCCACCGACGCTCGTCCCACGAAGGAGGCTCCGGCCTGATGACGACCACCCTCTCCGCCGCGCTGGTCACCGCGGCCGCCCCCCTGCTGCAGCCAGGCTCCCCCGCCACGTCCGGCACGGTGCCGAACCGCGGCACCACGAACACCCCGACGGGAGGCTCGGGGCAGCTCCCGCAGGCCGCCTGGTCGCTGGGCGAGTGGATCGGCTACTCCGCGCTGGTCGCGATCTCCGTCCTGCTCACGCTGGTCGCGCTGTCGACGCTCTGGTGGATGCTGCACGCGTGGCGTTCGCGCGATGCGCTCAAGGCGACCCGCTTCAGCGAGACGCCGCGTCCGGCCGCGCACCGTTTCACGCTGCTCGTGCCCGGTCGGCACGAGCAGGACGTGATGGGCCAGACCCTCGACATGCTCGCGACGCAGGACCACCCGGACTTCGAGATCATCGCGATCGTCGGCGAGGACGACCCGGAGACCGACGCGGTCGTCCGCGCGGCCGCCGCACGCCACCCGGAGCTCATCAAGGTGGTCGTGGACGACACGGCACCGAAGAACAAGCCGAAGGCCATGAACCTCGCGCTCCAGTACGCGACGGGTGACGTCGTCGGGGTGTTCGACGCCGAGGACGAGGTCTACCCGCACCTGCTGACCCTCGTCGACTCCCGCTTCCAGGAGACCGGCGCCGACGTCGTGCAGGGCGGCGTGCAGCTCATGAACTTCAAGTCGAGCTGGTGGTCGCTCCGGAACGTGCTCGAGTACTACTTCTGGTTCCGCTCGCGCCTGCACTTCCACGCCGAGTCGAAGTTCATCCCGCTCGGCGGCAACACCGTCTTCGTCACCCGCGAGCGCCTCGAGTGGTCGAACGGGTGGGACGCGCACTGCCTCGCCGAGGACTGCGAACTCGGCGTCCGACTGAGCGCCGACAACGCCAAGGTCGTCGTCGCGTACTCCCCCGAGGCCGTCACCCGGGAGGAGACCCCGCCGACCTTCGCGTCCCTGCTCAAGCAGCGCACCCGCTGGAACCAGGGATTCCTCCAGGTGCTCGGCAAGGGCGAGTGGAAGAAGCTCCCGACCCGCAAGCAGCGCTTCTTCGCGCGGTACCTCCTGACGATGCCGTTCATCCAGGCCGCGACCGGGCTCCTCATCCCGCTCAGCGTCCTCATGATCGCGTTCGTGAAGGTCCCGACCTCGATCGCGCTCATCTCGTTCATCCCGCTCGCCCCGACCCTCATGCTGCTGGCCGTGGAGATCGTCGGCCTCGGTGAGTTCGGGCGGCTCTACAAGGAGAAGGTCCGGGTCCGCGACTACGTGAAGCTCGTGCTCGGCCTGATCCCCTACCAGGTGTTCCTCGCCGCAGCGGCCGTCCGCGCCGTCGTGCGACACGTCCAGGGCCAGAACGGCTGGGAGAAGACGGAGCACACCGGGCAGCACCGCACCCCCGCGCCCGAGGTCGTCGGCTTCCCGAACGCCGTGACCGAGGACGACACCCAGTCCGCCGACGCCCGTGAGCTGCAGACCACCGGAGGCACCCGATGACCGCCAGCACGACGCACACGACCGGCATCCCGATCCGGGGTGCGATCGCCCACACCGGCGCGGCCGGCTGGGTCCGCCGTCACGCCGTCAGCCTCGCCTGGCTGCTCCCCGTCCTCGCCGTCGCCGCGGCCGTGCAGCTCTGGAACATGGGCGGCACGCCCCAGCGCATCGACGACGAGGGCACCTACACCGCGCAGGCCTGGGCGATCACCAACCTCGGCGAGCTCACGCACTACACCTACTGGTACGACCACCCGCCGCTCGGCTGGATCCAGATCGCGGCGTACACGTCCGTGACCGGTGCATTCGCCCGCTACCCCTTCGCCGTCGAGGCAGCGCGCGAGTCGATGGTGTTCTTCACCGCGGTGTCGAGCGTGCTGCTGTTCGTGCTCGCCCGCCGCATCGGTGCGGCACGCCCCACGGCAGCGGTCGCCGTGCTCGTCTTCGCGCTGTCGCCGCTCGCGCTCCAGTACCACCGCACCGTCTACATCGACAACGTCGCGACCCCGTGGCTGCTCGCCGCGTTCGTGCTGGTGCTGAGCCGCCGCAAGCAGCTCGCCGGGTTCGCCGGCGCGGCCGCCTGCCTCGGCATCGCCGTGCTCTCGAAGGAGACGTACCTGCTCGCGCTGCCGTTCCTCATCTGGATGGCGGTGCGCGGCGCCGACAAGAGCACCCGCCGGTACACGCTCAGCGTCGCCGGTGCCGTGCTCACGGTGATCGGCGGCGGCTACCTCCTGCTCGCCGCGGTGAAGGGCGAGCTGCTCCCCGGACCCGGTCGCGTCAGCCTCCTCCAGGGCATCACGTACCAGCTCGGCTCGCGCGCCGCGTCGGGGTCGGTCTTCGACGGCGGGAGCCTCGCGAACCAGGCCGCCGCCCAGTGGTGGGCGCTCGACCCGGTGTTCATCGTGCTCGGGAGCGTCGCCGCGGTCGTGGGGTTGTTCCTCCGTCGGGTCCGTCCGATCGCCGCGATGCTCGTCTTCCTGCTCGCGTTCATGTTCCGGCCGAACGGCTACCTGCCCGTGCCGTACGTGATCATGCTCATCCCGTTCGCCGCGCTCCTCGTGGCGTGGACGGCCGACCGCGCCGTCGTCGCGATCGCCGGGTGGTCCCGGAGCCGCAGCCGACTCCCCGGCGGCGTCCGTCGCACCCTCGGGATCACGTGGGCAGCGGTCACCGTCGCCGCGCTCGCCGTCGCAGCACCGCTCTGGACCGCACAGCTCCGCGGCTTCACGACGAGCGACCTCGACCAGCCCATGCAGCAGGCCGAGCGCTGGGTCGGCGACAACGTCCCGAAGTCCTCGCGGCTCCTCGTGGACGACGCGATGTGGGTCGACCTCGTCAAGGCCGGGTTCGCCCGCGACAACGTCGTCTGGTACTACAAGCTCGACACGGACGCCGCCGTGGAACGTCAGTCGCCGAACGGCTGGAAGGACTCGGACTACGTCGTCACGACCGACTCGATGCGCACGGGCGGCAACTCGTCGCAGGACGTCGCCGACGCCATCCGCAACTCGACCACCGTGGCCGTGTTCGGTACCGGAGACCAGCAGGTCGACGTCCGCCGCATCCACTCCGAGGGCCAGGCCGCAGCCGAGCAGGCCATCACGAAGGCCACCGACCAGCGGAAGGCGATGGGCACCGAGCTCGCCGCCAACCCCGCACTCGAGGCCGACGGCGGCACGCGGTCCCAGTTCCGCGCCGGTCAGGTCGACAGCCGGGCGATGATCGCACTCGGCCAGGTGCTCGCCGACCAACGGGTCTCCGTCGACCGCTTCACCCCGCTCACGGGCGAGACCGGCCAGGCCTTCCGCCGCGTGGTCCTGCACACCGACGGCGCTGCCGCCACGACCCGGGTCGAGCGGACCCTCGAGGCGATGTCGGACGCCTACCGCCCCGAGTCGGTCGAACGGCACGGCGACGAGCTCGTCGTCACCTACGCGCCGATCGACCCCACGACCGCCCCCACCACAGCGTGACGCGACGCCGTCCCTGCACCGACCCGAACCGCACCTCCATCCGAAGGAGCACCACCATGACCGCACGCACCCGCACCGCACGCCCCGTCGTCGTCGGCACCCTCGCCGCGGCCCTCGTCGCCGCGACCGTCGGCCTCGCACCCCAGACCGCCTCGGCCGCCACGCCCGACGACGGCTGGCTCCGCGTCGGGCACCTCTCCCCGGACACGAAGGGCGTCGACGTCGAACTGTCGAGCCTTTCCGGCGGCAAGAAGGTCTTCGAGCTCGACGACGTGACCTACGGCCAGGTCAGCCCGTACCAGGAGCTGCCCGTCGGCACGTACGTCCTGTCGATGCGCGCCGCCGACGCTCCGGACTCCACCCCGGTGATCTCGACCGACGTCACGGTCAGCGCGGGTGACGCGAACACCGTCGTCGCCTACGGCAAGAACTCGGACCTCAAGACCACCGCGTTCACCGACGACCTGCAGCAGCCCGGCGACGGCAAGGCGAAGCTCCGGCTCGTGCAGGCCGCGACCACCGCGAAGCGCGTCGACGTCGCCACCTCGACCGGCACCACCGTCGCCGAGGACGCCGCCTTCGGCACCGCGACCGGCTACGCCACCGTGAAGAGCGGCAAGTGGACGCTCGACGTGACCGGCAGCGGGCAGCGCGGCACGGCGAAGGTCGACCTCGCCGGGAACACCGTCTCCACCCTGTTCGTGCTCGACGACAGCAAGGGCGACCTCACGGTCGTGCCCGTGACCGACGCGGCGGCGACCGCCGCCACCCCGAAGGGCGGCGTCCAGACGGGCGGTGGCGGCACGGCCACCGACCGTCCGGCCACCGACGCGTTCCACGCGATCGTCGCGGCGTTCCGCAGCATCTTCCGGTGACGGCCGGGAGGCGCGGTGTCGGTGCGCTGACCCGCTCACCCGCACCGGGCCTCCAGTCCGGACCCCCACCCGCCACCCAACGAGAGGCAGGCCCCGTGCACCGCAGGACCTGGATCCCGGTCGCCGCGATCGCGGCGGTCGCCGTCGCCGCCGGCGCAGCCGTCGTCGCCGTCCACCCCTGGTCGGACGGGTCGGCGCCGCAGGCGGCGTCCACCCCCACCTCGACAACCGCACCCGACACCACCCGGTCCGCCGCGCAGCTGCGCACGGCGTTCCTCGATCGCTACGTGGACGACGGCCGCGTCGTCCGGACGGACCAGGGCGGCGACACCGTCAGCGAGGGTCAGGCGTACGGCCTGCTCATCGCGTACGCCGCCGGTGACCGCTCGAGGTTCGACGACGTCTGGCGGTGGACCGCACGGCACCTGCTCACCGACGACGACCTGCTCGCCTGGCGGTGGACGCCGAAGGGCGGCGTCGCCGACGAGCAGTCCGCGAGCGATGCCGACCTCGACGCCGCGCGGGCCCTCGTGCTCGCGGGGCAGGCGTGGGACGAACCCCGCTACACCGCCGCCGGCAAGCGCCTCGCGTCGGCGATCCTCGAGCACGAGACGGTCGAGACGGACGCCGGCCGGATCCTGCTCGCCGGTCCCTGGGCCGACCAGGAGCCCTACCGGTACGACGCCTCCTACGCCTCGCCCGCCGCCTACCGGGTCCTGGCCCAGGCGACCGGCGACGACCGGTGGAACGAACTCGAGACGGGGTCGCGCACCGTGACCGCCTCCCTCCTGCGCGCCACCGACCTGCCGAGTGACTGGTCACAGGTGCACGCGGACGGCCGCGTCGAACCGATGCCCGCGTCGGCGGACGACGGCCGGGTGCTCTACGGCTACGACGCGATGCGCCTCCCGCTGCGGTACGCCGAGGCGTGCACCAGTGCCGACCGGAAGCTCGCCGGGTCGATCGCGCCGACGCTCCGCCGCACGACCCAGCTCGCGGCGCAGCTCGACCTCGGCGGCACCGCGGTCACGGGCGACACGAACGCCCTCGCCTACGCAGCGCGGGCGGCGGCCGAGCACGCTGCCGGCAGCACGTCGGCGGCGCGGGCCGACCTCGAGCGGGCGGACCGGACCGCGGCCACGACACCGACGTACTACGGCGATGCCTGGGCCGCGCTCGGCGCGACGATGCTCACCTCCGACGTGCTCGGCGGGTGCGCGGCCGGCTCCGGGAGCGACTCGTGAGCCGCCGGGCTGCGTCGCACCGGACGCCACGTCGTCGGCCGACCCTGGCGATCGCGGTCGGCGTGGCCGTGGTGCTCGCCGGCGGGGCGGTCGCAGGCGTCGCGGTCGCCGCGTCGAACGGCGGTTCCCCGGATGCCGCCACCACCGTGAACCCGAGCGCGACCGGTGCGGCAAGCCCGTCCGGAGGGGCGGCCCGGTCGGACTCCGCCACCGAGGGGTTCCAGGACCCGGCCGCTCCCGCAGCGGCCTCGACCGCGACGCCCGTCCGCGTGGAGATCCCCGCGATCGGGGTGTCGAGCGGACTGGAGGACCTGCACCGCGGGGCGGCCGGCGAGCTCGACCCGCCGAAGGACTGGGACAGCGCGGGCTGGTTCAGCGACGGCATCGTCCCCGGACAGGTCGGCCCGGCCGTGATCGCGGGCCACGTCGACTCCCCCACGAGCGCGGCGGTGTTCTACCGACTCGACGAGCTCGTCGCCGGGGACCGGATCACCGTCCGGATGTCCGACGGCAGCGACCGGGTCTTTCAGGTGCAGCGCTCCGAACGCGCCGCGAAGTCGGCGTTCCCCACGAGCGACGTCTACGGCACCTCCCCCACCCCGGCACTGCGGCTGATCACGTGTGACGGCACGTTCGACACCGCCACCGGGCACTACACCGACAACCTCATCGTGTTCGCGACCCTCGTGCACGACTGACCGACCGACTGAACGAAGGAGACCACGATGCCCGAGTCACTGGTCATCATCCCGACGTACGACGAAGCGGAGAACATCCGTGCGATCGTGGCGCGCACGCTCGCGGCCACGGACGCGTCGGTGCACGTGCTGGTCGTGGACGACAACTCACCCGACGGCACCGGTGACATCGCCGACCAGCTCGCGACCGAGACCGACCGGGTGCACGTGCTGCACCGCACGGTGAAGGACGGTCTGGGCGGGGCGTACCTCGCCGGGTTCGCGTGGGGGCTCGAGCACGGCTACGACAAGCTCGTCGAGATGGACGCCGACGGCTCCCACCACCCGGAGTACCTGCCCTGGATGCTCGAACTCGCCGACACCAACGACCTCGTCCTCGGCTCCCGCTGGGTCCGGGGCGGGCAGGTCGAGAACTGGCCCTGGTACCGGGAAGCGCTCTCCCGTGGCGGGAACCTCTACACCCGGATCGCGTTGGGGATCGCGGTGCGGGACGCCACCGGCGGGTTCCGGGTCTTCACCCGCAACGCGTTGGAGCGGATCGAGTTGGCCGGGATCGCGTCGAAGGGGTACTGCTTCCAGGTCGACCTGTGCTGGCGCGCCCTCGAGGCGGGGCTGCACGTGGTCGAGACGCCGATCACGTTCACCGAGCGTGAGCACGGGGTGTCGAAGATGAGCGGCAACATCGTCCGCGAATCACTCACCCTGGTCACGAAGTGGGGCATCGACCGACGCCTCCGCGAAGTCCTCGCCCTCGTCCGCGACCACCGACCCCTGCCCTCCGTCCGCACCAACGCCCACGTGGCGTGACGTCGGGCGTCAGTGGTCGCGGAGGGCGTCGATCAGTTCGCTCTTGCGCTTCGACGAGTACCCGGTGAGTCCGAGCTCCTTCGCCCGCTTCCGCAGGTCGGCGACCGTCCAGTCGTCGTAGGAGCCGGACTCACCGCCCTTCTTCCCGACGGCCTTCGTGCCCCGGGCCGCAGCGGCGTTGCTGATGCGCGCAGCCTTCTCCTTCGAGGCGCCCTCCTTGCGGAGCTCCTCGTACATGTCCGGCTTCTTCAACTGGTTCGGCATGGCACGGACGCTACGCCGCGGCCCTCAGTCCTTCTCGGGGTCGTTGCCCCAGTTCATGAGCGAGTACCGCCACTTGGTGTCGTGCACGTCGCCCTTCGGCCGTTGCTTCGAGTGCCGTGCGACGTACCCGACGACCTTCTTCATGTGGGCGTAGTCGTCGTCGGTGTAGTCACCCTGCTTCTTCTCGAGGATCCGCACGATGTGCCGGCCGCTCTCGTGCCCGGTCGACTCGCCGCCGCCGTCGGACTTCTGGCCGACCTCCTTCGACTCGTCGGTGTCGAGCCACTTCTTCAGTTCCGTGGCGGTCATGTTGACGGCGTCCGCGAAGTCGTCGCGGATCTCCTTCTGGTCGTCGCTCATGCTCCGACCCAACCCGGTCCGCCTGATCGTCGACGTGCGGTGCGCCCAGCGGACTGACGCTCCACGTCCTCGGAGCGGTCGGCGGGTTGTGTGGTCTGCGCGAAACCCCACGACGGAAGAGGAACACATGCGCGCAGTCGTCTGGCACGGCATCGGGGACATCCGCCTCGACGAGGTCCCGGAGCCCACCATCCAGCACCCAGAGGACGCGATCGTCCGCATCACCAAGAGCGCGATCTGCGGCACGGACCTGCACTTCGTCCGCGGCACGATGGCGCCGATGGAGGAGGGCACGATCCTCGGCCACGAGGCCGTCGGCGTCGTCACCGAGGTCGGCGACGCCGTGCGCGGGTTCAGCCCCGGCGACCGCGTGGTGATCAACTCGACGATCTCGTGCGGCGCCTGCCGGTACTGCCGGATGGGCAAGACCGCGCAGTGCGACGTCGCCAACCCGAACGGGCCGCAGGCCGGTACGAGCTTCTTCGGCGGTCCGCAGTCGACCGGCCCGGTGAACGGCCTGCAGGCCGAGTACGTGCGGGTACCCTGGGCGCGCAACACCATGCACCCGCTGCCCGAGAACGTCAGCGACGAGCAGGCGATCCTGCTGTCCGACATCTTCCCGACCGGCTGGTTCGGCGCCGAGCTCGCAGGTGTCACCCGCGGCGACGTCGTCGTCGTGTTCGGCGCGGGCATCGTCGGACAGTTCGCCGCCGCCTCGGCGTACAAGCTCGGTGCTGCGCGGGTCATCATCGTCGACGGCGAGGAGACGCGGCTCGCCGCGGCACTCGAGCAGCACTGCGAGGTCGTCAACTACAACACCGAGGACCCCGTGCAGGCGATCATGGACCTCACGAACGGGATCGGCGCGGACTGCGTCATCGACGCCGTCGGGATCGACGCCGAGCGGCCGAAGCACGGTCCGGCGGCGGTCGACGACCAGCAGGCGGCGGACTTCGACGACGAGGTGGCGCAGGTCGCGCCCGACGCCTCGGCGAAGGGGCGCGGCGAGGAGCAGCGGTGGAAGCCGGGCGACGGGCCGTCGCAGGCTGCGCGCTGGGCCGTCGCGTCGGTCGCGAAGTACGGCAGGATCGGCATCATCGGCGTGTACGGGCCGACCGCCGAGCACTACCCGATCGGCGAGGCGATGAACAAGAACCTCACCGTCCGGATGGGCAACTGCGACCACCACTCGGTGACGCCCCCGCTCATCGACATGGTCGCTGCCGGGCAGTTCGACCCGACCGCGCTGATCACCGAGCACGAGCCGATCGGGTCCGCGATCGAGGCCTACGAGGCGTTCGACCGGCGCGAGCCGGGCTGGATCAAGGTGGAGCTGGAGGCGGCCCGATGAGCACGGACGACCAGGCTGCGCCGTCCGACCAGTTCGCTTGGGCGGACCCGCGCACCCGGTACCCGAACGTCTCACCGGAGCCGCAGACGCAGGCCGAGCCGGGCCTCCAAGCCGAGATGACGCCGGTGCCCGACCTCGGCGAGTCGACGTACCGGGGCACCGGCCGGCTCGCCGGCCGGAAGGCCCTCGTCACCGGTGGCGACTCCGGCATCGGAGCGGCCGTCGCGATCGCGTTCGCCCGCGAGGGCGCCGACGTGGCGATCGCGTACCTGCCCGAGGAGCAGTCGGACGCCGACCACGTCATCGAGCAGATCGAGGCGGCCGGTCGCACCGCGGTCGCCGTCCCCGGCGACCTCCGCGACCGCTCGTACGCGAGCGAACTCGTCGGGCGCACCGTCGAGGGCCTCGGCGGACTCGACGCCCTCGTCAGCGTCGCGGGCAAGCAACGCTGGCAGCCGGACCTGCTCGACATCACCGACGAGCAGTTCGAGGCCACGTTCGACGTCAACGTGTTCGGCCTCTTCCGCCTCGTCAAGGCGGCACTCCCGCACCTGCAGCCCGGCTCGACGATCACCACGACCGCGTCGATGGAGGCGTACAAGCCGGCTCCCGACCGGCTCGACTACGCAGCGTCGAAGGGCGCGATCAACAACTTCTCGAAGGGGTTGTCGCAGCTGCTCGTCGAGCGGGG
This sequence comes from Curtobacterium sp. NPDC089689, assembly GCF_044749145.1. Taxonomy (NCBI): domain Bacteria; kingdom Bacillati; phylum Actinomycetota; class Actinomycetes; order Micrococcales; family Microbacteriaceae; genus Curtobacterium; species Curtobacterium sp. NPDC089689. Next base: position 6,877 of record NZ_JBIVHJ010000003.1, on the reverse strand, counting down.
CATCCGGGTCAACGTGATCGCCCCCGGCCCGACGTGGACCGTGCTGCAGCCGAGCGGCGGCGTCGACCCGTCGACGCTGCCGGAGTTCGGGTCGAGCGAGTCGCCGATGGGGCGTGCCGCGCAGCCGGCCGAGCTGGCACCGGCGTACGTGTTCCTCGCGTCGCAGGAGTCGAGCTACGTCGCCGGCGAGACGCTCAACGTGAACGGCGGCATGGTCACGCCCTGACGACGGCGACCACGACCTCGATCGGGCCGGTGGCCGATCCGGTGCGCGATCCCCGGGGTCCGCACACCGGATCGGCCACCGGCCGTCCCGGTCGTCCGCCTGCCCACGCCGTCGTTCCACGCTGGTACTGTCTCGGGGGCGCGGCCGGGGTGGTCGCGCGCAGGAGCACAGGGGGAACGCATGAGCACGACACCACCGAGCAGCCCGACGGGCGAGCCGCAGCAGCCCGGTCAGCAGTACCCGGCGCAGCCGCAGCCCGGTCAGCCGTACCCGGGCCAGCCGTACCCGGGCCAGCCGTACCCGGGCCAGCCGTCCCCGGGGGCCGCGCCGTACGCGCCGCGGCCGAAGGCCAAGCGGTCCCGTGCCGCCGCGATCGGCATCACGATCGCGTCCGTCGTCGTCGCGGCCGTCGTCGCGTTCGGCGTCCGGTACGCCATCACGTCGGCGATGCAGCCCTCCGCCGAGGACCAGGTCCAGCAGGGTGTCACCGAGCTGAAGAAGGACTACGACCTGCCGAAGCAGATCGACTCCGTCACGACGCTCACCGACATCGAGGCACGTGGCAAGGCCATCCGCTACGACTACACGATCTCGCAGTCGGTCGACTCGTCATCGGTGCAGCAGAGCACGCTCCGGCAGTCCGTCGTGTCGAACGCCTGCACCACGAGCGCGACGAAGAAGCTGCTCGACGACGGCATCGGCATGCAGTACCACTACGTGTTCGCGAGCGACCAGAAGACGCTGGACCTCGCGATCAGCAAGGCCGACTGCTGACGCGTCGACGCGCGTCCTGACGGACGGGCGCATCCCGCTCAGCTGCGACGCGGAGCGTTGCGCGGGGTGCGCCGACCGAGCCTGCGAGGGAGGACGGTGCGGGCCGGCACCGTGCCTCCCGACCGTCAGGCGGAGACCGCAACGGTGCGGCGGAGCAGGAGCACGCCGGCGACGACGCCCCAGATCGTCAGCGTGTCGAACGCCAACCGCTCGACGAGGCCGACGCCCACCGCGGCGGCGGCTCCCCCACCGACCGCGCTGACGAACAGGCCGAGGCCGACCACGGACACCGCCGTCGCGGCGAGCGTCACGACCGCCAGGGTCCCCATGCCCGTTCGCCGGGCGGCGAGAGCGGCCACGACCATCCCGGTCCACTGGACGGGAGCCTGTGCGAGCGCGAACGCCTCGTGCGCGGCCGGTGCCTTGTCGAGCGGCGTGACACCGACGCCGACCACGAGCAGACCGCCGACCGCGAGCAGCACCGGTCCGACGACCCCGAGCGGGCGGGACCGGGCCAGCGTCACGGCGATCGCGCCGACCGTCAGCAGCAGACCGTTCACCACGGTGGCCGCGTTCGCGACGACGTGCAGCGGTGAGCAGACGGTGCGTTCGACCCTGGTGCCGGCGTCGAACACACCGCAGGTGGTCGCGCCGAGGTCGCTGATCGTGTTGTCGGCCCAGGAGTACTGGCCGGGCCACGCCGCCGCCACCAGGAGCTGGGCGAGGAGCGCGATCGCCGCGGCGATCCAGGACCATCCGGCGAGCTGCTGTTTCCACACCTGAGCGATCGTACAGGGTGCGCTGTTGCGGTCGGTCCGTGGCAGTTCGGTGACAGCACACGAGCCGACGCACCGGGATTCGGGGCTCATCGGTGGGCGTCCGGACACGGAGCTGCCGCACGGCGGTCACACGCGGGACCTAGCGTGCCGCCATGACCTTCCCGACGCACGAGACCGACGACTCCCACGCCCAGGACGACCTGGTGGTGCTGCTGCTCGAGGTGGCGATCGCCGTGACGTTCACCGTGATCGTCGGTCTCGCCGTGTTATGGGTGCTCCCGGTCACGCGCTGAAACCCGACCGTGCGTCGGGGTCTGCCGCCCGGAGCTCGACGACCGCCGCCGCTCCGTCACCCGGGTCCTCGAGCCGGAGCACCGCCCCGAACGCGGCGAGGTGCTGCAGCACGATGGCGAGCCCGATGCCGGCACCGGCGTGCGACCCCAGCGCACCGAAGCGCCTCGGGCCGTCGCGCAGCAGCTCCTCGGGGAACCCGGGGCCGGCGTCGCGGACGGTGAGCGTGGTGCCCTCGGTGCGGACGACGACCGGTCGGGCGCCGTGCCGTTCGGCGTTCGTGACGAGGTTCGTCACCGCCCGTGCGAGGTGCTCCGGGTCGACCATCACCGTGTCGGTCGGCCGGGCGTCGCGCTGCACTCGGCCGTCCAGCCCCTCGCGTCGGAGCAGCCAGTCGACCGTGCTCCCGAGGTCGCGCGGGACGGCGTGCACGGCACCGGCGTCGTGCGCGGCGCGGGAGAGGTCGAGCAGGTCGTCGAGGAGTTGGCGGAGGCGGTCGGCCACCCGTCGCACCCGAGCGGCGTCCGGGCCGTCCGGCAGCAGCTCGGCGGCACCGACCAGGGCGGTGACGGGCGTCCGGAGGTCGTGCGCCACCTCGGCCGTGACCGCCCGCTCGTGGTCGAGGCTCCGCGCGAGGGCGGCGGCCGTCTCCGCCAGCCCACGGGAGAGCACGGCGACCTCGTCGTCCCCGGTGACCGCGTCGGGCGTGCGTCCCGCGACGGTGTCGTCCACCGCCGCCGCGGCCCGCCGGAGTCGGGCGGTGAGTCGTCCGGCGGAGATCCAGGAACCGACGGCCGCCACGGCCGCGGCGAGGACGGCGGCCACGACGAAGGTGCGCTGCAGGTTTGCCCACTGCTCCCGGACCGGGGCGTCGTCGATCCGCGTCGCGATGATGCCGGAGCTCTGTCGACGCGCCGCCCACATCGAGTCGCCGTCGTCGTAGGTGACGGGACCGCCGGCGTCGAGCGCCCGTCGGAGTGCCGCCGGGAGCGCCGAGGGGTCGTCGGTGGCGCGCGGCGGGAGGTTGCCGCCGAACGCCTGGGTCGCCGTCGTCTCGTCGAGCTGCGTGAGCGCCTGCTGCCGGAGCTGCGCGGTCGCCCCGTCGATCGCGGTCCGCGCGAACACCGCGCCGGCACCGACGACGAGCGTCGTCGCGAGGAGGGTCATGGCGACGGCGGTCCGGAAGCGGAGGGAGCGCCACCAGGGGACGCGCTCGTTGGGGGGCGCGGGGCGACGCACCGTGTCCGCGGAGGACCACGCCCTGCTCATGCGCGGTCGGCCTCGATGCGGTAGCCGAACCCACGGACCGTCTCGACGACCTCGGCGCCGAGCTTGCGCCGGAGCCGCTGCACGTTCGTGTCGACGATGCGGGGGTCCTGCCAGGTGCTGTCCCACGCCATCGCGACGACCTGCTCCCGGCTGAGGACCGCACCGCGCTCGCGGAGCAGGGCCTCGAGGACACGGAACTCCACCGACGTGAGGCTCACCGGCACCCCGTTCCGCTCGACCCGTCGGGCGCGCAGGTCGATCCGGACGTCGCCGATCGTGACGGCCTCGGACACGACGCCCCGCGCACGGCGGAGCACCGCGTGGAGCCGCGCCGAGAGGACGTCGGCGTCGAACGGCTTCGTGACGTAGTCGTCGGCGCCGGCGGCGAGTCCCGAGACCTCGTCGACGGGGAGGCTCCGGGCCGTGAGCAGCACGACGGGGACGCCGAGCGCCGTCAACCGGGCTGTGAGGTCGAGGCCGTTCATCCGCGGCATCGCGACGTCGACGACGGCGACGTCGGGCACCTCGACGTCCACGGCGGCGAGCGCGTCGACGCCGTCCGCGGTCGGGGTCACGCGCCAGCTTCGGCGCAGGAGGAGCAGCTGGGTCGTCTCGCGCACGTCGGGGTCGTCCTCGGCGAGCAGGACGAGCGGGGCCGGTCCGTCGGCGTTCCCGCGTCTCACGGGCGCTCCTGGTCGGTGAGGAAGCCGAGGTCGCCCCACAGGAAGTGCATGGTGGGTCGGACGGCCCACGCCGGTCGGTCAGCGGCGAACGTGATGCTGAGCCGCCCGTACCGCTGCGCGGCACCGACGGTGGTGGGGTCGTCGAACCGGACCGCGACCGGGTACGTGGTGACGGTGCCGCCGGCGCAGTCGCACGGGTTGTCGGTGAACACGCCGGTCGCGAGTGCCCGGCTGCCACCCCAGGAGGACCAGGTGAGGTCCTCGAGGCGTTGGTCGGCGGACTGGCACCAGATCGGGACGGACACGGGCTCGGCGACGGCCTGGTCGCCGCAGCCGGCGTAGTAGGCGGTGCGGACGGCGGGGTCGGCACGGACCGGTGCGGCGTCGTGTCCGAGTGGTGCGGCCATGGCGCCGGTGGCGGCGACGAGGACGCTCACCACGGCGAGCGCGGCGGCGGCGAGGCCGGTGGTTCGCCAGGGGACGGTTCGGGTCATGGTGTGAGCCTCCGTCCTGCCGGTCTCGGTCGCGCTGCAGGGATGTGTCAGTCCCGTGACAGATGTTCCCACGCTGTCGTGCGGTTCGGGGACGCCGTGCGCTCGTCACCACGGCGGAGCTGTCGTGGTGCTGCGACGACGGGTGGCTACGGTCGAGACCATGCAGCTCCACACGCCTCTCGTCCGTTCGGCGATGATCGTCGTCGCCGCGTCCACGCTCGCGCTCTCGGGGTGTGCCGCCTCCGGCGCCGTGGAGCCGTCGTCCCCCGCGTCCGTCACCTCGGCGGGGTCCGACTCCCCCACGGCGGTGGCGTCCACACCGACGGCGACCCCCGCCGTGACGGCGACCGCGTCGGCCGCTCCCCCGACCCAGGCGGACGGTGCGACGGGCACGACGGGTGCGACGGGGAGCGCCGCGGCGGGTGCGGGCGCCGGGTTCCCGTCCGGGCAGCCGCCGCGGCCCGGCGCGCAGGACGCGTACCCGGAGGCGACGTCGGTCGCCGGGCTGCAGCAGGCGATCGCTGCGACGCCGCACCCCGGCCTGCAGATCTGCGACGGCGACCTCGCGTCGTTGGTGACGGCCTCGGGCGACCTCCGCGGGGACGGCGGCCAGCAGTACCTCGTGGACACGACCTGTTCGCTGGCGACCGCGAGCTCGCCGGACGAGGTCGCGGTCTACGACCGGAAGGGCGGGGCGCTCGTCCGGAGCGCGGTGTTGTCGGAGTTCACGGCGAACCGTCCGAAGCCGAGTGCGTACCCCTACCTGTGGCAGGGCCACACCGTGGTGCTCGCGTACGACGGTGGTGCGTCGTACCGGCTCGTCCAGCTGTCGCCGCGGGGCGAGACCACGAGCGACGTCCGTCCGTTCCGGTGAGCGGTGACGGACGCGCGTCGGTAGCGTCGATCGGGTGACGACGGGGTCCTGCCCGCTCCACCGCACCGACCCCGAGGACGCCATGCCCTTCCTGCACCGGACCACCGCCCCGATCGACGGCCGGAGGTCGCTGTGGTCCGACCCGTTCGGACGGCTCGCGGTGCGCTGCGTGCAGCTCGTGGTGGTCGTCGTGGTGGCGTCGATGATCGTCCTCGCGACCGTGAAGCTGAGCCTCGTGACCATCCCGGTCCTGCTCGCGCTCATCGTGGCGTCGGCGCTGTTCCCGCTCGTGTCGTGGCTCCGGCGGCACGGCGTCCCGTCGGTGCTCGCGACGATCGCGTGCTTCGTCGCGGTGCTCGCGGTGATGGCCGGTGTGGCGTGGCTGCTCGTCGCGGCGGTGGCGAACCAGTGGTCGAGCCTGCAGTCGTCGGCGGTGAGCGGGCTGCAGCAGCTGCAGGACGTGCTGCACGACCTCCCGGTCCGGATCACGGACTCGCAGATCAACGACGCCGTCGACGGTGTGGTGTCGTTCGTCACGAGTCCGCAGTTCGGCTCCGGAGCGATCGCCGGCATCTCGGCGGTGACGAACTTCGTCACGGGCGCCGTGCTGATGGCCGTGATCCTCTTCTTCTTCCTCAAGGACGGTCCGGCGCTCTGGGAGTTCCTGCTCCGCCCGTTCACCGGTGGGCAGTACGACCGTGCTCGTCGGGTGGGTGACCGGGTCGTGCAGACGCTCGGCGGCTACGTGCGCGGGACGGCGGCCGTGGCCGCGTTTGACGCGCTCGCGATCGGGACCGGGCTGGCGATCCTCGGCGTCCCCCTGACGATCCCGCTCGCCGTCGTGGCGTTCGTGACGTCGTTCATCCCGATGATCGGCGCCCCCATCGCGGGCACGCTCGCCGCCCTCGTGACGCTCGTGTCGGTCGGCCCGGTGCAGGCGATCATCGTCGTGGCGATCGTCGTCCTCGTCAACCAGATCGAGGGCAACTTCCTCCAGCCGGTGCTGATGGGCAAGACGCTGAGCCTGCACGGCCTCGTCATCCTCGTCGGCCTCACCGCGGGCACGGTCCTCGGCGGGGTCACCGGCGCGATCATCTCGGTGCCGCTCCTCGCCGCCGCGTGGGGCGTCGTGCAGGTGTGGAACGGTCCGGAGCAGCCGGCCGAGCCGTGGCGTCAGAAGCGCCGCGAGGACGTCCCCGTCGGCTGACGCCCCGTCCGTCGGGCGGTCGCCGTGTCGACGGCGGCAGCCGTCCGTCGATCCCTGGCCACGGCCGGGGGGGGCGGGGGGGGGGGCCGCCCCCCCGCCCCCCCCCCGCGGGGGGGGGGGGGGGGGGGGGGGGGGGGGGGGGGGGGGGGGGGGGGGGCCCGGGGGGGGGGGGGCCCCCGCGGGCCGGCGGGGGGGGGGGGGGGGGCCCCCCCCCGCCCCCCCCGCCCGGCTCCTGGTCGCGGCGCCCTCGCCGAAGCGACAGATGCCCGGCGAGCGCCGC
>NZ_JBIVHJ010000002.1:686092-718508 GCF_044749145.1 Curtobacterium sp. NPDC089689 | reverse complement strand
TTGTCTCCGAACCGAGCAAGCTCGGCCACGGGGTCAATAAATTGGCATTGACAATGTGCACGCTGTTGAGTTCTCAAGGACCAGACGCACTCCCCACTCCACCCCGAACACGAGGCTTCGCCAGAGAGGCAGTTCCTTCCATACCGAAGAGCTCACCTGGCGGTGGGACTTCATCGGGGTGGTGTTGCTGCGAGCGGGACCCCGTCCGGACTGCATCTCCAGGTCTTCGACCCGGTGACCGTCTCGGCCGTTCCGTTCTCCGCCTCAGCGGCAACGAGTGATTACTTTACACACACCCCGGGAGCCCCGCCAACCGCTGCCCATCCCGGGCGTGTCGCGCCGCCGTCCGAGCGGACCCGCTGCGGACACATCGGCGCGGAGACGGCGAACGGCCCGCTCCCTAGTGCAGGGAACGGGCCGTCGGGCGGAGCTGGTCAGTGCTTCGCGATGACCGGGTTCGTGAGGGAACCCAGGCCGGAGATCGTCACCTCGACGACCTCGCCGTCGCGGATCTCCCCGACACCGGCCGGGGTGCCCGTGAGGATGACGTCACCGGGGAGGAGCGTCCAGATCGACGAGACGAACTCGACGAGCGTCGGGATGTCGTGGATCATCTCGCTCGTCGAGGCCGCCTGGCGCAGCTCGCCGTCCACGCGGGTCTCGAGACGGATGTCCGACGGGTCGATCTCCGTCTCGATCGCGGGCCCGAGCGGGCAGAAGGTGTCGAAGCCCTTCGCTCGGGTCCACTGACCGTCGCGGGCCTGGAGGTCTCGGGCGGTCACGTCGTTCGCGATCGTGTAGCCGAGGACCACGCTGGCGAAGTCCTCACGACGCACGTTCTTCGCGAGCGAACCGATCACGATCGCGAGCTCGCCCTCGTGGTCGACGCGGCCGACACCGGCGGGCAGGCGGATCGGGTCGTCGGGGCCGATCACGGTCGTGTTCGGCTTGAGGAACACCACGGGGTCGTCCCCCGAGCGTTCGTCCATCTCCGACGCGTGCTCGGCGTAGTTGAGCCCGACGCCGATCACTTTCGACCGAGGGATCACCGGGGCGAGCAGCTTCGCCTCCTTCAGGGGCACCCGCTCCCCCGTGGTCTCGAACCCCTGGTACATCGGGTCCCCCGCGAGCACGACGAGGTCGCGCTCGTCGAGGATGCCGTAGCGGGGGTCCTCACCCTTGCTGCTGAACCGTGCGATCTTCACCGTTCGACCCTACCGACGCCCGCGCCGCGATCAGGACGCGTCGGTCAGCTTGGTCATCCACCCGTGGGGGTCGGGACGACGGCCGTACTGGATGTCCGTGAGTTCCTGGCGGAGCGACATCGTCAGTTCGCCGGCACCCTCGGTCGGCGAACCGATCGTGAAGCCGTCGCCGCGGAGCTCGGCGATCGGGGTCACCACGGCGGCGGTCCCGCACGCGAAGGCCTCGGTGATCGAGCCGTCGGCCACCCCGTCGCGCCACTCGTCGAGGGTCACGCGACGACGCTCGACGCGGAGCCCGCGGTCCTCGGCGAGCTGCAGGATCGAGTCTCGCGTGATGCCCTCGAGGATCGAGTCGGAGTCCGGCGTCACGAGGGTGCCGTCGGACCGCACGAGGACGACGTTCATGCCGCCGAGTTCCTCGAGGTACTTGCCCTCCTGCGAGTCGAGGAACATGACCTGCTGGCAGCCGTGCTCGTAGGCCTCCTGCTGGGGCAGGAGTGACGACGCGTAGTTGCCGCCGGTCTTCGCGGCGCCGGTTCCGCCCTTGCCGGCACGGGCGTAGGTGGTCGACAGCCAGATCGACACGGGCTTCGGTCCCGAGGTGAAGTACGCGCCGGCCGGGCTCGCGATGCAGTGGTAGTCCACCGCCTGCGCGGCCCGCACGCCGAGGAACGACTCGGTCGCGATCATGAACGGCCGCAGGTACAGGCTCGTCTCCGGTGCTGACGGCACCCAGTCGACGTCGGTCTGCACGAGCTGTCGGATCGACTCGACGAACACGTCGACCGGGAGCTCCGGCAGCGCCAGACGCACGGCCGAGCGCTGGAACCGACGGGCGTTCGCGTCCGGTCGGAAGCTCCACACCGACCCGTCCGCGTGCCGGTAGGCCTTGAGCCCCTCGAAGATCTCCTGCGCGTAGTGCAGGACGCTCGCGCTCGGGTCGAGGGTGAGCGGACCGTACGGGTGGATCGACGCGTCGTGCCAGCCACCCTCGAGCGTCCAGCTGACGGTGGCCATGTGGTCGGTGAAGTGCTTGCCGAAGCCCGGGTCCGCGAGGATCGCCTCACGCTCGGCGGCGGCGCGTCGCTCGGGCGACGGGGTGGTGGAGAACTCGAGCCCGAAGGCGGTGTCGGTCGACATGGGGTGACTCCTGTCAGGCGGTGGTGGTGCGTGCCGTGACCGCGGCGGCGACGGCGTCGCCGACCTCGGCCGTGCGACGCTGCGTGGTGCCCCGGTCCGCGAGGTCCGCCTCGACCGCCCGGGTGACCGCCGACGCGAGGTCGCTGCGACCGAGGTGGTCGAGCAGCAGGGCGACGGAGAGGATGGCGGCCGTGGGATCGGCCTTCTGCTGACCCGCGATGTCCGGCGCGGAACCGTGGACCGGCTCGAACATGCTGGGGAAGGTGCCGTCCGGGTTGATGTTGCCCGAGGCCGCCAGACCGATGCCGCCGCTGATCGCGCCGGCCAGGTCGGTGATGATGTCGCCGAAGAGGTTGTCGGTGACGATGACGTCGAACCTAGCAGGGTCCTGCACCATGTGGATGGTGACGGCGTCGACGTGCTGGTAGTCGACCGCGACGTCCGGGTACTCCGCGCCGACCGCCGCGACGGTGCGCTGCCAGAGCGCACCCGCGTTGACGAGCACGTTGCTCTTGTGCACGAGCGTGAGGTGCTTCCGCGGCCGCCGGTCGGCGAGGTCGAACGCGTACCGGACGACCCGCTCGACGCCGTGCGCCGTGTTCAGCGACACCTCGGTGGCGATCTCGTGGGGCGTACCGACGCGGATCGCACCGCCGTTGCCCACGTACGGACCCTCCGTCCCCTCGCGCACCACCACGAAGTCGACGTCCCCGGGTGACGACAACGGGGTCGTCACGCTCGGGTACACGACGGTGGGCCGGAGGTTCACGTAGTGGTCGAACGCGAAGCGGAGCTTCAGCAGCAGACCACGCTCGATGATGCCCCCGGCGAGCCGCGGGTCGCGCGGATCACCGCCGACCGCACCGAGCAGGATCGCGTCGTGCGTCGCGATCGCCGCGAGGTCGTCCTCGGTGAGGATGTCGCCGGTCGCGAGGAACCGGTCGGCGCCGAGCGCGAACGCGGTCTCCTCGACCACGAGGTCGTCCGGCAGGACGGCGTGCAGGACCTTCAACGCCTCGTCGACGACCTCGGGTCCGATGCCGTCCCCGCGGACGACGGCGAGCTTCACGGTCTGCGTCATCTGCCGGACTCCCCTACAGCGTGATGTCGATCTCGCGGAGCGAGGTCGCGTCGATGGTGGAGCGGACGTGCTCGAGGATCTCGGCGGGGACCGGCGAGTCGACCGTCAGCACGCTGAGCGCCTGGCCGCCGGCTGCCTCGCGCGAGATCTGCATCGCGGCGATGTTGATGCCGGCGTCGCCGAACTCCTTGCCGTACACCGCGACGATGCCGGGACGGTCGACGTACTCCATGACGACGTGGTGCCGGTCGAGCGGCACCTCGACGTCGTGCCCGTTGATCTCGACGAGCTTCTCGACCTGCTTCGGGCCGGTGAGCGTGCCCGAGACGCTGATCGCCGGCCCGTCGGACTGGGCACCGCGGATCGTGAGCACGTTGCGGTACTCGGGGCTGTCGGCGTCGGTGATGAGCCGGACCGAGACGCCGCGCTGCTCCGCGATGAGCGGGGCGTTGACGTACGACACCTGGTCGCTGACGACGTCGGTGAACACGCCCTTGAGCGCAGCGAGCTTGAGCACGCTGACGTCGTACCCGGCGAGCTCGCCGTGGACCTCGACGTCGATGCTCGTCACCGGGGAGGTCGCGAGCGCGGTGAAGACCTGGCCGAGCTTCTCGACGAGCGGGATGCCCGGGCGGACGTAGGGGTCGATGACGCCACCGGCGACGTTGACCGCGTCCGGCACGAGCTCCCCGCCGAGCGCGAGGCGGACCGACTTCGCGACCGAGACGCCCGCCTTCTCCTGGGCTTCGTCGGTCGAGGCGCCGAGGTGCGGCGTCACGACCACGTTCGGGAGCGACGTCAGTGCGTCGTCCTGCGGCGGCTCGGACACGAAGACGTCGAGACCGGCGCCCGCTATCGTGCCGGCGGTGAGGGCACGTCGCAGCGCGTCCTCGTCGATGAGCCCGCCACGGGCGACGTTCACGACGAAGGCGGTCGGCTTCATGAGCGCGAACTGCTCGTCGGAGATCATGCCGAGGGTCTCGGGGGTCTTCGGCATGTGGATCGTGGTGAAGTCCGCGCGACGGAGCAGGTCCTCGAGGGAGACGAGCTCGACCCCGAGCTGCTGGGCGCGGGCGGTGGTCACGTACGGGTCGTACGCGATGACCGATACGCCGAACGCCTGCAGGCGCTGCGTGATGAGCGCACCGATGCGGCCGAGGCCGATGATGCCCACCGTCTTCTCGTACAGCTCGACGCCCGTGTAGGCCGAGCGCTTCCAGGCACCGCCCGCGAGTGACGCGTGCGCGGCCGGGATGTGCCGCGCGAGCGACAGGATGTGTCCGACGGTGAGCTCCGCGGCGGAGATGATGTTCGACGTCGGCGCGTTGACGACCATCACGCCGGCGGTCGTCGCCGCCTTGATGTCGACGTTGTCGAGACCGACACCCGCGCGGGCGACGACCTGCAGGTTCGGGGCGGCGGCGATCGCCTCGGCGTCGACCTTGGTGGCGGACCGCACCAGGATCGCGTTCGCGTCGGCGAGGGCGGACAGGAGCGCTGGGCGGTCGGTGCCGTCCACGTTCCGGACGTCGAAGTCGGGCCCGAGGGCGTCGACGGTGGCGGGCGAGAGTTCTTCGGCGATCAGGACGACCGGCTTCGGCACGACTGCTGTTTCCTCACACGAGACGGGCGGTATCCCACCATGCTATCGACGCGAGCGGATGGTTACGACCGCGGGTCCGCCCTGGTGGCGACCGGACGACGGACGGGAGGCACGGCGCGCGTCGCGAGCCGTGCCTCCCGTCCGGTGGTGGGCGGGGTCCGTCAGGACCCGATGACCGTCGTCGACGTGACGTACTGCAGGAGGGTGAACCAGAGCGCGCTCACCGCGCAGAGCGCGGTCAGGAACACGACCACCGTGCGGAGCGGCGGCATGCGACGGGACACGACGAGCGCGACGACGAAGCCGACCGGGGCGATCGCGACGTCGAGCACGAGCGCCGCCCACGGCACCGAGCTCTGGAGCGCGGTCGCCCCGTTCTTCGCGAGGAACTCGTTGTTCTGCAGGATCGGCGTCGAGACACCGACGAAGTTGCCCACCGCCTGCCACGTCACGTACGCGAGCAGGAGCGCTGCGACGACCCAGATCGCGATGCGCCAGGGCGCCAGCACGGGTGTGGGAGCGGGCGCGGTGTCGGCGGTCACCCGAAGCTCCTCGTGAGGATGAACGGCCACGGGATGAGCACGACCGCCCCGACCAGGAGCCACACGAACTTCGTGCGGTTCCTGGCGGACTGGCCGAGCCACAGCGTCGCGACGAACCAGAGGGCCGGGGCGACGATCGCGAGGGCACGCATGACCTCGGACGCCGGGTCGGCGACCGCGAGCACGCTGGCACTGATCAGCCACGCGACCGTGTAGAGCAGGTAGAGGCCGCCCAGGACGCCGAAGCCGATGAGGGGGCCGGAGCCCATCGGGCCCTCGTCGTCACGGGAGCGGCGCTCCTTGACGGCCACCGGGTTGTGGGCGGCGTCGACGTGCGTCGCGTCGTCCGCGTCGCCCCAGCGCAGCGCGTCGTCGTCCTCGTGGTCGACCGAGCCGTCCGGAGGTGATGCTGCCGTGGTCATGCCACCGATTCTACGAGGCGTCGAGGGCCGAGCTCGCCCATGCCCGGTCGTCCGGGCACCGGCACGGGCACGTCGCCCGGCGTCAGACGTCGGCCGACTCGGTCTCGAGCACGGCCGCGACGACGTCGCGCACCGCGGGGAAGAGCGGGTGGCTCTCCATCAGGCCGGTGAGGATCTCGGTCAGCGCGTGCGCGGTCGCGCCCGAGCGCAGCAGCGCGTGGAGCTCGATCGACTCCGGGTCGTCCTGGTCGTCGAACGCCAGCGCCGCGCGGATCGCTCCGAGCAGGTGGTCGACGGGGAGGCCGCGCTCGGCGAGCTGGGCCGCGGGACCGACGAAGCGTTCCCGCCGCCCGAGCTTGCGGAGCGGGTTCCGTCCGACGCGGACCGTGGTGTCGGGGAGGTGCGGGTTCGCGATGCGCGACAGGTTCGCGGCGACGTAGCGGGCGTGCTCCGCGGGGTCGAACCCGTGCTTCGCGATGAGCAGTGCGGTGGTCTCGGCGAGCACGCCGTCGACCTCGGCGCGGACCTCACGGTCCTCGAGGGCTTCGCGGATGAGGCGGATGCCGCGGGTGTAGCCGTGGTAGGCGGCCGTCGCGTGCGCGGTGTTCACCGTGTAGAGCTTGCGCTCGACGAACGGCTGGAGGTCCTCGACCCAGGTCACGCCGTCGATCACCGGCGGTTCGGTGTCCGAGGCGTCGAACGGGGTCCGCTCGATGACCCACTCGTAGAAGGGCTCGAGCACGACGTCGAGGCCGCCGGACTGCCCGAGGACGCCGGACTGGTCGGGGACGATGCGGTCGATCGCGCAGTTCGCGAACACGGCTGCGACGTCACGGTCCTCGAGCACGGGGGCCCGTCGGATGCTGGCGTGGAGGGAGTCCGTCGCGTTGAAGGCGTTCTCGCACGCGACGATCGTGACGTCGCCGCGGTCGGTGCCGCGGGCGGCGAGGCCCTCGGCGATGACGGGGGCGACGAGCGGCAGGGTGCGGGCGCCGACCGCGGTGGTGACGACGTCGGCCTCGGCGATCGCCTGCACGACGCGTTCGCGGTCGGACTTGCTGTTCAGGGCGCGGAACCCGTAGACGAGGTGCTCGACCGGCATCTCGCCGACCTCGTGCACCACGAAGCGGCCGGCTTCGTTGAGGGCGGAGACGACGCGTTCGTCGACGTCGACGAAGGTGAGCTCGTAGCCGCTCGCCACGAGGAACTGGCCCACGAAGCCTCGCCCGATCTTGCCGGCGCCGATGTGGACCGCTCGTCTCGTCACCGCCATCGGACGATCATCCCATGCCGATCGGTACGGTGCTGACCACCGTCGGTCGCGGTCGACGACGACCGTCGGCGAACGACCGACGGCCGGGCCGTGTCGAGCACGGCGGCCCCGCGGACGCGCCGATCGCCGGCGCCGGGGGTGGTGAAGAGCTGCTGCATAACGTTCGGGTCACATCGAGAGGCGGCGGTGCACGGTGCACCGCCGCCTCGTCGTCGAGTGGTGTTGCGAAGACTACCGCGCGGCCGAGCCGTCCACGTAGTCGGCGTCGTTCGACTTCCACGCGAAGAGCGCACGGAGCTCACGACCCGTGGCCTCGATCGGGTGGCCCTCGCCCTTGGCGCGCAGGGCCTTGAACTCCGGTGCGCCGGCGTCCTGGTCCTCGATGAAGCGCTTGGCGAAGGTGCCGTCCTGGATGTCCTTGAGGACGGCCTTCATGTTCTCCTTGACCTCGGGCGAGATCACGCGCGGGCCGGAGACGTAGTCGCCGAACTCGGCGGTGTCGGAGATGGACCAGCGCTGCTTCGTGAGGCCGCCCTCCCAGATGAGGTCGACGATGAGCTTCAGCTCGTGCAGGACCTCGAAGTAGGCGATCTGCGGCTGGTAGCCCGCCTCGGTCAGGGTCTCGAAGCCGTACTGGATGAGCTGCGAGGTGCCACCGCAGAGGACGGCCTGCTCGCCGAAGAGGTCGGTCTCGGTCTCCTCGGTGAAGGTCGTCTTGATGCCGCCGGAGCGCAAGCCACCGATGGCCTTCGAGTAGCTCCACGCGAGGTCCCAGGCGGAACCGGACGCGTCGACCTCGACGGCGACGATCACCGGAACGCCGCGGCCGGCCTCGTACTCGCGGCGGACCGTGTGCCCGGGGCCCTTCGGCGCGACGAGCGACACGTCGACGCCCTCCGGCGCCTCGATGTAGCCGTAGCGGATGTTGAAGCCGTGGCCGAAGACGAGCGTGGCGCCGTCCTTGAGGTTCGGCTTGATGTCCTCGGCGTAGACGATGCGCTGCACCTGGTCGGGCGCGAGGATGACGACGACGTCGGCCCAGGCGGTCGCGTCGGCCGGGGTGAGGACCTCGAAGCCGGCCTCTTCGGCTTTCTGGCGGCTCTTCGAGCCCTCCTTGAGGCCGATCTTCACCTCGACACCGCTGTCGCGGAGGTTGAGGGCGTGGGCGTGGCCCTGCGAGCCGTAGCCGATGACGGCGACCTTCTTGCCCTGGATGAGCGTCAGGTCGGCGTCGGCGTCGTACACGATGTCAGTCACGAGGGTGTGTCTCCTTGGTTCTGGTGGTCTGTGGGGGCCGACGGGGTCAGCGCACCCGGTCGGTGATGCTCTTCGGTCCGCGGCCCATGCCGAGCAGGCCGGCGCGGGCGAGCTCCTTGATGCCGTAGGGCTCGAGCACGCGGAGGATGGCCTGGATCTTGCCGGGGTCGCCCGTGACCTCGACGACGAGCGAGTCGGTCGCCACGTCGACGACCTGCGCACGGAAGAGGTTCACGGCCTCGAGCACGGCCGAGCGGGTCTGGTTGTCGACACGGACCTTCACGAGCATGTGCTCGCGCTGGACCGACTGCGAGAAGTCGAGCTCGACGATCTTGATGACGTTGACGAGCTTGTTCAGCTGCTTCGTCACCTGCTCGAGCGGCAGGTCCTCGACGTCCACCACGACGGTGATGCGGGACAGCCCCTCGACCTCGGTGTTCCCCACCGCGAGCGACTCGATGTTGAAGCCGCGGCGGGCGAACAGGCCGGCGACGCGCGTCAGCAGACCCGGCTTGTCCTCGACGAGCAGGGAGAGGACGTGGCTCATGCGGGGTCTCCGGTCATGTCGGCGTCCTCGACGTCCCAGCTGGGCGCGTGGTCGCGGGCGTACTCGATCGAGGAGTTGCCGACGCCCTGCGGGACCATCGGCCAGACCATCGAGTCGCGGCTCACGACGAAGTCGATCACCACGGGGCGGTCGTTCGTCTCCAGCGCGAGCGTGATGGCGTCGTCGACCTGGTCGGCGCGCTCGACACGGATGCCGAGGGCACCGTAGGCGTCGGCGAGCTTCACGAAGTCGGGGACCCGTCGGCTCTGGTGCCCGGTCTCGAGGTCGGTGAAGGAGTGCCGGCCGTCGTAGAACAGCGTCTGCCACTGCCGCACCATGCCGAGGGACGAGTTGTTGATCACCGCGACCTTGATCGGGATGTCGTTGATGACACAGGTGGCGAGCTCCTGGTTCGTCATCTGGAAGCACCCGTCGCCGTCGATCGCCCAGACCACACGGTCCGGCTCGGCGACCTTCGCGCCCATGGCCGCGGGGACGGAGTAGCCCATCGTGCCGGCGCCGCCCGAGTTCAGCCACGCGTGCGGACGCTCGTACTGGATGAACTGCGCGGACCACATCTGGTGCTGTCCGACGCCCGAGGCGTAGATCGCCTCGGGACCGGTCAGTTCGCCGATGCGACGGATGATCGCCTGCGGTGCCAGGAGGCCGTCGGTCGGCTCCGCGTACCCGAGCGGGAAGTCCTTCCGGAGCTGCTCGAGCTTCGTCCACCAGGCGGACGTGTCCGCACGGTCGGCGGCGGGGATGCCGCCCCATGCGTCGAGGAGGTCGGCCAGCACCTCCTTCGCGTCGCCCACGATCGGGACGTCGGCGAAGCGGATCTTCGAGATCTCGGCGGGGTCGATGTCGACGTGCACGACCTTGGCGTGCGGCGCGAACTCGTCGGCCTTGCCGGTCACGCGGTCGTCGAACCGGGCGCCGAGGGCGATGATGAGGTCGCTGTCCTGCAGGCCGAGCACCGCCGGGACGGTGCCGTGCATGCCGGGCATGCCGAGGTGCTGCGGGTGCGAGTCCGGGAACGCGCCGCGGGCCATGAGCGTCGTGACGACCGGCGCACCGGTGGCCTCGGCGAACGCCTTGAGCTCGGCGGTGGCGCCGGAGCGGACGACCCCGCCACCGACGTACAGCACCGGACGCTCGGACTCGGCGAGCAGCTGCGCGGCGGCCGCGATCTGCTTGCCGTGCGCCTTCGTCACGGGGCGGTACCCGGGCAGGTCGATCTTGGGCGGCCACACGTAGGGCGCCGACTTCTGCTGCGCGTCCTTCGTGATGTCGACGAGCACCGGACCCGGGCGACCGGTCGTGGCGATCTGGTACGCCGCAGCGAGGGTCGCCGGGACGTCGGCGGGGTCGGTGACGAGGAACGAGTGCTTCGTGATCGGCATCGTGATGCCGACGATGTCGGCTTCCTGGAAGGCGTCGGTGCCCATCAGGGTCGAGAACACCTGGCCGGTGATCGCGATGAAGGGCACCGAGTCCATGTAGGCGTCGGCGATGGCGGTGACGAGGTTCGTCGCGCCGGGGCCGGACGTCGCGATGGCGACGCCGACCCTGCCCGACGCCGAGGCGTAGCCCTCGGCGGCGTGGCCGGCGCCCTGCTCGTGCCGGACGAGGACGTGGCGGATCGTCGTGGACGCCATGAGCTCGTCGTAGAAGGGGATGATGGCGCCACCGGGCAGGCCGAAGACGTCGGTGATCCCGAGGTGCTCGAGCGTCCGGAGGACGGCTCCCGAGCCGGTCAGGACCTCCGGCGTCCGGCGTGCACCGGCGGCCGCGGACAGCGGAGTGGCTTCCGTGGGCATGAGGTGTTCCTTGCCTGGAGGGATGGCGGTGGTGCGGGTGTCGACGCTAGCCCGTGACCGCGCCCTTGGCGGCGGACTGGACGAGCTTCGCGAACTTCGCGAGGACTCCGCGGGTGTAACGCGGGGGCAGCGGGGCCCAGCCTTCTCGGCGGGCCTCCAGCTCGGCGTCGTCGACCAGTAGGTCGAGCGAGCGAGCCGCGATGTCGACACGGATGCGGTCGCCATCGCGCACGAATGCGACTGGACCTGCGTCCACCGCTTCCGGTGCGATGTGGCCGATGCACAGGCCGGTTGTGCCGCCTGAGAATCGTCCGTCCGTCAACAGTAGTACATCCTTGCCGAGGCCAGCGCCCTTGATGGCGGCGGTGATCGCCAGCATCTCGCGCATGCCCGGGCCGCCCTTGGGTCCCTCGTAGCGGATGACGACGACGTCGCCCTTCTGGATGCGCCCCTCGGTCAGGGCGTCCATCGCGGCACGCTCGCGGTCGAACACGCGGGCCGGACCCTCGAACACGGCGGCGTCGAACCCGGCGGTCTTCACGACGGCACCCTCGGGGGCGAACGAGCCCTGGAGGATCGTCAGGCCGCCGGTGGCGTGGATCGGCTGGTCGAGCGGGCGGAAGACCTTGCCGTCGACCGCCGGCGGGTCGATCTCGGCGAGGTTCTCGGCCATGGTCTTGCCCGTGACGGTCATGACGTCACCGTGCAGCAGCCCAGCGTCGAGGAGCGCCTTCATGACGACGGGGATGCCGCCGTTCTTGTCGACGTCGTTCATGACGTACTGGCCGAACGGCTTCATGTCCGCGATGTGCGGGACCTTCGAACCGATGCGGTTGAAGTCGTCGAGGGTCAGCTCGACCTCGGCTTCGTGCGCGATGGCGAGGAGGTGCAGCACGACGTTGGTCGAGCCCCCGAGTGCCATCGCGACGGCGATCGCGTTCTCGAAGGCCTCCTTCGTGAGGATCTGGCGCGCCGTGATGCCCTTGCGGAGCATGTTCACGACGGCCTCACCGGAGCGGTGCGCGTAGTAGTCGCGGCGACGGTCGGCCGACGGCGGGGCGGCGGACCCCGGGAGCGACATGCCGAGGGCCTCGGCCACCGACGCCATGGTGTTGGCGGTGTACATGCCGCCGCAGGCACCCTCGCCCGGGACGATCGCGCACTCGATCTCCTTGAGCTCGGCCTCGGTGATCTTGCCGGCCTTGCACGCACCGACGCCCTCGAAGGAGTCGATGATCGTGACCTCCTTGAAGGAGCCGTCGGCCTGCTTCACGTAGCCCGGCATGACCGAGCCCGCGTAGAGGAAGACGCTGGCGAGGTCGAGGCGCGCGGCGGCCATGAGCATGCCGGGGAGCGACTTGTCGCAGCCGGCGAGCAGCACGGTGCCGTCGAGGCGCTCGGCCATCACGACGGTCTCGACGCTGTCCGCGATGACCTCGCGCGAGACGAGGGAGAAGTGCATGCCCTCGTGGCCCATCGAGATGCCGTCGGAGACGGAGACGGTGCCGAACTGCAGCGGGTACCCGCCCCCGGAGTGGACGCCTTCCTTGGCGCCCTGGGCGAGGCGGTCGAGGGACAGGTTGCAGGGGGTGATCTCGTTCCAGGAGGACGCGATCCCGATCTGCGGCTTCTCCCAGTCCTCGTCGCCCATCCCGACGGCCCGGAGCATCCCACGCGAGGTGGTGGCTTCGATCCCGTCGGTGACGACCCGGCTGCGCGGCTTCACGTCGATGTCAGGCATGTGGTGAGTCTAGGCGCAGTTGGGATACCAGCCGAGCAACAACATGCGTCCGCATGGTATCCGGTGCGCCGGCCGGGAGGCACGGTGCGGGTCCGTCGTGCCGGTCTCGTCGGTCAGGCCGGTCGCGTCGGCCAGGCCGGTCGCGTCGGCCAGGCCGGTCGCGTCAGCCACGCCCGTCCCGACGATCAGGCCGGTCGCGTCGCCCGTGCCCTCGCCAGCTGCTTCAGGACGTCGGTGAGGGCGGCCGGGTCGGCGACCCGGTAGCGGGCGAGCGTGTCGCCCTCCCCCACCTTCACACCGACGTCGCCGTCGCGGAGCACCCGGAAGCCGTCCTCGTCGGTGACGTCGTCGCCCGCGAAGAACACGGCGTCCGCACCGCGCAGTTCACGAAGCCGGTCGATCGCGTCGCCCTTGGTGACGTGGCGGACGGCGAACTCGAGGATGTCCTTGCCGCCGCGCTCGAGCACGGCGTCGTCGACCTCGTGGGCGACCCGGCTGGCCTCGGCGTCGGCAGCCGCCGCGGTCTCGGCGTCGACAGCACGGGTGTGGACGCCGACCCCGGCGGGCTTGTGCTCGATCCGCACGCCCGGGTAGCGCGTCGCCACCTCGTCGATCGCCGCGCCGAGCCGTTGCACGCGCGCGGACTCGTCGTCGGTGAGGGCGTCCTCGTCGTGGCCGTCGACGCGCCACTCGACGCCGTGCGACCCCACGAGCGCCATGCTCTCGGGGGCGTGCGTGACGCGGGCGAGGCCGTCGAGCGAGCGACCGGACACCAGCACCACCTCGGTGTCGCGGGCCCGCTGGAGGGTCAGCACGGCCGCCCAGGAGCCGGGGAGCGCACCGACCTGCGCCGGGTCGTCCGCGAACGGGGCGAGGGTGCCGTCGAAGTCGAGGGCGACGATCAGTCGCGGCGCAGCCGCGAGCGTCTCGAGGGCCGACGACAGGGCGGACGGATCGGTGACGGTGTCAGGCACCACGGGCCTCCCGGGTGTCCTCGGCCGCACGCGCGGTCTGGGCGTCCTGGTCGAAGATCGACGTCGTGTCCTGGAGCTCGTCGACGTGCTCGTCACCGGGGTCGGCGGCGGCCGGGTCGAGCTTCGCGCGACTCGGCGCGTGGCGGTCGAGCGCCTCGAGGAAGGAGCGCGACCAGCGCGCCACGTCGTTCTCGCGGACGCGCTTGCGGAGCGCGCGCATGCGCGTCGAGCGCTCGCGACGCGGCATCTCGATGGCGCGCTGGATCGAGTCCTTGAGCGCACCGATGTCGTGCGGGTTCACGATCACGGCCTGCTTCAGCTCGTCGGCGGCGCCGGTGAACTCGGAGAGGATGAGGACCCCGTCGTTGTCGAAGCGCGTGGCGATGTACTCCTTCGCGACGAGGTTCATGCCGTCACGGAGTGCGGTGACGAGCATGACGTCCGCGGCGAGGTAGAGCGCCACCATCTCCTCACGCGGGTACCCGTGGTGCAGGTACGCGATCGGCTGGTGCCCGATGACGCCGAGGTCGCCGTTGATGCGACCGACGGTCAGCTCGATCTCGTCGCGCAGTGCGGCGTACGTGTCGACGCGCTCGCGGCTCGGGCTCGCGACCTGGACGAGGGTGGCGTCCTCCACCGCGACGCGGCCGTCCTCGACGAGTTCGCCGAACGCCTTGATGCGGTGCCGGATGCCCTTGGTGTAGTCGAGCCGGTCGACCCCGAGCAGCACGGTCTTCGGGTTGCCGAGGCTCGCGCGGATCTCGCGGGCGCGCTCCTGGACCTCGGGCCGGTGCGCGATCTCCTCGAACCCGGCGGCGTCGATCGAGATCGGGAAGTGCCGCGCCTCGACGTGGCGGACGGTGATCCCCTTGCGGCTCCGCGGCGCGGCCGGGTCGTCGACCGGGACGTCGATGGTCGAGCCCTTCGTCGTGTAGCCCTTGATGTGCCGGACCGCGCGGAGGAAGTCGCTCGCGTCGTCGTGCCGCTGGAAGCCGATGACGTCCGCGCCGAGCAGGCCGTCGAGGATCTGCGCGCGCCACGGCAGCTGGGCGTAGATGCCCACCGGCGGGAACGGGATGTGGTTGAAGAAGCCGATCGTCAGGTCGGGCCGGAGCTCGCGGAGGAGCGCCGGGACGAGCTGCAGCTGGTAGTCCTGCACCCACACCACGCCGTCCTGCTCGACGATCTCGGCGATCTGGTCGGCGAAGCGCTGGTTCACCCGCTTGTACGCGTTCCACCAGTCGCGGTGGTAGCTCGGGTGCTCGATGACGTCGTGGTAGAGCGGCCAGAGGGTGTCGTTGCTGAAGCCCTCGTAGTACTCCTCGACGTCGTCGGTGCTGAGGGGCACGGGGACGATGTGGATGCCGTCGTTGTCGAAGGGGTCGACCTCGACGTCGGGCTGTCCGACCCAGCCGACCCAGGCGCCGTCGTTCGCGCGCATGACCGGCTCCAGCGCGGTCACGAGGCCGCCGGGCGAGTGCCGCCAGCCCTCGTTGCCGTCCTCGTCGACGACGCGGTCCACCGGGAGGCGGTTCGACGCGACGACGAAGGCGTAGCGGGAGGGATCGGTGTCGTCAGCAGCCATGGGGTGGTGGTGTCTCCGTTCGACCGGGTCGGTGCACACGGGTCGTGGTGCACGTGGACGATGCCGAAGTTACCAGCGGGACGCCAGCAGATTCACGGGACCTCGGCAGGATGGATATGATGCTCCCTCGTGTCGGGGGGACACGAGGTGCCCACAGGGGTGGCGCCGGCCTCCCGGTCGGAAAGGACACCACCTATCGTGAGCGAGCACCCACCCGTTCCCCCGCAGCCGCCGCAGCAGCAGCCCGCTGCCGCACCGGCGCCGACCCCGGCGCCGGCACCGTCTGACGGCTTCGACCGCCTCCTCCGCACGGTGCCCGGACGGGACTGGCTCGCCGCCGTGCTCGGCGCGGTCGGGGGCTGGGTCGCTGCCTACGTGGTCGCCGTGGTCTCGCTCCTGCTCACCGTCGCGGTCGCCGCAGCGGGCGGGTCCGGCGGCGGGTCGTCCGACCTCGGTCCGTCGAGCGGCATCGGCGGCGGCTCGGGCTCGGGAGTCCCCGACGTGCAGTCCCTCCTGTCCGGCGTCAGCGTCATCCTCGGCGCCCCCGCGCAGCTCGTCGTGCTCGCCGACCTCGGTCGACTCCACGGCTCCGGGTCGATCGGCCTGCTCGGCTCCGGCTCCGGCTCGATCGGCGTCGTCCCGGCGGTCGTGCTCGCCGCGCAGGTCGTGCTCGCCGTCGTGCTGACGCGGCGCATCCGCTCGCGCGTGGCCGCCCTGCCGCAGCTGCTGCTCACGAGCGTCGTCAGCGGCCTGGTGCTCGTCGCGCTGACGACCCTGACCGGGCTCGTCCTGGCGATCCGGTTCCCGGAGGTGGACGGCGCGACCATCGAGCCCGTGCACGGTGTCGGGCTCGGCAGCGTGCTCGGTTCCTTCCTCATCGGTGCCCTCTGCGCGCTGCTCGCCCGTCCGGCGCTGCTCGTCCGCGGCAACGTCGTCGTCGGCCGCGTCCTCGGCACGGTGCGGGTCGCCACCTCGCAACTCGTCGTCCTCGTCGTCGTCGTGTCCGTCGTGGTCGTGGTCGTGGCGTTCGTCGCCCAGCCGTCGTGGGGCGCCGCGCTCCCGCTGCTCGTCGGCAACGCCGGCGTCGCCCTGACCGCGCTCGGGTTCCTCGGTGGGATCGGCAGCGGCGGCCTCGGCCCCGTGAACAGCACGGCGACCGTGTTCGGCGGTGCCGGCGGGTGGACCTGGCTCGTCGTGCTGCTCGTGCTCGTCACCGCGTTCGCCGCCGGCCTGGCCCTCGCCGTCCGTCGGAACGACCGGGCCCGCAGCACGCTCGACTGGGTCGTGACGCCGGTCGTCTGGGCCCTCGGCGGCCTGGTGCTCCTCGTCCTCGGCACGCTCGTCGTGTCCTACCGCGTCAGCGGCGCGAGCACCGTCGGCGGCTCCGGCTCGGTCGGCATCGCTCCGTGGACGCCCGTCGTGTTCCTGCTCTGGGGCGCGGCGATCGAGGTCGTCGCCCGGTACGTCGCGCCGGTGCTGCTCCCCCGCCTCGGCGGCGGGGCGCTCCTGCGCACGGCGAAGCTCGTCGGGACCGACCCGCAGCCCGCACCGGCGTGGGCCGTGCCCGCGGCCGGCGCGGCCGGCACGGCCGGCACTCCCGGCGCGGCCGTCGCCGGTGCGCCGGTCGTCGGTCAGCCGGTCGTCGGTCAGCCGGCCGCCGCGCCGACCGCGCCCGCCACGGACCAGTACGGCACCGAGGCACCCGCCGAGCACACGCCCGTCGACGGCGCGTGGGCCCAGGCGCCCGGCGTCGGCGCCCCCGGCGCCGGTGCGCCCGGCGCCGTCGGCCCGCAGCCGTTCATCGGCGGCCAGGCGCCCGCCCCGACCCCGCTGTCGCCGAAGGCCCGCAAGGTGCTCGTCCGCTCGCTCGTCGCCGCCGGCGTCGTCGTGGTGGTCGTCGTCGCCGGTGCCGTCACCACGGGGGTCCTCCGATCGAACGTGTGGGGTCCGGCCCCGACCGCCCGGAGTTACGTCGAGGCCATCGCCCGCGGTGACGCCGACGCCGCGTCCCGGATGACCGAGGCGCCGTCGAACGCCTCCATGCTCGACGCCGCCGTCCTGAAGAGCGCCGAGGACCGTCCGACGAACGTCCGCATCGGCCGGGTGTCGACCTCGGGTGACACCGCGTACGCGACCGTCCGCTACCAGCAGGGCGGCTCGGACCGCTCCGGTGACATCACGCTGGAGCGCACCGGCACCTCGTTCCTCGTGAAGGACGAGTGGCGTGTCACGAAGCCGCTCGCCGACCGTGTGTCGATCTCGGCGAGCGACGTGCTCGAGGGTGCGGACGTGACCGTCGGCGGGAAGAAGGTCGGCGCGATCGAGAACGGCGCGTTCGAGTCGCTCGCCTACCCCGGTAGCTACGAGGTCGAGGTCGGCGGGACGAAGTACTTCACCGGTGGCACGAAGACCGTGAAGGTCGGCGCCTCCGCTGCCCCGTACGTGTCCTTCCAGCCCACGGCGACGAAGGCGCTCGAGCGCGATGCCGAACAGTACGTCTCGGACCTCATCGACACCTGCGCCGAGAAGACCGACATCGGCTACGGCGACGGTTGCCCCTGGTACGGCCCGTACGACGCCGACGGCTCGGTGCAGTACACGGTGAAGTCGAAGCCCGAGCTGACGGTCGAGTCCTCCGGCAGCGGCTACGTCGAGGTGAAGAGCACGAAGGACGGCCAGATCGCCTACTCGTACAAGGACTTCTTCGGCGACGCCAAGAAGGGCGACGACAGCTTCGACGTCGACACCTACCTGAAGGTCGAGGACGGCAAGCTCGTCTCCGCGTACTGAGCACACGCACACCACGGCGGCGGCCGGTCCGGGAGTCCCGGGCCGGCCGTCGCCGTACGCTGGGCTGATGGTCATGACGAGGGCGTGGCGGAACGGCACCGCAGCGGAACGCGACTTCCCGGTGGAGCGGGTCTCCGACCTCGTCGCCGAACCCGGCACGTTCGTGTGGGTGGACCACACCGACCCCCGGCCGGAGGACCTCGCCGACCTCGAAGAGGAGCTGGGCGTCCACGCCCTCGCCGTCGAGGACGCCCTCGAGGGCGGGCAGCGGCCGAAGCTCGACCGGTACCGCGAGAGCCTGTTCCTCGTGGTCTACGACGTCAGCGGCCGCACCGACGCCGGCGAACTCGTCAGCCACGAGGTGAAGGCCTTCGTGACGAAGCGGGCACTCATCACCATCCACGGCGCCGACGTCGACCTCCGCGACGTCGAGCACCGCCTCGACGCCAACGCCGACATCGCCGACCACGGCGTACCGTGGCTCATGTGGGCACTGCTCGACACCGTGGTCGACCACGCCTCGGACGTCGTCGAGGACCTCGACCAGGCGGTCAGCGCACTCGAGGACGACCTGTTCGAACACGGCAGCAGCCGCGAACGCCAGATCCAGCGGCGGTCGTTCGTGCTCCGGAAGCAGCTCGGGGTGCTCCGCCGGCTCGTCGTGCCGACACGCGACAGCGTCACGTCGATCCTCCACGGCGACGCGGAGCTCGTGGTCGACGGCATCCGGCCCTACTTCCGGGACGTCCAGGACCACCTCGTGACGATCGCCGACTCCGTGGAACAGCTGCGCGAAGCGGTCGGCAGCGTGCTCGACACGAACCTCGGCATCGCGTCGAACCACCAGAACGTCGTCATGAAGAAGGTCACCGGCTGGGCCGCGATCATCGCGATCCCGACGGCCATCACGGGGTTCTTCGGGCAGAACGTGAAGTTCCCTGGCGAGAGCGCGTGGAGCGGCCTCTACGCCTCGGTCGGGCTGATCATCGCGTCCTCGCTCGTGCTCTACCGCGTCTTCAAGAGCAAGGACTGGCTGTAGGTCGGCGCGCCCGTCAGAGACGCAGCGCGAGCACCCCGGCCACGACCGTCAGCGGCGCCACGATGCACCCGAGCGCCATGTACCGCCCCCAGGACAGGTGCACCCCCTCGGATGCCAGGCGCGCGTGCCACAGCAGCGTCGCGAGGGACGCCCACGGGGTGATCAGGCAGCCGGCGTTCACCCCCACGAGCAGCGCCGCGTACCGCAGTGCCTCGTGCCCGGCCGCCGGCTCGAGCACGAGGTAGGCGGGCAGGTTGTCGATGGCGTTCGCCGCCACCGCACCCGCGCCGCCCAGCGCCAGGAGGGAGCCGGTGCCGGTACCGCCGGGCAGCGCGTCGACGATCGGGTCGGTGAGCCCCGTGGTGTGCAGCGTCTCGACGACGACGAAGAGCCCGGCGGCGAAGAGGAGCGTCGACCACGGCACGCGCGAGACGCGGAGCTCCGAGGGTGCCCGGAAGGCGGCCACGACGACGAGCAGCACGGCAGCGACGACCGCGGCGATCCACACCGTCACCCCCGCGGTCAGCGCCACGACGAGCGCGACGAGCACCGCCGACGCCGACCAGAAGAACACCGGGTCGGATGCCCGGCGGACCGAGACGGGCGTGTACCGGCCGAAGAGCTTCCCACGGAAGACGACGAGGAGCACCGCACACGGGATGACGACGCCGGCGAGCGCCGCCCACGCCATCAGGCCCGCGAACGGGATCGGTCCGTCGAGCCCGATGCGGTCGACGGCGAGCAGGTTCGTGAGGTTCGACACGGGCAGGAGCAGCGACGCCGTGTTCGCCAGCCACACGGTGGTGAGGGCGAACGGCATGGGCGGGAGCCCCACGCGCCGGGCGAGCGTGATGACGATCGGGGTGAGGAGCACCGCCGTCGTGTCGATCGACAGGAAGACGGTGCAGACCACGGCGAGCACGACGACCGCGGCCCAGAGGCCGATCGTGCGCCCGCCGCCGACGCGGGCGGCGAGGTCGGCGAGCCGGTCGAACACGCCGGCGTCGGCGGCGAGCTCGGCCACGATCGTGAGGCCGAGCACGAAGCCGAGCACCGGCACGACGCGGTCGGCCAGTTCGGCGAGGTCGGACAGGGGCAGGAGCCCGAGGGCGACGCACACGGCACCGACCACGAGCAGGACTCCGCCGATGACGGCCTGGCGCACGCTGACTCCTCACGAGCACGCCGGCCCAGGGGTGACCGGCGGCGCTCCAATGTAGCGGCCGGTAGCGTTGACGGGACGACCAGGAGGAGGAACCCGTGCGGAAGTTCATGTTCAGCGGTGCTGTGTGGAGCTCGATCATCAGCGGCTACAGCGTGGTGCAGACCACCCGCCAGGGTCCGCGCGACTGGCGCCTGGCTCTCACCTGGGTGGCGTGGCTCGCGACGACGATCGTCGCGATCGGCACGGTGGTCGAGGACGACCGCGCCGTGAAGGCGCGTCAGCCGTAGGGCGGGAGCCGGAGCGGGTCGCGAGGCGACCACACGACGGACGGGAGGCACGTGACGGGTCCGCCACGTGCCTCCCGTCCGTTGGTCGAACCGGCTACGACACGTCCGCCGGCCGGACGTCGGACGTGCTGATCGGCCCGGTGAACATCGCGGCTCGCTCGTCGTGCTCACCGCCGAAGAGCGCCGACGAGGCGGCGGTCGACGCGCCGCGTCGTCGCGGTGCGGCGACGTCCTCGACCATCAGCACCCGCTGCACGGGCTGCGCGTCCGGGTGCGTTCGCTGGATCCAGGCGACCAGTTCCTCGCGGACGTAGCAGCGCAGGTCGAACAACGACGGGGCGTCGTGCGCGGTGACGAGCACGCGGACGTGCACGAACCCCTGCACGGCGTCGGTGACCTGGAGCACCTGGACCCGGCGGTCCCAGAGCTCGGTCCGCTCGAGGATCCGTTCGAGCTCGACGCGCATGTCTCCGGGGCGGACGCGCCAGTCGAGGTCGAACTCGACGGCACCGAGCAGTTCGCTGTTCGTCCGCGTCCAGTTCTCGAACGGGGTGCTCGTGAAGTACGTCGACGGGAGCACGAACCGGCGGTCGTCCCACAGGTGCACGACGACGTAGGTCAGGGTGATCTCCTCGATCCTCCCCCACTGCTGCTCGACCACCACGACGTCGTCGACCCGGATGGACCCGGAGAACGCGAGCTGCATGCCCGCGAACACGTTGCCGAGCGTCGACTGCGCCGCGAGGCCGGCGATCACGGAGATGAGCCCCGCGGAGGCGAGCACGCTCGCGCCGGCGGCCTCGACCCCGGGGAAGGTCAGCAGGATCGCGCCGACCGCGATGATGACGAGCACCGCGACGGTCAGGCGGCGCAGGACGAGCACCTGGGTCTTGACCCGGCGGGCGACGCGGTTGTCGGGCACGTCCGTCCGGTAGCGGTGCAGGCCGAGGGACTCGAGGAAGATCGCGACCTCGCAGGCGAGCCAGCAGCCGGTACCGATCACCGCGATGAGGAACATGTGCGAGACCTCGTCGCGCCACGGGTACGCACGGGTGTCCGGGACGCTCGTGGCGAAGGCCGTCCAGAGCAGGGCGATGAGCAGCACGGTGCGGAAGGGGTGCTTCGTCCGACGGGAGAGCACGGACGCCCAGCGTTCACGACGGGCGAGGGAGCGGAAGACGAGGTGGGTGACGAGCGCGGCGACGGCCGTGACGAGCAGGGCGAACCCGACCGCGACGAGGAGTCGGAGGAGGATGTCCATCCCCCCATGCAACCAACGTCGCGTCGGTCGCGGATCGGTCCAGGACGGACGGGAGGCCCGTGGCGGTGTCGTCACGGGCCTCCTGTCCGTCGTCAGGTCGCGTCAGGGGACCGTCTCGACGGAGCGCGTCAGCTCACTTCGTGAGTGAGTCGACGTAGTCCTGGTGCTCCCCGACCCACTTCTCGACGATCGACTGGTACTCGGACTGGTCGGCGCCGCTGTTCACCAGCGCGTCCTCCAGCGAGTAGAGCGTGTCGGAGTCCATCGAGAACGCCGTGAGCCACTTCGCGGCCTGCGGGAAGTCGTCGCGGAAGTCCTTCTTCACGACCGTGTGGATCGTCTCGTTGTCGCCGAGCGCGCCCTTCGGGTCGTCGAGGTCCTTCACGTCGAACGCGTTGTACGCCCAGTGCGGCCGCCAGAGCGTGACCACGATGTCGCTGCCGTCCTTCTCGGACTTCTTGAGCTCGGAGAGCATCGCCGGGGTGGAGCTGGTGACGAGTTCCCAGTCGTCGAGGCCGTACGCATCCATGACGTCGTCCTTCACGACCGAGGTCAGTCCGGCGCCGGGCTCGATCCCGACGATCCGTCCGCCGAAGTCGTCCTTGTGCGCTGCGAGGTCGGCGAGCGAGTCGATGGGCGCGTCGGCGTTCACGGTCACCTCGAGCGAAGTCTGGTCGTTCCAGGAGCCGAGGTCCTCGAGGTCGTCGCCGTACTTCTCCATGTAGGACTTGTGCGTGTTCGGCAGCCAGGTGTCGAGCACCGCGTCGTAGTCGCCCTGGGAGAGGCCCTGGTACGCGGGAGCAACGTCGGCGTAGTCGAGCTCGACGTCGTAGCCCTTGTCCTCGAGCACGTACTTCCAGAGCTCGCTGGCGGCGGTGTCCTCGTCCCAGCCGTTGAAGACGACCATCTTCATCGCTTTCTGGTCGCCGTTCTCGACGGTGCCGGAAGCGCTGCTCGTGCCGGGGGGCGAGCAGGCGCTGAGGGCGAGGGCCGCGGCCGCGCCGAGGCCGATCGCGGAGAGGATCTTCGTGCGGGTGCTCATGGTGCGGGTGGTGCGGGACTTCATGGGTTCCTTCCTGTTGCGGCGGACGTCCCCGAGCTCGGGGGCGGTGCCGTCGGTTCCTCGGTGTGCTGTCACCGAGCGGTTCGTGGGTCGAACGGGTGGGGTGGCCGGGAGCAGCACGATCAGGCGTCGACCGTCGCGCGGCCGGGTCGGGCTGCTCCGGCGCGTGCGTCCCCGGCCGGTTCGGCCGCACCCGGTTCGATCGCGGACGCAGCGGCGTCCGGTCGCGCGCTGCCGGCGCGGCTGGCCGAACGGACGCGCCGCGTCCGCTCGCCGCCGAACGCGGCGGTGATGCGGTCGAGGACGATCGCGAGGACGACGACGGCGACGCCCGCCTCGGCACCGAGCCCGACGTCGATGCGGTTCAGGGCGTTGACGATCTGTCCGCCGAGCCCCCCGGCGCCGACCATGCCGGCGATGACGACCATCGACAGCGAGAGCATGATGACCTGGTTGACGCCGGCCATGATGCTGGGCCGGGCGAGCGGCAACTGGATCTGCCGGAGGATCCGCCAGGGGCTGGACCCGAAGGCCGCGCCGGCCTCGACGACCTCCGAGCTCACCCCGCGGATGCCGAGCTCCGTCAGTCGGACGCCCGGGGCGATCGCGAACACGACGGTGGCGATGATCCCCGGGACGGGGCCGATGCCGAAGAGGATGAGCGCGGGGATGAGGTAGACGAAGGCCGGGGTCGTCTGCATGAAGTCGAGCACCGGCTTGATGATGCGACTCGCCGCGTCCGACCGCGCAGCCCAGATGCCGAGGGGCAGGCTCAGCACGACCGCGATCGCGGCGGCGACGAGCACGAGCGCGAGGGACTGCATCGCGGCGGACCACATGCCGACCGACGCGATGAGGGCGAACCCGACGAGCGTCCCGATGGCGAGCTTCCAGCCCTTGGCCCATGCTGCGATCGCGACGACGACCACGGTGACGGCCCAGAACGGTGGTGCTGAGAGGAAGTAATCCACCCAGGCGTAGCAGAACGAGAACACCGTGGCGATGAGGTCGAAGAGCGCGCCGAGGTGGTCGGTGACCCACTCGACCACCGTGTCGACGGCGTCGCCGAAGGGCAAGCGGAACCCGAAGAGGCTGTTCATGCGTGTGCTCCTGTCTCACCGCTGGGCATGGAGGTCGCGGCGTCGTCGTCGATGACCGCGGCTGTGGCGAGGGCCTCGTCGATGTCCGATGCGATCTGCGTGACAGGCTCGAGGACGGGCATCGGCGCGGTCGTCGTCGGGACGTTGCCGAGGGCGGCGAGGAGGGTCACGCGCGGTACGACACCGAGCAGGCGGTCCTCGTCGTCGACCACGGCGATCGGCAGCGGCGACTCGACCGCGAGCTCGAAGAGGTCCGTGAGCAGGGTCTCCGGCGCCACCCGCGCGAACTCGGCGTTCACGATCGCCTCGAGTGCCGTGTCGCCGGCCTTGACCTGGCGCATGACGTGCCGGTCCCGGACCCATCCCTCGAGCTTGCGGCCCCGACCGGTGACGAACAGTGCGGCTGTCTGCAGGTCGCGCATCGTCCGCAGGGCACCGCGCGGTCCCACGGTCAGGGGCACCACGGCGCGGGCGGGTTCCATCACGCTCGCGGCGGTGAGCACCCGGGCTCGGTCCACGTCCTGGACGAACTGGGCGACGTAGTCGTTCGCGGGGTCGGTGAGGATGTCCTCGGGCGTCCCGATCTGCACGATGCGGCCGTCCCGCATGACGGCGATGCGGTCCCCGAGGAACATCGCCTCGTTGAGGTCGTGCGTGATGAACACGACGGTCTTGCCGAGTCGCTGCTGGAGTTCGACGAGCTGTTCCTGCATCTCGCGCCGGATGAGCGGGTCGAGGGCGCTGAACGCCTCGTCCATCAGGAGGACGTCGGTCTCCGCGGCGAGCGCGCGGGCGATGCCGACGCGCTGCTGCATGCCGCCGGAGAGCTCGTCGGGCTTCGCGTCCGCCCAGACGTCGAGCCCCACCAGGTCGATGACCTCGCGGGCCTTCGCGATCCGGGCGGTCTTGTCGACGCCGTTCACCTCGAGGCCGTACGCGACGTTCTCGAGCACGGTGCGGTGCGGCAGGAGGGCGAAGTGCTGGAACACCATCGACACGCTGGTGCGACGGATGTCCCGGACCTCCTTGGCGCTGGCACGGGTGATGCGGCGGCCGGCGACCTCGACGCTCCCCGCGCTCGGCTCGAGCAGCCCGTTGAGCATGCGGATGAGCGTGGACTTCCCGGAACCGGACAGTCCCATCACCACGAAGATCTCTCCGGGCTGCACGTCGAAGGTGGCGTCGATGACGGCGGCGGATCCGAGGTCGCGGACCTCATCGCGCGTCGCTCCGGCGGTCAGTCGGCGGACGGCCTCACCGGGTCGGCGGCCGAAGACCTTGTGGATGCCGCGGACGCTCACTGCAGGTGGAGCGGAGGCCGGCACGGGACGCGGTTCGGCGTCGGGGACCCGGTCGTGGGGTGGTGCGATGGACAACGGTGGTGCTCCTCGCGCGACCGCGGCGACATGGCGCACACCGGACGCGTTCTGGTTGCGAACGGGTCGTCCGTGACCGGCGTGGCGCAGCCGCGTCGAGCCCGCGACGAGTGCAGGGCGAGCGAGGGCGCACGCAGGGACCACCGTCGGAGCGGTCCCGGTCCGGACGACCGTACGGCTCCGGCGACGTGCTGGACTCCGGGACGCGTTCTGGTCGTCGTGCCGCTCGCCGTCTGGCTGAGCGGACGTTCAACCGTAGCGAGTTCCTGTCCCCCGAGGCGAACCGAGATCCCCCGGAATCCGGACCAAAACGTACCCCGTGTACGGCGTGTCGCCCGGCACGGCAGGGATCGTGATCGTGATGCGGTCGTTACGTTCCAGCTCGCGGACAGGTTTGTGTGCCGCCGCGGCACGTCCGCACCTGTAGCGTGTCGCGCATGACAGCGCAGAACGACACGGGAGCCCGTCGCGCCCCCGCGCAGGACTTCTCGCACGAGCAGGAGGGCTACCAGCACGGTCTGAAGCCCCGGCAGTTGCAGATGATCGCGATCGGCGGGGCCATCGGCACCGGCCTCTTCCTGGGTGCCGGTGGACGGCTCAACTCCGCGGGTCCCGCGCTCGCCATCACCTACCTGGTGGCCGGGATCTTCGCGTTCTTCATCCTCCGTGCCCTCGGCGAGCTCGTGCTGCACCGCCCCTCCTCGGGGTCGTTCATCTCGTACGCGCGCGAGTTCTACGGCGAGAAGTTCGCGTACGCCGCCGGGTGGATGTACTTCCTGAACTGGGCGATGACCTCGATCGTGGACACCACCGCGGTCGCGCTCTACATGCAGTACTGGAAGCCGTTCACCTCGGCGCCGCAGTGGCTGATGGCGCTCATCGCCCTCGTCGTCGTCCTCGCGGCCAACCTCGTCGCGGTCAAGGTCTTCGGCGAGCTCGAGTTCTGGTTCGCGCTCATCAAGGTCGCCGCCCTCGTCGCGTTCCTCGTGGTCGCGCTGGTGTGGCTCATCTTCGCGTTCCCCGTCGAGACCGGCGGGCAGGCGGTGCAGACCGGCTTCTCGATCCTGCAGAACAACGACGGCGTGTTCCCGAACGGCCTGTTGCCCGCGGTCCTCGTGATCCAGGGCGTCGTGTTCGCGTACGCCGCGATCGAGCTCGTCGGCACGGCCTCGGGCGAGACGCAGGACACCGAGAAGGTCATCCCGCGCGCGATCAACTCCGTCGTCTTCCGCATCGCGGTGTTCTACGTCGGTTCGGTCGTGCTGCTCTCGCTCCTGCTGCCGTACACCTCCTACAAGGAGGGCGAGAGCCCGTTCGTGACGTTCTTCTCGTCGATCGGGAACCCGCAGGTCGGGCAGGTCGTCGGGTCGATCATGAACTTCGTCGTGCTCACGGCGGCGCTGTCGTCGCTGAACGCCGGCCTCTACTCGACCGGCCGCGCGCTGCACTCGATGGGCATGAACGGCTCCGCGCCGAAGTGGACCACGAAGATGTCGCGCGGCGGCGTCCCGTACGCGGGCATCCTGCTCACCGCGGGCTTCACCGTCGTCGGCGTCGTGCTCAACTACTTCGTGCCGTCCCAGGCGTTCGAGATCGCCCTCAACGTGGCGAGCCTCGGCATCATCACGGCGTGGGGCACGATCATCCTCTGTCAGATGAAGCTCCGGAGCTGGGCGAAGCAGGGCCTCGCGAAGGAGCCCACGTTCCGCCTGCCCGGCGCACCGGTGACCGCGTGGCTCACGCTGGCGTTCCTCGCGTCGGTCATCGTGCTCATGGCGATCGACTACCCGGTCGGCACCTACACGATCGCGTCCCTCGTGATCATCATCCCGCTCCTGATCGTCGGCTGGTTCCTGCAGCGCGACCGGATCCTCCGCATCGCGGCCCTCCGCGAGGGCGTCACCGGGCCGTACCCGGTCACCGGACGCGACCCCGCGAACCAGGTGCGCCGTGACGGGACGGGTGACCAGTCCGGGAAGTGACGCGTCCACCGGATCGTCCGTGACGGGTCCGGCGTCCGCCGGTAGCATCGGCGGGTGCCGGACCCGTCGCTCATCCCCTCGCTCGACCTGCAGCTGACCTGGCGCGGCACGTTCGGTCGCGTGCGCGTCTTCGACGACCGGGTCACCGCCGAGACGAGCTACGAGCGGTCGGGCCGCACCGAGGTGCCGATGGGGTCGGTGCGTGGCTGGCGGATCGGCCCGTGCGACGACGACGCGGTGTGCGTCGAGTTCGTCACCGACGACGACACCTACCGCGTGCTGCTCGACACCACGGACGAGCGGGTGGCCGACCACGCCCTCCGCCGGGTGCTCGGGGCGCCCCTGGCGGACTGAGCTCGGCGGTCAGCCGCGCGGCACGAACTGCGTCAGGCGGAACGGCGCGCCCTGGGCGTCCTCGACCTCGGCCGCCCGTGTCCAGTAGCCCTCCCACGTCCCGGTGACGCGCCCACCGAGCTCCTCGACCCTGGTCGCCGCGGCGTCGCGGTCGGCACAGCTGAACGCCACGTGCCAGTCGTCGTGGCCGGCGTCGAGGCGGTCGAGCGCGCCGATGACGTCGGCGAACCCCTCCGGAGCCCCGACCTGCCGTTCCCGGATCGACGGGTCGGACGTCGCCGCGAGGTGGTCGCCGTAGCCGGGCAGCCGGAGCATCGCTCCGGGTCCCTCCTGCATGTCGGACACGAGCCAGCCGAACAGGTCGGCGTAGAACGCGAGTGCCGCGTCCGGCTCGGTGGCACGGAGGTCGCTGAACACCCAACCGCCCGGTGCGTTGATGTGCTGCGAACCGAGGCGGGCACGGGCCTGCCAGAGCCCGAACGCCGCGCCGCGCGGATCGACGCAGTCGACGCTGCGGCCCGCGGCACCACCGGCACCGGCGTCCTCGGGCGCGGAGGCGGCCCCGCCGAGCGCCACGACCCGCGCTGCCACCGCATCGGCGTCGTCGACCGCGACGTACGTCTGCCACCGCGCCGGGTCGCCGCTCGACGCCACCGCGCCGACCTCGCGACCGTCGACGCTCGCGATCCGGTACGACCCCGGGACTCCGGGCGGCAGGCGCTCCTCGAAGGACCAGCCGAAGAGGCCGCCGTAGAACGCCTCGGCGGCGTCCGGATCGGGCGTGCGCAGGTCGATCCAGCTCGGCACGCCCTGGGGGTAGGTGCGGGGTGTCGCGTCCGTCACGGGGTCCTCCTGTCGCCGGTGGCACCCGGTCTACCCCGGACCACCGACGTCCGTCACGCCGCCCGATCGGTGCTGACGCACCACGAGGCGGACGGGAGGCCCGTGGCGGCGCCGCCACGGGCCTCCCGTCCGCCGCGTGCGCACGACGCGGGGTGCCGGGTCAGACCAGCAGGAGGATGCCCGCCACCACCGACGCGGCCGCGATCGCCAGCGCGATCACGACGAGGACGAGGTGCACGCGCCAGAACGTCGTCGGCCGGCCGGCGGCGTCGCGCGCTCGCGGGTCCTTCGCGACGCGCTGGAAGAAGCGCGGCCAGGCGACGACGTTGAAGACGGCGCCGATGAACAGGACGAGGGCGGCGAAGACGAGCACGTACCGATCGTAACGACCGTCGCTGTCGCACCGGCTGGTGCTGTGCGGGCCGGTGGGGCTCGGCCGCCCCCAACGCGGTCGAGACCCACCGGTCTGTAGCAATTGCTACAGACCCTACACGGCGCGTCGGCGACCGTCGACCTCAGGCGGGGTCGAGCGCTCCCTCGGCGGCGGCGAGGACCGCGCGCTCCTCCGGCGTCAGCACCGTCCGGCTGGCCCGCGCCCCGTCGTTGATCTCGACGATCGTGCGGCTCAGGCGCGTCTCCGGGTCGGAGGTCGCGGGGTACGCGTTGTCCGTCCCGATCCGGTCGTGGAGCGGTTGCAGGCTCCGGATCGCCCGCTCCACCGTGCCCGTCCGACGAGCACGCCACACCTGGTGGCCGATGACGAGGAGGAGCATCCCCGACGCGACGCACAGCACGGCTCCCGGCGTCGTGACGTCGTACGGCACCGCCAGCGACCGGGTCACGGCGAGGTCCCCGACGAGGTGCGCGACGTCCATCACGACGACCACGACCATGCGGACGACGCCGAGCACGCCGCCGAGCACGAGCACCCAGAGGCCGATCCGGTCGACCAGCCCGCGGGCCTCACGCAGGCGGAGGAGGCAGATGAGCCCGGTCGCGCCGAGTGCCACGCCGAGGTACACCGTCTGCGACACCGAGTAGACCACGGCAGCCGGGTGCGCCCCGGCGTCGAGCATGAACGTCGTCGTGGTCGGCGGCTTCTCGAGCACGGTGAAGGCCGTCACGACGACGACGAGCACCACCGCGAACACCACGACGATCGCGGTCCGCAGCCAGCGTCGACCGAACCCGACGGCCTTCGCGACGCCCCACAGCAGCGTGCTCGTCCCCGCGACCATGAGGCAGTCGCTCACCACCGTGACGAGGTTGAAACCGCCGAACAGCGGATCGACCCACCGGTAGAGCGGGTCGACGTTCGTCACGATCGTCGCCGCGAAGAGCAGGAAGGTCACGGCGAGGGTGCGGTCCTGTCCCCGCTGGAGGACGAAGAGCACGACCGTGCCGACGACGAGCAGGAGCGCCTGGGCGACGGCCAGGATCACCGCCGCACCACCGGGTGGCGGTCGGCGTTCACCCGAAGACCCCGCGGAAGTCGCTCGGACGGGTCCGGGCAGCACGGATGACCTGCCCCAGCCGGTCGGCGAACAACTCGGCCTCCCGCTCGAACGCGTTGTCGAACAGCCCGCGGGCCATCGCCCGCTCGACCTTGTACTCGGGCAGGTCCGGGATCACGTCACGGATGTACGCCGACTGCGCCTGGGCCTCCTGGTGCCGGTGCAGCACGTGCCCGAGCTCGTGCCCGATGACGAACGACCGGAAAGTCGGCGACGGCGTCGGCGAGATCATCACGAGGTGCCGGTGCTCGAGCGTGGCGACGAAGCCGCACACGGGTTCCTCCGCGAGGAACGCCTCTTCACGGACCACGATGGGCTTCCCGACGATCGCGGCCGCCGCGGCGACGGCGTCGTCGACGTCCGACCAGCCCTCGGCGTCCGCCCGTGCCCAGAACGCCTCGACGAAGTCGGCGCTCACGC
Organism: Curtobacterium sp. NPDC089689; assembly: GCF_044749145.1. Classification (NCBI taxonomy): domain Bacteria; kingdom Bacillati; phylum Actinomycetota; class Actinomycetes; order Micrococcales; family Microbacteriaceae; genus Curtobacterium; species Curtobacterium sp. NPDC089689. The sequence continues at coordinate 688,124 of NZ_JBIVHJ010000002.1, read as the reverse complement.
GACGCTCCCCCGCTGCGACTCCTCCTCGAGCACCTCGGCGATCCGCCGCAGCGCCTCGGCCGAGAGCTCCCCCGGGAAGGTCCGGGCCGCGAAGCCGCTCACCCGCGCCGACCGCAGGGAGCGCACGAGGGCGAGCTGCGCGCTGATCCGCTCCGGGACCGCGCTGTCCTCGAGCAGGAACCGATCGTCGACCTCGAAGAACCCGGCGAGCAGACGGAGCAGACCGGAGTCGCGGTTGCGCCGGCCGTCGCCGGAGAGCATGTACGTCCACTTCGCCCGGGAGAGCGATCCACCGTGGGCGGCGACGTACTCCTCGACCGCGGCGAACGGCACGGGGGCGCCGCGCTGCGACTCCTCGAAGTCGAGCAGCAGGTTGAGCCGCCGGGCGAGCTCCGCGGCGTCCAGCACGCCACCCCGGTCGTCGACGATGTCGTCCATGTCGATCGGACTCCTCCCCAGTCGCCAGCAGTGCAGGACATGCTAGCGCCGGTAGCCTCGATCCGGTGAGCGCGTCCCTCCCCTCCACCATCGCCGCCCCGGTCGAGCACGAGGTCGTCGTCACGAAGTCGCGCTTCATCACCACCGTCGCACCGGTGGTGGACGTCGCCGACGCCGAGCGCGTCATCACGGAGGTCCGGAAGCGGCACTGGGACGCGCGGCACCACTGCACGGCGATGGTGACCGGCGTCCTGGGCGACCAGGCGCGCTCCTCCGACGACGGCGAACCGAGCGGTACCGCCGGGGTCCCGATGCTCGAGGTCCTGCGTCGCCGTGGCCTCACCGACCTGGTCGCGGTGGTCACGCGGTACTTCGGCGGCGTGAAGCTCCGGGCCGGCGGACTCGTCCGGGCGTACTCGACCTCGGTGTCGGAGACCCTCGACCGCGCGGAGGTCGTGCCCCGACGATCGTTGACGCGCGCGACGGTCGCGGTGCCGCACGCCGAGGCCGGGCGGATCGACAACGTCCTCCGCGACTGGGCCCGCCACCATCACGCCGTGCTCGGCGAGCCGGTGTACGGAGCAGCCGCGGCGTTCGAGCTGTGGGTGCCGGCTGCCGAACGGTCGCGCCTCCGAGCGGACCTCGCGGCGGTGACGGCAGGAGCCGTCGACCCGGTGTTCGGCGATGAGCGGATCGTCGACGTCCGCCACGACTGATTTCGGGGCCGGAGTGCTGCTCGGGCGTGTCGTCGCTCGCAGTCGTCCGAGCCCGGGAACGACGAAGGCCCCGGTCCGTTCGGACCGGGGCCTTGCTGGTGCACCCCCTGGGACTTGAACCCAGAACCCACTGATTAAGAGTCAGTTGCTCTGCCAATTGAGCTAGAGGTGCGTTCGCTGCGTTCCGTTTCACCGTGCTGCAACGGGAAACAACAATAGCATGGCTTCGGGGTGCTCATGACCACCGGGCACCACGATCGAACAGGAGCACCATGACCGACCGTCTCGCCGCCGGCGACACCGCCCCCGACTTCACCCTCCCGGACCAGGACGGCACGGAGCACGCACTGTCCGCCCTGCGGGGGAAGAAGGTCATCGTGTACTTCTACCCGGCGGCTTCCACCCCGGGGTGCACCACCGAGGCGTGCGACTTCCGCGACAACATGTCGTCGCTGCAGGCGGCCGGCTACGAGGTCCTCGGCGTCTCGAAGGACGAGCTGCCGGCGCTGCAGGAGTTCCGCCACGAGCAGGCGCTCACGTTCCCGCTGCTGAGCGACCCCGACCTCGCCGTGCACAAGGCGTACGGCGCGTGGGGCGAGAAGAACAACTACGGGAAGATCGTCACCGGCACGATCCGCTCGACGATCGTCGTCGACGAGGACGGCACCGTGCAGTTGCCGCTCTACAACGTCAAGGCCACCGGCCACGTCGCCAGCCTGCGGAAGAAGCTCGGCCTGGTCTGATCGGCGGAGCGCACGCACGGGAGGCCCGGGGGCCGGGCCCCGGGCCCGCCCCCGGGCCCCCCGCGGGGGGGGGGGGGCCCCCCCCCCGCCCGCCGGGGGGGGGGGGCCCGGGCCCGCCGCGCGCGCCCCAGCGGG
>NZ_JBIVHJ010000002.1:561779-686082 GCF_044749145.1 Curtobacterium sp. NPDC089689 | reverse complement strand
CCACCGGCCAGGCCCCCTGCCGGGGGACTACGCGCGGCCGGGTGTTAGCGGCGGCGCCCCCCCCGGGGCGGCCGGGGGCGGGCCCCGGGCCCCGCCCCCGGGCCTCCAGGCTGTTGCGTCAGTCCCCGTCGCCGTCCTGGCGGACGAGGGCGGCCGTGACCGGCCGCGAGAGCACGAGCGTGATGGCGAGCAGCGCGGGGATGAGCAGCAGCCAGCCGAACCAGGCGACGCGGAAGACTCCCTGGAACGCGCCGATCGCGAGCGCGCCCTGCATCACCTGCCAGACGATGATCCCGGAGCGCACCCACGGACGGCGGTTCCGCAACCCGACGAAGAGCGCGCCGAGCCAGAGCGCCGCGATCGCGGTCAGGATCGTCAGCGCGATCCCGGAGGCGAGACTCGTCGCCGGCGAGGTGACCAGTTCGACGAGGAGCCAGACCGTGACGCCGGCCAGCGCGAGGAACTCGAGGCCGAGCACGACCTGCAGCACCGTGAACGCGGGCGAGCGCTGTCCGGGGTCCGCGGACTCGGCGGGTGTGGTGTCGTGCACAGCGATCCTCCAGCGTCGGAACCCTTGATTTGCCCCTACCAGTATGGAACGATATTCGAGGTCGTTCGGACGGCACGATGTGGTGTGCGTCTCCCGTGGTTCGACGCTCCTCCCCCGAGCGTTCCGCGGGCGTCAGACTCGCTTCCAGCGGATCCCTCCCCCACAGGGTGTCCCCTCATGCTCAGCATGCCAGCGTTCCGATCCCCGAACCACGTCCACGGCTGCCGTTCGAGCATCGACATCAAGGAGCACCACACATGGACTGGCGTGACCAGGCTGCCTGCCTCACCGCGGACCCCGAGCTCTTCTTCCCGGTCGGGAACACCGGCCCCGCAGTTGACCAGATCGAGAAGGCGAAGTCCGTCTGCGCCCGGTGCACCGTCACCGAGATGTGCCTGCAGTACGCCCTCGAGAACAACCAGGACTCCGGTGTCTGGGGCGGCCTCAGCGAGGACGAGCGTCGTGCGCTGAAGCGCCGCGCCGCCCGCGCTCGTCGCGCTTCCTGACCTGCGGTCCCCGAAGCCCGTCGCCCCCGCTGGGGCGGCGGGCTTCGTCGTGTGCGGGGGCGTGCGGTGTGCGGTGCGTGCGGTGCGGTGCGCGGTGCGCTTCGGTTCTGCACAACCAAAGTCGATCGGCACCACGGTTTCCCGTGGTGCCGATCGACTTTGGTTGTGCGAGCACCGCGAGGACGCTGCCGGTCCGCGGGCACCGCGGGCACCGCGGGCACCGCGGGCACCGCGGGCACCGCGGGCACCGCGGGCGTCACGCCGCGGGCGTCACGCCGCGGGCGCTGCCGTCAGCCAGCGGAACGGGATCGAGATGCCGACCTCGGTCCCGCTGCCCGTGAGCGTGTGCCAGTCGATCGTGCCGCCGAGCTCGCCCTGGATGAGCGTACGGACGATCTGCGTGCCGAGACCGGACCCGACCTTGCCTTCCGGCAGCCCTCGACCGTTGTCGCGCACCTGGATCTCGAGGTGGTCGTCGTAACGGTCGGCGACGATCTCGACCTCGCCGTCGCGGCCGTCCAGCCCGTGCTCGACCGCGTTCGTCACGAGTTCGGTGAGGCCGAGCGCGAGCGGGGTCGCCGCCTCCGAGGGCAGGACGCCGAACTCGCCGGTCTTCTTCGGGCGGACGGTGGTGTTGTGGGACGCCGCGACCTCGGTCACGAGCTTGAGCACCGAGTCGAACACCTGGTCGAAGTCGACGTTCTGGCTCAGCCCGGTCGAGAGGGTGTCGTGCACGACCGCGATCGCTGCGACCCGGCGCATGGCGTTCTGCAGCGACGTGCGGGCCTCCTCCGAGTGGGTGCGTCGCGCCTGGATGCGGAGGAGGGACGCGACCGTCTGGAGGTTGTTCTTCACGCGGTGGTGGATCTCGCGGATCGTCGCGTCCTTCGTGATGAGCTCGCGCTCCTGGTGGCGCAGCTCGGAGACGTCGCGGCAGAGCACGATCGCGCCGATGCGCTCACCGTGGTCACGGAGCGGGATCGAGCGCAGCGACACCGTGACGCCCTTCGCCTCGACGTCGGCACGCCAGGGCGCGCGCCCGGTGACCACGAGCGGGAGTGACTCGTCGACGTCGAGCTTCGACCCGATGAGCTCGGTCGTCACCTCGGCCAGGGACTTGCGCTCGAGTTCACCTTCGAAGCCCATGCGGTTGAACGCGCTGAGCCCGTTCGGGCTCGCGAAGGTCACGACGCCGTTGGTGTCGAGCCGCAGGAGTCCGTCGCTCGCACGCGGCGCCCCTCGCCGCGGACCGGCCGGAGCACCGAGGTCCGGGAAGTCCCCCGTGGCGATCATGCCGAAGAGGTCGTTGGCACCGGCGGTGAAGTTCAGCTCCTGCCGGCTCGGCGTCCGCATCTCGTCCTGGTTCGAGTGCCGCGTGACGACGGCGATCGGACGGTCGGTGGTCTCCGCGCTGTTCGCCGAGAGCCGACGGAGCACCGGGATCGCCCGCACGCGGGTCGGGGTGTCCTCGTACCAGTCGGGTTCGGCGGAGTCGACGACCCGGCTGCCGACGAAGCACTCCGTCACCTGCTCGCGCCACTCCTCGCGGATCTCCTGGCCGACGATGTCCCGGTAGAACAGCGTCGCGGCGGAACTCGGACGGGCGTGCGCGACGGCCACGAACGAGCCGTCCTCTGCCGTGGGGACCCAGAGCACCATGTCGGCGAACGAGAGGTCGGCGAGCAGCTGCCAGTCCCCGACGAGCAGGTGGAGCCACTCCACGTCGGCTTCGGAGGAACGGCCTTGCGCGAGGACGAGGTCACTGAGGGTCGACACGTGCCAAGTCTAGGTGTCGCTCTGTGTGGACAATGCCGCGTTGTCCACAGGTGATGGTCCTGCGGTATTTCGAATGTTGCACTCACCATACGCTCAGCCCCGACGAAAGGGGCCGGGGTGGCGCAACGAGCAGTACGACCAGACGACGATCGTCCGGAGGAGGACGCCGTCCCACCGCCACCGGCACCGGCGCTCCGCCCGGTGCCGAACAGCGTCGATCCGGCGCTCCCCGGTCCAGCGGGGCCCGTGGCGCTCCCCGATCCCGAGCAGACCGCGCGGGCACTCGCGCTCTGCGTGGTGGAGATCCTCAGCGGCGCCCGGGAGGTCGACAGCATCGCCCGCTGGGTCACCGAGGACGTGCACCGGCACCTCCAGCAACGGTCCGCCCTCGCTGCGCGGAGCCGCTCGGCGCGCCGCCGTCCCCTCCCGCGCCCGTCGCTCCGAGCGGAACGCGTCGTGTGCTGCTCGCCCGCGGACGGCGTCGTCGAGGCCACGGTGGTCGTGCAAGGGCGGAGCCACGCGCGAGCGGTCGCGATCCGGCTCGAGGTGCGGAACGCGCGCTGGCGCGCGACCGCGGTCGGCGTGCTCTGATCGCGCAGCCGTCTGCCGCCGCACGAGTCTCGTGGTGAGCGACGTTCCTCGCGCTGGGGAGCACGAGGTCGGTCGCTGAGGGCAAGTCTCGTGCTCTGGGCGCGCGCGCAGACGCGTGCGCGCAGACGCGTGCGCGCAGACGCGTGCGCGCAGACGCGTGCGCGCAGACGCGTGCGCGCAGACGGACGGGAGGCGCGGTGCCAGCTGGCACCGCGCCTCCCGTCCGTCTGCTGCTGCGTCAGCCGCGCTTCGCCGCGCGACGCTCGGCGCGGTTGTTCGCCGCCGCCTGGCCGGAGGCCGTCGCGGCGTTGCCGAACGCGGAACCCTGCTCCGGGCCCTGCTGCTCCTCGGCCTCGGCCTGCGCACGTTGCGCCCGTGCCGTCGCGGCCTGCTCCAGGCGGCCCTGCTCGTCGCGGACCTCGACCTCGCCGTCGATGGACGGTGCCGAGTACTCCAGGCCGCTCGTCTCTTCCTCGCCGAGTCCCTTGGCCTCGATGACCGCGTTCTCGCCGTCCGACTGCACCTGCACCTCGAGGTTGAAGAGGTAGCCGACGGACTCCTCACGGATCTGGCCCATCATGCTCTGGAACAGGGCGTAGCCCTCGCGCTGGTACTCGACCAGCGGGTCACGCTGCGCCATCGCGCGGAGGCCGATGCCGTCCTTGAGGTAGTCCATCTCGTAGAGGTGGTCCCGCCAGCGGCGGTCGATCACGGAGAGCACCACGCGACGCTCGAGCTCGCGCATGGCCTCGTCGCCGAGGAGCTCCTCGCGCTTCTGGTAGGCCAGCTGCGCGTCCGACAGGATCTCACGGCCGAGGAACTCGCGCGTCGCCTTGCCCTTCGACCCGGCCTCGGTGATGACCTCGTCGATGGAGATCGAGATCGGGAAGAGCGTCCCGAGCTCGGTCCACATGGCGTCGAGGTCCCAGTCGTCCGGCGAACCCTCTCCGGTGTGGGTGTCGATGACGTCGTCGACGACGCTCTTGAGGAACGTCTGCGCACGGTCGTGGATGTCGTCGCCCTCGAGGATGTGCCGGCGGTCGCTGTAGATCGCCTCACGCTGCCGGTTGAGGACGTCGTCGTACTTGAGGACGTTCTTGCGGATCTCGGCGTTGCGGCTCTCGACCTGCGCCTGCGCCGAGCGGATCGCACGGCCGACGAGCTTGTTCTCGATCGCGAGGTCGTCCGGGACGTTCGAGCGGCCCATGAGGCTCTCGGCGGCGCCGGAGTTGAACAGGCGCATCAGGTCGTCGGTGAGCGACAGGTAGAAGCGGCTCTCACCGGGGTCGCCCTGACGGCCGGAACGACCGCGGAGCTGGTTGTCGATGCGGCGGGACTCGTGGCGCTCGGTGCCGAGGACGTACAGACCGCCGGCGTCGCGGACCTTGTCGGCCTCGTCCTTGATCTCCGCCTTGACGCGGTCGAACACGTCGTCCCACGCGGCCTCGTACTCCTCCGGCGTCTCCGTCGGGGACAGGCCCTTCGCGTGCATCTCCTGCACGGCGAGGAACTCGGAGTTGCCGCCGAGCATGATGTCGGTACCGCGGCCGGCCATGTTGGTGGCGACCGTCACCGCGCCGAGTCGACCGGCCTGCGCGACGATCGCGGCCTCTCGTGCGTGGTTCTTCGCGTTGAGGACCTCGTGCTTGACGCCCTTCTTCGCGAGGAGCTTCGACAGGTACTCGGACTTCTCGACGCTCGTGGTGCCGACCAGGACCGGCTGGCCCTTCTCGTGGCGCTCGGCGATGTCCTCGGCGACCTGCTCGAACTTCGCCTTCTCGTTCTTGTAGACGAGGTCGGTCTGGTCGATGCGCTGCATCGGCTTGTTCGTCGGGATGGGGACCACGCCGAGCTTGTACGTGGACATGAACTCGGCCGCTTCGGTCTCCGCGGTACCGGTCATGCCGGAGAGCTTCTGGTACAGGCGGAAGTAGTTCTGCAGCGTGACGGTCGCGAGGGTCTGGTTCTCGGCCTTGACCTCGACACCCTCCTTCGCCTCGATCGCCTGGTGGATGCCCTCGTTGTAGCGACGGCCCATCAGGATGCGGCCGGTGTGCTCGTCGACGATCAGGACCTCGCCGTTCATGACGACGTAGTCCTTGTCGCGCTTGAACAGCGAGACGGCCTTGATCGAGTTGTTGAGGAACGAGATGAGCGGGGTGTTCGCCGACTCGTAGAGGTTGTCGATGCCGAGGTAGTCCTCGACCTTCTCGATGCCGGGCTCGAGCACGCCGACCGTGCGCTTCTTCTCGTCGACCTCGTAGTCCTCGCCCGGGGTGAGGCGCTTGGCGATCGAGGCGAACTCGGTGAACCAGCGGTTCGCCTCGCCCGAGGAGGGGCCGGAGATGATGAGCGGCGTCCGGGCCTCGTCGATGAGGATCGAGTCGACCTCGTCGACGATCGCGAAGAAGTGGCCGCGCTGCACCATGTCGGACGCCTGCCACGCCATGTTGTCGCGCAGGTAGTCGAAGCCGAACTCATTGTTCGTGCCGTAGGTGATGTCGGCCGCGTACTGCTCGCGTCGCTCGGCCGGGGACTGGTTCGCGATGATGCAGCCCGTGGTCATGCCGAGGGCGCGGAACACCCGGCCCATGAGCTCCGACTGGTACGACGCGAGGAAGTCGTTGACGGTGATGACGTGCACGCCGCGGGACGGGATCGCGTTGAGGTACGCGGCCGTCGTGGCGACGAGCGTCTTGCCCTCACCGGTCTTCATCTCGGCGATGTTGCCGAGGTGGAGCGCCGCACCGCCCATGAGCTGCACGTCGAAGTGCCGCATGCCGAGGGTGCGCTTCGAGGCCTCGCGCACGGCGGCGAACGCCTCGGGCAGGAGGTCGTCGAGGGTCTCGCCGTTCGCGTAGCGCTCCCGGAGCTCCTTCGTCTCGTCCTGGAGTTCCTCGTCGGTGAGGGACGCGAAGTCGTCTTCCAGGTCGTTGATCGCCGAGGCGTAGGCCTTCAGGCGGCGGAGGGTTCGTCCTTCACCGATGCGGAGGACCTTCTCCAGCACGTTTGCCACGTGAGCTCCTTACGAGGTCGTCTCGCGCCGTCTGCGCGATGCGATCAGCCAGTCATGCTAGCAACCTCGCGACGACCGACGCTGGGAGACGCACGGCGGTGCGCGGCCCGCGAACGGGCCGCGCACCGGGTCGTCACTGGGTGGTGCGGCGCCGTCAGGCGAGCGCCGCAGCCGGCTCGCTCACCGCGTCCGTTGGGGCCGACGAGGGGTCGTCGATGCCGATCACGCCGTAGTCCCAACCCTTGCGGCGGTAGACGACGCTCGGGCGTCCGGTGGCCGCGTCGACGAACAGGTAGAAGTCGTGGCCGACGAGCTCCATGTGGTAGAGCGCGTCGTCGACGGTCATCGGCGCGGCCTCGAAGACCTTCTCGCGGATGACGACGGGGCAGTACGCCTCGTCCTCGGGTTCGTCGTGCGCGTCGGCGTCCACCGTCGGCACCGCACCGGTCGAGACCGACTGCAGGAGCTTCCCGTCCGCCGGGGTCACGCCGAGGTTCTCGAAGGCCGAACCCGAGGCCTCACCCACCGAGGTCGGACGGTGGCGGCCGCGGTGCACCTTGCGGCGATCACGTGCTCGTCGGAGTCGTTCGGTCAACCGGGCGAAGGCCAGGTCGAAGGCCGCGTACTTGTCCGACGCCGCCGACTCGGCCCGGACGAGCGGCCCGGGGCCGATCAGCATGAGCTCGACACGGTCCTCGCCCCCGGCGCCGCCGCTCTTCTCGTTGTGACGGCTGATCCGCACCTCGAAGGCGAGGGCCCGGTCGGCGAGCACGTCGATCTTCTCGGACTTCTGTTCGACGTAGGTCCGGAATCGGTCGGTGACCCCGACGTTCCGGCCCGTGATCGTCACGTCCATGTGGCGGCTCCCATCCACGCTCGGCGCGTCGCCTCCGTCCGGCGATCTCTGACGCCTTGCCGCGAGGCTAGACCCGTGCGCGGACGGTTGTCACGACGTCCACGCGATCCCGGCAGGACACCCACCGGACACCCAGGCGTCACCGTCCGTGCACGTCGGGGTCAGTCCTCGACGCTCGCGACGGCCACGCACCGCACCACCGTCCCGCCCGCCGCCCGGACCGCCCGGACCGCCTCCGCGAGGGTCACGCCCGTGGTCACGACGTCGTCGACCAGCACCACCGTCCGGCCTGCGACCCCCACGGCTCGCAACGCGCCCACCGTGGCCGCCACGCGCTCGGTGGCCGTGAGCTCCTTCTGCCCGTCGCCGCTCCGACCACCGGCCCCGCCCCGACCACCACCCCCGCCGGGCCGACCGTCGCGGCGCACCAGGGCGGACCCGACCGGCGCCCGTCCCCGTCGGAGGAGCAGCACCACGGGGTCGAAGCCGCGTCGCCGGGCACCACGGGCGGACGGCGGCACCCGGAGGACGACCGTGCCGTGCGGTGCCTCGGCGAGCGCCCGCCGCACCAGCGCGCCGAACCGCCGGGCGAGCGGGCCGGCGAGGTCGACGCGGGAACGGAGCTTCAGCTCGAGCACGAGGGTGCGGACGAGCCCCTCGTACTCGAACGCCGCGTCGGTCCGGACACCGGCGATCAGTCGGACCCGCGCTGGTCGTGCCGCGACGTGCGTCCGGCAGGTGGCGCAGAGGGCCCGGTCGGGCACCCCGCAGCCGACGCAGTCGACCGGGAGGACGAGCCCGACCACAGCGCGCAGCGCGGCGGCCCGGTCACGGGGAGGGGATGAGCGTGGAGTGGTCACCCGCGCGATGCTGCACCGGCCACGGGCCGGACGGGCGGCGGTCCGCCGGACGGTGGACGGGCCTCCAGGCCGGGTCGCCGGTGCAGGAGAGCCGGTGCAGGCAGCCGATGCGGGCACCAAGTGCAGGCAGCCGGTGCTGTGGTGCCGTCAGCGCTGGGCGCCGTCAGCGTTGGGTGCCGAGCACGCTCGCGGTGACGCCGGTCGGCTCCCAACCACCGCCCGTCGACTGCAGGACCTGCCCGTTCGACATGCGCAGCAGCAGCGAACCGCCACTGCCGCCGACGATCGTCGTCGCCCGACCGTCGGGCTGCGGGAGCGTCGTGGCGCGGCCACCGATCGTGGTGCGCACGATCTCCGGGCCGCTCTCGGTCTGCCCGACCGACGCCACGTCGACGTCGCTGACCCAGGTCGCGGAGACGGCGTCCTCGGACGCGGCCTGCACCCGCACCGGCGGGCCGAGCGCCGTCGGCACCCGGTCGCGGTCGCGCTCGATCGCCATCACGTAGAGCGCCGGGCCGTCCGCGGTCTGCAGGAGCGCGAGCGCGCGGGTGGAGTCCCGGGAGACCTGGAAGGAGACGAGCTTGCCCGACGGGAGCGTCGTCGAGACGTCGTGGGGTTCACCGGTCAGCGAGTACGACCGCACCTTCGACGGCTGGTCCTCGCTCGCGACCCAGACGGAGCCCCCGCCGACGTCGTCGACGGACGGCGGGACGAGGTCGGTGCGGGTGTCCACGCGGAGACGCTGCTGCCCCGAGCGGACGACGAACACGCCCTCGTCGCTCCGGACCGCCGCGAACGTCCCCGAGGCGCTCAGGGCGACCGCGTCCGGGTCGAGCGCGACGATCTGCTGGCTCATCCCGCCGCCGAGCGCGGACACGGAGCCGGTACCGGCCGCGTACCCGACCTTGCCGCGGGCCTCGACGAGGGGGCGTGGGTCGACGTCGGGGTTCTGCTGCGCGTCCGACGACCCGCTCGACGGGACGGACAGGCTCGCGCCCTCGACCGTCAACGTCACCGACGACACGGACGCGACCGTGGCGAGCGACTTCGCGAGCTGTTCGCGCATCCGGACCCGGTCGGCCGTGCTGGCTCGGAGGGCGGCGCTCGAGAGGTCGACCTGCGCGGTGCCGTTCTCGATCGTCACGGCGTTGAGCGACAGCTGGGTGCCCTTCGGGAACGCGGAGACCACCGCGCCGTCGAGCCAGTCCGCCGGGCCGGCGAGGAGCGCGCTGACGACCCGGGTGGCCACCGAGGACTGGGCGAGGAACCAGCGGACGTCGGGGACGAGGGACTCACCGGTCGGGTCGAAGAAGTAGAGCGCGTGCTGCTGGAACACCGACTGGAAGCGCACCGGCGAGAGGATGATGCCGTCGGGGGCGTACGCGATGCGCCAGTCGTCGCCCTCCCGGACGAACTGGAACGTCAGTGTCGAGGTGGTCGGCCGGACGGCCTGCGTGTACTCGCCGTCCGCGTCGACCGAGGCGCTGGCCGTCAACGTGTACGTCAGCTCGTTCGCACCGACGCGCTCGACCTGCCCGCTGCCGTCGCTGATCGTGACGCCCTGCCGCGGGTTCCACTTCTGCGAGAAGCCGGAGGACAGGAACTCGCGCGCGGTCGCGTAGTTGTTCTGTGCGCCGGTCGCCGCCGCGATGAAGCCGCGGAGCACGGCGGTCTGGTCCTCGCCGCCGGAGGGGCCGTCTGGACGCAGCTCGACGCCGGAGACGGACTCGTCCTTGATGGACTGGCCGGAGCGGACGTCGCCGGAGACCGGGATGGCGGCGCACGCGGCGAGCGCGACGAGCGTCAGGGCGGCGAGCGCGACCGCGAGGCTGCGGCGGAGGCCGCGGCGCGGGGCGCGGGCGGCGGCGCCGGTGGTCGCGCGGGCGACGCCCGGGTCCGCGGCGGTGCGGCCGGCTGCGGTGCGGCGGGTCATGCGTCCTCCTCGCGGACAGCGCGGGGGCCGTCGTAGGGGTCGTCGAGGTCGGGCAGCGGGATCGCGGACGTCGCCGTCGACACGTGGCCCGTGCGCGGCAGGGTGAGCACGAACGCCGACCCGTCGCCGACCCGGGACCACACGTCGATCCGGCCGCCGTGGAGGTTCGCGTCCCCGAGGCTGATCGCGAGCCCGAGCCCGGTTCCCCCGATGGTGCGCTTGCGGCTCGGGTCCGCACGCCAGAACCGGTCGAACACCCGGGCGGCGTCCTCCGGGGGCATGCCGACGCCGTGGTCGCGCACCGCGATCGCGACCGTGCGCGCGTCGCTGTCGACGACGACCTGCACCGGCCGTTCCTCACCGTGCTCGATGGCGTTGCCGACGAGGTTCCGCATGATCCGCCGGATGCGCTTGGCGTCGAGCTGCATCGTCGTGTGGCCGCCTGGTGTGTGCAGCTGGAGGTCGACCCCGGCGCGTTCGGCGAGCGGACGGAACTCCTCGACGATGTCGGCGGCGAGCGCCGCGGGGACGACCGGCTCGGTGTCGAGCTGCGCCGCCTGCGCGTCGTAGCGGGAGATCTCGAGGAGGTCGGCGAGGAGGAGCTCGAAGCGTTCGACCTGGGCGTGCAGGAGCTCTGCCGACCGCGCCACCGCCGGCTCGAACGCGTGCCGGGAGTCGTAGAGCACGTCACCCGCGAGACGGATCGTGGTGAGGGGCGTGCGGAGTTCGTGCGAGACGTCGGAGACGAAGCGCTGCTGCACCCGGGACAGTTCGGCGAGCTGCGTGATCTGCCGGCTCACCGCGTCGGCCATGCCGTTGAAGCTCCGCGCGAGGGTGGCGATGTCGTCCTCGCCGTGCACCGGGATGCGCTCGTCGAGGCGGCCGGCGGCGATCTTGCGGCTCGTCTCGGCGGCGCCGCGGATCGGCACGACGACGAGCCGCACCACGAGGCTGGTGACGAGGGCGATGAGGACGATGAGCGCCACGCCGCCGATCGACAGCGTCTGCGACACGAAGTCGAGGGTCTGCTGCGCGTCCGAGAGGTCGTAGACGAGGTACAGCTCGTACTGGCCGGCGCTCGGGATCTGGAGCGTCGAGCCGACGGCGAGCCCGGGCTGCCGGCGTCCCTCGTCGTCGAGCTGCACGGGCTGGAGGCTGAGCCGTCCGGTGTTCTTGGCGACCTCCTTCCGCAGCGCGTCGGTGATGACGGCGTCGGGGAAGTCGCGCGTGACGATGGTCTGCAGGGTCTGCGGCGTCGTCTGGCCGGGGGTCCGCTCGATCGCGACGTCGGTGCCGCCCGGGCTCGTCGTGTTCGAGAGGATCGCCTGCTGCGCCTCGTTCTGCAGCGTCTCGAGCTCGGACTGGTTGTTGTCCTCGCTGGCGGTCGCGGCGTCGAAGATGTTCTGCGCCACGAGGGTCGCGCGGGCCGACTCGGACTCGATCTGGTCGCGGCGCTGCGCGTAGACGTTGTTCGAGATGCTCACCATGACGGCGGTGCCGATGACGGCGACCGCGAGACCGGTGGTGACGACGGTGATCGCCACCGACCGGAACATGAGCGACCGGCGCCACAGGTAGGCGATGCCGCGCCAGCCGCGGCGCGCCCACCGGCGCAGCCGACGGCCGACCCGGCCGAGGGTGCCGCTCGGTGCCGCGCGGGGTCGCGACGGGGGTCGTCGCGGCACGGTGCTCAGGCTCCTCCGGCCCGGTACCCGACGCCGCGGACGGTCGTGACGATCTTCGGGTTGTCCGGGTCGTGCTCGATCTTCGCGCGGAGGCGCTGGACGTGCACGTTCACCAGCCGGGTGTCCGCTTTGTAGTGGTAGCCCCACACCTGCTCGAGGAGCATCTCGCGGGTGAAGACCTGGTTCGGCTTCTCGGCGAGGGCGCGGAGGAGGTCGAACTCGAGCGGGGTGAGAGCGATCGCGGTGTCGCCGCGGCGGACCTCGTGCCCGGGGACGTCGACGGTGAGGTCCCCGACGTGCAGCACGGTCGAGTCGGAGGCCGTGGGTCGGAGCCGGGTGCGGATGCGCGCGACGAGCTCCTTCGGGTTGAACGGTTTGACCACGTAGTCGTCCGCGCCGTTCTCCAGCCCGACGACGACGTCGGCGGTGTCGCTCTTCGCGGTGAGCATGATGATCGGTGTCCCGCTCTCGGCGCGGATGCGCTTGCAGACCTCGATGCCGTCGATGCCGGGGAGCATGACGTCGAGGAGCACGAGGTCCGGCTCCGAGTTCCGGAACGCGTCGACGGCGTCGTTGCCGTCGGCGCTGAACTCGGGTTCGAAGCCCTCGGAGCGGAGGACGATGCCGATCATCTCGGCGAGGGCCTGGTCGTCGTCGACGACGAGGATGCGCGGTGTCATGTGATGGGGGCTTCCGTCCCTGTGGAGCGTGGGTGTCGGTCCGACACCGTTCCTCACGATAGCCGAGGCCCCCGCCGTCGACGCTTTTCCGCCAGGATGGAGACCACCGCGTGTCCGCGTGCGGTGCGACGGAGGGGGTGGGGCATGTCCGGCTGGCAGGTACCGGGTTCCGACGGTGCGCAGGAGCGCCCGACTGGAGGCGCGCAGCAGCCCGTCCCGCAGCCGCCGTCCGCCCCGTGGCCGGGAGCAGGGCCCGGTGCGGGTCCGCGACCGGGCGCCGGGGCACCGGCGGCGTCCCGTCCGGTCGTGCCGCTGCGACCGCTCGGCCTCGGCGACGTGCTCGGGGGCGCCTTCACGGTGTTCCGGCGCAACGCCCGGGTGCTGCTGCTCTGGAGCTTCCTCGTCACGGGTGTGATCGGCGTGCTCGCGAAGGTGGCGTCGACGCTCTCCCAGGGCAGCCTGCAGGCGCGGGTGTTCAGCACGCTCGACTCGGGCACGTCCTCGGCCGACGCGGCGTCGGTCGCCGCCGGCACCGCCACGGCGTTCCTGCTGCTCTCGGTCGGGCTGCCGTTCGTCGCGGCACTGTTCCGTGGGTTCCTCCTCGCGCCCGTCGCGGTGGACACCGGGCAGCGGGTGCTCGGGCGCCGGGCGACGTTCCGCGGCGTGTGGGCGCTCCTCGCCGGTCGCCGCTGGTCGGTCGTGGCGTGGGTGCTCCTGCAGGCGGCGGCCGGTGTGCTGCTCGGCGGGGTGTTCCTCGCGGTGTTCATCGGCTTCGTCGTCGCGCTCGTGAGCAGCCGGGCCGAGTTCGGCTGGTTCCTGCTCGCGGTGCTCGTGGTGGGACTCGGCGGCGCGGTGGTGTCGACGTGGCTGACGACGAAGTTCGCGTTCACCATCCCGACCATCGCGCTCGAGGGCCGCGGGGTGTTCTCCGCGGCCGGGCAGTCGTGGCGGCTGACCCGAGGGGCCTTCTGGCGGACCTTCGGCATCATGCTGCTCGTGAACGCCGCGTTCGCGTTCGCGGTCTCGATCGCGTCGTTCCCGCTCTCGATCGCCACGGTGCTCGTCGGTGGCGTGTTCGACCCGCTCGGGCAGACCTCCGGGTCCGACGGCGGCGTGTGGTCGGTCGTCGTGGTGGTCGTCGGCGCCCTGCTCGTCACGGCGGTGCAGTGCACGACCGACGTCATCTCGGGCTCGGTGCTGACGTTCCTGGCGATCGACCGTCGGATCCGGACCGAGGGGCTCGACCAGCGCATCGCGTCGCACCTCGACACCGGAGTGCCGACCGACCCCTTCGCCCCGGCCGATCCCCTGCCGCCGGCGCCTCCCGGTGCGTGGGGGCCGCCCGGGGCGTGGGGACCGCAGCCGCAGTGGGGACCGCCGCCACAGCGGGGTCCACAGCACCAGTGGGGTCCGCAGCCGCCGCAGCAGTGGGCACCGCCGCAGTGGGGCGGACCGCGGTGAGCGCAGTCGACCCCGACGAGGCGCGCCGACTGCTCGAGCAGGAGCTGCAGCACCAGCGGTACGACGCGGCACGGCCGACGTGGTGGGACCGGGCGTCGAAGGCGTTCCTCGACTGGCTCGGATCGCTCCGTGCCGACGGACTCGACTCCCCGGCGTTCGGGCACACGCTGCTCGTCGTGGCGGTGGTCGTCCTCGTCGCCGTGGCGGTCGTGGTCGTCCTCGCTCGTGGCCTCCCCCACCGCCGCGCCCGCACGTCCGGATCGCCCGGCGGCGGCGTCTTCGAGGACGGTGACACCCGGACCAGCGCCGACCTCGTCCGCTCCGCGGAGGCCGCTGCTGCTCGGGGCGACTGGACCACGGCGGTGCTCGACGGCTTCCGGGCGCTCGCGCGCGGCCTCGGCGAGCGTGACCTCGTGCCGGACGTACCCGGTTCCACGGCGCGGGCGATCGCGGCGCGTGCGGCCCGGTCGTTCCCGGACCTGGACGACGCCCTCGACGGTGCCGCCCGGGTCTTCGACGACGTCCGCTACCTCGGTCGCACGGCCGACCGGGACACCGCGACCGTCGTCCTCGACACCGCCCGGACCGTGGACCGCGCCCGCCCGGTCCGCCCGGACGCCCAGGCGGTGCCCGCGTGAGCGCCACGCTGACGACACCGCCGCACGCCCCGGACCGGCACGTGGACACGGACCCGGCCTCGTCCACGCCGTCGGGCCGACGTCGACGGTGGGGCGCCTGGGTCGTCGTCGCCCTCGTCGCCGTGCTCCTCGCCGGACTCACGGCCGCGGTGGGCGGGCAACGGGGGCCCGCCACGCGGGAGCTCGACCCCCGCAGCCCGTCGGCGAGCGGCGCCGAGGCACTCGTCCGGGTGCTCGAGCAGCGCGGCACAGCCGTCGACGTCGTGCGGTCCGCCGACCGGGTCGGCACCGGCACCGTGTTCGTCGACGACGCGGACCGAGCGTTGTCAGCGGCCGTCGCGCGCCGGATCGCCCGCTCCGCCGCACACGTCGTCCTGGTGGGCGGGTCCGGCGCCGTCCTCGAGGCGTTCGGCCTCGACGTCGAGCCGGTCGCCACCGTCGGTGACGGACCAGCGGTCGGCACGACGACCTGCGCGGTCCCGGAGGTCGCCGCCGCGCGCTCCGTCACCGCCGACGGCACGTCCTACCGGGTGTCGGGCGGCGACGTCGAACGCTGCGTCCCGACCGGCTCCGGCGACGCCCGAGGGTGGGGCATCGTCCGGGCGACGACCGACGGCGGCGACGTGACCCTGCTCGGCACCACGAACGTGCTCCGGAACGACACGATCACGACCGCGGGCAACGCCGGGCTCGCACTGGGGCTGCTCGGCGGGAGCGACCGGCTCACCTGGTACGTCCCGACGCCGGGGAGCGCCGACGCCGCGCCGACCCTCGGAGACCTCGCGCCCCCGTGGGTCCCGAGCGCGATCGCACTCCTCGCGCTCGTCGCCGTCGCCGCCGGCATGTGGCGCGGACGACGACTCGGTCCGCTCGTCGTCGAACCGCTGCCGGTCGTGGTCCGCGCCGCCGAGACGACCGAGGGACGGGCCCGCCTCTACGCACGGACGCGCGACCGGACGCACACGCTCGACACGCTGCGCGTCGCGGCACTCCGACGCATAGGCACCCGCCTCGGGCTCCCCCGCTCCGCCCACGTCGACGAGGTCGTCCGGGCAGCGGCACGGGCGACCGGCCGACGCCACACCGACGTCGGCGCCGTGCTCGTCGGCGGTCCGGCGACGACCGACGCCGCCCTAACCGCCGGCGTCGCGGCGCTCGACGACCTCGAGCACGCCGTGACCGCCGCCACCACGGGCGCGACCGCCGCCCCCGCCGAACCGACCGACCGAGACCGACCTGGAGCACGAGCGTGACCGACCTGCCCCCGAACCACCAGCAGCAGCCCGCCGTCGCGGCGGCCGACCCGCTCCGCGACGCCTTCGACCGCGTCCGCGCCGAGGTCGCGAAGGCCGTCGTCGGCCAGGAGGGCGCGGTGTCCGGCATGATCGTCGGGCTGCTCGCGCAGGGCCACGTGCTCCTGGAGGGCGTCCCCGGGGTCGCGAAGACGCTGCTCGTCCGGAGCCTCGCGGCCGCGATGTCCCTCGACACGAAGCGCATCCAGTTCACGCCGGACCTCATGCCGGGCGACGTCACCGGGTCGCTCGTGTACGACGCGTCGACGGGCACGTTCCCGTTCCGCGAGGGCCCCGTGTTCACGAACGTGCTCCTCGCCGACGAGGTGAACCGGACGCCCCCGAAGACGCAGTCCGCGCTCCTCGAGGCCATGGAGGAACGCCAGGTCAGCGTCGACGGGGACGCACGACCCCTCCCCGACCCGTTCTTCGTCGCCGCGACCATGAACCCGATCGAGTTCGAGGGCACCTACACGCTGCCCGAGGCCCAACTCGACCGGTTCCTCATGAAGCTCACACTCGACGTGCCCCCGCGGGACGTCGAGTGGCAGGTCCTCCGACGGCACGCGGACGGCTTCGTCCCGCGGGACGTGTCGTCGGCGGGCATCGTCCCGGTGGTCGGACGCGACGAGGTGCTGGCGGCCCAGCGCGCGGTCCGCGGGGTCGGTGCGCGGGACGACGTGCTCGCCTACGTCGTGGACCTCGCCCGCGCCACGAGGCAGGCACCGTCCATCCGGGTCGGCGTGAGTCCGCGCGGTGCCACGGCCCTCCTCGCTGCGGCGAAGGCCTGGGCGTGGATCACCGGGTACGACGCGATCACCCCGGACCACGTGCAGGCGATGGTCCTGCCGGTCTGGCGCCACCGGCTGCGGGTCGCCGCGGACGCCGAACTCGAGGGCGTCGGCGCGGACGGTGTGCTGCAGCAGGTCCTCGAGCAGGTCCGGGTGCCGATCTAGTGGCAGTCAGCGGTCGGTTCGTCGCGCTCCTCGCGGTCGGCGTCGTCCTCGTCGTGCTGCTCGGCACGGGGTGGGCGGGCCTCGCGTGGGTCGGGGTCGTGGTCGTGGCCGCGGCGCTCGACGTGCTGCTCGCGGCCGACCTCGGACGGGTGCGCGTCGACCGCCGGATGCCCCGACTCGCACGTCGGGACACCGTGGCCGACGGCACGCTCGTCCTCGCGAACGACGGCCCGCGCCCGCTCCGTGCGCTCGTCCGGGACATGTGGGAGCCCTCGACCGGGTTCGGGCCGGACCGCGTCCGCCTGACGGTGCCCTCCGGGGAACGGCGCACCGCCCGCGTCCGGTTCGCGCCGTTCCGTCGTGGGCGTCGACGGACCGCGGGCGTCGCCGTCCGGGCGTTCGGACCGCTCGGTCTCGCCGCACGGCAACGGGTGCTGCCGGCTCCGGCCGAGCTCGTCGTGACGCCGCCCTTCCGGTCCCGTCGACACCTGCCGTCCCGGCTGGCACGACTCCGGGAGCTCGACGGCGAGACGACGCTGCAGCTCCGCGGCCACGGCACCGAGTTCGACTCCCTCCGCGACTACGTCCGGGGCGATGACGTCCGGTCGATCGACTGGCGGGCGACCGCCCGTCGGCAGGACCTCGTGGTGCGGACCTGGCGTCCGGAACGGGACCGTCGGGTGGTGGTCGTCGTCGACGCCGGCCGTGCCGGGGCCGGGCGGATCGAGGACGAGCCGCGGCTGGACACCTTCATCGAGTCGGCACTGCTGCTCGGCGCGCTCGCTGCCGCGGCCGGGGACCGCGTCGACCTCGTCGTGCTCGACGACCACGTCCGCGAACAGGTCGTCGGCGCCACCCGGACGGACGTCGTGCAGCGGTTCGGCGAGGCCCTCGCGCAGGCCGAGCCCGGGCTCGCCGCCACCGACTGGGCCGCGGTGCCGGCGGCCGTCGACGCGGTCACGACCTCCCGGGCGCTCGTCGTGCTGCTCTCCGGCCTCGACTCGGTCGGGGCATCGGGTGACCTGTTGGCGGTGCTCCCCCGGCTGACCGCGCGCCACGCGGTCGTCGTGACGAGCGTGACCGACCCGGACGTCGCGGCGGCGGCGCGCGGCGACCGGGAGCCGGCCACCGAGCCACGTGGGCTGACCGTCGGACGCGGGGCGGGCCTCCCGGCCGGGGCAGCACGCGCCGGGGCTGCCGAACGCGACGTCCACCGACGGGCGGCCGCCGAACGCACCCTGCTCGACGCCGACGGGGTCGCGGACGCCGCCCGCCGTGCCGGTGCGGAGGTCGTGCGGGGCGTGCCGACGGCGGTGCCGCCGCTCGTCGCCGACGCCTACATCCGTGCGAAGGCGGCCGGACGGCTCTGACTGCTGCTCAGCCGGCGGTCAGCGCCGTCGCGCCGCGCTCGAACTCCTCGAGGTCACCGCGCTCCCCCGCGCGGTAGGCCCGACCGCCGACCACCCACTGGTAGACGAGGACCAGCGCGAGCGCGACCGTCCCGATGCCGATCTTCACCGGCCACGGCCATGGCTGTCGGGTGACCACGCCCTCGACGAGCCCGGACAGGAGCAGCGTCAGCGTCAGTCCGACCGCGACCGTGATGAGCGCGCGACCGTCCTCGGCGAGTGCCTGCGCCCGGGTCCGCGCGCCCGGCGCGATCCACGACCACGCGATCATCAGTCCGGCGGCTCCGGCGACGAAGATCGAGTACAGCTCGAGCTGACCGTGCGGTGCGATCCAGAGGAAGAAGTCGCCGAGGCGACCCTGGGAGTGCATGACCGCGCCGGACACCCCGAGCCCGACGGCGTTCTGCACGATCGAGAACGGGACGAAGACGCCGGTGATGCCGAACGCGACCATGCTCGCGGCGATGTAGGCGTTGTTCGTCCACACCTGCGCCGTGAACGCCCCGAGGCCGTGGTCCGAGTAGTAGTCGACGAAGTCCTGCGTGGCGTACCGGCGGAGCGCCTCTGGCGTGCCGAACGTGTCGACCGCGCCGGGGGTGGCGCTGATCCACACGCCGACGACGACCCCGATGAGCGTCGTCGCGACGGCCACCCAGATCGTGGTCCAGCGGATCCGGTAGAGCGCGGCGGGGAGCTGCACCGCGAAGAACGTGGTGAGCGCGGTCAACGGGTCGACCGGGGTGCCGGTGAACCGGAGCCGGGCGCGGAAGAGGGTGAGCGAGAGGCGGTCCCCGGTCGCGGTCCGGGGCGCTGCGCCACGGATGCGGGCGAGGTCGGTCGCGGCCTCCTGGTAGCCGGAGACGAGTGCGTCGACGTCCGCCCCGGAACGGGGACGGCGGCGAGCGAGTCGGTCGAGCTCCTGCCAGCGGTCACGGTGCACGTCGCTGTACGCGTCGAGGTCCACTGCTCCCCCTCGTGGTCCGGCTCCGGTGCGCGGTGCCGGCGGTCCGGCACCGGTGCGTGGCGCCCCGGTCTCCGACAGAATGATCCCATGCCGAAGCCGACCGCGCCGCGCGACCTCGCGGACACGCGCTTCGTCCGGGCGCTCGACGACACCGCGGACGAGCTCGTCGTCGGTGAGGCGGTGGCGCTCGACGTCCAGCCGGCCGGCATCGCGCTCCGACTGGCCGCGGCGCTCCTCGACGCGGCGTGCACCGTCGCGCTGTACGTCATGCTGCTCATCGGTCTCGCTCGTGTGGTCCCGAGCGGGGTCGACACGGGCTGGGTGGCGGCGTTGCAGATCGCCGTCCTCGTCCTCGTCCTCGTGCTCGTGCCCGCCGCCGTCGAGGCCACCACCCGCGGCAAGAGCGTGGGACGGTACGCGACGGGCACCCGCGTCGTGCGGACGGACGGCGGCGCGATCGGCTTGCGGCACGCCTTCACGCGCGCCCTCGTCGGGCTGCTCGAGCTCTGGGGCACGCTCGGCTCGTTGGCGCTGCTCGTTGCGTTGTTCGGCTCGCGGCCGCGGCGGCTCGGAGACCTGCTCGCCGGGACGGTCGTGCAGCACGAGCGGGTACGGCGGACGGCGGACCCGGTGGTGCTCATGCCGGTCGAGCTCGGCGAGTGGGCCCGGGTCGCGGACGTGTCGTCGCTCCCCCAGCGGCTCGAGAACCGGCTCGGGGCGTTCTTCCGCGGAGCCGCCGACATGCGGCCGGACCACCGGACGGCGACGGCGGACGCCCTCGCCGCGGCCGTCGCTCGGCACGCGCACCCCGTGCCGCCCGTGCCCGCCGAGGTCTTCCTCGCCGGGGTCGTGGCGCTCCGGCGGGACCGGGACCTCCGCGCGCTGCGGGGTCGAGCTGCGACGATCTCCGCGGCGGCCGCCACGGCGGGTGCGCGGCCCCAGGGCTTCCCGCGCTAGCCCGCGCTGGCCTGCGGCGCACAGGGCGGCGGGCGCCGTGCGCTCCGCGCGCCGCGCGCCGCCCGCAGCGCTGCGCGGAGCGGATCGCGTTCGCACAACCGAAGGCACCACGAACCACGCGCAACCGTGATGCGGCGCGACTTTGGTTGTGCGGGGCGCCGCGCGCGTCGTGCGCGCCGCGCGCGTCGTGCGCCCGCGCGCACCGGGCGCCGCGCGCACCGGGCGCCGCGCGCCCCGCTCCCCGCGCCCCGCGCGCCCCCGCGGCGCGGCCGCCGCGCGCCCCCGAGTCCCCGCGGAGCGGCCGCCGCGCGTCCTCGCGCCCCACCGCGTCAGTACCGGTAGTGCTCCGGCTTGTACGGCCCCTCGACCGGCACGCCGATGTACGCCGCCTGCTCGGGCCGCAGCGAGGTCAGCCGGACCCCGAGGGCGTCGAGGTGCAGACGCGCGACCTTCTCGTCGAGGTGCTTCGGCAGCACGTACACCCCGGTCGGGTACGCGTCCCGCCGGGTGTGCAGCTCGATCTGCGCGAGGACCTGGTTCGTGAACGAGTTGCTCATGACGAACGACGGGTGCCCGGTGGCGTTGCCGAGGTTCATCAGGCGCCCCTCGGAGAGCACCAGGATCGAGCGACCGTTCGGCAGCCGCCACTCGTGCACCTGCGGCTTGATCTCGACCTTCTCGACCCCGGGAAGCGCCTCGAGCCCCGCCATGTCGATCTCGTTGTCGAAGTGCCCGACGTTCGCGACGACCGCGAGGTGCTTCAACGCGAGCATGTCCTCGACCCCGACGACGCCGAGGTTGCCCGTGCACGTCACCACGATGTCGACCTCACCCGCGACGTCCGCGAGCCGGGCGACCTGGTAGCCGTCCATCGCCGCCTGCAGGGCGCAGATCGGGTCGACCTCGGACACGATCACGCGGGCGCCCTGGCCGCGGAGGGCCTCCGCCGCGCCCTTGCCGACGTCGCCGTACCCGACGACGAACGCGACCTTGCCGCCGATGAGGACGTCGGTCGCCCGGTTCAGGCCGTCGGGCAGCGAGTGCCGGATGCCGTACTTGTTGTCGAACTTCGACTTGGTGACCGAGTCGTTGACGTTGATCGCCGGGAACTTGAGCTTCCCGTCGCGCGACAGCTCGTAGAGGCGGTGCACGCCCGTGGTGGTCTCCTCGGTCACGCCCTCGATGTCCGCCGCGATCCGGGTCCAGCGGTCGGCGGAGTCCCGGAGCGACGCCGCCACGGTGTCGAGGACGATCCGCCACTCGGCGCTCGCGTCGGGTCCGGCCTCGGGCACGCGCCCGGCAGCCTCCGCGTCGGCTCCGGTGTGCACGAGCATCGTCGCATCGCCACCGTCGTCGAGGACCAGGTTCGGGCCGATCCAGTCCGCTCCGGCGGACGCTGCCTCGGCGCTCCAGTCGAAGATCCGGTTCGTGCACCACCAGTACTCCTCGAGCGTCTCGCCCTTCCACGCGAAGACCGGCACGCCCGCGGGCTCGTCGATCGTCCCGGTCGGGCCGACGACGACCGCCGCGGCGGCCTCGTCCTGCGTCGAGAAGATGTTGCAGCTCGCCCAGCGCACCGTCGCGCCGAGGGCCACGAGCGTCTCGATGAGCACCGCCGTCTGCACCGTCATGTGCAGCGACCCGGCGATGCGGGCGCCGGCGAGGGGCTGCGCGGCGCCGAACTCCTCGCGCAGGGCCATCAGCCCCGGCATCTCGTTCTCCGCGAGACGGATCTGGTGGCGTCCGGCCTCGGCCAGCGAGAGTTCGGCGACGCGGAACGGTGCTTCGGTGCGGGACTCGATGGTCATGGCGCCAGTCTTCCACGCGCGCGTCGGCGCGTGGTGTGCGCGACGCGGTGCGACGCGCGGAGCACGCCTCGGCGGTGACGGCCGGGAGGCACGGTGCGCGACCCGACGTCGGTCACGCGAGCAGGGCCTCCAGGCCGGTGCCTCAGTCGGCTTCGCGGAGCGGCTCGCGTCGGACGACGCGCCAGCCCCGCGGCACCCGCAGCCGCGCGGCGTGCCGCGCGCACAGGTCGTAACCGTGCGGCTCGACCCGCGTCGAGAGCGGGCCGACGACGACCATCGAGTCCCCGTAGTCGTACGTGAGGGTCGCCGACGCGCTCGCGCCACAGGCGACCTTGCTGCAGATCCGTACGTCCATACCGGTACCGACCCTACCGGGTGGGTCCCGGACCCCTGCGCCCGCGTACGATGACGGGATGCGTCGCAAGCCCCCGCTCGTCACCCCGGTCGACCGAGGCCGGGGCCGTTCCCGGCACGGACGCGGCGGTCGTTCGAGCGTGACCGGCCCGGACCTCGCACCGCTCACCACGCGGGCGGAGGCGTTCGACCGGATCGTCGGCGACACCGCGCACTACCTCGTGCAGCTGTGGCCGGACGAGCTCGCGGGCGTCGTGTTCCAGGTCGCGGACATGCCGACCGACCCGACCCTCCCGGACCGGATGCCGCGGTGGCGGGTCGACCGGGCCGGCAAGCGGGTCACGGTGTTCCGCGTCCCCGTCGAGCGGGTGACCCGCAGCCCCGAGAAGGACGACGTGGACCGCCGGATCATCGTCGAGACCGCCGTGTTCCGCGCGGTCGGCGAGCTGATCGACAAGGACCCGTGGGACCTGGCACCGGACCGCTACCGGCACTGGTGACGGTCCCGACGGTCCCGACGGACCCGACGCTCCCAGCGCACCCGACGCACCCCGCGGGCCGAGCGTTCCCCGCTCAGGGGTAGACGCGCACCGGGGTCGAGACGGCCGTCGACGGCCGCACCGGGAAGCCCGCGATCCCGTCGTCGTTCTGGTAGGTCACCCCGGCCACGAGCCCCGCGGCGCCCGTGATCGTCAGCTGCTTCGCGGTCGGCGCCGGGACGGTCACGGTGGCCCCGGAGACGACGGACACCCGCCGTTCCTCGTCACCGGAGGCGATCGTGACGTCGGCGTCCGCACGTGTCGGGTTGACGAGGGTCAGCTGTGCACCGTCACCGGGCGCGACCGCGGTGACGACGTCGTCCCCGAGCGGCTCGGCCGACGCGAACCAGCCGAGGTCGGTCGCGTCGTCCTGGGTCGGCGTCGTGGTGCGGGCGCCCGCGACGACCGGCACCGTCGAGCTGATCGTGAGCGAGTACCGCCCGTCCGGGAAGTCGTCGAGCGTGACGTCGGTCACGATGCCCGGCTCGGCCGTGGCGTTCACGGTGGAGCCGCCGCCGTCCGCCGTCGTGATCCCGAGCGTCACCCGTGCCGCGGTGGTGCCGGGGACGAAGAGTCGGACCACCGGGGCGGCGTCCGCGGTGTCGTCGCCGCGCTGGGCTGCGTCGGCGCCCTCGAGGACGACCCCGGGGATGATCTGGGACGTGCTCGGAGCGGCGCCGCCGGACACGATGTCGAAGCCGCCGGGGGTGAGCGTCCGCACCACCGTCTCCTGCATGTGCGCGACGATCTGCCCACCGGAGGACTCGACGTGGACGACGGTCGAGCCCTGGTCGGAGACGAAGCCGGACAGCGGCACGACCTTCTGGCTCCGCGGCGCGACCACGATGCCGGTCGTCCCCGGGGCGCTCACGGTGCCGGAGCCGTCGTAGATCGCGAGGTCGACGGTGGCGTTCACGTCGGTGGGGTTCGCGAGCGTGATGAGGCTCGTGCGTCCGGTCTCGGTCGAGCCCCCGACCAGCCAGGTCGACTGCGCGGGGTCGTCGCACGACGCGGCCCCGACGCCGACGAGGTCACCGTCGGAGACGCTCTGGTAGCTGCTGCCCGCGACCTGCGGCGTCGTGGAGCCGGCCGGCGCGGTGAGGAGCCGGGGGTCGCTGCTGCCGGAGTCGTCGACGCCGAGGTCGGACCGCTCGACGGAGTCGCCCGTCGTCGCCGTGGCCACGGTGGCGCTGCCGACCGGGCTCGCCTTGGTCGCGTCGTTGCCCGCGTCGTCCGAGAGCCGCAGCGCGTTGCCCGCGCAGACCCGCTGCGCGTCGGCCGCGACGGGGGTGACCGTCTGTCCGGCGGGACGGCCGGGGGTCGACTCGGTCCCGATGGCGTGCGCCACCGTCACGGTGCCGGCGGCGACGACCACGGCGACCGCGGTGGCGGTGCCACGGACCAACCAGCGGCGGACGGTGGCGGGGGTGCTGGCGCTCATTCGTCACGCTCCTCGTCGAAGGTGGTCGCGGGTTCCTCGGCCTCGATGCGGTTCGAGGTGGCGCGGCGCCGGCGGGGTGCGGTGGGGACCGCGAGCAACGCTGCGGCGCCGAACACCACGCCGAGGACGACGAGGTAGGCGACGTGCGTGGCCTGAGCGGCCGCGGAGCCGGTGGAGGTCCGGTCGACCTCGCCGTCGAAGTGGAACAGCTGGCCGTTCGTGGTCTCGCCGATGCTCGTGAAGAGCGCGTTCTGGCCGATCGCCCCCGCGGCGCGGTCGTGCACGGTCTGCGCCAGCGGGTCGGAGCCGGCGTCGTCGAGCAGCACGAAGCTGATCCCGAGCGAGCGCAGCGCCGGGCGGGGGTCGTAGCCGCTGCGGCTCGCGAGGTTGCCCGCGAGCGTCGTGAGCTGCTCCCCCGAACGGCTGAGCGTCAGCGCCGTGGAGTCCAGCGTCGACTGGTCGTCGAGCGTCGAGCCCTGCCCGCGCTCGAGCGAGACGGACAGCGAACCGTCGGGCTGCGGGTCGACGACGAGCGTGCCGACGTCCGGGTTCGCCTGTGCCTCGGCGTTGACGTAGGCGCTGAGCACGCGCCCGCTCGTCGGCTGGATGGTGGCGGTCTGCAGGTAGAACGCGGCGAACGCCGGTGCGACGGTCACGCCGGCGAGGACCGTCGCCACGAGCCCCGCGACCGGGGCGAGCCTCGGCAGCACGTCGAGGCCGATGCACGCAGCTGCGACGATGCCGAGCCAGTACACGCTCAGCCCGCTCCCCGGCCAGACGATGGTGGTCGTGGAGCCGACGCCCGTGACCGCGAGCTGCGTGGCGCCGAAGGCCGTGGCGTACCCGAGCAGGGCGACGACGAGCGCGGCGCCCGCGACGGCCCAGCGGTGCCCGAGCACCGCGCCGAGTGCCGCGACCGCCACCGGGAGCGCCAGGACGGCCATGACGACCGGCAGCACCCACGCGACGAGGGCGAGCGACTCGGTGTGCAGCAGCCAGCCGCTCCAGTCCGGCACGGGCTGCCCGATGGCGAGCTGGAACGCCGACGGCGCGCGGGTCGCGGACGGCACGCCGGGGTCGGCGAGGACGGCGAGCGGGTTGCCCCTGGCCACCTGCGCCAGGAGCAGCGGCAGGAACAGGACCGCGGCCGGCACCGGGATGAAGATGCGGCGGTGTGCCCGCCGCCAGCCGACGACCAGTGCGACGAGCCACGTCAGCAGGAGCACCGGGAGCAGCGACGGCGCCGAGGCTGCGACGACCGCGAAGAGGATGGCGGCGCCGGCGGCCCACGCCCACGACCGGTGGGCCTCGAGCAGCGCGAGGAACAGCCACGGCAGCGTCAGGTGCGCGATGACGGCACCGAGGTGCCCGCTCGTGACCGCCCCGACGAGCGTCGGCGCGATCGTGTACAGCGCTGCGCCGATCACCGGCACCCAGGTCCGGGTGGTGACCTTGCGCACCGCGAACCACGCGCCGAGCGCGGACACCGGGAACGCGAGCAGCATGACGAGCACGACCGAGGTCGACGGCGACCAGAACGTGATCGAGCCGAGGACCGCGACGACCGCGGTGAACGGATCGCTCGGACCGGTGAAACCGGTACCGAGGGAGTGCCAGCCGTAGCCCACGTTCTGCCACAGCCGACCGACCGAACTCGACAGCGGCAGGAGCCCGCCACCGGTCAGCGCCGGCGACCCGAGCAACGGGTACAGCGTCACGACGCTCAGCACGGCCGCGGCGAGCACGACCCAGACCCCGCCGTCGCCGAGGAACGAGGCGCGTGCGATCGGGGCGTCCTCGACGCGTGCGAGTTCGACGTCGCGGGACGTCGTCCGGCGCTCGTGCAGGCGGCGCCAGCTCACGCGGAGCGGCTCGATCGCGGCCCACCCGACGGTGCGGTTGCGGGCGAGCACCTTCCGCGCCCGTCCGACCCCGCTCCCGAACGCGACCGCGAAGGCGGCGGCGAGCTCGCCCGTGACGGCGGCCGGGTGCTTCGCGACGAGGTGCCCGACCGCACGCGCGACCGCGAACGGGACGAGCGTCAGCCAGTGCAGCCAGAGGGTCCACGCCGGTGCGTAGGTCAGCCGGCGGTGGAGCTGCGCCTGACGGTGCAGCCGCACGCGCTTGCCCTCGGAGAGCCGCTTGCGACCGAACTCCTCGACCGGGCCGGCACTCGAGACCCGGGCCTCCGGGACCACCGCCACGCGGTGTCCCGCGAGGCGCGCCCGTACGCAGAGGTCCAGCGCGGCGTCGACGTCGGGCAGCGCCGGGTCGAACCCGCCGAGCTGCTCCCAGACGGACCGCCGGACGAGCATGCCGGCCGCCGCGACGCCGAGGACGTCGGTGTACCGGTCGTGCTGACCCTGGTCGAGTTCGTCCTGCACGAGCACGAGGGACCGTCCGGTCCTGGTCATGCTCTCGCCGAAGTCGCGGATGCGGGAGGGGTCGTCGTCGTGCACGAGCTTCGGGCCGACGACCACGACCGACGGCGCGATCTCGACCGCGGTGAGGAGTTCGGCCAGCGCCTCGGGAGCCGGTGCGTTGTCGTGCCCGAGGAACCAGAGCCACTCGTCGGCCGGACCACCGTCGCCGTCGGCGGGCGCGACCTCGCGGACACCCGTGGCGACCGCCTGGACGAAGGTCCGGCGCGTCGACAGGCGGACCAGTGCGGCCGAACCGCCGAACTCGAGTCCCGCCGTGGAGCCGTCGGTCGATCCCGCGTCGACGACGACGAGACCCTCGGGGTGGCGGGTCTGCCGGGCCAGCGCGTCGAGGGTGCGGTCGAGGTGGTCGCCGCCGTCGGCGGCGACGAGGATCGCGGTGACACGGGGCTGGGAGACGCTGGGCTGCATGACGGGCGTCACTCTACGGTCTGGAGGCACGCGGTCCGTCGCGGACGGCGGCGCGCCGTGAACCTGTGGGAGCCATCACCGCACGGTGTACGCCGGACGCGCACCGTGCCTCCCGGCGGCTACGCCCTCTTGCGGAGCTTGCGACGCTCGCGCTCGGAGAGACCGCCCCAGATGCCGAAGCGCTCGTCGTTCTCGAGCGCGTACTCGAGGCACTGCGCACGGACCTCGCACGAGGTGCAGATCTTCTTCGCCTCGCGCGTCGATCCGCCCTTCTCGGGGAAGAACGCCTCGGGGTCGGTCTGCGCGCACAGCGAGTCCGCCTGCCAGGCGAGCGGGTTCTCCTCGTCGTCGGTCTCCGTGCGGCGGACGCCCGGGACGCCGAGCGACACCGGGTCGACGTGCCAGTCCTCCGGAACACCGGCGCTGAAGTCGGAACCGTTCACCCTGATCACCCCTGACGACTTGTGACGGACCACGACGGGTTGCCGTCGTTGCCTGTAATTACAGCGGTGTGATTCCCGAGAGTCAAGTCGCGGATCATAGAAGCGCCTGACCGTTGCGGCGTGTCATGTCCCCCGTCCTGGCGTGTCGCCCGCGTTCTGTCCGGGTTTCGGGGGACACACCAGGTCCGGACCAGGTCACGCTCGAGCGACGCTCCGGCGCGCCTCCCACGCGCTGGACACCATCTGGTCCAGGGAGTGCCGCATCGCCCAGTCGAGGTCACGGGCCGCCGCCTCGCCCGTCGCGACGATGCGCGCGGGGTCACCGGGGCGCCGCGGAGCGACCTCGGGCTCGAAGGCGATCCCGGTGCCTTTCGCCATCGCGTCCATGATCTGGCGGACGCTCACGCCGTCGCCGCTGCCGAGGTTGTACGCCCGGTCGAGCGGCTCCCCCGCCTCGAGCTTGCGCGCGGCCACGGCGTGCGAGTGCGCGAGGTCGGCCACGTGCACGTAGTCCCGCACGCAGGTGCCGTCCGGGGTCGGATAGTCGTCACCGTTGATCCGCGGGGTCCGACCGGCGAGCAGCGCGTCGAACACGAGCGGGAAGAGGTTGTGCGGGCTGGCGTCGTAGAGGTCCGGCTCGCCGGAGCCGACGACGTTGAAGTAGCGCAGCGACGTCGTGGTGAAGCCCCGGGCGACCTCCATGTCCCGCAGCAGCCACTCGCCGATGAGCTTCGACTCGCCGTAGGGCGACTCGGGCGCCTTCGGGGTCGACTCGACGACCGTGTCGACGTCCGGGGTGCCGTACACGGCGGCGCTCGACGAGAACACGACCCTCGTGACGCCCTCGTCCGCCATCGCGCGGAGGAGCGTCGTCATGCCCGTGACGTTCTGCTCGTACGTGTGCAGCGGACGCTCGACCGAGACGCCCGCGTACTTGAAGCCGGCGACGTGCACGACGCCGGTGACGGCGTGCTCCCGGAGCGTCCGGCGCACGAGGTCGCCGTCGAGGATCGTCCCCTCGACGAACGGCACGTCCTCCGGCACGAAGCCGCGGAAGCCGCTCGACAGGTCGTCGAGCGCGACGTTGTCGATGCCCGCCGCCCGCAGCGCTCGGACGACGTGGGACCCGATGTACCCGGCACCGCCGGTGACCAGCCAACTCATGGTCGTCACGCTAGCGGACCGGGGTGTCCCCCAGCGGCGTCAGACGTGCGTGTTCACGCACCCGTCGCGATGAACACCGTCGACGTCAGCCCGGACGCCGCGTCGGCCTCGACCGTGACGTCGCCCTCGTCCGGTGTGACGTAGCAGGCCTCGCCCTGGCGGAGCAGCGTCGCGCTCGTCGCGCCGACGAGCGTCACCACGCCCTCGGTGCAGATCGCGATCGAGGGGCCGTCCAGGGGCGCGACACCACCCGTGCCGAGGCCGACCGGGCCGCCGTCGCCCGTGACCCGCACGAGCGCGAAGCCGACGCCGTCGGGGGCGAAGCGGTCGACGCCCGGCGCGAGGTGCTCGGGCTCGAGGACCGGTGCCGGGTACGCGGTGAAGTCGAGGACGTGCAGGAGCTCCGGCACGTCGACGTGCTTGGGCGTCAGCCCCCCGCGGAGGACGTTGTCGGACGGCGCCATGAGCTCGATGCCGAGCCCGTCGAGGTAGGCGTGGATGTTCCCGGCGGGCAGGTACATCGACTCCCCGGCCCGGAGCGTCACACGGTGCATGAGGAGCGACACCACGATTCCGGGGTCGCCCGGGTACGCCGCCGCGAGGTCGCGGACCGTGCGGATGTTCGGCCCGGCCTCGTCGTCGGGGACCGCGGCGGCGAGGTCGCTCGCCGCCCGCACGACGGCGAGCGCGCCCTCGTCGGCGGTCTCGAGCCAGCGCACGGTGTCCTCGAGGCCCTGCCCGAGGTGCGCGACGAGCGGGCCGAGACGGCCGGAGCCGGCGTCGAGCCGCTCGACGTCGGCCGTCGTCTCGGCCACCGGGCGGAAGCCGCTCAGGGCCTCGAAGCGCTCGCTCAGCGCCACGACGAGCTCGGGCTTCGGGAACGGGTCCTTGTAGTTCCGGGCCGGGTCGTCGATCGGGACGCCGGCTGCCTCCTCGCGCTCGTAGCCCTCGCGTGCCTGCTCCGGGGTCGGGTGCGCCTGCAGCGAGAGCGGGGCGGCCGCCGCGAGGACCTTGAGGAGGAAGGGCAGGCCGGTGCGCCCCCTGCCGAGGGCGTCCTCCGGTTCCGCGGCGATCCAGTCGAGCAGCGTGTCGGCTCCCCCGACCATCGCCGGGTTCACCACGACGCTCGGGCTGCCCGGGTGGGCGCCGAGCCAGAGCTCGGCCTGGGGTGCGCCGGTGACGGTGCGGCCGAGGAGCTCGGGGATCGCGGTGACGGACCCCCACGCGTAGTCGCGCGGGGTGTTGGTGATGCCGAGGAACATGCGGCGAGCCTACCGGCGGGCGCGCGACGGTACCCTGACGACGTGACGAACACGTGGCCGGTGGCTCGAGGGACGGTTCCGGAGCGGGAGGCGTTCGCGTTCGCGAGCACCCTGCTCGGTGTGGTGTTCGCCGGCGACGCGGTGCCGAACACCCTCACCTGGGTCGGCGCCGGCGTCCTCTGGGCACTCGTCGCCGCCTGGGGGGTCACGATCCTCGTCCGCGCGAAGCCACCGCTGACCCGGACCCCCCGGTCGCTGTGGTTCTTCCTCGCCTGGTGCCTGGTGTCGCTGGTCTGGTCACACTGGCGGTACGCGACCCTGCCGAGCATCGTGGTGCAGGTCGTGTGCGCCGCGGTGGCGTTCGCGGTCGCGTCGACGCTCACCTGGCGCCGCATCCTCGACGCGACGAGCCTCGCGATGCGCTGGGTCCTCGCGCTGTCGCTGCTCTTCGAGGCCTTCGTCGCGGTCGTGCTCCGGCACCCGATCGCTCCCGCGTGGACCGACTACGGGGACGCGAAGATCCCGGACGCCTTCTACTTCTCGCGCGCCGAGCTCTTCACCGGCGGCCGCATCCAGGGGCTGCCGGGCAACGCGAACCTCCTGGCGATGGTGGCCCTGCTCGCGGCGATCGCCGTCGGGGTGCAGCTCGCCGAGGGTCGCATCCGTCGGGCACGCGCCGTCGGGTGGCTCGTCGTCGCCGCCGTCGTGTTCCTCCTCACCCGCTCGTCCACGGTCGCCGCGGCCGCGGTCGTCGTCGCGCTCGTGCTCGTCGTGGCGCTCTGGATCCGCCGGACCCCCACGGACCGCCGCACGCCGCGCTACCTCGTCGTCGCGGCCGTCGCCCTCGTGCTCGCCGCGGTCGCCTTCGTCGCGCGCGGTGCGGTGTCGGAGCTCCTCGGCAAGGGATCGGACGCGACGGGCCGCGGTGAGATCTGGGGGAAGGTCCTCGGACTCGTCGACCAGCACCCGGTCGTCGGCTGGGGGTGGATCGGCTACTGGTGGCCGAGCATCCCCACCCTCGCCGACCTCGCACACCGCAAGGGCGTGACGTACCTGCAGGCGCACGACGCGTACCTCGACGTGTGGATGCAGACGGGGATCATCGGTCTCGTCCTCTTCGCGATCTACGCCCTGACGACCCTGCACCGGGGCTGGGCCGGCGCGACGCGGATCGGGTACGACGCGCGCCTCGAGCAGCGTCCGTTCGACCCCGTGACGCTCTTCCCGCTCCTCGTCGTCGTCGCGCTGCTCGTGCAGTCCGTCGCCGAGTCGCGGTTGCTGTACCAGGGCAACTGGATCCTGTTCGCACTCCTGGCGATCAAGTCGCGCATCGTGCTCGTCGGCGACGAGCCGGTGTCGACGGGTGACGGACCCCGCACGCCGCCCGCCCGCCGCGCGTTCCGACGGGTGCCGTCCGAACGCGCCTGACCTCCGACAGGAGCCGACCGCGGCCCGCCGGGCGGAACCACCGTCAGCGCGGTCGGCGCGGCACGGCGGCACCGCCGTCAGCGCAGTCGGTCGCAGGGCACCTTCGCGCTCCACGGGGCCGTCCGCACCCGGACGAGGTCGAGACCCGGGTCGGCGCGGCAGGCGGCGGCTGCGGCCGGGATCTGCGGCGCCCAGGCCGGTCCTGCGGCCCGGCGGGACTCCGCCGGCGCGTGGTCCACGACCTGGGGAGCCACGCCGATCACCACCGACGCGACGACCACCGCGACCCCGCACCAGCCGGCGGCCGACCCGGCGAGCCGAGCGGCGCCTCCCGTCCGCCCGGACCGTGACGCACCGGGGATGCCGCCCCGTCCGTCCGCCCACGTGACGAGGGCACCGGCGGCGGTGGCTGCTGCGGAGAGCAGCAGCAGGCCGCTGGCCGCCGCGTAGCGCAGCGGACCGGCCTCGGCGAGCGCGGGTGTCGGGTGTGCCCACGGCGAGTCGACGCCGTTCGCGTACAGCGCCGCTGCCCAGACGAGGAACGACGCTGTGGCCAGGGCGATCACGACCCACCGTGCCCGCGCGGGTCCGACGACGACGGCCGCGACGAGCAGCGTCAGGATGACGACCGCAGGGACGACGGCGACCCACCAGCCGTGCGCGAGCACCGACCGGACCACGTCCGTCGCGCCCGGTCGGTACAGTCCGCCGACGGGCTGCACGAACCAGCCGGCCACGACATCGAGCGGCCGCGGGGTCGCGGGAGCCGGGGTCCGCGGGGTGGACAGTGCGACGACCACCTGGGCCGCCGCTCCGAGGAGTGCCACCGCCGTGACGGGCAGTGCCAGCAGGTCCGGGCGTCCGCCTCGTCGGGTGGGACGGGGGAACCAGGCGAGCAGCAGGAGCGGCAGGAAGAGGACCGCCTGCGGCTCGGTGAGCGTCACGGCCGCTGCGACGACGGCGAGGCCGGCCGCCGCCCACCAGCTCCGGGCGCGGTACGCGAACACCCACGGTGCGAGTGCGAGCAGGAACCAGTGCAGGTTCGCGGTGTTCCCGGCGATCTCGTACGGTGCGAGGGGCAGCAGCGCCGGGACGGACGCGAGCAGGGCCCGGAGCGGCCAGGGGCCGACGACCTGCCGGGCGAGCACGAACACGAGCGCAGCTGCCGCCCCGACGACGCAACAGGAGCCGAGCGACAGGGCGAGCGCGTACCGCTCGACGGGCAGCGCCCACGCGGCGTCGACGATGATCCGGGGCACGAGGTGCAGGTACCCGGCGTACGGCTGCAGGAGGTCCCACGGACCGTCGGCCACCCGCTCCCGGAGGAACACGCCGCCGTCCTCCGCCCACACGGTGCGGGCGGCGACCGGTCCGAGCCGCAGCCACCCGACGACGGCGACGACGAGCCCGACGAGTGCGGGGCCGAGGACACCGACGACGGCGGTCCGGACGGTCCCCCAGCGCTGCACGTCGAGAGCGTATCGTCGATATCGCGTTTCGTGGATGGCGACCAGCCGCGGGGTGGCACCTGCACGCCGCCGCGGTACGCGAAGATGGACGGGTGACGGACAGCCGGGTGACCAGACGCGTGCAGGCGCGCCGGTACCTCTCGGCCTGGATCGGGTTCTCGGCGGGCGGGCGGTTCAGCCAGGCCCTCGCGACCGTGATCGTCCTCTTCGCGTTCGGCGAGCCCACCGTCACCGCGCTCGTCGGCGGCGCCGGCACGTGGGCGGTGCTCGTCACCCTCGTGGTGCTCGCCGGGCTCAGCCTCCTCGGTCAGCGGTACCGGATCGAGTGGCACGGGGTGCTCCCCCTGTCGCTGCTCGCGTTCGTCGGCTACTGCGCGCTCAGCGTCCTCTGGAGCCAGTACTCGTGGGTCGCCCTCCGCGGGTTGACGGCCACGGTCTGCTTCGTCGGGCTCGGCCTGTACCTCGCCCTCGGACGCGACCTCGTGCAGGTCATCCGCGCCTCCGGTGACGCGTTCCGGATCCTGCTCGTCGTCGCCCTCGGCCTCGAGGTCCTCTCCGGCCTCGTGCTCGACGTCCCGATCCCCGCCTTCGGCATCCGAGGCGACATCGCGTACGGCGGACCGATCCAGGGCATCGGCGGCACCCGCAACTTCATGGGGTTCATCGCAGCGATGGCCCTGGTCACGTTCGTCGTCGAGTTCCTCACCCGCTCGGTGACCGTCTGGCGCGCCGTGGCGTCGACCGCCCTCGCCGTGATCGCCCTCATGCTCGTGCAGTCCCCCATCACGGGTCTCGCCATGATCGCCCTGGCCGTCACGGCCCTCGCGCTGTGGGCCCTGCGGCACGCACGACCGACCGCGCGACCCGTCGTGAACGGCGTCCTGGGCGCCGCGGTCCTGGCGATGGTCGCGGTGGGTGTCATCGCCAGGCACCGGGTGCTCGCCGAGATCGGCGCGGCGGGCGGGACGGCGACCCGCATCGACCTCTGGGCGCAGATCCGTTCCCTGACCACGCAGTACCCGATCCAGGGTTGGGGTTGGGTCGGCACGTGGCCGCAGGAGGCCGTGGTCCCCTACGTCACCTTCATCGACCCGGCGGGCGAGCGCTTCACCTCGGCGCTCAACGCGTTCGTGGACGCCTGGTTGCAGATCGGGCTCGCGGGCACGATCCTGCTCGGCATCACCGCCGTCCTCGCGTTCGCACGTGCCTGG
The DNA here is from genome assembly GCF_044749145.1 of Curtobacterium sp. NPDC089689. Lineage (NCBI taxonomy): Bacteria > Bacillati > Actinomycetota > Actinomycetes > Micrococcales > Microbacteriaceae > Curtobacterium > Curtobacterium sp. NPDC089689. The sequence goes on along the minus strand of NZ_JBIVHJ010000002.1, from coordinate 651,981 downwards.
GTGACCGCGACGACGTTCCCCGGCGTGGCCTACGTCTGGCCGGCGGCGGTCCTGGTCCTCCTCGCGGTGACGAGCACCGCGGAGAGCTACCTCCTGCACGGTGCGGGACTCATGGTCTTCGTCACCGTGCTCGTCGTCGCGGCGCGGCGGCGCTCGTGGCGGCGCCACCTGCCCCGGGTCTGAGTGTCTGACGGCTCGAGGGTCCGAGCGTCCGAGCACCGGCCTGGAGGCACGGCTCGCCCTGTCCGACCCCTCCCGTCCGGCGGGTAGTGCGCCGGGCGCGGTGCGCCGCGTCGCGCGCCGAGTGCGGGTCGCCGCGTCGCGCGCCGAGTGCGGGACGCCGCGTCGCGCGCCGAGTGCGGGTCGGGTCAGCGGGTCGCGGTCAGCGGCGACGCCCGAAGCGGCGCTGGAAGCCCCACTGCGTCACGCGGAGCATCGCCTCCACGACGATGCCGCCGCTCATCTTCGACACGCCGTGGACGCGGTCGCGGAACCGGATCGGCACCTCGACGATCCGCCCGCCCTGCGCGTCGACCCGCAGCGTCATGTCGACCTGGAAGCAGTAGCCCTTCGAGTCGATGGTGTCGAGGTCCATCGCGGCGACCGCGGACGCCCGGTACACGCGGAAACCCGCGGTGACGTCGTGCACGCCGATGCCGAGCACGAGCCGGGCGTACGTGTTCGCGCCGCGGCTGAGGACCTCGCGCCGCAGCGGCCAGTCCACGACCGATCCGCCGGCGACCCAGCGGGACCCGATCGCGAGGAGCACCCCGTCGTCCGAGCGGACCGCGTCGATCATCGCCGGGAGCCGGCCCGCCGGGTGCGACCCGTCCGCGTCCATCTCCACCAGCAGCGGGTACCCACGCTCGAGCCCCCACCGGAAGCCCGCCACGTAGGCGGTCCCGAGGCCGAGCTTCCCCGAGCGCTGCAGCAGGTGCACGCGGCCGTCCTCGGCCGAGACGGCGCGGACGATGTCGCCCGTGCCGTCCGGGCTGCCGTCGTCGACCACGAGCACGTGCGCCGCGGGCACGGCGCCGAGGACCGCGTCGATGATCCCGCGGACGTTCTCCGCCTCGTCGTACGTCGGGATGACGACGAGTGCGGTGGGGTCCTGCGCCGTCACCGGTTCTGCAGTCGACGCTTGATCTTGCCCGCGACGCTCCTGGGGCCCTCGGTCCGGAAGTAGTGCACCGCACGACCGAGGTCGTGCCGGACGCCGTAGAGCTTCTTGCGCTCCGGCACCCGCACCCGCATCTCGTGCGGTGCGACGGCCGTCCCGGTGTCGCGGACGGACTTGTCCGCGGCGCGGACGGGGTTGCGGCAGAACTCGACGAGCGGCGCGAGCACGTTCTCCCAGGTGAACTGCTCACGCACCCGGTCGACGTTGCCGATGAACTCGGTCCGGGCCTTCTTGTCGAAGAGCGCCGTCTCGAGTGCGTCGGCGAGTCCCGTGACGTCCTGCTCGTGCACCGCGATGCCGAGCTTCTCCGCGGCCACGAGGTCACCGAAGGAGTCGCCGGCCGTGGTCACGATCGGCAGCCGGGCCCAGAGGTAGTCGAGGATCCGGGTGCGGAACGAGAACGTCGTCTCGAGGTGCTCGTAGTGCGTGGAGACGCCCGCGTCGGCCTCGAGCAGGTAGGCGCCCCGCTCCTCGTACGGGATCCACGTCTCGTTGAAGAAGACGTGCTTGCCGGTGAGTCCGAGCGCGTCGGCCTCGGCCCGGACCTTCGCGACGATGTCCATCTCGGGCACGTCGGGGTTCGGGTGCTGGACGCCCATGAAGAGGAGCTTGACGCTCGGCTTCTTCGCCGCGAGCTCCCCGATCGCGCGGACGAGCGTGATCGGGTCGAACCAGTCGTAGATGCCGCCGCCCCAGACGACGAGCTTGTCGTTCTTGCCGATGCCCGGCACGACACCCTTGACGCGCTGCACGTCGTGCACGGGCGGCGTCGACGACAGCCCGAACGGCACGACGCCGATGAGCGATCGGAGGTCGGGGTCGCGCGAGTAGGTGCGGGCGTTCACCCGGCCGGAGCCGGCGAGCTGGCCGAGCCAGAACATGCGCTGCCGCTCGGACGCGCAGATGAAGTAGTCGCCGAGCTCGAGCTGGTGGTTGAGCGTGTCGGAGGCGTCGAGGATCTGCCGGTTCCACTGGTCGACGTCGTCGCTGCGGCCCTGCTCGAGCTGCTCGAGGTGCAGCGGGTCGTAGACGTCGACGACCAGGATCTTCCGCGTGGACTCGAGCACGGGGAACAGCCGGAGGGCGTGCCCCTGCACGACGATGACGTCGGCCCAGGCCTCGTGCTCGACCATCTGCCGGGGGTGCCGGTGCGGGACCGTGACGACCTCGTACGACGGGTCGATCTGCTCCGACCGGGTCAGGCTCGCCACGCGGACGTCGTGTTCCTTCGCGAGCTCCTTCGCCATCTGGGTCGCCCGGATGGCGGGACCGGCCATCTTCTCGCCGATGGCGTCGCCCGTGACGATGAGCACGCGCCGGCGGGTGCCGACCTCGAGCACGCCGAGGGAGTGCACGATCTTGTCGTAGCCGGCGAGGTAGTCCTCGATCGGGTACGCCGGTTCGTCGCGGTTGCCGAACAGGCGGAGCAGCTCGCGGTCGCTGCGCACGCGCGTCGCCTGGATCTGCCGGCGCGACTCCGTCATCGACGGCAGCTGCTCGACGAACTGGTCGACGCCGTAGATGCCCGCCATGCTCGTCTTCGGCACGGGGATCGTCGGCACGCCGTCGTCGCCGGGGTTGCGCAGGTCGAGCTCGGTCGAGTCGAGTTCGCCGCGTCCGACCGCGCGACGGACCGCGAGGGCGAGGGACCCGGGCAGCGCTGCTGCGAGCTGCTCGTCGCCGAGGTTCTTGTAGAGCGTGAAGAGGGCGTTCCGCTCGAGCAGGTAGGTCTCGCGGAAGTCGCCGAACTTGTTCATCGACGCGTGGTGCTTGTGGAAGGCCACGGACTTCGGCTGGTACCGGAAGCGCCAGCCGAGCAGGTTGAGGCGCCACCCGAGGTCGACGTCCTCGTAGAACATGAAGTAGCGGTCGTCGAAACCGCCGAGCTGCTCGAAGAGCTCCGCCCGGATGAACATCGCCGCGCCGGTGCCGAACAGGACGTCGGTCTCGCTCTCCCAGCGGCCTGTGTCCGGCGACCCGGCGAACGGCTTGTAGCCCATGCCGTACCAGGTCATCGCGGCCTCGGTGAAGTCGACGTTGACGCCCTCCCAGTCGAGGACCTTCGACGCCACCGCGCCGATGTCCGCGCCGGAGGCGAACGTCGCCATCGCCTCGCGCACCCAACCGGTGTCGGGGCGGGCGTCGTTGTTGAGGAACGCGACGACCTCACCAGAGGACTTCGACACGCCGAGGTTGCAGCCGCCCGTGAAGCCGAGGTTGGCGTTCGCGTCGACGAGGGTGAAGTCGAGGTCCGACGCCTTGAGCCGACCGAGGTGCTCCGGACCGGAACCGTTCTCGACGACGATGACCTCGAGCTTGTCCTGCGGCCAGTCCTGCTTCCGCAGTTCCGCGATGCTCGTGAGGGTGTCGTCCGTGCCCTTGTAGTTCACCAGGACGACGGAGACGACTCCGGCCTTGCGCTCGCTCACGCGGTTCCTCCAGCTGCTCGCACGCGTGCTCGCGTGGTGGTGTCGGTGGCCCGGCGCCGAGGCGCCAGCGGCCGATGACACCCTACAAGGCGGAGCGTGCCCTTCGCCGTCGAGACCCTGGGCGTCGTGCAGAATGACACGATGCCGACGCACGCCATCCCGACCGACCCCGCCCACTCGCCCCTCGAGGCCGAGTACACCGCCATCGCGGCCGGGGCGTGCTCCGAGGGGCCCCGCGGCACCGTGCGGTTCGCCGTGTCGACCGACGACGTCGCCGCGGGCAAGGGCGACCTCTTCGTCGCGCTGGGCCTCGCCCGGGCCCTGCACGCGGACGGGTGGGGCGTCGCGCTCTGGCCGATCGAGCGGTGGGCCGAGGAGGTCCCCGCGGACACCGCCGTGCTCGTGAGCATGATCGAGTCGTTCGTCCCCGGGCTGGTGCCCGCCGGGACCGCGCTCGTCGCCTGGGTGCGGAACTGGACGGCGCAGTGGGCGTCGCTGCCGTACCTCGACGAGTTCGACTCCGTGTGGACGTCCTCGGGCATCGCTCGTGACGCGGTCGCCGAACACCGCAGCGGCCCCGTCGAGGTCGTCCCGATCGCCGTCGACGCCGACCTCTTCTCGCCGCTCGAGGACGTGCCCCGCAGCGACCGCGCGGTCACCACCGTGAACTTCTGGGGCGTCCGACGCCGCGTGCAGGACGTCCTCCAGGCGGTCCGACCGTCGGAACCGATCGTCTGGTTCGCCGCCAACGCCGAGCACGTCGAGTCGTCGCCCGGTGTCGAGCTCCGGCCGATGGTGTCGTACTTCGCGCTCCCGGAGGTCTACCGCGCAGCGGCCTTCGTGGTCGACGACGTCATCGCGCCCGCCGCCGAGTTCGGCACGCTCAACTCGCGCCTGTTCGAGTCGCTGGCCTCCGGCGCGCTGCCGGTGACCGACTGCGCGCTGGGGTTGGACGAGCTCGGGCTGTCCGACGTCCCGGTCTACGACGACGCGGCATCGCTCGAGCGTGCCCTCGCGATGCCCGAGGCCGAGCGGACCACGCTCGTCGACCGCCTGCGCACCGTGGTCTCCGCACGGCACACGTACGCCGCGCGCGCGTCGCAGGTCGGGCCGGTCCTCGACGCCGTGGTTGCCTCCGCTCGCGGTCGCTCCGGCGCCCGCGCGCCGATGCTGCGGTGGGCGACGCTCCTCCGTGAGGAGCTCCGCGCGACCGCCGCCGAACGCGACGTGCACCGTTCCGGTGTCGAGGCCATCAACGAGCGGCTCATCGCCTCCGAGTCCGCCGCCGCCGGGTTCGACGCGGCCCGGCGCGCCGCCGAGACCGAGCGGGACGACATCGCGCGCCGCTACGACGGGCTGACGCACTCGTTCGAGTACCGCACCCTGCACAAGGCGACGCAGGTCGCGCGCCGGGCGCTGCGCCGCTGACGCGCCGACCGACGGACGGACGGAAGGGCGGGAGGCACGGTGCCAGCTGGCACCGTGCCTCCCGTCCGTCAGTGGAGTCGACCCGACCGCGTCAGCGGACGGTGACGCTCTTGCAGACCGACGTGTTCGCCCCGGCGCCCGTGTTGATGGCGTAGGCGCACACCTTCACGCTGGCACCGCTCGTCTGGCTGCCCACCACCGTGCTGAACGCGTGGTTCGTCCCGAACCCGGCGTAGGTCGCGCCGAGCGACTTCGTCTGGTCGGCTGCGATGCTCTTCTTCGCGACGCCGTCGATGTAGACGTGGACGCGCACCGGGTTCGCCGTGTCCGGGTCGATGGCCCACCCGCGCACCTTCACCTGGCCCTTGTCGGGCGACGAGACCTCGTCGAGCAGCAGGGTCGGGTTCCCCGAGGCCGCCGAGACGGTCGCGCAGGCCTTCGTGTCCGACCCGCCACCGACGTTCTTCGCCACCGAGCACACGGTGTGCTTCCCCGGTCCGATCCCGGTCAGGGTCGCGGCGTACCCGTGCCCGCTCCCGTAGCCCGGGTACTGCTTGCCGAAGGCTGCGTCCGTGACGTCGGCCTTGCCCGTGGCGACCTGCTTGCCGTCGACGGTCCAGGTCATCGCGACCGCGGCGGTCGTGTCGGGGTCGTAGGCGGTGCCCGAGACGGCGATCTTGCCGAGACCGGCCGAGGTCGCGGTGCCGATCGTCACCTTCGGCGGACCGGTCGGGGTGGAGAAGGACCGGCACGTGCTCGCGTTGACCGCCTTCGGCCCCTGGTTGATCGCGATGATGCAGAGGGTGTGCTTGCCCGCCGAGATGCCGCTCTTCTCGAGACGGTACGCGTGGTCGTCGCCGTAGCCGGGCTTCGCCGTGCCGAGGCCCGGCTTCGTCTGGTCGGCCCACGGCGATGCGAGGCCCTTGCCGTCGAGGTAGAAGGCCATGCGCACCTTGCCGGTGGTGTCCGGGTCGATCGCCCAGCCGCGCACGAGGAGCTTGCCGGGTGCCTTCGACGCCAGCTCGTCCACGGCGAGCCAGGGGTACCCGGTCGCCTGCTTGACGGACTTCGACGCGACCTGCACCCACTTGCCGTTCGACAGGTCCTTCGCGTGCACCGTCACCGTGCGCGTGCCTCCGGGGAAGCCCTTAACGGTCCCGGAGTACCCGTGGGCGTCCCCGTAGCCGGGCCGTGCCGTGTTCAGGCCGCTCTTCTTCTGGTTCGCGGTGAGCGTCCCGATCGTCTTGCCGGCGACCCGGACCTGCACCTGGGTGGCGGCCGCGGTGTCCTGGTCGATCGCCCATCCGCGGATCGTCAGCGACCCGGCGACGGCCGAGGCGGCGTCGATGGCTCCGGTCGGCGTGCCACCGGGCACCGTCACGTCCTTGCACCCGAGCAGAACGTTCGACCCGGGTCCCGTGTTGATGCCGTACACGCACACGTTGTGCTTGCCGGAGCGGATGCCGGTGAGCGTCGTCGAGTACCCGTGCGCGGTGTTGCCGGCGCCGAGACGTGCCGCGAGGTCGGCGCGCTGGCCGTTCGCACCGAGCGAGGCCTTGCCAGCGCCGTCGACGTAGACGTGCGCGCGGATCGGGGCGGTGGTGTCCGGGTCGGCGGTCCAGCCGCTGACGACGATCTGTCCGAAGCCGCCCTTGACCGTGTCGACGCTGCCGATCGGCGACGAGCCGCCCGTGGGCGAGCCGAACCAGTCGGTGTACATGCGCCAGAAGTTGCGGTTGCCGTAGGCAGAGCAGCTGTCGCCCTCGCCGTAGAGGTTGTTCATCGCGGCGGTGTTCGGCGTGTACGGCGTGTAGATGTACAGCCCGGCCGTCGCCTGGTTCTTGATGTAGACCGTCTTGCGGCCGCACGCCGCGTTCGGGTTCAGCAGGATCGAGTTGTTCCGGCCGGCCTGGTAGGCCCAGTACGTCGGCGAGGCCTGGTAGCGCTTGAACTGCAGCCCTGCCGCGTAGACCTGCTGCGCGAACCCGCGGTAGGCCGGGTCGCACGGCGCGGTGTCCGGGCAGGCGAAGCCCGTGGCGTGCTGGTACATGTAGTTCGTCGGCTTGAGCGTCGAGACGATGCCCTGCTCCTTCTGCAGCAGGACGAGGAGCGCCTTCTGGCTGATGCCGCACGCCGAGCCGACCTGCGCGATGATCGTCGCGCCGCTCTTGGTCCCGCCGGCGATCGCGGCGCAGCGTCCGGCGACGGCCTTGATCGCGGGGACGTTCTGCGTGAAGTCCTTCAGGCACTTCGGTCCCCCGGACTGCTGCCGGCAGTTCGGTGCGACGCTGTTGAGGAACGACTGCACGCCGGACGCGGACATCGCGGACCCGTCGTAGAAGTTCGCGTCCGAGATGATGTTGCCCGGGTCGAACGCACTGGCGGTCGCCGCGGACGCGGACTCGGTCGTGGTCTGCTCGGCGAGCACGGTGCCGAACGTGAGCCCGGTCACGGCGACCGCGAGCGCGGCGACCATCGCGAGCGAGGTCCGCAGGGGACGTCGGCGGGGTCGGGTGGTCTGCATCACGGCACCTCCGCCGTCATCGGGTCGGACGTGGTCGACTTCGACCCGACCGAGTACTGGAGTGTGATCGACCAGGTGCCCGAGGACACCTTCGCGGCCGGGAAGGACACCTGCGCGCAGTTGACCGCGCTCGGGCTGGACTGTGCGGAGCTGGTGGCGGTTCGGGTCGTGCCGCCCTTCGTCGCGGTGAAGGTGCACGTGCCCGAGGCGTTCGTCGTGCCGGATACGAGGCCTCCGGCCTGCAGCGTCCGGCTCGCGGCGTCCCAGCCCGCGAACGTGACGACAGCGGTCGCCGGGAAGTCGGCCGGGTCGGTGTCCGGCTGCGCGGTGTCCCCCGAGCCCGGGAACGCGCCGGGGGTGTCGTCGTCGGACGCGCCCCCGTCGTCGTCGGACGAGCCGGTGCCCCCGCCGGCGCCGGACGTCGCGTCTCCCGTCGGCGCTGCCGAGGCGCTGCCACCGGTGGCGGGAACGGTCGCTGACGGGCTCGACGACGTGGTCGCCGTACCCGTCGGGGACGTGGAGGGAGCCGGGTCGCCGTCGCCGGCGGAACACCCGGCCACGAAGAGACTGAGCGCGCCGACCACCGCGAACGCAGCGATCGGCCGTGATGCGAGGGGCATGCTGACGGGCCGTCCTGTGGATGTTGACAAGGGTCCGGGTTGCGCCCACGGTAACCCGAAAGTGAAGGTTGAGGGTTGAATCCGGGCACAATCACCCCCGCACGGGGTGCACGACGGCTGTCGGGCAAGACGGGGAACGCACCTGTACGCCGCCCGGCCCGCTCCGGCCGGCGCGCGAGGCCCGCCGAGTATGCTGTCCCGGTCCCGCCCCCACGAACGAAGAGACGCATGGTCGATCACAACCGCATGGCTGCGCTCGCGGATGAGCCCCTCGTCGTCGTCGGCGCTCCGACGAGTGCGATCCGAGGGACCTGGCGCGAGCTGCGCGACGTCTTCCGGCAGCGCGAGATGCTCGGCATGCTCGTCCGGCGCGACCTCAAGGCCCGGTACAAGGACTCGGCGCTCGGCTTCGTGTGGACGCTCGTCCGGCCGCTGACGCAGCTCCTCATCTACTACTTCGTGATGGGGCAGATCCTCGGCGCGGCCAAGGGCATCGACAACTTCGCGATCTACGTCTTCACGGGCCTCAGCGCCTACACGCTGTTCAGCGAGATCGTCGCCGGGTCGACCGGGTCGATCGTCGGCAACTCGGGCCTCATCAAGAAGGTCTACGTCCCGCGCGAGGTGTTCCCGCTCGCCAGCGTGGGCGCCGCCCTGGTGAACTACGTCATCCAGTTCGCCATCCTCATCGCGGCGACCCTCGTCATCGGGGTGTTCCCGTGGCACGAGGGACTCGTCTACCTCATCCCGTCGCTGCTCGTGATCCTCGTCTACGGCGCGGCCATCGGCCTCGTCCTCGCAGCGCTCAACGTCTACCTGCGCGACGTGCAGTTCGTCATCGACGTCGGGCTCATGGTGCTGCTCTGGGCATCGCCGATCGTCTACTCGTACGCGATGGTCGTGGACCGGCTCAAGGTCGACTGGATCCTCGCCGTCTACACGAACAACCCCCTCACGCTCTCCGTCCTCGGGATGCAGAACGCCATCTGGCTGCACGACCCGAAGGACGTCGTCTACCCGGAGCACCTCATGCTCCGTCTCGGCATCGCGTTCGTCATCGGGGTCGTCTGCCTCCTCGGCGCGCAGCGGGTGTTCTCCCGTCTGCAGGGCAACTTCGCGCAGGAGCTCTAGACCATGGCCATCAGCACCCCGGTGACCCCGTCGACCACGACCCGGTCCGCCGCACGCCCCGACGTCATCGTCATCGACCACGTCCGCAAGCGGTTCACCGTCCGCAAGGACAACACGATCCGCGAGCGCATCGTCACCCTCGGCCGCGCCGGTCGGAAGCACCGGCAGGACTTCTGGGCGCTCGACGACGTCAGCGTCACGATCCAGGCCGGCTCCACCGTCGGCCTCATCGGGCAGAACGGCTCCGGCAAGTCGACCCTCCTCAAGGCGATCGGCGGCATCATCCAGCCGACGTCCGGGACGGTGTCCCGCCGCGGTCGTCTCGCCGCGCTGCTCGAGCTCGGCGCCGGGTTCCACCCGGACCTGTCCGGCCGCGAGAACGTCTACCTCAACGCGTCCCTGCTCGGCCTGAGCCGGAAGGAGACCGAGGAGCGCTTCGACGACATCCTCGCGTTCTCGGGGATCGGCGACTTCATCGACACCCAGGTGAAGTTCTACAGCTCCGGCATGTACGTCCGGCTCGCGTTCGCGGTCGCCGTCCACACCGACCCGGACGTCCTGCTCGTCGACGAGGTCCTCGCGGTCGGCGACGAGGCCTTCCAACGCAAGTGCCTCGACCGCATCCGCTCGTTCCAGGAGCAGGGCAAGACGATCATCATCGTCACGCACTCCCTCAGCCAGGTGCAGGAGATGTGCGACCGTGTGGTCCTCCTCAACAAGGGCAAGGTCCTGCACGACGGCGACGCGGTGCAGGCGGTCAGCAAGTTCCGCGACGTGCTCGAGGAACGCCGGTCGGACGAGCTGAGCGCCGACGTCGCGGTCGGCCGCGGCACCGTGCTCGGCGCCACCGTGACCGCCGAGGGCAAGGAGCACCGCGCCCCCGTCACCCCCGGCGACGACCTCGTGGTGGACATGGAGTTCGAGCACCTCGACGGCGTCACCGACTGGGAGGCCGCGGTGCAGATCAACAACACCGCGGGCCAGGTCGTCTACGGCACGACGACGGGCATCATGGGCGTCCACCTCGAGCCGCTGCACGGCCGCCGGAAGCTCCGGCTGAAGATCGCCGACACGAACTTCGGGACCGGCAAGTACTTCATCAACGTCTCGATGATGGACTCCGCCGGACGGCACCTGCACGACCTGCCCGAGTGCGACTCGTTCGAGGTGCCCTCGTTCGGCGACGCCGTCGGCACCGTCTACGCGAAGCCCTCGCTCGAAGAGCTCTGAACGTGCCCGGACCCTCCGTGCCGCCCGACGGCACGCGGACCGCGGTCGTCATCGTCAACTGGGAACGTGCCGACCTGACCGAGCGTGCCGCCCGCGCGGTGCTCGACGACCCGACCGCCGACGCGCAGGTCGTGGTCGTGGACAACGGCTCCTCGGACGACTCCATCGCCGTGCTGCGGGCGGCGCTGCCGGACGTGACGATGGTGGTCCGCGACCGCAACGACGGCTTCGCGGCCGGCGCGAACGCGGGCATCCGCGCGACCGACGCCGGCGTCGTCGTGCTGCTCAACAACGACGCCGAACCCGCGCCGGGCTTCGTCGCGGCGCTCCGCGACCACCTGGCGCGCGCCGCGCCCGACACCGCCGCCGTGACGGGCCGCATCCTCCTCGCCGGACGCTGGTCGCGCCTCCCGGCCGGTGCCGTGCCCGCACCCGACCAGCGCGTGCTGCACGACCACGCCGGCCACCGGTGGACACCGGCGGCGGACGGCGAGGTCCGCCTCAACTCCACCGGCGTGCGCGTCGACCGCGACGGCAACGGCCGGGACCGCGACTGGTTCGCCGCCGCCGACCACCGCGCGGACGTCGACGTCTTCGGCTTCTCCGGCGGCGCGAGCGCGCTCCGGCGGAGTGCCCTCGACGACGTCGGGCTGCTCGACGAGTCGCTCTTCATGTACTACGAGGACACCGAGCTCGCCTGGCGGCTCCGCCGCCGCGGGTGGCGCGTCGAGCACGCCGCGGACGCCGTCGTCGAGCACGACCACTCCGCGTCGTCCGGCGTCCGGAGCGACCTCTTCGTCTTCCGCAACGCGCGGAACCGACTCGTCGTCGCGCTCTGGCACGCGCCGTGGTCGACGGTCGGCCGAGCAGCGGTCCGCACAGCGGTACGCGGGCTGCGCGGCCTCGCGTCCGCGCGGGACCGCCGGGAGGCACGGCTCGTCATGGCAGCGTTGGCCGACGTCGCAGGGCACCTCCCCCGGCACCTGGCACGTCGCCTGACCGAGGACCGTCGCGCGAGTGTGCCGCGCCGGTCCGTGGACCCCGGCGCATGAGCCGCGGGCGCTATCCTGGTCGCTCCCCCGTCGACGGCCCCGGCCGGAAGGATCCTCGCGTGCCGCACACCACCGTCCTGATCGACGGGACGGCCGTACCGGCAGCGCTGGGCGGCGTCGGCCGCTACGTCGAGGGCCTCGTCTCGCACCTCGCCGAGCCCGACCTCGACGTGCACCTGGTCGTCCGACCGGAGCACGTCGAGCACTTCGCCGCCCTCGCGCCGTCCGTCACCGTGCACGCCGCCCCGCGGTCGACCCGTTCGGTGCCGCTGCGCTTCGTCTGGGAGCAGACCGGGCTGCCGTTGCTCGCCCGCCGCCTGCACGCCGACGTGCTGCACTCGCCGCACTACACGTTCCCGTTCGCCTGGCGCGGGGGCTCGGTCGTGACCCTGCACGACGCCACCTTCTTCTCGAACCCGGAGTGGCACTCGCGGACGAAGCGCTCGTTCTTCACCTGGTGGAGCCGTCGGTCGCTCCGCAGCCGACCGGTCGTCGTCGTGCCGAGCGCGGCGACCGCGTCCGAGGCCGCACGGGTCGTGACGGGCATCCGCGCCGACGTGCGGGTGGCGCCGCTCGGCGTCGACCGGGCCGTCTTCCACGAGCCCTCGACGGCCGAGGTCGAGGACGCCCGGATCGCCGCGACGATCCCCGAGGGCGCGCCGTGGATCGCGTTCCTCGGCACGATCGAACCGCGCAAGAACGTGCCGGCCCTGCTCGACGCGTACGCAGCGGTCCGGCAGGCCCGCGCGGTGACCGGATCCGACACCCCGTGGCTCGTGCTGTCCGGCGCACGGGGCTGGGACGAGTCCGCGACCGCACGCCTCGATGCCCTGCAGGACGACGACCACGTGGTCGAGGCCGGCTACCTCCCCCTCGAGGACCTCGCCGGCTTCCTCGGCGGCGCAGAGCTCGTCGTCTACCCGTCCCTCGGCGAGGGCTTCGGGCTGCCCGTGGTCGAGGCGATGGCGTCCGGTGCCTGCGTGGTCACCACCCCGCGTCTGTCGTTGCCCGAGGTCGGCGGTGACGCGGCGGTGTACACCGAGCCCGACGCCGAGGCGATCGCGACGACGATCACGGCGCTCCTCGACGACCCGGACCGCATCGCGAGGCACCGCGCGGCCGCGCTCCGACGGGCCGAGGACTTCACGTGGGACGCCACCGCGGCCGTCCACGTGCGGGCGTACGCCGACGTGCACGCCCCGGCCGCCGGCGCGCGCACGGGAGGCACCCGGTGACCGCGTCGCCACGTGTGGCCGTCCTCACCGTCACGTACAACACGGGCGAGACCATCCGCCCGTTCCTCGCGAGCGTCGCCGACGCCTCGTCGACCCCGGTCGCGGTGGTGATCGCCGACAACGGGTCCGCCGACCTCGACGCGCTCCGGGCGATCGGCGAGTCGTACGGCGCCACGGTGGTGTCCTCGGGCGGGAACCGCGGGTACGGCGGCGGCATCGACGCGGCACTGACCGCCCTCGACGACGTCCTGCCCGACGTCCGTCCGGACTTCCTGCTCGTCACGAACCCCGACGTCGTGCTCGCCCCCGGTTCGATCGACGAACTGGTCCGGGCGGCCGACCGGCTCCCCGACGGTGGCGCCTTCGGCCCGCGGATCCTCGACGACCAGGGCGAGACCTACCCGTCGGCGCGGCAGCTGCCGTCGCTGCGGACCGGCCTCGGGCACGCGGCGTTCTCGCGGTTCTGGCCGGCGAACCCGTGGAGCCAGCGCTACTGGTCCACGACCCAGGTCGTCGAGCGCGAGGCCGGATGGCTGTCGGGCGCGTGCTTCCTCATCCGCACGTCGCTCTTCCGGCAGCTCGGCGGGTTCGACGAGTCGTACTTCATGTACTTCGAGGACGTCGACCTCGGGCAACGGGTCGGACGCGCCGGTCGCACGAACGTGTACGTGCCGTCGGCCGTCGTCACGCACACCGGGGCGCACTCGACGTCGTCGAACCGGCGCCGCATGGAGATCGAGCACCACCGGAGCGCCTACCGCTACCTGTCGAGGAAGTACCGCGCCTGGTGGCTCTGGCCACTGCGCGTCGTGCTCCGCGCCGGACTGTCCGTGCGGGCCCGCTGGGTGACGCGCGACGCCCCTACCACACCGAGTGATCGTCAAGACTGAGGATCCACACCGGTAGGATGAACGGGCCGTGAACGGAAGGACACCATGGCCCCCCACCCTGAGCATGCCCGGAGCACGTCGACGTACCGCTTCTACGGCATCCTCGACATCGTCCTGCACACCGAACACGCCGGCTGGCGACGCTACTTCGACAACGAGTACGCGCGCATCTCGAGCGACACCGGCGCCGACGCGGCCGCACTGCGCGTCGACGTCCACATCACGAAGCGGCCGCCGACCCGCCAGCCCGGTGACATCGTGCGGTCCGAGCGCTTCAAGGGGCTCTTCCGGTACTCGTACGTCATCCGCGGCATCGACACGGACCACGTCACGATCTGGTTCCGCGAGCACCCGATCGACCGCGTCTACATGAACGCGATCGGCGTGTACCTGCAGGCGCAGGTGCTCGAGCCGATCGTCTACGCGAAGCTGCTGCAGGAGGACGTCCTGCTCCTGCACGCGGGCGGCGTCGCCTCGACGGACAAGGGCTTCCTGCTCCCGGCGTACGGCGGTACCGGCAAGACCACGCTGTCGATGTCGCTCATGGCGGCGGGCTACAAGCTCCTCGGCGACGACCTGCTGTTCGTCGAGCTCCGCAGCGGCCGGGTCCACCCGTACCCGCGCCCGCTGCACGTCTTCACCTACAACATCCGGAACCTCGTCGACGCCCGCATCCCCACCAAGTACCAGGTCGCCGTGTACACGAAGAACGTGCTCCGGTGGGTGCTCGAGCGCGTGCTGCGACGCGAGTTCCTCATCTCCACGCGCGTCCACGCCGACGAGCTCTACCCAGGCGACGTCTTCGCAGCCGCGGTGCCGTACACGGCCATCGGGTTCCTCCGGAAGACCGGACCGGCGGTCGAGGAGGTCCGGATCACCGAGGACAACGTGCACGAGCTCGCCGACGCGATCGCCGCGTCCGAGGACCTCAACGACAGCATGCTCGCGATCCTCGGCTCGGACAGCCGTCGCGTCGCCGCGTTCCTGTCGCTCGAGCACGACGTCATCGTCCGGCTGCTCCGCCAGTTCGACCGGCTGCTCTACGTGAACACCCGCGCGATGGACCTCGCCCACCCCGAACCGCTCATCACGGAGCTCGAGCGCGGGTCGCTCGCCGCGGCGTGACCGACGCCGCGACGACGCCGGCGTCGACCGGGGCCGCCACGGCCACGGTCGAGCGCGACGACCGGACCGACACGGCGCCCTCGGGTGACACCGGTCCGGAGCCTCGACGGCGTCGGCCGAGCGGCGTGTTCATCGCGAACGGTGCCCTGATCCTCGTCGCGGTCGCCCTGTGCGCGTCGATCGGGTACCGCTCGCGCGCGGTGACGACGAACATCGACGGTGTCTCGTACATGTCGATCGCGCGGCAGTACGCCGCGGGCGACTGGTCGGACGCCGTCAACGCCTACTGGTCGCCCCTGGTGTCCTGGCTCATGGCGCCCGTCATCGGGCTCGGTCTCGGCGCGACGACGGCCTTCATGATCGTCAACGTCGCGACGTGCGCCGCGGTGCTCGTCGTCCAGACCGCACTGCTCCTCCGCGTGACCGGACGCGGCTCGGTGGCGCTCTGGGTGAACGCGGCGACCGTGCCCGTGCTCCTCGGCAACGTCGGCCGCGACACCCCCGACCTCCTCGTGGTGCTGTGGTTCGTGCTCTTCGTGTGGGCGCTCTGGCACGCAGACCGGGCATGGGGCGGCACTGCGCGCGCGATGGTCCTCGCCGGCGTGTTCCTCGGAGCGGTGTGCGCCTCCGGCTACGTCGCGAAGCTGTACACGGTGCCGGTGTTCGTCGTCGTGACGCTCGTCTGGGTCGCCGTGCGGGTCCTCGGTCGGATGCCGGGCAACCGGTCACCCCGTGCGCTCCTGGCCGTCGGGACCGCCGTCCTCGTGACCGCCGTGCTGTGTGCGCCGTGGGTCGCGGCGCAGTCGCTCAAGTACGGCACCGTCACGATCGGCTCGTCGTTCGACGTCAACATCTCCAAGAAGTTCGACCCGTCGGCGGGCACGTCCGCTGCGGGTGACGAGTACCTCCTGCCGACGCCGCCGAACGACTCCGCGGTGTCGGCGACGGAGGACCGCACCGCGTCGCTGTACGCCGCCAACACCCTCACGGCGCCGCGGACGGGCGCGGACGCCGGACCGACGGACGGCCCGGCCGTCGAGTCGGACCGCGGCTCCGGGCTGCTCGACCGTCTCGACTACTACGTCTCGGCCCGCGTCGCCGCGTTCCCGTACTACCTGCAGCGCATCGTCGCGTTCGGCGCCGCGGTCATCCCGATCGGGATCGCCGTCGGCGTCGCGGCGCTGCTCGGCCGCGTGACCTGGCGCCGCCACCCGTTCGCCGTGCTCACCGGCATCACGACCGGCGTGTACGGGCTCGGCTACGCGGCGATCACGACGGTCGAGATGGGGGGCGGGAACGCGCGCTACTACCTCCCGCTGCTCACCGGCACGCTGTTCATGGCCGGGGCACTGCTGCCGTCGGTGTTCCGCGCGATCGGCACCGGACACCGGGTCCGCGCGGCGATCGCGGTCGTGGCGCTGCTCGGGGTGGTGGGGGCGTCCTGGTCGCAGAACGTCTTCATGCGTTCGGCACCGTTCTCGCCGATCACGACCGCTGGTTCCGCCGCGGCTCCGCTCGACGTGTTCGGGCCGACCCTGCGTGCGGAGGACCAGGAACTGCTCGACGGTCTCGTCGCGCAGCAGGCGTTCCCCGCGGGCAGCAGGCTCCTCGGCCGGAACTACCGGGAGACCGTGTCCATCGCCTTCGCCACGGGCGCGCAGGCCTTCGGGCGCTCCGGGCGGGAGTACGACTGGCAGGACCCGTCGTTCGTCGACCTCATGCACCGCGCGGGCATCGACTACTACCTCGACTTCCGCGGCGCGGACCGACCGGAGGCCGACTACTCGGACCTCGGGACGACCCGCGCGGTCGTGGTCGCACCGATCGTCTGCGCCGACGTCGCCGGTGGGCAGCCGAGCCCCTGTCGCGTGACCGTGGTCGAGCTCGACCAGGCCGCGGTGCAGCTCGACCAGGACTGACCCGTCCGGTCAGGCTCCGGCGAGCCGCGCCCGTTCCGACCGGGCGGCCGCGAGCAGCACCCGCGCCCGAGCGTCGAACGAGTGCTCTGCGGCGACCGCGGCAGCGACCTCGGCGCGCTGCTCGGCGCCGGGCCAGGGGTGCGCCGGGTCGAGCAGCGACGCCAGCTCCGACCGTGAGCGCGCGACGGCGAGTGTCGGCGCGTCGAGCACGTCGGCGATTCCCGTGACCGGATCGGTGACGACCACGCCGCCCGACGCCAGCACGTCGAACACCCGGTTCGACACGAACCCGCCGGCCGCCATGTCCGGCCAGTGGTCGTTGAGCACGACTCGAGCGGACGCGTACGCCGCCGCGACCTCGTCGCGCGTCAGGGACGCCCGACCGCGCAGGTGGTCCGGGACGACGCCCTCCCACCCCGGCCCGTGCACCCGGAGGTCGGCCCCGAGCGCGACGGCGTCGGTGACGACCGGTCGTGCTGCCCCGCGCGTCGACCCGATGAAGACGACCCGCCCGGCGTCCGCGCCACCGGCCCCCTGGGATCCGGCCACCACGTCCCCGGGGTGGAACACCGAGGGGTCGGTCGCCTGCAGCAGGGACTCCACCCGGACACCGCTGCGCGCGGAGGCCGCTGCCGCCCACGCCGGCCCGGCCGCGAAGGCGCGGTCGAAGGTCCGCAGCTCGGTGTCCGCGACGTCGTCCGGGTGGCTGATCACCCAGAGCAGGTTCACCGACGCGGGGTTCGGCGGGACGCGGTCGAGGCCGCGCACGACGAGGGTCACGTCGTCCGTGCCGTCGTCGTCCCGCACGTGGGCGTCGCGCCGGTCGATCCGCACGCGCTGCCCGAGGCGCTCCAGGGCGGCCGCGAGCTCCGCGGCGAAGTGCACGTCGCCCCAACCGTCGCCCTCGGGTCCGGCGGGCGCGGCGATCTTCACGGACCACGCGAGCGCAGCGCCGTCCGACCGCTCGCGCACCACCGGGGTCACCGGACGCAGGCCCCACGGCGGCAGCGGCGGACCGCCGACCACGGCGGACGAGTCGCCGGCGTCGATCCATGTGCGCCAGGAGGCCACGACGTCCGCCACGGCGGCGTCGACCGTCCGCCCCGGCTCGACCGTCCTGGTCACCTCGCCGACGTCGCGCGTCCGCACGACCGAGTGCGCGGCAGCGGCGGCAGCGGCGGTCCAGGCCGTGAGCGTGGTGCGTTCGTCCGGCAGGCACGGGGCCGGCACGAGCGCCTGCTGCGGCACCGAGACGGCCGGCTGGTCCGCGCCGAGCAGCACGTCCGTCGTGCGGTCACCACGGTCGTCCGACCACGGCAGGGCGCCGGGCCGCACGAGTCGGGACCCGCGGCGCAGGTCGCCCCCTGCGGTCCGCACGAGCGCCTGGACCGGGCCGTCGGCGGTGCGTGCGAGTGCGGTCAACGCGCCGGCGTCGAGCTGCACCGACGTGTCGACGAGGACGAGGGTCCGTCCCACCCCGGCCGCGACGCTCGCGTTCACCGCGGACCCGATGCCGTCCACGTGCTCCCGACGCGCCCAGGGCAGCGTCGGGTCGAAGCCGTCGCGGGGCGAGGCGTCCGCGACGTAGGACACCGCGCGGACGTCGGCGTCGCTGCCGAAGGCGTCCCGCGCCACCGTCACGAGCCGAGGGACCTCGGCGTGGCGGTCGGAGCGGGTCGTGACGACCACGGTGACCGGCGCGTCGAGGTGCTGCAGGTCGCCGTCCCAGCCGGCGACGCGGACGACGTCGGCCGACGTGGCGGACGCATGGTGGGCCTCGCGGCTGGTGTCTGCCGTGCCCCCGTCGTCGGGGCGCCGCGTCCGGCGGAACAGGCCCACGACCGCGTCAGGCGTCGAGCAGGCGCTGCAGGTACACGCCGTACCCGCCCTTGACGAGCGGTGCCGCGAGCTCGGCGAGCTGCGCGTCGTCGATCCAGCCGTTGCGCCAGGCGATCTCCTCGATGCAGCCGATCTTGAAGCCCTGCCGGTCCTCGATCACCTTCACGTACTCGGAGGCCTGCATCATCGACTCGAACGTGCCGGTGTCGAGCCAGGCGGTGCCGCGGTCGAGGACCTGCACGCCGAGCTCCCCCGCCTCGAGGTAGCGCTCGTTGACGGTCGAGATCTCGAGCTCGCCACGCGCGCTCGGTTCGATCGTCTTGGCGATCTCGATGACCTCGTTGTCGTAGAAGTACAGACCGGGCACCGCGTAGTTCGACTTCGGCTCGGTCGGCTTCTCCTCGATGGAGACGGCCGTGAAGTCGTCGTCGAACTCGACCACGCCGTACGCGGTCGGGTCGGCCACGTGGTACGCGAAGATCGTGGCGCCCTGCACCTCGGTGTTCTTCCGGAGGTTCGTGCCGAGGCCCGTGCCGTGGAAGATGTTGTCGCCGAGGACGAGCGCGACGCTGTCGTCGCCGATGAAGTCCTCGCCGATGACGAACGCCTGCGCGAGGCCGTCCGGGCTCGGCTGCACGGCGTACTGGATGTCCATGCCGAGCGCGGAGCCGTCGCCGAGGAGTGCCTTGAACTGCTCGTTGTACTCCGGCGTCGTGATCACCAGCACCTCACGGATGCCGGCCATCATGAGCGTCGACAGCGGGTAGTAGACCATCGGCTTGTCGTAGATCGGCATGAGCTGCTTGCTGATGCCCTTGGTGATCGGCCAGAGCCGGGTGCCGGAGCCGCCGGCGAGGATGATGCCCTTCACGTCGAGCCCCTTACTTCTTCGTCCGGAGGGACTCGGTGTACGCCACCGCTTCCTCGTAGGTCGGCAGCAGCCCCTGCTCGGCGGCCTGCTCGAGCGTCGGCGCCGTCGTGTCCTTCTCGGACAGCACCGGCTCGCCGAGGCCCTCTGGCAGCTCGAGCCCGACCGTCGGGTCGAGGATCGTGATCCCCTTCTCGCGCTGCGGGTCGTAGTGCGCGCTCACCAGGTAGTTCACCGTCGAGCGGTCCTCGAGCGCGACGATCGCGTGGCCGAGGCCCTCGGACAGGTAGACGGCCTTGCGGTCGACGTCGTCGATCCGCACCGAGTCCCACTGTCCGAACGTCGGCGACCCGACGCGGATGTCGACGATGTAGTCGATGAACGCGCCGCGGACGGCGGTCACGTACTTCGCCTGGCTCGGGGCGACGAGGGCGTAGTGGATGCCCCGGGCGACACCGGCCGAGGAGATCGACATGTTCACCTGGCGGAGGTCGAGCGGGTGGCCCACCGTCTCCTCGAGGACGTCGGCGCGGTAGGCCTCGAGGAACGCTCCTCGTGCGTCGCCGTGCTGCACGGGCGTGAACTCCCACGCGCCGGGGATCTTGAGTTCGCGGATCTGCACCACGGCAGCCTAGCAAGGCGGCTGGTACACCACGTTTCGCGACCCGCACGCCCGTTCGCATTAGGCTGTTGAGGCCTCGCGCTCCCGTCAGCCATCGAAACGAGACCTGCATCCCCGTGAAGTTGTTCGTCCAGATCCCCTGCCTCAACGAGGAGAACACCCTCGCCAGCGTCATCGACTCCATCCCGCGGGAGATCGAGGGCATCGACGAGATCGAGATCCTCGTCATCGACGACGGCAGCACGGACCGCACCGTCGAGGTCGCGAAGGAGCACGGCGTCAAGCACTTCGTGCACCACACCACGAACATGGGCCTCGCCCGGTCGTTCCGCGACGGCGTCGACTACGCGCTCCTGCACGGCGCCGACATCGTGGTCAACACCGACGGCGACAACCAGTACCCGCAGGCCCAGATCGCCGAGCTCGTGCAGCCGATCCTCCGGAAGGAGGCGGAGATCGTCATCGGCGACCGCCAGACCCGCACGATCGAGCACTTCTCCGGGTTCAAGAAGCTCATGCAGCGCTTCGGGTCCTGGGTGGCCTCGCGGGCAGCCGGTCTCGACCTCCCCGACGCTGCGAGCGGGTTCCGTGCGTACTCGAAGTACTCCCTGATCCGACTCAACATCGTGACGCGCTTCAGCTACTGCATGGAGACGATCGTGCAGGCCGGGTACAAGCGCCTCGCGATCGCCTCGGTGCCGATCACGACGAACCCGAAGACGCGCGAGTCCCGGCTGTTCAGCAACATCTTCCAGCACATGTTCCAGTCCGGTTCGGCGATCGCCCGGGTCTACCTCATGTACCGCCCCATGGCGTTGTTCGCGTGGGTCGCCGCGGTCCTCGGCGCGCTGGGGCTCTGGCCGCTCGTCCGCTACCTCGTGCTCCTCTGGATGCACACCCCCGGGAACCACCTCCAGTCGATCATCCTCGGCGTGGTCCTGCTCATCACGGCCGTGCTCGCGGTGGTGATCGGCGTCGTGGCGGACCTCACCCGGCTCAACCGGACGCTGGCCGAGGAACAGCTCGACCTCCAGAAGCTGCAGCGTTACGGTGACTGAGCGCGCCGCGATGGACCTCGACCGCCGTACTCGCGCCGTCCTCTGGCTCCGACGTCCCTCCTCGTGGATCGAGGTCGCGGCGTGGGCCGCACTCGTCGCCTTCGTCGCGTTCACGATCGGACCGGCGCTCCTCGGCCAGGGGACGTTCCTCAACACCGGGCTGCTGAGCCGGTACACCCCGTGGGGCGAGTCGCTCGAGACGCTCAAGAACTCCACCAACATCCTCTCCAGCGACACGCTCGACAGCGTGACGCCGCAGACGACGCTCCTCGTCCGGCTCGCGCACGAGGGCGTCTTCGGCGCCTGGAACCCGTACGTCGCCGGCGGCGTCGAGCTCGGTGGCGTGCCGAACTCGGGCGCGTGGTCCCCGCTCTCCCTCCCGTGGTGGATCCTCCCGTTCACCTACGCGGCGGGTGCGGTGAAGCTGCTCGAGATCGTGGCGGTCACGGCCGGCATGTCCCTGCTGCTCCGTCGCTGGGGCGTCCCGCGCGCGGCGTGGCCGATCGCCTCGCTCGTGTTCGCCTCGTCGGGGTTCATGGTCGCGTGGTCGAACTGGCCGCAGACCCGCGTGGCGGCGTTCATCCCACTGCTCTTCTGGGCGATCGACCGAGCCGCCGTCGAACTGCGTGCCCGGGACCTGCTGAGCGTCGGCCTCGTCGTCATGAGCATGCTGCTCGGTGGCTTCCCGGCGGTCGTCGGGTACGCGCTCTTCGTCGGCGGGATCTTCTTCCTCGCCCGGACGATCGTGGCGCACCGGGCAGTCCGTGGCGTGCTCGTCAGCGCCGGCATCGCGGTGGGCGGCATCCTCGTCGGCGTCCTCCTGTCCGCGTGGCAGCTCATCCCGTTCGCCATCAGCGCCTCGAACGTCGTGGACTTCAACGGCCGCGGGCAGAGCGGCGGCAGCGGCCTCGGCTCGAACCCGATGGTGAGCTCCTGGATCCCCGACATCTCCTCGCTGGCGAGCACCGGCGCCGCCTGGAGCGCCCGCAACCCCGTCGAGGAGTACTCGTACCTCGGCATCGGGGCGATCGTGCTCATCGCCGCAGCGGTGCTGCTCCGCCCTCGGACCGACGCGGCGGTGGTCCTCGACGACACCACCCGGCGTCGACGGCGCGGCGTCCTGCCGATCACCGCGGCGCTCCTGGCGTTCAGCGTGGTGCTCGTCTTCCTCGGCGGCCCGATCCTCGCGGCGGCCCGTGAACTGCCCGTCTTCGATAGCAATCCGATCGGGCGTGCGCGCGTCGTGGTCGGTTTCTTCGCGGCCGTCGTCGCCGGCATCGGCTTCGGCCGGGTCGCCGACCCGGAGGTCCTGCGCGACGAACTCGCTCGGTTCCGCCGTGCCACCCCGATGCGCCGCGTCACCCGCATCGCCACCGTGGTGCTCGTCGTGCTCTTCGCCGCCGCCGTCGGGCTGCAGACCGCGCTCGCGCTGGAGACGGTGCCCACGCAGTACGTGCACCGGACCAAGCTCGAGACGCTCGCGATCGGCCTGGTCGGTGCAGCGGTCGCGGTCTGCGTCCTCGCGGCGTGGCTGCTCCGGAACCGGGTGGTCCGGGTCACGGCCGCGGTCCTCGTCGCCGCCGGCATCGCGGCGCCCGCGATCGTCGCCACCCAGCAGTGGTGGCCGATCGCACCGAACTCGACCTTCTACCCGTCCTCGCCCGCGATCCGTTACCTCCAGGAGCACGTGGGTGCCCAGGACCGCTACGCCACGACCGGCAGCGCGACCCTGCCGGGCTCGGCCTCCTACTACGGCATCCGTTCGACGACCGGGCACGCGTTCCAGACCGCGGAGTGGAAGCAGCTCATGCGGAAGGTCGATCCGAAGACCTACCCGACGGCGTCCTACCTGACCTTCCAGCCGAACGAGATCCCGGAACTGGTCGACTCGGCGATCCTCGACCGTGTCGCGACGAAGTACATCGTCGCCGACCCCTCGGCGCCGCTCGCGGGCACGAGCGAGGCGGGGGCATCGCAGACGAAGTGGTCGGACCTGACGGCGTCGAACCCCTCGGTGGACTCGGCGAGTCACACCGGTCCGGTCAACGGGATGACGATCACCGGTCCGCCGGCCCTGACGACGTCCACGGACGGCATGACGCTCACGGTCTCGCTCATCGACGACGCCACCGGCGGGACGCTGACGTCCACCGAGAGCTGGGTGCCCGCCATGGGCGGTCCCCGGAACGTCGCCGTCGAGGGGTCGGACATCCCCGCGAGCACGTCGTGGCACGCGCGGATCACGATCACCGGGCAGTCGAAGCTCGTCCCGATCGGCACCGACGACGACGGCAAGGCCGTGCTCACGCTCTACCGCCCGGTCGAGGGCGAGGGCGTGTCCGTCGTCCACACGGGTGATGCGACGATCTACGAGCGTGACACGGCGCTCGACCGCGTCCGCTGGGCGTCCGACCAGCGCGTCGTCCCGACGAAGTACGGACGGGTCGACACGCTCGCGGAACACTCGCTGCCGGCCGACACCGTCGTGCTGAGCGAGCAGACCGACCACCGGGCGGACACCGGTGCCGACGCGGAGGTCACCCTGCAGCCCGGGGACACCAGCGAGACGATCGCGAAGGTCGATGCCTCGGGTGCCGGCTGGCTCGTCGTGATGGACTCCGTGCAGCGGCCGGGTTGGCACGCGACCGTCGACGGGAAGCCGGTCGACCTGGTCGCTGCCGACAACGCCGGCGGTGCCGTGTGGGTGCCGGAGGGTGAGCACACGGTCCGCGTGTACTACACGGTGCCGCGCCTGACCGCCGGGTGGCTGGTCACGGGCAGCACCGCCCTGCTCGCCGTGCTCGTCAGCACGGTCGTCGTCGTGGTCGGTCGACGCCGGCGACGTGCGCGCTCCCGTGCCTGAGCCGGTGCTTGCTAGCATCGGTCCTCGATCCAACGACCCCACCGGCAGCGCCGGTGACAACGCAAAGGAACCCACCCCGTGAAGATCCTCGTCACCGGAGGGGCCGGCTTCATCGGCTCGAACTTCGTCCGCCGCACGCTCGAGGACGCCTACCCCGGCCTCGAGGGTGCCGAGGTCGTGGTCTACGACGCGCTGACGTACTCGGGCAACGAGGCCAACCTGGCACCGGTCGCCGACTCGCCGCGTTACACCTTCGTGCACGGTGACATCCGCGACGCCGCGAAGCTCGACGAGGTCGTCCCGACCGTCGACGCGATCGTCCACTTCGCCGCCGAGTCGCACGTCGACCGGTCCGTCCGCGACTCGGGCATCTTCGTCGAGACCAACGTCGTCGGCACGCAGCGCCTCCTCGACGCCGCGCTCCGCCACGGCACCGAGCGTTTCGTGCACGTCTCCACCGACGAGGTCTACGGCTCCATCAGCGAGGGCTCCTGGGCCGAGGACCGCCCGCTCGAGCCGAACTCGCCCTACTCGGCGTCGAAGGCCGGCAGCGATCTGCTCGCCCGCAGCTACCACCGCACGCACGGCATGAACCTGTCGATCACGCGCTGCTCGAACAATTACGGGCCGTACCACTTCCCCGAGAAGGTCATCCCGCTGTTCGTGACGAACCTGATCGACGGCAAGCACGTCCCGCTCTACGGCGAGGGCAACAACGTCCGCGACTGGCTGCACGTCGACGACCACTGCCGCGGCATCGCGCTCGTGCTCGTGAAGGGCCGCGCCGGCGAGGTCTACAACATCGGGGGCGGGACCGAGCTGACGAACAAGGAGCTCACGCAGCTGCTCCTCGACGCCACCGGCCACGACTGGTCGAGCGTCGACCGCGTCGCCGACCGACTCGGGCACGACCTCCGCTACTCGGTGGACATCACGAAGATCCGCGAGGAGCTCGGCTACGAGCCGCAGGTGCCGTTCGAGCAGGGTCTCGCCGACGTCGTGCAGTGGTACCGCGACAACCGCGCCTGGTGGGAGCCCCTCAAGGAGCGTGCGGCGCTCGGCTGAGCGGCGTGACCGACCCCGACGGGACCCACGACACCATGACGCGATACCTCATCACGGGGGCGGCCGGCATGCTCGGCCAGGACCTCCAGCACGCCCTCGCCGGACGTGACGTCACGGCTCTCGGCCGCGCGGACCTCGACATCACCGACGCCGACGCGGTCGACGCGGCCGTCGCCGGGCACGACGTCGTCATCAACTCCGCGGCCTACACGAAGGTCGACGACGCCGAGACCCACGAGGACGACGCGTACGCCGTCAACGCCACGGGGCCGAAGCTCCTCGCCGAGGCCACGGTCCGGCACGGGGCGAAGCTCCTCACCGTGTCGACGGACTACGTGTTCGACGGCAACGGCACGGCGCCATACGCGGAGGACGCGCCGACCGACCCGATCAACGCCTACGGCCGGTCGAAGGCCGCCGGCGAGGCGCTCGTCCGCGACATCGCCCCGGACACCGCGTACGTGGTCCGGACGGCGTGGATCTACGGCGCGCACGGGCCGAACTTCGCGGCCACGATGCTCCGTCTCGCCGCGTCGCACGACACCGTGAGCGTCGTCACGGACCAGGTCGGGCAGCCCACCTGGACCGGTGACCTCGCCGCGCGGATCGTCGAGCTCGTCGACGGCGACGCGCCGGCGGGCGTCTACCACGGCACGAACGCCGGCCAGGGCTCCTGGTACGACTTCACCCGCGCCATCTACACGGAGGTGGGTCTCGACCCCGAGCGGGTGCTCCCCACCGACAGCGCCGCGTTCGTCCGGCCGGCGCCCCGGCCCGCCTACAGCGTGCTCGGTCACGACGCCTGGTCGCGCGCCGGGCTCGCGCCCATGCGCGACTGGCGCGAGGCGCTGCACGCCGCCGTGCAGGCGGGCGCACTGCGGGCCTGAGCCGCGACACCTGACGCGACCAGGAGACGGCCTGGAGGCACAGCACCGGACCGGTGCGGAGCCTCCCGTCCGTCACCGGGTCGCGCCGGACGCGAGCCCGTGCCGGTCCGTCACGGGGTCCTCCCCGTCCCCCCTGGTAGGGTCAGCCAGCCGGGTCACGGCACCACGACCACGACGAGGAGCACGCCAGCATGACCACTCTCCACGTCGTCGTCGACCAGGTCGTCGCCCCCGTGCCCGGTGGGATCGGCCGCTACACGGAGGAACTCACGCGCCACCTCGTCGCGAACGCGCCGGAGGGCTGTGACGTCGCCGCGGTGGTCTCCGCCGTCGGGAACGACGAGCTCCGCCGCCTCGAGACGCTGCTGCCCGGACTCTCGGAGCTGCAGCGCCTGGCGCTCCCCCGACGCGAGCTCTCCCTCGCGTGGCAGGGCGGGATGGTCGGCGGTCTCGCGAAGGAGATGGTGCACGCCCCGAGCGTGCTCGCGCCGCTGGTCAAGCACGACCGCGTGCAGTTCCCCGGCCGCCAGACCGTCGTGACGGTGCACGACACCGTGCCGTGGACCCACCCGGAGACCCTGACGCCCCGCGGCGTGCACTTCCACCGCGCGATGATCAAGCGCGCGTACAAGTACGCCGACGCCGTGGTCGTGCCGACCCACGCCGTCGCGTCGGCCCTCAACGAGATCCACCGCTTCGACGACCGGCTGCGGGTCATCGGCGGTGCCCCGAGCGGACGACTCCGGACCCCGGTCGACGCCGACCTGCGTGCCGAGCGGCTCGGTCTCCCCGAGCGCTACGTCCTCGCCGTCGGGACGCTCGAGCCGCGCAAGGGTCTCACCCACCTCATCGACGCGATGGCACACCCGGACGCCCCGCAGGACGTCCCGCTCGTGATCGCCGGGCCCGACGGGTGGGGCGACGTCGACGTCTACGGCACCGCGGAACGCGCCGGACTCGCCCGCGACCGGGTGAAGGTCCTCGGTCGGGTCGACGACGCCGACCTCGCCGTGGCGTACGACCGCGCGACGGTGTTCGTGTTCCCCAGCCTGGCCGAGGGCTTCGGCCTGCCGGTGATCGAGGCGATGAGCTTCGGCACGCCCGTGATCCACTCCGACGACGCCGCCGTGAGCGAGGTCGCGTCCGACGCCGGCGTGACCGTCGCCCGCGACCCGCGCGACTCCTACGCGGAGCGGCTCGCGCAGGCCGTCTACCAGGTGGTGAACGACCCGTTGCTCGCGTCGCAGCTGGCGGTCGCCGGTCCGGACCGCGCGCGGATGTTCGACTGGAACGACGCCGCCTTGGAGACCTGGCAGCTGCACGCCGACCTCTGACGGCACCGGTCCAGTTCCCGGTCGCCCACGCTTGCTAGCGTTCGTCCAGACCGAACTCGCGCAGCGACGGGGACACGATGCCACCAGCCGATCAGGAAATCGACGCCCCCACCGCGAACGCGCCCGGGGACGCCGCCGCGGGCGCCGCGCGACCGGCCTCCCGACGGGTACCGCTCTGGCTCGTGAGCGTCGTCGTCGGGGTGCTCGCGGCGCTGGTGTCGGCGATCGGTTCGTGGACCCCCTCGGCCTGGGCCGACGAGGCCGCCACGATGAGCGCTGCGCGACGGTCCCTCCCCGAACTCTGGCACATGGTGCACCACATCGACGCGGTGCACGGCCTGTACTACGCCGGGCTGCACCTCTGGTTCACGGTCGTGCCGTACTCGCCGTTCACCCTGCGCCTCCCGAGCGCCCTGGCGATCGGCGTCGCGGCGGCGTTCACCGTGGTCCTCGGCGACCGCCTGGCCGGGCGGTGGACGGGCATCACCGCCGGTCTGGTCTTCGCCGTGCTGCCCCGTGTGACCTGGGCCGGGACCGAGGGCCGGTCGTACGCAGCCACCGCGGTCGTCTCCGTCGTGCTCACGCTCGTCCTCGTCATCGCCGTCCGCCGCACCACCGAGCGGAGCGGACGTCCGTGGGCCTGGTGGGTGCTGTACGGCGTCCTGGTGGTCCTCAGCGGTCTGCTGTTCGTCTACGTGGTCCTCATCGTGTGGGCGCACGCCGTGACCCTCCTGCTCTGGATGCTCCGGCGGGGCGGTCCGGGCGGTCGTCGGTCACACGTGCGGGCGGCGCTCTGGTGGCTCGTGCCGACGGCCACGGCGGCGCTGCTCCTCCTGCCCTTCGTCCGGCTGGCCTCCGGCGAGACGGGTGCGCAGCTCTTCTCCCTCCCGGAGCTCCGTTGGGGGCCGCTGCTGCGCACGCTCGTGTTCACGGTGCAGTTCTTCATGTCGGCCAAGCTGCTCGCGTGGGTCGGTTGGGCGCTCATCGTGTTCGGTGCCGTCGGCACGGTCGTCGTGCCGCGGCTCCGGCTCCGGGCCCCGGCGGTCGAGGTCACGCTGCCGGTCATCGTGCTCCCGCCCATCGTGGTCATCGTCGCGTCGCAGCTGACCCACCCGCTGTACAACGCGCGGTACTTCACCTTCGAGACACCGTTCGTCGCACTGGCGATCGCACTCGGCCTGACGCTCGTGCCGTGGCGGGTCGTCTCGGCGCTCGGGCTCGCAGCGATCGTCGTGCTCGCGCAGCCGCAGTGGCACCTCCAGCGGCTCCCGACGGCGAAGGACTCCTCGACCTGGGCGCAGGCAGCGGCGTACCTGACCGAGCAGCGCGCCGCGGAGCCCCGGGGCACCCGTGACGCGATCTACTACGGCCCGCTGCCCCTCCACGTCAACCGCACGACGGAGTTCGTCGCCGCGGCCTACCCGGAGGCCTTCGCCGGGATGCGGGACCTGACCCTGGAGCGCAGTGCGGTCGACCTCGGGCAGCTCTGGGCGCAGCGTCGGAGCGCGGCCGATCCGCTCCCCGACCTGACGGGCGTCGACCGCGTCTGGTTCGTGGGGCAGCCGACGGACGACGCGCCGGAACGCATGCAGCAGCAGCTCGTGGCGGACGGCTGGCGCGTGGCCACCGACCGGCGCGACGGCGGCTTCCTGCTGCGGTCCTTCGAGCGGGGCTGAGCGGCGCGAGCCGTACGTGCTGGCGCGCCGTCAGAGCGAGTCGCGCAGCCGGGCCGCCTTCTCCTCGACGAGCCGCTCCAGCCCGTCCGCGTGGTCGGCGAGGCGTGCAGCGACGTCCGCGTCCGCGCTGCCGATGATCCGCGCCGCGAGGAGTCCGGCGTTCGCCGCCCCGTTGATCGCCATCGTGGCCACCGGGATGCCCGCCGGCATCTGCACGATCGACAGCAGCGAGTCGAGGCCGTCGAGCCGCGCGAGCTGCACCGGGACACCGATCACGGGCAGGGTCGTCATCGACGCCACCATGCCGGGCAGGTGCGCAGCGCCACCGGCACCCGCGATGACGACCCGGATGCCACGTGCGGCGGCACCCCGGGCGAACCGGGTCATCTTGTCCGGCGTGCGGTGGGCCGAGACCACGTCGGCCTCGAACGCGATGCCGAGCTCGGTGAGCATGTCGGCGGCGGCACGCATGGTCGGCCAGTCGGAGTCCGACCCCATGATGATCGAGACGAGCGGCTGGGCAGGTGCTGCGGTGTCGGTCACGCGTCGAGCCTAGCCGAGCAGCACCCGACCCCAGGCGTCGCCGTCGGCACCGATCATCCGCTCGTGTGCGACCCACGCGGCAGCCCCGGGGTCGGCTGACCCACGGTCGACGGCGGCCACGACGGCCGTCCGCCAGGCGGCCGGGTCGTCGGGGACGGCCACCACGCCGTGCGCCGCGGCCTCGGCGTAGGAGGGCCGGTCGGACACGACGGCGGGCAACCCGAGCGCCACGTACTCGACGGCCTTGAGGTCGCTCTTCGCGCGGTTGAAGACCTCGTCACGCAGTGGTGCGACGCCGGCGCGCCAGCGCTGCCGGTGGTCGACCAACCAACGGGCGAACGCCGGGTAGTGGCCGTCGGGCACCTCGACCCGTCGGTACCAGTCCGCGTCGCCCTCCGCGACGCCGATGACCTCGAGGCGGATCGGCAGGCCGTCGGAGGCGACGAGGTCGGTGAACACGTCCCGCAGGAGCTCGAGGTCGGCCGCGTGCGTCAGCGTGCCCATGTAGAGCACCCGGTGCTCGTCGGCGGGGAGGTCGTCGGTCGCTGCCGGCTCCCCCGGCGTCCAGAGCGACGGGTCGAGCGCGTTCCGGACGACCACGGTGTCCCGGGCGAGGGGACGGACGACCTCGGCGAGCTCCTCCGTGCTCACCACGACGACGTCGGCGCCGCGCACGAGCGCGTCGATCGACGCGAGCCGGTCCGGGTCGTACTCGGCGCGGGCGAGCCGCTGCCGGCCGGAGTCGGTGAAGAAGTCGTCGTCGACCTCGGCGACGACCCGGACGCCCCGACCGCGTGCGGCGTCGAGGAACGGTGCGACGGAGGCCCGCGGCAGGACGTCCCGCTGGACGAGCACGACGTCCACGTCCGTGTCGGCCGCCCCGTCCACGAACGCACCGGCGTCGACCTGCCGGACCGTGGCCGTGCCGGATGCCGCGAGGTGCTCGGTGCGGCGGACCACGCGCACGTGCGCCGAGGCCGGGTGCGCACCGTCCGCACCCGCGACGACGTAGCCGACGACGGGCGGCGGCGTGGGGTCGGCCGGCGCGGTCCCACCGGCGGTCAGTGCGCGGCGGAGTCGGCGGGCGGCACGACGGACGAGATCACGCGGCATGCGTCCATGATCCCGGAAACGGGCCGGCGCGGAGCACGGGCACGCGGCGAGCGGCAGCAGCAGCAGCAGCAGCAGCGGCAGCGGCAGCGCCGTCTAGCGCACGGTCAGGGTTCGGCAGCCGAGCGACCGGTCCCCGCCGGACCCGATGCCGACCACCACGACGCAGACCTTCCGCTTCCCCGACGCGACGACCGCCGTGCCGGACACCCCGTGCGACGGTCCGACGCCGTGCACCCGGTCGACGTCCGCTCGGCGGCCGCCCGCCGTGAACGTCCCGACCTGCCGGCCGTCGGCGGTCACCCGGAGCCGGACCGCGCGCCCGGTGTCGTCCCGGTCGAACGCCCAGCCCCGCACGGACACGCGGCGGTGGCTCGGCGACGAGAGCGCGTCGACGCGGCCGGTCGGCGCCACCGCCGCGACGCTGACCGTGCGGCACGGGTCCGATCGCTGGTCCTTCCCGCTGCCGGTGTTGCGGGCGACCGCGCACACGGTGTGCTTCCCGGGCGTGGTCGGCACCACCCCGGTGAAGCCGTGCGCGCCACCGACGCTCCACTGCGCCGCGACGTCCGCACGACGGGCGTCGGCCGTGACGGTCCGCACGGAGCGACCGTCGAGCGTCAAGGCGACACCGAGCGCGGTGTCGGGCGCGTCACCGTCGAACGCCCAGCCGGTCACGGCGACGCCGCCGGCGGCCGGCACGGCGCGCTCGAGCGCCACGTACGGGTCGGACCGGTACGCCCGGGCCGGCTGGACCGCGGGCGACCCGAGCTGCGCCTTCGACACGAGCGTCCGCGCGAAGGACGGGTACCACTTCCCCGCCGCCGGGCCACCGTTGCAGGTGCCGTCGCTCGCCCCTGGGGTCTTCACCCAGAGCAGGGCGTCGAGCGCGGTGCCGCCGGAGACCACCCGGGGTGCGGTGCCGAGTCCGGCTCCGGGGCCGTTGCACCACGTGCCGCGCCAGCCCTGCCCGTTGCGCGAGGTGTCGATGACGTAGTGCGAGCCGTCCGTCGCCGCGGAGAGCTTCTCGGCGTACGCCTGCTCCTGCGCCGTCGGGTAGTAGTTCGCGACGTTCGTGGAGAACCCACGGGCGGTGGTCACGCCGGCCTGCCGCAGCCGGTCGGCCATCGTCGCGACCGGCACCCAGTTCGAGTTGCCGCCGTCGAGGTAGGACGGCACGCCGGCCGCCGAGAACACCCCGACGGTGCGCTTGAGGATCCGGTAGCGCTGGGCGTCGAGGGACGCGTCGCACGCCGCGTTGCTGAGCATCGCCAACGAGTCCGGTTCGACCACGACCGCGGCACGGTGTCCTCGCAGCCGTCCGGCGACCTGGTCGATCCAGGCGCCGTACGAGGCCTCGTCGAGTCCCCCGGCGGAGTACCCGCCGCAGTCGCGGTCCGGGATCGCGTAGGTCACGAAGACGGGGGTCGTGCCGGCCTGCTCGGCCGCGGCGACCGCGCGGTCGATGGTGGTCGTCAGGGTCGTCCCGCGCGTCCAGTCGCCGAGCCAGATCGCGACCGGGTACCGCGCGATGGTGCTCGCTGCGGCGGCACCGTCCGGGTCGGTCGTGCGGAGGGCGTCGGCGGCCTTCGCGGCCTCGCTGGTCGCCGAGCGGTAGGGCCCACCGGCGAAGAGGGTCGTCGCTGCCGCCGTCCGCACGGTGGGCGTCGCCGCCTCGGCGGTCGGGGCGAATCCGACGGTGGTGACGACGGTGGTGAGGACTGCGGCGGCGCCGAGGACGGCGAGGCTGCGCATGCGGGCTCCCTGGGCTGCTCGGACCGGCCCCCTGGCCGGTCGGAGCGTCCATGACAACACGTGCTGTGCACGCCACGACACACGCCAGATCGGGTGCCACCCGAGCGGGTGTCCGCCTTTCTGCCGACGTCCCCAGCGGACTGGAGGCACGTGGCGGGCCCGCCACGCCTCCCTCGCAGGCTCGGCCGGACGCGCGTCAGTCGTCGAAGTGCGCGGCTGCGGCGCGCGCCCGGTACACGACGTCGTCGACGTCGTCGCCGACGACGGTGACGTGCCCGATCTTCCGGCCGGGTCGCGGCGCCTTGCCGTAGAAGTGGTACTTCGCCTCCGGGAACGCGGCGAGGGCCCCCGGGTACCGGGCGGCGAGGTCGCCGTCCGCCGGACCGCCGAGCACGTTGATCATGACCGCGGCGGGCGCGTGCATGCCCGTGGCGCCGAGGGGCAGGTCGAGCACGGCACGGAGGTGCTGCTCGAACTGGCTCGTCGTCGCACCGTCGATGGTCCAGTGCCCGGTGTTGTGCGGCCGCATCGCGAGCTCGTTGATGAGGATCCGCTCATCGGACGTCTGGAACAGCTCGACCGCGAGGACGCCGGTCACCCCGAGCTCCTCGGCGATGCGCACCGCGATCTCCTCGGTCAGGTCGGCGATGCGCCCGGCGCTGTCCGACGCCGGCGCGAACACCTCGGCGCAGACGCCGTCCTGCTGCACGGTCTCGACGAGCGGCCACGCGACGACCTCGCCGGAGGGACGACGCGCCACGGACTGGGCGAGCTCACGGGTGAAGGGGACGAGCTCCTCCGCCAGGAGGGCCTGACCGTCGCCGGCCTCCGCGACGGCGATGAACCAGTCCTCGACGTCGGCCGGGTCCGCGACGACGCGGACGCCCTTGCCGTCGTAGCCGCCGCGGGCCGTCTTCACGACCGCGCGACCGCCGTGGTCGTCGAGGAACGCACGGAGCTCGTCGGGGTCGTGCACCGCTGCCCAGTCGGGAACCGGCAGCCCGAGCTCGGACAGCCGGCTGCGCATCGTGATCTTGTCCTGGGCCACGGCGAGGGGCTCCGGCCCGGGTCGGACGGCGACTCCCGCGTCGACGAGCGCGCGGAGGACCTCCTGCGGGACGTGCTCGTGATCGAAGGTGACGACGTCGACCTCGCGAGCGAAGGTGAGGACGGTGTCGACGTCGTGGTAGTCGCCCTCGGCCGTCGCGGCGATGCCGGCCGACATGCCAGGGCCCTCGGCGAGCACCCGGATGTCGATGCCCAGTTCCAGTGCCGCCGGCACCATCATCCGTGCCAGCTGTCCCCCACCGACGACCCCGACGCGCAACGCCATGCTGTGTGTTCCTTCCGTCGCTCACACCGAACGGTCTGAGCGCCCTGTCTACAATCGACCTCCGGGTCACCCGCTGGGTGGCCCGTGACAACTCTACGGATCCTGGAGACCCCGTGCGCCGACTCATCGCCCAGCTCGCCCGCTTCGGGGTGGTCGGCGCCGTGGGCTTCGTGGTCGACACCGCCGTGTTCAACCTCCTCCGGTTCACGGTGCTGGACCCCGCCGACGTGCACTCGGGGCCGTTCTGGGCGAAGGTCATCTCGACGACCGTCGCGATCTTCGTGAACTGGATGGGGAACCGCTACTGGACCTTCCGCGACCAGCGGCGTGCCGTGGCGACCCGCGAGGGCATCGAGTTCGTCGTCGTGTCCCTCGGCGGCATGGTCATCGCGCTCGCCACCCTGGGCGTCTCGCACTACGCCATGGGGTTCACCTCGGCCTTCGCGGACAACGTGGCGAACATCGTGGGCCTCGGACTCGGCACGATCTTCCGCTTCTGGCTCTACAAGGTGTGGGTGTACCACCCCGAGCGGACCGCCGCGCCGGTCGCGGAGCCCGTCGCCTCCGAGGTCGCGCAATAGCATCTCGGGTGTGACCGACTCCGACGTTCCCCCGGCCGTCGCGCGCTGGGAGCGGGTCGCGATCGCGGTCGTCACCGCGACGTTCGGGCTGTGGCTCGTGGCGTGGGCGCTCCTCGTCCCGGTGTTCCAGGCACCCGACGAGACCGCGCACATCGACGCGACGGTGCACATCGCGCTCGGCGACCCGTGGGTGGCGCCTGGCGATCTCCGGGTCGACCGTGCGGTGAACGCTGCCGCCGTGCAGCAGGCGACGCTGCCGTCCGACCAGTGGTCCAGCGTCACCGAGCTGCTGCGGGACTACCCGGGCCCCTCGACCACGGTCAACCAGATGACCCAGCACCCACCGACGGCCTACGCGGTCGGCGCCGCGGTCCTCCGCGTCGTGCACTACGGCGACCTGCGGTGGGACCACGCGTTCCTCGCGCTCCGACTGACCGACGTGGCGTTCGTGACGGCCCTGCCGCTCGTCGCGTGGGCCGCGGTCCGACGGGTCACCCGGTCGCCGGGGGCCGCCCTGGTCGGTGCCCTCGCGGTGTTCGCCTCGCCCGAACTGGCGTCCATCGGGTCGTCGGTGTCGAACGACGCGCCCGTCCTGCTCCTCGCCGGGGTCACCGTCCTGCTCGCCACCAGGCTGCTCACGGGCGACCTCCGCTGGCGGACCGCGATCGGACTCGCCGTGGCGCTGGGGGCGCTCGTCTGGATCAAGGGCACGGGACTCCCCGCCGTGCCCTTCGTCGCCGTCGTCGCGCTGTCCTCCGGCGCGGGCGTGCTGCGATGGGGCGCGCGGGTGCTCCGCACCGTGGTCGTCCTCGCGGTCGCCGGCGCCATCGGGGCCTGGTGGTGGCTGCACAACCTGCTCGCCTACGGACAGGTGCAGCCGAACGGCTACGCCGCGATCCGTCCGCCGAAGGACTTCCCACCGGGCGAGCACCCCACGGTCGGGCACTTCCTCGACGTCAGCTGGGGCACGATCACCCGGACGTTCTGGGGCAGCTTCGGCCGGGGCGCGCAGGTGACCATCGGCGACCTGTTCAGCGCCGTGGTCACGATCGTGGTGCTCGCCGTGGTCGTCGGATGGGCCTACCGGCGCGGGCCGCAGCTCCGGACAGCGGTGTGCCTGTCGGTCTTCCCGCTGCTCCTGATCCTCGTCCAGAACCAGACGAGCATCCGGGCGTACCTCACGAAGGCGGAGGTCGCGGGCACCCAGGGTCGGTACTACTTCCCCGCGATCGTGTGCCTCATCGTGCTGAGCGCGATCGCGTGGCGTCGGCTCGTCCCGGCCGGACGGCCCCGCGCCGTCGCCGCGTCGGTCCTCGCGGTCCTGCTGCCCGCCGTCGGTGTGTACGGCTTCGCGGTCGCCGCGTCGTGGTTCTGGAACGCCGCCGGGTTCCCGGTGACCGGACGGGGGCTGCTGCGGTACTCGGAGGTCGGCCCGGTGCCGCCCGCGGTGCTCGCGGTCGTGGTGCTGCTCGCCGGTGCCGGCATGGTCGTGTCCGTCGTGCAGGTCCTGCGGTCAGGCTCGGTCCATCGCGCCCTCGCAGACGCCCCGACCGGAGCCCGACGCTCGGCCTGAGCCCGAGACGCGGGCTGAGCCCGACACTCGGCCTGAGCCCGAGACTCGGGCTGAGCCCGACACTCGGGCTGGGCGACGATCCTCGGGCTCACCACCACGAGGAGCGTCGCCCAGCCCGAGTCTCGCACCCGCGGCGTCGGTCGCCCGCGAATGCACGTCGTCAGGCGGCGGGCGCGCCGTCGTGCACGACCGCGGCGTCGTCCCCCGCGCCGCCGCGACGGAACCACGTCGGGACCGCGGCACAGAGCAGGAACAAGGCATCGACGCCGAGGCTCCAGACCCGGGTGACGACGACGACCACGAGCGCGATCGGCACCGGCATCACGATGCTCAGCAGGAGGGCCTGGACCCCCTCGCGGACGCCGAGACCACCGGGGGCGAAGACCGCGAGCATGCTGATCGCCGACGCCATGCTCGCCGCACCGATCACGAACGCCGCGTCGGTGCCCTTGAGCGAGGGGTACACCGCGAGGGTGATGAAGTAGTAGGCGCTGCCGGACAGGATCGCCCCGGCGACGTAGAGGCCGGCGCCGCCGAGCACCGTGCCGAGGCTCGGTCGGACGTCGTCGCTCAGCGGCTGGCGCCGGAGGACCCGCAGCGCGAGTCCGATCAGCCACACGAACACCTGCGGGACGAGACAGACGACGCAGCCGACGAACGCCGCGATCATGAGCGCGATGAGCCACGGGTCGAGTGCGTGGGTACGCGGGTCGATCAGGAGCAGGACGAGCGCCAGAGCCAGCGTCGCCGCGATCTGCAGCGCACCCTCGAGCAGACCGCTCACCCCGAGCCGCGCCTTCGAGACGCCGTGCTTCGAGGCGAAGTACACCTTGCCGATGATCCACGTGGCGGCGCCGGGGATGTACCGCCCCATCCACGACTTCGCGTACACGTAGGTCAGGGTGACGCCGCTGCCCTCGAGGCCGGTCGCTCCGAGGCGTCGGAGCAGGAAGAACCAGATGCCCACACCCCAGTAGCGGAACCCGAGGCTGATCACCGTGGCGACCGCGACCCAGCCCCAGTTCCAGTCGGCCTCCGCCAGCTGCGCCCAGTCGACGCTCCGCAGGTACAGGACGAGGAACACCACGAGGAGCACGTAGAAGACGATCGGCACCGCCTTGCCGAGGAACCTGCGCAGGCCGGACCGACGCTTCCCCTCGGGGGCGGGGATCTCGGTGGTGCTGGTCTCGGACAAACGGGTCTCCTGCGGTCGGGGCTCAGGACATCGTAGTCGCCGCTGTCCACCAGCACCCGAGCCCCGCCTGTCCGCTGAGCTCGGTCGCCCCCGATCCGCCGCACATGTCGGGTAGCATCGCTCGGACCCGGCGCGGGGGACAGGGCCTCGCGCCAACTCGACGAGGAGGGTGGGCGGCATGCGCGCCACCAGGAACAGGTCGATCGGCGTCGGAGCAGCCGTGGTCGTGCTCGGGGCGCTCGTCTTCGGACCGGGCCAGGCGTGGGGTGCGACCCCGGCCAGGAGCAGCCCGTCCGCCTCGAGCACCGGCTCGACGACGACCACGATCTCCGCGACCGGCGCTGGCTCGACCACGACGTCCGTCGCCGAGATGGACCGTACCGGCAACCACCAGATGGGTGCCGGGATCGCACGTCACGAGGGCCGGAGCACGGTGCAGACGGCGGTCCCCGGTGCGGCGACCACGGACGCGACCGCGAGCGCACGCGCGGCTGCGACGGGCGGACCGCCGCCCGGCAAGATCCAGGGCTTCGACATCAGCGCGTGGCAGCCGAACGTGAACTTCCGGAACGCCTACAACGCGGGCGCGCGGTTCGCGTACATCAAGGCCACCGAGGGGGTCTCCTACGTCAGCCCGGTCTACAAGCAGCACTACGAGACCGCACGGACGCGGAACATCATCCGCGGCGGCTACGTGTACGCGCAGCCGAGCCAGGCCAGTGGAGCCGCGACCGCGAACTTCTTCTTCAAGAACGGCGGCGGCTGGAGCCCCGACGGCAAGACCCTGCCGCCACTGCTCGACATCGAGTACGGCAGCGCGTCCCAGGGCACCTGCTACGGCAAGAGCCTCGAGGGCATGCGCAACTGGATCAAGGACTTCTCGAACACCGTCTACGCCAAGACGGGCCGGTACCCGGCGATCTACACGACGACCGACTGGTGGAAGCGCTGCACGAACAACAGCATCCAGTTCTCGAAGAACCCGCTGTTCGTCGCGATCTACCCGGTGCACGACTTCACGAGCCCGGGTGAGCTCGGCCGGAGCTGGAGCAACTGGTCGTTCTGGCAGTGGGCGTCGAGCGGCCCGCTCCCCGGCGACCAGGACGTCTACCGCAGCACCGGCGACTGGCTGAAGAAGATGGCGACCCGACGCGACTGACGCACGCAGTGGACGGCCTGGAGGCGCGGTGCCAGCTGACATCGCGCCTCCAGGCCGTCCGTCGGTCGCGTCGCGACGTCCGTCGGTCGCGACGCGACCCGATGGTCAGCGGGTGGTGGCGGTCACCGCTGCGAAGTCGGCGTCGAGCCGTGTCGCCATCCGGGACACGCCGTCGGCGAGCTGGCGGGAGACGGCGTCGCGGCGCTCGTCGAGGTCCTCGAGGAGCGCCGTGACGTCCGCGACGAAGGTCGGTTCGAGGGCCGACTCGATCGGCTTCGAGTAGGCCTGCTGGCCCATCTGCTCGAAGAACAGACGGCCCTTGTCGACGTAGTAGAGGCACGTCGACGGCACACCGGCGATCGTCGCGACGATGGCGGAGTGCAGGCGGCTCGCGAGGAACAGGCGGCTGCGCGACATCAGACCGGCGTACTCGGCCGGCGAGAACACGTCGGCCTCGACGACGTGCGTGCGGTCGCCGTGCTGCATGAGCGCGATGACCTCGCGGGCGAAGGCGGCGTCGCCCTCGGACGCCTCCATGTGCATCGGGTAGAACACGACGTCGGCGTCCCAGCGCTCGACCTGACGGTCGGCGAGGTCCGCCAGCGCCTGCCGGTACGCGACGAGCCGGTCGCTGTCGACCCCCGTGCCGCGGAAGCGCTTCGGCAGGAAGCGGAACGGGATCCAGCCGCTGCGCTTGTAGTGGAACCAGCGGCGGACGCCGAAGCCGATCGAGCCCTCGAGCCGGTCGGCGGTGAGCCCGGTGGACCGTTCGAGCCGCTCGAGGACGTCGGCGTCCGGCTGCGCGACCGTGCCGACGACGGCGGGGTCGAACGAGGAGACGACGGGGGTGCGGACGCCCCACGCGAGGAGCTTCTCGCGCGACTCGTCGTCGCGCACCGCGAAGGACCGGCAGCAGTCGACCGTCGCGCGGATGAGTCGCTTGCTGACGCCGGCGGACGTGGGGCCGATGCCCTGGAACGCCCCGACGAGGTTCCGGTTGACCGCGCGGACGAGCAGCATCTTGCCGAACCAGTACACGAGGCCGAGCTTGTTCGTGTAGTCCTTGAGGATCTCGCCGCCGCCCCACAGGACGACGTCGGCGCCACGTGCGGCGCGGAGCAGTGCGAACAGGTCGCCGATGCCCGTGCTGTACGGCGACACCGGGAGGAACCGGATCCCGAACCAGCGGGCGTCGCGTTCGGGGTACTGCGACA
Organism: Curtobacterium sp. NPDC089689; assembly: GCF_044749145.1. NCBI lineage: Bacteria > Bacillati > Actinomycetota > Actinomycetes > Micrococcales > Microbacteriaceae > Curtobacterium > Curtobacterium sp. NPDC089689. Next base: position 612,543 of record NZ_JBIVHJ010000002.1, on the reverse strand, counting down.
GGGAGACGATCTCCGCGTCGGGCCAGCGACGTCGCACCAGCTCGACGTTGCCCGCGAGGATCGCCCGGTCGCCTCGGTTGTGGGGCGAATCGCTATTGTGGATCAGTACGCGCACGGGTCCAGAGCCTAGCGGTCCCGCCCGCCACGACCCCGAGAGGCCTCCTTGTCCCGCAGCACCCGCCCCCGCCTGCTCGTCCTCGGATCGACCTTCCCGGCCCGGCCGGACGACGGGGTCCCCGCGTTCGTGCTCGACCTCGCGCACCAGGAGGCGACCGAGTTCGACACGCTCGTCCTCACACCCCGGGTGCCCGACGGCGCCGCGCGCGAGGAGATCGGAGACGTGCACGTCCGCCGGTTCCCGTACTTCCCGAAGGCCTTCGAGGACCTCGCCGACGGCGCCATCCTCGACAACCTCAAGGAGAAGCGGACGCGGCTGGTGCAGGTCCCGGCGCTCGTGCTCGCGCAGTACCGTGCCGTCCGCGCCGCGGTGCGCTCCGGCCGTCCGGACGTCATCCACGCGCACTGGGCGATCCCCCAGGGACTCGTCGCCACGCTCGCCGCCCCCGGGGTCCCGCTCGTCGTGACGACCCACGGCGGGGACATCTACGCCCTGCGCGCGGCGCCACTGGTCCGGCTGAAGCGCTGGATCTTCGGCCGCGCCGCCCACGTCACGACCGTGAACTCCGAGATGCGCGATCGTCTGACGGCCTGGGGCGTGCCCGAGGACCGTTCGAGCGTGATCCCGATGGGCGTCGACCTCGGACCCGCACGCGCTGCCCGCGCGCGCACGGCGCCGCAGGAGCACCACGTGGTGGCCGTCGGACGGCTCGTCGAGAAGAAGGGATTCGGCAACCTGGTCGAGGCCCTCCGCGGACTCGGCGAGGACGTCCCGTGGCGGCTCACCGTCGTCGGTGACGGCCCGTACCGCGCACAGCTCGAACGGCAGGCCGCCGGCCTCCCCGTGACCTTCACGGGTCAGCGAGGCCGCGCCGAGGTGCTCGAGACGCTGGCGTCCGCGACGGTCGTCGCGGTGCCGTCGATCCCGGCGGCGAACGGCGACCAGGAGGGCCTGCCCGTGACGCTCCTCGAGGCCGCGGCCGTCGGCTCCGCGATCGTCGCGAGCGACCTCCCCGGCATCCGTGACGTCGTGACCGACGACGAGTCGGGTCTCCTGGTCCCCCCGGGTGACGTGCCCGCCCTCCGCGCGGCGCTCCTGCGGGCACTCACGGACGACGCGGCGCGTGGACGGTACCAGGCGCGGGCCGTGGCGTCGGCTGCCGAGTTCTCGACCGAGCGGATCGGGGAGCGCTACCGGGCGGTGCTCCGGGCGGCGGTGCGCTGACCGCCTCTCCCCACACCAACACCGACGGCCGGTGCGCACTGCGCACCGGCCGTCGGCGTTCGTGGTGGGTGCCGCGCCGTCAGCGTCCCATGCCGCGGTGCGTGAACCCGGCTGCCGTCCAGGCGTCGCGGTCGAGGCAGTTGCGGCCGTCGATCACCACCCGTTCGGCGACGAGCGCGGCGACCGCGGTCGGGTCGAGCTCGCGGAACTCGTTCCACTCGGTGAGCACCAGCACGAGCTCGGCGCCACGCAGCGCGTCCGCGGCGGACTCGACGTAGTCGAGCTCCGGACGGACCCGGCGAGCGGTCACGACGGCCTCCGGGTCGTACGCGGAGACGTGCGCCCCGTGCGCCTGCAGGCGGTGGGCGATGTCGAGCGACGGGGAGTCGCGGACGTCGTCGGAGTTCGGCTTGAACGCGAGTCCGAGGACGGCGATGCGCTTGCCGCTGACGTCACCGCCGAGGAGCTCCTCGGCCAGGGTGACGACGTGGTCGCGACGACGGAGGTTGATGGCGTCGACGTCGGCGAGGAACGCGAGCGACTCCGGCACGCCGAGCTCGTCGGCGCGGGCCTGGAACGCGCGGATGTCCTTCGGCAGGCACCCGCCGCCGAACCCGAGCCCGGCGTTGAGGAACTTGCGGCCGATGCGGGCGTCGTGGCCGATCGCGTCGGCGAGGGCGGTGACGTCGGCACCGACGACCTCGGCGATCTCGGCCATCGCGTTGATGAAGGAGATCTTCGTCGCGAGGAAGGCGTTCGCGCTGACCTTGACGAGTTCCGCGGTGGGCAGGTCGACGACGAGCCGCGGGGTCCCCTCGGCGAGCGCCGTGGCGTAGACCTCGTCGAGGACGGCGGTGGCCCGCTCCCCCGCTTCGCCGGCCGGGACGCCGTAGACGAGCCGGTCGGGCGAGATGGTGTCTTGCACGGCGAAGCCCTCGCGCAGGAACTCCGGGTTCCAGACGAGCGTGGCGCCGGGGACGGCCTGCTCGACCTCGGCCGCGAGCCGTGCCGCGGTGCCCACCGGCACGGTGGACTTGCCGACGACGTACTGCCCGGCGGCGAGGTACGGGGTGAGCGACGCGACCGCAGCGTCGACGTAGGTGAGGTCCGCGGCACCGGTCGGGCCCTGCGGCGTGCCGACGGCGAGGAAGTGCACGGTGGCGCCGGCGACCTCGGCCATGTCCGTGGTGAACCGGATGCGGCCGGAGGCGAGCGCCTCCGTCAGGATCTCCGGCAGTCCGGGCTCGAAGAAGGGGGCCTCGCCCGCCGCGAGTCGCTCGATCTTCGCCGGGTCGACGTCCACCGCGACGACGTCGTGCCCGAGCTTGGCCATGGAGGCGGCGTGCACGGCACCGAGGTAACCGCAGCCGATGACAGAGATACGCACGGGAAGACGGTACCGGTTCCTGCGTGTCCGTACACCGAACGCCGTGCGTACGGCACGGCGGAACGTGACGGCTGTCCGCACCGGTCAGGCGCGGACGTCCCCCCACGGCGGCCGGTCGGCCCCGCCGACGATCTCGTCCCAGTCCGGCTCGCGGTGCCGCCGCCGCGCCTCGTACGCCTCGACGAGGTCGTGCAGCACCGCGACGACGAGGTCCGCGTGCGGCACGTCCGCGAGCACCACGACCGGGTCGTCACCGGGGAAGACCAGGACGTCCCCGGAGCGGAACACCCCCTGCAGGCCGCGACGGCGCACCGTGACGTCGTACCCGCGCGCGTGCAGCAACTCGCGGCGGGTCCTGGTGCCGAGGCCGTGCACCACCACGAGCCGACGCGTGGTGAGCACGTACCGCTGCGACATCCAGCGGACGAGCGGCACGAGGCCGCCGAGCACGACGAGCAGCAGCGTGACGAGTGCCACGACGACGTTGAGCCAGGCGAGCTGGGCGCGGAACACCCCGAAGCCGAAGCCCCCGGCCGCCGTCACCAGCACGACGAAGACCGCTGGACGGACGAGCCGTCGCGCGTGCGGCCGGAGCCGGGCGACGACCCGTTCCGGGGGCGGCTCGGCGGTCATGCCCTCATGCATAGCGCAGGTGCGTGACGTCGCCGACCGCGACGCCCCTGGTCGCACCGTCCCGGTGCCGGATCGTGATGCGGCCGTCGTCGTCGACGCCGACGGCGTCCGCCTCCTCGACGGTCCCGTCGGGCAGCTCCAGGCGGATGCGGCGACCGATCGTGCCGCACGCGGCACGGACGTCCGCCCGGACCGACTCGGCGGCCGCGCCGCCCGTGGAGAGGGCGACCACCGCCTCCAGGACGGCCGCCCGGAAGTCCGCGAGCACCGCGTCGGCGAGCTCGGATGCCGAGCCGTGGGCACCCACCACCGCGAGCGAGGTCGCGGTGGGCGTCGGCAGCGCGTCCGCGGGGATCGTGAGGTTCACACCGGCGCCGACGACGACGCTGCCGTCGGACGCGACCTGGCAGAGGATGCCGCACACCTTGCGCTCGTCGACGTGCACGTCGTTCGGCCACTTCACCTCGACGACCGGCCGGGAGGCACGGCTCGCCCCCGCCCCGCCGCCCAGGCGGGCGGACACCGCGTCGCGCATCGCTCGTCCAGCGACGAGCGGCAACCAGCCGCGCGAGCGGTCGTCGAGGTCGGCGCGGACGAGCAGGCTCGCCGCGAGCGTCTGTCCGGCAGGGGCCGACCAGGAGCGGTCGAGTCGGCCGCGCCCGGCGGTCTGGTCGAGGGTGGCGACGACGCTGCCGTGCGGCAGGTCAGCGGCGGCCGCGAGGAGGTCCGCGTTCGTCGAGCCGGTCGTCGCCGGGACCACGAGGGTCGCCCCGTCTGCCTCGACCTGGGAGCGGGTGACCGGGAACGACGACGCGGGTGTGGACATGCACGCAATCTACGGGCAGGAACCGTGGACGACCTCCAACCGTGGGCGTGGGGGCCGCCGGTAGGGTGAGCGGGTGACTCAAGGTGACACCCCCGATCTCTCGACGACCGCCGGCCGGCTCGCCGACCTCCGCGACCGGTACCACGAGGCCGTGACCGCCGCGGGCGAGGCCGCCATCGCGAAGCAGCACGCGAAGGGCAAGGGCACCGCCCGGGAGCGCATCGAACAGCTCCTCGACGACAACTCCTTCGTGGAGTTCGACGAGTTCGTCCGGCACCGCACCACGGCGTTCGGCATGGACGCCAAGCGGCCGTACGGCGACGCGGTCGTCACGGGTGTCGGCACGATCCACGGCCGGAGCGTCGCGGTCTACGCGCAGGACTTCACGGTCTTCGGCGGCTCCCTCGGCGAGGTCGCCGGCGAGAAGATCATCAAGGTCATGCAGCACGCGCTGAAGACCGGCGTGCCGATCATCGGCATCCTCGACTCCGGCGGCGCCCGCATCCAGGAGGGCGTGGTCGCGCTCGGCAAGTACGGCGAGATCTTCCGCCTGAACACCCAGGCGTCCGGGGTCATCCCGCAGATCTCGATCGTGATGGGTCCGGCGGCCGGCGGTGCCGTGTACTCCCCCGCACTGACCGACTTCGTGATCATGGTCGACAAGACCAGCCACATGTTCGTCACCGGCCCGGACGTCATCAAGACCGTCACGGGCGAGGACGTCGGCTTCGAGGAGCTCGGCGGCGCGCAGACCCACAACGCGGTCTCGGGCGTCGCGCACTACCTGGCCGAGGACGAGACCGACGCGCTCGACTACGCACGCTCCCTCATCGGTTTCCTGCCGGACAACAACCTCTCCGACGCGCCCGCGTACGACGTCGCACCGGAGCTCGAGACGACCGACGCCGACCACGAGCTCGACGTCGTCATCCCCGACTCGACGAACCAGCCGTACGACGTGACGACGATCATCGAGCACGTCGTCGACGACGGCGAGTTCCTCGAGGTCCAGCCGCTCTTCGCGCCGAACATCCTCGTCGGCTTCGGACGGGTCGAGGGGCGCACGGTCGGCATCATCGCGAACCAGCCGCAGGCGATGGCCGGCACGCTGAACATCGACGCCGGTGAGAAGGCCGCGCGCTTCGTCCGGTTCTGCGACGCGTTCGGGATCCCGATCCTGACCCTCGTCGACGTCCCCGGCTACCTGCCCGGCACCGACCAGGAGTGGACCGGCGTCATCCGCCGCGGCGCGAAGCTGCTGTACGCCTACGCCGAGGCCACCGTGCCGCTCGTGACCGTCATCACACGCAAGGCCTACGGCGGTGCCTACATCGTCATGGGCTCGAAGCAGCTCGGGGCGGACATCAACCTCGCGTGGCCGACGGCCGAGATCGCTGTGATGGGCGGCCAGGGTGCGGTCAACATCCTGTACCGCTCGGAGATCAAGCGCGCCGAGGAAGCGGGCGAGGACGTCGCCGCCGTCCGCACCAAGCTCGCGAACGAGTACACGTACAACGTGGCGTCGCCGTACCTCGCGGCCGAGCGGGGCGAGCTCGACGGGATCATCCAGCCGCACGCCACGCGCGTCTCGGTGATCAAGGCGCTGCGGGCCCTGCGCGGCAAGCGTGCCTCGCTGCCGCCCAAGAAGCACGGGAACATTCCGCTGTGACCGGCAAGCACGCAGCCGCTGTCCCGACCGACGCCCCCGCGTCGGTCGCCGACGTGCGGGTGGTGTCCGGCGAGCCGACCCCGGAGGAACTCGCTGCGGTCGTCGCCGTCCTCCAGCGGCAGGCCGACGAGGTCGCCGCCGCCGGCCGTGCCGAGGTCACCGTCTCGCCGCGCTCCGGCTGGGACGCCTCCGCACGCGGCATGCGTCAGCCGCTCGAGCACGGCCAGGGCGCCTGGGGCCGTTCGCTCCGCTGACCGATCCGCGCGACAGGTCTTGTGCTCGCGGGGGGAAGCGGGCGACCATGTACCCCTGGCACGGGGGCCGTGGAACCCGTTGCAGGCTGCACTTCCCGAGTGGTCTCCCCTCGTCCGGGGGACAGGATTCCTGGAAGTCGGCCGAATCGGGCGAATTTGTCCCCCATAATGACGACTGACATCCATGGTCAGGGTCGGCATCATTGTCTGTGTTCGGTGTCCTTCGTAGAAGAACATCGCTGGACGGTGGCCGACTAGGGTACGACGCCACCGCCCGCTGCGAGTCAGGGCGATATTCGGGTTGTCGCTCAGACTCGGGTCGTGAACGGGCCGGTCGGATTCCGACCGGCCCGTTCCCCGTCTCCGGCCCGTTCCTCGCTTCCCGCCCGCTCGCTGTCTCCGGCACGTGGCGACAGGGCATCGTCCCGCGACCGCAGCGATCCGCGACGGGCGCACGCCGACCGGATGCGTCGCCACGGGCCTCCAGGCCGACCCGGCGAGCCGCCGACGACGTCGCCGACCGGACGCGGTCCGCTCAGACGGCCACGTGCCGCGGGATCTCCATCCAGAGGGCCACCGAGTCGTCCTCGTCGCCGTCCTCGTCGTCGAGGTCGGCTCCGAGCGCCGCAGACTCACTCGCGGCGGAGTCGAGCCGCAGGCCGACGACCGTGACCGCGGTGTCAGCACCCTCGGCGACCGTCCGGACGATGACGCTGTCCGCGCCGCGTGCCTGGCGGAGGGCGTCCGCGACCTGTGCGTGGATCCGTCGGATGTCGTCAGCCTCGAGGTCGTCGAGCCCGCCGTCGTCGTGCAGCTGCACGGTGGCCCCGGACCGGCGCAGACGCATGACCTCCGCACGCACGTCGTCGGAGAGCAACGAGCGACCGCGGATCTCGTCGCGGATGGCCTGTTCGAGGTGCAGGCACTCGTCGCGCTCGGCTTCGGAGAGCTCGCCGTGCGCATCGATGATCCGCTGCAGCATCGGGAGCGCCATGCGCGTCGTCTGGCTGAGGCGGAACTGCCGCTCGAACACGTGGGCGTCCTGGGCCGCCTGCCAGTCCTCGGTCTCCTGCTCGGCCCGCGTGAAGTCCCGGCGCACCCGGGTCGCCCGGTTCATGGCGCTCGCGAACACGGCCGCGATCGCGACCCAGCCGACGCTGGCGGCCACCCCGAGCTGCCCGAGCGCCCCGAGTCCCGCCCACGCGACGGTGTGCACGGTCAGGAAGCCGACGCCGACCCAGGCGAAGGGCCCACGCCCACGGACGACGAGGACGACCATGAGCGTGCCGACCGCCGCGACCCACCACGTCGAGTACCCCGGGCCCGAGCGGAGCTCGACGACCGGCGCGGCGACGACCGGCACGACCATCGCCGTGGCGAGGGAGAAGCACGCCGCCCACACCGGGAGGGAACGCCCGGGGGCGAACAGCGCGACCCCGGTGGCGGCCGCGTAGAGGAGCATGCAGGCGACGATCGGCGCGACGTCGTGCACGCGCGGCAGCGTCGTCGCTGCGAGGACGAGGTGGTAGAGCGAGAAGAGGGCGGCGAGGCCGATCGCGACGCCGGTGGGCAGCGAGACCTTCACGCGGACTCCCCCGTCCCGGGCACCCAGGCGAGCCGCACCGTCGTTCCGCCGCCCGGGGCGGAGACGACCTCGGCGGTCCCGTCGACGGCCTCGACGCGCTCGATGATCGACCGACGGACGCCGAGTCGCTCGGCGGGGATCCCGGCGGGGTCGAACCCGGCTCCGTCGTCCACGACCTCGATGTGGACGCCCGACCCTCGCTGCTCGACGACGATCCAGCGGTCGACACCAGCGCCACCGGCGTGCTGCACCGAGTTCACCGCGGCCTGCAGCGCGGCCGAGGCGAGGGCGTCGGCCACGACGGCGGGCAGCGGGACCGCGTCGACTTGTCGCTCGACGAGCCGCACCGGCGCGGCGAGGGCGGACACGGCGCTGCAGATGCGGGACCGGAGGTCGACGAGTGACACCGGAGGGGCAGCGCCGGGGGTGTCGGCCGCCGCAGCCGCGAGGTGGTCGATCGCGTTCCGCGCCATCCGCGCCGACAGCGCCTTGGCGTCGACGGTCTCCGCCCGTGCGGCCGAGAGCAGCGTGGTGAGCACGCTGTCGTGCACGATCGCGTCGACCTGCACCCGCTCGACCTCGGTCGCGTGCTCCCGGATGGCCGACGAGTACCGACGCACCGCCGTGGCCTGCGCGACGTCGACCGCGGTGGCCGCCCGACGCAGCACGACCGCGATGACGAGCACGGCACCGCTGAGGATCGCCGTGTAGACGCCGTCGAGCAGGGCCCGGGTGACCCCGACGTCGCCACCGATCGGGAGCAGCCGGATGACGACGAAGACCGCGGGCGCGAGGGCGGTGTAGACGGTGGCACGCCACGGGGCGAAGCCCATGGCGGCCGCGGTCGACCCGATCGTGATGAACCACCACGGCCACGGTTGCTGGGTCGGCGGGATCGGCTCCTGCACCGTGAGCGGCCACGTGACGAGGGCGACGAGGAAGACCAACGCGCAGACGATCTGCGCGGGCTGCGCGAGTCGAGGCAGGAACGCGGCGATCCCGACGAACGCGAAGGACGCGGCGAGCGCGGCGATCGTCAGTGGTCCCCACACCGGGTGCAGGGAGGGCAGCTGGCCGAGCACCTGCGGTGCGTCGACGGCGCCGAGTCCGACCGCACCCATCGCGAGGAGGATCGTGAAGGCACGCTCGACCGACGCCTGGGTGATCGTCGCGCGGACGTTCCGCGACGGGTCGGCCCCGAACGGCGCTCCGGCCGACGACGACAGCGGGCCGCCGGACGACGCCGGACCGGGGCCGGACGTCGCGCGCGACGCAGCACCGGCCCCGGAGGCAGCGCCGGGCCCCGCGCCGGCACCGGACGCCGGTACCGCCCCGGGCGCGACCGTCATCGACTCAGCGGCCGTCGGCGTCGGGGTCGATCCCCGAGTCGAGGCCGGGCAAGATGCCGTCCTCGACCGCGCGGCGGAGGAGGTCGACCTTGGTCGGTGCGGGTCGGCCGACCTCGACGTACTTCACGCGGATGCGGTCGAGGTACTCGCGGGCCGTCGAGTAGCCGATGCCGAGCTGCTGCGCGGCGAGCTTGAGGGGCAGTCCCGAGGCGTAGAGGTGGAGGATCTCACGCTCGCGTCGACCGAGCTGCGCCTTCGCGAAGTCCCGGTCGGCGTCGATGGCGCTCGCCCACTCGAGGTTGTTGAGCACGTCCCCGCGGGCCACGGTCGCGACGGCTGCCATGACGGTCTTCGTCGCGGAGGACTTCGGGATCACACCGGCGGCTCCGGCTGCCAGTGCCTCGCGGACGTTCGCGACGCGGTCGGCGATCGAGTGCACGAGCACGGCCGAACCGGTCCCCTGCACCCCCTTGACGTTCTCGGTCACGGTCGAGCCGTCGCCGAGCGACAGGTCGAGCACGACGACGTCGACCTCGCGGTCGCCGAGCTCCCGGATGTACTCCGGGACGCTCGCTGCCGTGAGGACGACCTCGAAGCCCTCGTTCTGGCACGCGGCCTGGATGCCGAGCCGCACGGACTCGTGGTCGTCGACGATCGCGACGCGGACCGGCCCGGTCTGCACGTCCTCGGTCGTCCCGGTGGTGGGTGTCGTTGCTGCTGCCACGGTGGCCTCTCGTTCCGATGCGCGGCCCGGCCCCTGAAACCGGGTCGTCATCACCGGGCAAGGATACCCAGGTCCGACCCAGGTTCGGGGCGCTGGCCGCGGGACGCGCCGGTCGGGCGACGGGTCAGGCGACGGGCACCAGGCGGGCGACGGCCTCGAGGTGGTGGGTGTGCGGGAAGAGGTCGAACGCTCGGAGCGCCTCGAGACGGTAGCCGAGGTCCGCGAACGTCGCCACGTCGCGGGCCAGCGCCACCGGGTCGCACGCGACGTAGACGACCTGCGCGGGCTGCAGCGCGGCGATCTGCACGGCGACCTCCCGGCCGGCGCCGGACCGCGGCGGGTCGAGGACGACGGTGCCGGCGCGGAGGCGTGCCCGCTCGTGCTGCGAGGCGCCGGCGGCGGTGCGGGCGAGCCAGCGGTCCACGCGGCCGCTCTCCGCCCGGGCGCCGATCCACTCCGCGAGGTTCTCCTGCGCGTGCTCGGTCGCGCGCTCGGACCCCTCCACGCTGGTGAGCTTGGCGCGCGGCCCGACGAGGTCCCCGAGCGCCGCTGCGAGCAGTCCGACCCCGCCGTAGAGGTCGAGGTGCTGGCCCTCCGGGTCGAGGCGGTCGCGGTCGACGAGGTCCTGCACGGCCGCGGTCAGGACGGCGGGCGCCTGCCGGTGCACCTGCCAGAAGCCGTTGTCGTCCACGGCGAACGTCCGCTCCCCGACGACCTCGGTCACGACGGTCGGCTTCTGCTCGTCGATGACGAGCCGGGCGCCGTCCGAGCCGCTCGGTGCGAGGACGTCGATCACCGAGGCACCGGGCATCGACCCGCGGCCGAGCGGCGCGCTCTCCTGCACGGCGGCACTCGCGAGCGGCAGCGACGTCACGGGGACGACGGTGTGCGAGCGGGTGGCGAAGGGTCCGGGGGTGCCGTCCGCGTCGACGTGCAGTCGGACGCGGGTGCGCCAGCCGGTGCCGTTCGCGGCGTCGTCGCCGGGGACCGCCTCGACCGTGACGTCGTGCCCGAGGACGTCAGCGAGGTCGGTGCGTGCGAACCGCGAGAACGCGTCGACGAGGACGTCGTGCTTGAGCTGTCGTTGGTGGGCGAGGGCGATGTGGCCGAACTCCGCACCGCCGGCGCGGGTGGCGGGGTCGCGGTCGAGCGCTGCCTCCGGCCAGACGTGGTCGACGCGGTGCTCGCTCGGCTGCTCCACCGAGACGGTGTCCGCGCGCCAGAACGACTTCTTGCGGTCCTCGGTCACGCGTGCGGTGACGCGCTCGCCCGGGATCGCGTCGGAGACGAAGACCACGCGCCCCTCGTGCCGTGCCACCGAGATGCCGCCGTGGGCGATCCCGGTGACGTCGAGTTCGAGCAGCGTTCCGACGGATTCACCCATGGTTCGATGTTCCCATGCGTCTGTACCTCGCGAGTACCTCCCCCGCCCGTCGCGCCCTGCTCTCCCAGACCGGCATCGAGCCCGTGCTCGTGGCACCGGGGGTCGACGAGGACGCCGCGGTCGCCGCGCACGAGGCGACGCTCGGACGCAAGCTGTCCGGGCCCGAGCTCGTGTCGCTCCTCGCGGTCGCGAAGGCGTCGGCCGTCGCGGACGCGGAGGTCGCCGGACGTCCGGTCGACGGCTTCGTGTTCGGCGGCGACTCCGCCTTCGAGGTCGACGGCACGCTCTACGGCAAGCCCCACGACCCGGCGGTCGCGCGGGAGCGGTGGCGGCAGATGCTCGCGGTGGGCGGCGGGACGCTCTGGAGCGGGCACTGCGTGCTGGACCGTCGTGCGGACCGCGCTGCGGCGGTGGACGCGACCGCGTCCCGGCCGGGAGGCACGGGTCGGCCCCGCACCGCGCCTCCCGTCCGGCCGCTGCCCGCCTCGACGGCCGGTGACGGCCTGATCGGTGGCGCCGCGCCCGGCGGGTCCGCGATGGTCGCCGACGGCGACCGCGTCGTCGCGGTCGACAGCGCGGTGCTCACCTTCGCCGACGACGTCTCCGACGACGAGATCGACGCCTACGTCGCGAGTGGGGAACCGCTCGAGGTCGCCGGCGCCTTCACGATCGACGGCCGGGCGGCCGCGTACATCACCCGGATCGACGGAGCGCCGTCGGCCGTCGTCGGCCTGTCCCTGCCGGTGCTGCGCTCGATGCTGCTGCGTGGGTTCGGCGCGACGTGGCACGACCTCTGGTCGATGTAGACATCCACACTTCTTCCCGCCGGTTCTTTGTGGACGCCGGTCAATTCGGGCCGCGGCAGCACGAATACGCTGACTTACCATGCCCCGTATCAGCAAGGTCCTCATCGCGAACCGCGGCGAGATCGCCGTCCGCATCATCCGCGCGGCCCGCGACGCAGGCAAGGCATCGGTCGCGGTCTACGCCGACCAGGACCGCGACGCGCTGCACGCCCGCCTCGCCGACGAGGCGTACGCCCTGAACGGCACCACGAGCGCCGACACCTACCTCGTGATCGACAAGATCATCTCGGTCGCCCGCCGTTCCGGTGCGGACGCCGTGCACCCGGGGTACGGGTTCCTCGCCGAGAACGCCGACTTCGCCCGCGCCGTCATCGACGCCGGGCTGACCTGGATCGGCCCGTCGCCCGAGTCGATCGAGCGCCTCGGCGACAAGGTCTCCGCGCGGCACGTGGCCGAGAAGGTCGGCGCGCCGCTCGCACCGGGGACGATCGAGCCCGTGCAGGACGTGGCCGAGGTCTTCGACTTCGTCGACCAGGTCGGGCTCCCCGTCGCGATCAAGGCGGCGTTCGGCGGCGGTGGCCGTGGGCTGAAGGTCGTCCGCTCGCGAGACCAGGTGGAAGAGCTCTTCGAGTCAGCGACGCGCGAGGCCATCGCGGCGTTCGGCCGCGGCGAGTGCTTCGTCGAGAAGTACCTCGACAAGCCGCGCCACGTCGAGACGCAGTGCCTCGCCGACGAGCACGGCAACGTCGTCATCGTCTCGACGCGCGACTGCTCGCTGCAGCGCCGCCACCAGAAGCTCGTCGAGGAAGCACCCGCGCCGTACCTGACGGCCGGGCAGCAGGAGCGCCTGTACGAGTCGTCGAAAGCGATCCTGCGCGAGGTCGGCTACGTCGGCGCCGGCACGTGCGAGTTCCTCATCGGCGCCGACGGCACCGTGTCGTTCCTCGAGGTCAACACGCGCCTGCAGGTCGAGCACTGCGTCTCGGAGGAGGTCACCGGCATCGACCTGGTGCGCGAGCAGTTCCGCATCGCCGAGGGCGGCACGCTCGACTACTCCGACCCGACGCCCCGCGGCCACTCGTTCGAGTTCCGCATCAACGGAGAGGACGCCGGCCGCAACTTCTTCCCCGCGCCCGGCCCCGTGCACGCCTTCACCGCCCCGTCCGGGCCCGGCGTCCGCGTCGACTCCGGAGTGGTCTCCGGCGACGTCGTCTCCGGCTCGTTCGACTCGATGCTCGCGAAGCTCATCGTCACCGGCGCGACGCGCTCCGAGGCCTTGGAACGCTCGCGGCGGGCACTCGCCGAGTTCGAGGTCACGGGCCTGCCGACCGTGCTGCCGTTCCACCGTGCCGTCGTGTCGGACCCGGCGTTCGCGACGGACGACGAGACCCCGTTCAGCGTCTACACGCAGTGGATCGAGACCGACTTCGTGAACGACATCCCGGCGTGGAGCGGTGCGACCGAGGAACTCCCCGCCCCGGCGTCGCGCGACACCGTCGTGGTCGAGGTGCAGGGCAAGCGCATCGAGGTCACCATGCCGTCGATCGTCGGCGGTGGCGCTGCCGGTGCGGCCGGCCGTCGCCCCGCGGGCCCGACCGCTCCCCCGAAGCGTCGGTCGTCCGGCGTTCGCGGTGGGTTGGCGTCGTCCGGCTCGGTGACGTCGCCGATGCAGGCCACCGTCGTGAAGGTCGCGGTCGCCGAGGGTGACACCGTGGTGAAGGGCGACCTGCTCGTCGTGCTCGAGGCCATGAAGATGGAGCAGCCCGTGCAGGCGACCCGCGACGGCGTCGTGAAGGCGCTCAACGCCCCCGTCGGCCAGACGATCTCGTCCGGCCACGTGCTGCTCGAGCTCGCGTAGCGCGCGGCGCCGCGGCCGCGCTCGCGACGTTCGCGCTCGCGTTCGCACAACCAAAGTCACCCCGAACCACGTTTCGCCGTGGTTCGGGGTGACTTTGGTTGTGCGGCGTCGAACCGCGCCGTGGCCCGCGTCAACGAACGTGCATGAACGAGCGGGTTGAGAACGGGACGCCGACGCCGCGGAGCACGGCCCGGAGCGCGTCGAGATCGTTCGCTTCCTCCCACCCGAACCGTCCGAGGCCTCGGACCTCCTGGTGGCGGCGGAGTCGGCCCTCCCGGCGCTTCTCCGTCACGACGACATCTGCGGCGGACGTACCCGGACGACGGAGCGCCGGATCGACGTACTTCGTCCGGCCGTCGAACTCGAGGACGACCCCCTGATCGGGGAACCAGAAGTCGACCCGACCGATGAACCCGGCTGTGTCGTGGAACGCACGCTGGAGGACGGGCCGCGGCGCTCCGACCTCATCAAGAGCAACCCGGGCGACCGATTCCCCCGGTGACCCGCTCCTGCCGTCAGCGAGCGCCAGAGCGACCTCAGCGCGATGTCGGCCGTGCACAGCTCCGCGCAGCTCGACCTCGCTACGGATGTCCGCCAGCACACAACCCGCAGCGAGCGCCGCATCGAGGGCCGGCACCGACAGTCGGAGGTCGTAGGAGATCGCGAGGTCGGCGAGCGTGATGGTCACGTCCGTCACCTTGCGCCGAGTCGTGATCATCTCCTGCGTGCGGAGGCGCCGGCCTCGTCCCGGCCGCTTGCGCACGTGCGTGAGTGATCGCGTGGTCGACCGCGCCGGATCGATCACCTCGACCACGTCCGGGAACTCTCCGCGCCACGGCAGCCCGTGGAGCGCGGCCGCCGAGGCGTACGCGACGACCAGCCGCGGCGCGATCCGGTCGTGCACGGCCTTGATGCGCGCGATGTGCCGCTCGCCCGGTGTCGCTCGACGCCACTCCGATGCGTCCACGAAACGGCCCGGGGTGAGCCGGACGAGGGTTCCCTGGTCGGCAGCGTCCCGGGACGAGCGACCGCGCCTGCCGGAGGGATCGGCGCTGCCGCCGCGGATGATCGTGAGTCGAGCCATGCCCCCACCGTCGGCGATGGCGACCGCGATCGACGCCGTGCGGTGGTCCGGTGTGGAGGAGTGCCGCACGAGAGTGGGTTGTGGAGGACGGCGCGGATAGGCGTCGCACAACCGAAGACACCTCGAACCGCGTCGATTCGCGGTTCGAGGTGTCTTTGGTTGTGCGAGCGGGCGGGCGCCGGCGGTGATTGTGTGGCGGGTGCGCGGCGCGGGTGCGCGGCGAGGGCGCGGGTGCGGCGGCGCTACGACACGAGGGGGCGGACGGCGGCGGCGAGGGCGTCGACGAGGGCCTGGGCCTCGGCGGAGGTCGTCGCGACGGTGTCGATGTAGACCTTGACCTTCGGCTCGGTGCCGCTCGGCCGGACGATCACGCGGGCGTCGCCCTCGAGGTCGTACCGCAGGATGTCCGACGGCGGGAACCCGTCGGCCCCGTCCGCGTAGTCCGTCACGGCGCGCACGGCCACCGGACCGAGCGACGACGGCGGGTCGGCCCGGAGCGCGGCCATGATCTCCCCGATGCGTGTCAGGTCGTCGACACGGGTCGCCACCTGCCCCGACGCGAACGCCCCGAACTCGGCGGCGAACGCCTCGAGGCGGTCCGCGATGGTCTGCCCGGAGGCCGCGAGCGTCGTGGCGAGGTCGAGCAGCGCGAGGGCCGCGGAGATGCCGTCCTTGTCGCGGACGACGTCGGGGTCGACCAGGTAGCCGAGCGCCTCCTCGTAGCCGAAAACCAGGTCCGGCACGCGCGACACCCACTTGAAGCCGGTCAGGGTGTCCCGGTACGCCAGGCCGTGGCGTTCGGCGACCCGGGCGAGCGCGGGCGAGGACACGATGGACGCAGCGAGCGTGCCACCCCGTCCGTCCGACGCCGCACGGACGGCGGCCTGCCACCCGAGGAGCCAGCCGACCTCGTTGCCGGAGAGCCGTCGGAAGGAGCCGGCACCGTCCGGGATCGCGAGTGCGAGCCGATCGGCGTCCGGGTCGTTCGCGATGACCAGGTCGGCGTCGGCGTCGACCCCCCGAGCGACCGCGAGGTCCATGGCGCCCGGTTCCTCCGGGTTCGGGAACGACACCGTCGGGAACGCACCGTCCGGCTCGATCTGCTCCGGCACCGTGGCCGGGACGGCGTACCCGGCCCGTTCGAACACGGCGCGGGCGGTCTCCCACCCGACGCCGTGCATCGCCGTGTAGACGACCGACGGCTGGTCCGGGACCCCGAGCGCCGGCGCGGGGACGGTCGCGGCCGTCGCGGTGACGTAGGCGTCGAGCAGGTCCGGGCCCGCGACGGTGTACTCGGTCGCCCGTGGCAGGTCGGCGATCGACCCGGCTGCGACCGCATCGATGGCCGCGGCGATGGTCGCGTCGACCGGGGGGACGATCTGCGAGCCCTCGTCACCCTCGCCGAGGTACACCTTGTAGCCGTTGTCACGCGGCGGGTTGTGGCTCGCCGTGACCATCACGCCCGCGCCGACCCCGAGGTGCCGGACCGCGAACGCGAGCACCGGGGTGGGCAGCGCGGACGGCAGCAGGGTGACGTCGAGCCCGAGGCCGCGCATGACCTCGGCGGAGTCGCGGGCGAAGACGTCGGAGTTGACGCGCCCGTCGTACCCGATGACGACGCTGCGCGACCGGCCGGAGTCGATCAGGAAGCGGGCGAGCCCCGCGGCGGCCTGGGTCACCACGACGCGGTTCATGCGCAGCGGGCCGTACCCGAGCTCGGCGCGGAGTCCGGCGGTGCCGAACGCCAGACGACCGGCGAAGCGCGCGGCGAGCTCCTGCACGGCAGGTCCGTCCCCGGTCGCCGCTGCCGCGACGGCCGCGTCGAGCTCGGCACGGGTCTCGTCGTCGGGGTCCTGCGCGGACCAGGCACGCCCGGCGGCGACGACCGCGTCGACGTCGAGCTTCACAGTGCGGATCCGTCGACGGCGTCCGGCGACCCGATCGCCGCGACCACACGGGCGAGGAGCTCGGCGATGCGCGGCTCGGCCTCACGACCGGCGTCGAGCACCTCGGCGTGCGACAGCGGCGTCTTCTGGATGCCCGCGGCGAGGTTCGTGATGAGGGAGAACCCGAGGATCTCCATGCCGGCCTGCCGCGCGGCGATGGCCTCGAGTGCGGTGGACATGCCGACGATGTGCCCACCGATGGTCTTCGCCATCTGCACCTCGGCCGGGGTCTCGTAGTGCGGGCCGCGGAACTGCGTGTAGACGCCTTCGTCCAGCGAGGGGTCCACGCCGCGGGCGACCGCACGGAGCCGAGCCGAGTAGAGGTCGGTGAGGTCGACGAAGGTCGCGCCCTCGAGCGGGCTGTCGGCGGTCAGGTTGATGTGGTCGCTGATGAGGACGGGCGTGCCGGGCGTCCAGTGCTCCTTGATGCCACCGGCACCGTTCGTGAGGATCATCACCGAGGCACCGGTCGCCGCGGCGGTGCGGACACTGTGCACGACCCGGCGGACGCCGTGGTTCTCGTAGTAGTGCGTCCGGGCACCGATCACGAGGGCGTGACGGCCGTCCGGCAGGGCGATGGAGCGCACCGTGCCGGAGTGTCCGGGAACGGCCGAGGCGCTGAAGCCCGGGACCTCCGACGCGGGGATCTCGGAGACCGTCTCACCGATGATGTCGGCGGCCTTGCCCCATCCGGATCCGAGGGTCAGGGCGATGTCGTGCCGCTCGATCCCCGACTTCGACGCGATGACGTCGGCGGCGGCGCGTGCGACCTCGAACGGGTCGGCGGCGGGGTCGTTCAGCGGGTTGTCCGTGCTCATGCACCGATCCTAGGGCGCGCCGACGGCACGCCGGCAGCGCACACGCGCGACCGCCCGCCCGCAGCGCACACGCGCGACCGCCCGCCCGCAGCGCACACGCGCGACCGCCCGCCCGCAGCGCACACGCGCGAGCTCAGTGCTCCCCGAGCGCCCGGTCCACCGCCGCCGTGATCTCGCCCTGGTCGAAGTGGTTCCGGATCACGATGACCTCGGCGTAGGTGTCCCCGATCGCCTCGACGAACTCCTGGCTCGTCAGGATGACGTTCGCGTCCTCGGCGACGTCGCGCACCGAGGCGACGTCCGCGGCCACCACGGAGGCGCTCAGCCCGAGCGACGCCAGCGCCTTCTCGGCGTTCACCTTGAGGATCCCGCTCGACCCGATGCCGGCCCCGCAGATCGTCACGATCTTCACGCCGCACCCCCGGCTGCACCGGCAGGCCCGGCCGACCCGACCCCGAGGATCGCCCGGACCTCGTCCGCCGTGCCCGCAGCCGCCAACCGCCAGGTCACGGTGTCGTCGTTGAAGGTGTTCGCGATCTCGCCGATCGACTCCAGGTGCGTCCCGACCTCGGCGACGGCGAGCCCGAGCACGACCCGAACGGGGTCGTTGTGCGGGTGCCCGAACGCCACCGGCGACGCGAGCGTGACGAGCGCGAGGCCGTCCCGGACCACCGACGACCCAGGTCGGGCGTGCGCGAACGCGAGCCCGGGAGAGATGACGATGTACGGGCCGTGCTCCTCGACCATCTCGATCATGGCGTCCGTGTACGGCTCGGTGGTGGCACCGGAGGCGACGAGGGCGTCCCCGGTCAGCCGGAGCGCGTCACGCCACGACGGCGCGGTGGCTCCGAGCACGACGGCGTCGTCCGGCAGCGGTGGGAGCGGCACGTCCTAGGCCTCCTGGTGTCCTGCGGTGATGGTGGCGATGATCTCCTCGCGGTCCTCGAGCGGGAGGAACGAGCCCAGGGCGGCGTTGATCTGGAACGCGGCGAGGTCGTCGAGGTCGTAGCCGAACGTGCCGGCGAGGAGCGCGAGCTCCTTCGACAGCGAGGTGTCGCTCATGAGGCGGTTGTCGGTGTTCACCGTGACGCGGAACCCGAGCTGGTACAGCACGTCGAAGGGGTGGTCGGCGAGCTCGTCGCCCCACGCGGCGATCGCGCCGGTCTGCAGGTTCGACGAGGGTGCGACCTCCAGCGGGATCTCGCGGTCGCGCACCCACGACGCGATCTCACCGAGCGACGCGAGGGTGGACCCGTCACCGGCGTCGGACAGCGAGATGTCCTCGAAGATCCGAACGCCGTGCCCGAGGCGCAGCGCACGGCCGTCGACGAGGGCCGACCGGATCGAGGCGAGTCCGTCGGCTTCGCCCGCGTGGACCGTGACCGGGAAGAGCTGCGCGGCCAGCCAGTCGAACGCGGCCCGGTGGTTCGCGGGCGGGAAGCCGGCTTCGGCGCCCGCGATGTCGAACCCGACGACCCCGCGGTCGCGGTGCCGCACGGCGAGTTCGGCGATCTCCTGCGCGCGGTCGGCGTGCCGCATCGCGGTCACGAGCTGCCCGATGCGGATCGATCCGCCGGCTGCGTCGACGGCCTCTTCGATGCCGGCCTGCACGGCCTCCACCGTCTGGTCGAGCGTCAGCCCGCCCTGCAGGTGCTGCTCGGGTGCCCATCGGATCTCGCCGTAGACGACGCCGTCGGCGACGAGGTCCTCGACGAACTCCTTCGCGACCCGGTGCAGCTGCGGCGCGGTCTGCATCACCGAGGTGGTGACGTCGAACGTCTTGAGGTACTCGACGAGCGAGCCCGAGTTGGACTGGTCGGCGAACCACGCACCGAGCGCCCCGGCGTCGGAGGTCGGCAGCGCCACGCCCGCTTCCTCGGCGAGCTCGATGATCGTCGCCGGCCGCAGGCCCCCGTCGAGGTGGTCGTGCAACGAGACCTTCGGCAGGTCGTTGATGACCGCTCCGGCGTCGGGCAGGCGGTAGGTCGTGGCGTCGGCGCTCATGCGCTCCAGGCTATCGGTGGTCGCCGACCCTGCGTCGTCCCCTGTGCACAACAGACGGACGACCGGACTGGAGGCTCCCCACACGGACCGCAGGAACGCAGCGCCGCAGGACCGCGGGATCAGCCCGCGATGCGCTCCCGCACGATCGGCCCGCGGACGGCCGCCGCCGAGTCGGCCGGTCCGATCGACCACGCACCCTCGAGCGACTCCAGCGCCCGGTCGAAGCGCTCCGGCTCGTCGGTGTGCAGCGTCCAGAGCGGCTGCCCCGCGGCCACGGTGTCGCCCGGCTTGACGTGCAGCTCGACACCGGCGCCCGCCTGCACCGGGTCCTGCGCCCGGGCACGACCGGCACCGAGACGCCAGGCAGCGACGCCGAACGGCAGCGCTTCCTGCGAGACGAGCACGCCCGACTCCGGTGCGGTGACGACGTGCTGCTCGCGGGCGACCGGCAGCGCAGCAGCGGGGTCGCCACCCTGCGCGGCGATCATCCGACGCCAGGTGTCCATCGCCCGGCCGTCCGCCAGGGCCGCAGCCGGATCGGCGTCCGGCAGCCCGGCGAGCGTGAGCATCTCGGTCGCCAGCGCGACGGTGAGCTCCACGACGTCCGCGGGTCCCCCGCCCTCGAGCACCGAGACCGACTCCCGAACCTCGAGCGCGTTGCCGATGGTCAGTCCGAGCGGGACCTCCATGTCGGTCAGGAGCGCCGAGGTCTGCACCCCGGCATCGTTCCCGAGGTCGACCATCGTCTGCGCGAGCTCGCGCGAGGCCTCGTAGGTGGGCATGAACGCCCCCGAGCCGAACTTGACGTCGAGCACGAGCGCGCCGGTGCCCTCGGCGATCTTCTTCGACATGATGCTCGACGCGATGAGCGGGATGCACTCGACGGTGCCTGTGATGTCCCGGAGTGCGTAGAGCTTCTTGTCCGCGGGCGCGAGCCCGGACCCGGCAGCGCAGATCACCGCCCCGACGTCGGACAGGATCGACATCATGCGGTCGTTCGACAACGATGCCTGCCAGCCGGAGATCGACTCGAGCTTGTCGAGCGTCCCTCCGGTGTGGCCGAGCCCGCGGCCGGACAGCTGCGGCACCGCGACGCCGAACGAGGCGACGAGCGGCGCGAGCGGCAGGGTGATCTTGTCGCCGACGCCGCCGGTGGAGTGCTTGTCCACGGTCGTCTTGCCGAGGGCGTCGAAGGACATCCGCTCCCCCGACGCGATCATCGCGAGCGTGAGGTCCTTGATCTCCCGCCGCTCCATGCCGTTCAGGAAGATCGCCATCGCGAGGGCCGCCATCTGCGGGTCCTCGACGTAGCCGCGCGTGTACGCGTCGACCAGCCAGTCGATCTCGGCGGTGGCGAGGGCGTCGCCGGAACGCTTCGTGCGGATGAGGTCGACGGTGTCGAAGGGCTCGACGGCCATGTGATCAGTGCTCCTGCTGGTAGGTGACGAGGGTCCGCGGCCCGAAGGCGTCCGGGAGGACCTCGTCGATGGTGCGGATGCCGGAGACGGTCTCGAGGAGCATCCCCTCGGCGGAGTGCTCGAACAGCAGCTGCCGGCAGCGGCCGCACGGCATCAGGGTCGCCCCGTCGCCGTCCACGCACGTGAAGGCGACGAGCTTGCCGCCGCCGGTCATGTGCAGCTGCGAGACGAGCGAGCACTCGGCGCAGAGCGTCACGCCGTAGGACGCGTTCTCCACGTTGCAGCCCGAGACGACGCGGCCGTCGTCGGTGAGCGCCGCGGCGCCCACCGGGAAGGACGAGTACGGCGCGTAGGCGTGCCGCATCGCGGCCGTGGCGGCGTCCCGCAGGACGCTCCAGTCGACGTCCGCTGCCGCGGGACCGGCCGGGAGGCCCGTGGCGGCGTCCGCCCCGTCGGCCGGCGTGACGGCCTGGTCGCCGGAGGGGTTCGTGTCGGTCATGTGCCGTGCCTCCAGGCCGTCAGCTCTTGATGTAGGGCTTGCCCGCAGCGGCGGGGCCGCGCACCTGCCCGACCAGGCCGGCGACCGCGAGGATCGTGACCACGTAGGGCAGCATGAGCAGGAACTCGCTCGGGACGGGCGACCCCTGCACGACGCTCAGGGCGTTCTGCAGGTTCGACGCGAAGCCGAACAGCAGGGCCGCGAGCGTCGCACGGATCGGGTCCCAGCGCCCGAAGATGACGGCGGCGAGCGCGATGTAGCCGGCACCGGCGGTCATGTCCTTCGTGAAGCCTCCGACGGCGTCGAGCGTGAAGTACGCACCGCCGAGACCGGCGATCGCGCCGGCGAGCGACACGTTCCAGAACCGGGTGCGGTTCACGTTGATGCCGACCGTGTCCGCGGCCTGCGGGTGCTCGCCGACCGAGCGGAGGCGCAAGCCCCAGCGGGTCTTGAACAGGCAGAACGTGACGACCGCGACCGCGACGTACGCGAGGTACACCACGACGGTCTGCTCGAAGAAGATCGGGCCGATGATCGGGATCTGGTGCAGCAGCGGGATCTCGAGCTTCGGGAAGCGTAGGCCCACGTTGAGCGTCGACTCGTTCGGCGAGAGCACCTGCGAGTACAGGAAGCCGGTCAGGCCGGAGACGAACGCGTTGATGACGACGCCGACGATGACCTGGTCGACGAGGTACTTGATGCTGAACGCCGCGAGGATGAACGACACCAGGACACCCGCCACGACCGCACCGACGAGGCCCGCCCAGGGGGTGCCGGTGACGGACGCCACGAGGGCCGAGGTGAACGCGCCGGCGAGGAACTGGCCCTCGATCGCGATGTTGACGACGCCGACCCGCTCGGAGATGACGCCACCGAGGGCACCGAACACGAGCGGGACGCTGAGTCCGAGGGCACCGACGAGCATGCCGGGGATCGTGATCGAGTCGCCCGCGACCGCCCACGCGAGGAAGCCGACGACGAACACGATCGCGAACAGCGCGGTCACCCAGAGGCGGACCCGACGGTTCGCGCGCGTCTCGACGACCGCGTAGACGGTGGCCAGCGCGAGGAGCACGATGACGACGATCCCGGTCGCCGTGGACGGCAGCGGCAGGTTCGGCAGGGCGAAGAAGTCGCCCGTGGACGACAGACGGAAGGTCGCCGTCCCCGACCGGTGCGCGAGGCCGAAGAGCAACAGCGCGATCACGGTGAATACGCCGTACCCGATCGCCGTCTTCCAGCTGCGGGTGGTCTCGAGGTCGCGGCCCTGGGCGGGCAGTGCGGGGACCGCGGTGGGGGTCATGGTGCTCACGCGGCGACCGCCTTCTTGCTCGGCTTGGTGCGGGTTCGGCGGCGGGCGCCCGGCTGCGGGATCCGGAAGATCGCGCGGACGAGCGGCGGGGCCGCGATGAAGAGGACGATGAGGGCCTGGATGACGCCGACGATGTCGATCGGGATGCCGTTCGCGGCCTGCATCGCGTAGCCGCCGTTCTTCAGCACGCCGAAGAGGATCGCCGCCCAGAACACGCCCCACGGCTTCGAGCGTCCGAGGAGCGCGACCGTGATGGCGTCGAAGCCGATGCCGGCGTCGATGTTCGCGGTGAAGCCGCTCGTCACCGCGCCCTGCACCTGGTACGCACCCGCGATGCCGACGAGGGCCCCCGAGATGAGCATGACCCAGATGGTGAGCGACGGGACGCTCATGCCGGCGACCCGGGCGGCACGGGGGTTCTCACCGATGGTGCGGAACCGGAATCCGAGCGACGACTTGTTGAGCAGCCACCACACGACGACGACGGCGATGATCGCCACGACGAACCCGAGGTCGATGCCGTACCGCGGGCCGAACAGCTGCGGCAGCACCGAGCTGTCCTGCATGGCGGGCGAGATCGGGTTCGGGCTGCCCTTCGCCTGCAGCAGCCCCGGCGTGCGGAGCATGTAGCTGACGAGGTAGAGCCCGACGTAGTTGAGCATGATCGTGAGGACGACCTCGTTGGCGCCGGTCCGGGCCTTGAGGACGCCGACGATCCCGCCCCAGACGGCGCCGCCGACGATGCCGGCGATGATCGTCAGCGGGATGTGCACGATCGCGGGCAGGTCGAACGAGAACCCGACCCAGCCGGCGGCGGCGGCGCCCATGAGGATCTGCCCCTGACCGCCGATGTTGAACAGGCCGGCGCGGAACGAGACCGCGATGCCGAGGCCGGCCGCGACGAGCGGGACGGCGTAGTCGAGCGAACGGGTGATCGGGACGATCGCCTGCGCGAAGGAGCTCGCACCGAAGTTGACGACCGAGCCCTGGAACAGCGAGGCGTAGGCGCCGCCGACCGAGGAGCCGATGGCCTGGAACGTGTCCGACGGCCGCGCGAAGAAGTAGCCGGCCGCGGTGCGGACGTTCTCGTCCGTGACCGCGATGAGGATGCCGCAGGCGACGAGGGCGAGCACGACGGCGAGGACGGTGACGAGCACCGACCCGTTGACGATGCCCTGGAGCGCGGTGCTCCAGCGGTCGCCGCCGGCGCGACGCTCGGAGTCGGCCGCGGAGTCCGTCATCAGGTGGGGCGTCGCCGTCTCCTCCTGCAGGCGGTCGTCCGTGACCGGCGTCTGCTCGGGCTGCGTGCTGCTCGCGCTGTTGTCGGGCTGCGTGCTGCGCGCGCTGTTCTCGGGTGGCGTGGTGCTCACGCTGCCAGCTCCGTTCCTTCGGGCAGTTCGCCTGCCATCATGAGGCCGAGGACGTCTCGGGGGGTGTCCGCGGGGACGATGCCGACGATCGCGCCGCGGTACATCACGGCGATCCGGTCGGCGAGCGCCACGACCTCGTCGAGCTCCGTGGAGACGACGATGACCGGGACGCCGGTGTCGCGGGTGGCGACGATGCGCTTGTGCACGAACTCGATCGAGCCGACGTCGATGCCGCGCGTGGGCTGCGCGGCGACGAACAGCCGGAGCTCGCGGCTGAGTTCGCGGGCGAGCACGATCTTCTGCTGGTTGCCGCCGGAGAGCCGTCCCGCCGCGGTGGTGCGGGACGGCGTGCGGATGTCGAACTCGGCGATCTTCTCGTCGGCGAACGCGTCGCGCTCGGCGCTGCGGATCGTGCCCGCGCGGACGAACTCGGCGTGGTCGGCGCGGTCGAGCATGAGGTTCTCGGCGATGGTGAACTCGCCGACGAGACCGTCCTCCTTGCGGTCCTCGGGCACGAAGCCGACGCCCGCGTCGAGGATCTGCTTGACGGTGCGGCCGGTGATCTCGGCGCCGTCGAGCGTGACGTGCCCGGCGTGCACCGGTTCGAGGCCGAGGAGCGCCTCGGTGAGCTCGGTCTGCCCGTTGCCCTGGACGCCGGCGATCGCGAGGACCTCGCCGCGTCGGACGGTGAACGACACGTCGTCGACGAGCACGACACCGGACGGGTCCGTGACCGTGAGGTGGTCGACGACGAGGGCGTCCTCGCCCCCGGTCGCCGGCGTCTTGTCGACGACGAGCGACACGGCACGGCCGACCATGAGCGCGGCGAGCTCGTTGTTCGTCGCGGTGGGCGATGCCTCGCCGACGACCTTGCCGAGCCGGATGACGGTGATGCGGTCGGCGACCTCGCGGACCTCGCGGAGCTTGTGCGTGATGAACACGATCGCGGTGCCGGCCTCGCGGAGCTGGCGCATGATGGCCATCAGCTCGTCGGTCTCCTGCGGGGTGAGCACGGCGGTCGGCTCGTCGAACACGAGCACCTTCGCGTCACGGGAGAGCGCCTTGATGATCTCGACGCGCTGCTGCACGCCGACGGGGAGGTCCTCGACCTTGGCGTCAGGGTCGACGTCGAACCCGAACCGGTCGGAGATCTCCTTGACCCGCGCCCGCGCGCCGGCGAGGTCGAGCCGACCGCCGAGCGTGGTCTGCTCCTGGCCGAGCATGACGTTCTCGGCGACGGTGAAGACGGGGACGAGCATGAAGTGCTGGTGCACCATGCCGATGCCGGCGCGCATGGCGTCACCGGGGCCGTCGAAGTCCTGGACGGCGTCGTCCAGGAGGATCTCGCCCTCGTCGGCCTGGTAGAGGCCGTACAGGACGTTCATCAGGGTGGACTTGCCGGCACCGTTCTCACCGAGGAGGCAGTGGACCTCTCCCGGCTCGACGGTGAGCGAGATGTGGTCGTTGGCGACCAGCGATCCGAACCGCTTGGTGATGCCGCGGAGTTCGAGCTTCATGTCTGTGCTGCGCAGTTCCTCGTGTCGGGGCACGGGAATGCGGGCGAGGGATTCCTCCCCCGCCCGCATCCGTGGTGTTACTTGACGGTCGCTTCGGTCTTGACCGTGATCGAGCCGTCGATGATGCCGGACTTGATCTTGTCGAGCTCGCCCTCGAGGCCGCTGTCGACCTTGGAGGCGTAGTCGTGGAACGGCGCGATGCCGACGCCCTCGTTCTTCAGGGTGCCCACGTACGGCGTGTTCGAGTAGTCGCCCTTGGCGGCCTGCTCGACGACGTCGCGCGTCGCGGGGCGCATGCCCTTCTCGACGGAGGTGAACGCGATGTCCTTGTAGCGGGGGTCGGCCTCGTAGAGGTCGCTGTCCGCGCCGATCAGGACGGAGCCGTTGTTCGCGTCCTTGATGGCCTCGGCCGCCGACTGGTAGATCGGGCCACCGACGGGCAGGATGACGTCCGCGTCCTGGTCGAGGAGCGTCTGCGCGACGGCCTTGGCCTGGGTGCCGGCCTCGAAGCCACCGGTGAAGGAGCCCTTCTGGCTGTCGACGTCCCAGCCGACGACCTTGACGTCCTTCTTCTTCTGCTCGTTGTAGTACTTCACGCCGTCCGCGAAGCCGTCCATGAAGATGGTGACGGTCGGGATCTGCATGCCGCCGAAGGTGCCGACGACGCCGGACTTCGAGTACGACGCGGCCGCGTAGCCGGCGAGGAACGCCGCCTGCGAGGTGTCGAACGTGATCGGCTTGACGTTCTTCGCCTTGATCGAGTTGTCGTCGATGATCGCGAACTCGGTCTCGGGGTTCGCGGCGGCCTGCTTCTTCGTGGCGTCGGCGAGGTTGAAGCCGACGGTGACGATGAGCTTGCAGTTCTGGTTGATCAGCTGCTCGATGTTGGAGTCGTAGACCGTCGAGTCCTTCGACTCTGCCGACTTGTAGGTCGCGCCGAGTTCCTTGGCGGCGTCCTGCAGGCCCTCGTAGCCGAGCTGGTTGAAGGACTTGTCGTCGAAGCCGCCGGAGTCGGAGACCATGCAGGGACGGAAGTCGGTCTTCTTGGCCGAGGCGTTGTCGGACGGGGCGGCGGAGCAGCCGGCGAGCACGGCGACCGTGCCGGCCAGGGCGAGGCCGCTGAGCGCGATCTTGCGGGTGCGGGATGACACTTGGGTGATTCCTCCGGGGGCGTTGGCCCGGAGCTGTGGTTCCGGGCGATCGTGGCGACAGTACACGACAGTCCGACCGGTACAGAACCCCCTGCTGACGGGCCCGCGATCGGTTACGGGATCGCGATCACGCGGAAACCTGCCCGTAACGCGGGACCCAGTGTTCGAGGCCCGTCAAGCGCTTTTCGTGATGGAGCGCTACAGGACGTCGCCGCGGCCGCTGATCTTCAGTGCGTCCACGACACCCTTGACCCGCTGGGCGTTCTCGCTCGTGGTCACGAGCAGGGCGTCCGGGGTGTCCACGACGACGATGTCCTCGACCCCGATGAGCGAGATCAGGCGCTGGCTGTGGGCGACCACGATGCCGCTCGACGAGTCCGCCAGGATGCGGGCCCCGTCGCCGAGCACGGCGAGGTTGTTCGCCCGACCGCCGGACTGCAGCTTGGCGAGGGACGCGAAGTCGCCCACGTCGTCCCAGTCGAAGTCGCCGGGCACGACGGCCATCCGACCGGCGGCCGCCGCGGGCTCGGCGACGGTGTAGTCGATGGCGATCTTCTCGAGCCGCGGCCACACGGCGTCGACGACCGCGCCCCGGGACGAGGTGTCCCAGGCGTCGGCCAGTTCCTCGAGTCCGGCGAGGAGTTCGGGCTTCGTCCGGCCGATCTCGTCGAGGAGCACGTCGGCGCGGGCGATGAACATGCCGGCGTTCCAGAGGTAGTTGCCCTCCTCCAGGTAGCCGCGGGCGGTGTCGAGGTCGGGCTTCTCGACGAACGACTCCACGGCGTGCACGGTCGAGGCGCCCTCGATGTCGAGCGCCTGGCCGTCGGCGTGGATGTAGCCGAAGCCGATCGCCGGCTCGGTCGGGGTGATGCCGATCGTGGTCACGTACCCGGCCCGGGCGGCGGCGACCGCCTCGCGCACCGAGCGCCGGAAGCCGCGGGCGTCGCCGATGACGTGGTCGGCGGCGAACGACCCGATCACGACGTCCGGCTCGCGGCGGCGGAGGATGGCGGCCGCGAGGCCGATCGCGGCGGTGGAGTCCTTCGGCTCGCTCTCGAGCACGACGTTGTGGTCCGCGACGCCGGGCAGCTGCGACTCGACCGCCGCCCGGTGCGCCCGGCCCGTGACGACCATGATCCGCTGGTCGCCGGCGAGGGGCGCGAGACGGTCCCAGGTCTGGCGGAGCAGCGAGGCACCGGAGCCGGTGAGGTCGTGCAGGAACTTCGGCGCGTCCGCACGCGACAGGGGCCAGAGCCGCGAACCGATGCCGCCGGCAGGGATGATCGCGTAGAAGTCGCTGAGCTCGTCCGTCACCCGCTCACCGTACCGGTCCGCCGCGGCGGTCCCTGGGCGACGACCGCACGTTTCCCGCATGCGCGCTCCCGCAACGTGGCACGACCTGTTCACCCCCGCCGTGTCCGCCGTTCACGCGGTCCCCACCACCACGTCACGGCGCGCGCGGAGCATGGGCCGCACCATGAGCGCACGCAGCGTGGAGCGCGGCACGTCCCAACGGACCGTCGCCGTCGTGACCGAGAGCTTCCTGCCCACCCTCAACGGCGTGACCACGAGCGTCATCGCGGTGCTCGACCACCTGCGGCTCCGTGGCCACAGGGCGGTCGTCATCGCCCCGGACACCCCGGGCATCGCGCAGCTCCGGCCGAAGGACCACGTCGAGCGGTTCAACGGCTACGACGTGCACCGCGTGCCCGCGGTCGCCTACCGCCAGTTCCCCGTCGCCCTCCCCCACCCGGTCCTCGACACGATCCTCGCCGCCTCCGGCGCCGACGTGCTCCACGCCGCGAGTCCGTTCCTGCTGGGTGGGCGCGCCATCACGGCGGCCGGGAGGCTCGGCATCCCCTCCGTCGCCGTCTTCCAGACCGACGTGGCCGGGTTCGCCCGCCGCAACGGCCTGACCGCGACCGTCCCGCTGGTGCGCAAGATCCTCGGGCGGATCCACGAGGGAGCGTCGCTGACGCTCGCCCCGTCGAGCGCCACCGCGGCGATGCTCGCCGAGGACGGCGTGCCGCGCGTCGCGCGGTGGGGCCGCGGCGTCGACACCACGCTGTTCCACCCCGGGCGCCGCGACACGGCGCACGTCCGCGCGCTCCGCCGGCGGCTCGCCCCGGACGGCGAGACGATCGTGGGGTACGTGGGGCGGCTCGCACCGGAGAAGGAGGTCGAGCGGCTCGCCGAGCTCGGCGGCGTCCCGGGCATCCGGGTCGTGGTCGCGGGAGGGGGTCCCTCCCGGCCGCTCCTGGAGCGACGCCTCCGCCACCTCGACGTCCACTTCACCGGCCCGCTGCGCGGCGACGCGCTGGCCGACGCCTACGCGGCCCTCGACGTCTTCGTCCACACGGGCCCGGCGGAGACCTTCGGCCAGACCCTGCAGGAGGCGCACGCGACCGGCCTGCCGGTCGTGGCGCCCGCGTCCGGCGGGCCGGTCGACCTCGTCGCCCCGGGGCTCGACGGTGACCTGTACGACCCCGACGAGCCCCAGGCGCTCCGCCGGGCGGTGCTCCGGCTCCACCACGACCGAGCGCTCGCGGCCCGGATGGGCTCCGCCGGGCGGCTGCGCGTCGAGGGGACGACGTGGGAGGCCGTCGGCGACCAGCTGCTCGCGCACCACGACACGGCGCGGACGATCGGCGCGCCCCCGGCAGCGGCGCGGGCGGTGCGGGCACGTTGGCACGAGAACGTCAGTGCGCGAGCATAGGATGGGGGTGTTCCACAGAACACCAACGGCAACGGCTCGCCGATCGGCGGGCCCGTCCTACGGGAGGACTCGCTCATGGCCGAGCAGACCGCAGGGGGGACGGCAACCGCTGAACCCCAGGTGACGATCGAGGCGCCACGCGCCTCTCGCACGCCGCAAGGCACCCTGTACCGGGGTTCCACCGGCATGTGGTCGTGGGTGCTGCACCGCATCACCGGTGTCGCGATCTACTTCTTCCTGCTCGTGCACATCCTCGACACCGCGCTCGTGCGGGTCTCGCCCGAGGCGTACAACGCCGTGATCGGCACGTACAAGACCCCGCTCATGAACCTCGGTGAGATCGCCCTCGTGATGGCGATCGTGTTCCACGCGTTCAACGGGCTGCGCATCATCCTCGTGGACTTCTGGTCGAAGGGCCCGAAGTACCAGCGCGCGATGTTCTGGATCGTGCTCGTCCTCTGGGCGGTCGCGATCGCGGGCTTCCTGCCGCGCCAGTTGATGAACCTCGTCGCGGACTTCCAGTAGGAGCACCAGATGACCACGCAGACCATCGAACCGCCCCGCAGCGCACAGGCTGCCCGCCGGACCACCAACTGGGAGAAGTGGGGCTGGATCTACATGCGCGCGTCGGGCGTCCTGCTCGTCGTGCTGATCTTCGGCCACCTCTTCGTCAACATGGTGGCGGGCGAGGGCGTCAAGCAGATCGACTTCGCGTTCGTCGCCGGCAAGTGGGCCAACCCGTTCTGGCAGGTGTGGGACTCGCTGATGCTGGTCCTCGCGCTCGTGCACGGGTCGAACGGCATGCGGACGATCGTGAACGACTACGTGTCGAAGCCGGGCATCCGGAAGACGCTCCTCGTCGCGATCCTCGTCGCGTGCGTCGCGCTGATCGTCCTCGGCCTGCTCGTGTGCTGGACGTTCGACCCGTGCCCCGCCGGCGCCGCCGCCGCGGACCTGCCGTCGTTCTGCCCGGCCCGCTAGCAGCTCCGAACGCCCGCTCCACCCCTGAACGAAAGACCCCCGTGCCTGCAAACACCCCGTCAGACATCACCGTGCACCACCACCAGTTCGACATCGTCATCATCGGCGCGGGCGGCGCCGGCATGCGCGCTGCCATCGAGGCCGGTCCGAAGGCGAAGACGGCGGTGATCTCGAAGCTGTACCCGACCCGCTCGCACACCGGTGCGGCGCAGGGCGGCATGGCGGCGGCCCTCGCGAACGTGGAAGAGGACTCGTGGGAGTGGCACACGTTCGACACGATCAAGGGCGGCGACTACCTCGTCGACCAGGACGCCGCCGAGATCCTCGCGAAGGAGGCCATCGACGCCGTCATCGACCTCGAGAACATGGGCCTGCCCTTCAACCGCACGCCCGAGGGCAAGATCGACCAGCGGCGCTTCGGCGGTCACACGCGTGACCACGGCAAGTCGCCGGTCCGACGCGCCTGCTACGCGGCCGACCGCACCGGGCACATGATCCTGCAGACGCTCTTCCAGAACTGCGTCAAGCTCGGCGTGAACTTCTTCAACGAGTTCTACGCGCTGGACCTCATCATGGTCGACGTCACGGGCGACGACGGCGTCACCCGCAAGCAGCCGGCCGGCGTCGTGGCGTTCGAGCTCGCGACGGGTGAGCTGCACGTCTTCCACGCCAAGGCGATGATCTTCGCCACCGGCGGCTTCGGCAAGATGTTCAAGACCACGTCGAACGCGCACACGCTCACGGGCGACGGCGTCGGCATCGTCTGGCGCACCGGCCTCCCCCTCGAGGACATGGAGTTCTTCCAGTTCCACCCGACCGGGCTCGCCGGCCTCGGCATCCTCCTGACCGAGGGCGCCCGCGGTGAGGGCGCGATCCTGCGCAACGCCTCGGGCGAGCGCTTCATGGAGCGGTACGCCCCGACCATCAAGGACCTCGCGCCGCGCGACATCGTGGCGCGGTGCATGGTGCAGGAGGTCGCCGAGGGCCGTGGTGCCGGTCCGAACAAGGACTACGTGCTCCTCGACTGCACGCACCTCGGCGCCGAGGTCCTCGAGACCAAGCTGCCGGACATCACCGAGTTCGCCCGCACCTACCTCGGCGTCGACCCGGTCGTCGAGCCGGTGCCGGTGATGCCGACCGCGCACTACGCGATGGGTGGCATCCCCACGAACGTCAAGGCCGAGGTCCTCTACGACAACACGACGGTCGTGCCCGGCCTCTACGCCGCCGGCGAGTGCGCCTGCGTGTCCGTGCACGGCTCGAACCGCCTCGGCACGAACTCCCTGCTCGACATCAACGTGTTCGGGAAGCGCTCGGGCAACAACGCGGCCGAGTGGGTCAAGACCGCCGAGTTCCTGCCCCTGCCGGAGCACCCCGAGCAGGGCGTGAAGGACATGCTCGACCAGCTCCGCGCGTCGACCGGCACCGAGCGGGTCGCGGCCCTCCGCAAGGAGCTCCAGGAGGAGATGGACCGGAACGCGCAGGTGTTCCGCACCGACGAGTCGCTCGCGAAGGTCACCGAGACCATCCACGAGCTCCGGAACCGCTTCCTGCAGGTCTCCGTGCAGGACAAGGGCAAGCGGTTCAACACCGATCTGCTCGAAGCGGTCGAGCTCGGCTTCCTGCTCGACCTGGCCGAGGTGGTCGTGTACTCCGCCCGCAACCGCAAGGAGAGCCGCGGCGGTCACATGCGCGACGACTACCCGAAGCGCGACGACGAGAACTACATGCAGCACACCATGGCGTACCTGACGGGCGACCCGCACTCGTCACTCGCCGACGACCACATCACGCTCGACTGGAAGCCCGTCGTGGTGACGCGCTACGAGCCGATGGAGAGGAAGTACTGATGACCGACACCCTGGTCTCCGACGCCCCCCGCACCCAGACCGTGCAGGACGCCCCTCCTGGATCGTTCCCCGTCACGATCATCGTCCGCCGGTTCGACCCCGACGTCGACGACGAGCCGCGCTGGCAGGACTTCGACGTGATGATGCTGCCGACCGACCGCATCCTCGACGCACTGCACCAGATCAAGTGGGAGCAGGACGGCTCGCTCACGTTCCGCCGGTCCTGCGCGCACGGCGTCTGCGGCTCGGACGCGATGCGCATCAACGGGCGCAACCGTCTGGCGTGCAAGACCCTCATCAAGGACCTCGACGTCTCGAAGCCGATCTACGTCGAGGCCATCAAGGGTCTGCCGCTCGAGAAGGACCTCGTCGTCGACATGGAGCCGTTCTTCGCGTCCTACCGCGAGGTCCAGCCCTTCCTCCAGGCATCGTCCGCACCCGAGAAGGGCAAGGAGCGCGTGCAGTCCGTCGCCGACCGTGCCCGGTTCGACGACACCACCAAGTGCATCCTCTGCGCTGCGTGCACGTCGTCGTGCCCGGTGTTCTGGACGGACGGTCAGTACTTCGGCCCGGCCGCGATCGTCAACGCGCACCGCTTCATCTTCGACTCGCGTGACGACGCAGCCGACGTGCGTCTCGACATCCTGAACGACAAGGAGGGCGTCTGGCGCTGCCGCACGACCTTCAACTGCACCGACGCCTGCCCGCGCGGCATCCAGGTCACGAAGGCGATCTCGGAGGTCAAGCAGGCGATCATGCGAGGGAAGGCATAGGTCGGCCCGGTAGGCTCGCGCCCATGACGTTCGCGGAGACCCGCCCCATCCTCGACCAGCTCGGCTACACCGTCCGGTACGTGCAACTCCCCGGGGAGACCCTGCACGAGCCGCCGGTCGAAGGGGCACTCCGCATCGCGCAGGTGGGGTCGGACCAGTACGCGCTCGAGGTGGTCGACTACGGCACCGCACGGCGACTGGCGACCGCGAACGGTGAGGGCGACGCCGTCGAGATGCTCCGTCGGTTCCTCAACCGGCCGTTCCCGGCCCCGCGGGACGTCCCGCGGCACGAGCTCGACGGACTCCGTGACCGCGCGGCCTCGACGTACCCGCAGCTCGCGCAGCAGGTGTCGCAGGCCGGCGAGCGGGGACTGACCATCCAGGTCCCGGCCGGCGTGCCCGTCGACCGCATCGGCGGACCGGACGGCTACCTCCTGCACCCGCTCGACACCCCGCTCCCCCAGCGCTCGTTGCCGCCGCACGTCGCGTCCGCGCCGGAGACCCACCGCTACGTCGTGGAGCGGCCGTTCCTCGTGACGGTGCGCTTCGTGCAGCCGTGGTTCGACCAGCCGGGCGGTGCGATGCGCTTCGAGATCGCCGATCCCTCGGTCACCGTCCGCGACCTCGTCGTTGACGGCTCGCTCGCCCGCGTCCGCGTCGTCTGACGCGCTCGACGCGCTCGACGCGCTCGACGCGCTCGTCTGCCTGCTCCGGCTGCTGCACAACCGAAGACCGTCCGCACCACGCCTCGGCGTGGTGCGGACGGTCTTTCGTTGTGCGCCGCCGATCTGCACCGACATCGCGCGGCGACGGTCTAGCCGAGGTCGGGGCGGTCGTACTGCGCGCCGGACGGGTTCGACCCGAGGCAGCCGAGCACGATCGCCGCGACGGAGACGAAGAGGCCCAGGAGCCAGGTCGCGCCCGGCAGTCCGGCATCGTGCACGCGCCGCCACCCGAGCGCGATGTTCGGCACGAGGGTCGCGAGCCACCACAGGAACCACAGCCCGAGGAACACGAACGCGATCGGCGCCCGTGCGGGCTCGCTGACGGAGTTGCCGTACGCGTCGACCCTGGTGCTCCCGAGGATCGTCGCGACGAGCACGCCGTAGAACGCCCCGATGAGCACGAGTGTGACGATCGCGTTCGCGAGGAACCAGTACCAGTACTCACTCCGGCTGGCGCGGCCGTCGAAGCGCGCGTACTTCTTGAAGAAGCGGGTGGATGCGTCGAGGAACCCGATGCCGTACCAAGGCGCCCACAGCGGTGGTGTGCCGTCCGGCCCGAGCGGGATCGGCGGTGGTGCCTGGTACATCGGGTACGGCTGGCCGTACGGCTGCTGGCCGTACGCCTGCTGCCCGTACTGGGGCGGCTGCTGCCCGTACTGGGGCGGCTGCTGCCCGTACTGGGGCGGCTGCTGCCCGTACTGGGGCGGCTGCTGCGGCGGCCCCCACTGGGGTGTGCCGTCGTTCGTCATGGTCGTGCCCTCCCGTGGACGGACTCGTCGTGTCGAGGACGAACGGCCCTCCCGGACACCCGGGAGGGCCGTTCGTCATCGTGCGTTGCTCAGCCGCGCTGGGGCTGGTCGAATCGTGCGCCCTCGGGCTTCGAGGGGAGCAGGTACAGGACGAGCAGGATGATGCCGCCGACGAACGGGATGAGACCGAGGAAGAAGAACGGTCCCGCGAAGTTCGCGTCGTGGAGTCGACGCCACGCGAGGGCGATGTTCGGCACGATCGTCGCGAGGCCCCAGAGTCCGAGCAGGATCCCACCGATGACGAACAGCGCCGACGGAGCGGTCATCACCGCGCTCGTCGAGTAGCCCGTCGACACCGTCCGGTACTCGGACGTCGCCGCGCCGATGCCGTAGATGGCGTACAGGACGGCGAACACGATGACGTTCGCCAGGTACCACCACCAGAACTCGCTCCGGCTCGCGCGCCCGTCGAAGCGGACGTACTTCTTGAAGAACCGTTTGATGGCGGCACCGAACGAGATCCCGTACCACGGCGCCCACAGCGGCGGCTCGCCGTTCGGACCGGTCGGCGTGGGCTGGCCGTACTGCTGCTGCCCGTACTGCGGCTGGCCGTACTGCGGCTGCTGCCCGTACGGCTGCTGCTGGCCATGCTGCTGGCCGTACGGGTCCTGCCCGTTCGGGTTCTGCGGCGGGTACTGGTCACTCATCGGGGGTCCCCCTGCTGACTCGCGGTTCGGATCGGGTTGCCCCGGCACATCGCGCGGGGCGCTGCCGAGTCAACCAGACGCACCGCGGGCGCGTCCGGCGTGTGACACCCCCGATCAGGGGACGAGTGCGAGCTTCCCTCCCGGGTGCTGCGACTCCAGCAGCTCCGCGGCGGCCTTCGCCTCCGCGAGCGGGAACGTCCGGGCAACCGGCACGACGAGCTGCCCGTCGCCCGCGAGGTCGATGAGCCGCTGCCGCACCGAGTCCCGGAAGGCCTTGCTCACCGGCTGCGCGCCGTCGACCGCACGGATGCCGTCGGACTCCGCCCGGCCGAACGCTGCGATGGTCACGATGCGCGAGCGATCCGCGACGAGCGCGAGGGAGACGTCGACCGCCTCGTCGGTCCCGACGCAGTCGAGCGCCACGCTGACACCGTCGCCGGTCCCGTCGCCGACGAGCGCGCGGACGCGATCCTCCAGCCCGTCGCCGTAGGCGATCCACTCCCCGCCGAAGTCCGCGACGACGTCGGCGTTGTGCTCCGAGGCGGTCCCGATGACCCGGGCTCCGAGCAGCCGGAGCTGCTGGAGCAG
The DNA here is from genome assembly GCF_044749145.1 of Curtobacterium sp. NPDC089689. NCBI lineage: Bacteria > Bacillati > Actinomycetota > Actinomycetes > Micrococcales > Microbacteriaceae > Curtobacterium > Curtobacterium sp. NPDC089689. The sequence goes on along the minus strand of NZ_JBIVHJ010000002.1, from coordinate 576,518 downwards.
GCTGACGCCGACGGCCCCGGCCGCGCCGTGCACGAGGACCGTGTCGTTCCCGGAGGCCCGGGTGACCCGGAGCATGTCGGCCGCGGTGGTCCCGGCGAGGAGGAGGTTCGCGGCCTCGGGGAACCCCAGCGTCGCGGGCTTCGCGAAGACGTTGCGCGCGGGCACCGTCAGTTCCTCGGTCCAGCCGCCCTCGACACGGAACGCGAGGACCTCGTCGCCGACGGCTCCCCCACCCGAGGCGATCTCGGTGTCGGGCCCGACGGCGCTGATGGTGCCGGCGACCTCGTAACCGACGGCGATCGGCAGGTCGGACGGGTCGCCCTGACGGGTGTGCTTCGTGTCGGCCGGGTTCATGCCCGCGGCGCGGACGGTGATGGTGACCTCGCCGGGGCCGGGCGCCGGCACCTCCGTGTCGATGAACTCGAGGACCTCGCTGCCGCCGAACCGCGGTGCCACCCAGTGCTTCGTCATGCCCTCGACGCTACGCGCCACGCTTGCGTGCGAGCGTGCCGAGCGGCGCGTCTCGTCGCAACCCCGGAACGGACTGGAGGCACGGTGCCAGCTGGCACCGTGCCTCCAGTCCGGGAGACGCGGACGTCGTCAGGCGCGCGCCTGACGCACCCGGTCCACGAACGCGGCGTGCAGCGGGTGCTGCTCGTCGAGCCCTGTGATCTCCGTGGCGACCTCGCCGTCGGCCTTGTCCGACCGCAGCAGCTCCTGGAGCTGGACGCTCTGCTCGTCGTCCGCGACGTCGAAGCGGAGTGCCGCGCCCATCGCGTCGAGGAGCGCCGTGGGCTCGGTGCCGTCCTCGGCGAGGGCCGCTGCCGGCGAGACGAACCGCTCGTCACGGGAGAGCTTGCGGAGCGGCTGCCGGCCGACACGGGTGACCGTGTCGGGCAGGTGCGGGTTCTCGAACCGGGCGATGATCGCCTCGACGTAGGCGCGGTGCACCTCGGGGTCGAGCTCGTGGCGACGGACGAGCAGGTCGCTCGTCTCGGCGAGGACGGACTCGAGCTCGGACCGCACCGCCGGGATCGCGATGGCGTCGGCGATCTTGTCCGCGCCGGCGAGGTACCCGTGGTACGCGACCGTCGCGTGGCCGGTGTTGACCGTGAAGAGCTTGCGCTCGATCGACGCGGCGAGCCCGTCGACGTAGTGCGCACCGGGGATCTCCGGCTCGGACCCGTTGAACGGCGTGCGGTCGATGGCCCACTCGAAGTAGGTCTCCACCGTGACGTCGAGCCCGGCGCCCTCGGGCTGGGCCGGGACGATGCGGTCGACGGCCGTGTTCGCGAAGACAGCCTTAGCGAGGACCTGGTCGCGGGACTCGGCGGGCAGTGCCTCGACGATGGACTCGCGGAGGCGATCGGTGGCGTTGATCGCGTTCTCGCAGGCCATGACGGCGAGCGGCGGGGCACCCGCGTCGCGCTGCTGCAGACCCGCCGCGATGACCGGCGCGATGAACTTCAGCACGTTGGGGCCGACGGCGCAGGTGACGACGTCCGCGGCGGCGACCTCGGCGATGACGCCCGGCTCGTCCTGCGCGCTGTTCAGCGCGCGGAACCCGGTGACCTCGTGGTCCTTCGCGTCGGCACCGACCTCGTGCACGGTGTACGAGTCGGCGGCGGCGAGGGAGTCGATGAGCGGCGCGGCGACGTCGGCGAAGACGACCTCGTACCCGGCCTCGTGCAGGAGCAGGCCGACGAAACCGCGGCCGATGTTGCCGGCGCCGAAGTGGACGGCGGTGCGGTCGCTCACTCGTTGACCTCGCCGAGGATCGACAGGATCGCGGCGGTGTCGGGCGCGTCGGTCAGCTTCTGGACCTCGTCCTCGTCGGAGAACACGATCGCGATCTTCGAGAGGATGTCGAGGTGCTCGTTGTTGACGCCGGCGATGCCGACGACGAAGCGCACGGGGTTGCCGTCCCAGTCGATCGGGGTGGCGTAGCGGATGAACGAGAGCGCCGACGACTTGATGGCGTCCTTCGCGTCGTTCGTGCCGTGCGGGATGGCGAGGAAGTTGCCCATGTACGTCGAGACGCTCTTCTCACGCTCGAGCATCGCCGGGTAGTAGTCCGCGGTGACCGCGCCCGCAGCCTCGAGGATCTCGGCAGCCTCCTTCATCGCCTCCGACTTCGTCGGGGCGGTGTCCTCGGTGTGGATCCGGATCTGGCTCTCCTGCAGGACGGGCATCGGGGTTCTCCTTGCTTCGTGACGTGGCGTCGTGGACGTGTGGAGGGGACGAGCCGCGGCCCGTCCCCTCCGATACTGCACTTGCTTACTGGTTCTTGAGCTGTTCGACGACCTCGTCGTACTGCGGCGCGTTCATGAAGTTGCCGACGGACACGTGCTGCGCCCCCGGGTTCTTCTGCCGGGCACGGTCGGTGAGCTCCTCCTGCGTGATGATGAGGTCCTCGGTGCCGTCCAGGTTCGCGATCGCCTTGTTGACGACCGTGACCCCTTCGATGCCGGCCTTCTTCACCTTGTTGCGGAGGACGCTGGCACCCATCGCGCTGGAGCCCATGCCGGCGTCGCAGGCGAACACGACGTGCTCCACGCGGGTGGCCGTCGCGGTCGACGCCGAACCGACGCCGCCGAGCGTTGCCTCGGCCTCTTCCTCGTTGGCGGGCGCGTTGCCGCCGAGCAGACCCGAGGTCGCGGCGTTGACGTCGCGGCCCTTGTTGGCCTGGAGCTTCGCCATCGCGGCGCTCATGTCACCGGCGTTGCCCGCGGCGAGGTCACGCTTGCGGGTGGCGAGCAGGAAGAACGACGCGACCGCGAAGGACACACCGGCCGACAGGATCACCGAGAGGATCACGCCGAGGAAGCTGTCGCGGGGCGTGTTGCCGAGGACGGCGATGATCGAACCCGGTGATGCGGGAGCGGTCAGGCCCGAGTTGAAGATCACGTTGGTCAGGACGCCGGTGCCACCGCCGAGGATGACCGCGAGGAACAGGACCGGCTTCTGCAGCACGTACGGGAAGTAGATCTCGTGGATGCCGCCGAAGAACTGGATGATGATCGCGCCGGGGGCCGTCGAGCGGGCGATGCCGACACCGAAGAAGGTGAAGGCGAGCAGGATGCCGAGGCCCGGGCCGGGGTTCGCCTCGAGCAGGAACAGGATGCTCTTGCCGGACTCCTTGACCTGGTCGACGCCGAGCTGGTCGAGCACGCCGTGGTTGATGGCGTTGTTGAGGAAGAACACCTTCGCGGGCTCGATGAAGATGCTGGCGAGCGGCAGCAGCGAGTGCTGGATGAGGAACTCCACGGCGACGCCGAGGCCGTCGGCGATCGCGGTGAAGACCTTCGACAGCCAGAAGAAGCCGGCCATGAACAACCCGAACCCGAGGATGCCCGCGGAGTAGTTGTTCACGAGCATCTCGAAGCCGGGGCGGATCTTGCCGTCCCAGAGACGGTCCATCTGCTTGACGAGGTACGCGCCGAGCGGGCCGCAGATCATCGCGCCGAGGATCATCGTCGTGCCGGAGCCGAGGATGACGCCCATCGCGAAGATCGATCCGACCACCGCACCGCGGGTCTCGTAGACCATGCGTCCGCCCTGGATCGCGATCGCGAGCGGGATCAGGTAGGTCAGGATCGGGCCGACGACGCCGACGACGCTGCCGTCACGGGACCCACCCAGCGCGGCGACCGGGGTCCAGCCGTCCGGGATGAAGAAGGCGGTGATGATGCCCCACGCGATGAAGATCGCGATGTTGGGCATGACCATGCCGGAGAGGAAGGTGCCGAACTTCTGCACGGCGACGCGTGCGCCGCCCCGCGACTTCGCGGGAGCGTCGGGCGCTGCAACGGACGACGTTGTCATGTGCCTGGCTTTCTGTGATGGGTGCTGCAGTGGTGGAGGGGTGGGGGTGCTGCTGTGCTGCGGTGGTGCTGGGCTAGACGGCGTGCGCGGCGGCCGCGGCGGACTTGGCAGCCGCTGCGGTCGACGCGGCGAGTGCCGCCTTCGCCATCTCGCGGGCCTGTTCGAGCGTGTGCTTGCCGAGTTCGGCGCGCACGTCGGCGAGGGCCGCGGGGGTCATGGACAGGGTGGTGGCGCCCAGGCCGACGAGGACGACGGCGAGGAGCGGGTCGGCCGCAGCCTCGCCGCAGATGCCGACGGCCTTGCCGGCGTCTGCCCCGGCGGAGCCGAGCTGCGCGACGAGCCGGAGGACGGCGGGGTGCCACGGGTCCTGGTAGGACGCGACGGTGCCGAGCATGCGGTCGGCGGCCATCGTGTACTGGGTCAGGTCGTTCGTGCCGATCGACACGAAGTCGGCGGAGGTGAACACCTGCTCGGCCATGAGCGCGAGCGACGGCACCTCGGCCATCACGCCGGCGGTCCGGATGCCGAGTTCGCGCGCGAGGGCGACGAAGTACTCGGTCTCCTCGGCGTCGGCGACCATCGGGGCCATGACCCAGAGGTCGGCGTCGGTCTCGGCGTCGGCCTGCGCGAGGGCGGTGAGCTGGTCGCGCAGGACCTCCTCGTGGTTCCGGAGGGCTCGGAGGCCGCGGCGACCGAGGGCCGGGTTCTCCTCGTCCTTGTCGGTGAGGAACGGCAGGGGCTTGTCGGCACCGGCGTCGAGCGCGCGGACGACGACCTTCTTGCCGGGGAACGCCTCGAGCAGGCGTCGGTAGGACTCCTGCTGCTCGGCGACGGTCGGTGCCTTCGGCGAGTCGAGGAAGAGGAACTCGGTGCGGAAGAGCCCCACGCCCTCCGCACCGAGAGCGACGGCGCCCGCGGCGTCGGCGGGGCTGCCGAGGTTCGCGAGCAGGGGCACGGTGTGGCCGTCGGCCAGGGCACCGGCGGTGAGGGGGGCCTCGGCGGCGGCGAGCCGGTCGGCGATGCGCTGCTCGACCTCGGCGACGAGTTCGGCGGACGGATCGGTGACGACCGTGCCCCCGGCGGCGTCGACGACGACCTCGGTGCCGTCGACGAGCTGGTCCGCCCCGGTCACACCGACGATCGCGGTGATGCCCTTCGCGCGGGCGAGGATCGCGGTGTGGGAGGTCGGGCCGCCGTCGCGCGTGACGAGGGCGAGCACCTTCTCGAGGTCGAGGAGTGCGGTGTCGGCCGGCGCGAGGTCGCGGGCGACGAGCACGAAGGGGGTGTCCGACTCGGGGACCCCGGGTGCCGGGACGCCACGGAGCTTGGCGATGATGCGCTGGGCGACGTCGTCGAGGTCGGCTGCGCGCTCCCCCATGTACCCGCCCATCTGGACGAGGAGGTCGCGGAACTGGCCGAACGCCTCGAACACCGCACGCTCGGCGTTCGTGCCGCCGTCGATGCGGGCGTGCACGTCGTCGAGGAGCGTCGGGTCCTGCGCCATGAGCGCCTGGGCCTCGAGCACGGCCTGGGCGTCGCCGCCGGCGAGCTGTCCGCGCTTGTTGAGGTCCTCGGCCACCGCGGCGAGCGCCCCGGCCACGGCCTGCTTCGCGTCGTCCGCCGAACCGGTGAGTGCGTCCTGCGACGGGGCGCCGAGCGGGTCTGCCATCCGGAGGACCGGTCCGTGGGCGACGCCACGGCCGACGCCGGTGCCGAGCAGTTCGGGCATTCGAGACTCCTTCATCTCACGCGCGGTGGAGCGGTGCGGTGCGGTGGTGCGTTCGGTGGTGCGGTCGTGCAACTGGCAGCACACTACATCGATCCTCGTTGACAAACAAACACATCCGGGGATAAAAATGCAGAAACAGATGCCCGTTTGCGTCTGGTGACCAGAACGGATCGGGCGTGCCGGATCGAGACGTGCCCGAGCGTGTCCGTTCCGGCCCGATCAGCGAGCACCCGCACGAGCAGCACGAGACGACGAGGCCCACGATGTACGCACCCGAGCGCCACCAGCGCATCGTGGAACAAGCCCGGGCGCAGGGCCGGGTCGACGTGAAGGACCTCGCCGAACTGCTCGAGGTCACGCCGGAGACCATCCGCCGTGACCTGACGAGCCTCGAACGACGCGGTCTGGTCCGACGGGCGCACGGCGGCGCGATCCCCGTCGAACGCATCACGCTCCACCCCGGGGTCGGCGACCGCGGCGGCATCAACCAGGCCGAGAAGATGGTCATCGCCCAGGCGGCGCTCGAGGAGCTCCCCGAGAACGGCTCGATCATGATCGACGCCGGCACCTCTACCATCTGCCTCGCCGAGATGCTCCCCACCGACCGCGGCCTCACCGTCGTGACGCACTCACTGCCCGTCGCGATGGCGGTCGCGAACCGGCAGGGCCTCGACCTCCACCTCCTCGGCGGCAACATCCGCAGCGACTCGCTCGCGGGCGTCGGCACGTGGACGCACCAGCTCATCGGGATGGTGAGTGTCGACGTCGCGTTCATCAGCATCAACGGCATCACGCCCGAGCGCGGCCTCACGACGCACAACATGGCCGAGGCCGCCGTGAAGTCCGCCATGATCAAGTCGGCCCGGCGGAGCATCCTGCTCGCCGACCACACGAAGTTCGGCCGCGAGGAGTTCGGCCGCGTCGCACCCCTCGCCGCGATCGACACGATCATCACCGACCCCGGTGTGAACGCCGACCTCGTCCGCGAGGTCGAGGCCGCCGGCACCGAGGTGTTCTGGCCCGGTCGTTCCTGACCGCTGCCAGGACCAGCCCCACCCGACGCTCGCTACCATGAGCGCCACCACCCATCGACAGGAGTCCATTCGATGTCCGAAGCCACCCGCACCGTCACCGTCGCCAGCGCGTCCGGCCTGCACGCCCGCCCCGCGTCCCTGTTCGTCCAGACCGTGACCGCGTCCGGCCACCAGGTCACCATCGCGAAGGGCGACAAGTCCGGCAACGCCGGCAGCATCCTCGCGCTGCTCGGCCTCGGCATCGAGAACGGCGACGAGGTCACCCTCACGGTGTCGGGCGACGACGCCGAGAAGACCGCCGACGACCTCGTCGAGTTCCTGCAGACGGACCACGACGCGGCCTGATCAGGCAGGTCGCGTCCTCGACGCGACCACCCGACCGACGGGAGGCGCGGTGCCGGCTGGCAGCGCGCCTCCCGTCCGTCATCCGGTCACCGCCGCAGCCGCGCGGGGACCGATCACGCGTACCAGCGTCCCAGGAACCCCGCCGTGCCCATGGCCGCGACGAGCGCACCTCCGGCCGCGGCTGCGGCCACACCGTCCGCGAGCCCCGGGGCACCCGTGCCGGCGAGCACGAGCAGGACGCCTGCCGCGACGAGCGTCGCCGCCTGCAGGACGGGGACGACCACGACGCCGGGCACTCGACGCCGGACCAGCCCCACGAACGGCCGCCACCCCGTCGGGAGCGCCCGACCGAGCCGGCGGAGCACCGCGACCTGGGCGAGGACCACTCCGACGATCAACGCCGCGCAGCACAGCTCGGGGGGCAGGGGGTCGTCGACCACCATGCCGACGAGTACCCCCACGGTGCCGGCGAGCACGAGACCGACGACGATGAACGCCGTCCCCAGCGACGCCAGACGGACGACGGCACGACGGAACGCGCCGAGCGGGCCGGCCGCGTCAGGGTGCTCCGCGAGGACGAGTGCGGCGTCGGCGAGCACTGCGATCGTGCTGCCACGGCGTTCGCGTGCTCGGAGGAGCTGCCAGCGGGGCCACGGGTCCGCGGGGGTCGCCGCCACCGCGGCGACGAGGGCGCGCTCGGCGGTGACCGGGTAGCCCTCGCGGGCGGCCAGCCATGCGAGGGCGAGGTTCACCTGTGCGTGCTGCGGGTGCGCGGTGGCGGCCCGGGTCGCGGCGGCGTAGGTCGCCGCGTCCACCTGTCCGGTGCGGAGGTCGAGGACGAGCTGCGCTGCCGCCAGGCCGCCGTCGCTCGGGACGAGCTCGACGGCTGCCGCCCAGGCCGACCGGGCCTCGACAACGTCGTCGGCCTCCTCGGCGAGGTGCGCGGCGAGGAGGTACCCCTCGACGTCATCGGGATCGGTGGTGATCGCCCGGCGGACTGCCGTGCGCGCGGCGTCGAGGTCACCGGCCGACCAGAACGCGACCGCGAGGATCCGGAGCACCTCCGGGTCGTCGCCGTGCAGGGCGAGCGCACCGGTCAGTGGCTCGACGGCGTCCTCGGGCCAGCCGTGCTCCAGGAGTTCCGAGGCCGCCACGAGGGCACGCTCGACCTGCGGGTGGCGCCAGGGCGGAGGATCGGCGACGGGGTCGGTCACGGGCTCATCGTGGCGGGGCGACCGGCGGGCGGACAAGCCCGCGCACGGGGGTCGCGACCTACGAGCGCGCTGGCGGGATCGGCGGGATCGGGCGCAGCTCGCCCCACGCGAAGCTGCTCTCGGCGATGAAGTCCTGCAGGTCGTCGGCCATCTTCAGCAGCATCTCCTGCTCCCCCTCGCCGAGCCAGAGCCACGAATCCCCGTCGTCTCCGGCGATCGACCATGCGAGGGCCATCCCCTCGTCGGCGACCTCCGTCTCGACTACTCGGCGGAGTCGTTCGGACCAGTCGGTGTACACCCAGAACTCCGCTCCGCGGAACTCGTCCGGGCGCAGCATCTGCTCGGCCACGGGTCGGAACGCGGCGAGCAGCTCGCCCACGGTCAGCACGACGGTCATTGCCGGAGCCTACGGCGGGCGGGGCTGTCCGTGGCCGCCGATAGGCTGGGCGGCATGACACGCCTGCGCCTCGCATCCGTCAACGTGAACGGCGTCCGTGCCGCGTTCCGGAAGGGCATGGGCGACTGGCTCGCCACGCGCGACGTCGACGTCCTCGCCCTGCAGGAGGTCCGTGCGTCGAGCGACGACCTCGCGGGGCTCCTCGGCGACGAGTGGGACATCGTGCACGACCCCGCCTCGGCGAAGGGCCGCGCGGGCGTCGCGATCGCTTCCCGGCACCGGGCGCAGATCCACCGTGTCGCGCTGGGGGCGGAGGAGTTCGACTCCGCCGGCCGCTGGCTCGAGGCCGACTACGAGATCGACGGCACCACGGTGACGGTCGTGTCGACGTACGTGCACTCGGGCGAGGTCGACACCCCGAAGCAGGACGAGAAGTGGAAGTTCCTCGACGCGATGACCGAGCGACTCCCGGAGCTCCGGGCGCACAACCCGCTCGCGGTCGTCGTGGGTGACCTCAACGTCGGGCACGACGAGCGCGACATCAAGAACTGGAAGGGCAACGTGAAGCGGGCCGGGTTCCTCCCCCGCGAGCGCGCCTACTTCTCCCGGTTCTTCGGTGCCGAGGGCGAGCCGGTCGAGGGCGCTGACGGGTCCACCGGCACGGGGCTGGGCTGGGTCGACGTCGGCCGCGAGCAGGCCGGAGACGTCGACGGCCCGTACACCTGGTGGTCGTGGCGCGGTCAGGCGTTCGACAACGACTCCGGTTGGCGCATCGACTACCACGTCGCCACCCCCGAACTCGCCGAGAAGGTCTCGCACTACACGGTCGACCGCGCCGCGGCGTACGACCAGCGATGGTCCGACCACGCCCCCGTGGTCGTCGACTACGAGATCTGATCCCCTCCCGCTCCAGCGCAACAGGACACCAGCATGACCACGACCCGCATCTTCTCCGGCATCCAGCCCTCGGCCGGATCCCTCCACCTCGGCAACTACATCGGCGCGCTCATGCAGTGGCGGACGCTGCTCGACGACCACGACGCCATCTACTGCGTCGTCGACATGCACGCGATCACCACCGCGCAGGACCCGGCCGAGCTCCGGGCGAACACCCGTGCCACGGCGGCGCAGTACATCGCGTCGGGCATCGACCCGTCGAAGGCGACGCTCTTCGTCCAGTCGCAGGTGCCCGCACACGCCGAGCTCGCCTGGGTGCTCAACACCCTCACCGGCTTCGGCGAGGCCAGCCGGATGACCCAGTTCAAGGACAAGTCGGCCCGTCAGGGTGCCGACGCGGCCTCGGTCGGGCTCTTCACCTACCCGATCCTCATGGCGGCGGACATCCTGCTGTACGACACGAAGGTCGTCCCCGTCGGCGACGACCAGCGGCAGCACGTGGAGCTGACGCGCGACCTCGCCGGGCGGTTCAACTCGCGGTTCGGCGACACGTTCGTCGTTCCCGAGGCCCGGATCCTCACCGACACGGCCCGCATCTACGACCTCCAGGACCCGACGAACAAGATGAGCAAGTCGGCGGCGTCCGACAACGGGCTCATCCGACTGCTCGACGATCCGAAGCGCACCGCGAAGAAGATCCGCTCGGCGGTCACCGACACCGAGCGCGAGATCCGGGCCGACCGCCAGGCGAAGCCCGGTGTGACGAACCTGCTGTCGATCCTGTCGGCGTTCACGGGCACCCCCGTGGCCGACCTCGAGGCGTCCTTCCAGGGAAAGGGGTACGGCGACCTGAAGGGCGAGGTGGCCGACGCGGTCGTCGCCGAGCTCGAGCCCGTGCGTACCCGCACGCTCGAACTCCTCGACGACCCGGCGGAGCTCGACCGGCTCCTCGCCGTCGGTGCCGACCGTGCGGAGTCGATCGCGCAGCAGACCCTCGCGCGCGTGTACGACCGCATCGGGTTCGTCCCGCGCGTCCGCAGCTGAGCACGACGTGATCCCGGTCGTCCTCGAGTCCGCGCGGGTGCGCCTCGACGTGCCCACCCGCGCGGACACGGCAGCCATCGTCGCCGGCTGCCAGGACCCCGACGTCGCGCGCTGGACGACCGTGCCGCGACCGTACGGACCCGAGCACGCGCGGTCCTTCGTGGACGCCCTCGTCGGCCCGGGATGGGCGTCGGACCGGGAGTACACCTGGGCGATCCGGCGCAGCGGCTCCGCCCTGCTCGAGGGCGTGATCGGGTACCGGACCGAGCGGCGTGACGTCGGGTTCTGGCTCGCACCCGCCGCACGTGGCGCCGGGCTCGTGCACGACGCCCTCGAGCTCGTGGTGACGTGGGCGTTCGAGCAGGGCGCTCCCGACGTCGCGTGGGAGTGCTACGAGGGCAACACCGCCTCCGCAGCGGTCGCCCGGGCCGCGGGGTTCTCCTTCACGGGGAGCGGTCCGGCGGCGAACCCCGGTAGTGACGGCGGCCCCACACCCGCGTGGCACGCGCGGCGTCGTGCGGACGGCGCGCCGGCGTCCGACCTGTCATGGCCCACAGCGTCGTTCGCCCACAGCGTGTAGTTCGATGACGTGTCACCGACTTGTCGTCGGTAGTGTCGAGGAGTGACCAGCACCCCCTCCGGAACCGCGACCCCGGCCGAGGTCCGGGCGATGCGCCGCGGCCTCGAGATCGCGGCGCTCGGCCCCGCCGTCGGCGACCACGCTCGGGTCGGAGCGGTGATCCTCTCCCCCGACGGCACGGTCCTCGCCGAGGGCTGGCACAAGGGCGCCGGCACGCCGCACGCCGAGGTCGACGCGATGGCGAAGGTCGACCCGGCACTGCTCCGCGGCGCGACCGCCGTCGTGACCCTGGAGCCGTGCAACCACACCGGGCGGACAGGCCCCTGCGCACTCGCCCTCGTCGAGGCCGGCATCGGCCGCGTCGTGTACGCGATCGACGACCCGGGGGCGCACGTGCACGGCGGCGCCGACCGGCTCCGCGCCGCCGGCGTCGACGTCGTGTCCGGGGTCCTCGCCGCCGAGGCCGAGACGTTCCTCGAGCGCTGGCTGCTCTCGGTCCGGCTCGGTCGCCCGTGGGTGACCGCGAAGTGGGCGTCGAGCCTCGACGGACGCGCTGCAGCGGCCGACGGGACCAGCCAGTGGATCACCGGTGCCGCCGCACGCCAGCACGTCCACGAACAGCGGGCGGCGCACGACGCGATCCTCGTCGGCACCGGCACCGTGCTCGCCGACGACCCCTCCCTCACCGCACGGGGCGATGCGGGTGAGCTCCTCGCCGACCAGCCCCTCCCGGTGGTCTTCGGCGACCGACCGGTCCCGGGCACCGCCGCGCTCCGCCGGCACCCGCGCGGCCTCGTCACACTGCCGGGGCACGACCTCGCGGCGTCCCTGGCGGCCCTCCGCGACCACGGCGTGCACTCGGTCTTCGTCGAGGGCGGCCCCACCCTGACCTCCGCGCTCATCGCGGCCGGCCTCGTGGACGAGTACCTCGTCTACGTCGCCCCCGTGCTGCTCGGCGGACCCCGCGTCGCGGTCGACGACCTCGGCGTGGGAAGCATGACCGACCGCCTGCGGTTGGACGTAACATCGACCACCAGTCTGGGTCCCGACCTCCTGGTCCGGGCCCGGCCGCACGGCGCCGCGCACCCTGGGACGGCGCCCCAGAACGACCGGAGCACACGATGACCGACGCACTGACCTCCCCCACGCCGGGGAGCCCGGTCCAGTTCGAGGTGTCCACGAACGTCCCGACCACCCACGGCACGTTCGAGATGCGCGCCTACCGCGACCTCGTCACGGGCGCCGAGCACGTCGCCATCATCGGAACGCTCCCCGACGGCTCACGCCCGGGCGACGGTGCGCTCGTGCGGGTGCACTCGGAGTGCCTGACCGGCGAAGCCTTCGGATCGCTGAAGTGCGAGTGCGGACCGCAGCTCGACGCGGCGCTCGACACGATCGCGTCCGAGGGCGGCGTGGTCGTCTACCTCCGTGGGCAGGAGGGACGCGGCATCGGCCTGATCAACAAGCTCAAGGCCTACCGCCTCCAGGAGGACGGGCTCGACACCCTCGACGCGAACCTCGCGCTCGGGTTGCCCGCCGACTCGCGCGAGTACGGGGGCGCCGCGGGCATCCTCGCCGACCTCGGGATCACGAGCGTCCGCCTCCTCTCGAACAACCCGGAGAAGCGCCGGCAGCTCGAGGAGCACGGCATCGCGGTCGAGTCGCTCGTGCCGCTCGTCGTCGGCATCTCCGCGCAGAACGCGGGCTACCTCGACACCAAGCGGGACCGCATGGGCCACCAGCTGCCCGCCCACCTCGAGGCCGGCGCCGCGAGCTGAGCGACCGCGCACCAGCGCGACCACGGCGCGCACCAGCGCGACCACCCCCGGGAGGCGCGGAGCACGGACGACGTGCACCGCGCCTCCCGGCCGTTCGTTCTCTGCGGATTCGCAGGAAAGCGACATCTGTCGTAGGCTGTGAGCCCCCGTCACAAGCGGTCAACCACTCACCGAACGCACCCGATCGGCGACGCGCCACCTGCGCGAACCGACCGGTGTCCGCCGTCCGGAACACCGCTGCACCCCTCCCGGGTGCTCCCCTCGGAGTCACCACACACGCATGTCAGCCGCATCGGCACCCAGCACGACCACCCCGGCACCCGCAGGCAACCCGCGCTCCCGCGTCGTCATCGCCAGCCTCGTCGGGACCTCCATCGAGTTCTACGACTTCTACGTCTACGCGACCGCGGCGGTCCTCGTCTTCCCGACGCTGTTCTTCCCGAACGAGGACCCGACCGCCTCGCAGCTGTCGTCGTTCGTGACGTTCGCCCTCGCGTTCTTCGCCCGACCCGTCGGCTCGATCATCTTCGGCCACTTCGGTGACCGCATCGGCCGCAAGGCCACGCTCGTCGCCTCGCTGCTCGTGATGGGCACGGCGACGTTCCTCATCGGCTGCCTGCCGACGTTCGACTCGATCGGCATCTGGGCGCCCGTCCTGCTCGCCGTCATGCGCTTCGCACAGGGCGTCGGGCTCGGTGGCGAGTGGTCCGGTGCGGCGCTGCTCGCGACCGAGAACGCCCCGAAGGGCAAGCGCGGCGTGTTCGGCTCGCTCCCCCAGCTCGGCGCCCCGATCGGCTTCCTGCTCGCGAACGGGCTCTTCATCGCCATCAACGCCGCGATGCCCGCCGGCGCGGACGGCACGGCGAACGCCGACTTCCAGGCGTGGGGCTGGCGCATCCCGTTCCTGCTCTCCGCCGTCCTCGTGATCGTCGGTCTCTACGTGCGGTTCAAGCTCGTGGAGTCGACCGTCTTCCGCGGCGTGCAGGAGTCCGGCACGGTCGCGAAGGTCCCGCTGGCCCGGGTGTTCCGCACCTCGTGGCGACCGCTCATCGTGGGGACGTTCGGCATGGTCGCGACCTACGTGCTCTTCTACTTCATGACGACGTTCACGCTGACCTACGGCACCACGGGCGCCACGGCCGGTCCCCTCGTCCCGAAGATCGGCCTCGGGTACTCCCGCGGCGAGTTCCTGACGCTGCTCATGATCGGCGTGGTGTTCTTCGGCATCCTCACCCCGGTCGCCGGGTTCCTCGCGGACCGGTTCGGCCGCCGGTCGACGCTCCTGTGGACCACCGCTGGCATCGCCGTGTTCGGCCTGACGTTCCAGATCTGGTTCGCCGCCTCGCACGGGCCGATCACCGTCGTCACCTTCCTGATCGTCGGTCTGTCGCTCATGGGCCTGACGTTCGGGCCGATGGGCGCCCTACTGCCGGAGCTGTTCCCGACGAACGTCCGGTACACGGGTTCGGCGGTGGCGTACAACGTCGCGTCGATCCTCGGTGCGTCGCTCGCCCCGACCGTGGCGCTCGCGCTGTGGAAGGCCGACGGGAACATCTTCCTCGTCGGGCTCTACCTGACCATCGCCGCGGTCGTGACGCTCGTCGCGCTCTTCTTCGTCAAGGAGACGCGGCACGCGGACTTCGGCGAGGCCGAGGCCGAGCGCGTGCTCGGCGTCCCCGCCGACGCGGCGGCCGGCGACGGCCACGTGCGCTCCTCGGGGAGCCTCGCCCCGTAACGCACCCGGGTGCGCACGTCAGGGACGGGAGGCGCGGGGGCCGCGGGGCCCCCCCCCCCCCGCCGGCGGGGGGGGGGGGGGGGGGGGCCGGGCCGCCCCCCCCAAACGCCCGCATCCGCGCGGGCCGGGGCCGCCCCGCACCGGCCACCCCGGGTGACACA
>NZ_JBIVHJ010000002.1:434870-561769 GCF_044749145.1 Curtobacterium sp. NPDC089689 | reverse complement strand
GGCGGGGGGGCGGGGCGCCGCCCGGGGGGGCCCGGGGGGCCCCCCCCCCCCCCCCCCCCCGGGGGGGCCCCCGCGGGGGGGGGGGGGGGGGGGCCCGGGGGCCCCCCCGCCTCCCGTCCGTCGTGTGGTGCGGCGGGTGCGGACGGCCTGCGTCCACGAAACGCGCGCATCCGCGCGGGCCGGGTCCGCCCCTCACCGTCAACCCCGGTTGACACAGCCGCGCTCGTCAATGTAGGTTGACACCATGGACGGTCCGACCATCACCACGCTGGCCTCGGGCGCCGACGGCGACGACCCGTTCGCCGCGCTCGCCTCGGTGCGCGAGCTCCGCAAGGCCCTCGACCGCACCGAGGAGCTCGCCGCCCGCCGCGCCCGGAACGCCGGCGCGTCGTGGCAGGAGATCGCGACGCTCCTGGGCGTCAGCCGCCAGGCAGTGCACAAGAAGTACGGCAGAGACTAGGAACACGATGAGCTCCCCCTTCGCCCGCCCCAAGAAGAACGACGGTCCCCGCGCCAGCTTCGGCCGCCTGCTGTCCTACCTGTTCGAGAACAAGCCCGCGATGGCCGTGATCATCGTGCTGAGCGTCCTCGGCGCCGGTGCTTCCCTCGCCCAGCCGCTCCTCGTCAACCAGGTCATCACCGCGGTCCAGGGCGAACGGACGCTGAGCACGCTCGTGTGGCTGCTCGTCGGGCTCGTCATCGTGGCCGGCCTGCTGAACGGCATCCAGCACTTCCTGCTCCAGCGTGCGGGCGAGGGCGTCGTGCTGAGCACCCGCCGGAAGCTCATCGCCCGCATCCTCAACCTGCCGATCTCGGAGTTCGACACCCGGCGGACCGGGGACCTCGTCTCGCGCGTCGGCAGCGACACGACCCTGCTCCGCGCCGTGCTCACCCAGGGGCTCATCGAGTCGATCGGCGGCGCCCTCACCTTCATCGGCGCGATCGTGGCGATGGCGATCATCGATCCACTCCTGCTCGTGATCGTGGTGGTCATCGTCGCCGTTGCGATCATCGTCGTCGGTGGGCTCAGCCGCCGCATCCGCGTCGCCTCGAAGAAGGCGCAGGAGAAGGTCGGCGACCTCACCGCAGCGGTCGAGCGCGGCATCGGCGCCGTCCGCACGATCCGTGCCGCCGGCGCAACCGACCGCGAGGTGCGCGAGGTCGACGGACACGCGACCGAGGCGTACAAGCGCGGCCTCGACATCGCGAAGATGTCGGCGTTCGTGGTCCCGGTCGCGAGCATCGTGATGCAGGTCGCGTTCATCGCCGTGCTCGGCGTCGGCGGTGCCCAGGTCGCGGCGGGGACGATCACCATCGCCACGCTCATCACGTTCATCCTGCTGCTCTTCATGATGATCATGCCGCTCGGCCAGGCGATGGGCGCCGCGGTCGCGGTCGCGCAGGCGCTCGGTGCGCTCGGCCGCATCGAGGAGATCCTGCACCTGCCGACGGAGGACCAGGGCGACCGCGCCGTCCGGGTCGCCGCGGCCGTCCCGAGCGACGACGCGATCACGTTCGAGCACGTGTCGTTCCGGTACGCGGCCGCTGCGCAGGCGTCCGGTCCCGACGGGGCGACGGACCGGCCTGGAGGCACGGATCACCCTGGAGACACCGCCCCCGCAGACGACGTGGTGCTCCACGACGTCTCCTTCCGGGTCCCCCGCGGTTCACGGGTCGCCCTCGTGGGCCCCTCGGGCGCGGGAAAGTCGACCACCCTGGCGCTCATCGAGCGGTTCTACGACCCGACCGACGGCGTGATCCGGCTGGGCGGGGTCGACGTCCGCGGGCTGGACCGCGCCGAGCTGCGCGCCCAGATCGGCTACGTCGAGCAGGACGCCCCGGTGCTCGCCGGGACCATCCGCGCCAACCTGCTGCTCGGGTCGCCGGACGCCACCGAAGCGGACTGCGTCCGCGTCCTCGAGGCGGTGAACCTCGGCGAGGTCCTGCACCGCGACCCCCGGGGCCTCGACGCGCAGGTCGGCGAGGACGGCGTCATGCTCTCCGGCGGTGAACGGCAGCGGCTCGCCATCGCCCGGGCGCTCCTCGCGGCACCGCCGATCCTGCTGCTCGACGAGTCGACGTCGTCGCTCGACGGGGTGAACGAGCAGAAGATGCGGCTCGCGATCGACGCCGTCGCCGAGGACCGCACGCTGCTGGTCATCGCACACCGACTGTCCACCGTGGTCGACTCGGACGTCATCATCGTGCTGGAGCACGGACGGGTCGTCGGGGTCGGGACGCACTCGGAACTCGTCGAGTCGACGCCCCTCTACCGCGACCTGGCGAAGCACCAGCTCCTGGTCTGACGCGCGGGCGCGCGCGTCACGCCTGCAGCGGCGTCAGATGCGCGCGCCACCCGGGCGGTGCAGGCCCTCGTCGGTGTCGCTGTGGTCGACGAGCCCGCCGGCCTCCCGCACCTCGTCGAGCGCTGCGGCGCTGCGCCCCGGGTCGACCCCGACGACGAGGTCCTCGTACACCGTGACGGCCGCGCCACCCTCGAGTGCGTCGAGTGCGCTGGCACGGACGCAGTGGTCGGTGGCGATGCCGACGATGTCGACCTCACGGACGTCGTGCTGCTCGAACACCTCGCCGAGCGGGACGCCGTCGGCCGTGCGCCCCTGGAACGCCGAGTACGCCGGCGCCCCCTGCCCCTTGAAGACGTGGACGTCCACCGGGTCCGTGTCGAACGCCGGGTGGTACTCCGCCCCCGGCGTGTCCTGGACGCAGTGGACGGGCCAGGTGTCGACGAAGTCGGGCCCCTCGGCGCCGGCGAAGTGCCCACCGTTGTCGTCGTCGCCGTGGTGCCAGTCGCGGGAGCCGACGATGAGGTCGTACTCCCCCGCGTGCTGCCCGAGGAACAGCGAGATGCGCTCGGCGACGGCGTCACCACCGGTCACCCCGAGCGCACCGCCCTCGGTGAAGTCGTTCTGGACGTCGACGACGAGCAGTGCCCTGGCCATGGGTCCATCTTGCACCGAACGGCCTCGGAGACCGCCTCGGCTGCGCTACGAGCTGGTGAGCTTCGCCCCGCACGAGTACGTGGCCGCGGTCACGGCGTCGAGGGCCGGGAGCGCTGCCGCCCGCGACGAACCGATGGCGTAGAACGCGAACGTCAGACGGGTGCCGTCCGCCGCGTCCATCCAGCCGCCGAGCGTGTTCGCGCTGTCGATCCAACCGGTCTTCGCGTGCACCTTGCCCCGGGCGACGGCGTTCGCACCCGTGAAGCGGCTCGAGAGCGTGCCCGAGACGCCCGCGACCGGCAGGGCGTTCGACAAGGTGCCGAGGCCCTTCGCGCCGGCCTGCACGGGGACCATGAGCTTCGCGACGAACTCGGGCGACACCGCGTTCGCCGCGCTCTCCCCCGAGCCGTCCTTGATCACGATGCCGGACGGGTCGACCCCGTAGGTCTTCAGCGCCGCCTGGTACACCCCGGTCAGCGAGGCTGCGGAACCGTTCGACCCGGACTCCTTCGACGAGATGCGGGCGAGCATCTCGGCGAGGGTGTTGTCCGAGTTCGGGATCATCTGGCCGATCAGGGTCGACACCGGCATCGAGGACACCGTGGCGATGGTGTCCGTCGAGGTGGTGGCGCGCTTGACGATCTGCGCGTTCGCGGCACCGACGACCCCCGCGTTCGCGAGCGCGGTCCGGAACGCCGCCCCGGCACGCCCGACGGGGTCGGTGGACCGCGGGGACGTCGCTGCTCCGGGGTTCGCGCGGTCGCCGTCGACCATGAGCGCGGTGACCTCCGGCTGGTACCCGATGGTCCGCTCGGACACCGGCCAGGTCGGGTCCCAGGCGTCGGCGTCGCTCCAGTACGTGTCGTCCGTGACGATCGTCGTGACCGGGGAGCTGCCGAGCTTCGCCTTCACCTGCTGTGCGAGCTGCCCGAGCGTCGGGGCACCCGGGTACACGGTCGCGCCGCCCGCGGAGAGGGTGGCGTCACCGTGCCCGACGAGCGCGATCGTCCCGTTCGCCTCCTTCGTCACCGTCGTGGGGATGCGGTGATCGCCGCCGAGGACGGCCAGTGCGGTCGCGGTCGTCAGGGTCTTCATGACGCTGCCGGTCTGCTTCGGCTGGTCGCCGGCGTGCGAGTACAGGACCTCTCCCGTCGCCGCGTCGACCACGGCCCCCTCGAACGATCCGAGTCCGGGTGCCCCCGCGGCCTGGTCGATGCTGCACGTGCGGAGCGCGGTCGGTCCCGCGGGGTCCTCCGGTACCGCGCGTCCGGTCGCGGTCGGGGTGGCCGACGGCTTCGCGGACGGCGTGCGTGACGCCGTCGCGGACGGCGCCGCAGCAGTGGTCTGCGCCGGGGTCGCCACGTCGGGCATGGTGGCCGCGGCGACCGCGACCGCGCCGCCGGAACCGAGGACGAGGACACCGGCGAGACCACCGGCGATCCACGGCACGGGACGTCGGGCGACCGAGCCGCGGAACGCCGTGACGGCGTGACGGGCGCGCTCGGTGAGGGTCGGGCGTGGGGGCTGCGGCTCGGACATCGCGACCGATCCTACGGAACTGCGGGAGGAGCCTCCAGGCCGTCTTCCTGATCCGCCTGCTCGTCGGCCGCGTAGCGGACGCCGACCTGGCGCCGGACCTCGTCGAGGAGCGCCATGATCCCGACCGACTCCTCGAGGTCCATCGGCCCGCCCTCGTGTGTCCCGGTCTCGATCATCGCCTCGAACGCGCGCGCCTCGTGGCCGTAGCCGGTCCGTTCCTCACGGCCGTCGAACTCCTCCACCACGACGCCGTCACGGTCGCGGATGCGCCACGTCGTCGGCGTGAACCACGTCGCGTCGAGGTCGATTCGGCCGTCCTCGCCGATGATGGACGCCGTGTTCGGACTCGCGAGGTCGAGCGCGAAGTGCACCGTCGACTGCGTCCCACCCGCGTGGGTCATCACGATGCCCATCTGCGTGTCGACGCCCTGCTCGCTGAGCGTGCCGGACGCGACGACCGACTCCGGCAGGCCGAGCACGTCGACGGCGAACGACACCGGGTAGATGCCGAGGTCGAGCAGTGCTCCCCCGCCCAGCGCCGGATCGTTCAGCCGGTGCTGCGGGTCCGACGGCAGGGCCTGGTGGTGCGTCGCCTCGACGAGCCGCGGACGACCGATGCGACCCTCCGCGAGCACCTGCCGGACCATCGCCATCTGCGGCAGGAAGCGCGTCCACATGGCCTCCATCACCGCGACGTCCGCGCGGCGCGCTGCGTCCGCGACCGCGCGGGCCTCGGCTGCGGTGATCGTGAACGCCTTCTCGACGAGGACGTGCTTGCCGTGCTCGATCGCCAGGAGCGCGTCGGCGGCGTGGCGGGAGTGGGGCGTCGCGACGTACACGGCGTCGACGTCCGGGTCGGCGACGAGTTCCTCGTAGGACCCGTGCGCCCGCGGGATGTCGAACTCGTCCGCGAACGCCTGCGCCGACGCCGCGGTCCGACTGCCGACCGCGACGAACTCGACACCGACCGCCGCGCAGTCACCGACGAACGAACGCGCGATGCCGCCCGTCCCGAGCACTCCCCACCGAACCGTCATGCGGCCTGTCTACCAGGCCACCCGCGCACGAACGGGAGAACCCCCTCCGATCCGGGGATCGGAGGGGGTTCCGTGGAGCCGCCTGTCGGAATCGAACCGACGACCTATTCATTACGAGTGAATCGCTCTGCCGACTGAGCTAAGGCGGCGAACGCACCGTTTCCGGCACGTCTGGTGCTGTGTCACCACAGCGTTTCGGCACTCCGTCGCCGGAGCGGCACGAGCAATGACTATACAGGTTCAGACCAGCGAACGCGAAACCAGCGCGCCGAGGTCGGCGAAGGACCGTTCGAGCTCGTCGACGAGGTGCACGTCGCCGCCCTGCTCCGACCACTCCCACCACGCATGCCGCAACGCGCCGAGCGCCACGATCGACGCCAACCGCGCCTGCCGACGGCGCGCATCGGGGTCCGGCTCGGTGGTCTCGAGGCGACGGGCGACCGCGGTCTCGATCTCGTGCTGGAACTCCTTCATCGATGCCATCCGCCGCGAGAACAGCTCGGGGTTGGCGCGCAGCACCTCCTGCCGCTCGGCGATGAGGCCCCGCTCGTCGATGAGCGCCTGCGTCGAGTGCACGAGGAGGTCGCCGAGGTCGTGCAGGAGGTCGCCGGTCGGACCGCCCGCGACGAACTCGGCGAGGGCGTCGTCATCCGGGAGCGTGGGGTCGTCCCCGAGGATCGCCTGCTCCTTGCTCGGGAAGTAGTTGAAGAACGTGCGCGGCGAGACGTCGGCGCGGCGGGAGATCTCGTCGACCGTGACGGCCGCGAGGCCGTCCTCCGCCGCGATGCGCAGCGCCGCCTGCTGGATGGCGAGTCGGGTGGCGAGGCGCTTCCGCTCGCGCAGGCCGGGGGCTGCGTCGGACATGCCGCGATTCTCCCACGTGGGTCCGGCCGGGAGGCTGTGGGTTGCGTCAGGCGGGCCCGTCAGGTGCGCGGCGACGGACTGGAGGCGCGGGGCGGGCTGGACCCGTGCCTCCAGGCCGGCGGTGGGCAGCGTCGGCACCCAGCGCGCGGCGCGGTCCGTCAGCGCGCGGCACGGCCCGCTCAGGCGCGCGGCACGGCCCGCTCAGGCGCGCGGCGCGGCCCGCTCAGGCGCGCGGCGCGGCCCGCTCAGGCGCGCGGCACGGCCCGCTCAGGCGCGCGGCACGGCCCGCTCAGGCGCGCGGCACGGCCCGCTCAGGCGCGCGGCACGGCCCGCTCAGGCGCGCGGCGCGGCCCGTCATCGCGCGGCGCGCGCGATGGTCACGAGCAGCGCTTCGAGCGCGAGCAGGGCGGCGACGTTCGCAGCGATGCGCGTCCGTGCCGTCGACACGGCGTCGAGGACCTCGAGCGCAGCCGCCGGCGGCACGGAGGGCAGCGCCCGCTCGAGTTCGTCGCGCATCGACAGGTTGACCGGCTCCGCCGGCGCGCCCAGTCCGAGCAGCAGCAGGTCCCGGTAGAGCGACGACACGTCCACGAGGATGCGGTCGAGGCCGTCCCGGAGGCTCCGGGTCGCCCGACGCTTCTGGTCCTCCTCGAGCGCACGGAGCTGCGACCGGAGTGCCGGCGGGATCGTGCCGCCGGGTTCCACGCCGAGGGAGCGCAGGGCGGCGTCGCGTTCCTCACCGTCGCGCTCCTGCGTGATCGCCTTGGCGTCCTCGTCGGCGACCGCGAGGAGCTCGGCGGCGGCCATCACGGCATCGCCGACGCTCCGCACCCCGAGGACCGTCGAGAGCGTCCGACGACGGCGGTCACGGGCGTCGGCGCTCGTCGCGAGGCGCTGTGCCATGCCGATGTGGCTCTGTGCCTGGCGCGCGGCGTCCATCGCGAGCACCCGGTCGACCCCGGTCCGGGCGACGAGCAGGTCGGCGACGGACTCGATACCGGGCACGCGCAACCGGACCGAGCGCACCCGGGACCGGATGGTCGGGAGCAGGTCGGCCTCGCTCGGGGCGCAGAGGATCCACACGGTGCGCTCGGGCGGTTCCTCGAGGGCCTTGAGCAGCAGGTTCGAGGTGCGTTCCGTCATGCGGTCGGCGTCCTCGACGATGACGATGCGGTACCGGCCGACCGAGGGCGAGTAGTACGACGAGGTCACGAGCTGCCGGATCTCGTCGATCGTGATGATGACCCGCTGCGTGGTGAGGACCGAGACGTCCGGGTGGGTCCGCGCGGTGATCTGGCGGCGGGTGTGGTCGTCGTCAGGGCCGGCACCGACCAGCGCCGCCGCGAAGGCCGCCGCGACGTTCGAGCGGCCGGACCCGGGCGGACCGGTGATGAGCCACGAGTGCGTCATGCCGCCCGTGCCCTCGGGGGCTTCGGCCGCGCGGCGCAGGGCAGCGACGGCTTCTTCCTGACCGGTCAAGCCGTCCCACACGCTCATGCCGACATCCTGGCAGCGACCACCGTCATGCCGCGTCGATCCCGACGACGGGGGCGATGGCCGCACGGATCGTGCGCTGCACGGTGTCCGCGTCCGCCGAGGCGTCGACGACGAGGAAGCGTCCGGGTTCCGCGGCAGCCATGTCGAGGAACGCACGACGGACCGACTCGTGGAACGCGGCCGCTTCGGACTCGAGCCGGTCGAAGGTGTCCCCGCGTGCGGCGGCGACCCGGGCCCGGCCCACGGTGACGTCGAGGTCGAGCAGGATCGTGAGGTCCGGCGTCAGCCCGTCGGTCGCCCAGTCCGACACCGAGCGGATGTGCTCGGCGCCGAGGCCCCGGGCCACGCCCTGGTACGCGACGGAGGAGTCGATGTAGCGGTCCTGCAGCACGACGTCCCCGCGCGCGACGGCGGGACGGACGACCGTCTCGACGTGGTGCGCGCGGTCGGCGGCGTAGAGCAGGGCCTCGGCACGGGGTGCGACGTGGCCGCGCTCGTGCAGCACGATCTCGCGGATGCGGAGCCCGAGGTCCGTGCCCCCGGGCTCGCGCGTCCGGACCACCGTGCGCCCGTGCTCGCCGAGCCACGACGCGAGGCGCTCGGCCTGCGTCGTCTTGCCCGCGCCGTCGCCACCCTCGAGGGTGATGAAGCGACCGGTCACTTCTTCTTGGCCGCGGTCTTGCGGGCCGGTGCCTTCTTCTTCACCGGACCCTTGGCGCGCTTGTCCGCGAGCAGCTGGACGGCCCGCTCGAAGTCGACCGCCTCGACGTCCTCGCCGCGCGGGATCGTGGCGTTCGTCTCGCCGTCGGTGACGTACGGGCCGAACCGGCCGTCCTTCACCTTGATCGGCTTGCCCGACACCGGGTCCGCGTCGAACTCCTTGAGCGCCGCGGTCGCGGAGCGCTTGGCACCGTACTTCGGCTGCGCGAACAGCTCCAGCGCACCGGCGAGGTCGATGTCGAAGATCGCGTCCTCGCTCGGGAGCGTCCGGGTGTCGGTGCCCTTCTTGAGGTACGGGCCGTAGCGACCGTTCTGCGCCGTGATGTCCTCGCCGGACTCGGGGTCCTGCCCGACGGTCCGGGGCAGGTCGAGGAGCTTGAGCGCGGTCTCGAGGTCGACCGTCTGCGGGTCCATCGACTTGAAGAGGGACGCGGTGCGCTCCTTCGGCGCGGCGGCCTTCTTCGTCGTCGCCTTCTTGGCCGTCGTCTTCTTCGCGGTGGTGCTCGTCGTGGAGGCGCTGGTCGACGCGGCCGCGGCCGGCGCCGCCTCGGTGACCTCACCCGTGGCGGGGTCGACGGTGGGCTCGGGCTCGGGGGTGCGCTCGGTCACGTACGGACCGAAGCGGCCGTCCTTCGCGAGGACCTCCTTCCCGGTCTCCGGGTTGATGCCGACCACACGGTCACCGAGGACCGGTGCCTCGACGAGCTCGCGGGCCTTCTCCGTGGTCAGCTCGTCCGGGGCGAGGTCCTCGGGGACGTTCACCCGACGCGGCTTCTCCGGGTCGTCGCTCGGCACCTCGATGTACGGGCCGTAGCGGCCGATGCGGAGCGTCAGACCGGGGGCGAGCTCCACCGAGTTGATGTCGCGCGCGTCGATCTCGCCGAGGTTGTCGATCACGGTCCGGAGCCCGCGCTGGTCGCCGCCGCCGAAGTAGAACCCCTTGAGCCAGTCGACGCGGTCCTCGTCGCCGCTCGCGATGCGGTCGAGGTCGTCCTCCATCGAGGCGGTGAAGTCGTACTGCACGAGGTCGCCGAAGTAGTCCTCGAGGAGCCGCACCACGCTGAACGCGATCCAGTTCGGCACGAGTGCACTGCCCCGCTGGGTGACGTAGCCGCGGTCGATGATCGTCGAGATGATCGCCGCGTAGGTCGACGGACGGCCGATCCCGAGCTCTTCGAGCGTCTTCACGAGGCTCGCCTCCGTGTAGCGCGGCGGCGCCGAGGTGTCGTGGCCCTTGGCCTCGACGTCCGAGACGCCGAGGGCGTCGCCCTGCGCCATCTGCGGGAGCTTCGCGTCGTCGCCGTCGGTCTTCGCCTCGTGCCGTTCCTCGTCCCGCCCCTCTTCGTAGGCGTTGAGGAAGCCGCGGAACGTGATGACGGTGCCGGACGCGGTGAACTCCGCGTCGGTGCCGTTCGCGGTCGCGGTGATCCCTTCGACCGACTCGGTGGAGCTGATGCCGAGGACGACCGACGCCGTCGAACCCTTGGCGTCCGCCATCTGCGAGGCGACGGTGCGCTTCCAGATGAGGTCGTAGAGCTTCCAGTCGTTGCCGCGGAGCACCTTCTCCATCTGCGACGGCGTCCGGAACGTGTCACCGGCGGGGCGGATCGCCTCGTGCGCCTCCTGCGCGTTCTTGCTCTTGCCGGCGTAGCTGCGCGGCTTGTCCGGCACCGTCTCGGCACCGTAGAGGGCGGCGGCCTGCTTCCGGGCGGCGTTGACGGCCTGCTGCGAGAGCGACGACGAGTCGGTTCGCATGTAGGTGATGTGGCCGTTCTCGTAGAGCGACTGCGCGACGCTCATCGTCTGCCGCGCGGAGAACCGGAGCTTGCGCGCGGCCTCCTGCTGCAACGTCGAGGTGGTGAACGGCGCGGCGGGGCGGCGCGTGTACGGCTTCGAGTCCACCGAACGCACGACCGCGTCCCCGGCACGCTCGAGGACGGTCGTCAGCGCGGCGGCCGAGGCCTCGTCGAGCCGGACGACGTCGCCCGAGATCGCGCCACGGTCGTCGAAGTCGCGGCCGGAGGCGACCCGGGTGCCCTGGACACGGGCGAGCTTCGCGGTGAAGGCGGTGTCGCCGGGCTTCTCGAAGCGGGCGGTGAGATCCCAGTAGTTGGCGGAGACGAAGGCCAGGCGCTCCCGCTCGCGGTCGACCACGAGACGGGTGGCGGCGGACTGCACACGACCGGCGGAGAGGCCGGGGCCGACCTTGCGCCAGAGCACGGGCGAGACCTCGTACCCGTAGAGACGGTCGAGGATGCGACGGGTCTCCTGCGCGTCGACCAGGGCGGTGTCGAGCTCACGGGTGGCCTCCTGCGCGCGCTGGATCGCCTCCTTGGTGATCTCGTGGAACACCATGCGCTTGACCGGCACCTTGGGCTTCAGCACCTGCAGGAGGTGCCACGCGATGGCCTCGCCCTCGCGGTCCTCATCAGTCGCGAGGAAGAGCTCGTCGGCGTCCTTCAACGCGCGCTTCAGCTCGGAGACGGTCTTCTTCTTCGCGTCGGAGACGACGTAGTACGGCTCGAAGCCGTTGTCGACGTCGACCGAGAACTTCCCCATCGGGCCCTTCTTGAGCTCCGCGGGGAGGTTCTTGGGCTCGACGAGGTCGCGGATGTGGCCCACTGACGCCTGGACCTCGTATCCGTCACCGAGGTATTGCGCGATCGTCTTCGCCTTCGCGGGGCTCTCGACGATCACGAGCTTCTTCGTGCCTGGCACGTGTCTCCTTGATCGATGGTGCTCGTCGGCCCTGGACCTGCGACGTCGCCGGTGTGACTCGCCGTCCGGGTCGACCGGGACATCGATGACCGGGGGCCGACGTGCACACCATACACACAGAGGTGGCGCGCTCCGCTCGGTGCTCCGGCGACGGCGACTGCGCTCACGGCGAACGCACCGCTGCCGATCGCGGTGGTCACCCGGGCGTCCGCGCCGGCCGTCGAGCATCCTCCGAGCACCGCTCCGCCGGCCTCGGCGACGGCCGATGCCCGGGAACAGGGGTCGCCGGGGACCAGCCCGACGAGGGCGGCCGCTGCGGCGAGCGCCGCGGCGTCGGCAGCCGCCTGTGCTCGGACGACGGCCACGCGGTGCGTCGCCGTCGCGACGCCCACCGTCGCGACGGTCGTGCCGACGCCGAGGACGACGGCGAGCAACACCGTCACGGAGCCGCGGTCCGACCGCGACGGGCCGCGGGCCGCCCGGTCCAGGCGCGCGCGCACGGTCACCCGCCCCGCTCCGCCGCGCACCCGGAGGCGCGCAGCACGACGGCGGCGAACACCCCGGGCGCGGGCACGGCGAGCTCGACGCACACGAGCCCCTCGGGCCGCCGGTACGCGACCGACGCTCCGGGGACGGAGGCGGCCGCCGCCGCGGCCGCCTCCTCGTCGCCACGTCCTGCCGCGCGCGCCGCCGTCGCGGCCGCGAGCTGGAGCGTCCCCTGCCGGTCGACCGCGACGACGGCTGCGACGAGCAGCGTCAGCACGACCGCCACGGCAGGCAGGACGACCGCGAACTCCACCGTCACCGAGCCACGGTCAGAGCGACAGGGCACCGCGGACGAGCTCGGTCAGGATCGTCTGGACCTCGCCGGAGCGCATGACCGCGACGAGCACGCCGGCGAAGGCCACTGCGGCGAGGATCACGACGGCGTACTCGGCGGTCGCCGACCCGCGGTCCTCGGCCATGCGGGCGCGGAGTCGTCGCCACCGCGTCGGCTGTGGGTGCTGGTGCATGGTGTTCCTCTTCCTCTCGGGCGGCCGAGCGACCGCTCGGCCCTGTCGTCAGCCTCGCCGCCCGCACGACCCCGTCGGCGCGCGGACGACCAGGCTGTGGAGGGATCACCGCACTCCCACGACCGTGGAGGAGAGGACCCCGGCGACCACCGGCACGACGCCGACGAGCACGAACGCGGGCGGGACGCACACCCCGAGCGGCAGCACCAGTCGCACGGCCAGCCCCTCGGCCGCCGCGAGTCCGGCGGCGGCAGCGTCGTCGCGGACGTCCTCGGCGGCGGCGCGGAGCAGCGCGGCGGCCGGCACCCCGGCGCGCCGGGCGAGCCCGAGCACCTCGGCGAGCCGTGCCCGCTCGACCGTGTCCGCGTCGGCGCGCCGCGGCTCCTGCACGGCTTCCTCGACGGTGCGTCCGGCGTCCGTCCAGGACCCGCCGCCGGACAACGCGACCGCCCATGCGTCGAGGAGCACGCCCGGCACGTGTCCGTCCGGCGTCGCGGCACGCACCAGCCCGTTCGTCCACCGCCGACCGAGCGCGACGAGACCGGCGGCGAGCGCCGTGCACGCCCACCCGAACGGCGACCCGACGAGGAGTTCCACGGCACCGGCGCCCCACGTGGACGAGAGCCCGATGCCGAGGACGGGCAGGGCGAGGACGACGCGGGCGCTCGCGCGCGGGCCGGCGAGGGCGACCCGCACGGCACGGTCGCTGGCGGCCGAACGGCGCAGGGCGTGGGCGAGCGCCCGCAGCGCCACGGCGGAGGGCGCGCCGGTGCGGTCCGCGACCCGGAGGACCGCGCGGACGTCGTGCCACGCGGGCGTCTCGGCGGAGGGGAGGCCACCGACGAGGTGCCACGCCCGCGGTGGCGGCACGCCTGCCGAGACGAGCGTCGCCACGCGTTCGAGCGTCCGCGCGGCAGCGGCGGCAGCGGCTGCGTGGTCCGACGCCGCGCCACGCCGCCGCGTCGTCGGCCCCGCCGCCGCACCGGACAGCTCTGCCCCTTCGGCCGCTGCTCGTCGCTCGGACGCGAGGACACGACCGCGTCGCCACCGCCTCGTCACCGCCACCCGTCCACCGGGCGCACGTCGAGCCTCCCGTCCGTCCCCAGCACCGGCGTCCCCACGCCGGCGAGTCGTCGCACGCCTCGACGACGCTCGACGTGCAGCACCAGGTCGAACGCGCTCACCGCCTGCCGGGCGAGCGCGGGCGGGTCGAGTCCGGCGAGTGCGCCGAGCGCCTCGAGCCGGGCCGGCACGTCCGGCAGGCCGTTGGCGTGCACGGTGCCGGCGCCGCCCTCGTGCCCGGTGTTGAGCGCGGACACGAGTTCGCGCACCTCGGCGCCGCGGCACTCCCCCACGACCACGCGGTCCGGCCGCATCCGGAGCGACTCGCGCAGCAGCCGGGCGAGGTCGATCGCACCGCTCCCCTCGGCGTTCGCCTGCCGGGCCTCGAGCGCGACGACGTGGGGGTGGTCGATGCGGAGCTCGGCGACGTCCTCGACCGTGACGATGCGCTCGTCGTGCGGGACGGCGCCGAGCATCGCGGCGAGGAGGGTCGTCTTGCCGCTGCCGGTGGCCCCGCTGACGAGGACGTTCCGCCGTTCCGCGACCGCGCGTTCGACGACGCGACGCGGGACCCGGTCGAACGTCCCGCTCCGTTCGAGCGTGGCGAGCGTCGGACGGCCCGGCCGCGGGAGCCGGATCGACAGGGCGGTGCCGCTGACCGCGACGGGTGCGAGCACGACGTGTACGCGGATCCCGTCGCCGTGTCGCACATCGGCCACGGGCGTGCTCTCGTCGACGTGCCGACCGCCCCGGGCGACGAGGGCGGCGCCGAGCTCGCGGGCACGTCGTTCGCCGAGCACGGGATCGGCCGGCTCGAGTCCGGAGCCGCGGTCGATCCACGTCCCGCGTCCTCCGACGGCGAGGACGTCGGTCACCGCCGCGTCACGGACGAGGCCCGCGAGCTCCTCGAACTCCTCGGCCCGGACGTCGCGCTCGGAGCGGGGCGGGGCGACCCCGGGCAGGAACGGCGTCGACGGGGCGGCTCGGTGTCGGTGCATGTCCGGCGACGCTAGGCGTGTCCCGACACGCGGTCCGGCGGGGTCGCTGTGCGGTGCACAACGGCATCGAGTCCACAGCAGCGGACAACTTTGTCCCCCGTTGCAGAAAGCCGTACCCCACTCGGCGATGCAGGCCCTCTCCGTCGAGGCGCCACGCCACGCCGCCCCCGACGGCGTCGAAGTACGTCCGGAACGACCCCGCGACCACCGGCGAGCTCGGTGCGTCAGCATGGACCGATCTGTCCACTCATCCGCGTACCCGCGCGGATCGATGCGTGACACATGTGTCCGGGCCTGCCCGTGACGGGAGGACGTGCCCGGGAAACAGAAGAGGCGGCACCTGTTGGGGGGAACGGGTGCCGCCTGGACATCGGCGGATTGGGGGGAATCACGGCCGACGCCACCGGAAACGAGTCCGGCGATGAACACTGTACCCCACGAACACCCCTCCACGGCAACCCCGACACGGAATCCGCGACCGCCGGGGCAGGGGTAGTCTCCGGGTGCTGCCGGCAGCGCCACGGGTGCTGCTCCGATGCCGACGCGAAAGGACACCGATGTCCCCGACCCCGACCGACGACTCACCCCGCCACGAGGACGGCCCCACGTTCCCGCCGTCGCCGGAGTTCGTCGCCGACGCCGTCGCCCACGAGGACCTGCACGAGGCCGCCGCGGCCGACCGCGAGGGCTTCTGGGCCGAGCAGGCGCGCACCCTCCTCGACTGGCGGACGCCGTTCACGCAGACACTCGACTGGTCCGGCGCGCCGTTCGCGAAGTGGTTCGCCGACGGGGAGCTCAACGTGGCGGAGAACTGCCTCGACCGGCACGTCCGCGCGGGCAACGGGGACCGGGTCGCGATCCACTTCGAGGGCGCCCCGGGCGACACCCGTCGGATCACGTACGCCGAGCTCACCGCCGACGTGCAGCGAGCCGCGAACATGCTCACCGACCTCGGCGTCGGCGAGGGCGACCGCGTGGTGGTCTACCTCCCGCTCATCCCCGCGGCCGTCGTGACGATGCTCGCCGTCGCCCGCATCGGCGCGATCCACTCGGTCGTCTTCGGCGGTTTCAGTGCAGAGAGCCTGCGGGCACGCATCGAGGACGCTGAGGCGAAGCTCGTCGTCACGGCCGACGGCGGCTGGCGTCGGGGTGCGGTCTCGGCGCTGAAGCCCGCGGTCGACGAGGCGCTCGAGGGCGAGGGCACCGACAGCGTCGAGCACGTCCTGGTCGTCAAGCGCGGCGGCAACGAGATCGCGTGGAACGACCGCGACCTCTGGTGGCACGACGAGTTCGCCAAGGCCGCCCCCGAGCACGAGGCGCAGGCGTTCCCCGCCGAGACGCCGCTGTTCATCCTCTACACCTCGGGCACGACCGGGAAGCCGAAGGGCATCGTGCACACCTCCGGCGGGTACCTCACGCAGGCGACGTACACGCACCGGAACGTCTTCGACATGCACCCGGAGAAGGACGTGTACTGGTGCACGGCCGACATCGGCTGGATCACCGGACACTCCTACGTCGTCTACGGCCCGCTCGCGAACGGCGTCACCCAGGTGCTCTACGAGGGCACCCCGGACGAGCCGAGGCCGGGCCGCTGGTGGGACCTCGTCGACTCCTACGGCGTCACCGTCCTGTACACGGCACCGACTGCGGTCCGCGCGGCGATGAAGGCCGGCCGGCAGATCCCCGAAGCCCGGAGCCTCGAGACCCTCCGCCTCCTCGGCAGCGTCGGCGAACCGATCAACCCCGAGGCGTGGCAGTGGTACCGGCAGGTCATCGGCCACGACCGCACCCCGATCGTCGACACGTGGTGGCAGACCGAGACCGGCGCGATCATGATCTCCGCGCTCCCCGGCGTCACGAAGCTCAAGCCCGGCGCCGCACAGACCCCGCTCCCCGGGATCACCGCCGAGATCGTGGACGAGGACGGCCACCGCGTCGGACCCGGCGAGGGCGGCTACCTCACCATCGCCGACCCGTGGCCGTCGATGGCGCGGGGCATCTGGAACGACCCCGACCGCTTCGTCGAGACCTACTGGTCACGCTTCCCTGGCCGGTACTTCGCCGGCGACGGCGCACGCCTCGACGGGCAGGGCGACATCTGGGTGCAGGGCCGCGTCGACGACGTCATGAACGTCTCCGGCCACCGCCTCTCGACCGCCGAGATCGAGTCGGCCCTCGTCGGCCACGAGGGCGTCGCCGAGGCCGCCGTCGTCGGCGCGGCGGACGAGACGACGGGACAGGCCGTCGTCGCGTTCGTGATCCTCACCGCGGAGGCCGCCGAGGGCGTCGACCGAGACGCCACGGCGAAGGAGCTGCGCGACTGGGTCGGCAAGCGCATCGGCGCGATCGCGAAGCCCCGACAGGTCGTGATCGTGCCGGAGCTGCCGAAGACGCGGTCCGGCAAGATCATGCGGCGGCTCCTCCGCGACGCGGCCGAGGGCCGCCGCATCGGCGACACGACCACGCTGGCCGACCCGACGATCATGGCGACCATCGCGGAACTCATGTAGCAGGAACGACGCGAGCCGCGCCTCCCGGCGGATCTGCCTGGAGGCGCGGCTCGCGTGACGTGCGCGACTGACGGCCCGTCAGTCGGTCAGTTCCACGACCAACTCGACCTCGACGGGTGCGTCGAGCGGCAAGACCGCGACGCCCACCGCGCTGCGCGCGTGGACGCCGGCGTCGCCGAAGACGTCGCCCACCAGGGTAGACGCACCGTTCGCGACGGCCGGCTGCCCCGTGAACGACGGGTCGGACGCGACGAACACGGTCACCTTGACGACGCGTGCGACGCGGTCGAGCGAGCCCGCGACCGACTGCACGGCGGCGAGGGCGTTGAGGGCGGCGGTGCGGGCCTCGGCGGCCGCGGTCTCCGGGTCGACGCCCGCACCGACCTTGCCCGTGACCGACAGTGCGCCGTCGACGAAGGGCAGCTGCCCGGCCGTGTGCACGTACCGCCCCGTGACGACCGCGGGGACGTACGCGGCGACCGGCGCGGCGACCGCCGGGACGGTCAGACCGAGTTCGGCGAGGCGCTCCGCGACGCTCATGCGTCGGCCTTCGGACGCTTCAGGTAGGCGACGAGTCCGCCCTCGGGACCGGTGACGACCTGGACGAGCTCCCAGCCCTCGTCGCCGAAGTTGTTGAGGATCGCCGTGGTGTTGTGGATGATCAACGGCGTCGTGAGGTATTCCCAGCGGCTCATGCGGTTCCTTGCCAGCCTTTCAGTCGGCGGTGTCGTTTAGGCTGCATCCTATGTCTGCCCAGAAGACGTCTGCCTCGCGGACCAAACCCGTCTCCGCAGTCGGTGCCTTCGTCGGATTCGTCGGCTTCAGCGTGCTCGCCGGTCTCCTCGTGACGATCGGCGTGACCCCGGCCATCGCGGTGGCCGGCGTGACCACGACCTCGACGATCGGCGTCTTCGAGTCGCTCCCGGAGTACATCGAGATCGGTGACCTCCCGCAGCGCAACGAGCTCTACGCGTACCAGGGCGGCAAGAGCGTCCACTTCGCGACGGTGTACGACCAGAACCGTCAAGAACTCAAGTACGACCAGATCAGCGACAACCTGAAGAACGCCGCCATCGACGGTGAGGACAAGCGCTTCTTCGAGCACGGCGGCGTCGACATGACCTCGCTCGTCCGTGCGGGTGTCGGCAGCCTCGCCGGCGGACTGGGCGAGTCGGGTGGCGGCTCGACGCTCACCATGCAGCTCGTCCGCAACATCAAGATGCAGCAGGCGCTCGAGCTCCCCACCGAGAAGGACCGCCTCAAGGCCTACAACGAGGCCACCGAGACGACCATCCCCCGCAAGCTCGAGGAGATGAAGCTCGCGATCGGCCTGGCGAAGAAGTACTCCAAGAAGGAGATCCTCACCGGGTACCTCAACATCGCGTACTTCGGCGACCAGACGTACGGCGTGCAGGCCGCCGCGCAGCACTACTTCAACAAGTCGGCGACCGACCTCACGCCGGCCGAGGCCGCGTCGATCCTCGCGATCGTGCAGTCGCCGAACACCCGCAACCTCTCGACGTCGAAGAACTACGAGGCGAACAAGGCCCGTCGCGACGTCATCCTCAAGTCGATGTACGCGCAGAAGCACATCGACAAGGAAGCCTTCGACAAGGCGATCGCGTCGAGCCCGAAGGACTACGTCCGGCTGACCCAGCCCACCCAGGGCTGCCGCGCCTCGGTCGGCGACGGCTCGCAGTTCTTCTGCGACTACGCCGTGAAGGTCGTCAAGGAGATGTCGCAGCTCGGTGGAACGCAGAAGGAGCGCGACACCGCCTGGCGCAACGGCGGCTACAAGATCCAGACGACGCTGGACATCGGTCTGAACGCCAAGCAGAAGCAGATCCTCAACACGTACGACAACAAGGCCGAGACGAACCTCAAGCTCGGCGCGACCCTCAACTCGATCGAGGCCGGCACGGGCCGCATCCTCACGATGGCGCAGAACAAGGACTACGACCAGTCACTGAAGTCCGC
The DNA here is from genome assembly GCF_044749145.1 of Curtobacterium sp. NPDC089689. Classification (NCBI taxonomy): domain Bacteria; kingdom Bacillati; phylum Actinomycetota; class Actinomycetes; order Micrococcales; family Microbacteriaceae; genus Curtobacterium; species Curtobacterium sp. NPDC089689. Next base: position 542,871 of record NZ_JBIVHJ010000002.1, on the reverse strand, counting down.
GCCCACGTCGACCTCGATCAACTACAGCGTCGACTACAAGTACGGCAATTCCGGGGGGTTCCAGACCGGTTCGACGTACAAGCTCTTCACACTGTTGCAATGGCTGAAGGCCGGACACGGGCTGAACGAGACGGTCAGCGGGACGCCGAGGCCGATGCCGACCGGCTGGACCGAGTGCGGCGCGCCCTACTACGCAGGCGACTACACCCCCAAGAACGACTCTCCCGGCGAGAGCGGCAACTACACCGTCGCTCGCGCGACTGCCCTCTCGATCAACCTCGCGTTCCTCAACATGGCGCAGCAGCTCGACCTCTGCGACATCAAGAAGACCGCAGAGTCGCTCGGCGTGCACCGCGCGGACGGCGGCGAGCTGAAGTCGAACCCGACGTCCGTCCTCGGCATCAACGAGATCGCCCCGATGACGATGGCCGCTGCGTACGCAGCGGTGGCAGCGAATGGTCTCTACTGCAAGCCGATCGCGATCGAGCAGGTCACGAACGCTGCGGGCAAGCAGCTGGGTGGTCAGCCGAAGGACTGCAACCAGGCGATCGAGCCGTCGGTGGCCCAGGCAGCCGTGTACGCGATGAAGGGCACGATCTCCGGCGGTACGGCGGTCGGCGCCCAGACGCCCGATGGCACCGAGCTGTTCGGCAAGACCGGTACGACGGACGACGGCAACCAGATCTGGCTCGTCGGCAGCAGCTCGAAGGTCGCGACCGCGTACTGGCAGGGCAACACCGACGGCAAGCTGACGAACCTCCGTCACTTCAGCAACGGAGTGAACGGCACCTACGCCGGTGCGCGTGCCGGTGTCTGGCAGCAGGCGCAGACCCCGGTGAACGCGGCCTACCCTGCTGGTCCGTTCACCACGCCGGACCAGTCGGCGCTCCGCGGCAACAGCGTCGCGGTGCCGGATGTCACGGGCAAGAGCGCCGACGAGGCGCGGACGACGCTGTCGGCCGCTGGGTTCAGTTACATCGACGGTGGCGCGCAGCCCGGCCCGGGCAGCGCCGGAGATGTTGCAAAGACCTCCCCCGCAGCGGGTTCGTACCTCTCCAAAGGCGCGAGCGTGACGGTGTACACGAGCGACGGCTCGCAGGCCTCGGTGCCGAACGTGGCCGGGAAGAGCGTCGGCGGCGCCCGCTCGCAGCTCGAGTCGGCCGGTCTGAGCAACGTCTCGATCTCCGACCAGTACGAGAAGGGCGGCGGCTCCAAGGAGTGCAAGGTGGCGTCGACCGATCCCGCCGCTGACTCCGTCGTGGGCAAGGACTCCGCCGTGACCGTGAAGCTGTACGGCACGAAGGACGGCAAGGCGCCGAAGGACTGCAAGTGACGCGCGGCCGCGCCGCGCTCGGGATCCTCGCAGCGGGCGCGGCCGTCGGCGGCGCCGCCGCTGCGTGGGGCTCCCTCGTGGAACGACGCCGGTTCGGTATCCGGTGGGAGACCGTCCCCGTCCTCGCTCCGGGCTCCCGCGACATCGTGGTCCTGCACCTGTCGGACATCCACATGGCGCCGTGGCAGGCGGACAAGCAGCAGTGGCTGCGCGACCTCAGCCTCGTCGAGCCCGACTTCGTGGTGAACACGGGCGACAACCTCGGGCACGCCACGGCGAACTCCGCCGTCGAGTACGCGCTCGAACCGTTCCGCGGCGTCCCGGGGGTGTTCGCGTACGGTTCGAACGACTTCTACGGTCCGACGCCACGCAACCCGTTCAAGTACTTCGGCGGGCCGAGCACGCACGGCGGCGGGGGTGCGCGTCCGGTCGAGCTCGACATCGACCGGCAGACGGCGTTCTTCGAGTCACTCGGGTGGCTCGACGTGAACGACCAGGCCCACGCGATCGAACTGCGGGGCTCGCGGCTCGAGCTGTTCGGGACGTCCGACGCCCACCGCGATTGGGACCGTCTCGACCTCCTGCCGACGAACGTCGACGAGATGCGAAGCGACGTCCCGTGGTCCGAGGACGAGGACGGCCCCGCACCGGTGTCGATCGGGATCACGCACGCGCCGTACCGCCGGGTGCTCGACGCCTTCGTGACCCAGGGTGCCGACGTCATCTTCGCCGGGCACACACACGGCGGGCAGGTCCAGGTGCCCGGGGTCGGTGCGCTCGTCACGAACTGCGACCTCCCCCGCCGCTACGTCAGCGGGCTGCACAAGTGGGAGCACCGGAACCACTGGTCGTGGCTCGAGGTCTCCGCGGGGCTCGGCACGTCGATCTACGCTCCGGTGCGGTTCTCGTGCCGCCCGGAGGCCGTCGTCGTCACGCTCACCGCCCGCACCGACTGACCGCGGGTCCGACGCGCCCGGGCGTCACTGAGATGGTCGTGAGCACACTCGATCATCCGGTAGACTTCTGGGGTTGCTCCGGTTCGGAGCGATCACACCTCGGGGTGTGGCGCAGCTTGGTAGCGCGCCTCGTTCGGGACGAGGAGGTCGCAGGTTCAAATCCTGTCACCCCGACAGCAAGGCCCCGGTCCACAGGACCGGGGCCTTCTTCGTTCCAGGGCCTTGCTCACTGCAACGCCGTTCTCGTCACGACCCTCCTCGTCGGCTCGGGCCCGGTGCACGCGGGCCATCCCCACGGGGTCGCACCCGAGTGTCCCTGCGGGTAGCGGGTCCGCCGAGGTCACGACATCCCGCTCACCCGCGGCCAGTGGTCGCACAACGTCGTCCTGCGGCGCACAGAACGACGATTCAGGACCACTCGGCATAACGCGGGCGGGGAGTCGTGACCACCCGCTGTCGTCGACGATTCGCATCGCACCGGTCCCGACCGCCCGGCTGCCGCTGCCCACGCGCCGAGGTTCCACGACTCGCTGCGTGACACCCGCCGAAGTTCCCCGCACGACGACGGACGCCCGCCGAGACTCCCCGCTTCTGGGATCTCGACGGGCGTCGGGACCTGCGCAGGCGCGGCCGCGCGCACGCGCCGGGGCTCAGGCGACCGCAGCCCCCGCCCGCACGAGCCGCCCCTCCGCGTGCAACCGCGCCACGACATCGAGCGCCTGGTGCCGGTACCGCGCCTGCGCCGCCCCCGGAGCCACGATGACGCCGTCCGCGCCGGTGGACTCGACGAGCGCGTTGATCTTCGCCGCGACCTCGTCCGCGTTGCCGTACGCCTGCCGGGCCGTGCGGGCTTCGATGAACCGCCGCTCGAGGTCGGAGAACTCGTACGCCCGGGCCTCCTCCATCGACACCGGCTCGGGCTTCGCGCCCTGCCGCATCCGGATGAACGAGATCATCCCCGGCGCGGACTGCTCGGAGACCACCGCCGGGTCCTCGTCGGTGACGACCTGCACGCCGATGAGCGCGTTCGGCTCGGACCGGAAGCGCGAGGGGCGGAACGAGTCGCGGTAGAGCGCGAGCGCCGCCTCGGTGTTGTCCGACGCGAAGTGGTGGGCGAAGGCGAACGAGACACCGAGCGCCCCGGCCACCTGGGCGCTGTAGCCCGACGAGCCGAGCAGCCAGAACTCGGGGACGTCGCCGTACCCGGGCACGGCCCGGATGCGCGACAGGGGGTTGTCGGCGTCCATGCCGGTGAAGAAGCCGATGAGGTCGGCGAGCTGCTGCGGGAAGTCGTCGACGTCGAGGCGGTCGGTTCGACGGAGGGCCATCGCGGTCGCGCCGTCGGTGCCGGGTGCACGTCCGATGCCGAGGTCGACCCGGTCGCCGTAGAGGGCGCGCAGCGTGCCGAACTGCTCCGCGATGACGAGCGGTGCGTGGTTGGGCAGCATCACTCCCCCGGAGCCGATGCGGATCGTCGACGTCGCGGCGCCCACCGCGCTCAGCAGCACCGCCGGGGCGGAGGAGGTGATCCCCGGCATCCCGTGGTGCTCGGCGACCCAGATGCGCTCGTAGCCGAGCTTCTCGGCGTGCACCGCCATGTCGATCGACCCTTGCAGGGCGTCGGTGTTGGACTGGCCGTACTCACGGGTGGCCAGGTCGAGGACGGACAGGTGCACGGATGCGTCGCTCATGTGGTCGCCAACGCCGGCCGGCCAGCGTGCATTCCGCGCCGACTGTCGGCCGGGAGGCGCGGGGCGGGCCCGCCACGAGCCTCCAGACGGGTCGGTGGTGACCAGGCGCCGGAGGCGACCGTCAGTCGCCGTCGAGGTGCCCGCCGGACTCCGTCAGGTAGCAGTTGGCGCAGAGGGACTCGTAGGTGACGTCCTCGCCGTCGATGGCGACCTGGGAGCCGTCGAAGACGAAGCGTCCGTCGATCAACCGCGCGTTGAACACCGCCTTGCGGCCACACCGGCAGATCGTCTTGAGCTCTTCGAGCGAGTGCGCGATCTCGAGCAGCCGCGCGCTGCCGGGGAACGCCTCGGTGCGGAAGTCGGTGCGGATGCCGTAGGCGAGGACCGGGATGCCGTCGAGGACCGCGATGCGGAGGAGGTCGTCGACCTGGTTCGGCGTCAGGAACTGCGCTTCGTCGACCAGCACGCAACTGACGGGCCGGACCATGCCGTCGAGCCGTCCGGAATCCGGGTCGGCCGCTCCTGCGGCGGACACGGCGGCACGGACGTCGTCAGACGGCGCGAACACGACGTCGACCGCCCGTGTCACACCGAGGCGGGACACGATCTCGTGGTCGCCCTTGGTGTCGACCGCGGGCTTCGCGAGCAGGACCCGCTGACCGCGCTCCTCGTAGTTGTACGCCGCCTGCAGCAACCCGGTGCTCTTGCCGCTGTTCATCGCGCCGTAGCGGAAGTAGAGCTTCGCCACTACGCGAGGAACCCGTCCTCCGCCGCACGACGGATGAGGTCGGACTTCTTCGACGCCGGGCGCCCGACCTTGCTGTACTTCTCGCGCACGCGGCGCAGGTACGTCTTCGCGGTCTCGTACTGCACGTTCATCTGCGCGGCGACCTCGTTCGTGGAGTAGCCGGACACGTACAGGCGGAGCGCCTCTTCCTCACCGTGGCTGAGCTTCGGACGCTGGTGCGCGTTCGCCCCGGTGGGCAGCGGCCGCCAGTCACGCTGCGGCGGGGTCTCGCGGGCGACGCCCATGATCTCCCGGGCGACGTCCATGACCTCGCGCATGGGCAGCGACTTCGACAGGAAGGCCGCGGCGCCGGCGGCGAGGGCGCGGTCGCGGGACTCACGGCTGTCGACGCTGGAGAGGACGATGACCTTCGCCCCGGCGGCTCGGCAGGTGCGGACGCGGGCCTCGATCGACACGGGCTCCTTGAGCTGGAAGTCGAGGAACACGAGGTCGGTCGGGAAGCTGTCGCTGTGGACCATCTCGAGCCAGGTGTGCGCGGTGAGGGCCAGGTCGAAGTCGAACGCGTTGACGGCGATCCAGCTCGACAGGGAGTCGAGCAGCACCTCGTGGTCGTCGAGGATGGCCAACCGCACCCGGCGGGTCCCCGGGGTCGGGAGGACGGGACCGCCCTCCGAGAGCCGGTTCGGGTCAGTGCTGGTCATACGAGAACCTTAGTGCGAGGGCGGAGGGTCGGACCGCGACGTCGAGGTCGGGGAACGTGACCCGGAGGACGGCGAGGTACGGGTCGAACGTGCGGTGGATCCCGACGTCGGAGTCCGCGACGACGACGCCGACGGCGACCTCGACCCGGTCCCCCGGTGCCGGACGGGCACGGACGGTGAGGCCAGCCGGATCGACCGCGGCGGCGCGGAGCGTGGCACGGAGGAACGTCCTGACGACCGTCCGCTGGTCGACGTCGAGCGTCGCGAGCAGCCCGTCGGGGTCGTCGACGACGGACCGCCCGCCGCCCTCGGTCCTGATCGCGTGCTCGAACCACGTCCGGTCGGCGTCGGCGACCATCCCGCGGCGCAGACCGTCGGCGATCGCCCGGGCCCGGGCACGGTCGACGTCGGTGATGACGTCGCGGGTGCGGAGCTCGGCGAAGAACGGTGCGACCTCGTCGGCGAGGACGGTCGACCGGTCCTGCTGCACGCTCGCGGCGATGCCGTCCTGCTCGGCACGTTCGACCGAGTACGACCCGGCGCGGATCTGCACGCGCTCGGCGAGCCCGGAGAACGTCGACGCGAACACCGCGGACGCCCCGGTCAGCACGAGGGTGGGTGCCGCGGCCAGGAAGGCCGCGACCGCCACCGGGACCTGGTGCGGGAACACCGCGGCCCCCACACCCCAGGTGACGCCGTCCACGGCGGCGAGCAGGAGCCCACCGACCGCGAGGTCGGTCCACGGCCGGTACGGCGCCGCCATCACGATGCCGGTCGCGGTGAGGAGGCACATGAAGTCGTTGAGGGCGTTGCGGTCCGGCCCCCACTGCGCCGCGACGCTCGTCACCGAGGCCGCCGCGAGGAGCGCGACGTGCGCGACGTACGCACCGCGGGTGAACGGGGCGCGGAACGGACTCGAGGCAGCGATCACCACGGTCGCCGAGGCCGCGACCAGCAGCACCGTCAACGCGCTCAGTCCGGGGCTGCCGGCGACGTCGCGGTCGAACACGGACACCAGCAACGCCCACAGCGTCCCCGCGGCGCCGATCACGACCGCGAACGGTCGCGATCCCATGGCGCCGAGCGGGTCGTACTGCTGGGCGGTCCGGCGCGCGGCCGTCATCGTGCACGCTCCGGTTCGTCGTCCTCGACCGAGCGTGCGGGCGCCACGCCGAGGTCCGACGGCGCCGCCACGGGGACCGTCATCATGATGCTCGTCCCCGCTCCCGGCGAGGACCACACCTGCACGGAGCCGCCGACCCGCTCGATGCGCTGCCGGACCGAGCCGCGGAGTCCCATCCGGTCCGCGCCCGTCGAGGACTCGTCGAACCCGCGGCCGTCGTCCACGACCATCACCGTGGTCGAGGCGCCGTCGTCGAACACGCTCACCTCGGCGGCGTCCACGCCGGCGTGCTTCCGGACGTTCGCGAGGCACTGCCCCACAGCGCGCACGAGGGCGTCGAGGGTGCGGTCGTCGAGGCGCTCGAGCGAGGTCCGCTCGCCGGTCATCGCGATCGCGAGGCCGCGGTCGCGCTCGTCCTCCAGCAGCTGCTCGAACGCACGCACCGGGGCACTGGGACCGTCGGCCACCGACCCCTCGTCGGAGCCCGGTGTGGCGAGCCACTCCCGCCCGGTGAGGACCGCGATGTCCGCGTCCACCGTCCGGGCGAGCTGGCGGTCCATCGGACCGTCCGGGGCGATCGCGATCGCGCCCAGGTGGTTGAGGACGGTGTCGTGCAGGATCGCCGCCGCCTCGGCCTCGACGCCGGCCCGGTACGCGGAGACGTGCTCCTCGCGCGCGGAGCGCAGCAGTTCGGGCTGGACGCGGGTGGACCGGGCGGTGGCGCGGCTGGTGAACAGCACGAGGGCGACCACGAACGCGAGCGTCACCCATGCCAGCACGAGCGGTTGCGGGGTGCCGTTCGTCTGCACGAGGGCGACCAGCGCGGCACCGCGCCCGACGAGGAACCCACCGACCGACCACAGCACGACCCGTCCGGGCACCGCCCCGGCCCCACCGACCAACACGAGGGGGATCACCGCGAGGGACAGCAGGTAGGACGCCACCCAGGGCACCTCGACCTCGCGTTGCACGACCGTGGCGAACCACCAGACGCACACGCCGCCGACGACCAGGAACGCCACGGCCGAGCGCCAGGTGCCGAACTGCACGTGCACGCCGATCATCCCGAGCATCGGCGCGAGCGCGAGCACGGCGCCGATCACCCGGGCGTCCGGGTCGCTCGCGCCGAGCAGCAGGAGCGCGATCGCGGCGGCGGCGATCGATCCCACCGCAGCCGCGTGGAAGGCGCGCACGGTCGACCAGGCATTCACGCGCGGCGCGAGGTGCGTGGGGATGCCGAGCACGGGCGGGTCGTCCTTCCGGGAAGTCTCGCCGCCGTCCGTGTACCCCGAAACGAGGTGGCGACAGCGACCCGCACGATGATACCGGCCCGCTCCGACATCGGGTGTCCCCCGAACGCGGAGCGGATGTCAGAACAGCGTCGGCGATGTCCTGGTCACGGTACGCCGCTCGGTGAAGTCCGGTGCCGCCCGCTTGAGCGGCATCACCCGCTTCCGGTCGACGCTGTGCCCCATCGACCCGGTGGCCGGGTCGACCGTGCCGAGACCGACGCCGTGCGCGCGCAGGATCGGTCGGACCCGCTCCCCCAGCCAGCGTCGGTAGTCCTTCGGGGCGTACGTGTTGTCGAGGTACATCGACCGGTACCGCTCGACGAGGTCGGGACGGTTCTGCCGCAGCCAGGCCGCCCACCACGGCTTCACCCCGGGCCGCAGGTGCAGCGCGGAGTACATGATGCTCGTCGCACCGGCCGCGACGGCACGCCCGACGGCGTCGTCGAGGTGCGCCTTCGTGTCCGTGATGTACGGCAGGACGGGCATGAGGAACACGGCGCAGTCGAGCCCGGCGTCCCGGATCGCGCGCACCGTGGCCAGGCGTGCGGTCGTGGTGGGCGTACCGGACTCGACCGACTGCTGGAGGTCGTCGTCGTACACCGCGATCGACATGGCCAGGTCGACCGGCACGCGTTCGGCCGCCGCGGCGAGGAGCGGTAGGTCACGGCGCAGCAGCGTCCCCTTCGTGAGGATGCTGAACGGCGTGCCCGCGTCGGCCAGCGCCTCGATCACGCCGGGCATCAGGCGGTAGCGGCCCTCGGCCCGCTGGTACGGGTCGGTGTTCGTGCCGAGGGCGACCGGGTGCCCCGCCCACGTGGGCTTGGCGAGCTCGCGCCGCAGGACGTCGGCCACGTTGGTCTTCACGACGATCTGCTGGTCGAAGTCGGCGCCGCCGTCGAACTCGAGGTAGGTGTGCGTCGGACGCGCGAAGCAGTACACGCAGGCGTGACTGCAGCCGCGGTACGGGTTGATCGTCCACCCGTAGGTGCCGTCGCCGTCCGCGCTCGGCACCCGGTTGAGCGCGCTCTTCGCCAGGACCTCGTGGAACGTCACTCCGGCGAACTCCGGGGTCGTCACGCTCCGGACGAACCCGCTGTTCGACTCCATGCCCGGCAGCGCGTCGCCCCGGGACGCATCGACCGCCTGTCCACTCCACCGCATGCCGTCATTCGAACACACGTTCGAACGACGCGCAAGCCGTGGGCCGGCTCAGTGGTGCAGACCGAGCACCTTCGCGGTGCGCTCGAGCGTGCGGTCCGCGAGCTGCGGGTCGTCCCCGAGGGCCGTGCCGTAGGTGGGGACCATCTGCTGGACGGCGGGCTGCCAACCGGCCCAGCGGTCGGGGAAGCACCGTTCGAGGAGCTTCAGCATGATCGGCACGGCCGTGGACGCCCCCGGGCTCGCGCCCAGGAGACCGGCGATCGAGCCGTCGGCGGCCGTGATGACCTCGGTGCCGAACTGCAGCACACCGCCCTTGTCCGCGTCCGGCTTGATCACCTGGACGCGCTGCCCCGCCGTGATGCGGTGCCAGTTCTCCGGCTGCGCGGACGGCATGAAGTCACGGAGCGCATCGAACTTCGTCTGCTTCGAGGCGAGCAGCTGACCGATGAGGTACCGGACGAGGTCGAAGTTGGACAACGCGACGCTCAGCATCGGGCGGAGGTTGTGCGGCCGGATGCTCTTGAACAGGTCGAGCACCGAGCCCTGCTTGAGGAACTTCGGGCTGAACCCGGCGTACGGCCCGAACATGAGCGAGGAACTGCCGTCGACGATGCGGGTGTCGAGGTGCGGGACCGACATCGGCGGCGCCCCGACGCTCGCCTTGCCGTACACCTTCGCTGCGTGCTTCTGCACGACCTCGGGGTCGTCGGTGCGGAGGAACTCGCCCGACACCGGGAAGCCGCCGTACCCGCGGATCTCCGGGATGCCGGACTTCTGCAGCAGGTGCAGCGCTCCGCCACCGGCGCCGACGAACACGAACTTCGCGGCGATGCGCTGCGTCGACCGCCCGATCTCGTTCCGGACGTCGAGCACCCACCCCTCGCTGATCTTCGAGCGGGTGACGTTCGTGACCTGGTGGGAGGACTCGAACTCGACACCGTCCACCTCGAGCTGGTCGAAGAGCTGGCGGGTGAGCGAGCCGAAGTCGACGTCCGACCCGGCGGCCGAGTACGTCGCCGCGATCGGCTGGTCCTTCTTCCGCCCGGGGATCAGTGCGGGCGCCCACTGCCGGATCTGCGCCGGATCGTCCGAGTACTCGATCCCGGCGAACAGCGGGTGGTCCTTCAGCGCCTCGTACCGCTTGCGCATGTACTCGACGTTCTCGGCGCCCCACACGAAGGAGATGTGCGGCGTCGGGTTGATGAAGTTCGACGGCTCGGGCAGCGCGCCCTGCTCGACGAGGAACGACCAGAACTGCCGCGAGACCTGGAACTGCTCGTTGACCCCGACGGCCTTGCTGATGTCGACGCGTCCGTCGGCGAGCTCGGGCGTGTAGTTCAGCTCGCAGAGGGCGGAGTGCCCGGTCCCGGCGTTGTTCCACGGGTTCGAGGACTCCTGCGCGACACTGCCCAGGCGCTCGTAGACGCGGATCTTCCAGCTCGGCTCCAGCCGGTGGATGATGGCGCCGAGCGTGGCGCTCATGATGCCACCCCCGACCAGGACGACGTCGATCGGATCCACCTGCTTCACTGCCACCCGTCGATCCTACCGTCGCGCGGTGGAAGCGGGGTGACGACGGAACGGACGGGAGGCACGGTGCGGGCCCGCACCGTGCCTCCCGTCCGTCCCGCGGCAGCGTCCGGAGCAGCCGTCGCTACGCGGCGACCGCGCGGCGCGCGACGATCGCCTCGGCGATCTGCACCGCGTTGAGCGCGGCGCCCTTGCGGAGGTTGTCGTTGCTGACGAAGAGGGCCAGGCCGTGCCCCTCCGGCGCGGACTGGTCGGCTCGGATGCGGCCGACGAACGACGGGTCCTGCCCGGCTGCCTGGAGCGGTGTCGGGACGTCGGAGAGCTCGACACCGGGCGCGCTCGCCAGGATCTCCGTCGCGCGCTCGGGCGACAGCGGCCGGTCGAACTCGGCGTTCACCGAGATGGAGTGACCGGTGAAGACGGGGACGCGGACGCAGGTGCCCGCGACGAGGAGGTCGGGCAGCTCGAGGATCTTGCGGCTCTCGTTCCGGAGCTTCTTCTCTTCGTCGGTCTCGCCGAGACCGTCCTCGACGATGCTGCCGGCGAGCGGCACCACGTCGAAGGCGATCGGACGGACGTACTTGACGGGCTCGGGGAACGTCACCGCGGCGCCGTCGTGCGTGAGCTGCGCGGTGTCCTGCTCGAGCGCGGTGCGTGCCTGGCCCAGCAGTTCCTCGACCCCGGCGAGCCCGGAGCCCGACACCGCCTGGTAGGTCGTCGCGACGAGGCGACGGAGCCCGGCCTCGGCGTCCAGCACCTTCAGGACCGGCATGATCGCCATCGTCGTGCAGTTCGGGTTCGCGATGATGCCCTTCGGGGCGTCGTCGATCGCATGGGGGTTGACCTCGCTGACGACGAGCGGCACGTCGGGGTCCATGCGCCAGGCGCTGGAGTTGTCCACGACGACCGCACCGGCGGCGGCGAACTTCGGCGCGAGGGCGCGCGAGGCGGTGGCACCGGCCGAGAAGAGCGCGATGTCGATGCCCGACGGGTCCGCGGTCTCGGAGTCCTCGACGACGACCTGCTCACCGCGGAACGGGAGCGTCGTGCCGGCGGAGCGGGCGCTCGCGAAGAAGCGGACGCGGTCGGCGGGGAACGCGCGCTCCTCGAGCAGGCGACGCATGACCGCGCCGACCTGACCGGTGGCGCCGACGACGGCGACGGTGGGGTTGCTCATGGTGTGCTCCTGGTGGATCTGCGGGCTCAGCGGCCGGTGCCGGCGTAGACGACGGCCTCGTTCTCGCCGTCGAGTCCGAACGCCTCGTGCACCACGCGCACGGCGTCGTTGAGGGTGTCGGCGCGGGTGACGACCGAGATCCGGATCTCCGACGTCGAGATCATCTCGATGTTGATCGAGGCCTCGTGGAGCGCACGGAACAGCTGCGCCGAGACGCCCGCGTTCGTCCGCATGCCGGCGCCGACGAGTGCGAGCTTGCCGATCTGGTCGTCGTACTGGATGCTCTCGTACCCGATGTCGGCCTTCGCGACCTCGAGCGCGGTGAGGACACCCTGCCCCTGGTCCTTCGGGAGGGTGAACGAGATGTCCGTGCGACCGGTCACGGCCTCGGACACGTTCTGCACGATCATGTCGATGTTCGCACCGGCGCGGGCCACGATCGTGAAGATCTCGGCGGCCTTGCCGGGGGTGTCGGGCACGCCGACGACGGTGATCTTCCCCTCGGAGAGGTCTCCGGCGATGCCGGTGATGATCGGTTCTTCCACGGTTTCCCCCTCTGCAGGGTTGTAGACGATGGTGCCCTCGGCGTTGGAGAACGACGAGCGGACGTGCAGGGTGACGCCGTGCCGACGGGCGTACTCGACGGCACGGATGTAGAGGACCTTCGCGCCGGACGCCGCGAGCTCGAGCATCTCCTCGCTCGTGATGCGGTCGACCTTGCGGGCGCGCGGGACGACGCGGGGGTCGGCGGTGAAGATGCCGTCGACGTCCGTGTAGATCTCGCAGACGTCCGCGTCGAGCGCAGCTGCGAGGGCGACGGCCGTCGTGTCGGAGCCGCCACGACCGAGCGTGGTGATCTCGCCCGTCGTGCGGTTGAAGCCCTGGAACCCGGCGACGATCGCGACGTGCCCTGCGTCGAGCGCCTCGCGCACGCGCTTCGGGGTGACGTCGACGATGCGGGCCTTGCCGTGCTGCGCGTCGGTCAGCATGCCGGCCTGGCTGCCCGTGTACGAGGACGCCTCGACGCCGAGGCTCTTGATCGCCATCGCGAGGAGGGCCATCGAGATGCGCTCCCCCGCCGTGAGGAGCATGTCGAGTTCACGTCCGGCGGGGATGGGCGTCACCGAGTGCGCGAGGTCGACGAGCTCGTCGGTGGTGTCGCCCATCGCGGAGACGGCCACGACCACGTCGTTGCCGGCCTTCTTCGTCTGGACGATCCGCTTCGCCACGCGCTTGATGCTCTCGGCGTCCGCGACGGACGATCCACCGAACTTCTGCACGATCAAGGCCACGGGTTGGTACTCCTGGGGACGGGGCGGTCGCGCGGAGCGCGCGGTTCCGACAATCGTAGAGGGTGTTTCGTGGATGTTGCGTCGGGGCGGCCCCCGACGCAACGATCCTGCGCGGGCGTCAGCCGCCGACGAGCCGCCGGCCTTCGAACGCCCGGCCGAGGGTGACCTCGTCGGCGTACTCGAGGTCACCGCCGACGGGCAGCCCGGAGGCCAGTCGGGTCGTCCGGATGCCCATCGGCACGAGCAGGCGGCTGAGGTACGTCGCCGTCGCCTCCCCCTCGAGGTTCGGGTCGGTGGCGATGATGACCTCGTCGACGGTGCCGTCGGCCAGGCGCGTCATCAGCTGCTGGATCCGGAGGTCGTCCGGTCCGACGCCGTCGATCGGGCTGATGGCGCCGCCGAGCACGTGGTACAGCCCGCGGAACTCCCGCGTCCGTTCGATGGCGGCGACGTCCTTGGCCTCCTCCACGACACAGATGACGCTCGGGGACCGTCGCGGGTCACGGCAGATGCTGCACTGCACGTTCTCGGTGACGTTGCCGCAGACCTCGCAGAACCGGACCTTCTCCTTGACCTCGGCGAGGAGCTCGGAGAGCCGCGTCGGGTCGAACGACTCGGTCTGGAGGATGTGGAACGCGATGCGCTGCGCCGACTTCGGACCGATGCCGGGCAGGCGGCCGAACTCGTCGATGAGGTCTTGGACGATGCCGTCGTACATCAGGCACCGTCCTCGTGGAGGGAGGTCTCCTCGATGAACTGCGCACCGAGGATCTCGCGGACGACGGCCTCGCCGTAGCGACCGGCGACGGCGGTGCGGCGGACCTGCGGGGCGGGCGCAGCGGCCGTCCGGGCGACCTGTTGCGGCGCGGCCTGCTGCGGCACGGCCTGCGGCTGCGCCGGGGCCGCGGCGCGCTGCGCGGGTCCACCGCTCGGGGCGCCGGACCCGGGGTCCGGGAAGGGCGCGCCGTCGTCGTACGGTTCGTCGTCGAGCGGGTAGTCGTCCACCGGGACGTCGCTCGACGGCGTGACCACCGAGGTCGTGGCGGTGCCCGCGGTGGGAGTGCCAGCACCGGACGCCGTGACCTGGTCGGAGCTCGTGGCGGCGTCGTCGGTCGGGGCGGGCTCGACACCGCTGTCGGACGGAGCGGCACGAGGCGCCGGAGCCGAGAAGGACGACGCCGGGCGGAGCTGCGCGGCGAGCGCTGCGTCGGCCGCCGGGTCCGGGCGCTGCGGTTCGGCCGGCGCGACGGGCTCGTTCGGGTCGGTCTGCCCGAACGGGGCGCCCCAGGTCGGTTGGACCGACTCGGGGACGGCACCCGCCGTCGGGTCCGTGGTGGGGATCGTGGCGACCGCCCACTCCGTGACGGGCGCACTCGGCTCGGCAGGCTGCTGTGCCCGCTCTGAGCGCTGCTCCTGCCGCGGTGGCTCCTGCTGCTCCGGCACTGGACGCTGCTGCCGCTGTGGCTCCGGCGCCGGCCACTGCTGCGGCTGCTCCGCGGCCTGCCGCTGCTGCGTCTGCTCAGCGGCCTGCCGCTGCTCCGGCTGCTCCGAGGCCTGCCGCTGCTGCTCGGGCGCGGGACGCTGCTGTGCCCCAGCCGCCGCCGGACCCCGCGCGACGAACTTCACACGGATGCCGAGCACGTCCACGATGGCCGCACGGAGCAGCTCGCTCACGCTGGCGGACGGGTCGGACATCTCCTTGAAGGACGCGACGTCCTGCTGGCTCGGGAACGTCAGGGTCAGCACGTCGTCCCGCAGCGCCGTCACCTGCGCGGTCACGACGACGGACCACGCCGAACGCTTGGCACGCTGCACGTGCTCGACGACCTGCGGCCATGCGTCACGCATCTGCTGGAAGCCGACGACACCGACCGGCTGCACCGCGGGTTCGTCGCCGACGGCCGTCCCCTGCCCGGTGGACGAGGAGCTCACGGGCTCCGAGGGCCGTTCGGACTGCGGCGCGGCCGCGGACGACGGGCCCGGGTCCTGCGACGGGCTCGGTGCGCTCGGCACCGCCGCTGCCCAGGAAGCGGCGGCGTCACGGGCCGCGGTGCCCGGCGCGGTCGATGACTCCTGCCCCGGAGCGGCGACGGACGACGCGGGCGCACCGGTGGAGCGCTGGGGCTGCACCGAACCACCGGAGGCCGGCGCGGAGGCGGTCGATGCGGGAGCACCCGGAGCGACGGCGGCCGGGGCGGTGGCGGCCGGAGCGGTGGCGACCGGGGCGTCGGGCGCGGCCTGGCGCGCGGGGGACGTCGTCGATGCCTGGGTCGGCGTGGGAGCAGCGGGGGCCTGGCCTCGGCTCGACTCTGCACCGCCGGCAGCCCGCACGGGCTCGGCCTGGTGCCCACCGGCGTCACCGACACCGATGCGTCGCTCGAGCCGCTCGACCCGGGCGAGGGCGCCCCGCTGGGTGTCGTCGCTCTCGGGCACGAGGATGCGCGCCGTCATCAGCTCGAGGTGCAGGCGGGGCGAGGTCGCGCCGGTCATCTCGGTGAGCGCCCGGTTCGCGATGTCGGCCGCCCGGGAGAGCCCGGTTGCGCCGAACACGCCGGCCTGCCGGGTCATCGTGTCGAGCTCTTCCGGGGAGACCCCGCGGAGCACGGCGGCCGCGCTCTCGTTCGTGGCGGCGACGACGATGAGGTCACGGAGACGCTCGAGCAGGTCCTCCACGAAGCGCCGCGGGTCCTGCCCGGTCTGCACCACGCGGTCGACCGCGGCGAACGCGGACGCCGGGTCGGCCACGGCGAGCGCGTCCACGACGTCGTCGAGGAGCGCGGCGTCGGTGTAGCCGAGCAGGGCGACGGCGCGTTCGTAGGCGATCGCACCGTCCTCACTGCCCGCGATGAGCTGGTCGAGCAGCGACAGGGTGTCGCGGACCGATCCCCCGCCGGCACGCACGACGAGCGGCAGCACGCCGGGAGCCACCGACACGGACTCCTGCTGGCAGAGCTGCTCGACGTACTCGAGCATCGCGGCGGGCGGCACGAGTCGGAACGGGTAGTGGTGGGTCCGCGAGCGGATGGTGCCGATGACCTTCTCGGGCTCGGTGGTGGCGAAGATGAACTTGACGTGCTCCGGAGGCTCCTCCACGAGCTTGAGCAGGGCGTTGAAGCCCTGCGGCGTGACCATGTGGGCCTCGTCGAGGATGAAGATCTTGTAGCGGTCGCGGGCGGGGGCGAACACCGCACGGTCGCGGAGGTCGCGCGCGTCGTCGACGCCGTTGTGGCTCGCCGCGTCGATCTCGATCACGTCGAGCGACCCGCCGCCACCGCGGGCGAGCTCGACGCAGCTCGGGCACACGCCGCACGGCGTGTCGGTCGGCCCCTCGGCGCAGTTCAGGCAGCGCGCGAGGATCCGCGCCGACGTCGTCTTGCCGCAGCCGCGGGGGCCGCTGAAGAGGTAGGCGTGGTTGACCCGGTTCGTCCGCAACGCGGTGCGCAGCGGATCGGTGACCTGGGACTGCCCGATCAGCTCGGCGAAGTTCTCGGGCCGGTAACGGCGATACAGGGCGGTGACCACGCGACCAAGGGTAGTCGGCACCGCCGACACCACCAGCCGTCTCCACAGGACCCGGCCGACCGACGGACGGGGGGCACGGTGCGGGCGTGCACCGTGCCTCCAGTCCGTCTCCTGGTCGCGTCGCGACCGGCGTCAGCCCCTGCGGCGACGCACCCCGCGGGCGAGTCGCGACAGGCCGAGGAGCAGGAACCCGAGCACCACGAGTCCGGCTGCCGCGCTCGCGACGGGTGCCACGTCGGCCCCGGTGAAGGCGAGATCGCCGGCCGTCCCGACACCGCTGCCGTTGCCGGGCGCCCCCGGAGCCCCCGGAGCACCCGGAGCACCCGGAGTTCCCGGAGCACCCGGCGTGCCGGGCGTGCCCGGATCACCCGGCGTACCCGGCGTACCCGGCGTACCCGGCGTACCCGGCGTACCCGGCTCACCCGGCTCACCCGGTACGGACGGCGCCGCGTCCACCACGACGCGCACGGACTGCGCCGCTGACGTCGCTCCCGCGACCGTCTGCGTGACGCTGATCGTGTGCGGACCGACGAGCAGCCGGAGCACGACGCTCCAGGAGCCGTCCGCCCCCGCGGTGACCGTGACCGGCGCCCCGCCGTCGACCGACAGGGTGACGGTCGAGCCGGGGTCCGCCGTCCCGGTCACGCGCCAGTCGGTGTACCCGGCCGCGTTCGCCTGCTGGTGCGCCCCGGGCGTCGGGGCCGTGATCGCGAGCGGGTCCACCGCGGCGACCACGACCGCGACCGGCTCGGCCGCGGTGGCGACCCCGTTCACGCTCTCGGTCGCGCGGATCGTCCACTCGCCCTCCGGCACGCGGTCGAAGGTCACGCTCCAGGCCCCCGTGGCGTCCGCAGTCGTCGTCCGCGACTGCCCGTCGGACAGGGTGACGACGACGAGTGCGCGGGGCGTCGCGGTCCCCCGGACGGTGAACGAACCGGTGTCGCCCGTGCCCGTGGCAGGGATGAGCTGACCGGGCTTCGGGCTGGTGATCGTGATGCCCGTGGGCTGCGCGACGACCACGGTGACGCCGACCGTGACCGGCCGCGAGGTGACGCCGCCGACGGTCTCGGTGACCGCGACGGTGTGGTCACCCGCGGGCACGCCCGGCACCGTGACGGTCCAGGACCCGTCACCGCCGGCGAGGACGGTCTGGGTACGCCCGTCGATGTCCACGGTGACGCGCGCGCCGGGTTCTGCGGTGCCGGACACCGGCACGTCCGCGGTCCCGCTCGGGACCGTGAACACCTGGCCGTCGACGGGGGTCCGGACGTCGACGCCGCTCGCGGCCTCCACGGTGAAGCCGACCGCCGGTGCGGACGACGACTCCGAGCCGATGCGCTGCGACGCCGCGACCCTGTGGGCCCCGGTGCCGACCGACGGCACGTCGACCGACCAGTCGCCGTCCTCGTCCGCGGTCGTGGTGACGGGGTCGCCGCCGTCGACACGGACGCTGACCGCCGCTCGCGGGGCCGCGGTGCCGGCCACCGTGACCGTGGTGGACCCGCCGAGCACGCGGTAGACCGTGCCCGCGGCCGGGGCGGTCACGACGATGGCCTCGGCCGGGGCCACCTCGACGGTGTACGCGCGGTCGATCGGCGTCGACACCGTGCCGCCGACGACCTGCCGCACCTCGATCGTGTGGTCGCCCGGCTCCACGTCCGGGAGGGTCGTCGACCAGCGGCCGTTCCCGTCCACGAGGACCTCGACGGGCGTGCCGTCGTCGGCGACGAGCCGGACGGTCGCGCCGGGATCGCCCGTGCCGGACACGGGGACGTCGGTGGACGTCGTACCGTTCGGCACCGTGATCGTGGCGTCGGCTGCCGGGCTGGTCAACGTGAGGGCGCGACCGGCGGTGACGGTGAACGTGCTCGTGACCGCGGGCGAGGTGGATGCCCCGATCGTCTGGGTGGCGCGCACGGTGTGCTCGCCGGTGCCGACCGTCCCGAGGTCGACGCTCCAGGTGCCGCCCGTCGCGGTCGTCGTGACCGGGTCCCTGCCGTCGATGGTCACACGGACGGTGGCGCCCGCGTCGGCCGCGCCCGCCGCCGTGACCGCGACCCGCGAGTCCGGCTGCGCGACCCGGACCTCGGTCCCGTCGCCCGGTGTGGCGATCGTGATCGGGTCCGCGACGGCGACGCTCACCCGGACCTCGACCGGCTCGGAGACGGTGTCGCCGATCCGCTGCGTGACCCGGACCGTGGTCGGGTCGCCCGCCGGCACGTCCGGCACCGAGACCGACCAGTCGCCGTCCTCGTCGGCCGTGGTGGACTCGCTGCGGCCGCCGCCGAGGTCGACCACGACGGTGGCGCCGGGCTCGGCGGTCCCGGCGACGTCGACCGTGGTGGTGGCGTCCGGTCCGGCGACGCTGTACTCCTGCCCCGCCGTCGGCTCCGTCACCGTCACCGGGTCACCGGCCACGACGACGACGTCGCGCTCGACCGGTGTGGTCGAGGTGGAGCCGCCGACCGTCTGCGTCGCGCTGACGGTGTGCGTCGCGACGCCCAGGTCCGGGACGTCGATGCTCCACGACCCGTCCGTGCCCGCCGTCGTCCGCAACGGGTCGCGGTCGTCGACGGTGAGTTCGACGGTGGCGCCCGGCTGGGCGTCGCCCGCGACGGTGACGGTCGTGGTGGCGTCCGGTCCGGCGACCGTGACGGGGTCCGAGGGCTGCCGGATCGTGAGCACCGCCGCGGCCACGACCGAGACGGACCGCTCGACGGCGGCGCTCGTGGTGCTGCCGATCGACTGCGTCACCGACGCCGTGGACGATCCCACCGGGACGTCCTCGACGGTGGCGTCCCAGGTACCGTCCTGGCGCACGGGGGCCGTGGCGGTCCGGCCGCCTCCGAGGTCGACGGTCACCTCCGCACCGGGCGCGCCGGTGCCGGCGAAGTCGACGTCGGTCGTCGCGTCCTCGTCCGCGACCGTGACGGTCGTGGCCCCGGCCGGGGTCCGGACGACGAGCGGCGCACCGGCGGCGACCGTCACGTCGACGGTCACCGGCGCGGACTGCCGCCCGTCGACCGACTGCGTCGCCGTGACACGGTGGTCGCCGACCGGCACACCCGTGAACGTGTGCGTCCAGTCACCGTCCGCGGTGCTCGTCACCGTCTCCGACGCTCCCGTGGAGAGCCGGACGGTCACGTCCGTGTCCGGCTGCGCCGTCCCCGTCACCGTCAGGTCGACGGTCCCGGTGACGTCCGCGACGGTGATGGTCGCGTCGTCCTCGGGCTCGGTGATCGCGAGCGCTGCGGCTGCGCGCACCTGCACGGTCTGCTCCGGACTGGAGGCAGTGGTGCCGCCCACGGTCTGGGTCGCGACGAGCGGGTGGTCGCCCTCCGGCACGGCGGTGAAGACGACCGTCCAGTCGCCGTCGCCGCCCGCGATGGTGGTCAGCTCGTCGTCGGCGAGGGTCACCCCCACCGCGGCGCCCGGGTCGGCGGTGCCGACGACCGTCACGGGACGGGTGTCCCCGGCGTCCGGCACGTACAGGATCCCGGCGCCCGGCGACGTGACCGTCACGGGGTCGGCGGCCCCGAGCGTGACCGTCCGCTCCACCGGTGTGGACGTCGCGCCTGCGACCTCCTGGGTGACCGACACGGCGTACGCACCGACGCCGAGGTCCGGCAGGGTCACCGACCAGGACCCGTCGCCAGCGGCGGTCGTGGTGCGGTCGTCCTGCTCGGGCACCGACAGGGTGACCGTCGCGCCGGGCTGCGCCGTGCCCGTGACGCGCACGTCGCGCGTGACGTCCTCGCCCGCGACGCGGATCGGGTCGGTCGTCGGTGCGGTGATCCGGACGGGCGCGGCCGTGACGACCTGGAACGTGGTCGGGATCGCGCTCGTGCTCACGCTGCCGACGGTCTGCGTCGCGTTGACGGTGTGCGTGCCGGTCGGTGCGATGCCGGTCGCGGTGACGGTCCACGCGCCGCTGGTCGGGTCGGCCGCCGTCGTGCGGGCCGTTCCGCCGTCCACGGAGACCGACACCGCGGCACCGGGTTCGGCCGTGCCGGTGATCGGGACCGTCGCGCGGGCGTCCTCGTCGACGACGACGATGCGCGTGCCGACGGGCGGGGTCTCGATCGTGATGGCCGTCCCGGGCACGACCGAGAAGGCACGGGAGACGGTGTCGCCCTGCGTGCCGTTGACGGTCGCGACCGCGGTGACGGTGTGGTCGTCGGTGTCGAGCAGGACGCTGCCGGTCGCCGGTGCGGTCCAGCGGCCGTCCGGGCCCGCCGTGACCTCGATCGGGTCAC
Source organism: Curtobacterium sp. NPDC089689 (assembly GCF_044749145.1). Taxonomy (NCBI): domain Bacteria; kingdom Bacillati; phylum Actinomycetota; class Actinomycetes; order Micrococcales; family Microbacteriaceae; genus Curtobacterium; species Curtobacterium sp. NPDC089689. The sequence continues at coordinate 522,089 of NZ_JBIVHJ010000002.1, read as the reverse complement.
CGTCGTCGAAGCGGACCGTGACGGTGGCACCGGGTTCGGCGGTGCCGGTGGCGACCACCGGAGCCGAGCCACCGGGGCCGGCCGCGATCTCGGCGTCGGCGACCGGTGTGTCGATGGCGACCGGGGCGCCGGCGACGATCGAGAAGTCCCGGTCGACGGGGTCGGACGTGGCACCGCCGACGGTCTGCGTGACCCGCACGGTGTGGTCGTCGACGTCGACGTCGGGCAGGGTCACCGACCAGGTGCCGTCGTCGCCCGCGGTCGTCGTCACCACCGCGCCGCCGTCGAGCCGGACGTCCACGTCGGCGTCGGGCTCGGCCGTACCGGAGACCCTGACGTCGATCGTCGAGTCCGCGGTGGCGACGGTCGTGCTGCTGTCCTGCGTCGGCGTCGTGACGGTCAGGGCCGCGGCGGCCCGGACGGTGAGGGTCCTCGTGACCACCGGCGAGGTGGTGCCGCCGACCGTCTGTGTGGCACTGAGCGTGCGGGTCCCGACCGGCACCCCGGCCACGCTGAGGGTCCAGTCGCCCTCGTCGTCGGCGGTCGTGCTGGCCGTGAGCCCCGAGCCGAGGGAGACGTCCACGGTGGCGCCGGGCTGCGCCGTGCCGGTGACGCGGAGGTCGGTCGTGTCGTCGGCGGTGAGGACCGTCCGCACGGCACCGTCCGCGGGCGCGGTCAGCACGAGGGGTGCACCCGCCGCGACGGCGAAGTCGCTCGACACGGGGTCCGACGTCGTGCCGGCGACCGTCTGGGTCGCGGTGGCGGTGCGCTCCCCCACGGGGACGCCCGCGAAGCTGGCGCTCCAGCGACCGTCGTCGTCCGCGGTCGTCGTCGCCGCGAACGCTCCGCCGATCGAGACCGACACCCGGGCTCCCGGGGCCGCGGTGCCGCGGACCGTCACGGGTGTGGTCGAGGTCGGGTCGGCCACACGGATCGTGCTGCCGTCCGCGGGAGCGGTGATCGTCAACCGCTCGGCGGCCGTGACGGTGAACGCGCGACGCACCGGCTCGCTCGTCGACCCGCCGACGGTCTGGGTCACGGCTGCGTCGTACGAGCCGGCCGGCACGTCCGGCACGGTCGCCGACCACGATCCGTCCGCCGCAGCCGTCGTCGTCGCCGTGCGGCCGCCGCCGAGGTCGACGTCGACCGTGGCCCCGGGCTGCGCCGTCCCGGACAGGACGACCTCGCGGGTGGTCCCGGCGAGCGGGAGGTCCTGCCCCGCGCTCGGTGAGGCGACCGTCAGGTCTGCTGCCTGCACGACGCGGAAGGACCGGGTGACGGGTGCGGACGTCGAGTCCCCGACGGTCTGGGTCACGCTGGCGGTCCAGCTGCCGGTCGGCAGGTCCGCCACCGGGACGCTCCAGGACCTGTCGGCCGCGGCGGTCGCCGACCCCGTGCGCCCGCCACCGAGGTCGACGTCGATGCGCGCACCGGGCGTCGCCGTACCGGTGACCGTCACCGTGGTCGAGGCGCCCGCGATGGTGAACGTCTGGCCGGCGGTGGGCGTCGTGACCACGAGCGGCTGCTGTGCCACGACGGTGAAGCGCTGCGTGGCGGTGCCCGCGGCCGTGCCCCCGACGGTCTGCGTCGCGGTCGCCGTGTACTCGCCGGTCGGCACGTTCGCGACCGACGTCGTCCACGTGCCGTTCGCCGCGACGGTCGCGGTACCGGCGCGGCCGCCGCCGAGGTCGACGCGGATCGTCGCGCCGGGTTCGCCCGCGCCGCTCACCGTGATGCTGCGCGTCGAGGCCGCGGTGGGCACGCTGAACTGCTGCCCCGCGGTCGGCGCGGTGATCGTCGGCGTCGCGAAGGCCGCGGCCCGGACGGTCGAGGTCGCGAGGTCGACGGTCGCCACGTTCGCGCCGGGCAGGACCGACAGCCGGAGGGCGTGCACGCTCCGGGCGCCGGTGTCGTAGCCGCGGCCGTCGCGGAAGCCGGTGCTCGTGTCCTGCGCGTTCACCGTGAGGTCGACGACCTGGCGGAGGAGCAGCACGACCGGTGCGAGCGTCCGTGCGACCGCGGTCGTCGTGGCCCGCAGTGCGGTCCCCAGGTCGTCGAGTGCGGTGCCGGTCACGAGCGGTCGGACGAGCGTCTGCGCTGCCGGGATCACGAGCGAGGTGATCGCCGGGGTGAGGAGCGTGCCCAGGAGCGACAGCCCGAGCGGGCCGCCCGTCACGGTCGTCGTCGGCGTGCCGGGGGCGGTGCCGGCGAGCTGCCCGAGGGTCGAGTCCACCCGGATGGTGATCGGGTCGAGGACCCCGACCGCGGTGCGGACGTTCGCCGCGACGTCGATGCGCACGGCGGTCGAGTTGATCGTGTTCACCACGGCCGTCCGCAGCGCCGTCGGCAGCTGCGTCCCGAGGATCGTGGTGATGCTCTGGTTGATCGACGCCACCGCCGCGTCCGTCAGCACCGGTGTGTTCGCCGGCTGGCCGTTGAGTGCCGTGAGCTTGTCGAGGTCGACGGTGATCGCGCCGGTCGACGGGGTGATCGTCACCGCGCCGTCGGTCAGGGGCTGGGCGAGCACCTGCGTGAGGGTGTCGTCGAGGTTGAGGTTCACCGACGCCTTGACCGTGGTGCCGTCGACGTTCACGAGCGCGCCGAGCGCGGTGGTCCGGAGGAGGCGTTGGAGTTCGGCCGTGAGACCGGTCGTGACGCCGGAGAGCGCCCCGTTGGCGCCGACGGTCGTGTTCACCGTGGTCGAGAACGACCGGAGGTCGCTCCGGAGCGACGTGCTCAGCCCGGCGACCGCGGGGCTCGTGAGGTCGAGCCGTGCGCTGGCGATCCGGTAGTCGCTCGACGTCGTCACGGTCGCCCCGCGCGTCGCGGTGATCGTCGAGGCGAGCGCGCCGACCTGCAGCCGTCCGGTCGAGAGGACCGACGTGTCGGCACCGACGCGGGACAGCAGCGGACGCAGGTCGAGCGTCGCCGCGTTCGTGCCGGTGCCCGATCCCACCCCGATCGCACCGTCGTCGGTCAGGAGCCCGGCCGAGGCGGTCGCTCCGGTCGCCGAACTGCGGGCGTACTGCCCGTCCACGCCGAGCGTCAGGATGCCGTTGGACCCGAGCAGGTCGAGGTTGTTCCCGAGCCGCACCCCGAGCGCGTTCACGGCGGTGAGGTCGAGCGGCTGGCTCGTGGTGCCGCCCCCGCTCGTCGCGGCCCGGGCAGAGTACGCCCCGCCGAGCCGTGCGATCGAGTCGACGTCGACGATGCCCGAGCCCCCGAGCAGGACCCCCTCGGCCTCGGCGACGTCGGACTGCGCTGCCGTCGCCGGTTGGATCGCCACGGTGGCGGCGACCAGCGCCGTCACCGTGGCGACGACAGCACCGCGCAGCAGTGGGCGCCGGTCGAGCGGTGCTCGTCGTCGAGCACGGCTCCCGGCACCGTCGATCCGTCGTTCCCCGATGCCCGCCGCGACCGTACGCCGCGACGACACGTGCTCGCGCATGCGTGTCCCGTTCCTGGCGGGCGCACCCGCCACCTGATCCTCGGAACTCCCCCGCTGGTGAGGCGGTGGAGGGTCGGAACCCTGGTTGGGGGTTCCTGGGACCGATCTTCACACACGATCAGGAATCTGTCCGCGGGGCGTGACGAAACCGTCACCGAACCGCGCCGGACGCACGGAACGATCGGCGCACGGAACGATCGGCGCACGGAACGAACGGCGCACGGAACGAACGGCGCACGGAACGATCGGCGTACGAAAAGACTCCCCACGCACCCGCCAGAGCCCGGTTACCCTTGCTGCGTTTCCGCCCTGGGGGAGTTGGCCTGGATGGCGTCACGTGAGGAGCCTCCGGAAGTCTACCGGACGCGACGGGCAGTATCGGACACATGAAGATCGCCATCGCCGGGGGCCACGGGCAGATCGCCCTCCTCCTCGCCCGTCAGCTCACCGATGCCGGACACGACGCCGTCTCGATCGTCCGGAACCCCGCCCACGTCCCGGACGTCGAACAGCAGGGCGCCACCGCGCTCGTGGCCGATTTGGAGCAGCTCGACGACGACGAGCTCGCGCTGCGGCTCCGCGGCGTCGACGCGGTCGTGTTCGCCGCCGGTGCCGGTCCGAACAGCGGCGCGGAACGCAAGCTCAGCGTCGACCGCGACGCAGCGCTCCTGCTCGCGGACGCTGCGGAACGCCTCGGTGTCCAGCGGTACGTGATGATCTCCGCGATGGCGACGGACCGCTACGACCCCGAGCGGGCCGTCGTCCCCGCGCAGAGCGACGCCGACGTGTTCCAGGTGTACCTGCGGGCGAAGTCGGAGGCCGACGCGAACATCCGGGCCCGCAACCTGCGCTGGACGATCATCCGTCCCGGTGCGCTGCTCGACACACCGCCGCAGGGCACGGTCGACGTCGGCCGGACGGTCCCGCGCGGCTCGATCCCCCGCGCGGACGTGGCGGCCCTCGTGCTGCACGCGCTCGTGGACGACCTCGCGGTGGGGGTGCAGTTCGAGGTGACGAGCGGGAACACCCCGATCCCTGCGGCGCTCGCAGCGCTCAGCTGACGCGCGCCGCGCAGCGACGGCCGGGTCGCGCCACGATCCCGACGTCGGACCAGGCACCCGGCCTGGTTCGACGTCGGGATCGCGGTTCGACGCCGGAAGCGCGCACACCGCGCCCGGACCGCCGGTCGAGCGCGGCGACGCTGCGCGCCGCCGGGGAGGGCGCCGCTACAGCGCGACCGCAGCCGACTGCCGGGCGATCTCGAGCTCTTCGTTCGTCGGGATGACGAGCACCGCGACACGTGACGTGTCCGTGGAGATGCGCCGGGCCTCCCGTGAGGCCAGCTCGTTGCGGTCCGCGTCGATCTCGATGCCGAGGTGCTCGAGACCGGCGAGGACCCGCCGGCGGAGCAGGGCGTTGTTCTCCCCCACCCCCGCGGTGAAGACGACCGCGTCGAGACCGCCGAGCTGCGCGGTGTAGGCGCCGACGTACCGGCGGATGCGGTGCCGGTACACGGCGAGCGCCGCCTCGGCGACCTCGTCACCCTTGGAGGCGGCGTCCTGCACGTCGCGCATGTCGCCGTTGCCGGTGAGCCCGAGGAGTCCCGACCGCTTGTTGAGGATGTCGTCGAGCTCGTCGAAGTCGAGCCCGGCCTCACGGTGGAGGTGCACGAGGACCGCGGGGTCGAGGTCACCGGAGCGGGTGCCCATCACGAGGCCCTCGAGCGGGGTGAGGCCCATCGAGGTCTCGATCGACCGACCGCCGTCGATCGCCGCCGCGCTGGCCCCGTTGCCGAGGTGCAGCACGATCGTCTTCAGCTCGGACAGCGGGCGGTCGAGGAACGCGGCTGCCTGCTCCGAGACGTACTTGTGGCTCGTGCCGTGCATGCCGTAGCGGCGGATCCCGTACCGCTCGGCGAGGTCGGACGGGATCGCGTACGTGTACGCGTGCGGCGGCATCGTCTGGTGGAACGCGGTGTCGAAGACGGCGACGTGCGGCACGTCCGCGAACACCTGCTTCGCCGCGCGGATGCCCTCGAGGTTCGCCGGGTTGTGCAGCGGTGCGAGGGACGACAGGTCCTCGATCTGCTGCTCGACGTCGGCCGTCACCACGGTGGCGGCGTCGAAGGTGGTGCCGCCGTGCACGACGCGGTGCCCGACGACCGCCGGCGGGTTGTCCTCGAACGACGGTCCGACCTTCCCGAAGGCGTCGAGCATCGCCTGGAAGCCTGCGGCGTGGTCCGGCACGGACGCGGCGTCGTTCGACGAGGACTCCCCCGTGATCGCGTTCGTGTGCTTCCAGGCCCCGGCGGACTCGCCGATGCGCTCGACGAGGCCGGACGCGAGGGTCCGCTCGTCGTCGAGCTCGATGAGCTGGTACTTGAACGAACTCGATCCGGAGTTCACGACGAGTGCTGCGGTCACTTCGGTGGTTGCCTTTCCGTTCGGACTGGAGGCGCGGTGCGCGGTGGTCGGTCGGCTCACGCCACCGGGTGGCTGGCTGGGTGGCTGCCCTGGTGTGGTCGGCAGGGTCAGGCCGGCTCGGTCGCGGTGCCGGCCTGGATGGCCGTGATCGCGACGGTGTTGACGATGTCGCTGACGAGCGCTCCGCGGGAGAGGTCGTTGATCGGCTTGCGGAGCCCCTGGAGCACCGGGCCGATCGCGACCGCGCCGGCCGACCGCTGCACGGCCTTGTACGTGTTGTTGCCGGTGTTGAGGTCGGGGAAGATGAACACCGTCGCCTTGCCCGCCACCGGGGAGTCCGGCATCTTCGTGCTCGCGACCGTCGGATCGGCGGCCGCGTCGTACTGGATCGGGCCCTCGACGAGGAGGTCCGGGCGGCGCTCGCGGACGAACGCCGTGCCCGCCCGCACCTTGTCCACGTCGGCACCGGAGCCGCTGTCGCCCGTCGAGTAGCTGAGCATCGCGACCCGGGGGTCGATGCCGAACTGCGTCGCGGTCTCGGCCGAGGAGATCGCGATGTCGGCGAGCTGCTCGCTCGTCGGGTCCGGGATCACGGCGCAGTCGCCGTAGACGAGCACCCGGTCGGCGAGGGCCATGAGGAACACGCTCGACACGATCGACGTCTCGGGGCGGGTCTTGATGATCTCGAAGGACGGCCGGATGGTGTGCGCGGTCGTGTGCTTCGCTCCGGAGACCATGCCGTCGGCGAGGCCGAGCTGCACCATGAGCGTGCCGAAGTACGAGACGTCGGTGACGGTGTCGCGGGCGAGCTCGACCGACATCCCCTTGTGCGCCCGGAGTCGTGCGTACTCCTCGGCGAAGCGCTCCCGGAGCTCGGGGTCGAACGGGCTGAGGAGCTGCGCCTGCTCGATGTCGAGGCCGAGCTCGGTCGCGCGGGCCCGGATGGCCGCCGGTTCGCCGAGGATCGTGATCCGGCAGACCTGGCGCGCGAGCAGCGTCGATGCCGCGCGGAGGATGCGGTCGTCGTCGCCCTCGGGCAGGACGATGTGCTTGCCGTACCCGCGCGCCCGGTCGAGGAGACCGTGCTCGAACATCAGCGGTGTGACCACCCCGGACGGCGTGACCTGGAGCCGGTCGCGGAGCTCGTCGGCGTCCACGTGCTGCTCGAACAGAGCCAGCGCGAGGTCGGCCTTGCGCGGCGAGTCGGCCGCGAGCCGCCCCCGGGTCTGGGTGATCCGGAGCGCCGTGTCGTACGTGCCGAGCGTGTTCTGCGCGATCGGCAGCGAGCTCGACAGACCCTCGAGCAGCCGCGAGATCTGCGGGGCGGTCTCGAACCCGCCGTTGAGGATCACGCCCGCGAGGCTCGGGAAGGTCTCGGACTGGTTGGCGAGCAGCGTCGCGATGAGGACGTCGCTGCGGTCGCCCGGGACGACGACGATGCCGCCCTCGATGAGCCGTGGCAGCACGTTCTCCATGCTCATCCCGGCGACCACGGTGCCGAGGGCTTCACGGTCGAGCAGGGCCTCGTCGCCGCGGACCAGGGTGGCGTCGGTGGCTTCGAGCAGGGCACGGACCGTCGGCGCCACGAGCACCGGGTCCTCCGGGATCGCCCAGACCGGCACGCCGGCGTGGTCGTCGTGCACGGCGGCGCCGACGCTCGACACGATCTCGGCGAGCCTTTCGGGGTCCGCTCGGTTCACGACGACGCCGAGGAGCTGCGCGTGTGCCGCCCGGAGCTCGCTCGTCGTGACGTCCGCCACCTGGGCCATGGCCTCGGGCGTGCGGGCGCCGCGGTCGGCGGAGTCGCGTCCACCGAGCACGAGGAGCACGGGAGCGCCGAGGTTCGTCGCGACCTTGGCGTTGAACGACAGCTCGGTGGGGCTGCCCACGTCGGTGTAGTCCGACCCGAGGACCACGACCGCGTCGCACTGCTGCTCGACCTGGGCGAACCGCCGGAGGATCGTCGCGACGGCGGCGTCCGGGTCGGCGTGCACGTCGTCGTACGTGACCCCGACCGCGTCGTCGTAGGAGATGCCGACCGCGGTGTGCTGGAGCAGGAGTTCGAGCACGTAGTCGGGCTCGTGCACGGAGCGCGCCACCGGCCGGAACACGCCCACCCGGCCGACCGTGCGGGCGAGCGTCTCGAGGACTCCGAGGGCGACGGTGCTCTTGCCCGTGTGGCCCTCCGCGGACGTGATGTAGATGCGGGTCGACACGGATCCAGGGTAGCCGCCGGTCATGACGCGACATCCGGGTGGATTCCCATCTGTGGACGCACGTGGTCATCCACACCCTCGCGGACCTGTAGCATGGGGTGTCGTCACCGCGAGGTGGCGCCTGGAGGATTCGCCTAGTGGCCTATGGCGCACGCTTGGAAAGCGTGTTGGGTGCAAGCCCTCAGGGGTTCGAATCCCCTATCCTCCGCCAGAAGTAGCAGTTGGGTGCGCGCACAGCGCCGTTCAGCGGGGTTCGAATCCCCTATCCTCCGCCAGCAAACGACGAAAGCGCGAGACTCCGGTCTCGCGCTTTCGTCGTTCCCGGCCCGCCCGCGACACCGGGTCCCCCACGTGGTGGACCGCCCCGCACCCCGATCCGCGCACGGTGGCCAGGACACGCCGTCGCGGGGTGGAACGGGCTGTCCCCGATACCCGTCGGTCGCCTATGCTGACCGGACGGCGCCCCCGGGACGGGACGCCACGGGACACGAGCGGCAGGGGCGTCGCTCGGCAGCGCGACTCGCTGCGCCCGCATCTCAGGAGGATCCGACGTGGGGGACATGACTGCGCAGGCGGCGGTACGGCCGCGCGTCCGCACCTACGACCTCGTCGTCCGCCCCCGCAGCGCGCTCGTCCGATCGACCGCGCTGAGCATCGCCTTCTCCGCGGTCCCCCTCGCCGTCGCCCTCGTCTGGGTGTCCTTCCCGTTCCGGCTGTGGGCGCTCATGGCCGCGATCGTCGTGCTCCTGGCCGTCGTCGTGGGCGCGGCGGTCGTCCGGCTCGGGACGGCCTACGTCGGCGTCGACGCCACCACGGTCGACGTGCGCGGCGTGCTCTCCGCCAGTCGTCGGATCCCCCGCGACACGGTCGACCGGGTCCTGCTCGTCGAGACGTACGGCGCATCGGTCGAACGGTCCGTGCGCGAACTCGTGGCGTTCGCCGCTGACGGGACGCACCTGTTCCGGTTGCGCGGTGACGTGTGGGGCGACGCCGGACTCGACCGCGTCGTCGACGAACTCGGCGTGACCGTCACCGAGGAACCCAAGCCGCTGACCACCCGCGAGTTCGCGCGGCGCTGGCCGTCGAGCCGCGCGTGGTACGAGCGCTCCCGGGCGTTCCTCGTGGTCGGGCTGCTCGCGGTCCTCGTCGTCGGCGGCCTCCTCGTCGTCGAGACGGCCGGCCTCCTCTCCGCCTGACCGGACGGGCAGCACGCCCGACGGGCAGCACGCCCGACGGGCGGCACGCCCGACGGGCGGCACGCCCGACGGGCAGCACGCCCACCCGGCAGCACGCCCGACGGGCAGCACGCCCGCTCGGGCCTCAGCGACGCCGCCGCAGCGTCGAGAAGATGCCCTGCACGACCTCCTTGGCGATGGTCCGCCCCAGTCCGGACCCGAGCAGGTCCGACAGCGGGTCGTTCGCCTTCCGGGACGCCGTCGTCCGCGTGCTCGACCGCCCCGACCGCCGCGCCTCGGCAGCCCGCTCGGCCCGTTCGAACTCCCGCTGCGCCTTCTCGTACTCCTTCTGCGCCGCAGCCCGGTCGCGTTCCTCCTGCTTCGCCTTCGCGGCCGCCTCCTTCGCCGCGGTGGCCTGCGCCCGGGCAGCCTCCTTCTCGGCCTCGGCAGCGGCCGCCGCAGCGGCCTTCGCCGCGTCGGCCGCGGCCGCGTCCGCGGCGGCGGCCTCCATGCGGCGGGCGAGCATCTCGTAGGCCGAGTCGGGGTCGACGCGGGTGCCGTAGGTGGCGAGGAGTGGCGATGACTGCACCCGTGCCTCCAGGTCGGGTACCGGCATCGCGTCCATCGACCCCTGCGGGGCACGGAGCCGGGTCCACGCCACCGGGGTCGGCGCACCCTTCTCGTTCATGACCGTGACGATCGCCTCGCCGGTGGCGAGCGAGGTGAGGACCTCGCCGAGGTCGTAGTCGCTCGACGGGTACGTCGACACCGTGGCCCGGAGCGCCTTCGCGTCGTCCGGGGTGTGCGCGCGCAACTGGTGCTGGATGCGCGACCCGAGCTGCGCGAGCACGTCGTTCGGCACGTCCTTCGGTGTCTGCGTCACGAAGAAGATGCCGACGCCCTTCGACCGGATCAGCCGGACGGTGCGCACGATCTGGTCGGTGAAGTCCTTCGAGGCCCCGTTGAAGAGCAGGTGCGCCTCGTCGAAGAAGAACACGAGCTTCGGCTTGTCCTGGTCGCCGACCTCCGGGAGCTCGTTGAAGAGGTCCGCGAGGAGCCACATGAGGAACGTCGAGAACACCTGCGGCTGGTCCTGCACGCCCGGCACCTCGAGCAGGCTGACCACGCCCCGACCGTCCGCGGCCGTCCGGAGGAACACCTGCGTGTCGATCTCGGGCTCGCCGAAGAACTGGTCCGCACCCTGGTCGGCGAAGGTGATGAGCTCGCGGAGGATCACGCCGGCGGTCTGCTTCGACAACCCGCCGAGCTCGGCCAGTTCCTCCTTGCCGTCGTCGCCGACGAGGAACGTCAGGACGCTCCGGAGGTCCGAGAGGTCGACGAGCGGCAGGCCGGCCTGCTCGGCGTAGTGGAACACGAGCCCGAGCGAGGACTCCTGCGTCTCGTTCAGCCCGAGCACCTTCGACAGCAGCAGCGGGCCGAACCCGGACACCGTCGCGCGGATCGGGACGCCGGTGCCCTGCCCGCCGAGGCTGTAGAACTCGGCCTCGCTCGCGACCGCCTGCCAGTCCTGCCCGATGCCGGCGGTACGGGCGAGGAGCTTCTCGCTGCTCGTGCCCGGCACCGCGAGGCCGGACAGGTCGCCCTTGATGTCGGCGGCGAAGACGGGGACCCCGTTCGCGGCGATCTGCTCGGCGAGCAGCTGGAGCGTGCGGGTCTTGCCCGTGCCCGTCGCGCCCGCCACGAGGCCGTGACGGTTGAGCATGCCGAGCGGGATCCGCACCTGCACATCGGGCAGCGCCTCGCCGTTCACGAGGGCGCCGAGCTCGAGGGCGCTGCCGGTCACCCGGTAGCCGTCGCCGACCGCCGCCACTGCGTCCGGTCCGAGCGGTCCGGTCGCGTCGGCGGGTCCGGTCGCGTCGGCGGGGCCGGTCGCGTCGGCGGGGCCGGTCGCGTCGGCGGGCGCGGTCGCCGGTGCACTGCCGGGAGGCACGGTGCCGGTCCCCGACGACGACACCGGCCCGTCGGTGGTCGCGGGGGTACCGTCGTCCGCGGCCGGTGCAGGTGTCGGTGCGGGTGCGCCGGCGACGTCGGGTGCCTCCGCGTCGGGAGCCGCGTCCGCGGTGGGCACGGAGGCCGCGAGCGCCGCCGCGAGTTCCTCGGCCCGCGCCGCGGCCTCGTCCGCGAGGCGCCGAGCCTCGTCCGCCGCGGCCTTCGCCGCCGCTGCCGCCGCCCGTGCCTGCTCCACCGCATCGCTCATGGGCTCAGCATACGAACGGCGCGGACAGCCGGTTCGGTCCCGCTCGTGCCGCTGTCGGACGACTCGGTCGACGTCGTCCGACAGCGGTCACGTCGTCCGACGGCGACGGCCCGTGCACCGCGACGCCACCCGATGCCGCGCGAGCCGCCGCGCGACGCGTCAGTGCGAGAGCGCCGGCACCGTCCGCGGCCGCACGACCACCCAGAGCAGGGTGATCGCCACGGCCGACGTGCACGCCATCACGGCCGCCATGGGCGCCGCGGTGGTGATGCCGAGCCAGCCGACGATCGGCGAGATGAGCCCGGCGACGCCGAAGTTCAGGGCACCGAGGAGGGACGCAGCGGTGCCCGCCTCCTTGCCGTGGGCCGCGAGGCCGATCACCTGCACGAGCGGGAACGAGAACCCGCAGGCGGCGATGAAGAACCACAGCGGCACGAGCACCCCGACGAGCCCGGCGCCGAGCAGGTCGAGCACGATGATCGCCACGGCCGCGAGGAACAGTGTCGCGGTCGAGCACGCCAGGATCCACTGCGGGCCGACGCGCTGCGCGATGCGGGACGAGATCTGCACCCCGAGCACGACGCCGATCGAGTTCACCGCGAAGAGCAGGCCGTACTGCTGCGCGTTGAGGTCGTACACCTGTTGGAACAGGAACGGCGACGCGCTGAGGTACGAGAACAGCCCGCTGAACACCATCGCGCCGATGAGGGCCACGCCCACGAAGATCCGGTCGGAGAAGAGCGCCCGGTACCGCTGCCCGACGCTCGAGTGCCCGGCCTCGTGCCGACGTGCCGGCGGCAGGGTCTCGACGATGAGCAGCACCGAGGCGATCACCACGGCGAGGCCGTAGCAGGCGAGGAAGACGAAGATGCCGCGCCAGCTCGTGAACCGGAGCATCTGCGAACCGATGAGCGGGGCGAGGATCGGCGCGAGCCCGTTCACCATCGCGAGGCGGGACAGCATGCGCACGAGGGGCTTGCCGCCGAACAGGTCGCGGACGGTCGCCATCGCCACGACGCCTCCGGCCGAGGCCCCCATGCCCTGCAGGACACGGAACAGCGCGAGCACCTCGACGTTCGGGGCGAGCGCGGCCCCGACCGAGGCGGCCACGTGCACGCTGGTCGCGATGATCAGCGGGAGGCGCCGACCGACCTTGTCACTCCAGGGGCCGACGAGCAGCTGCCCGACCGCGAACCCGATCGTGGTCGCCGTCAGGGTGAGCTGGACCGTGCCGGCCGAGATCCCGAGGTCGCCCTCGAGGGACGGGAACGCCGGCAGGTACAGGTCGATGGTGAACGGCCCGAGCGCGGTGAGGGCACCCAGGACGAAGACGTAGACGAGGCGCTGTCCGCGGGAGAGCGAGTCCCCCGGGTGCAGGACGACGCGGAGCGAACCGGTGGTGGCGGGCGCGGTCACGAGCTGGGTCCTTCGACGTGGGGAGGGGTGGTGGGAGGAGGGGGGCCGGAACCGGGTCGAATCGATTCGGCCGCGGAACCATCCTAACCGCACCTGTGCGTCACCTGACATGCGGTACGTTCGGACTGCCCGGCGGACCGGGCGATCTGGACAGGAAGGGGGTGGGTGTCGTGGTGGACGCCCGGATCCTGCACACGACCGCGGCCCTGCGCGAGGCGATCCTGCGCCTCGCCGCCGATCGTCCCGTGTCGCGCATCACCGTCGCCGACGTCACACGTGCCGCGGGCATCAACCGCGCGACGTTCTACTCGCACGCGGTCTCCCCCGGGTCGCTGCTCGCCGACGTCCTCACGCCGGAGCTCGACCGCATCCGCGACGACGACGCCGCGGCGCGTCGGGCGGCGTTCGAGCGCGGCGCGGGACCGGACGAGCTCGAGGCCATCACCCGCCGCGGCATCGACGCCGTCGTCGAGCACGTGGTGTCGTACAAGGACATCTACGGCAAGGCGCTGCCCGACCCCGAGGACGGCTCGCTCCACCGCCTCCTCGTCGACCACTTCACGGTGTCGAGTGCGCAGCACATCCGGGAGCTCCCGGCCGAGGGTCGGCCCGAGCTCCTCGACGACGTCGCGGCAGGGTTCGTCGCCCAGGGGTTCGTCGGCGCGATCGAGGCGTGGCTCGCCGGCCCGCGCCGGTCGCGGAAGTCGCTCGTGCAGACGATCACGCTGTCGTTCCCGGCCTGGTGGCGCTGACGCGTCGCGCCTCGCGCCCCGCGCGCGTAGCAGACGGACGGGAGGCCCGGTGCCAGCTGGCGCCCCTCCCTCGCAGGCTCGGTCGGCGCGCTCCGCGCAACGCTTCGCGTTGCCGCTGAGCGGGGCGCGCCCGTCCGTCAGGTGCGTCCTTCGTCGACGCGCCACGCGCTACCGGCGCGCCACCTGCGACAGTCCGCTGAAGGACACCGCGCCGAGGCCGGTCACGTCGTCGTACCCCTCGGCGGTGGTGAGCGACGTGTCGTGGTCGAGCGTGACGAGGTAGTCCTTGCCGCTCGTGGCGCTCGTGTAGGCCAGCGCGATCGGCGACTTCGGCGGCTTCACGTCGGTGAACGCCTTCGGGGTCGCCCGGTACGTGGCGTACAGCGTCGGGTTGGCGAACCCGAGCCGAGCGTGCGTCGATTGCTGCACGATCGCCATGAGGGCCGCCGTGAGCGGGGACGCGAGCGAGGTGCCGCCGTACGTCTCGTTCACGAAGTCCCCCGTGGCGAGGGTGCTGTCGTCCGTGATCGGGCGGATGCCGATCGCGAAGCCGGTGTACGGGTCGGCGAGCGCCGCGAGGTCCGGGGACACCCGCTTGCCGTTCGCGAGGGACGACGGCACGACGCCCCGCTGGTACGCGGGCTGGTCGAAGAGCGTGCTCGTGCCGCCGCCGGCGCCACCGCCGACCAGGTTGCCCGGGAGCGGTGCCGCGTACACGTTCCCGCGGTCGCTCGACACGATCTGGTCGAGGACGTCGCCCCACCCGGTCTCGAACGTCTTGCGGCCGTTCGCGCCGATGCCGAGGCTCGTCCCGCCGACCGCGGTCACCCACGGGCTGGAAGCCGGGAAGTCCGGCTGCGCGCTGCCGAGGGCGGCGGACTCGTCACCGTTGTCCCCGCTCGAGAAGTACAGGCCGATGCCCTCACCGGCGGCCTGGACGTGCAGGTTCTCCTGTCCGCGGATGCTCGACAGCGGCACGTTCTCGCCGACGTCGCCGTAGCTGTTGCTGACGAGGTCCGCGAGCCCCTGGTCGAGGATCTTCGACATCGCGACGTCGAGCCCGCCGCCGCAGTTCGTCCCGCCGACGTAGAGGATCTTCGCGGCCGGGGCGACGGCGTGCACCGACTGGACGTCGAGCGTCTCCTCGCCCTGCCACCCGCTCGGCTGCTGGCAGAGCACCTGGTCGGTGAACTGCGAGGGCGCCGGGATCTTCTGCTGGAAGGTCGCGTCGGTCAGACCCGGCTCACCGTTCTGGGCCGAGTAGGTGTTCGTGTCGTGCACGATCGTCGGCGAGGCGTACGCGTCGATGATCGCGACGGTCTGCCCCTGGCCCTGGACGCCCGTCGCCGCGAGGGCGTCCACGCCGTAGGCCGAGCGGATCTGCTTCGGGACGTAGCCGCAGGCGAACGTGCGGACATCGGTCTGCCCGTACGCTGCCGGCACGGTCGCGGTGTGCTGTCCGTCGTACTGGGAGCACTTCGCCTGGATGCCGGTGGGGCCGGTGGCCTGCTGCCTGAGCGTGCGCGCGGGTGTCGAGGTCGCGGGGGTCTGGCCCTGCTGCACGAGCTCCGGGTGGGTGAGGAGCCTGCCCTGGTCGACGCTGACCCCGCTCACGAGACCGGCGATGGAGGACGGCAGCGACGGTGCGGAGGCCGGCGCGACGAGGGTCTTCCCGGCGTGCTGGTAGCGGTGCAGGCTCGTGCCGAGCACCGAACCGACGACCGACGCCGGCCCGCGGAACACCACGAACTCGTGGCTCGCCGGGACGGCCGTGATGGTGAGGCCCTGTGCGCGGAGGTAGCCGGTGACCTCGTCCGCGGAGGCCTTCGTCGGGGCGTACTTCGCGATCCAGGCCGACGGGCTGAGCGGCTTGCGGTACCGGGCGTTCCCCGGGGTGGACACCGCGGTGGCGAGGGCCTCGGCACCCTGCTGGTTCCGCAGGGGCAGGTAGACCTCGCCCTCGACGTCGGTGCTCGCCGCCACGGTGCCGGCGTCGTTCGTGCTCGTCGCCCACGTGGGGACGGAGTCGGGGAGCGTGTGCCGGGTCGCCGCGTCGGCCGGTCCGGCAGCGAGGGCGACGGCACCGACCGTGCACGCTGCGGTGGCGATCGCGACGAGCGCGGTCCGGGTCCTGCGGGGTTCGGTCCGACCGGGGGTCGGTGGGCGTCGTTGCACTTCGGGTCCTCTCACCGTGGAGCTGGGTGAGGCGAATGTAGTGAGCTTCCGGAACGACCGGACAGTCGGTGGTTCCACCGACGAACGACGTCCCCCGTTCGAGGGACGCGGCCTGTCCCTCCGCTCAGCGGCGGACGGCGTCGTTCCGAGGCTCGGCGGGGCGATGCTGGGGAAGCGCCGTGAGACGACGACGCCCCCTTGTGTGGACGGCCTCAGCCGACGTCGGGCTTCTCGCCGCGCTGCAGCGACTCCACGACCGCGGTGGCCTTCGCGACCGTGGCCGCGTCCGAGTCGCTGCCCTGCACGCGGTAGTCCGCCGAGACCCCGTCCCCGCCGGTGCCCGAGGCCGGCAGGGGGTCCCCGACGGCGACGATCACCACGCCGGCGTCGTGGGCGACCTGCACCGCGCCGGCGAGCGACGCGGGGTCGGCGGCCTCGACCAGGACGGCCTTGGCACCGCGCTGCACGAGTGCCCGCAGTGCCGACCGCTGGTCCGCCGCGGCGTCGTCGGTACCGGCCACGCGCACGTCCGGCCGGAACCCGGCGGCGGTCAGGTCGTCGCGGAAGCGTGTCGCGAGCGGCACGCCGCCCGAGGTCGTCCCCGGGATCGCCGCACTGTGCAGGAGGACGACGCCGACGACCGCGCTCTGGTCGAAGCCGCCGTCGGAGCTCGTCAGGTCGCTGCTCTGCACGGGCGTGGGCGCCGCCGACGTCGCGCCCTGGCACCCGGTCAGGGTGAGGACCGTCGCGAGGGCGACGGCTGCGGCGACGATGCGGGCGGACACGTCGGCCACGCTACCCGTCGGCCACGGTCGATGACGGCGGCGGCACCGGCCCGAGGCGGCGGACCGCTGCCCACGCGAGCAGCGACACGACGACCATGCCGCCGAAGACGAGCGGGAACGACACGTCGGTGTCCGCTCCACCGGTCCCGACGAAGAGCAGCCCGGTGAGCGCGAGGCCCACCACGCTGCCGGAGGCGTCCGCGATCGTGAGCGCACTCGACGCGAAGCCGTCGTCGCCCTCCCCCGAGAACCGCAGCGTGAGCATCGACGTCCGCGGGTAGATCGCCCCCATGCCCGCTCCCCCGACGAACCAGCCGACGACGAGCACCCACCACGGCAGGTCGAACGTCGCGACGGCGAACGCGGCGAGCAGGCTCACGAGCACGAGGCCGAGGCCCACGGCGAACGTCCGTGCCGCGGTCAGCCGGTTCTCCCCGAGCCGTCCGTGCAGCCAGCTCGCACCGGCCCAGCTCAGTGCGGCGACGGTCAGCGCGAGCCCCGCCGTGGACGCGGACAACCCGTGCTTCGCCTGCAGGAGGAACGGGACGTACGCCTCGCTCCCGAAGAACGACGCGGCGACGAGGCCGCGGAGCAGCACGACCGACGGCAGGCCGGGCGCGGCGCGGAACGTGCCCGTCGGCACGAGCGGTCGGAGCGCCGCCCAGGTGCCGACGACGCCGATGACCACGGCTGCGACGCGGGCCCAGGTGCCGAGGTCCGGCGCGACGTTGAGGAGCAGGATGGCGACCGCCGCGGCGACCGACCACCCGATGCGGGCGCGCTGCCACGGCGCCCGGACATCGACAGCCGGCGGGTGCAGGCGGCGGAGGGTCGGGACGAGCACGCTGAAGCCGACGACCGCGATGACGAGCGCCCCCGCGAAGACCCAGTGCCAGTTCCAGACGTCGGTGACGATGCCCGCGAGCGCGGGACCGACGAGGGCCGGGAGGACCCAGGCCGCGGCGAACCCGGCGAACACCGGGCCGTGCAGCTCGTCCGGGAAGATCCGCGCCACGAGCACGTAGAGGACGACGTCGATCGCCCCGGCGCCGAAGCCCTCGACGAGCCGACCGACGAGGAAGACCTCCATCGTCGGCGCGGTCATCACCACGGCTGTTCCGACGGCGAAGAAGGCGGCGGACACCCACGCGACGACGCGTCCGCCGGAGCGGTCGGTCCAGTTGCCCGCGAGGACCATGCCCGGCACGCCGGCGGCGAGCGGCGCGGCGAAGGCCAGGGCGTACAGGGTCTCGCCGTCGAGGTCGCGGCTGATCTCCGGCATGACCGTCGTCATCGCCAGGTTCTGGAACGCCGCGACCGCCACGATGGCGACCATGCCGACCGTGGCGAGTGCGTACCGCCCGCTGAAGATGCTGGTCCTCGTCGGCGCGGCGGTGCTCACCGCACCATCCTAGGAGCGGCCACCGACGGCCGTGGGGCCGGCCGGGGACGCACGGGAGGCTCGTGGCGGCGCCGCCACGAGCCTCCAGGCCGACCCTCAGCGCGTCAGCGCGTCAGCGCGTCAGCGCGTCAGCGGGTGAGGGCCTGCTGCAGGTCCGCGACCAGGTCGCCGGC
Organism: Curtobacterium sp. NPDC089689; assembly: GCF_044749145.1. NCBI lineage: Bacteria > Bacillati > Actinomycetota > Actinomycetes > Micrococcales > Microbacteriaceae > Curtobacterium > Curtobacterium sp. NPDC089689. The sequence continues at coordinate 503,906 of NZ_JBIVHJ010000002.1, read as the reverse complement.
GTCCTCGATGCCGACGGACAGGCGCACGACGTCGTCCGGTACCTCGAGCTCGGTCCCCCGCACCGAGGCGTGCGTCATCTCGCTCGGGTACCCGATGAGCGACTCGACGCCGCCGAGCGACTCCGCGAGCGTGAACACCTCGGTGGACTCCGCGAACCGCTTCGCCGCCGCGGCGCCGCCGGACAGCGAGAGCGAGAGCATGCCGCCGAAGCTGCGCATCTGGCGGGCCGCGACCTCGTGCCCGGGGTGGTCGGCGAGCCCCGGGTAGAACACACGCTCGACCCCGGGAGCACCGACGAGCGACTCGGCGACGGCCTGCGCGTTCGCCGAGTGCCGCTCCATCCGGACCGCGAGGGTCTTGATGCCGCGGGTGGTGAGGAACGCGTCGAACGGCGACGAGATCGCCCCGGCGCCGAACTGCAGGAACGCGACCTGCTCGGCGAGTTCCTCGTCGGCGAGCACGACCGCGCCGCCGACGACGTCGGAGTGACCACCGAGGTACTTCGTGGTCGAGTACACGACGGCGTCGGCGCCGAGCGCGATCGGCTGCTGGAGGTAGGGCGACGCGAACGTGTTGTCCACGACGACGAGTGCCCCGGCGAGGTGCCCGAGCTCGGCGAGCGCCGCGATGTCGGCGATCTTCATGAGCGGGTTCGTCGGCGTCTCGACCCACAGCACGGTCTTCGCGGGCGCCCCCTCGAGCGCGGCCCGCACGGCGTCCTGGTCGCTCATGTCGACCACGACGAGCTGGACGCCCCACGGCACGTGCACCCGGTTCACGAGGCGGTGGGTGCCGCCGTACACGTCGTTGCCCATGACGACGCGGGCTCCGGGCTCGAGGTACGCGCGGAGCAGGGCGTCCTCCGCCGCGAGGCCGGACGCGAACGAGTACGCCGCGACCCCGCCGTCGAGGTCCGCGAGCAGCGTCTGCAGACCGTCGCGCGTCGGGTTGCCGCCGCGGGAGTACTCGTAGCCGGCGCGCATGTTCCCGATGCCGTCCTGCGCGTACGTCGACGTGACGTGAATCGGCGGGATGACGGCGCCGGTCCCGGCGTCGGGCTCCTGGCCGGCGTGGACGGCGCGGGTGCTGAACTCGGTCATGCTGGTGCTTCCTCGGTCGTTCGGGCGGACGTGCGGTCGGTGGGCCGGTCGGGCGGACGGCCGGTCGGTCAGTCGGAGAGGGACGTGAGCAGGTCGTGGCGGGTCAGGACCGTGACGGGCTTGCCGTCCTCGACCACCAGCAGGGCGTCGACGGTCTCGAGCGCACGACGGGCGGCGGCGACGGACTCGCCGATGCCTATCAGCGGGAGCGGGTCGCCGACGAACGGCGTGAGCGCGTCCGTCATCGACGCGGCGCCGGTGAACACCTGCTCGAGCAGGTCCTTCTCGGCGACGGCGCCGACGACCTCGCCGATGACGACGGGCGGCTCCGCGCTGAGGACCGGCATCTGCGAGACGCCGTACTTCGACATGATGTCGACGACGTCGCGGACGGTGTCGGACGGGTGCGCGTGCACGAGGTCGGGCAGGCGGCCGTCCTTGCCCGCGACGATCGACCCCACCGTGCGCGCGTCGTCGGTCTCGGCGAAGCCGTACGAACGCATCCAGCGGTCGTTGAAGATCTTGCCGAGGTAGCCGCGGCCGCCGTCCGGCAGGAGCACCACGACGACGTCGTCCTCGGTGAGGTCACGGGCGGCCCGGAGCGCGGCGACCACGGCCATGCCGCTCGAGCCGCCGACGAGCAGCCCTTCCTCGCGAGCGAGCCGCCGGGTCATCGCGAAGGACTCGGCGTCCGTGACGGCGATGATCTCGTCCGGCACCCCGGCGTCGTACGCGGCGGGCCAGAAGTCCTCGCCGACGCCCTCGACCAGGTACGGTCGGCCGGTGCCGCCGGAGTAGACGGAGCCCTCGGGGTCGGCGCCGACGATGCGGACGCGGCCCTCGGAGGCCTCCTTGAGGTAGCGACCGGTGCCGGAGATGGTACCGCCCGTACCGACGCCGGCGACGAAGTGCGTGATCCGCCCCTCGGTGTCGCGCCAGATCTCCGGGCCGGTGGTCTCGTAGTGGCTGCGCGGGCCGTTCGGGTTCGCGTACTGGTTCGGCTTGTAGGCGCCGGGGATCTCCCGCACGAGCCGGTCGGACACCGAGTAGTACGACTCGGGGTGCTCCGGTGCGACGGCCGTCGGGGTGACCACGATCTCGGCGCCGTACGCGGTGAGGACGTTCCGCTTGTCCTCGCCGACCTTGTCCGGCAGCACGAAGACGCACCGGTAGCCGCGCTGCTGCGCCACGAGGGCGAGCCCGACGCCGGTGTTGCCCGAGGTCGGCTCGACGATCGTGCCGCCCGGGCGGAGGTCGCCGGACGCCTCGGCCGCGTCGATGATCCGCGTGGCGATGCGGTCCTTCGACGATCCGCCGGGGTTGAGGTACTCGACCTTCACGAGGACGGTCGCGTGGACGCCCTCGGTCACCCGGTTGAGCTTGACGAGCGGGGTGTCGCCGACGAGGTCGACGACGGAGTTCGCGTAACGCACGCGCCCGAGTCTAGGCGGGCGTCCCTCACGCTCCCCCGGACGTGACGCCCGGCTGCAGCTGACCGGCCCGGGCCGCGATCGTGTCCGCGACGTCCTGGTGCCGCCGGTCGATCACCGCCCCGATGTCGCGGGCGAGCTGCGGGTTCGACCGGACGATGGTGTCGATCGCCTCGACCGGGACGACGAGCACCGCGACCTCGGTCAGGGCCACCTGGAAGGTCTGCACGACCTCGCGGGTGAGCGACGTCTGCCCGACGTAGTCGCCGGCCTCGACCCGGGTCGCCGGGAGCTGCTCGTCGCCGAACGGCACGCGGAGCTCGACGCTGCCGGTCAGCACGAACCGGATCGCCGTCGGGACGACGCCCGGCCTGGAGATCACCTCGCCGGCCGCGTAGCGCTCGAGCGTCACGACCTGCCGGAGCGCCGCGACGTCGTCGGACGCCAGGTACAGCGTCGGTGCGATCGAGGCGAGGGCGGCGTCCCGGCGCTCGTCCGTGACGAAGTCGTCGGTGGTGTCGCCGTCGAGTCCGAGCCCGGCGCGACGCGCGGCGTACCAGAGCCACATCCGGAACTGTGCCAGCGCCGAGCCCTCCTGCGACGGGCCGCCGACCTCGAACGAGACGGTGTAGCCCGATCCGCCCATCGGCTCGGCCGACGGGCTCGTGCCCGGCGCGAGCTGGGGCAGGCCGGACGCGACCCGCTGGAGCAGGGCGACCACCGCCGCCGGTGCGTCGTCCGTCGTGAAGGTGACCGACGTCGAGACCGGGTACGTGCCTCCCGTCCGGCTGAGGTTCGTGAACGACGCGCCCGCGAGCGAGCCGATCGGGGTGATGAGGATGCCGTTGCCCGTGTCGAGGTGCACGGACCGCCAGTTGACCTCGACGACCCGGCCACGCGTGCCGCCGATGTCGAGCCAGTCCCCGAGCCGGAACGGCTGCTCGAACAGCAGGAACAGCCCGGCGACGATCGGACCGACGGCGGTCTGCAGGGCGAGGGCGATGACGAAGGACCCGACACCGAGCGCCGTGAAGATGCCGCCGATGTCGGTCCCCCACACGATGCGGAACACGACCGCGAGGCCGATCGCCACGAGGATGACCCGGGCGATGTCGACGAAGATCGACGGGATCTTCTCGCGCCAGCTGCCCTTCCGGGCGTTCGTGAACAGCAGGACGTTCATGCCGTTCAGGACGAACACGATCACGAGGAAACCGAGCACCGTCGCGATCACCTGGGTCACGACCGGGCGGGACGGGTCGACCGCCGCCGTGACCTGCACGCTCAGGACGAGGATCGCGATCACCGGGATGACCGCGTTGCGGAGCAGGCCGACCACCTTGTGCAGCGAGTTGCCACGGCGCTGCAGGTCCGACTGCAGCTCGGTGAGGACGAGGAGGACGACCGGGAGCCCGACGATGACGACGATCGCCGGCCAGAACCACGGCTGCTGCCAGAACGGGATCACGACTGCACCTGCTCGAGCTTCCAGATGCGCTGCGACCCGGACTGCGTCTGCACCTCGCCCGCGTCGACGATGCCCGCGCGGTCGCCGAGCTTGTCGACGACCCGCTGCGTGGCGTACACCCCCGGGGACGGGGCGATGCCCTGCACCCGGTACGCGAGGTTCACGGCATCGCCCCACATGTCGTACACGAGGCTCGCGCGACCGACGAGGCCGCTCGTCACCTGTCCGGCGTCGATGCCCGCGCGGAGCCCGACACGGGAGCCGTGCTGCCCGTTGAACCGCTCGAGCACACGCTGGGACTCCTCCGCCCACTCGACCACGCGGCGGACGTTGTCGACCCGCGGGACGCTCAGGCCGCACGAGGCGAGGTACCCGGCGCGGGTCGTCCGCACCCGCTCGATGCCGTACCGACCGGCGGCCTCGTCGAGCGAGCGCCAGATGTCGTTCACGAGCGCGAGGCTCTCCTCGGCCGAGAGCCCCTTCGCGAAGTCGTCGAAGCCGATGAGGTCGGCGTACACGACCGCGACGTCCTGGTGGTCGGCCGCGATGGTGTCGTCACCCTGCTTGTACCGCTTCGCAAGGTCCTCCGGCATCATCGTCAGCAGCAGCGAGTCGTTCTGCCGGCGCTGCTCGTCGAGGAGGTCCTGCTTCACCTGCAGGCTCCGACTCATGTCGTTGAACGCGATCCCGAGGTCGCCGATCTCGTCGCCGGCCTTCGTCTGCACCTCGACGCCGAGCTCGCCAGCGCTCACCCGGTTCACGGCCCGTTGCAGCCGTCGGATCGGACGGACGAAGACCTGCGCGAGCAGGAGCGACAGGAGCGAGACGAGGACGATGATCCCGACGAGAGCGAGCGCGAGGTTCCGCGCGAACACGTTCACCGGAGCGAAGGCCTCGGACGTGTCCATCTGCGCGACCACCACCCACCGCAGGCCGTCGACCTCGAGCGGGGCGTACGCCGCGAGGACCTCCTTCCCGCGGTAGTCGTCCGCGATCACCGTCCCCGTCTTCCCCTGCAGTGCGCGGCTGACCGGCGTCGTGTTCACCTCCTGGAGCAGCACGGAGCCCTTGACCTCCACCTGGCGCTTCGCGACGGCAGGCGCAGTGCCGGCCGAGATGACGTCCCGCTCGTACTGCGCCGGGTGCTGCAGCAGCTGCCGGGGGTACGACCGCATCAGGCGATCGTCACCCACGAGGTACGACTCCCCGGTGTCGCCCAGCCCGTCGCCCTTCCAGCCCCGGTCACCGGTCATGATGTCACTGATCAGTTCGACGGGCACCTGCACCGCCATCACGCCGATGATCTTGCCGTCGTCGCCGACCGGGGACATCACCCACAGCGTCGGGACGTTCAGGCTCGGGACGTACCGCTGGAAGTCGGTGACCACGAAGCCGTCCGAGCTCGTCAGCCGGAGCGCGTCGCGGTACCCGGTCGCGAGGTTCGACTCACGGTACGGACCGTCGTCCAGGTTCGTGCCGAGGTCAGCCCCCGAGTACGCCGAGTAGACGACGTCTCCGTCCGTGTTCATGAGGAGCAGGTCCTCGTACCCGACCGTCTCCACCGCCTGCTTGAAGTACGGCTGGTACTCGGCGTGGGCCTTCGACCACGCGCTGCCGTCACCCGCGTCGTCCTGCGCGATCGCCTCGTCGTAGTCGGTGAACGGCGCCGTGTACCGGGCCTGGAGGTACGCCTGCGGGTCGGACGTCGGCGCGAACTGCTGCGGGTCGGCCGTCCCGCCGGACGCCTTGTCCAACTGCGGCACGAGGGTGTCGGCGTACCAGTCGTCGACCTTCTGCCGGTCGTCGTCCGACACCGGACGGCGCTGCAGGTCGTCCCAGCCGGACTCGAAGGCCTTCGTCGCGCCGATGACGCTCGCGTTCCGGGTCTGCGCCACCACGGTGTCGGTGAACTGCGCGAACGACCGCTTGAGCTCGGTGATCCGGGCCTCCCGCAGCGAGGTCACCTGGTTGAGTGCGGCGGCCTGGAGGGAGTCGCGGCCGTTCACGTACCCGACGGCCCCGACGACGAGCGCCGCCACGACGCTCACCGCCAGGAGCATCACGAGGAGCTTCGACTGGACGTCGAGGGAGCCGCTCGTGAGGAACGCGCGGAAGCGTCCACTGCGCCTGCTGGTCCGGTCGCGGTCGCGGTCGCGGGGGTAGCGCTGGTCGCGCTGGTCGCGCTGGTCGCGCTGGTCGCGCTGGTCGCGCTGGTCTTGCGGGTCGAGCGGGTCGCGCTCGCGGGCACCGTCCGACGGTGTGACCGGGTCGGTCGGGGACGGGGCATCGGTCACGGAGGACTCCGTTCGGGCGGCGCGGATCAGGAGGCACTGCTCGGGTTCTGGATCCAGAGCTACCACGCGAGGAAGCGTCGTGTCCGGCTCGGTCCGGTATCCGGTTCACGCGGGTCGGGCACCTGGTGCGGGACGACACGTGTCGCGTTGTCGCGTTGTCGCGGCCTGTGCGGGCGCGGGCGGGACCACGGCGGACGGGAGGCGCGGTACCGGCCCGCCCCGCCGGCACGGCCGACGCCGTGACGGACGGGAGGCACGGTACCGGCCCGCCCCGCCGGCACAGCAGACACCGTGACGGACGGGACGCACGGTACCGGCCCGCCCCGCCGGCACAGCAGACACCGTGACGGACGGGAGGCACGCTGCCCGCCCACGCCGTGCCTCCCGGCCGGCCGCGCGCTTGCGTGCTCCGGCACGCCCGCGACGGTCAGGCGCCGACCGGCAGGTTCTGCTGGCGGTGGAGGGTCGCGTACGTCCCGCCGAGGTCGAGGAGCTCGTCGTGCGTCCCCTGCTCGACGATGCGCCCGTGGTCCAGCACGAAGATGACGTCGGCGTCCCGGACCGTGGACAGTCGGTGGGCGATCGAGATGGTCGTCCGACCGGCGGCGGCGGTGTCGAGCGCCGTCTGCACCACCCGCTCGGAGATCGAGTCGAGTGCGCTCGTCGCCTCGTCGAGGACCAGGACGGGCGGGTCCTTCAGCAGCACGCGCGCGATCGCGATGCGCTGCTTCTCGCCGCCGGAGAGCCGGTAGCCCCGCTCGCCCACGATCGTGTCGTACCCGTCCGGGAACGACGCGATCGTCTCGTGGATGTTGGCCGCGCGGGCAGCCCGTTCGAGTTCCTCGTCCGTGGCGTCCGGTCTGGCGTAGCGGAGGTTGTCGCCGATCGACGCGTGGAAGAGGTAGGTCTCCTGGCTGACGATCCCGACGTGCCGCATCAGGTCCTCGTGCTCGATGTCGCGGACGTCGGCGCCCGCGAACCGCACACTGCCGCTCGTCGCCTCGTACAGCCGCGGGACCAGGTACGACACCGTGGTCTTGCCCGCCCCGGACGGCCCGACGAACGCGGCGAACTGCCCGGGCTGGAGTTCGAAGGAGACGTCCCGGAGCGTCGGGTGGTCGGGCTCGCCGTCCGGGTAGGCGAAGGTCACGTGGTCGAACGCGACGTGCCCGAGCCGGGACTCGTCGACCGGCTTCGCCGTCGGGGAGTCGGTGATCGCCGGTTTCAGGTCGAGGTACTCGAAGATCCGTGCGAACAGGGCGCCCGACGTCTGGAGGTCGAGCACCACGCGCAGCAGGCCGACCGTCGGGAAGAGCAGGCGGGACTGCACCGTCGTGAACGCCACGATCGTGCCGGCCGTGATCGGGACGTCGCCGATGATCAGCCAGGCCGCGACGACGTAGATGATCGCGGGGATGATCGACAGGAAGATCTGCACGATCGCGAAGAACCACTGACCGGACATCTGCTGCCGGACCTGGAGCTGGATCTGGTTGCGGTTCTCGTCGCCGTACCGCTGAGTCTCGCTGCGCTGCTGGTTGAAGCTCTTCGCGAGGAGGATGCCCGAGACGCTGAGCGCCTCCTGGGTGATCGCGGTCATGTCCGACAGCGACTCCTGCGTCTGGGCGGCGATGCGCGCCCGGACCTGTCCCACACGGCGTTGGGCGATCACGAGCAGCGGGAGCAGCACGACCGAGACGAGGGTCATCTGCCAGCTGAGCAGCAGCATCGCCACGACGGCCGCGATCACCGTGACGGTGTTGCCGAGCACCGAGGAGATCGTGTTGTTGAGGACGCTCGCGACGCCGCCGACGTCGTTCTGCAGCCGCGACTGGATGATCCCGGTCTTGGTGCGGGTGAAGAAGGCGAGCTCCATCCGCTGCAGGTGGCCGAAGAGCCGCATCCGCATCGCGCCCATGACCTTGTTGCCGACCGTCGCGGTCAGGTAGGTCTGCCAGACGCCGATGCCGGCGCTCGCGATCCACAGGCCGACCATGCCCGCCACCAGGGCGTAGAGGACCGGGAGGTCGGGACCTGCACCGCCCTTCGGGAACAGCCCCTCGTCGAAGGCGCGCTGGGTCAGGAGCGGCGGGATCACGGACAGCGCCGCGCCGACGAGGACCAGCACGACCGTCAGCACGATCGACGCACGGTGGGGCACGAACAGGCCGGAAATGCGGTGCAGCAGGTGCGGGATCCGGGGCGCCTCGGCGTTCGCGGCCTTCTGCGCGGCGTGGTCGCCGCTCGAGATCCGACCGCCCCCACGCGGACCCCCACGAGCGCCGTGTCCCATGCTCATGCGCGCTCCTCCCGCTTCGATCCCTGCAACCGTACCGCCGCGCGGCGACATCGGCGCGGTCCCCCGGTTTGACCCCGCACGGGGGGCGTGCCACCATCGTGCGTCCCCGTCCTGCCACCCCGAGGTCCCATGTCGTCCGCGCAGTCCCCCGTGTCCCTCCGGCAGCAGCTCGCCCGCCGCAAACCGATCGAGGACCTCCAGGCCGAGGCCGCCAGGGGTGTCAACGGTGAGCCGCTCCGCCGCTCCCTCGGGGTGTGGCACCTCACGATGATCAGCGTCGGCGCCACCCTCGGCACCGGGATCCTCGTCGTGCTCGGCACCGCGGTCCCGCTCGCCGGTCCCGCCGTCTGGATCTCGTTCGTCCTCGCGGGTGTCGCGGCGCTGCTCTCGGCCCTGTCGTACGCCGAGATGGCCGGTGCGGTGCCGACGTCCGGGTCGAGCTACTCCTACACGTACGCGACGATGGGCGAGGGCATCGCCTGGGTCTGCGGCTGGTGCCTCGTCCTCGAGTACGCCGTGTCGGTGGCGGCGGTCGCGGTCGGTGCGAGCGAGTACGTCGACGAGACCCTGCGTGTGTTCGGGCTGCACCTGCCCGCAGCGATCTCCTCGCCGCCGGGCGAAGGTGGCCTCGTCAACCTGCCGGCGGCGGCGCTGGTGCTCCTCGCCACCGCGATCCTGCTCCCCGGCGCCCGCGAGAGCGCCTGGGTGAACACCCTGATGGTGATCGTGAAGATCGCGCTGCTGGTGTTCTTCGTCGTGGTGGCCTTCACCGCGTTCCGGGCCGGCAACTTCGAGCCCCTCGCACCGATGGGCGCCGCCGGCGTCACCGCGGCGGCCTCACGCCTGTTCTTCTCCTACATCGGCTTCGACGCCGCGTCCACCGCCGGGGAAGAGGCGAAGGCCCCCCGCCGCGACCTCCCGCGCGCGATCATCGGCTCCATCGCCCTCATCACGGCCCTGTACATCCTCGTCGCGATCGCGGCGATCGGCGCTCGCGCGTGGACGTCCTTCTCCGACTCCGAGGCGTCGCTCGTCCGGATCGTCGTCGAGGTCACCGGCCAGCCCTGGGTGGCGCTGGTGTTCTCGGTCGGCGCCGTGATCGCCATCGCCAGCGTCGTGCTCACGGTGCTCTACGGGCAGACACGCATCCTCCTGACGATGGCGCGCGACGGCCTCGTGCCGAAGGTCTTCGGCCGGGTGTCGCACCGCACGGGCACCCCGGTCGCGAACACGCTCGTCGTCGGCATCGTCGTCACCGTGGTCGCCGCCCTCGTCCCGCTCGGTGAGCTCGCCGACGCGACGAGCATCGGCACGCTCGTGGCCTTCGCCCTCGTCAACGTCTCCGTCATCGTGCTCCGCCGCACGCAGCCCGGGCTCGAGCGCTCGTACCGGGTCCCGCTCTTCCCGGTCGTCCCCGTGCTCGGAACGCTGTGCTGCGTGCTGCTCGCGGTCTTCCTCGGCGCCGGCACGTGGATCGCGTTCGGCGTGTGGATGCTCGTCGGCGCCGCGCTCTACCTCCTCTGGGGCCGCCGCCACAGCACCCTGCGCTGACGCGGCCCGCCGCCCGCCGCGGCGCTGCGCGTCGAGACTCGGCATGAGCGACACTTCTCGCCGTCCTGGGCGCGAGAGACGTCGCTGACGGCGAGTCTCGACGTCAGCGCGGTGAGTCTCGTCCACACCGACGAGCGGCGCGCACCTTTCCACAGTTCGGGCCCGAGACGGCAGCCCTCCCGTCCGGGCGCGAGACGCTTCCGGCATGCCCAACGCACCAGCCAGACTCCTCCGAGCGAACGAACTCGACCGCGCACGATCACGCTCCCTGCAACGTCGACACCGCGCTGGCGCGCTCGTCCGCGTTGCGGAGGGTGTCTACGTCGAGACAGCCGCTTGGCGCGCGATGACCGCCATCGAACAACACCTCACGTTGGCGCGTGCGATCGCTCCGAGCCTGCGACCGACCGCCACGTTCTCCCACCTCACTGCGGCGATCGCGCTCGGATGGCCGCTCGTCGGCAGTCCACCGGATCGCATCCACGTCAGGGACACCCTGACCAGTCGGACCGAGCACCGTGCCCACCTCGTCCGGCATCCGAGCGAACCGGCATTCGATCATCGCGCGATGACCTTGGGCGGCGTGCCGATAACTGGTGCGCTGCGGACGGCGGTCGACCTCGCCGCGACCGTCGAACCCGCGGTCGCGGCAGTAGCGATCGACCACGCAGTCCGCGCACGACTCATCACGGTCGATGACTTCGTCGCGGCGCTTCCGGCGCCTCGTCGTCGAGGCTTCGTCCGCGGTCGCACGGTGGCCGAAGCGCTCGACCCGCTCCACGAGTCTGTCGGTGAGTCGTACACGGCGATCCGGATGGTGGAGATCGGACTCCCCCGGCCCGTTGCGCAGCACGAGTTCCGGGTCGAGGACGGCCACACAGACCGCGTCGACTTCTGGTTCGAGGAGCTCGGGGTGGTGGTCGAGTTCGACGGCAAGCAGAAGTACGTCGACCGCGAGGCGCTCGCCGGCCGCAGTCCCGATGAAGCACTCTGGCACGAGAAAGTCCGCGAAGACCGGCTCCGTGCGTTCACCGCGGTCCGGACCGTCGTGCGTCCGACGTGGTGGCACCTGGTCGAGCCCGACCGGCTCGTGACGCTGTTCCGGCAGCACCGCGTGCACTTCTGACCGCCTCGAGTCTTGGTTGGCCGCCCGCGAGACTCGAGAGGAGCGACAGTTCTCGCGCGTTTGACCGCGAGAACTGTCGCAGAGCACGAGACTCGGCTGGCACCGCCCCGCGCACGACGAAGGCCGCCGCCCCGAGGGGCGACGGCCTTCGTGACCGAACGGTCGAGACTACGCGAGCTCGATCGTGGCGCCGGCGCCCTCGAGCGTCTCCTTCGCCTTGTCAGCGGTCTCCTTGTTGACACCCTCGAGGATCTTGGCGTCGGCGGTCTCGACGAGCGCCTTGGCCTCACCGAGGCCGAGCGACGTCAGGCCACGGACCTCCTTGATGACCTGGATCTTCTTGTCACCAGCGGACTTGAGGATGACGTCGAACTCGGACTTCTCCTCAGCGGCCTCGGCCGGGGCAGCTGCACCGGGGGCGGCGGCAGCGGCGACCGGGGCGGCCGCGGTGACCTCGAAGACCTCTTCGAACTTCTTCACGAAGTCCGAGAGCTCGATGAGCGTGAGCTCCTTGAAGGCCTCGATGAGCTCGTCCTGCGAAAGCTTCGCCATGATTTTCTCCTACTTGCTAATGCGTGGTGTGGTTGTGGAACGCGTGCCTGATCAGGCCGCGGACTCCTGCTTCTCGCGGAGGGCGTCCACGGTGCGGACGGCCTGCGAGAGGGGTGCCTGGAACAGGTACGCAGCACCGAACAGCGAGGCCTTGAAGGCGCCGGCGAGCTTGCCGAGCAGCACTTCACGGGACTCGAGGTCAGCGAGCTTGTCCACCTCGGTCGCGGAGAGCGGGTTACCGTCGAAGTAACCACCCTTCACCACGAGCTGAGGGTTCGCCTTGGCGAATGCACGCAGCGACTTCGCGACGGCGACGGTGTCACCGTGGACGAAGGCGAGAGCGGACGGACCGGCGAGCTCGTCGTCGAACGACGAGATGCCGGCGTTGTTCGCCGCGATCTTGGTCAGCGTGTTCTTCACCACGGCGTACGTGGCGTGCTCACGGATCGAGTTGCGGAGCTCCTTGAGCTGCGCGACCGTGAGACCGCGGTACTCGGTGAGCAGAACGGCGTTCGAGCTCTGGAATGCTTCCGTGAGCTCGGCGACCGCAGCTTCCTTGTTCGCCATGGTTCTCCTTGGGGGTTTCTTGCCGGTAGCCCCAGGCCCACGAACGAAAAAAGCTCCGGCGCACAGAGGCTCGGAGCTGCCCCCACCGGAACGGCGGGAGTGGTTCGGAACACCTGCGCGGGATGCCTCACGTTAGAGGACCTTCGGTCACTGCGCGAGCGCAGCGACATCCGGCGGTCTTTGGCTTCGAGAACTGTACCAGACGCCGTGGGCGTCGCCAAACGACGGCCGGGAGGCACGGGGCGGGCCCGCACCGCGCCTCCCGGCCGTCAGGTGGCCGCGGGAGCGGCGTCGGGCGTCGCCGACCAGTCGGCCAGGTCGCCCCCGGCCGACGCGTCTGCCGCGCCACCGTCGGCCGCCGCCGGCGGCGCGATCGGCAGGTGCACCGTGAACACGGTGTCGCCCGGCTCGCTCGTGACATCGACGCGCCCACCGTGCGCCTGCACGACCGCGTCGACGATGGCGAGCCCGAGCCCGGTCGACCCGACCGTGCGGGAGCGCGAGCTGTCGGCGCGGGCGAAGCGTTCGAAGAGCTTCGGCAGGAACTCGGGGTCGATGCCCTGTCCGGTGTCCCGCACCGTCAGGTCGACACCGTCGGCGGCCCGGGCGATGCCCACCGTGATGCGGGTGCCCTCGGGGGTGTGGGTCCTGGCGTTCGTGACGAGGTTGACGATCACCTGGTGGAGCCGTGCGGCGTCGCCGAGCACCTCGACGGGCTCGTCCGGCACGTCCACCTCGATGACGTGCCCCGGTGATGCGGCGTGTGCGTCGTTCACCGCGTCGAGCACGAGTCCGGTGAGGTCGACGTCGTCGAACTGGATCTCCCGGCCCTCGTCGAGGCGCGCGAGGAGCAGCAGGTCCTCGACCATGCTCGTCATCCGCTTCGACTCGGACTCGATGCGGCTCATCGCGTAGACGACGTCCTCGGGCAGGTCGGCGCCCATCCGGCGGGTGAGCTCGGCGTAGCCGCGGACGGACGCGAGCGGCGTGCGGAGCTCGTGCGAGGCGTCCGCGACGAACTGCCGGACCTTCTGCTCGGAGCGCTCCCGGGCCTGCATGGCACCGCCGATGTGCCCGAGCATGCGGTTGAACGCAGCACCGACCCGACCGACCTCGGTGCGGGGGTCGGCGTCCGGGACCCGGACGTCCTGCAGGGCGTCGCTGCGCTCGAGGGGCATGCGGGCGACGGCGGACGCGGTCTCCGCCACCCGTTCGAGCGGCCGGAGCGAGCGCCGCACCACGACGGCGGCGACGACCGAGCCGGCGACGAGGGCGAGTCCGACGACCACCACGACCACGAGGAGCAGCGACCAGACGCTCTCGTACACGGGCGACATCGGCAGCCCGACGACGAGCACGGCGTTGCCGACGACGGGGTTGTCGACCTGCACGGCCGCGACCCGGTACTTCCCGAGCGCACCACCGAGGTCCATCGTCGCGGGTTCGACCCCGACCTTGACCTGCCCGAGCCGCTGCAGTTCGTCCGCCGTCAGCTGCGAGCGGGAGCTGTCCTCGTTGATGACGATGCCGGCCGCCACGCCGCCCGTGCCGTAGTAGGCGGTCAGCGTGCCGGCCGCCTGCCCGAGCGGTGCCAGGGCGTCGTCGTTCGGCCGCTGCCCGTTCTGCCCCTGCTGTCCCTGCCCGAACTTCGTGCTCGCGCGCTCGGTCGCCTTCGACAGCTGGGAGTCGATGGTGCCGGTCTGGATGGACGCGAGCGCGATGATGCTGCCCGCGCCGATCACCGCACTGACGGCCACGACGAGGGCGACGATGCTGAGGACCAGCCGTCGGCGGAGGGTCACTGCGCCGGACCTCAGGACGTCGGCTTGATGACGTACCCGACGCCGCGCACGGTGTGGATCATCGGGGTCTCGCCGGCGTCGATCTTCTTGCGCAGGTAGGAGATGTAGATCTCGACGACGGAGCTCTTGCCACCGAAGTCGTACGACCACACGCGGTCGAGGATCTGCGCCTTCGAGAGCACACGGCGGGGGTTCCGCATGAGGAAGCGGAGCAGCTCGAACTCGGTCGCGGTGAGCTCGATCGGTCGACCGGCCCGCGAGACCTCGTACGACTCCTCGTCGAGCACGAGGTCACCGACGACGATGCGGGAGTCGCCGGCCTCGGAGATCGAGATCTGCGAGCGGCGGATGAGGCCGCGCAGTCGTGCCACGACCTCCTCGAGCGAGAACGGCTTCGTGACGTAGTCGTCGCCGCCGGCGGTCAGGCCGGTGACGCGGTCCTCGACGGAGTCCTTCGCGGTGAGGAACAGCACCGGGGTGTCGTCGTTGTTCTGGCGCAGCCTGCTGAGGACCTGCAGGCCGTCGAGGTCCGGCATCATCACGTCGAGCACCATCGCGTCGGGCTTCCACTCCCGCGCGGTGGTCAGGGCGTCCTGTCCGCCGTTCGCGCTCTTGACGTCCCAGCCCTCGTAGCGGAGCGCCATGGACAGCAGGTCGGTGAGGCTGGCCTCGTCGTCGACGACGAGGATGCGCAACGGGGATCCGTCGGCACGCGTGAGGCGCGGGGCTGCGGCAGGCTGGGAGATGGTCACGTACTCGAGTATCGAGAGTTTCCTATGAGCGCTCTGAGATGCACCGATGCGCCGACTGTGGATCGCTGATCAGCCCGACAGCGCGGACCCGGACGCGCGCTCGGGGAACGCTCCGTACGGTGACGACGTGCTGCACTCCTCTGCCTGGTCCGCGGCTGCGCGCGACGTCGACGTCCGGGACCTGGTCCCACCGGACTGGAGGCACGACTCGCCCCCGGCGGAGCGGCTGGCGGTCGCGCAGGCGGTCGCCGCCACCGCGCCGCTGGTGTCCGCGGGCACGGCGGGCCCGGTCCTCGCGACGCTCGCGGGGCTCGCCGCGGTCGACGTCGCGCTGGCGCGAACCGTCGAGCCGCACCTCGACGCGCTCGGCATCCTGGCCCAGGCCGGCATCGACGCCCCCGAGGGGTCGACGTGGGGGGTCTTCGCCGCCGAGGCACCGGGCGTCCGGGTCACGGCGGAGCTGACCGACGACGGCCTCGCCGTGTTGTCCGGGACGAAGCCGTGGTGCTCGCTCGCGTCGTCGCTCTCGCACGCGCTCGTCACCGCCCACGTCGGTGAGGAGCGGCAGCTGTTCGCGGTCGGCCTCCGGCAGAGCGGGGTGACGGTGCACGACGAGGCCTGGGTCGCCCGTGCTATGCCGGACGTGCCGAGCGGACCGGTCGACCTCGACACGGTGCGGGCGACGCCGGTCGGGGCCCCCGGCTGGTACCTCAGCCGTCCGGGGTTCGCGTGGGGTGGCATCGGCGTCGCGGCGTGCTGGTGGGGCGGTGCGGTCGGGCTCGCCCGCGAGCTCCGGTCCCTCGCTGCGTCCCGACCGGACTCCGAGCTGCTGCAGGCGGCGCTGGGTGCGACGGTCGCCGACCTCGCGGACGCGGAGGACGCCCTCGCCGACGCGGCCGCACGGATCGACGCCGCGGCCGGCACCGACTCGGCCGGGGTCGGCGTGGACTGGTCGTTCGAGGCGCAGGTCGTGCGGTCCCGGGTCCGACGCGCGGTCGACGCCGTCCGACAGCGGGTCGTCGCGACGATCGGGCCGGCGCCGCTCACCGCCGACCCCGCGGTCGCTGCGCGCGTGGCGGACCTCGAGCTCTACGTGCTGCAGGACCACGGCGCGCGCGACCTCGCCCGGGTCGGCCGTGCGGTGCTCGACCGTGGCGGTGTCGCGTGGTGAGCTTCGACCACCGGGAGCCCGGGACCGACCCGGCGCGGTGGACGTCCTTCCTCGACACGGTCCGCGCCGAGCCGGTCGACCCGGGCCGGTTCGACGCCGTGCTCGTGGTCGCGCCGCACCCCGACGACGAGACCCTCGGCGCCGGCGGCCTCGTCGCGACCGCCGGCGACCGGGGGCTGCCGGTCGAGGTGCTGCTCGTCACCCGCGGCGAGCGCTCCCACCCCGACTCCCCCACCACCGGCGAACAGGACCTCGGCGCGCGTCGGGAGCGGGAGTTCCGGGACGCGCTGGCGGCCCTGCACCCGGCAGCGACGGCGACGCCGCTCGGAGTGCCGGACGGCGGTGTCCGGGAGCACGCCGACCTCCTCCGGGCGGCGCTCCGCGACCGGGTCACCGCCGTGCCCGGACGCGTGCTCGTCGTCGCACCGTGGCGGGGCGACGGACACCGGGACCACCGGATCGCGGGCGAGGTCGCGGCCGCCGTCGTGGCCGACGCCCCGCGAGCAGCCCTGCTGGAGTACCCGGTCTGGGCCTGGCACTGGGACGACCCAGACGCCTCCGCGGCACCCTGGGACCGTGCTCGCGCGCTGGCGCTGTCGTCGGACGTGCTCGACCGGAAGCGCGCCGCCCTCGCTGCCCACCGGTCGCAGACCCGGCCGCTCTCGCCGGCCCCGGGCGACGAGGCGATCGTGGACGGGCGCCACGCCGCGCACCACCTCCGGCCGACCGAGTGGTTCTTCGCGGTGGACGCCGCCACGGTGTCCCGCTCGCGGGAGTCCTTCGACGCGCACTACGCCCGCAAGCCCGAGGGCTGGGACTTCGACGGCTCCTGGTACGAGCGTCGGAAGCGCGCGGTGACGGTGGCCGCGCTCCCCCGCGAGCGGTACCGGTCCGCCCTCGAGCTCGGCTGCGCCACCGGGGTGCTCACCGCGACCCTGACCGAGCGGGCCGATCGGGTGCTCGGCACGGACATCTCCGAGGCACCGCTCGCCCGGGCGCGGGTCCGTGCACCGGGGGCCCGGTTCGTGCGGGCAGCGCTCCCCGACGAGTGGCCGGACGGACGCTTCGACCTCGTCGTGCTGTCCGAGATCGGCTACTACCTCGCCCCGGCGGACCTCGACCGCACGATCGACCGGGTCCTGGGCTCACTCGACGACGACGGGGTCCTCGTCGCCTGCCACTGGCGGCACCCGGACGACGAGGCGGTGTCCGACGGGGACACCGTCGACGCCCGGATCGCCGAACGCTGGCCCCGGCCGGCACTCGTCCGACACGTCGAGGAGGACTTCGTGCTGAGCGTCCTGGCCGGCCCCGCGGTGTCCTCGGTCGCCCGGTCCGAGGGGCTCGTCCGGTGACGCGCCTCGACGTGGTCGTCCCCGCGCACGACGAGGAGGACACCATCGCCGCCTGTGTCGACGCGCTCGCGGTCGCGGTGCGCGTGCTCCACCGGGAGCGGCCCGCCGTCGAGGTCGGCGTCACGGTGGTCCTCGACGGGTGCACGGACCGGACCGCGCAGGCCCTGGGGGTCCGGGCCACGGCCGACCCGACCTGGCGGAGCACGACCCTCGACGTCGTCGTCACGGCCCCGGTCGGGGTGGGGCGGGCACGCAGCACCGGGGCTCGCCACGCCCTCCGTACCGGCGGGCCCGACGCCGAGCACTGGCTCGCGCACACGGACGCGGACTCGCGGGTGCACGCGTCGTGGCTCGTCCAGCATGCCGACGCCCTCGCCGCCGGGGCGCACGTGCTCGTGGGTGCCGTCGTCCCGGAGCCCGAGGACCTCGAACCGGCCGTGCTCGCGAGGTGGCGGCTCGCACACCCGCCGGGTGCGACGCTCGGTCACGTGCACGGCGCGAACCTCGGTGTGCGGGCCGATGCCCACCGCGCGCTCGGCGGCTTCGACCCGGTGCCCGAGCACGAGGACGTGCGGCTCGTGGAGCGGGCGCGGGCTCTCGGTCTCGACGTCCGGGCGACGACGGCGTTCCCGGTCGTGACGAGCGGACGGTTCGTCGGCAGGACGCCCGGGGGTTACGCCGAGCACCTCCGCGTCACGTACGGCGACGCCGGCTGAGGCTTCATCGGATCTTCTTGGGATCCGGCAGCGCGGCTCATCGACTGCCTCCCTACGGTCTCCTCGTCCCCAACACCGAGGAGAACCATGTTCCTGACCTACCTCAGGCGCGAGCTCACGAACCGCAGGAAGCAGACGGTCATCATCGCCGTCGGCATGGCGCTCGCCATCGCCCTGGTCGTCATCGTGTCGTCGATCGCGAGCGGCGTGAAGACCGCGCAGTCGAGCGTCCTGTCGTCCGTGTACGGCGTCGGCACCGACATCACCGTCACGAAGACCGAGCAGCCGTCGTCGTCGAGCACCGGACGGCCGTCGTTCGACTTCGGCAGCCGCTCGGGCAGTGACAGCGGCTCGACCGACCTCTCGCAGTCCCGACTCGCGGTCGCCCGCGGGACGAGCACGTTGAACGCGTCGAACCTCTCCACGGTCACGTCGACCGCCGGGGTCAAGGCGGCGACCGGCGTCCTCACGCTCGAGAACACGACCTTCTCCGGCCAGGTACAGCAGAACAGCAGCGGGAGCAGCTCGTCCGGCAGCAGCAGTGGTTCCGACGACAGCGCCGCGCAGCAGGGTCCGCCGAGCGGCGGCGAGGGCGGTGGCTTCGGGGGCGGCTCGTTCGACGTCGACTCGTTCACCGTCACGGGCATCCCGGTCTCCGGCGACACCGTCGGGCCGCTCACGAGCACCGAGACCACGAAGGGCCGGACGTTCACGTCGGCCGACGCCGGCAAGGACGTCGTCGTGCTCGACAGCTCGTACGCGAAGAGCGAGGACAAGACCGTCGGGGACACCCTCGAGATCGGCGGCACGAAGTTCACCGTCATCGGCATCGTGGCCTCGACCGGCTCGTCGAGCACCACCGGGTCGAACACGTACGTGCCGCTCGACACCGCGCAGTCGCTCGCCGACCTCGACGGCAAGGTCACCTCCATCTACGTCTCCGCGGAGTCCTCGTCCGACGTCAGCACGATCAAGACCGCGCTGCAGTCCAAGCTGTCGAGCGCGACCGTCTCGACCGAGGCCGACCTCGCGTCGAGCGTCTCCGGCTCGCTGAGCACCGCGTCCACGCTCGTGTCGAACCTCGGCACGTGGCTGTCGGTCGTCGTCCTCGCCGCGGCGTTCCTCATCGCGATCCTCTTCACCATCTCCGGCGTCACGCGGCGCACGCGGGAGTTCGGCACCCTCAAGGCCATCGGCTGGTCGAACGGCCGGATCACCCGGCAGGTCGCGGGCGAGTCGCTCGTCCAGGGCCTGATCGGCGGAGTGATCGGCGCCGCTGCCGGGCTCGTCGGCATCCTCGTGGTGAACGTCATCGCCCCGACCGTCTCGGCGAGCGCCTCGACGTCGACGCGCGGCGGCGCCGGAGGCGGCGGGTTCCCCGGTGGTGCGGCGACCCAGGCAGCAGGCGGCGGGACCACCGGCGGCGCACCGGCAGGCGGCTTCGGCGGCGGCGGGACCACGGCGAGCACGTCGGACGTCGTGCTGCACGCGCCCGTGACCGTCGAGGTGATCCTCCTCGCCATCGGCCTCGCCGTCCTCGGCGGTCTCCTCGCCGGAGCACTCGGCGGTTGGCGCGCGAGCCGGCTCCGGCCCGCCGAGGCGCTGAGGAGCGTGGGCTGATGCCCGCGCCGCACACCGGCACGCACGCCGTCCGACCCGCACCGCACACCGGCACGCACGCCGTCCGACCCGCACCGCACACCGGCACGCACGCCGTCCGACCCGCACCGCACACCGGCACGCACGCCGTGCCGTCCGGACCGACACCGGCCGCCGCGCCGGCACCCGCCACCCCCGACCCGACAGGAGCCACCGTGACCACCACGACGACCGCAGCGTCCGCGACGGAGGCGAGCCGAGCCTCCCGGCCGATCTACCGCCTGCAGAACGTGAGCAAGACGTACCAGCAGAAGCAGCGCACCGTCACCGCGCTGACGAACGTCGACCTGACGATCCCGCAGGGGCAGCTCGTCGCGGTCCAGGGACCGACCGGCGGCGGGAAGTCGACGCTCCTGCAGATGCTCGGCGCCCTCGACCGGCCGACCGCCGGGAGCGTCATGCTGGGCGAGCACGACGTGGCGAAGCTCGGCGACGGTGCGCTCACCGACCTCCGGGCGACCGAGATCGGGTTCGTGTTCCAGAACTTCAACCTCATCCCGACGTTGACCGCGCTGGAGAACGTCGAGACCGCGTTCGCCGGGGCGCTCGCGAACCGCTCGCGGTCCGAAGTGCGCGATCGTGCGACGGCGGCGCTCCGGGAGGTCGGCCTCGGCGAACGGCTCGACCACCTGCCGGCCGAGCTGTCCGGTGGGCAGCAGCAGCGCGTCGCGATCGCCCGAGCGCTCGTGAAGAACCCGTCGGTGCTGCTGGCGGACGAGCCGACCGGCGCGCTCGACGAGGGGACGCGCGACGAGATCATGGGCCTCATCGAGCGGCAGTGGAAGGAGCGCGGGTTGACCGTGGTCATCGTGACGCACGACTCGTGGGTGGCACGTCGCGCGGAACGCCGGCTGCACATCAAGCAGGGCCAGGTCCGCGAGGTGTAGCGGGCGCGGCCGTGGCGCGGGCCGGGTCTCGGTCTGAGCGACACCTCTCGCGGCGTTCACCGCGAGGAGTGTCGCTCAGACCGAGACTCGGCCGCGCCGCTTGCGAGACTCGGCGCCGCGCTAGCCGCCGACCGGGTAGTCGCAGTACGCGAACCACCGTGAGTCCGGCGACCACGGCGGCACGTTCACGGTCCCCTGGCCGCCGTCGAGCGTGACGAGCGTCTCCGGCAGCACGGCGATCCGCGCGCCCCGTGCGAGGACGCCCGGCAGCAGCCGCAGCTCCACGCGCTGGTCGGCCGGGTGCCCCTGCACGCCCGGCTCGTACGAGAGGTACAGCAGGTGCGCACCGTCCGGGGACAGGTGCGGGAACCAGTTCACCCGGTCGTCGCTCGTGATCTGCACCGGCTCGTCCTGCCCCGGCCAGAGGCTCGCGAGCTGGGCGGTCCCCGGGGTGAAGCGTTCGGTGTTGAACAGCCAGGTTCCGCCGTCGGGTGTGATCGTGCACCCGTCGTCGGGGAACCCGTCGCGTGTGCGGAACGTCGGCTCGCCGGTGGTCGGGTCGACACTGGCGACGTCGGTCGTCCACACGCCCTCGGGGCTGAGCTCACCGACGATGGCTGCGAGGGCGGTCCCGTCCGGCGCGATCCCGTGCAGGTAGAACTTCCGCGTCGTCGGGAGCACGGTCGTCGTGTCGGTGAGCTGCTCCGCGGAACCACCGTCGGGCAGCGGCACCCGGTAGAGCTCCCCGTTCCGTGCGCTCACCACGAGCGAGCCGTCGGAGGGGTCGAGCACGTGGTCGTTGTTGATCTCCTCGACCCCGGGCATCGGCACCGGCACGAGTGCGCCCTCGTCGAGCACGCGGTCGTCGCCCGGGTCGGGCAGCCGCAGCAGCCAGAGGTCGCCGTTCCCGTTCAGCACGAGCGTGCCGTCGTCGAGGACGTTGGGCGCCTCGACGAGCACCGTCTTCGACTCGAACACGAGGCGGCTCGTCCGCGCCGCGACGTCGTACACGTGCACGCGGCTGGTCTGGCCCGGCAGCAGCTGCCGTCCGCGGGGTTCGCTCATGGGTCCATCCTGTCGGGTTCGGGTGGCGGAGGTCGCGGTGCCGGGATCATGTCGCTCTCGCGAGAGCGACATGCTGCCGGCCTCCGCCGGCGGGCATCTGTCGCTTACGCGTCCGAGCGTGGCGGCGGGCTCACGAAAGCGACGGTCTGCGCGCCTCCGCGCCCACCGACCTGTCGCTTTCCGACAGCGACGGGCACCGCGGCAGACGGACGGGAGGGGGGGGGGGGGGGGGGGGCCCCCCCCCCCCCCCCCCTCCCGGGGTGGTCGCGGCTACTTCACCGCGCCGGCGGTCAGGCCGGCCACGAACTGTCGCTGCACGATGAGGAACGCGACCACGACCGGGATCGACACGACGAGCGACGCCGCCATGATCTGGTTCCAGTACACGTTCGTCTGGGTGGAGTACTGCTGCAGGCCGACCGCGAGCGTCGAGCCGTTGCCGTTCGTCATGACCGAGGCGAAGAGGACCTCGCCCCAGGCGGTCATGAACGAGTAGATCCCGACCGCCACGAGCCCGGGACGGGCCGAGGGCAGGATCACCCGGAACAGCGCACCCATCGGTCCGGAGCCGTCGACCATCGCGGCCTCGTCGAGCTCCCGCGGGATGGTCTCGAAGTAGCCTGCGAGCATCCAGATCGAGAACGGCAGCGTGAACGTCAGGTAGGTGATGATCAGGCCGAGCCACGACCCGACGAGCTGGATGCCGAGCGCGTTCCCGAGGTTCGTGAAGATGAGGAACAGCGGGAGCAGGAACAGCACGCCCGGGAACATCTGGGTCGACAGCACCGCGGTGGTGAAGGTGCTCTTGCCCTTGAAGTTCCAGCGCGAGACGCCGTACGCCGCGAACGTGGCGATGATCAGCGAGAACACCGTCGCGACCGTGCAGACCACGAGCGAGTTGATGAAGTACTGCCCCAGCGGCACCGTCGACCACATGTCGATGAACGGCTGGAAGGTGATGTTCGTCGGGATCCACGTGAAGTCGTTCTGCACGTCACCGAGCGGCTTGATCGCCGTCGTGATCATGACGTAGAGCGGGACGACCGTGAACAGGGTCAGCAGGACCAGGGTGACGATCTTGAAGGACTTGGCGCCGACTGTCTCACGCACGGACGGACCTCCGGTTGGTCACGGCGAGGTAGATGCCCGTGACGATGAGCAGGAAGATGAGGAGCAGGACGCTCATCGCGGCACCGGAGCCGAAGTTCCAGGTGATGAACGACGCGTTGTAGATGTGGAAGCTCAGCAGGTCCGCGGCCGGGGGCTGCGCGGTCGAGCCGAACAGGACGAACGGCGTGTTGAAGTCGTTGAACGTCCAGAGGAACATCACGAGCACGAGCGTCACGTTGACCGGACGCACCATCGGCAGCGTGATCGAACGCCACTGGCGGAACGGCTTCGCACCGTCCACCGAGGCGGCCTCGTACACGTCGTTCGGGACGGACTGCAGCCCGGCCATGAGCATGAGGAACGCGAACGGCCAGGTCTTCCAGATCGCCACGACGACGACCGAGATGAAGGCGTTCGACCCGATGAGCCAGAACGGCCCCTGCCCGCCGAACAGCCCGAGCTGGTCGACCAGGACGTGGTTGATCGCACCGGAGTCACGCTGGAACATGAACTTCCAGGTGATGATGCCGGCGTACATCGGCAGCGCGTACGGCACGAGGAAGAGCGTGCGGAACAGGCCACGGCCCTTGAACGGCTTCTGCAGCGCGACCGCAGCGGCCATGCCGAACGTCCACGAGAGCCCGACCACGAGCACGGTGAAGCCGCACGTGATGAGGAACGAGTTGAGGACGCCCTTGCCGATCGCCTGGTCGAAGTCGACGACGACCGAGTAGTTCCGGAAGCCCGCGAACGGCGCGGCACCCCAGTTGGCGATGAAGTACTTGGTGAGCTGGATGAAGGAGATCCAGATGCCCACGAGCATCGGGACGATGTGGATGAGCAGCTCGAAGAGGATCGCCGGAGCCACGAGGGCGTACGGCAGCCAGTGGCGCTTGGGCTTCCGACCCGGCTGGGGCCCCGACAGGGTCGGCGCCTTCGTGTGGGTCAGGTCGATGCGCTCGGATTCAGGCAGGACCGAGGTGGACATGCGGGGCCTTTCGGCGAGGTGGAGGATCGGGTGCGCCGCGCAGGCCGGGGCAGCGGCGGGGAGGCGCGGCGTGCGTGAGCCGATCGGCTCACCCCCGGCGCGTGGCCGGGGTGGGAGGCGCTGGTGCTCGCGTCACGGGGTGGACGCGAGGGGCGGAGGCCCGGGCGCGTCCTGACGGACGCGACCCGGGCCTCCAGGCGGATCAACCGGCAGCCTGGGACACCTGGTCCTGGGCGGTCTGGAGCGCCGACTTGATGTCGCTGTCGGAGACCGTTCCACCGGTCGCGATCTTGGCGAACATGTCGTTCATCGCCTTGCCGACCGTCGACTCGAACTGGTCCTCGGCGGGCACCAGCGGGAGCGGCTTCGCCTTGTTGTTGTAGATGTCGAGGAACGTCTTCGTCTGCTCGTCGGTGACCGAGTCAGCAGCGGAGGCGAGCACCGGCAGGGCCGAGTACGGCTTGTCGAGCGTGGCCTGCGTGTCCGCGCTCGTCATGTACTTGACGAACTTCAGGGCGCCGTCCTTGTTCTTCGTGTTCTTGAAGATGGACAGGTTGATGCCGGCCGGGAACGACGCGATGTCCTTTTCGCCCTGCGGTGCCGGGAAGGGCACCACGCCGAAGTCGTCCTTCGACATGCCGTTCGACGTGATCGTGCTGTTCGCGTTGTTCTGCGTCAGCATCATCGCGGCCTTCTTGTTCGCGAAGTCCGAGACCGCCTGGGTGCCGTTGTCGTACTGCGCGTTCGAGGTGTTGACGACCTTGTCCGACTGCATCAGGTCGAGGTAGCGCTTGATGCCGTCGACGTTCGCCTTCTGCGTGAAGGTCGGCTTGCCGTCCTTGTCGAACCACTCGCCGCCGTTCTGCGCCGAGTTGATGAACGCGAAGTGCGAGTTCTCGGTGTACGAACCACCGGCGATGGTGAAGCCGTACTTGCCGCCCGTGGTGAGCTTCTTGGCGTCGGTGACGAGGTCCTCCCACGTCGTCGGTGCCTCGAGGCCGGCGTCCTTGAACATCTGCTTGTTGTAGTACAGGCCGTACGCGAGGCCGTAGAGCGGGACGCTCGTGACGGTCTTGCCGGGCGCGCCACCGGTGGAGAGCGCGACCTTGCCGAACTTGTCGGCACCGCCGATCGCCTTCATCTCCGAGTCACCGAACTCCTGGAACGCGCCGGTGGCCTGGAGCGAGGTCGCCCATGTGTTGCCGATGTTGACGACGTCCGGGCCCTGGCCCGAGGTTACGGCGGTCTGGATCTTGTTCTGCAGGTCGTTCCAGCCGATGACCTGGAGGTTGACCTTGATCCCGGTCTCCTTGGTGAACTTCTCGAGGACCGGGGTGAGCACCTCCTTGTCGTTCTGGAGGGACGTCCCCTGGTTCGACGCCCAGTACGTGAGCGTCTTGGAGTCGCCGGACGAACCGGAGCCTCCGGAGGAGCAGGCCGCGAGGCCGGTCACGGTGAGTGCCGCGGCCGCGGTGATGGCCAGTGCGCGGATGGCAGTGCGCATGACTCTCTACTTTCTCGTCGTTGAGATGGTGCAGGGATGGTGCTGTCGGGTGCTGCTGTGTGCGGGGTGTCGCCCGGCCGTCAGGCCAGGGTCGACTCCGCGGGGTCCCAACCCTCGGGGAGGGTCGGAGAGGGGTCGACGGTGCTCTCGACGAGCACCGCCTCCCCACGTTCGGCGCTCTCGGCGATGGAGACCATCACGTCGAGGACGTGGAAGGCGAGGGCACCGGGGACCCGGTTGCCGACACCGGCGCGGATGGAGCGGGCGAGGTCGACCACGCCCGTGCCGCGCGAGTAGGTGGAGCCGATCGCGGGGATCGTCTCGGGCTCGTCGGCGCCGGCCGCGTACAGCTCGGTGTCGCCGTCGAAGTTGTTCGGGTCCGGGAACACGATCGTGCCCGTCTCCCCCGCGATCTCGACGAAGCCGGTACGGCCGCGGGTCGACTCGAACGAGAAGACGCTCTGCGCACTCCCGCCGTTCTCGAACTCGATGAGCGCAGAGTGGTTCGTCGGGACCTCGACGGGGAACTCCGTGCCCGCCTTCGGCCCGGAGCCGATGACGCGGGTCGCACGGGCCTTCGACGCGGTGGCCGTGACCTTCGAGACGGGGCCGAACACCTGCACGAGGGTCGTGAGGTAGTACGGGCCGATGTCGAACAGCGGGCCGGCGCCGACCGCGAAGAGGAACTCGGGGCTCGGGTGCCAGGACTCGGGGCCGGGGCTCTGGAACAGCGTCAGGCCGTTGAGGGGCGCACCGATCCGACCGTCGTGCACGGCGCGCAGCGCGGTCTGGAGGCCGGCGCCGAGGAACGTGTCGGGCGCGACGCTGACCGTCGTGCCGGCGGCGACCGCGGCGTCACGGAGCCGGGTGGCGCTCTCCCGGTCGAGGGCGTACGGCTTCTCGCCCCACACGTGCTTGCCCGCGGCGAGGACCTGCAGGGCGACCTCGACGTGGGCGGCCGGGATCGTCAGGTTGACGACGATCTCGATGTCGTCGTGCGCGAGCAGCTCCTCGACCGTGCCGGAGCCCGGGACGCCCCACTTCTCGGCCTGGGCGGCTGCGCGCGGCAGGTCGATGTCGGCGATGAAGTGCACCGCGACGTCGGGGAACACCGTGAGGTTCGAGAGGTACTGGTCCGAGATGACGCCGGCGCCGATGACCCCGACGCCGACCGGACCGGTGCGGCGGGTGGCGCCGGCGGCCGTCGTGGTGTCGGTGGTCGCGGTGCCGGTGCTCTCGGCGCCGGTCGAGGTGTCGGTCATGCGCGGGCCCCCTGCAGGAACGTGTACGAGTCGGCCACGGCCTGGAACACGTCGCCCTCGTGGCCGTCGAGCTCGACGACGTGCAGCGCGTCCGGCGCCGCCGCGAGGATCTCCCGGACCGGCATGATGCCGTCGCCGACCGCGACCTGCTTCTCGTCGTCGTGCGAGCCGTCGCCGTCCTTGACGTGGAGGAACTGCACCTTGTCGCCGTACTTGCCGATGACCGCGACCGGGTCGTCGCCGCCGACCGTCACCCAGTAGGTGTCGAGCTCGAGCACGACGTCGTCGGACAGCGCGTCCGCGAAGACCTCGTAGGCACTCGTGCCGTCGATGCGGTTCGAGAACTCGAACGCGTGGTTGTGGTAGCCGAGGGTCAGGCCGTGGTCGGCGGCGCGGGGCGCGAGGGCGCTCAGCTCGCGGGCGATGGCCTCGACGTCCTCGCGGGTGGTCCAGCGGGACTCGTCGATGTGCGGGTCGATGAGCGTCGTCATGCCGGCGGTGACGCTCGCGTGGAAGATCGCCTCGAGGTCCTGCTCGCCGGCGTCCAGCAGTCGCGCGTGTCCACTCGGCGCGGCGAGCCCGGCGGCAGCGAGCGCGTCGCGCAGCTCCGCGGCACGGTCGACGTAACCGAAGAGTTCGACGTTCGTGTAGCCGATGTCGGCGATGCGCTGCAGCGTGCCGGGCAGGTCGGCCGAGAGGGCGTCGCGGACGGTGTAGAGCTGGACCGAGAGCGGTTGTGTCACCAGGGGTTCTCCTCGTCGAGACGGTGCGGTCGTCACTGACCGAGCGTCACACTATGACCACTTCTGACGGCGGTCAAGCAAAAGTCCCGAACACTTCGACGCACTTCGTTGCGTGTCCTGTTCGATGTGTGCTCTACTCGCCGCATGGTCGACTTGACTCGGACGGCAGCGTCGCCTCCGGTCGGGACGAGCGAGCTCTTCCAGATCCTCCGTGACGGCGTGCCACGGACCCGGGCCGAGCTCGCCGCCCTGACGGGGATGGCACGCTCGACGATCGGCGTGCGCCTCGATGCCCTCATCGAGGTCGGACTCGTCGGACCGGTGGAGACCGCCGCCTCGACCGGTGGACGGCCGCCAGCGCAGGTCGCCCTGGTGCCCCGTGCCCGGCTCGTGGTCGCCGCGGACCTCGGCGCCTCGCACGGACGGGTCGCCGTGACCGACCTCACCGGCGCGCCGCTCGCCTCCCGGGACGCGCGCATCGACATCGCCGCCGGACCCGTGCCGACGCTGTCGTGGCTGGTCTCCGTGATCGACGAACTGCTCGCCGAGGTCGGACGCACCCGCGACGACGTCATCGCCATCGGCATCGGCGTGCCCGGACCCGTGGAGTTCTCCACCGGGCGCCCGGCGAACCCCCCGATCATGCCCG
This sequence comes from Curtobacterium sp. NPDC089689, assembly GCF_044749145.1. Taxonomy (NCBI): domain Bacteria; kingdom Bacillati; phylum Actinomycetota; class Actinomycetes; order Micrococcales; family Microbacteriaceae; genus Curtobacterium; species Curtobacterium sp. NPDC089689. The sequence goes on along the minus strand of NZ_JBIVHJ010000002.1, from coordinate 475,855 downwards.
GATGGGACGGCTTCGACGTGCCCGGGTGGCTCCGGCAGCACGTCGCCGCCCACGTCCTCCTCGACAACGACGTCAACATCGCCGCGCTCGGCGAACGGCAGCGCGGCTGGACCGACGTCGACCATCTGCTCTTCGTGAAGGTCGCCACCGGCATCGGCTCCGGCATCGTCTCCGACGGCGTCCTGCAACGCGGCGCCCAGGGCACCGCGGGCGACATCGGCCACGTCCGGGTCGGCCGGGCCGAGGACATCCCGTGCCACTGCGGCAACACCGGCTGCCTCGAGGCCGTCGCGTCCGGTCCGGCGATCGCCCGCGCGCTGCGTGCCAAGGGCCGGGAGGTCCACACGAGCGGGGACGTGATCGACCTCGTCTCGCGAGCCGACCTCGACGCCATCGCCGCGGTCCGGCAGGCCGGGCGGGACATCGGCGAGGTGCTCGCCACCTGCGTGTCGCTCATGAACCCGTCGGTGATCGTGCTCGGTGGGTCCGTCACCCGCGCTGGCGAGCACCTCCTCGCCGGTGTCCGCGAGGTCGTGTACGCCCGGTCGATGCCGCTCGCGACGGAGCACCTCGTGATCGCCCAGTCCCGGGCGGGCTCGCACGCGGCGCTGCACGGGGCGGCGGCCCTCGCGATCGACTACGCGCTCTCCCCCGCGGGCGTCGACGAGCTCGTCGCGTTCGCCGAGGGACGCGCACTGGTGTCCTGACCGCGCGTCGGTTTCCGTCGCGTCGGTGGGCGGGGTGAGAATCGTCGGGTGACGATCGTGCAGCCCACCCTGTGGGGCGACCTGGACCCCGGACTGGAGGCAGTTCCCGCCTCCGCCGCGCCGGCGCCGGGCGTGCACGCGGTCGCATCCTCGGCGGGGGTCACGAACCACGACACGTTCACGGTCCTGCGGGGGCACACCGAGCGCATCGTCGCGCACTCCTCGGACCGGATGGCGTGGCTCCGCGCGCGGGCCATGGGCATCACGGCGACCGACGTCGCCCGGCTCGCCTCGCTCCGTGCGGTCCACGCCGTCGTCGCGGACAAGCGCTACGGCTCCCGGTTCTCGGGCAACGTGTACACCGAGCACGGCCGGGAGCGCGAGCCCGTCATCGCTGCCTGGGTCGCTGCGACGCACGGCATCGAGCCGTCCGCGCACCTCTTCCACGCCGCCGCGAACCGTGCACACCTCGCCACACCCGACGGCGTCGGGCACGACGGTGACGGGCGACTCGTGCTCGCCGAGATCAAGACGACCGCGAAGGGCTGGCGGGGCATCCCCCGGCACTACCTCCGGCAGATCTGGTGGCAGCAGTACGTGCTCGGGGCCGACCGCACCCTGTTCGTCTGGGAGCGCCACGACGACTTCGTCCCCGCGCACGACGAGCCCGAGTGCCGCTGGGTCGACCGCGACGACGACCAGATCCGGGTCCTCATCGACCTCGCCGACCGGGTGCTCGACACCCTCCGCCGCGACCGGGTCTAGACCTTCACGATCCGGAGTCGGCTCATCCCCACGACGAGCACGCCCATCAGCGCGATGAAGACCGCGACGCCGAGGCAGTACAGCGCGACGACGCCGTACCCGAGCGACGGGTTCAGGAACGGGTACGGCACCCACCCGTCGGTCGCGCCGCGGACCAGGACGACCACGAGCCAGACGGCCGGGTAGATCAGGAACCACCACACGTGCCGGAGCAGCAGCCTGCCCCGGTCCGAGAAGAGCAGCCAGTCGAGCACGGAGTAGAGCGGGATCCACTTGTGGAGGACGTCGTTCGACCACGGCACGGTGTTCTCGACTGCGGCTCCGGTGAGCAGCGTGTTGTACACGACCCCCGTCGTCGCGATGTAGACCGTGGCGGCCCCGCGGAACACCGACAACCGGAGCGGCTCACGCTTCGACCGGAACGCCACGACGAGCGTCACGGCGAGGGCGACCGCGATGACGATGTTCGACTGGATCGTGAAGTACCCGAAGAAGTTGAACGGGTTGTACTCCGGCGACCGGGAGCTGACGAGCCACTGCGCGAGGATCGCGGAGGCGGTGGCGATGACCGCGATGAGCCGGAGGGCGTTGACGAGCGTGCGCACGTCGCCACGCTATCGGGACATCGCCCCGAACGACGAGAAGACCCGCACCGAACCGGTGCGGGTCTTCTCGAACGAGTCAGACGACTCAGATGCTGTTGACGTCCAGCGGGATGCCCGGGCCGAAGGTGGTCGCGACGGACCCCTTCGTGATGTAGCGGCCCTTCGAGGAGCTCGGCTTGAGGCGGACGATCTCCTCGAGCGCGGCCGAGATGTTCTCGTCGAGCTGCTCCGGCGTGAACGAGGCCTTGCCGACGACGAAGTGCACGTTGGCGTGCTTGTCGACGCGGAACTCGATCTTGCCGCCCTTGATGTCGTTGACGGCCTGCGCGACGTTCGGGGTCACGGTGCCGGTCTTCGGGTTCGGCATGAGGCCACGCGGGCCGAGGACCTTGCCCAGACGGCCGACCTTGCCCATGAGGTCCGGGGTCGCGACGGCCGAGTCGAAGGCGGTGTAGCCGTCGGCGACCTTCTGGATGAGCTCGTCGCCACCGACCTCGTCGGCACCGGCGGCGATGGCGGCCTCAGCAGCAGCACCGACCGCGAAGACGATGACGCGGGCGGTCTTGCCCGTGCCGTGCGGCAGGATGACCGTGCCGCGGACCATCTGGTCCGCCTTGCGCGGGTCGACGCCGAGCTTGAGCGCGACCTCGACGGTGGAGTCGGTCTTCGCCGAGCCGGTCTCCTTCGCGAGGGCGACGGCCTCGGTCGGGGTGTAGAACTTGTCGGCCTCGATCTTCGCGGCCGCGGCCTGGTAGGCCTTGGACTTCTTCGCCATGGTGTTCTCCTCTGGGAGCTACGTGGTTGACGAGCCGGCGAGGCTCTCCCACGGAAGGGTGTTGGGGGTGTGGATCAGGCCTCGACCGTGATGCCCATCGAGCGCGCGGTGCCGGCGATGATCTTCGCGGCCTGCTCGATGTCGTTGGCGTTCAGGTCGGCCTGCTTGGTCTCGGCGATCTGACGGACCTGGTCCATCGAGATCTTGGCGACCTTGACCGTGTGCGGGGTCGCGGACCCCTTCTGCACACCCGCAGCCTTCTTGATGAGCTCGGCGGCCGGCGGGGTCTTGAGGACGAACGTGAACGAACGGTCCTCGTAGACGGTGATCTCGACCGGCACGACGTTGCCACGCTGCGACTCGGTCGCGGCGTTGTACGCCTTGCAGAACTCCATGATGTTCACGCCGTGCTGACCGAGCGCAGGACCGATCGGCGGGGCCGGGTTGGCGGCGCCCGCGTTGATCTGCAGCTTGATCAGGCCCGTGACCTTCTTCTTCGGTGCCATGACTTGTTTCCTCCTGGAATCGAACGCACGGGGATCCGTGCACTCTCCCGCGGGCCCGGCCGTTCCGGACCGCGGTGAAGCCCCACACGCTCAGCGTGCGGGGCCAAACCTCGGTAGCTTACTACAGCTTGGTGACTTGGTCGAAGCTGAGCTCGACCGGGGTCTCGCGCTCGAACAGCGAGACGAGGACGGTGAGCTTGCCGCTCTCCGGCTTGATCTCGGAGATCGAGCCCGGCAGGCCCGCGAACGAGCCTTCCTTGATGGTGATCGTCTCGCCGATCTCGAAGTCGACCTCCGCCTGCGGCTGGGCCTGCGCGGCACCGCCGGACTTCGCGCCGCCCTTGGCCGGAGCGGCCTCGGCGACCTGGACGAGCGACTTCAGCATGCCGAAGGCCTCGTCGAAGCGGAGCGGGGTCGGGTTGTGGGCGTTACCGACGAAGCCGGTGACACCCGGGGTGTGGCGGACGACCGACCACGAGTCCTCGTTGAGGTCCATGCGGACGAGCACGTACGAGGGGATCCGGACGCGGGTGACCAGCTTGCGCTGCCCGTTCTTGATCTCGACGACGTCCTCCATCGGGACCTCGACCTGGTAGATGTAGTCCTCCATCGACATCGAGACCATGCGGTTCTCGATGTTCGACTTCACGCGACGCTCGAAGCCCGCGTAGGAGTGGATGACGTACCACTTGCCGGGCTTCATCCGCAGCTCGGCCTTGAAGGCCTCGTACGGGTCGACCTCGGCGGGCTCGTCTGCGTCGAGGGCCTCGTCGGCGGCGAGGGTCTCGTTCGCCTGCGCGGCGGACTCCTCCTCGAGCTCGACCTCTTCCTCGTCCTCGACCGCTTCGACGGCGGCCTCGGCCTCGTCGGCGGAGTCGATCTCGAGGGCGTCGTCCACGACCGCGTCGGCCTCGGGGTCGCGCGACTCCTGCAGGGCGGTGAGTGCCTCGTCGAGTCCGGCGTCGACCGTGCCGTCGTCGGGCTCGTCGCTCAGACCGAGGGACTCGTCGTCGGCGTCCTCGACCGAGATCGCACGCTCCTCAGCGGACTCGGCAGCGAGCTGCTCGCCGGTCTCGACGTCGCCTTCCTGGTTCTCCTCGACCTCGGAGGACTGCTCGGCAGCCGTCGCGAGGTCGATGTCGTCGCGGGAGTTGTCAGACAATGTCGATTCTTTCCGTTCGGTGGTGCGGATCGGGTTGGCGAGCGATCAGCCCGGCCTGCGGTCGGTCGGACCGGATCAGGCGGTCGGACCGTTGCCGAAGACGTAGCCGACGCCGAGCCCGAACACGAAGTCGAGGACCGACACCAGGACCATCATCACGATCACGAAGACCAGGACGACGCCGGTGTAGCTGAAGAGCTCCTTGCGGGTCGGCGTGACCACCTTGCGGAGCTCGCCGATGACCTGACGGATGAACAGGGCGATGGCAGCGAACGGCCCGCGACGCGATGCGCGGTCCTGCTTCGCCTTGGCGACGACGTCGTCCGCCGTCGCTTCCACGTCTTTGCTCGCCAACTTCTACCCTTCCAGATGTGCAGGGCGGACAGGACTCGAACCTGCAACCTGCGGTTTTGGAGACCGCTGCTCTACCAATTGAGCCACCGCCCTTCGGAACTCGGTTCGTCACCGATCCGCGTTCCGGTGGTCGAGTGTACGGGAGTCCGTCACACGGTGTCCACTTGACGGATGCTCCGGCGTGCCGCGCCGATAGGCTTGGCCCTGTGAGCACCGCAGCCGAAGGCCCCGAGTCCACCGCCAACCCCGCCGCCCCGCAGCAGCGCATCGCGTCGCGCATCGCAGCCATCGCCGAGTCCGCCACCCTCAAGGTCGATGCGAAGGCCAAGGCGCTCAAGGCCGCGGGTCGGCCGGTCATCTCGTTCGCCGCGGGTGAGCCCGACTTCGCCACGCCGCAGCACGTCGTCGACGCCGCCGTCGCCGCCGCGCAGGACCCGAAGAACCATCGCTACACGCCCGCCACGGGACTGCCCGAGCTGAAGCAGGCGATCGCCACCAAGACCGCTCGCGAGTCGGGCGTGTCGGTCGACCCGTCACAGGTCATCGTGACGAACGGCGGCAAGCAGGCGGTCTACCAGGCGTTCCAGACGATCGTCGACGAGGGCGACGAGGTCCTCCTCCCGGCCCCGTACTGGACCACCTACCCGGAGGCCATCCGGCTCGCGGGCGGGGTCCCCGTCGACGTGTTCGCCGGCAGCGACCAGGACTACCTCGTGACGGTCGAGCAGCTCGAGGCCGCGCGCACCTCGAAGACCAAGGCGCTGCTGTTCTGCTCGCCGTCGAACCCGACCGGCTCCGTGTACTCGGCGGAGCAGACGAAGGCGATCGGCGAGTGGGCGCTCGAACACGGCATCTGGGTCATCAGCGACGAGATCTACCAGGACCTCGTGTACGACGGCGTCCGCTTCACGGGCATCCTCGACGCGGTCCCTGCTCTCGCCGACACCACGATCCTCGTCAACGGCGTCGCGAAGACCTACGCGATGACCGGTTGGCGCGTCGGCTGGTTCATCGGCCCGGTCGACGCCGTCAAGGCCGCCTCGAACCTGCAGTCGCACCTGTCGAGCAACGTCTCGAACGTCTCGCAGCGGGCAGCGATCGCCGCACTGGACGGCCCGCAGGAGCCCGTCGCGGCCATGCGGGAGGCGTTCGACCGCCGTCGTCGGGCCATCGTCGACGGCCTCAACGCGATCCCGGGCTTCGTCACGCCGACGCCGAAGGGCGCCTTCTACGTCTACCCGGACGTCACGGCGCTGCTCGGCCGAGAGTGGGCTGGCTCCACGCCGACGACCACGCTCGAGCTCGCGGACCTCATCCTCGAGCACGCTGAGGTCGCGGTCGTCCCCGGCGAGGCCTTCGGCCCCTCCGGCTACCTGCGGCTGTCGTACGCGCTGGGCGACGACGACATCGCCGAGGGCGTGTCGCGCCTGGCGAAGCTCTTCAGCTAGTCCCGGACACGACGACGGCCAGCCTCCGAGGAGGCGGGCCGTCGTCGCCCTGGAGGCACGGGTCGGCTCGGGCGGTCAGCCGGCGGCGAGCAGGTCCCCCACCACGACGGGCTCGGGTACGAGCGTGACGCCGAAGCGGTTGAGCACCGTGATCTGCACGTACCGCGCCAGCTCGGCGACCTGCGCCGCGGACGCTCCCCCGCGGTTCGTCAGCGCCAGCGTGTGCTTCGACGAGATCGCCGCGCGTGACCCGGGGACCGCGTACCCGCGGTGGACGCCGGCGTGCTCGATGAGCCACGCGGCGCTGAGCTTCACGTCGTCGCCGGCGGCCCAGCGCGGAGCATCGGCGGGCAGGGTCTCGGCGAAGGCCGCGGAGACGATCGGGTTCGTGAAGAACGACCCGGCACTCCAGGTGTCGTGGTCGTCGCCGTCGAGCACCATGCCCTTCGACCCGCGGAGGCGGAGGACCTCGTCGCGGACGGTCGCCGGTGCCACCCGGGCACCGAGTTCGACTCCGAGGGACCCAGCGAGCTGTGCGTAGCGGACCGGGACGCCGTCGTCGGACGCGGCGCCGAGCCGGAACTCGACCGTGAGCACCACGCCCCGTCGCCCGTGCTTCAGTGTCGACGAGCGGTAGCCGAGCGCCAGCTCGGCCGCGGGCACCCACGCGCGCTCCCCCGTCGACGCGTCGAGGAACTCGATGCGGGTGAGCACGTCGGACAGCTCGACCCCGTAGGCGCCGATGTTCTGCACGGGGGCGGCACCGACCGTGCCCGGGATGCCGCTCAGTGCCTCCAGGCCGGCCCATCCGTTCGTCACCGTCTGCGCGACGAAGGCGTCCCACGGTTCACCGGCCGCGACGCGGACGGTGACGCCGTCGACGTCGATCTCGTGGTCGATGCCGCGTGTGCGGACGAGCACGACCGTGCCGTCGAAGCCCGGGTCGGCCACGAGGAGGTTGCTCCCACCACCGACGACGAGCCAGTCGTCGTCCTGCCAGGCGGTGCGGGTGTGCTCGACGAGCTCCTCGGTGGTCGTCGCGGTGAGCAGGGTGCTCGCAGGACCGCCGACGCGGAGCGTCGTGAGGTCGGCGAGCAGGGCGTCCGTCACGGTCAGCGGAACGCCACCGTGACCTGCGCCTTGCCGAGCACGGTCTGCCCGGCGGCGGTCACGGTGAGGTCGATGCGTTGCGGGCGCCCGTCGTCGTCGACGGTGCCGACCTTCGCGACGACGCCGACGGTCGCGCCGTCCTGCGGGTCGACGACCACGGGACGGGTGAAGCGGACGCCGTACCGCGTCACCCAGCCGTGGTCGCCGAGCCACTCGGCGACGGGCTGGACGGCGAGGCCCATCGTGAGCATGCCGTGCGCGAGGACGCCCGGGAGCCCGACCGACGCGGCGACGTCGTCACGGTAGTGGATCGGGTTGAAGTCGCCGGAGGCGCCGGCGTACCGGACGAGCGAGTCGCGCGTGAGGTGCACCTCGCGCTCGGCGACGACGGTGCCGACCTCGAGCGAGGTCGCGGGTGCGGTGGTCATGCGTCGTCTCCTCGGACCACGAGGGTGGAGGTCGCCGTGACGACGTGCTCCCCCGCGGCGTCGTTCATCGTGCTCTCGGCGGTGACCATGGCGTTGCCGCCGAGGGTCTTCACGCTCGTCACGGTCAGCGTGGCGGTCAGTTCGTCGCCGGCCACGATCGGGCGGTCGTACGTGAAGGCCTGCTCCCCGTGCACGACCCGCGAGAAGTCGATCCCGGCGTCCGGCTCGGCGAGGAGCTGGGCGAGCGTGGCCTCCTGCACGACGACGGCGAAGGTCGGCGGTGCGACCACGTCGTCGTAGCCGGCGGCACGGGCGGCCTCCGGCTCGTGGTGGATCGGGTTCGTGGCGAAGACGGCGCGGGAGAACTCGCGCACCTTCTCGCGACCGACCAGGTAGGGCTGGGCCGGCGGGAACGTCCTGCCGACGAGCTCGGGGTTCACAGACACGTCCGGCAGTCTACCGAGCGCGGTCCGACACCGGATGTCCATGAGGATGCATCGGCTATGCTGCAGGAGCGACGTCGGGGGGTGTCGCGCGAGCTCGGGGAGGGAGCAGCCATGGAGGCACGGACGGAGTACGCCGTACACACCGGGGACCGGCGAGCGGCGATGGAGATCGCGAGCGCGGCCCTGCGCCGGAGCGGACACGAGGTGACGACCACCGGTGGGACGATCACGGCGCGGAGCGGGAGCCGCTTCCTCACGACGCTGCTCGGTGCGCTCGTCCACCCCTCGCGGCAGTTTCGGCACTACGAGCTGTCGACGACGGTGACCGGAGCGTCCACGACGATCACGGTGCGTCCGCTCCACCACGGCACCGCGGTCGCGGGCGGGGCGATCGGGGCGGAGCGTCGGCGCGCTGCGTGGCGGCAGGTGACGAGCGCGGTCGAGGGGGCCCTGCGCTCCGCCGGGGTGCTCGTCGACCGGACGGACCACGGCGCGCACTGAGCCGGCGCGCACTGCGGCAGCGCGCACTGCGGCGGCGCGCACTGCGGCGGCGCGCACTGGGGCGGCTTGCACTGCGGCGGCGAACGCCGGGAACAGGAGAGGCCCGACGCGAACGCGCCGGGCCTTGCTGTAGCGAGGGCGGGACTTGAACCCGCGACACCACGATTATGAGCCGTGTGCTCTAACCAACTGAGCTACCCCGCCGGAGATCCGGAGGCGACACTCGCTCCGGGTCGGAGCCCCGAGTCAGGATTGAACTGACGACCCCTTCCTTACCATGGAAGTGCTCTACCACTGAGCTATCGGGGCGATGTGCCGCGAACGGCACCACACGAGAGTAGCAGACTCGCGACGGTGGTCCGGAACCGGGCTCGACGCCCGGGCGTGCCGCCGCGGAGGCCGCTAGTCCGCGTTCTCCTCGAGCCAGGTCAGCGGGTCCACCGGGACGCCGTCGACGTGGATCTCGAGGTGCAGGTGGGGGCCGGTCGAGTTGCCGGTGCTGCCCACCTCGCCGAGCTCGTCACCGACCGAGACCTGCTGCCCGGTGACGACCTTGAACGTGTTGTCCTTCATGTGGCCGTAGACGCTGACGAACTGCTTGCCGTCGACGTCGTGGGTCACCCAGACGTCATTGCCGAAGCCGCCGTCGTTCGCCTGGACCTTCGTCACGACGCCGTCCGCGATGACCCGGATCGGGGTGCCCTCACCCGGCGCGAAGTCGACGCCCATGTGGTTCGTCGAGCAGAACGAGCAGCCGGCGACCTGGCGTCCACCGAAGCCCGAGGTGATCGGGACACCGGTGAGGAAGGGCCACTGGATCGTGCCGTCGGCGTCGTTCGTGAACGCCGACGCATCCGTGTTGGCGTACTGCGTGGCATCGGAGACCGTGTACTGGTCACGGGTGGTCGAGCCGTCCGCGGCCTGCCCGACGCTCATCGACTGGGCGCTCCCGGAGGCGACGGACCGCGCCGAGGTCGAGCCGGCCTCCGGCGTGTAGAGCGCCTGCGCCGGGAGGGAGGTCGAGACGACCAGACCAGCGACGAAGAGCAGGGCCCCGACCGCGGTGACGCGCGAGGCGGTGCGACGGAACGCCGCGCCGGCAGGGGCTGGAGCGGCCGTCGGTGCCGGGGCGGCAGGACGGCGGGCCGGACGTACGCGCGCGGTGGCCCCGGCGCGGCGCGACGACACGGGAGCGGTGGTGGACCCGGCGCGGCGCGAGGCCCGGGACGGCGATGCCGGAGCGGCGCGCTCGGCGGCCGGCGCGACGACCGGGGACGTCGGCGCAGGCGGGGTCGTCGGCCCGGCGTCGACGACGGGCAGCACCGGCGACGTCGGCGCGAGGTCGACCGGGGACGCGGGCGCGCGGTCGACCGGGGACGCCGGGGCGACCGCGTCGACGGGGGCACCGACGATCGCGGCGAACTCCTCGGTCGTGCCGATCGGCGTCGTGCGTGCAGCGGCTCGCTCGGCCTCGATGCGCGCTCGTCGGGTCAGGTGGACGACCGGGGTGGGTGCGTCGACGGTGACGTCGGTCGGTGCGGGCGTGGTGGAGGCGTCGGGCATGCGTTCGGTGCTGATCCTGATCGGGGGAAGAGTGGGGGCCGTTGGTAACGAGCCGGTAACGGAACCCCTGAACGGTAGCAAAGGACAACACTGCCCGCCAGTCGTGTCCCCCGGCTCGGCACTCCCCCAGTCCGAGGGCGGGAAGCCGCTCAGGCCGGCGTGACCCCGAGGGCTGCGGCCTCGGCACGGTGCAGCAGGGCCTCGAGCTCGTCGGCCACCGCGGCGCTCGCGAACAGGAACGACCGCGTGTCCCCCGCCTGCCACGAGCGGACCTCGGCCCCCGCCGCCGCGGCCACGATCGACCCGGCGGCCATGTCCCACGGGTTGATCCCACGTTCGTAGTAGGCATCGACGGTGCCGTCCCCCACCGCGCAGCAGTCGAGCGCCGCCGATCCCCCACGACGGACGTCCCGGACGCTCCCGATGAGCTCCGCGAGCACGGCGACCTGGCCGCGGCGACGCTCTGCCGTGTACGCGAACCCGGTCGACAGCAGCGTCTCGGCGAGCGACGCGGGCGATGCGGCCACGATCGGCGCGCCGTCACGGGTCGCCGGACCTCCGGGCACGGCTCGGAACACCGTCCCGGTGGCCGGTGCGACGACGACGCCCGCGATCGGCTCCCACGTCGCGGGGTCCGGAGCACCGCGCACGACGCCGATGCTCACTGCGTAGTCGGGGCGTCCGTAGAGGTAGTTGACGGTGCCGTCGATCGGGTCGACGACCCAGGTGACGCCGCTCGTCCCGTCCGTCCCGCCCGCCTCCTCGCCGAGGACCGCGTCGTCCGGGCGCGCCTCGGCGATCCGGCGGCGTACGAGGTCCTCGACCTCCCGGTCCGCGGCGGTGACCACGTCGACCACGCTCGACTTCCGGTCGGCGACCTCGACCCCCTCGGCGCGTCGGCGGGCGGCGAGCGCGGCGGCCTCACGGGCGATGGACTCGGCGAGGTCGGCGAACGCGGACGGCGAGGGTTCAGGAGCCATGCACCCATCTTGCCGGGGAACGACGAAGCCCCCTCCGAGGAGGGGGCTTCGATCACGTGGCAAGTGAGGGATTCGAACCCCCGAAGGCTACGCCGGCTGATTTACAGTCAGATCCCTTTGGCCGCTTGGGTAACTTGCCATCGCGCACCCAGCCCGTGTGATCACCAACCGGAGGCGCGCAGAACAGCATAGCCGATGTGCGGGGGTGGTCGTGACCACCCCGTCGCGCGCAGCCGGTCCGCGCTCCTGAACCGTCCCTCCCGGCCGCCGATAGGCTGTCCCGCATGGCAGACAGTTCCTTCGACGTGGTGAGCAAGGTCGACAAGATGGAGGCGGAGAACGCCGTCAACCAGGCGGCCAAGGAGATCGAACAGCGCTACGACTTCAAGGGCGCCGGCGCATCGATCGCGTTCAGCGGTGAGGACGTCCTCATCAAGGCGAACTCCGAGGAGCGGGCCCGCGCCGTCCTCGACGTGCTGCAGTCCAAGGCGATCAAGCGCAGCATCAGCCTCAAGAGCCTCGACGCCGGCGACCCCTTCCCCTCGGGCAAGGAGTTCCGCATCGAGGTGAAGTTCAAGAACGGCATCGAGCAGGACGTCGCGAAGAAGATCGGCGCGTTCCTTCGCGCGCAGGCGCCGAAGAGCGTGAAGAGCCAGATCCAGGGCGACGAGCTCCGGGTGTCCTCCAAGAGCCGCGACGACCTCCAGAACACCATCCAGCTGCTCAAGGGCGAAGAGTTCGACGTCCCGCTGCAGTTCGTGAACTTCCGCTGACGCCCGCGTCCGCCTGACCCGACACCGACGACGTCACCGTGGAGCACTGGCTCTCCGTCGCGATCACGATCCTGCTGGTCCTGCTCGACCTCGCGATCCGTGTCTTCTCGATCATCTACGTCCCGATCAACCGGAAGCCGCAGACCGCGACGGCCTGGCTGCTCGCGATCTTCCTGATCCCCTACATCGGGTTCATCGTGTTCCTGGTCATCGGGTCGACGAAGCTCCCACGCGACCGCCGCGACAAGCAGGCGGAGATCAACCAGTACATCCTCGACCAGACCGAGGGCATGGACCGCGTCCGCAAGGACCATCCGTGGCCGCCGTGGCTCGAGAGCATCGTCACGCTGAACCGCGGACTCGGGTCGATGCCCCTCGTGGGCGGCAACTCGGCGGAGCTCTACCCGGACTACGAGGAGTCGTACGCCGAGATGACGCGCGCGGTCGACCAGTCGCGCCGGTTCGTGCACGTCGAGTTCTACATCGCGACGCTCGACGACACGACCCGACCGTTCTTCGAGGCCCTCGCCCGTGCGCAGTCCCGCGGCGTGACCGTGCGGTTCCTCCTCGACCACTGGGCGAGCCGCGGCTACCCGGACTACAAGGACACGCTGGCGTTCCTCGACCGCGCCGGCATCGAGTGGCACCTCATGCTGCCGCTCAAGCCGCTGCAGGGGAAGTTCCAGCGCCCCGACCTCCGGAACCACCGCAAGATCATGGTGATCGACGGCTCGGTCGCGTTCACGGGGTCGCAGAACCTCATCGACAAGTCCTACGACCTCGAGTCGCACAAGAAGCGGCACATGGCCTACAAGGACCTGTTCGCCCGGTTCGAGGGACCGGTCGTCGCGGGGCTCAACGCCCTGTTCGTGACGGACTGGTACAGCGAGACCGACGAGCTGCTCCTCCGCGAGAGCGACCCGGTCCAGCGCGCTGACCGCGGCGACGCCCTCGACTGCCAGGTGGTGCCGTCCGGTCCGGGCTTCGACGGCGAGAACAACCTGCGCCTCTTCAACGCGTTGCTGTACTCGGCGCAGCAGAAGGTGTCGATCACGTCGCCGTACTTCGTCCCCGACGACTCGATGCTCTACGCCATCACGACGACGGCCCAGCGCGGGGTCGAGGTGGAGCTCTTCGTCGGCGAGATGGGCGACCACGCGATGACCTGGCACGCGCAGCGCTCCTACTACGAGGGGCTGCTCCGCGCCGGGGTGAAGATCTGGCTGTACCGGGCGCCGACGATCCTGCACGCGAAGCACTTCACGATCGACGACGAGGTCGCCGTGATCGGGTCGAGCAACATGGACATGCGGTCGTTCAGCCTCAACCTCGAGGTGTCGGTGATGGTCCGCGGCAGCCGCTTCGTCGACGCACTCCGCGGGGTGCAGGGCGCCTACAAGGAGCACAGCTTCGAGCTGACGCTCGACTCGTGGGTGGACCGGCCGCGCCGGTCGAAGGTGCTCGACAACGTCGCGCGGCTCACGGCGGCGCTCCAGTAGGCACGGCCGGGAGGCACGGGTCGGCCCTGGTGGGTCGGCCCGCCCCGGTGCGCGGTCTCGATGGGCACGTCGCTGCGTCGAACCGCGGAAGCGACGTCGAACCGCGTCCGGGTCCTGGTTCGACATCGGGTTCGTGGTTCGACGGCGGCCGTGGTTCGACGGCGGCCGGGGGCGGTGGTTCAGCGGGTGAGCGGGACGGTTCCGGTGAGTCGGGCGAGCAGGCGCTCGAGCGGCCCACGACCGAGGAACGTGCGCCACGTCATCGCGAAGAGCACCGAACCGATCGCGAACCATCCCCAGGCGGCGGCGCTCTGCGGGTACTCGGGCAGGAACGCGAGCACGACGAGGTGGAACGCGTACACCGAGAGGGGCATCGCACCGACGGCGACGAGCGGGAACGCGATCCGCTGCACCGTCCGGCCGCGACTGTCGACGAGCAGGCAGCACAGCGCTGTCACCGCGACCGCGACCCCGGCGGTCGCGACGACGTCGACGACCGAGGACGAGTGGTCCCGCGGCGACAGGAACTCCTGCGCGAGGGCCTGTCCCGGCGTGCTGCCCTCCGGCGCGTACGGCACGCCGGGGAACGACGCCCACGCCGCGTCCGACGGAACCGGAGCGAGCAGACTGCCGACGACGTAGGCCGCAACGGCGACCAGCACGCCGGACGCGAGGAGCGCAACCTGGGTGACCCGCGCGCCCAGACCGCCGGCCCGGACCACCGCGAGCCCGACCAGGACGTACGCCAGGAAGGTGACCACCGGGTAGACCAGACCGAGCTGGACCTCCCACATGCCCGCCTCCGCGTACAGGGGCAGCACCGCGAGCGCGGCCACGGGCGAAGCGACCGCGCACACGCCCGCGAGCGCGAGGAGCCAGCGGGCGCGCACCCGGAGCACCGGGATCGCGAGCAGGAAGAGCACGCCGTAGGTCGGGAGGATCACGTACACGGGCGTGCCCAGCGCCATCAGCAGGAGGCCGATCCCCACCACCGCGACGGCGCGGATCGCCAGACGGGCTCGCACCCGACCGATGAGCGGCGGACCGGGCGGGCGGGTCCGACCGCTCGTGAGGCCGATCGACACGCCGGCGAGGACGGCGAAGAGCGACGAGGACCGGCCGTGCGCGACGGCGACCCACGTCGACGGCTCCGACCAGTCGACGCCGTCCGGGACGTCGCCGACGTGCGTGGCGATCATGCCGAGCAGGGCGATCGCCCGGGCGACGTCGACACCCTGCAGTCGGGGCCCCGACGCGGGCACGCCCCGCACCGCGTCGGGCGGTACGGGGCGTGCTGCGGTGGTCACGGCGAGCGGTCCGTCAGCTGGTCGGGGCGGCGGCCCGGCCGAGCGAGACGTCGACCATCTCGTCACGCGGGACGACCTTGATGCGCTCGCGGCCGGCCGCTGCGCCGAGCGCGAGCTCGTGCTCGTCGAGGTTGTGCCAGCCGTCGAGGTCCGTGTAGGCGACGCCGCGCTCGCGGAGCAGGGCCGGGACGGCCTCGGCGGAAGGGTCCTCGGGCGTCCACCAGGAGGCCTGGTCGTTGACGATGTGCTGCACGGTCTCCATCGCGTCGGACTTCGTGTGCCCGATGAGGCCGACCGGTCCGCGCTTGATCCACCCCGTCGCGTAGACGCCGGGGAGCTGCTGGCCGTCCTCGCCGAGGACCTGGCCCTCGCGGTTCGGGATGATCCCCTGGCGCTCGTCGAACGGCAGGCCGGGGAGGGGCGAGCCGAAGTACCCCACCGCGCGGTAGGCGGCCTGGATCGGGATCTCCCGGATCTCCCCCGTGCCCTCGACACCGCCCTCGCCGTTCGGCCGGGTGCGCTCGTACCGGATCGCGGCGACGTGGCCGTCCGCGTCACCGACGAGCTCGAGGGGCTTCGCGTAGAAGTGCAGGTGCAGACGACGGCTGGCCTGCCCGACCTCCCGCTCGCGCCACTGGTTCAGGACGCGGTTGATCACCATGACCTGCTTGTTCGTCTGGATCGCCGCGAGCGAGGCCTCGTCGTGGTCGAAGTCCTCGTCGTACACGACCATGTCGACGTCGCGGACCTCCCCGAGCTCGCGGAGCTCGAGCGGCGTGAACTTCACCTGCGCCGGACCGCGGCGGCCGAACACGTGGACGTCGGTGACGGGGCTCGTCTTGAGTCCCTCGTACACGTTGTCCGGGATCTCGGTGGGCAGGAGGTCGTCGGCGTGCTTCGCCAGGATCCGCGAGACGTCGAGGGCGACGTTGCCGTTGCCGATCACCGCGACGCTCTCCGCCGTGAGCGGCCAGGTGCGCGGGACGTCGGGGTGGCCGTCGAACCAGCTCACGAAGTCGGCGGCGCCGTACGAGCCCTCGAGGTCGATGCCGGGGATGTCGAGGTCGGCGTCCTTGATCGCGCCCGTCGAGAACACGACCGCGTTGTAGTGCTTCTTGAGGTCCTCGAGCGTGATGTCCTCGCCGAAGCGGACGTTGCCGAACAGCCGGACGACGCCGCGGTCGAGCACGTCGCGGAGGGCGTTGATGATGCCCTTGATGCGGGGGTGGTCCGGCGCGACCCCGTACCGGACGAGCCCGTACGGCGCGGGGAGCTGCTCGAAGAGGTCGATCGACACGTCGTGGCCGTGCGCCTCGCGGAGCAGGATGTCCGCGGCGTAGATGCCGGCGGGGCCGGCGCCGACGATGGCGAGTCGGAGGGTGGGCACTGATCGTCTCCAGTTCGTTCGGGTGGGGTGCTCCCGGGGTCGTGCGGCTCGTCGGTGCCGGTGGGCGCCGTCGAGCGGGTGTCAGCGGCTGCGGTCGACGACGGACTCCGCGAACCGGGTGAGCGCCTTCTTCACGGTGCCGTCGGGCAGCGGAGCGAGCGCGTCGACGGCCTCCTCGGCCCAGCGGACCGCGACGGCCCGGGTCGTGGCGGTCGCCTCGTGGTCGCGGAGGGCGGCGACCGCGGACTGGTAGGCCTCGGTGTCCACGGCGTCGTCGTCGGCGTCCCGGACGTCGTCCTCGATCCGGCGGAGCACGGCCGCGGCGTCGGGGTCGGTCGCGGCGAGCGCCCGGAGGTGGAGCAGCGGCAGCGTGTCGACGCCGGCACGGAGGTCGTTCCCCGCGATCTTGCCGGTGCGGTCGCCCGCCGGAGCCAGGTCGATGACGTCGTCCACGAGCTGGAAGGCCACGCCGACCTTCTCGCCGAAGACCGCGACCGGCTCGAGGTAGGCCCGGTCCGCCCCGGAGAAGAGGACACCAGCACGCGCGGCGGTCGCGATGAGCGAGCCGGTCTTGTCGCTGAGCACCTGGATGTAGTGCGCGACGGCGTCCTCGCCCTCGCGCGGGCCGGTCGTCTCGTGCAGCTGCCCCAGGCAGAGCCGCTGGAAGGTCTCGGCCTGCATCCGGATGCCCTCGACGCCGAGGTCGGCCGTGATGAGGCTCGCACGGGCGAAGAGCAGGTCCCCGGTGAGGATCGCGACGTTGTTGCCGTAGGTCACGTGCGCCGCGGGGACCCCGCGACGGACGGGCGCCTCGTCCATGACGTCGTCGTGGTACAGCGACGCGAGGTGGGTGGTCTCGATGCTCACGGCGGCCTTCACCACCTCGTCCGTGACGCCGCGGCCGAGCTGCGCGATGAGGAGCGTGAGCGTCGGCCGGATGCGCTTGCCACCGGCGGCGAGCAGGTACCGGCTCGTGGTGTCGGCCAGCGTGTCGGCCGAGTGCATCGCGGCCTCGAGCGCATGCTCGACGACCTCGAGCCCGTCGTCCACCGCGGTGATGAACCGTCGGTCGGCGGGGGACGCGAACAGCCGTTCGCCGATGCCCAGCGAGGCGCGGAGACTCGGTGCGCGACGTGCGACCGGGACGCTCGGGTTCAAGTGCTGCTCCGTACTCGGGGAGGGGATGGTTCAGCCGTCGTGGTCGGCGGCGTCGGTGCCCGGCTGGACGCGCGGCTGCTCACCGGTGGCCTGGTGGTCACGGCGGGCCTTCGCGCGACGGGCGACCGAGGCGCGGACCGTGCCCGCGACGGGCTTGCGGCCGCGGTGCAGTGCGACGATACCGGCCGTGAGGTTCCGGTAGGCGACCATCGTGAAGCCGACGCCCCGGAGCCACTGGCTGAGCACCTGCTGCTCGGGCCACGCGTCGATCGACTCCGCGAGGTAGCGGTAGGCGGCGGGGTTGCTCGACGACAGCTTCGCGACGCCGGGCAGCACCCGCTTGAGGTAGGTGCCGTACCCGAAGCGCAGGAGCGCGAGCGGCGGCGTGGAGAACTCGCAGATGACGACGCGGCCGCCGGGCTTGAGGACGCGGAGCATCTCGCCGAGCGCCTGCTGCGGGTCGTTGACGTTGCGGAGGCCGAAGGAGATCGAGACGGCGTCGAACGTGTCGTCGTCGAAGGGCAGCTGCTCGGCGTCCCCCTCGACGAACGTGATCTCGGGGTGGCGCTCACGGCCGACGCGGATCATGCCGGCGGACAGGTCGAGCGCCGTGACCTCCGCACCCTTCTTCGCGAAGGCCGCCGAGCTCGTCCCGGTGCCGGCGGCGATGTCCAGCACCTTCTCGCCCGGCTGCGGGTCGACCGCCCGGACCGTCGCGACGCGCCACAGCGGGGCGTTGCCCGCGGAGAGGATGTCGTTCGTGAGGTCGTACTTCGCCGCGACGTCGTCGAACATGGCCGCCACTTCGTCCGGCCGCTTGTTCAGGTCCGCTCTGCTCACCCGACCAATCCTAGAGGTCCGTGCCGGTGCGTTCCCGTGAGCGTGCGGCGCGTGGCCCGGACGCGACCGGCAGGGGTGCTGCGCGTACGATCGGTGCGTGCCCCGAACCACCACGGCCGCCCCGCCGCTGACGGTCTCGACCCGGATCCTCGACGACCCGGGCGACGTCCTCCGCCACACCCTGCACGACGCCCCGCTGGCCTTCGTCCGTGGTGGTGACGGGATCGTCGGGATCGGTGAGGCGCTGCGGTTCGAGTTCACGGGGCCGTCCCGGATGCGCGACGCCTCGGCCCTCTGGCGGGACGTCGTCGCGTCGGCCGAGGTCGACGACCCCGTGCAGCTCCGCGGCTCCGGCCTCGTCGCCTTCGGTGCCTTCGCGTTCGCGGACGACTCCGCCGACACGAGCGTGCTCATCGTCCCCCGCGTGGTCATCGGCCGTCGTCGCGGCAAGGCCTGGCTGACCGCCGTCGACACGACGCCCGCCCCGGCACCGCTGGCGTTCCGCCGGACCTCGGTGCCGGTCCCCCGCGTGGGCGGTCGCGTCCGGGTGGCGCTCACGCCCGGACGCATCGACGAGGACACCTACGCCCGCTCGGTCGCCGAGGCCGTCCGCCGCATCGGCGCCGGCGACGCCCGGAAGGTCGTCCTCGCCCGTGACCTCGTCGGCACGCTGCCGGAGGACGCCGACCAGCGCGCGCTCCTCCTCGACCTCGCCGAGGCCTACCCGCAGTGCGTGACCTTCGCCGTCGACGGGATCGTCGGAGCGACGCCCGAGACACTCGCCCGCACCGACGGCACGCGGGTGTCCGCGCGGGTGCTCGCCGGCAGCGCCGCACGCGGTGACGACCCGGTGTCGGACCGCGCCGCCGCCGAGGCCCTCGCGTCGAGCACGAAGGACGTCGAGGAGCACGCCTTCGCGATCGAGAGCCTGCTCGCCGCCCTCCGTCCCCTCGCCACCGACCTCCGCGCCGACCCGGAGCCGTTCCGGTTGCAGCTGCCGAACCTCTGGCACCTCGCGACCGACGTGCAGGCGACCCTGCCCGCGGGGACGACGTCGCTCGACGTCGCCGACGCCCTGCACCCGACCGCAGCCGTCGCGGGCACCCCGACCGACGTCGCCGTGCGGCTGGTCTCGGAGCTGGAGGGCGTCGACCGCGGACGCTACGCCGGGCCGGTCGGCTGGCTCGGCGCGAACGGCGACGGCGAGTGGATGCTCGCGCTCCGCAGCGCCCGCATCACCCCGGACCGGACGGTGCGGGCCTGGGCCGGTGCGGGCATCGTCGCGGGGTCGGTCCCGGAGCGCGAGGTCGCCGAGACCGCGTTGAAGTTCCGTCCGATCACCGACGCCCTCGCCTGACGGCCGGGCCACCCGCAGGACGGGAGGCGCGTGGCGGGCCGGCGCCGTGCCTCCAGGCCGTCACGACCCGCGCCCGACGGACGCGACCAGCGAGGCCACGCGGCCCACGCCGCTCAGTCAGCCAGCGGCACCTCGACGACGAGCCGCTCGGTCGGGTCCGTCAGCACCTGCTCGAGGTCGCCCCACGTCGCCGCACGCCGGTACTCCCACCCGAGCCCGGTGACCACCCGCTCGACGTCCACGTGCTGCGGCGTGCTCATCATGCGGGTCATGTCGGCCTCGGGCGTGGTGGCAGCGACCTCGAGCCCCCGGAAGATCGCCCCGCCGCCGTCGTTGCCGACGACCACCTGCACCCGGTGCGTGCGCTCCGCGGTCCCGGTGACGAAGGCCCCGAGGTCGTGCAGGAACGTGAGGTCCCCGACGAGCACGCGGGTCGTGCCGATCGAGGCGGACGACCGCTCGAGCGCCGCCGCGATGCCGAGCGCGGTCGACACGGTGCCGTCGATGCCTGCGAGTCCGCGGTTGGCGTGCACACGCAGCTTCTTGCCCGGGACCCGTCCGTCCGCGACGCGGATGAGCTGTGACGCGCCGAGCACGAGCCGGTCGTGCGGCCAGGTGACGCCCCACACGGCCTCGGCGAGCATCGCTCGGTCGACGGGGCGTCGGCGGAGCGCCACCTCGTCGCGGAGGAACCGGTTCCGCTCGGCGCGGTCGGGCGACCGCTTCGCGTCCAGGTCGGGTGCGGCGTCGCCCTCGCCGAGCAGCGCGCGGCTCGCGACCACCCAGCGGCCCACCCACGCGCGGTGCGCCGGGGTGGTGCGGCCGGTCACGTGGACGCCGGACACGACCGTGGTCGCCGCGTCCGGCCGGGAGGCACGGGCCGGGTCGTAGACGTCGGCTCCCGGTGCGCGGACCACGATCGTCTCGACGTCGGCCCGCTGCAGCAGCGTGGGGACCTCGCGGCTGAGCGTGGGGTGTCCGAGCACGACGGCGCGACGGACGGCGCCGCCGAACGCCGGGTCCTGCAGGAGCTGCCGGTAGGCGACGACGAGGTGCCGACCGAAGTGGGCCCCGCTCGACACCTCGGCGATGAGCGGTGCACCGAGCTCCCAGGCGATGCGTTCGGCGTCCTCACCGGCGTCGTGCCCGGCGATGACGACGGTCGCGGGCTCCTCGTCCGGTGTCAGCTCGGCGACGGGCAGGCCGGTGTGCTGTCGGCGCGCAGCGTACGCGGTGTCGACCTCGTCGTCGGGCACGGCCGCGACCGCACCGTCGGCGAGCCCGGCGGACAGGGGCTCGCGGAGGGCGACGTTGAGCTGCACCGGTCCGGGCTGGCCCTCGTGCCCGGACGCGGCGGCGACGGCCTGTCGGGCGAGCTCGCGAGTCGTGCGGTGGAGTTCGTCGGCGGGGGTGTCCGCGACCGGAGCCTGCACGTCGCGGACGAACGACACCGCGGGTCCGAAGATCCCCGGCTGGACGGTCGTCTGGTTGCTGCCGATGCCGCGGAGCTCGTCCGGGCGGTCGGCGCTCAGGACGATCATCGGGACGCCGGAGTGGTGCGCCTCGAGGACGGCCGGGTGCAGGTTCGCGACCGCCGTGCCGCTGGTCGTGACGACGGCGGCGGGGCGGCCGGTCTCGACCGCGAGGCCGAGCGCGAAGAACCCGGCCGTCCGCTCGTCGAGCCGCACGTGCACGGTGGCGCCACCAGCGCGCTCGAGTGCGACGGCCGCGAGCGCGAGGGCCTGCGACCGGGAGCCGGGGCTGACCACGACGTCCGTGACACCCGCACGCGCGAGTTCCTGCAGGAGCGCGACGGCGAAGTCGGTCGCCGGGCTGCGGCGCACGCCGGCGGTGTCGGCCGGCGCGCTGCTGGCCGGGTCGCGGTCAGCCGTCCTGGCGTCCGTCGTCGTCCCGGGCGTCCCGGTCGTGGAACTGGTCTTCGAGGTCTCGGAGGGTTGCGTCGTCCTGGTCCTTATCCGTGCGGGACCGCTCCGGGGGCGTGGGTCCGCCGCCGAGGAAGTCCGGGTCGTCTTCGGGTCCACGGTACCGCTGCGCGGGGCCCGGACCGGCGGGTGCCCGACCGAGCAGGAGCCAGAGGACACCGCCGACGACGGGGAGGACGATCACGAGCAGGACCCACACGCCGCGGCTCAGGGAACGCACGCGCTGGCGGGGCATCGTGGCGCAGTCGATCGCCGTCCACACCGTGAACGCCACGGCGGCGACGACGACGACGAGCCACAGTCGGACCATGCACGGAGTCTAGGCACGGCGCCTGTACAGCACCTGCCATCCGGAGCTTCGTACACTTGTCGCGTGAAAGCGTGGCTCCTCTACACCCTGGCCCGTCTCGGCGTCTTCGCGGCCGCCCTCGTGCTGCTGCTCGCCCTGACGCCGATGCGCTGGTACTGGGCCACGATCGTCGCAGCACTCGTGGGGCTGCTGGTGTCGTACATCGCCCTCGGGAAGCTCCGCCACCGGGTCGCACTGAGCCTGGCCGAGCGTCGACCGGGGCCGGCACACGACGCCGACACCGACTTCGAGGACGACTTCGTCGACGCCGCCGACGGTGAGGCCCCGCGCGAGCAGCCCGTCTCCGACGCCGATCGGCACGCCACCCGTCGCGACGACGCCTGACGCGCCCGCGGCGCCGCGGGCGCGTCGTGTTCGTGGAGCGAGCGCCGTCCGCACGACCGGAGTCACCCCGAACCGCGCGTTCCGCTGGTCCGGGGTGACTCCGGTTGTGCAACCGTGATTCGCGTCGCGGCGGCATCGCGTCGCGGCGGGCATCGCGGCGGGCGCACTCGCCCGTCGCGCTACGGCTGGACGGCGAGCGTGATGCCGAGCACCACGCCGTACGCGAGCGACGCGAACGACGAGAGCTGCAGCGCCGTGATCAGCTCGCGCGGCTTCCGCGTCGAGACCCCGATCACGAGGGCCGGGAGCGCGAGCAGCAGCGAGAAGTACGTCAGCCCGGTGCGGAAGTAGAGCAGCACGAACCAGAGCAGCACCACGTACGGGAGCATCAGGAACAGGCCGTACAGCGTGCGCGCGACCGTCCGGCCGAGCACCACCGCGAGGGTCTGCTTGCCGGCCGCCCGGTCCTCGTCGATGTCGCGGATGTTGTTCACCATGAGCACGGCGCAGGCGAAGAACCCGGCAGCGACGGCCGCCGCCCAGCCGCTCGTCGTCACCTGCTGGATCTGCGTGTACTGGGTCCCGAGCACGGCGACGAGGCCGAAGAACACGAACACGAACACCTCGCCGAGGGCGTTGTAGCCGTAGGGCCGCTTGCCGCCGGTGTAGAACCAGGCGGCGACGATCGCGGCCGCCCCGACGAGCAGGATCCACCAGAGGCCGGTCAGCACCACGATGACGAGTCCTGCGACGGCGGCGAGGCCGAAGAACGTCAGCGCGACGGTCAGCACCGTGCGGGGCTTCGCGATGCCGGCGCCGGTCAGTCGAGCGGGTCCGACCCGGTACTCGTCCGTCCCGCGCACGCCGTCGGAGTAGTCGTTGCTGTAGTTCACGCCGATCTGCAGGAACAGTGCCACGGCGAGGGCGAGGATGGCGATCGCGAGGTGCCCGTCCTTCGTCAGGTAGTCCCCGAAGTCGCCGGGGTCACCGCTGTCCACGAACGCGACGGCCGTGCCGAGCACCACCGGGACCACGCCGAGCGTCAGGGTCCGCAGGCGGGCGCCGCCGATCCAGTCGCGGGCGGTCGCCTTCCGCTGTCCGCCCCGCTGCAGGCCTGCGGCCTTCGCGGGGTTGCCACTCCGGCCCTTGGGACGGCTCTGCTGCTTCGATCGTGCCACGGCCGATCATCGTACCGGCGATCACCATGAGGACGACGACCGTACGTGCGCCCACGGCGTGGGTACCGGACGGGAGGCACGGATCGCCGGACCGGGTCGACCCGCCCGATCAGGTGGCCGGGTCGACGAGCGCGCGGAGCGCCCGGCGGTCCGGCTTGCCGGTCGCGAGCATCGGCAGGCGGTCGACCACCACCACGTCGGCCGGTCGGGCGGCGCGGCCGAGCACGGCGCCGACGGCTTCGCGGACGGTGTCGAGGTCCAGCGGACGGTCGGTCACCACCACCGGCACCTCGCCCCACTCCCCCGAGGTCCGTCGTGTGACGACCGCGCCGTCCTGGCCCGGCAGTCCGCGGACGATCCGTTCGACGGCGCCGAGCGGGACCTTCTCGCCGCCGGAGATCACGACGTCGTCGAGCCGACCGGTCACGCGGACCCGGCCGTCGACCACCGCGCCGGCGTCGCCCGTGCGGTACCAGCGCTGCCCGTCGAGCTCGGTGAACGCCCGCGACGTGCGCTCCTCGTCGCCGAGGTAGCCCTCGGCCAGCACCGGTCCCGCGAGCAGCAGTTCGCCGTCGTCGACCGTCGCGTGCACGGGGCCCAGCGGCGTGCCGTCGTACACGCACCCGCCGCTCGTCTCGCTCGCGCCGTAGGTCGTCACGATCCGCACCCCGGCGGACCGGGCACGCTCGCGCAGCGGCTCGGGCGTCGCCTGCCCGCCGACGAGCACCGCGTCGAAACCCGCGAGGGCCGCGGTGGCCCGCTCGTCGTCGAGCACCCGGGCGAGCTGGACCGGCACGAGCGAGGTGTACCGGTTCGGAGCCGAACGGTCGGTCACGAGCCGGTCCGCGGCGTCGGCGAAGGCCGCCGGGTCGAAGTGCCCTGGAGGCACGAAGACCGGCGTCGTCCCCGCGGTGATCGACCGCGTCAGGACGTTGATCCCGGCGATGTAGTGCACCGGCAGGGCGAGCAGCCAGTGTCCCGGTCCGCCGAGCGCCGCGTCGGTGGCGGCGGCCCCGGCGAGCAACGCCTCGGACGACAGCGCCACCCGCTTGCCCGTACCCGTGGACCCGCTCGTCTCGACCACCAGGGCGACCCGCCTGGGGACGTCGGCCGGAGGCGGCGTCGGCAGCGCTGGAGCACCTTCGGCGACGGGGAGCAGGGCGGGACCGCCGGCGAGTGCTGCCTCCAGGCCGCGCAGCACCGTGGAGGGGTCGGATGTGCCGAGCACGACGAGCGGGCGGGGCATCAGTAGTGCCAGGGGAAGGAGGTCCACTCGGGCTTGCGCTTCTCGAGGAACGAGTCGCGGCCCTCCACGGCCTCGTCGGTGCCGTAGGCGAGGCGCGTGGCCTCGCCCGCGAACACCTGCTGCCCGACCATGCCGTCGTCGACCGCGTTGAACGCGTACTTGAGCATCCGGATCGCCGTCGGCGACTTGCCGAGGACGATCTCGCCCCAGCGGATCGCCTCGCGCTCGAGGTCCTCGTGCGGGACGACCGCGTTCACGGCGCCCATCTCGTACGCGCGCTGGGCGGAGTACTCCTGGGCGAGGAAGAAGACCTCGCGGGCGAACTTCTGCCCGATCTGCTTCGCGTAGTAGGCGCTGCCGTACCCACCGTCGAACGACCCCACGTCGGCGTCGGTCTGCTTGAACCGGCCGTGCTCGGCGCTCGCGATCGTGAGGTCGCAGATCGCGTGCAGGGAGTGCCCGCCACCGGCCGCCCAGCCGGGCACCACCGCGATGACGACCTTCGGCATCATGCGGATGAGCCGCTGGACCTCGAGGATGTGCAGGCGCCCCATCGACGCCTGCGCCGCAGCCGGGTCGACGCCCTCGGGCGGTGCGCCCTCGTCGCCGACGTACTGGTAGCCGCTCCGGCCACGGATGCGCTGGTCACCGCCGGAGCAGAACGCCCAGCCGCCGTCCTTCGGGCTCGGGCCGTTGCCGGTGAGCAGCACGACACCGACCCGAGGGTCCTGCCGTGCGTCGTCGAGGGCACGGTAGAGCTCGTCGACCGTGCGGGGGCGGAAGGCGTTCCGGACCTCGGGACGGTCGAACGCGACGCGGACGATCCCCTGCGAGACGTGCTTGTGGTACGTGATGTCGGTGAAGTGCTCCGCGATCGGAGCCTCGGTCCAGACGTCGGGATCGAACAGGTCGGAGACGGGGGCAGGCATGCCTCCAACGTACCGCCGGGCTACCGGTGCGCTGCCCGTGGTCTGCCGATGGTCTGCGGTGCTCCGCGGGTGCTCCACCGGTCAGGTCGCGCTGCCGCCCATGTCCGTGAGGAGCTCCGGCGCCACGACGACGATCAGGACGATGAGGATCACCGGGTTGGCGAGGAACGCCACCACGACACCGATCGCCCCGTACCAGCGGCCGAGCGAGCCGACCGCCGCGATAAACCCGAGGACCGCGGCGACGAGGGTCAGGAACACCGTCACGAAGCAGATGCCGAACGCGAAGGTGGTGTCGCCGCCGACGAACACGGCGAAGGCGCTCGCGTCGATGGCGGCGCAGACCACGGCGAGGCCGAGGGCGATCTTGCCGACCAGGGGGTTGCGACGACGACGGGTGGCACCGCTGGCGGTGCGGACGTCCACGGTGTTCCGCTGCATGAGCCGGGCGAACTCGTCGGTCTGACCGGTCGAGCGCGCGGCTCCGGTCGAGCGGGCCTGGACGGCACCACCACGCTGCAGCTGGGTCTGCGTCCGGGCGGCGGAGCGGGCCTGCGTTGTCCGCTGCTGTTCGGCTGCTCGGGGTTGCGCTGCCCGTTGCGGCTGCGCTGCCCGCTGTTGCTGCGTCGTCCGCTGCTGCTGGCCCGTCCGCTGCTGCTGGCCCGTCCGCTGCTGCTGCGCTGCGGTGGCGCGCTGCTGCGGAGTCGCACCGCGTGGTGCTGCTCCTCGCTGCGGATCCGGCGACACCGAGCCTCCCTCTACGTCGGTCGTCCGGCGGGCTCGGGCCCCGCCGACGTCTGCGCCGACCGAGGCCGACCGTCGCATGCTAGTGCGCCGCGCTGGCGGTCCCCTCCGAACAACCGGGGGGCACCCTGGACGCCCCTGGGAGGATGGTCATCGTGCTCCCCGACCTCGCTGAACTCCTCGCCGACGCCCACGTGGTGTCCCTACCGATGCGCGTCCGGTTCCGCGGGATCACCACCCGCGAGGCCGTCGTCCTCCGCGGCCCCGAGGGGTGGACGGAGTTCTCGCCCTTCGTCGAGTACGACGACGCCGAAGCAGCCGCGTGGCTCCGTGCCACCGTCGACTTCGGGTGGACCGCGCACGAGGCAGCGTCCGACTCCGTGCCGGTGAACGCCACCGTGCCCGCGATCCGTGCCGCGCAGGTCGCCGAGCTGCTCGCCCGCTACCCCGGCTGCACGACCGCCAAGGTCAAGGTCGCCGAGCCCGGCACGACCCTGGACGACGACGTCGCACGCGTCGCCGAGGTCCGACGGGTGATGGGCCCGGACGCCGCCGTCCGGGTCGACGCGAACGGCCTCTGGTCCGTCGAACAGGCAGCCGTCGCGCTGGAGCGGCTCGCGGTGTTCGACCTGCAGTACGCCGAGCAGCCGGTGGCGAGCGTCCCGGAGCTCGCCGAGCTGCGGTCGCGGATCGACGGCCTCGGCGTCCGGATCGCGGCGGACGAGAGCGTCCGCAAGGCCTCCGACCCGCTCGCCGTCGCCCGGGCCGGGGCCGCCGACGTCCTCGTGGTGAAGGCGCAGCCGCTCGGTGGCGTGACGGCCGCTGCTGCGATCGTCGCCGATGCCGGGCTCCCCTGTGTGGTCTCGAGTGCGCTCGACACCTCGGTCGGACTCGGGATGGGTGCGTTCCTCGCGGCACGCTCGATGGCCCCCGGGTTCGCGGCCGGCCTCGGGACGGCGGCGATGTTCGCGGCGGACGTCTCGGCCGACGCGCTGCTCCCCGTCGACGGGCGGATCGCGGTGCGGCGGGTCGACGTCGACCGGGGCTCGCTCGAACGGCACGCGGCGTCGCCCGAGCGGACCGCGTGGTGGCTCGACCGCGTCCGTCGTGTGCACGCCGTGCTCGCCGCCTGACCGGCACGCGGCTCGCGGGGCCGGTCACGACACCCCGCTCACGACCGACCACCGGTCGCGGAACGTCGATGTCCGGACGCCGGTGCGACCGTTCGTGACCGCGTGAGCGCGCACAGCCGGGGAGTCGTGACCGGATCCCGCCGACGGCCGGACTGAGCGCGCCGAACGCACGCACAGGACGACGGGAGGCGCGGTGCCAGCTGGCACCGCGCCTCCCGTCGGGTGGCGCGTCAGCGCCCCACACTCACAGGCCCGAGTAGCTGTGCAGGCCCTTGAAGAAGACGTTGACGACGGAGAAGTTGAACATCACCGCACCGAAACCGATGAGCGCCAGCCACGACGAGCGTGCGCCACGCCAGCCGCGGGTCGCCCGAGCGTGGATGTAGCCGGCGTAGAGGACCCAGATGATGAAGGTCCAGACCTCTTTCGTGTCCCAGCCCCAGTAGCGGCCCCAGGCCCGCTCGGCCCAGATCGCACCGGCGATGAGCGTGAAGGTCCAGAGGACGAAGCCGACGAGGATGACCCGGTAGCTGAGGACCTCGAGCCGGTCGGCGTCGGGCAGCGTCTCCATGAAGCGCAGCTTCTTCGAGACCGGACGGCCCTGGCGGTAGGTCTGCACGAGCTGCGACACCGCGAGCCCGGCACCCAGGGCGAAGAACCCGGTGCCGGCGATGGCGACGAACACGTGGATGACGAGCCAGTACGACTGGAGCGCGGCCACGAGCGGGACGACGGGGACGTAGTAGTTGACCGTCGCGACGCCGAGCAGGATGAGCGTGAGACCGGAGATGAACACGCCGAGGAACTTGAGGTTCTGCCAGAGCTGCACCCCGAGGAAGATCAGCACGATGAGTGCCGTCCCCGTGAGGGAGAACTCGAACATGTTGCCCCACGGCACGCGGTCCGCAGCGATGCCCCGGAGCACGACGGCGCCGATGTGCAGGATGACCCCGAGGATCATCATCGCCATGCCGACGCGCTCGAACTTCGTCCCGCGCTTCGTCGGGTCGGCCGGGGTGCCGGCGTCCACCTTCTCGAGCACGACCGTGCCGCCGCGGACCGTCGCGACGGTCTCGGCGGGGGCAGCGGCGGACGGGGCCGCAGCGGTGGCCTCACCCGCTGCGACGTTGCCCGCGCGCTTCGCCATGTCGAGCGCGAACGCGATGAACGCGATGACGTACACGGCCATCGCCGAGTACGTCAGGACGACCGAGTAGCTGGCCAGAGTCGCGGTCATGTTCACTGGGGCATCCTAACGCCGAGGTCTGACACGTGCCGCTTGGCGATCTCCGCGACCGCACGTTCGAGGTTGGGGTCCTCACCGCGGGCGAGCCCCGCGTACTCGAGGTCGTACTCGCCGTGCTCGGCGCCCTGCCGCGGGACGGCCTTCACCCACACGCGGCGGCGGGGCACGAACAGCGAGGTGAGGAGGCCCAGGGTCGAGAGCAGCGCGAAGCCGCCGACCCAGAGCTGCGACGGGTCGTGGTGCACGTCGAGGGAGACGTAGCGCTTCACCCCGTCGAACGTGATCGACCCGGCGCCGTCCGGGAGCCGCTTCGTCTGGCCCGGCTTCAGCTGGACCGAGGCCGTGTCCGCGCGGGTGCCCGCGATCTCCTTCAGCCCGCTGGTGTCGAGCGTGTAGACGCTCTGCGGGACGCCGTCGTCGAGACCGAGGTCGCCCGTGTAGACCTGCAGGCTGAGCAGCGGGTTCTCGGTGTCCGGGTACGTGCTGGTGAACGCGCCCGTCGACATCTCCTGCGCCGTCGGGTAGAAGAAGCCCTGGATCCCGAGCTGGTCGGGCTTCGCGTCCGGCACCTTGATGACGCCGACCGACGTGTAGTTCGCGTCCTGCGGCAGGAACGGCACGACGTCCTTGAACGCCACGTTGCCCTTGCCGTCCCGGACCGTCACCTGCATCGCGTAGCCGTTGCCGAGCAGGTACACGTTCGTCCCGCCGATCGAGACCGGGTCGTTCACGCCGAGCCGCTGGGTCTTCGTCTGGCCGCTCTTCGTCGTCGTCGTGACGGTGGCGTCGTAGTCGAGCGCCTGTCCGAGGGCGTTGAGGTTCTTCTCCTCGTACTTCGTCACGAACTTGTCGAGCTTGAGGTTGTAGCCCTGCAGGTCGGACTGCTGGAACCACCGTCCGGGGTTGAAGGAGTCGTACGCCACGAGGCTGTTCGAGAAGGTCTGACCCTCGACGAGCAGGCGCTGACCGGTGAACCCGAAACCACCGCCGACGCCGACGGCGAGGAGCACCCCGACGAGGGCGGCGTGGAAGACGAGGTTGCCGGTCTCACGCAGGTAGCCGCGCTCCGCGCTCACCGAGTCGCCGAAGCGCTCGACGCGGTAGCCGGAGCGCTTGAGGACGGCCATGGCGCGCGTCACCGCGTGGTCGACGGACGGGAGGCTCGTGGCGGCGTCCGCGCCGTCGGCCCCCGTCCCGACGCTGGTCGCGTCCACCGGCACCGACTGGAAGCCCGCGAGTCGGCCGAGCCGGACTGGGGTCTTCGGCGGCCGGGTGCGCAGCGCCTGCCAGTGGTGCTTCGTGCGCGGGACGATGCACCCGATCAGCGACACGAACAGGAGCAGGTAGATCGCCGAGAACCACACGGACGTGTAGGTGTCGAAGACCTGGAGCTTGTCGAGCACCGGGTAGAGCGCGGGGTGGTCCGACTTGTACTGCACGACGCCGTTCGGGTCGGCGGTGCGCTGCGGGACGAGCGAGCCCGGGATGGCCGCGAGCGCGAGCAGCATCAGCAGGAACAGCGCCGTGCGCATGCTCGTCAGCTGACGCCAGAAGAACCGGAGGTACCCGACGAGGCCGAGCTTCGGCTGCGCGACGTCGGCGCCACCCGACGCCGTCCGCTCGCGTGGCGCCGGGGCGCTGTCGACGTGGTCGGAGGGCCGCTGCGGGTCGGAGACGAGGTCGGTGCCCTCCTGCGCGTCGGTCGCCGCGTCCTGCGCGTCGGCGCCGTCCTGCGCGGCGGCGCCGTCCTGCGCTGCCGTGCCGTCGTGGTCAGACTGCCGGGACAAAGCTCTGGATCACCGCCCCGAGGCTCGACATGACGGCCGACCAGATGCCGGTGACCATGAGCAGACCGATGACGATCAGGATCGCTCCTCCGATGATGTTGACGGTGCGCATGTGGCGCTTCACGGCGCGGATCGCCCCGGTCGCCCAGCCGGCACCGAGCGCGACGAGGACGAACGGGATGCCGAGGCCGAGGCAGTACGCGACACCGAGCCACATCCCCTGCCAGGCGCTGCCCGACTGCACGCTGAGCAGGTTGATCGCGGCGAGGGTCGGGCCGAGGCACGGTGTCCAGCCCAGGCCGAACACGATGCCGAGCAGCGGCGCGCCGACCAGCCCGGTCGCGGGCGTCCAGCTCGGCTTGATCGTGCGCTGCATGAAGGTGAAGCGGCCCACGAAGACGAGCCCCATGAGGATGACGACGACGCCGAGCACCTGCGTGATGAGGTCGCGCCACCGGACGAGCCAGAACCCGAGCGCGCCGAAGACGGTCGTGTAGGCGACGAAGACCGCGGTGAACCCGAGGATGAACAGCAGCACACCGAGGACGACCCGCCCCTTGCGCTGCCCGCCCTCCGCGACGCCGCCGACGTACCCGAGGTAGCCCGGGACGAGCGGCAGGACGCACGGCGAGAGGAACGACACGAGTCCCGCGAGCGCCGCAACGGGCAGCGCGACGGCCATCTGGCCGCTGAGGATCGCGTCGGCGAAGGGGTTGCTGGCCACGGTCAGGAGGCCTTGGCCTTCCCGGTCAGCTCGTCGCTGACCAGGGTGTCGAGGATGCCGGGGCCGTCCACCGCGCCGAGGACGCGGGCAGCGACGCGGCCTTCCTTGTCGAGGACGATCGTGGCGGGGACCGCGTTCGGCGCGACCTGACCGGACATCGCCAACTGCATGGAGCCCGTGCCGGCGTCGAGCACGGTCGGGTAGTCGGTCCCGAACGTGCGCTCGAACGCCTCGGCGGTGGCCTGCTCGTCGCGGACGTTCACGCCGATGAACTGGACCTGGTCGGTGGAGTACTTCGCCTCGACCGTGTTGAGGTACTTCGCCTCGGCACGGCACGGCGGGCAGCTGGCGTACCAGAAGTTGACGACGACGACCTTGCCCTTGAGGGCCTTCGACGACAGTCGCGCCCCGGTCATGCTCGTCACGTCGAACGAGATCGGGTCGGTGCGCTTGTCCACGGCGACCTCGGTCACCGCGCCGTTGCCGGAGATGTAGTTCTGCGTGGTCCCGTTGCCGTACTGCTTCGTGAGCGCGTCGTTGCTCGACGAGCACCCGGCGAGGGCGAGCGCGGCGATGACCGCCGTCGCCGCCACCGTCGCGAGTCGCTTGCTGGTGGTCCTCACACTGCTCCTTCGTCGATCGCGGTCTCCCGGAGCCGTTCGGCAGGGTCCGCGTACCCGACCTCGGCGAAGCGACCGGTCGGCGTGGCGGGCACACGCTCGAGGGTCGTGATGCTGGAGAGGTCACACCGCCGCTGCCGCGGGTCGTGCCACAGGTGCTCTCCGGCGAGACGACGGTGCACCATCCAGATGGGCAACTGGTGACTGACGAGGACGACGTCGCCCTCGTCGACGCTCTCCCAGGCCGTGGCGACGGCCGCGAGCATGCGGTTGGCGATCGACTCGTAGGCCTCGCCCCAGCTCGGGCGGAAGGGGTTCGCGATCCACGGCCACTCGGCCGGACGCCCGATCGAGCGCTTCGTGAACCCCGGGGGCTGCCCCTCGTACCGGTTCGTCGGCTCGATGAGGCGCTCGTCGAGGGCGACCTCGAGTCCGTAGGCGTCCGCCCAGGGCGCCGCGGACTCCTGCGTGCGCTGCAGCGGTGAGGCGACGATGCGCCGGACGTCGACACCAGCGTCGTGCCACGCCGTTGCCGACGCGGCCGCCATCTGCTTGCCGAGGTCGCTCAGCCCGAAGCCCGGGAGCCGCCCGTAGAGGACACGGCCGGGGTTGTGCACCTCGCCGTGACGGACGAGGTGGACTCGGGTCGCGGGCATGGCCTCCAGTCTAGGTCGCCCGGACGCTCCCACCCCCCGCCCAGGGGATTCACGGCTGCGGGGACGTTCAGCCGAGCGTTCAGCCGAGGTGGCCGGACAGGCGCCCGTGGATGGCGACCGAACCGGTGTTGAGGTTCTCCACCCGGACGGTCGAGCCGTGCTGCGCGTACCGCTGTTCGACGCCGTCGAGCGCGGCCACGGTGCTCGCGTCGAAGACGTGCGCGTCGGTCATGTCGACGACGACGTGCTCGGGGTCCTCGGCGTAGGAGAACCGGGTCACGAGGTCGTTCGAGCTCGCGAAGAAGAGCGCGCCCCGCACCCGGTACCGGACGGTGCGCTCGTCCACGGGCTCGCGGACGACCGTCACCACGTGGGCTGCTCGGCGGGCGAAGACCAGCGCGGCAGCCACGACCCCGACGAGTACGCCCGTCGCGAGGTTGTCCGTCACGACCACGACCACGACCGTCAGCACCATGACGACGGTCTCGCCGAGCGGCATCCGACGCAGGGTGTTCGGCCGGATGCTGTGCCAGTCGAAGGTCGCGACGCAGACCATGACCATGACCGCGGTGAGCGCCGCCATCGGGATCTGCGCCACGAGGTCGTGCAGGACGATGGTCAGCACGAGCACGGAGACGCCCGCGACGAACGTCGAGATCCGGGTCCGAGCGCCGGCGGTCTTCACGTTGATGACGGTCTGGCCGATCATCGCGCAGCCGCCGGTCCCGCCGAAGAACGCCGACGCGATGTTCGCGACACCCTGCCCCCACGACTCCCGCCACCCGCTCGACCCGGTCTCGGTGATCGCGTCGACGAGCTGGGCGGTGAGCAGGGTCTCGATCAGCCCGACCACCGCCATGCCGACGGCGTACGGCGCGATGATCTGCAGCGTCTCGAACGTGACCGGGACCGTGACGCCGTTGAACCCGGGGAGTGCCGTCGGCAGGGCACCCTCGTCGCCGACGGTCGGCACCGCGACGCCGAACACGATCGTGATCGCGGTGATCACGACGACCGCGACGAGGGGCGCGGGGACGGCCTTCGTCAGGAACGGGAAGCCGACGATCACCGCGATGCCGAGGGCCGTCAGCGGCCACACCACGAACGGTACGTCGCGGCCGAACAGGTTCGGCAACTGTGCGGTGAAGATGAGGATCGCGAGGGCGTTCACGAACGCCACGTTCACGCTCCGCGGGATGAACCGCATGAGCCGCGCCACCCCGAGCAGACCGAGGACGATCTGGACGACGCCGCCGAGGAGGACCGCGGGCACCAGGTAGGCGATGCCGTGGTCGCGGACGAGCGGAGCGATGACCAGCGCGACCGACCCCGCGGCGGCGGACACCATCGCCGGACGGCCGCCGACGATCGCGATCACGACGGCGATCACGACGCTGGAGAACAGACCGACCGCGGGATCGACGCCGGCGACGACCGAGAAGGAGATCGCCTCCGGGATGAGGGCGAGTGCCGTCACGACGCCGGCGAGGACCTCACGGGTGAGCAGGCGTGGGGAACGGAGTGCCCCGAGGACGGTGGCGGGCGTCGGGGCGTGCAGGATCGCGGTCATCGTCCGCAACCCTACCCTCACGTGAGGGTAGGGTCGGTACGCTGGACCCGTGGAGACGATGCACATCGGGGAGCTGGCCGACCGGGCCGGCATGTCCCTGCGCACGATCCGGCACTACGACGAGGTCGGGCTGCTCGTGCCGAGCGGACGCACCACCGGTGGGTTCCGCGTCTACACCGCGGAGGACCTCGAACGACTGCTGGTCATCCGTCGCATGAAGCCCCTGGGGTTCACCCTCGACGAGATGGCGGAGCTGCTGCGGGTCGTCGATGCGCTCCGCACCCGGGCGACCGATGACGAACCGGCCCTGGCCGCACGGTTGGACGAGTTCCTGGAGGACGCGCGGGCCCGACACGCGAAGCTCGTCGAGCGCGCCGGCATGGCCGAGGAGTTCATCGGCACGCTCGGTTCACTCCGCGCTTCGCTCCCCTGAGCCGGCCACCACGTCGCCCTCGGCCAACACCCTCGCGCGCATCGCACGACGTGCCAGGTCCATCCGGAGCTCTCCCTCCTCGACGTGCAGTTGCCATTCGATCGAGCGTCGCTGCGCCCACTCCCACAGGTCCTCACCCGGGTCGGGTCCGACATCAGGACGCGGGTGTGCTCCGGTCCGCGGCTCCGGCCGGACCAGTTCGCTCCACGCTCGGCGTAGTCGACCGGTCACCTTCGTCCCCTTCCGTCGATCAAGAGTTCCTCCAACACCTTCGCAGCCGGTTCCTCACCGCGAGGCACCTTCTGCATCTCGTACATCGCCTTCGCGAGACCTCGACCGATCTCGCGCCGTCCGACATCGCGGTCCGAGATGAGCTCGAACACCACTGTGAGTCGACTCCACTAGCGGTCACGCTCTTCTCGCGCGACGTTCCGCCGCCACCGCAGGACGACCCAGACGCCCCCGACCACTGCGACGACCAACGTCAGCCCGGTGGTCACGACCGCCGCGACCGCCGTCGCCACCGCCGCAGGCGGCCAGGCCGCGAGCCCCTCCGTCCCTGCCGTCACGGGACCTCCCCGAACTCGCGACCCGGCCACGTCGACGACGCTACGGATCCGCACGCGGCGATCCGTGCCTCCCGGCAGACCTGTGGAGGGACGGAGCCGGCCCACCCGCTGTGGAGGAGCGGCCACGGAGCGAGCCGGTTAGACTCGACCCCCGTGATCGAACGCACCCGCATCGCCGAACTCGCCGCGCTCCCCGACGGCCCCGTCTCCGTCGCCGGATGGGTCGAGACCGTCCGAGACCAGAAGAAGGTGCAGTTCGTCGTCCTCCGCGACGAGACCGGCGCCGCGCAGCTCGTCAACCCCGCCACTCGTGAGGCCGAGGACGGCGACGACGCGGCGCAGGCAGCACTGGCGATCACGAACGAGATCTCCGGGCTCGCCCACGGCACGTTCGTGCACGTCCAGGGCACGCTGAAGCACGACGAGCGCGTCAAGCTCGGCGGGCTCGAGGTCAAGGTCGGTTCGCTCGAGGTCGTGAGCGCCGCCATCCCCGAGACGCCGATCGCGGACGACTCGTCGCTCGACAAGCGGCTCGACTGGCGCTTCCTCGACCTCCGCAACCGCAAGCAGAACCTCATCTTCCGCATCCAGACGACGATGGAGCACGCGTTCCGCTCGTACTGGGTCGACCGCGACTACATCGAGATCCACACGCCGAAGCTCATGGCCTCCGCCTCCGAGTCGCGCGCCGAGCTCTTCCAGCTCGAGTACTTCGAGACCACCGCGTACCTGGCGCAGTCGCCGCAGAACTTCAAGCAGATGGCCCAGCCGGCCGGGTTCGGCGCCGTGTTCGAGATCGCCGACGCCTTCCGCGCCGACCCCTCGTTCACGAGCCGGCACGCGACCGAGTTCACGAGCGTCGACGCCGAGATCTCCTGGGTGGAGTCGCACCAGGACGTCATGGCCATGCACGAGGAGGTCCTCGTCGCCGGCTTCACCGCCGTCAAGGAGAAGTACGGCACGGAGATCGAGGACGTCTTCGGCTTCGAGTTCGTCGTGCCGACCGCTCCGTTCCCACGCGTGACCCTGGCCGAGGCCCGCAAGATCGTCGCCGACAGCGGCTACGACGTGGTGCGCGCCGACGGCGACCTCGACCCGGAGGGCGAGCGTCGCGTGAGTGCCTGGGCGAAGGAGACGCACGGCTCCGAGTTCGTGTTCGTCACCGACTACGACGCGTCGATCCGGCCGTACTACCACATGCGCCACGAGGACGACCCGACGCTCACGAACAGCTACGACCTGCTGTTCAACGGCGCGGAGATCTCCACCGGCGCCCAGCGCGAGCACCGGGTCGACCGGCTCGCGGCCCAGGCCGAGGAGAAGGGTCTCGACACCGCCGAGATCGACTGGTACCTCGACTTCTTCCGCTACGGCGTCCCGCCGCACGGCGGCTTCGGCATGGGCCTCGCCCGAGTGCTGATGCTCGCGCTGCACGAGCCGTCGATCCGCGAGGTCACGTACCTCTTCCGCGGACCGACGCGCCTCACCCCGTAGGCGGAGCCGCCCGCGCGGACGCTGCACACGAGAACGGCCCCCTCCCGATCGGGAGGGGGCCGTTCCGGTCCGGAAGGGTCGGCGCGATCAGCCGGGAGGCGCGGCTCAGCTCCGCCAGTCGATGGCGGCCCGCCCCGTGACCAGTCCGCGGATCTCCGCTGCCGCGGCCTGGTGGTCCGGGTGGACCTGGTACGCGTCGAGCCCGTCGAGGTCGTCGAAGGTCGCGACCACGGCGAGGTCGGAGTTCTTGTCGGGGTAGGCGACGTTCTCGACGACCTCGAGCGAGCGGATCGACGACACGGTGCCGACGAGCCCCGTGAGGAGTTCGCGGACGCGGGCGATCGAGGCGTCGCGGTCGACGTCCTCGCGGAGGGTCCAGGCGACGACGTGGTGGATCATGCGGAGGCCTCTGCCTTCTCGAGGGCACGGCGCAGCCGATCGGCGTCGACGTGCCAGTTGCTGTGGACACGCCCGTCGACCAGGACGACCGGGATGTCCTCGGCGTACTCCTCGCGGAGGGCGTCGTCGTCGAGGATCGACCGTTCCTGCAGTGTCACACCGGGATGTTCGGCGACGACCCGCTCGACGATGGGTCGGGCGTCGTCGCAGAGGTGGCATCCGGGTTTCGTCAGGAGGGTCACGGCGGGCATGGGGTCAGCGTACCCGGCGGCGTCCGAAGCCCTCCGGCGTGCGCGGCGTACACAGGCCGGCCGTGACGTGCTGGGGAACACGAAAGCCCCGGCGGACCGGGGCTTCGGGTGCAAGTACTCGACTTACTTCTTGTTGCGACGCTGGTGACGCGTCTTGCGAAGGAGCTTGCGGTGCTTCTTCTTCGCCATGCGCTTGCGGCGCTTCTTGATGACAGAACCCATAGTGGACCTCGCTCGGAACGATGCTGATGTGTGGACACCGCGCCCGTCGGGACCGCGGAAAATCAACCCGGCCGAGTCTAGCGGAGCGCGCCGGTCCTGTCGAACACAGCGGCCGCACCCGGCGCGGTGGGGTGCTCAGCCGACGTCGGCGATGCCCCCGCGCAGGACGTCGGCGACCGCCGACTCCGGGACGCGGAAGGACCGACCGAAGCGGATGGCCGGGAGCTCCCCGGCGTGCACCATGCGGTAGACGGTCATCTTCGAGACGCGCATCATCTCCGCGACCTCGGCCACGGTGAGGAAGCGCACGTCGTCGAAACTGCCGGTCATGATCCGCCTTCGGGAGACTCGTGCGGGACGACGGGCGTCTTACGCACGGGTTGGGTGTGGCCTGTGTGGTCTCTGATCACTGTAGAGGCCGGTGGGAACACCTGTCCAGGCACACGGTCACGACTCGGCTACGGTCGTCGACGAGCCCGCGGCACGGACGCCGACGAGCCCGCGGCACGGACGTCGACGAGCGCGCAGCACGGACGCCGACGAGCCCGCGGCACGGACGTCGACGAACGGGCGCGCTCAGTCCTCGTCGCCGCGACGGGTGAAGCGCTTCCGGCCGCGGTCGACCACGCGCTCCCAACCCTGCTGCGCCCCCGTGAGCGCCGCCGAAGCCCGGTAGGACGCCTCGGCCATCACGCGACCGAGCTCCGTGCCGACCTCGACCGTGGCCTTGCCCGCGGCGCCGTTCCGTCGCACCGAGACCGGTTGTCCGTCCGGCGTCCACGCGGTCGTGGCCGGGGTGCCGTCGGCGTCGACCGCGCCCGTGAACGACAGCACCCACTCCTCGACCGGCAGCAACGGCTCCGGGTCGAGGCGGTAGAAGCGGTGCTGCCCCTCCTCGCGACTGGACACGAGGCCGATGTCGCGGAGCACCCGGAGGTGCTTCGACACGGTGGGCTGGCTGACGCCGAGCTTCTCGACGAGCTGACCGACGCTGAGCTCCCCACCGGTGACGTCGGAGCCGTACGCGGCGAGGAGTGCTCCGAGCAGCTCGCGTCGGGTCGGGTCCGCCACGACGGAGAAGATGTCGGCCATGGGACAAGGCTATCCGCCCCGTCACGGATGTACCATGCCATCCGACCCGCCCATGTCCCCGGAGGCATACGACGATGCTGGACCACACGGAAGAGTTGCGCGTGGGCCCGTCGACCTCGCGGCGTCGCCTGAGCCAGGTCGGAGCGGTCCTCCGAGCGAGTCCGTCGCGGCTGGCGATCCTCGTGTTCCTGGCGCTGATCTTCGTCTTCACGTCGCTCTTCATGACGCCGTGGGCCGCCGCGGACGGGCGCCCCACACACTTCTCCGACGCGCTCTTCACGGCGGCGTCCGTGGTGTGCGTCACCGGGCTCGCGACCGTCGACATGGCGACGCACTGGTCGGTGTTCGGCAAGGTCGTCATCGTCGTCGGCACCCAGATCGGCGCGGTCGGGGTGCTCACGTTCGCGTCGATCCTCGGCCTCGTGGTGACCCGGCGTCTCGGTCTCCGGGCGAAGCTCATGGCCGCCGGGGACTCGAACCCGCTCCGCACCCACCACGGCGCCGTACCGGAGGGGCAGGCCGTGCGGCTCGGTGAGGTCGGCACGCTGCTCGCGACGGTCGCGGTGAGCACGCTGACCATCGAGATCGCGGTCGGCCTGCTGCTCCTGCCGTCCGTGCTCGTCGCGGGCTACCCGTTCTGGACCGCGGTCGGCGACGCGTTCTACTACGCCGCGATGGCCTTCACGAACACCGGCTTCTCCCCCAACGCCGAGGGACTGGCGCCGTTCGCGAACGACTACTGGTTCCTGACGCTCATCATGATCGCGGTCGTCGCGGGCTCGATCGGGTTCCCGGTCATCCGGACGATCACGAAGCAGTTCCGCACGCCGCGCCGCTGGTCCCTGCACGTCAAGCTCACCCTCGTCACGAGCGCCGTGCTGCTCGTCGTCGGCGCGGTCGTCTACACGGCGCTCGAGGCGTCCAACAAGGCGACACTCGGCGAGGCCGGTGCCGGACACACGGCGTTCCAGGCGCTGTTCTTCTCGACCATGACCCGCTCGGGCGGCTTCGCCACCATCGACGTCGAGCAGATGCACGGAGCGAGCCTGCTCGTCACGGACATGCTCATGTTCATCGGCGGGGGCTCGGCCTCGACCGCCGGCGGCATCAAGGTGACGACACTCGCGGTGCTGTTCCTCGCCGCTGTGGCCGAGGCCCGTGGCCGGCAGAGCATGGAGGCGTTCGGCCGTCGGATCCCGAGCGACGTGCTCCGTGTCGCGGTCGCCGTCGTGCTCTGGGGCGCGACGATCGTCGCCGTCGCCACGATCGCCCTGCTGCAGATCACACGCGACTCGCTCGACCGCGTCCTCTTCGAGGTCATCTCGGCGTTCGCCACGTGCGGGCTCTCGTCCGGCATCTCCGCCGAGCTCCCGGAGGCGGGCAAGTACGTGCTCGCCGCCACGATGTTCCTCGGCCGGGTCGGTACAGTGACGATCGCCGCAGCCCTCGCCGCCAGCCAGAGCCGGCAGTTGTTCCGCCGTCCCGAGGAGAGGCCGATCGTTGGCTGACCGCACCCGTGCACCGTTGCCGTCCACCCACCCGCTCGCGGGTGCCGTCAGCCACGACGCCCCGGTCCTGGTGATCGGGCTCGGTCGCTTCGGTGCCGCGACCGCGGGGCAGCTCGAGCGGCAGCACCGCGAGGTCCTCGTGGTCGACACGGACGCGGGGCTCGTGCAGAAGTGGTCCGACCGGGTGACGCACGCGGTCCAGGCGGACGCCACCGACATGGACGCCCTCCGCCAGATCGGCGCGCAGGACTTCGCGATCGCCGTCGTCGGGGTCGGCTCCGACCTGGAGTCGAGCGTGCTCATCACGGCGAACCTCGTCGACCTCGGCATCCCGCAGATCTGGGCGAAGGCCATCAGCCGCTCGCACGGCGTGATCCTGTCCCGCATCGGCGCGAACCACGTCGTCTACCCGGAGCGCGAGGCCGGCGAGCGGACGGCGCACCTGGTGTCCGGTCGCATGCTCGACTTCATCCAGTTCGACGAGGACTTCGCCGTCGTCAAGATGTTCCCGCCGCGGGCCGTGCGCGGGAAGGACCTCGCCACGACGGTCATCCGCACGCGCTTCGGTCTCACGGTGCTCGGCATCAAGACGCCGGGTCAGGCGTTCGTGCCCGCCACGCCCGAGAGCATCATCGGCGAGGACGACGTCATCATCGTCTCCGGCGCCACGGCCGACCTGGAGCGCTTCGCAGCGGTGGAGTGAGCTGGTCGGGTCGCGGTTCCTCGACCGGTCCCGTGACGGCCGGGAGGCGCGGGGCGGGCCCCCCCCCCCCCCCCCCGCCCCCCGGGGGGGGGGCCCCCCGCCCCCCCCCCCCCCCGCCGCGCCCCCCCCCGCCCCCCCCCTCGCCGCCCGCCGCGCCGGCCCCACCGTCCGCG
>NZ_JBIVHJ010000002.1:411349-434860 GCF_044749145.1 Curtobacterium sp. NPDC089689 | reverse complement strand
CGCGCCCCCGGCCCCCCGGCCGCCGGGGGGGGGGGGGCGGGGGGGGTGGGGGGGGGGGGGGGGGGGGTCCCCGCCCGGGCCCGGGGCGGGGGGGGGGGGGGGGGCGGGCCCCCCCCCCCCCCCCCCGGCCGCCGTGTGGTCGCGACCACGGCACCCGCCTCAGCCGGCCGCGATCTCCTCGGCCCGCGCGATCGCCGCGCGCGACGCGCGCAGCAGCGTCGCCGAGAGGTCGGCGTCCTGCAGGACGGCGACCGCGCGCTCGGTGGTCCCCTTCGGACTCGTCACGGCGCGGCGGAGTTCTGCCGGGGTCCGGTCGGACGACTCGAGGAGCGCGACCGCGCCGCTGAGCGTGCCCTGCACCATGGTCGCGGCCTGCTCGGGCGTGAACCCGAGCTCCTCGGCCGCTCGCTGCCACTGCTCCACGACCAGGAACACGTAGGCGGGGCCGGACCCGGACACCGCCGAGAGCGCGTCGAGCTGCGACTCCGGCACCTCGATCACCGATCCCGACACGGAGAAGACCGAGGAGGCGAGCGCGACGGCGTCCTCGTCCGCCGAGTCGCCCGCGCTGATCCCGGTGACGCCGCGCCCGACACCGATCGGCGTGTTCGGCAGGGCCCGCACGACCCGGACCCCCTCGGGCACCGCGGCCTCCATGCTCGCGATGGTCGTACCGACGGCGACGCTGACGAGGACCGTCCCCGGCGCGAGGTCCTCCGCGACCTCGGCGAGCAGGTCGGCGATCATGTACGGCTTCACCCCGACGACGACGAGTCCCGCACCGCGGACGGCAGCACGGTTGGCGTCCGGCTCGGTGTCGCTCGCGTGTGCGTCGAGACCCCGCGAACGGTGCGCCGCCGCGGACTCCTCCGACTTCGTCGTGAGGACGACGTTCGACGGGTCGAGCCCGGCGGCGAGGAGCCCGTCGAGGACCGCGCCGGACATGGAGCCGACGCCGAGGAGAGCGGTGCGGGGCAGTTCGATGGTCATGACCCCCGACCATACCGACGGCCTAGGATCGTCAGTCAGGCCAGGACTGAAGGGGTACCCGTGAGCGCTTCCGGAGGCACGAAGGCGATCCTCGCCGCACTCGGTGCGAACGTCGGCATCGCGATCGTGAAGTTCGTCGCGGCGGCGATCAGCGGCTCGGCGTCGATGCTGGCGGAGGGCGTGCACTCCCTCGCCGACTCCGCGAACCAACTCCTGCTGCTGCTCGGCGGCCGCCGTGCCCGACGAGCCGCGGACGAGGAGCACCCGTTCGGCTACGGCCGCGAGCGCTACGTGTACGCGTTCGTCGTGTCGATCGTCCTGTTCTCGGTCGGCGGCGTGTTCTCGCTCTACGAGGGCATCGAGAAGCTGCGGAACCCGCACCCGCTCGAGAGCTGGTGGCTCCCCCTGCTCGTACTCGTCATCGCGATCGGCCTGGAGGGCTTCTCGCTCCGGACCGCACTCCGCGAGGCACGGCCGAACAAGGGCTCGCTGTCGTGGGTGCAGTACGTGCGACGGGCGAAGGCGCCGGAGCTCCCGGTCGTCATGCTCGAGGACACCGCGGCGCTGACCGGCCTCGTCTTCGCGCTGTTCGGCGTCGGCCTGACCGCGATCACCGGCAACGGGGTGTTCGACGCGATCGGCACGATCCTCATCGCGGTGCTGCTGATCGCCGTCGCGCTGGTGCTCGGCGTCGAGACGAAGAGCCTGCTCGTCGGCGAGGGCGCGACCGCCGCCGACGTCGCACGGATCAAGGAGGCCGTGCTCGACGGCCCCGAGGTCGAGGCGATCATCCACATCAAGACGCTGTACCTCGGCCCGGACGAGCTCATGGTCGGCGTGAAGGTCGCGGTCGACGGCGACCGACGGCTCGGTGACGTCGCGGCGGGCATCGACACCGTCGAGCACCGGGTCCGCCAGGCCGTCCCGATCGCCCGGGTGATCTACGTCGAGCCGGACGTGCTCCGGACCGGGCCGCGCCCACCGACCGAGGCGATCGTCCTCCGCGCCGCCGACTGAGCGGGCTCGTCGACTGAGGGTGCCCTTGCTGGCGGCCCGAATGTCGGATGTTGCACGATGGCTGCATGACCGCGCTCCGTGACGTCCTGCTCATCCTCCACTTCATCGGCCTCGCGGCGGTGATCGGTTCGTTCCTGTTCCAGGTGCGGCGCAAGGGCGGCTTCGAGACGAACTGGATCGTGATCGGCCTCGTCGTGCAGCTCGTCACCGGCCTCGGCCTCATGGGGCTGATCGACGCGACGACGGACGGCGGTGCGAACCACGCCAAGCTCGGGGTCAAGCTCGTCATCGCCCTCGTCGCGCTCGTGCTCGCGTTCGTCGCGCGTGCTCGTCAGAAGCGGGCCGATGCGGGGCAGGCGAAGGACAAGGCCGCCCTGCCGTTCTTCCACTCCGCGGGTGCGCTCGCGATCGTGAACGTCCTCATCGCCGTCATCTGGTGACGACCTGACGGCCCGGCGGCCCGGCGACCCGACGGCCTGCTGGCCCGGCGGGCCGGTGTCAGCGACGCGCGCCGAAGAAGTCGTCCAGCAGGGCCGCGCACGGCGCCTCGAGCACCCCGCCGACGACCTCGGACCGGTGCGGCAACCGACGGTCACGCGCGACGTCGTAGACGCTCCCCGTCGCGCCGGCCTTCGGGTCCCACGCGCCGAACACCACGCGGGGCACCCGAGCGGCGAGGACCGCCCCGGCGCACATGACGCACGGCTCGAGCGTGACCACGAGCGTGCAGTCCTCGAGGTGCCAGTCCCCCGTCACCGCGGCCGCTGCCCGGAGCGCGAGCACCTCGGCGTGCGCGGTCGGGTCCTGCCGGGCCTCGCGCTCGTTGCGCCCGGTCGCGACGACCGCCCCGGCGGCGTCCACCACGACCGCGCCGACGGGGACGTCCCCGGTCGCCAGGCACGCGCGGGCCTCGGCGAGGGCGGCCTCCATCGCGGCGACCCACGGGCGGGCGGCGGGTGCTTCCACGGGACCTCCAGGCAGTCGGCAGCACGGTAGGCTCGACCCTATGCGAGTCCACGTCGCCGACCACCCGCTCATCACGCACAAGCTCTCGGTGCTCCGCGACCGGACGACCCCTTCGCCGACGTTCCGCGCCCTGACCGAGGAGCTCGTCACGCTCCTCGCGTACGAGGCCACCCGGAACGTCCGGGTCACCGCCACGCCGATCGACACCCCGGTCGCGCACACCATGGGCGTCGCCATCGCGAAGCCCCGCCCGCTCGTCGTCCCGATCCTCCGTGCCGGGCTCGGCATGCTCGAGGGCATGGTCAAGCTCGTCCCCACGGCCGAGGTCGGCTTCCTCGGCATGGCCCGCAACGAGGAGACCCTCGAGCCGCAGACCTACGCCGAGCG
The DNA here is from genome assembly GCF_044749145.1 of Curtobacterium sp. NPDC089689. Taxonomy (NCBI): domain Bacteria; kingdom Bacillati; phylum Actinomycetota; class Actinomycetes; order Micrococcales; family Microbacteriaceae; genus Curtobacterium; species Curtobacterium sp. NPDC089689. The sequence goes on along the minus strand of NZ_JBIVHJ010000002.1, from coordinate 431,500 downwards.
GCTGCCGGACGACCTCTCCGGCCGGCAGTGCTTCGTGCTCGACCCGATGCTCGCGACCGGTGGCACCCTCGCCGCCGCGATCGACTTCCTCTTCGACCGCGGGGCGGAAGAGGTCACGTGCGTGTGCATCCTCGGCGCTCCGGAGGGCCTCGCCGCCGTCGAGCAGGCCGTCGGCGACCGCAACGTCTCGATCGTGCTCGGCGCGCTCGACGAGAAGCTCGACGACAACGGCTACATCGTGCCCGGACTGGGCGACGCGGGCGACCGCCTCTACGGTCTGGCCGAGTAGACGACCCCCGGTCGCATCCGCGACCGATGGACGGACTGGAGGCACGGTGGCAGCTGGCACCGTGCCTCCAGTCCGTTCCGGGGTCACCGACGCGGAACGCACCGTCCGGTCGGACGGTTGACACCGCGTTGGTATCCCACCCATACTCGTGCCATGACTGCAACCGTGTCCGCCCGCGTCCTCATCGAGGCACAGGGGACCATCGGCATGATGATGCCGACGATGTCGGTCATGCGTTGTCGAATGTGTGCCTGATCGGCACCCGTTCCAGCCGGATCCCCCGCGACCCCACCCCCGTCGCGCAGGCGTGATCCCCGGGTGACGACCACGTCGACGACGCCAGGCGTCCGACGCGATCGATCCCCGCACTCCCGGGCTCCCCGGTCCGCAGCAGGACCGCGGGGAATCCTCGGCACACCGCCGTACCCGGGCCGACGCATTCGACACCGGTCGCACCACCGCAGCACCGCGACCTTCCTCCCGGAGAACCAGCCATGTCGCTCACCATCGCCCAGCCCCGCACCCCGCTCCGCACGTCGGCACCCGCACCGACCGACCTCGGCACGGTGACGCCGCTGCGTCCCCGTCGCCAGCCCGTGACCCCGCAGGCGAGCCCGGTGCCCACGAGCCCGGTCGTCGCCCCGCAGCGCAACCGCGCACTGCCCGAGGGCACCGAGGCCCGCGGCTTCGCCCTCTACGTCGGGATCGACGAGGCGAAGGCAGCAGCGGCCGGCACGACGCTCGCGGCCGTGGTCGAGCAGCTCAAGGCCCTGACGGCGCAGCTCGTGCCGACGTCGGAGACCTACGCCGCGGTCGCCGTCGCCGCCGAGGGCTCCGGTGGACGTGACGTCGACGTCGTCCGGCTCGCCCTGCAGGACCGCTCCGCCGTCGCCGCCCGGAAGCAGGCCGAGAAGCCCGAGCCCGAGGAGACCGGCGTCGTGATCGACATCTCCCGGAAGCGCGTCACGCTCGACGGCGAGCCGGCACCGCTGACCTACAAGGAGTTCGAGCTGCTGCAGTTCCTCGTGCTCCGCGAGGGCCGGACCGTCGACCGCTCGGCGATCATCGACGGGCTGTGGTCCGACGGCGAGGACGAGACACCGAACGAGCGCACCATCGACGTGCACGTCCGCCGGCTGCGGTCGAAGCTCGGCGCGTTCGAGGAGATCGTGCGGACCGTCCGGGGCGTCGGCTACCGCTTCGACCGCCACGCCGACGTCGCGGTCCGCTACGCGTCGACGCCGTCGCCCGACCTGTTCTGAGGCCTCTCGGCGAGGACATCGACCGCTCTTGGTGAACTCGCAGCGAACGGAGCACGCGTGGCCTAGCGCGCCGTTACCGCTTCGTTATACAGTCGTTCCTGCAGGCAGTGTTTGCTGTGGCACCGCCTGTGGAATGTGATTGCAGGACACTCTTGGTGCAAGGGAGAGGGCCGGTCGTCTTCGGATGGCCGGCCCTCGTGCTTCCCGGAGCTGCACCCATCGTGCAAGGGAGAGGGCCGGGCGCCGACAAGGCGGCCGGCCCTCGTGCTTTCCGGAGCTGCACCCATCGGGTAAGGCCCTCGTCCGTCTGTCGGGCGTCGTCGGTAGGGTTGGGCGACGGACCGGAGGGAGCAGCAAGGTGAGCGACAAGGCCACTGCGGTCACGGCGTGGGAGGCCCTCTTCCGCGCCCAGGTACAGGTGATGCGGAACCTCAACGCGGAGTTCCCCGGCGGCGAGATCTCGTTCAACGAGTACGACGTCTGCTTCAACCTCTCCACCCAGCCGGGTCGACGGTCGCGGATGCGTGACCTGACCGGCCACCTCCTCCTCACCCAGCCGAGCGTGAGCCGCCTCGTCGACCGCCTCGCCTCGCGCGGCATCGTGGAGAAGCAGCCCGACCCCACCGATGCACGCGGCGTCTACGTCGCCCTCACTGCGCACGGGTTCGACGTCTACCGCGCGGTCGCGGTCCAGCACGCCGCGAGCATCGCCGCGCAGCTCGGCGCCGGACTCACCGACGTCGAGCTCCGCACCCTCACCGAGCTCTGCACGAAGGTGCGCCGCGCGGCAGGCACCGGCATCCCCGCACGACGCTCCGCTCCCGACACGGCCTCCGTGTGACCGGCGCGATCGTCTGGCTCCGCGACGACCTCCGACTCGCGGACAACCCGGCGCTCCGGGCCGGCATCGACCACGGCGGGACACTGACGGTCGTGTACGTCCTCGACGACGAGTCCCCCGGCGTCCGGTCGATCGGCGCTGCGGCGCGGTGGTGGCTCCACCACTCACTGACCGCCCTCGACGACGCACTGCGCGAGCGCGGTTCCCGACTGGTGCTCCGGCGCGGTGCAGCTGCCGCGGTCGTCGACGCCCTCGTCGCGGACACCGGGGCGGACGCGGTGTTCTGGAACCGCCGCTACGGTCACGCCGAGCGCGAGATCGACGCCGGCATCAAGTCCACCCTCCACGACCACGGCGTCGAGGCGCACAGCTTCGCCGCGAACCTGCTCTGGGAGCCGTGGACGGTCACGACCGGCCAGGGCGAGCCGTACAAGGTCTTCACGCCGTTCTGGCGCGCGGTCCAGGCGATGCCGGAGCCCCGCCACCCGCTCCCGAAGCCACGCGACCTCCCGGCTGCGGCGGACGTCACGGGCGACGACCTCGACGACTGGGCGCTCCTGCCGACGAAGCCGGACTGGGCCGCCGGACTCCGCGACGCCTGGACCCCGGGCGAGCTCGGTGCGCACCGTCGCCTCGAGCACTTCGTGGAGCACGCCCTCGAGGACTACAACCAGCGTGACGAACCGTCGATGGACGCCACGAGCGGCCTCTCCCCGCACCTGCGCTGGGGCGAGATCAGCCCGTACCAGGTGTGGCACCGCCTGCACGGACAGATGGAGCCGTCGCAGCGGCAGCAGGCGCCGGCGTTCCTCCGGCAGCTCGCGTGGCGCGAGTTCAACTGGAACGAGTACTTCCACTGCGAGGACATCGCGACGGTCAACGTCCGCCGCGAGTTCGACGGCTTCCCGTGGCGCGACGCCTCGGACGCCGAGCTCGACGCGTGGCGGACCGGGACGACCGGCTTCGACCTCGTCGACGCCGGCATGCGCGAGCTCTGGCACACCGGCGCGATGCACAACCGCGTCCGGCTGGCCGCCGGCAGCTTCCTCGTGAAGAACCTGCTGGTCGACTGGCGCGTCGGCGAGCAGTGGTTCTGGGACACCCTCGTCGACGCCGACGCCGCGAACAACCCGGGCAACTGGCAGTGGGTGGCGGGGTCGGGCTTCGACGCGGCGCCGTACTTCCGGGTGTTCAACCCGGAGCGCCAACTCGAGCGCTTCGACCCGCACCGCGAGTACGTCCGGCGGTGGGTGCCCGCGGACGAGGACCGACCCGAGCCGATGGTCGACCTCAAGGAGACCCGGCAGCGCGCGCTCGACGCCTACGACCGGATGCGTCGATCGTGACCACGGCGGAGGTCCTCTCCCGGGTCGACGCCGTCTTCGCTGACCGCGTCGCGCGGGGCGTCGCCCCGAGCTCGGTCTGGGGCGTCTTCGACCCGAGCGGACTCGTGGCGTGGGGCGGCCACGGCGACCGCGGTGACGGCACCGCGCCGGATGCCTCGACGGTCTTCCGGATCGCCTCGTGCACGAAGAGCGTGACGGCGGCGACCCTGCTCACCCTCGTCGCCGACGGCCGGCTCGACCTCGACGCCCCGGTCACCGACTTCGTCCCGGCGTTCCGCGCGGTCGGACTCCCGACGACCCACTCCCCGGTGCCCACCGTCCGGATGCTGCTGACGATGTCCGCCGGGTTCCCGACCGACGACCCCTGGGCAGACCGTCAGGAGTCCATCAGCGACGACGAGCTGGACGCGGTGCTGGCCGACGGGCTGCTGTTCGACAGCGTCCCCGGCACCGGGTTCGCCTACTCGAACCTCGGGTACGCCCTGCTCGGTCGGGTCGTCGCGGTCGTGTCCGGCGAGTCCTACACCGTGACGGCGACGGACCGGGTGCTCCGCCCACTCGGCCTGCACGACACGGTGTTCTGCGCCGAGGACTCGAACGGCTTCGTCGTGACCGGGGTCCGGCCGTACGCCGGCACCTGGGAGCCGCTGCCGCTGACCGGCCCCGGCGCCTTCTCCTCCATCGGCGGCCTCTACTCGACGGTCTCGGACCTGGCTCGGTGGGGTGGTCACCTGGCGTCGGCGTTCGCGGACCGGCCCGAGCCCGGGCCCGTGGCACCGGCCGATCGACGGCTCATGCAGCAGGCGATGCGGGTGGTCCCGCCCGTCGTCGTCCCGGGCTCGACCCGTGCGACGGCGTACGGGTTCGGGCTGTTCGTCGAGCAGGACGACCGTCACGGTCCGATCGCCTCGCACTCCGGCGGGTACCCGGGCTTCTCCGCCCACATGCGTTGGTCCACCCGGCACGGCGTCGGCGTCGTCGCCTTCGAGAACGCGACGCAGGCCAAGGTGTCCCAGGCCGCCACCGAGGCCCTCGACCTCCTGCTCGACGCGCGCGAGGGTGAGCGCACGGCCGACGTCGCGGTGCTCCCGCAGACCCGGGAGGCGCAGCGCCACGTCTCCACCCTGCTCGCCGGCTGGGACGACACCCTCGCCGATCGGATCCTCTCGCCGAACGTCGCGCTGGACGAGCCGTACGAGCGCCGGCGTCGACACCTGGCCGAGGCCGCCGCTGCCGTCGGCGCCGACCTCACGGCGGCACCGGTCGAGGAGCGCTCGGTCGCGCCGACACACCTGCGGTGGTGGCTCCCCGGCGCGAGTGGTCGGCTCCGGGTCGAGATCCGACTCGCGCCGCTCGCCGCCGGCCTCGTGCAGACCATGACGGTGACGGCCGAGCCCAACGAGGCCTGAGCAGCGACCGGAGGTCAGACCGGCGGACGACCGCCGACGAAGCCGAGCGCCCGTGCAGCGACCCGTCCGCCCTCGCGCGCGGCCGACCCGATCCGGACCGGGTCGGTCGCCCAGGCGCGGAGGAACCCGGCGGCGAAGGCGTCCCCCGCCCCGAGCGTGTCGACGACCGTCGCCGGTGTGGCCGCCACCCGCTGTGGACTCCGCCCCGGCCGCCCCACGACGGCGCCGTCCGCTCCGACGGTCACGACCACCAGCGGGACGTGTTCGGTGAGCCGCCGGACACCCTCACGGATGTCGGCGGCTCCCGTCAGCGCCAGGGTCTCCTCACGTCCGGGGAACAGCACGTCCACCCCGGACAGGGCTTCGAGGAACGCCGGGGCACCGAGCGCCCGGACGACCGACGGCGACGACGGGTCGAGCGACACCCGGGCCGGTCCGGAGCGGGCGCACGCCACGAGTTCCGCGAGCCGGTCCACCCCGCCACCGGACAGCATGCCCGCGCCGGTCAGGTGCACGATGTCCGCGCGGGCGACCAGGTCGGGCGGCACGTCGGCCGCTGACAGGAGGCCCGCGGCCGCCGGGTCGGACATCGCCGTGCGCCCGTTCCGGTTCCGCACGGAGACCTCGGTCCCGGTGCTCGCACGAGCGTCGTAGCGGATGTGCGGACGGACACCGGCGTCCTCGAGTCCTCGTTCGTGTCGGTGCACGTCGTCGACGCCGACGCGTGCCACCAGGTCGACCTCGGCACCGAGCCACCCCAACCACGTCGCGGTGTTCCCGCCGGCGCCGACCGCGCGGTGGCGGATGGTGGCGGCCGGGTCGTGGAGGCCCATGGCGTCAGCGGTGGTGTGCACGAGGATGCCGTCGAGGACGTCACCGACGACCAGGAAGCGCTTCCCGGCGCCCCGACGCCGTCCTCGGTCAGCAGGCTGCGCCCGCCCCGGTGCGGGCGTTCGTGGCGGCACAGCGTGCTCGTGGGACGTGGACATCCGCCCTAGTGTACGTGGACACGAGCTTTGCTCCTCTTTTCTCGCGGATCACTCAGGCTCAGCTGAGTTGAATGCATCGCACGTACGGTAATATTTCTTGTGGTCGCACACGGCGGCCGTGCCAGCAGTCCCGGAGGACCCCGTGCCCAGGAAGCCCGATCCCACGCTCAAGCCCGCGATCATCGAGAAGGTCACCGAGCACCTGCACGACACCAAGCTCGAGGCGGTCTCGGTCCGGAGCCTCGGCCGGGTCCTCGGGACGAGCGCGTACCCGATCGTGTACCACTTCGGTTCACGGGAAGCGCTGATCGACGCCGTCGTCGAGCACCTCGACCGCGACCTCGCCGACCTCCGCCTCGTGCCCGACGCGGGCCCCGGCGCGCTCCGCCACTGGCTGGTCGCGGTGTTCGGCGGGCTCGGGCACCGTGATCGGTTCCTCGCCGCACGGCTCACGTTCGAGCTCGGCGCGGTCGAGACCCTCGACGGGCGGGAGCGCGAGCGTCTCGTGCACCACGGCCACCTCGCCGCGGTCGCCGCGTGGTGCACGGCACACGGCTACGCGACTGACGACGCCGAACGGGCAGCGAGTGAGGCGGTCTGCGCCGCACGGGGCGTGCAGTGGGCAGCGCTCGTCGACCCGGACGGCACCGACGTCGACGGCGCGCTCCGCGCGATCGCCGACCGGCTCGCTTCCGGAGCGCAGCTGCCCGTCGCGTAGCGGGGAGCAACGACTCCGCGCAACGTGCAACGGACGGGAGGGACGGTGCCGTCCGGCACCGTCCCTCCCGTCCGTCTCCGGGTCGCGTCACGCGACCCGCTGCACACGACTCAGAGCGTGACGAAGCTCTGCGACTTCGCGTTCGCGAAGCGCGCGGCCACGTTCTCCCAGTCGACGATGTTCCACACGGCCTTGACGTAGTCCGCCTTGACGTTGAGGTAGTCGAGGTAGAAGGCGTGCTCCCACATGTCGAGCATGAAGATCGGCACGACACCGAGCGGCACGTTGGCCTGCTGGTCGAAGAGCTGGAACGTGGTGAGCTTCTGGCCGACCTGGTCCCACGCGAGCACCGACCAGCCGGAACCCTGGATGCCGGTCGCGACGGCGGTGAACTGCGCCTGGAACTTCTCGAACGAGCCGAAGAACTCGTCGATCGCCGCGGCGAGCTCGCCCTCCGGGACCTTCGTGTCCGGGCCGAGGTTGGTCCAGAAGATCGAGTGGTTGACGTGGCCACCGAGGTTGAACGCGAGGTCCTTCTCGAGCTTGTTCACGTTCGCCAGGTTGCCCGACTCGCGTGCCTCGGCGAGCTGCTCGAGCGCGGTGTTGGCGCCCGTCACGTAGGTCTGGTGGTGCTTGTCGTGGTGCAGCTGCATGATCTTGCCGCTGATGTGCGGCTCGAGCGCCGCGTAGTCGTACGGCAGCTCCGGCAGGGTGTACTCAGCCATGTGAGGTCCTTTCGATCGGTGGTTGGCGGAACGGTGCCCCGCGGCTCACGAGAGCCGGGAACGGTCGGTGAGGGAGTGGAATTCCCGGTTGTGGTAGACGAGCGGCTCGCCGCGCTCGAGGCCGACGACGATGTCGAGGACCTCGGCCACCACGACGGTCGACGATCCGATGGGCGTCGTCGAGAGCGGCCGGCACCGGAGCGCGGTCGCGGCACCCGGCAGGTAGCGGTCTCCCGAGGGCAGCGTGCCCCAGATCGGGTCGTCCGCGGCCGGGCTCCCGGTGCTCGCGAACCGCTTCGCCAGCGCGACGCCGAGCGAGTCGACGAGGTGCACGACGAAGATCGGGGCGCCGAGGACGACGCCGGCGGACCCGGAGTTGGTCGACAGCGAGAAGACGAGGACCGGCGGGTCGATCGCCACGCTCGCGACACTTGACGCCGTGAGCCCGGTCGGGCCGTCGGGCCCCTCGGCGGTGATCACGGCGACGCCGGCGGGGTGGCCCCGGAAGGCGGACTTGTAGGCCTCGGCGAGGTTCGCGGGCGCGTCGGGCATCGTGGTCGTGGTCGTTCCTGTCATCGGGGGTCGACCGCATGCATCGCGGCCAGGTCCCAACGTAGGACCTGAACCGGGGTTGAGGTCAACGATTCACAGGTTCCGACGATCCCGGGCGCGCCGTGTGGCGCGCTACCGACGGCGCAGCATCACCACGGCACCCGACGCGGCGACGACCATGAGCACCGCGGCCACCGAACCGGTGATCGTCACGCCGGAGTCGAACGCTGCCCGGGCCGAGGCGAGCAGCGCCTCGCCGGCCGAGCCGCCGAGGTCAGCGGCCGCCGAGACCGCTCCGCCGAGGGTCTCCTGCGCTGCGGTGTGCGCGGTGGAGGACAGCCCGTCGGGCACCGCCACGTGGGCACGGTAGGCGGTCGCCAGGATCGTCCCGAGCACGGCCGTCCCGAGCACGGCCCCGATCTCGTACGCCGTCTCCGAGAGCGCGGACGCCGCACCGGCCTTGTCGGCGGGAGCGGTGGAGATGATCAGGTCGTTCGTCACCGTCTCCGACGCGCCGATCCCGATGCCGAGCAGCACGAAGGCGAACCCGAGGGCGACCACCGTGGCGTGGTGTCCGAGGACCGCGACCATCGCGTACGCGGCCGCGGAGAACAGCAGCGCCACGGCGACGACCCAGCGCGGCGCGACACGGGCGACGATCGGCACGACGACGAGGCCGGCGACGATCGTGAGCACGGAACCGGGGATGAGCACGACGCCCGAGGTGAACGGGTCGAGCCCGGCCACGAGCTGCAGGTGCTGCGCGATGAAGAACAGGAACCCGGTGAGCGAGAACATCGCCGCGAGGTTCATGAGCACGCTCCCGGTGAACGCCGTGCTGCGGAACAGCCTCAGGTCGAGCATGGGCGTGCGGGAGCGCAGCTGCCGGCGGACGAAGGCGATGCCGCACACGACGCCGACCGCGAGCATCGCGATCGCGAGCCCCCGCTCCTCCGGGTGCACGACCGACTTGATCGCCCAGGCGACGGGGCCGAGCGCGCCGAGGGACAGCAGCATGCTCGGCACGTCGACCGGCCCGGGTGCGGGGTCGCGTGACTCCGGGACGAAGAACGGCACGCCGACGAGCATGAGCACGAGGATCGGCACGGCGACGAGGAACACGCTGCCCCAGGGGAAGTGCGCGAGGAGCACCCCGCCGACGAGCGGTCCGAGCGCGTTGCCGGCGGCGAACATCGTCGACCAGACGGCGAGCGCCATCCGCCGCTCCCCCGCGTCCGTGAAGACGTTGCGGATGATCGAGAGCGTCGCCGGCATGAGCATCGCACCGAACACGCCCATCGCGATCCGGGCGGCGACGAGCATCCAGGCGTCGGTGGCGAAGGCGGCCGCGACGGACAGCAGCGCGAAGCCGGTGGCACCGACGACCAGGATGCGGCGTCGTCCGATCCGGTCGCCGATGCTCCCCATCACGACGAGGAGGCCGGCGAGGACGAGCGGGTAGGCGTCGACGATCCACAGCTGGGTCGTGGCGTCGGGGTCGAGGGCGCGGCTGATCGACGGGAGGGCGAAGCTCAGCACGGTGTTGTCGACCGAGATGAGCAGCACGGGCAGCATCAGCACGGCGAGCGCGGCGAACCGTCGGGCGCGGCTGCCGGTGGCGACGGTGGGGACCGAGCTGGTGAGCAGAGCGGACACGCAGGACTCCTGGAGGACTTCGAGCCGGACCAGGTCGACGGCACTTCGGTGGGGGTGGTCCGGGACGGGGCGCGGAGATCGACACGCGCCTCGTCAGGACTCCGTAAGTGTACCGTCTGGACGGTGTTGGTTGCAAATGCAACCAACAAGCGGCCGGGAGGCACGGTGCGGGCCCGCCACGGGCCTCCAGGCCGGTGCGTGGTGGGCGTGCGTTCGCGCGACCGGCTACGCGCTCTCGCGCACCAGCAGCCGGTGCCGCACCGTGCGCTGCACGGCAGCGCCGCTGCGCGGCAGCTCCCCCGCGAGCATCCCGAGCGCTAGGTCGAGGGCCTCCCGCGCCACGGCATCGAGGTCGACCGCGAGTGTCGTCAGCGTCGGTGAGACGAGCGCACCGAGCGGCAACCCGTCCACCCCGACGACGCGCACGTCGCCGGGCACGTCGCGGCCTGCGCGTCGGCACGCCTGGAGCACCCCGAGCGCCATGACGTCGTTGAAGGCGAGGACGGCGTCGAGCCGGCGTCGGCGCGCGAGCACCTTCGTGGTCTCCTCCGCGCCGCACTCCGCGGTGCCGTGCGGACCGTGCACGAGCTCGGGCAGGTACCCGCGCCGGTGCAGGGCGTCGAGCATCAGGGCGCCACGCGCGCTCGGCCGTCCGGGCTCGGAGTTGTCGAGCACCACGGGGTGTCGGACGCCGGTCGCGACGAGGTGGTCGGCGAGCTGCTCGATCGACTCCGCCGGGTCGATCCACACGGCGGCCGTCGGCGGGTCGGCGGACGGGTCGAGCTCCACCATGGGCACGGAGCCGAGGAGCGCGGTCCACCGCTCGCGCCGGTTGCCGAGGTACCCGATGACGACGTCCGTCTGGCTGCCGAGGGCGGCGACGATGCGGTCGGCGTCCCCGGCGAGCGTCGTGTCGGCGAGCATGACGTTCCACCCCTGCTCGGCCGCGAGGCGGTACACGGCGGACGCGAGCTGTGGCGAGTAGGGGTTCCGGAGGTCGTTGACGACCAGGCCGAGCTGGTGGTCGCCGCCCGTGACGAGGCCGCGGCCGAAGCGGGACGGACGGTACGCGAGCTGCTCGGCGACGGCGAGCACCCGTTCCTTCGTGGCGGCACTGATCCCGGACATCCCGTTCATCGCGCGGGTGACGGTCTGCCGGGAGACGCCGGCGGCGGCGGCGACGTCGATGATCGTGGCCCGTGACGGTGTCCCGGGAGCCGCGGGCGACGACTGCGTCGCAGGTGCCGCGGGCGCGTCGGACGGGTCCGGCGCACCCACGGCGTGCTGCGGATCGGTCAGTCGCGGAGGTCCAGCCATGCCACCTGTTCGGGAGTGAGGTCGACGGAGAGGCCCTGCATCGAGGAGCGGGCTTCCGCGATCGTACGCGGTCCGAAGAGCGGGAACGTCGGGAACGGCTGGTTCAGGACGTACGCGAGGGCGATGGCCGTCGCGGGCACCCCGAACTGCGCACCGAGCTCCCGGGCGCGACGGAGTCGCTCGAAGTTCTCGTCCGAGTAGTAGCAGCGGACGAGCTCGGCGTCGCTCGTGTCCTCCGGCGCCGCACGGCCGGTGAAGAACCCACGGGCCTGCGACGACCACGGCAGCAGCGGGACCTGACGCTCCTCGAGCCACCGCTTCGACTCCGGGTCGGTCGCGTGGCGGCAGCCCGCCCACGGCACGTCGTACGCCTCGGCCAGGCCGAAGTGGTTGCTCAGCACCTCGAAGCCGTGCTTGCCGTTCGCCGCCGCGTAGGCGTTCGCCTCGTCGAAGCGCGCAAGGCTCCAGTTCGAACCGCCGAACACCCGGATGCGGCCGGCGCGGCGGTGCTCGTCGAGGACGTCGACGAACTCCCCCACGGGGACGTCCTCGTTGTCGCGGTGCATCATGTAGATGTCCGCGTAGTCGGTGCCCTGGCGATCGAGGCTCTCGAGCAGCTGCCGCGTCAGTGACTCCGGGTCGCAGTACGGGGTGTGGGCGCCCTTCGTGATGACGACCACGTGCTCCCGGACGCCGCGGTTCTGGATCCACTTCCCGAGGCGGCCCTCCATCGTGCCGCCGCCGTAGATGTAGCCGGTGTCGAAGACGTTGCCGCCGCGGCTGACGAAGTGGTCGAAGATCGCGCTCGCGTGGGCGAGGTTCAGCTGGTTGTCGACACCCATCACGAGTCGGGACAGCCGCTTGCCGACCCCGGCGATCTCCCCGTACCGCATCGGGTTGTCGGCCCGGTCCGGCTCGTGGGCCGCGACGGTCAGCGTCTCGCCGCTCACCGTCGGGATGTCGGCGTCCTCGGCCTCGAACGGGTAGCGGAGGCCGATCGCCTCGCGCCAGCGGTCGAGGGTCCTGGCGGTCGCGAGCGACTCGTCGGTCGTCATCTCCGGGGTGTCGGTGCGTCCGTCGCGCAGGGCGGCGGTCGTGGCGTCGGCCTCGAGCGCGTACGGCGCCGCACCGGCGAACGAGAGCGTGCGGGGTTCCTCGTCGACGGTGCGGACCTCGATCGTCGGGTCGTCCCCGAGGGTCCACGGGTCCGTCAGCACGATCCGGCCGCGGGTGCCGTACACCGTCACGGCGTTCTCGTCCTGCACCCGCACACCGGTCCGGACCACCGCGGTGATGCCGGACGGGTACGTGAGGTGCGCCGTGGTCCACTCGTCGACGCCCGTCGGCCCGAGGGTCCCCGTCGCGGTCAGCTCGGTCGGTTCCGCGACCGCGACGCCCGTCGCCGCCTGCACGACGGCCGCGGTCATCGTGACCGGGTACCCGCCGACGTCGAGGATGCCGCCACCGGCGGTCTCGACGTCGAACAGGCGCCCGGTACGGAAGCCGGCGCGGAAGGCGAAGGACGCGTCGACGTGGGTGACGTCGCCGATCGCGCCGTCACGCACGAGCTCGCGGAGCGCAGCGGTCTGCGGGTGGAAGCGGTACATGTAGGCCTCGACCAGGGGCAGCCCCGCCTGGCGGGCGGCGTCGACGAGCGCCATCGCGGTGCCGTGGTTCGGGGCGAGGGGCTTCTCGCAGAGGACCGCCTTGCCGGCAGCAAGGGCGCGGAGCACGAGGTGTGCGTGCCCGGTGTGCACCGTCGAGACGTACACCGCGTCGACCCGCGGATCGGCGAGCACCTCGTCGTAGCCGGCCGCGGTCACGTCGGCGAAGCCGTGCTCGGCAGCCTCGTCCGCGAACGCCCGCGCACGGCCGGGGTCGCTGCTCCCGGCGGCCACGAGCACGCCGCCGACCGACGGGTCGACGTCACCCGTGACGCCGTTCCCGCTCGCCGGCAGCTGGGAGAGGAACCGGCGCGCGATGCCACCGGGTCCGAGGACGGCCCACCCTTCCTGCGTGCGGGTGGAGGTGGGGGTCGCGGTCTGCGCTGACATGCGGATCCTGTTCGTCGTGAACCTTCACGGTCGCAGCGACGCTAGCCCGATCTCCGCCACGGCACAATGCCGAGGATGCTTGACACGGCGTGTCGCGGAGAGCATGCTCTGAGCACTTCGTGAGCGTTCACGGTCGAACGCTCGGCACGGGTCTCGACGATGAGTACCCGTGCGCCGGCCGCTGCCCGACGAGCGCGCCGCCGGGGTGTCCGGCAATCTCAACGACGAGAGCAGGTCGTCCGTGACAGCAGCACCATCCGTCCGTCTCAGCAGGCGGGGGTTCCTCGCCGGCGCAGGAGCCCTCGGGGCACTCGCCACCACCACACTCCTCGCGGGGTGTTCGACCGGGACCGCGATCTCGAAGGACCCCGACGAACTCGTCCTCTGGTACTGGAACCGTTCACTCGACCCGAAGTTCCTCCGCCAGGCGGCCGGCGGCATCCCCGGGCAGGGAGCGAAGCGGCTGCGACCGGACCTCATCGGCGGTGCCTCGTACGACACGAAGTTCCGCACGGCGCTGGCCGGGAACGCGTTCATCCCGGACGTGCTCATGATCAACTCGAACTGCTGGCTCTACTTCCCCGACGAAGAGCTCTTCACCGACTTCCGGCCGACGGCTGCGGAGCAGGAGGAGTACTACGACTGGAAGCTCTCGCTCGGGCGCACCCCGTCCGGACGCCAGTGCTTCTGGCCCGTTGACACCGGACCCACCGGGTTCTTCTACAACCAGGAGGTGCTGCGCAAGGCCGACCTGCCGACCGGACCCGACGAGGTCGGCGCCGCGATCCGCACCTGGGCCGACTTCCGGGACTTCGGCAAGCAGATCAAGCAGAAGACCGGCGCGGCCACGATCATCACCGCCACGCAGCTCTTCAACCAGTTCATCGCCGCGAGCCCGACCCGGTACTTCGACCGCGACGACGAGCCGCTGTACCAGCGCGACGACAGCTCGGTGCGGAAGGCATGGGACAACGCGGTCGAGTCGATCCACGCCGGCATCACGGGCAACCTGCAGTCCGGCACGGACCAGAACGCCGGGTGGGTGGCGGGCCGCGTCGCCGGACAGATCGAGGGCGCCTGGTGGACGCAGATCATCCACGACACCGCACCAGACCTGTCCGGGAAGTGGCGCATCGCGAAGCAGCCGGAACGGCCGGGCAACAGCGGCGGCTCGTTCCTCGCGGTCCCGAAGTCGTCGAAGGACCCGGAGGCCGCGGTCGCGTTCGCGAAGTGGATCACGCAGCCCGAGATCCAGTCGCACACCTACAACGACATCCAGCTCTTCCCCTCCACCCCGGCGTCGTTCTCCAACGGCCTGATGCGGAACCCGGGCGACTACTTCGGCGACCAGGACCCGCTCGACTTCTTCAGCGATGCCGCACCGGAGGTGCCCGTGACCTACATCTCGAACCGCGAGCGCTTCATCGGAGCCTTCGCCACGGAGATCACGAACGTCGAGTCGACGGGCAAGGACCCCGAGCGGGCGTGGCGGGACGCGGTCGACCAGACCGACCGGGTCCTCGCGAAGCGGGGGGTGGCGGCATGACCTCGACCCGTGAAGCACCCGCGACCACGGCGAACCCGACCGTCGGCGGCACGCCCACCTCGTCGATCTCGACCGCGGCGGCCGGGCGCCGGTCGGGCCTCCGCCGTTTCTGGCCGCAGTACGTCGCGATCGCACCCTTCTACGTGCTGTTCCTGGTGTTCGGGCTGTTCCCGATCGTGTTCTCGATCGTCCTGTCCTTCACCGACTGGGACGGAGTGGGCTCCCCCGCGTGGGTCGGGTTCGCGCAGTACCAGTACCTGCTCGGCGACCCGCGGTTCTGGAACGCCGTCTCGAACACGTTCATCATCTGGATCATCTCGACGGTCCCGATGCTCTTCCTCGCGCTCGTGCTCGCGTTCCTGCTGCACGGCAACATCCGGGCGAAGGGCTTCTACCGCGTCGCGTTCTTCATCCCGAACGTCACGAGCATGGTCGCGATGGCGATCGTCTTCGGGTCGGTGTTCTCGGACGGGTTCGGGCTCGTCAACGCCGCCCTGCGTGCCGTCGGGGCCGACCCGGTCGGGTGGCTCTCGACGTACTGGGGCGTCAAGGTCACGATTGCCGTCATGGTGATCTGGCGGTGGACCGGGTACAACGCGATCATCTACCTCGCCGGACTGCAGTCGATCCCGACGGAGCTGTACGACGCCGCGAAGGTCGACGGCGCGAACACCTGGCAGATCTTCACCCGGATCACCATCCCGATGCTGCGACCGGTGATCCTCTTCACCGTGATCACGTCGACGATCGGCGGCCTCGGACTCTTCACGGAGCCGCAGATCCTGTTCCAGGGCCAGGCCGTCGGCGGACCAGACGAAGCCGGCATGACGATCGTGCTCTACCAGTACGACCAGGCCTTCAACCAGTTCGACTTCGGCTACGGCTCGGCGATCGCCTGGGTGCTGTTCTTCTTCTCCGTGGTCTTCGCGATCATCAACTGGCGCCTGCTCAGTGAACGCGACGGGCTGAAGACACCGCGACGGCTGCGCACCGCGCGCACCCTCGCTCCGGCGACGTCCGGCCGAGCCGATGCCACCACCGCCTCGAAGGAGGACCACGCATGAGCGCCGACACCGCACCGAGCACGACGAACACCGCGGCGGCCCTCGGCCGACCGAACGCCGCCGCGGACCGCCCGGACGACCACCGTCGTGGGCCGAAGCACGGCTGGGTCGGACGGCTCGTCACGCACCTCTGCCTGATCGTCGGCGTCGTGCTGTCGATCTTCCCGTTCTACTGGCTGCTCGTGATGTCGACGTCGTCGAACGCGCAGATCTTCGGCTACCCGCCCTCGCTCTGGTTCAGCGACCACACGATGCAGAACCTGGCGACGGTGTTCAGCAGCGTCGACATGCTCCGCGCGCTCGGCAACACCGTGCTCGTGTCCGGGGCCACGGCCGTGCTCGTGATGCTGTTCGACTCGCTCGCGGCGTTCGCGTTCGCCAAGTACGAGTTCCCGTTCAAACGGTCGCTCTTCACCGTCATGCTCGCGACGTTCCTCGTGCCCGGGAGCCTCTCGCTGGTGCCGAGCTTCGTCCTCATGGCGCACCTCGGCTGGATCGGTGGGCTCCAGGCACTCATCGTCCCCGGGGCGGCGAACGCGTTCGGCATCTTCCTGCTCCGGCAGTTCGCGACCGGGTCGATCCCGAACGAGATCATCGACTCCGCGCGGGTGGACGGTGCCGGGTTCTTCCGGACGTGGTGGTCGATCGCGGTGCCGATGCTCCGCGGCGGCCTCGCCTTCCTCGGCATCTTCACGTTCATCAGCTCGTGGAACGACTACGTCTGGCCCCTCATCGTGCTCATCGACCCGAAGGGACAGACGCTCCAGGTGGCGCTGGCCTCCCTCAGCTCGGTGAACGCGACGGACCTCGGCTCGGTGATGGCGGGCGCGGTGATCAGCGTCTTCCCGCTCATCGGGGTGTTCATCATCGGCTCGCGGCACTTCATCGCGAACATCGCCGCCGGAGCACTCAAGGGCTGACCCGACCCGCAGGCGCCGTGGAGGATGGCCCACGGCGCCTGCGCGCTGCCCGGCGACGGTGCGCCCCCGGCCGCCGCGCGACCGGTGCGCGCCGCCCGGTCCCGCGCATGGCAGACTTCCGGCATGGCAAGCGCCCGCGATCGTGTCCTGGACAGCTTCGTCGCCATCGTGTGCGAGGAAGGCGAGCGTCCGGCGACCCTCGACGCCGTCGCCGCCCGCGCCGGCGTCTCGAAGGGCGGACTGCTCTACCACTTCGGCTCGAAGGCCGCTCTCGTCGAGGGGCTGTGCGAGCGACTCTCCGACCTGTCGCACATCGACGTCGAGCGGATGCGCGAGGCCGAGGACGGCGTGGCCCGCTACTTCGTCCGCAACTGCCAGTGGGTCGGCAGCGAGCTCGACCTCGCCCTGCTCGCAGCGAGCCGGTTGCAGCAGGCCGGGTACGAGGAGGCCGGTCGGACCCTCGACGACACCGAGAACGCCTGGCTCGAGACCCTCGTCGAGGAGCTCGGCGACGAGCCGACCGCGCAGGCCGTCAAGCTGCTCGGCGACGGCCTGTACCACCAGGCCTCGCTCGGCGCGACGACGGACGTCCGGCCGACCCGCGGCGTCGTCGACATGGAGGCCCTGCTCGCCGTCGTCGACCGCCTGATCGCGACGAAGCCCGCGGCGTGAACCAGCACCCGCGCTCCTGGGGATAGACTGGCGACTGCATCACCCGCTGATTCCGGAGGTACCACCGTGGGCCGCGTCATCGCCGCTGTTTTCTCGATCCTGCTGCTGCTGGTGTCGATGTACCTGTTCGGTTTCGCGTTCCAGGTCGCGTCGGGTCAGGCCTTCGTCTTCATGGGCGGCCTGATCCTCATGTGCATCTCGTTCTTCCTGCCGATCCACGTGTTCGGCAAGCGGTAGTCACCTCCGCACAACACGGACGGCCCCGCACCCATCGGTGCGGGGCCGTCGTCGTTCCGCTGCGCGCACGGGCCTGGAGGCACGGTTCGGATCCGCCACTCGGCTCCCGTCCGCGCGCGGACCGCTGGGCACTGGCCATTCGCTCACGGATTGCCGGCTGCCGCACAACCAAAGACACCCCGAACCACGTCGCTACGCGGTGCGGGGTGTCTTTGGTTGTGCAGCGCCGCGCGGGGCGCGAGGGCGCGAGGGCGCCCGGCCACCCGGGTGCGGACGAGTCAGGCAGGAACGCGCAGCGACCGGAGCGTGACCGCGGTCGCGATCGCAGCGTGCGCGGCCTCGGCGCCCTTGTCCTCCTTCGACCCGGGCAGCCCCGCGCGGTCGATGCCCTGCTGCTCGTCGTCGAGGGTGAGGACCCCGAAGCCGACCGGCTTCCCGGTCTCGATCGCGACCCGGGTGAGGCCGCTCGTCGCCGCGTCCGACACGTACTCGAAGTGCGGGGTGCCGCCGCGGATGATGACGCCGAGCGCCACCGCCGCGTCGAACCCGGACTCGAGCGCCGACTTCGCGACGACCGGCAGTTCGAAGCTCCCGGGCACGGGGATCACGGTCGCCGTCGCACCGAGCCGTTCGACCTCGCGCTGCGCCCCCGCGAGGAGTCCCGCGGCGATGACGTCGTGCCACTGCCCGGCGACGATCGCCACCCGCACCCCGGTGCCGTCGACGTGGCCGCGCTCCGCAGCTCCCGCTCCGCTCATCGTGTCGTTCCTTCCGTGGGCGACTTCCCCGCCCGGTCGGCCGCGTCCAGCCACTCGACGAGCGCGGCGATGGTGATGACGGGCACGCCCTCGCGCGCCCCGAGTTCGACGAGTCGCGGCAGCCGCATCATGCTGCCGTCCTCGTCGACGATCTCGCAGATCGCCGCCGCCGGGCGCAGGCCCGCAGCGGTCACGAGTTCGATGGCCGCCTCGGTGTGGCCGGCGCGTTCGCGGACGCCACCCGGGCGGGCGCGGAGCGGCACGACGTGGCCTGGGCGGTGCAGGTCGGACCGGACGGACGCCGGGTCGGCGAGCACCCGCAGCGTCCGGGCGCGGTCGTGTGCGCTGATCCCGGTCGTGATGCCGGACGCCGCGTCGACGGTGACGGTGTACGCGGTGCCGCGCGGGTCCTCGTTGTGCGCCACCATCGGCGGCAGGTCGAGCGCGTCGGCGATCTCCGCGGACACCGGTGCGCAGACGAACCCGGACGAGTGTGCCACGGTCCAGGCGATCCACTCCGGGCTCGCGAGCTCGGCGGCGAGGATGACGTCGCCCTCGTTCTCGCGGTGCTCGTCGTCCGCGACGATGACCGGGCGGCCGGACGCGATGGCGGCCACGGCGTCGTCGATGCTCGACAGACCGGGGACGCGGTGTTCGCCGGGGCCGGACGCAGCGACGGGTGTGGCGTGCGTGACCATCACCGCGTCTCCAGGACGGGGTTCGCCGCGCCGGCAGCACCGGCCGACACAGCAGCGCCGGCGGCCGTCGCCGCGGCGTCGAGCCGCAGCATGCGCCGGACGTGCCGGGCGAGCACGTCGGTCTCGACGTTCACCCGGTCACCGGGCACGCGGAGCCCGAGCGTGGTGGCCTCGAGCGTCTCCGGGATGAGGCTGACCTCGAACCACGCGGCGTCCGGGGCGGTGTCCTCCGCCGAGACCGCGCTCACCGTGAGGGAGACGCCGTCGAGCGCGATGGACCCCTTGTCGACGACGAGCGGACTCAGCTCGGGCGCGAGGGAGAACCGCACGCGCCGCCAGCCGTCGCCGTCGGACGTCTCGAGCACGGTCGCCGTGCCGTCGACGTGCCCCTGCACGATGTGGCCGCCGAGGCGGTCCCCCACCGACGCGGCGCGCTCGAGGTTGAGGCGGTCACCGACGACGAGTGCGCCGTGGGCACTCATGTCGAGCGTCTGCTTCATGACGAAGGCCGTGAAGGTGTCGGGGGTCTGCTCGACGACGGTCAGGCAGACGCCGGACGTGGCGATGGAGTCGCCGTGCGATGCGTCCGCGACGACGAGCGGACCGCGGACGGTGAGCGCGACGGAGTCGCCGTGCTGCTCGACGGCGGTGACGGTGCCGAGTTCCTCGATGATGCCGGTGAACACTGGTGTCCTCTCAACGGGACTCCGGGTGTGCTCGACGGTCGTCGACACGGGCGGACGGGTCGACACGGTCGACCTGCCCGCCAGCGCTTCCTCCCATCCGGACTTTCACCGTCGGTCCTGGAATCCCACCAGGTCAACCTCTGCCGGGTTCGCACCCGTCATCAGTTCGTGGACTGTCACCACCGGTTCGGACTTGCACCGACCCCGGAGCGCTTGCGTACCGGGAACGATACCCCACCCGCATGACGGTCCGGTTGCGCCGGTTTCCTCGCGTGACACGCAGCGGCCTGGAGGCGCGGGGGGGGGGCCCCCCCCGCCCCCCCGCCCCCCCGGGGGGGGGGGGGGCGCCCCCCCCCCCCGCGGGGGCCCCCCCCCCCCCGGCCCGCCCGGGGGGGCCGGTCCCCCCCCCCCC
>NZ_JBIVHJ010000002.1:406707-411339 GCF_044749145.1 Curtobacterium sp. NPDC089689 | reverse complement strand
GGCGGGGGGGGGGGGGGCGGCGCCGGGCCGCGGGGGGGGGGCGGGGGGGGGGGGCGCCCCCCCCCCCCCCGCGCGGCCGCGGGGGCGGGCCCCCCCCCCCCCCCCCCCCCCCGACAGGTGGTGCGTCGGTCAGCCGCGCCCCCGCGCGAAGGCGACCGCCTGCCGGAACGACAGGTCGGGCAGGTACGCCCGCACCACCGCGATGCCGATGGCCGGCAGCGCGACGGGGTCGGGGTAGGCGAGGACGAGCGGGTGCAGTTCGGGGCCGAACTTCTGCTTGAAGCGCAGGAGCGAGCGGAACCCGTACACGGGCTCGAGCACGCCGCCGACGAGCTCGAGGAGGTTCTGCACCCCGTCCGTCGGCGCCTCCGGATCCGAGACCTGCGCGAGCGGCGCGGCGGACAGGCTGAGCCGTTCGACGCCGTCGTCACGCATCTGCTCCGCGGCGCTCGCGACGAGGAACTCCATGACGCCGTTCGGCGCGTGGTCGGTCCGCCGCATCACGTCGAGCGTCCACCCGACGACGCGCCCGTCCCGGTGGCTGGGGAGCCAGCTCGTCACGGCGAGCACCGTGCCCTCGGCGTCCTGCGCGACGAGGGTCCGGACGGCGGGGTCGCGCATCTCGTCGACGCCGCCGAGGGTGAACCCCATCTCGGGGAGTTCCCGCTCGGCGACCCACTCCTCCGAGATCGCCTCGATCTGCCGGACGGTCGGTGTCGGGAGGTCCTGCCAGGACGACCAGGTCGCGGTGATGCCCTCGCGGCGGGCCTTGTTCACCGCGGTCCGGACGTCCTGCTTCTTCTTCCCGCTCGTGGTCCACGTGCGGGGGTCGAAGTCGGCGTCCTCGGCGACCGGCAGCGTGCCCCAGCCCTGCGGCGTGAGGTGCTCCGCGACCTCGGCCTCGATCCCGTAGAACGCAGCGGTCCAGCCGTTGTCGTCGCAGTACCGGGCGAAGTCCGTCAGCGCGCGCTCGCGTGCGTCGGGCCACCCGAACGGACCGCCGACCGTCACCGCGACCGCGCCGTTCCGCCGGAAGGCCACGCCCGCCCGCCCGTCGGCCGCGAACCAGTACTGGTTGCCGAGCCACGTCGTCATCCAGCCGAACGTGTCGCCCCCGCCGGCGAGCAGGAGTGCGCGTGCCCGCTCGCGGTCTGCCCGTGAGCCGTCCGCGTCGGTGTCCGGTTCGACCGCGCCGGTCGGCCGGACCGCGGCGAGCGCGACGACGACCCAGAGCACCGGTCCGCTCAGGCCGACGACGAGTCGGAGCGCGGGGTCGAGCGACGGCAGCCGGTCCCAGAACGACACCGGCGCGAGCGGGCCGAGGGCGGCGAGCGCGAGCCGGACGGGGTCCTCCACGTGGGCCGGCGAGGACGCGGCCACGACCAGCACGATCGTCACGAGCACGAGTGCCGACGCACCGACGGTCACCGCGAAGCCGACGACCCGTCGACGGGACGGCAGCACGGTGAAGGAGCGGCGGAGCAGGACGAGCACGACCGCGGTCGCGAGCGGCACCACGATCGACGCGGCGATCGACACGTCGACGACGAACTGGTCCTCGAAGCCGTGCAGGGCCGTGACGCGCCCCGGCACGAGTCCGTATGTGACGGCGGCGGCCACCCCGGTGACGACGTCGACGACGACGACGAGCCACACCGCGAAGCGGCTGCCGCGGAAGAGCCCGAGGCCGCCGACGAGCAGGACGAGGAGCGGCGCCACGGCGAGGACGAGCGTCCACGGGTCGGTCGCGCGGAACGAGAGCAGTCCGCGGAGGCACTCCCCCGCGACGCCGTCCGCGCGGCACCCGCGCACCGGGCTCACCGGACCGGCACCGACGACCGCGGCGAGCGGGGCGAGCAGTCCGACGCGGGCCCTCGAGACGAGCGCGATGACGGGTCCGACCGCCGAGACGAGGACGGCGGTCCCGAGCAGCACCCGGATCTCCCGGTGGGAGCTGCGGAGCCACCCGGTGCGCTTCGGCGTCCGTCGGAGCAGTTCGCCGAGCACCCAGCCGGCGGCCGCGGCGAGCACGGCGTACAGGTCCGACACGTGGCCGGCGTAGAGGAGCAACGCCGCCACGACGGCGAGGGCGTTCACCCGGATGCGCCGCCGCCAGAGCGTGCCGGCGAACGCGCTCGCGGTGACGATCGTGCCGACGATCGCGGTCCACGGGTCGAACGCCGTGGCGCGGCCGAGCAGGAGGTGCCCGACGTCTCGGCCGTCGGTGTCGACGAAGGCGGTGAGCGCGCCGACCCCGGTCCCGACCACGGTGGTGACGACGAACGCGACGATCGTCCGCCACGGCCCCATCAGCCGTTCCGATGCACCGATCAACACGACCACGCCGGCGATCGTCACGAGGATCGCGACCAGGCCGGTCGACGCGGCGAACACCCGGAACGGGCCGAACGACGCGGGCTGGGCGCCGTGCTGCACGCGGAGCACCACCGCGGCGACGGAGGTGACGAGGACGAGCAGGGCGAGCACCGTGGTGACCGGGTACCGCCGCAGGGTCTGTTGCGCGCGCCGCGGCCACGCTCGGGTCTGCGGGCTCACAGGGCACCGCTCGCGGGGAGACCGAGGTGGGCGATCACCGTCGGGAGTCCGTGCGCGAGGACGTACCGCACGGTGTTCCAGTCGTGCGCGGAGCCGGGCGAGACGATCACCTCGGTCGTGATGCCCACCTTGCGCGCGGCGGCGTCGAGCATCGCGGTCGACCGCCGGTACGGCGCGTCGTCCTGCCCGACGCCGAACACCGTGAGGTGGTCGACGTAGTGCCCGTGCGCCGCCATGAGCGCTGCGGGCGCCGCTGCCCGGTACTTCGCCGCGGAACCGTCGAACGCCACCTTGATGCTGTTCGCGGCGCTCCCGGTCAGTGGTGCGGGCTCGCTCGAGATGGCGAGCGCCGAGCCGAACACGTCGGGGAACTCCGAGGAGAACTGCATCGCGCAGGTCGCCCCCTCGGAGAACCCGGCGACGGCCCACCCCGACGGGGCCGCGGCCACCGGGAGGTGCTTCCGGATCCAGTCGACGGTGTCGGTCATCACGTAGGTCTCGCTCCGGCCGAGGCGACGGGAGTCGACGCACATCGGGTTGCGGTTCGGCGCGCCGAGCTGGTCGGGCGACACCACGATCGGGGCCAGCCCGTCGTGGGCAGCAGCGTAGCGGTCGAGGAAGCGCCCCATGTCGCCCGTCTGGAACAGGTCGGACGGCTCGCCCGGCTGCCCGGAGAGCGCGACGATCACGGGGAGCGTCGGCGGGTGCGCTGTCCGTGCTGCCGGGGGCAACCAGACGACGGCCTTCCGCGCGTGGAAGTGCGACACCGTCGCGGGGATCCGGACGCTGATCGCCTCGCCCTTCGCCGGCATGCCCGCGGGGGCGTGCCACCCAGACGGGTCGAGGGCGGGCCGGGTCGTCGGTCCCGTCGCGAGCACCGGCAGGTCCTTGTAGGGGTAGGGGTTCGTGACGAGCGCCTGCTGGATGTCCTTGTAGAACCCGAAGTCCACGTTGACGCCGAGCCCGGCCGCGAGGACGACCGCTGCCGCTGCCGTGAGCGCGATCACCCGACGCCCCCATCCGCCCTGCACCGCGACCGTGACGAGGAGCGCGACGGCGGCGACCGCGAAGGCCACCCACATCCGGGTGATCGGCGTGAAGGCGACGCCGAACGCGTCCTGCACGTCGCCGAACCACCACACGAGGCCGAGCCCCACGACGGCTCCGACGCCCATGGCGGCGATCCGGACGAGGAACCGCGAGAGCGACCACGGTCGAACGACGAGCGCCCAGAGCACGAGGAGGCCGGCGATGACGTCCACCGGGACGAGGACGTCACTGTCCGTGATCTTGAGGCGCAGGAGTTCGTGAAGCACGTGCCAATCGTGGCCCCGGCCGGCTGCCGACCAGCCGCCGAGCCGCTTCCACTGCTCACAGGATCAGCATCACCACCTTCCAGAGTCCGTCCGGTTCGCTCACAGGTGGACGTCCGGCGGGCAGCGCGGTGCGCCGGGACCACCTCGGAGGTGGTCCCGGCGCGACCGCGGGGTCGCTGGCCCGTCCGGTCAGTGCCGACGACGCAGCGTGAGCACGCCGGCTCCGGCGAGGAGCAGCAGCAGCGCGGCGGTCAGCGGCAGCGTCGGCGACGCCGCGCCCGTGTAGGCCAGGCCCGTCGCGGTGCTCCCGGACGCGGCGGCCGCGGCGGCGGTCACCGCTGCGACCGTGGCCGGCCGGGAGGCGCTGGTCGCCACCGTCACGACGGCTGCGGTCACCGGGACGGTCGCCGTCACGGGCGCCGAACCGGTGGTCGTCCCGGTGCCGGATCCGGGCGTCGTGCCGGTTCCGGTCCCGGTCCCGGTCCCGGGGGTCGCGCCGGTCCCGGGGTCGGTGCCGTCACCCGGGGTCGTGGTCGTGCTGGTGCCGTCACCGATGATGCCGATCCCGTTGCCACCGACCGTGACCGGCAGGCTGATCACCGGCGCGACCTGCGTCCCCGAACCGATGCCGTCCGAACCGTTCGTCGTCCCACCGGCCGACGGGACCGAACCCGTCGAACCCGTGCCGGACGTCGAACCCGAGCTCGTGCCGTCACCGACGACCCCGATCCCGTTCCCACCGACCGTGACCGGCAGGCTG
>NZ_JBIVHJ010000002.1:380654-406610 GCF_044749145.1 Curtobacterium sp. NPDC089689 | reverse complement strand
GTTCCGTCGTCCCACCGGCCGACGGGACCGAACCCGTCGAACCCGTGCCGGACGTCGAACCCGAGCTCGTGCCGTCACCGACGACCCCGATCCCGTTCCCACCGACCGTGACCGGCAGGCTGATCACCGGCGCGACCTGCGTCCCCGAACCGATGCCGTCCGAACCATCCGTCGTCCCACCGGCCGACGGCACCGAACCCGTCGAACCCGTGCCGGACGTCGAACCCGAGCTCGTGCCGTCACCGACGACCCCGATCCCGTTGCCGGAGATCGTCACGGGCACCGACACGAGGCCACTGACCTGCGTGCCGGAGAGCAGCCCGTCGGAACCGTCCGTGGTCGGCGTCGGGGCTCCCGTGCCCGTCCCCGTCCCGACCGGCGCCGTGGTCGTCGAGCCGGAGGCCGCGCCGTCACCGAGGACGCCGACCCCGTTGCCCGAAACCGTCACCGGCACGGACACGACCGGGGCGACCTGCGTGCCCGAGGCGGTGCCGTCCGCGCCGGAGGTGGTCGGGGCCGGTGCGGTCGGAGCGGACGAGTCCGCAGCCGGAGCGGCCGGAGCCGCCGCCGAGGACGCATCGCCCGCGACCCCGACGGCGTTGGCGGACACGGTCACGGGGACGTCCACGTCCGGGGCGACCTGCGTCCCGGAGGCCGTGCCGTCCGTGCCCGACGTGGTCGGCGCAGGCGCTGAGGGTGCCGGGGCAGGTGCCGGAGCCGCCGGAGCGGTCGCCGAGGACGCATCGCCCGCGACCCCGACGGCGTTGCCGGACACGGTCACCGGGACGCTCACCGCCGGAGCGACCTGCGTCCCCGAGGCGGTGCCGGCCGCCCCCGAGGTGACCGGCGCCGGAGCCGGAGCTGCCGGAGCCGAGGATGCCGGAGCCGCGGGTGCCGGGGTCGACGCAGCGCCGGACCCGGTCACCGTCGACACCGCGTCGCCGAGGACGCCGAGCGCGTTGCCGGTGACGGACACCGGTGCGTCGACGGACGGGGCGACCTGTGTGCCCGAGACGGCTCCGTCCGCTCCGGAGGTCGTCGCGGCGTTCGCTGCCGCGGCTCCCCCGAGGGTCAGGCCGCCGACGAAGAGGGCAAACCAGAGCCCTCTCGAGACGTACTTGTTCATGGTCGTTCACTCCCTGATCGAGATCGGTTCCCGACCGTGATGACGGTCGGGGTGTGTGCGTGCCTGCCGTGGCGGACAGGCGCACCGATCTCAGTCAGGGGCGACGTCGTGGTCGCCGACGACGGACGCGGGGACCACGTCGTCGGCGAGGGAACCGCGTGACCCCGCGGCGAGGGAGAACCGGGGGTCCGAACCGGCGGTCGTGCCGACCGGCGCGGTGATCGATGAACCGCCCGTCGCACCACCGGGGGTGCCGGTCGCGGCGGGGCCGTCGGCCGGCAGGTGCACGGGGGCACCACCCTCCGGGACGAGGAGCGCGCGCCCGTCCACGACCACGGAGGTCGTCGGGGCGGTGCCGAGGGACGCGTCACCGGCCGCGGGGACCCGAACCGCCGCGACCGGTGACGTGGTCGTTGCCGCAGCGTCGGCCGACCCGGCCTGCGGCACGGAGGACGGCGCTGGCGTGGAGGTGACCGCGGGGGCACCGGAGCCGCTGCCCACCGGGGGCAGGCCGGTCCCGGTGACGGGGGTCGTGCCTCCAGGCGGGGTTGCGACCGGTGGCTGTGCGCCGTCGAGCGGCGGGAGCACGCCGCCGGGCGTGAGCGGGACCGTGCCGTCGACCACGCCGGGGAGGTCGCCGACCGTGCCGCCGACGCCGCCGAGTGTGTCGTCGACGAGCCCGGTGACGGGCGCCGTGACGGTCCCGAGGGCACCGTCGCCGACGACCGGTCCGACGACCGGGAGTCCGGCGACGACGCGGTCGAGAGCGTCCACGAGCCCGGTCACGGGGCGTGCGTCGGTGAGGTCCTGCACGGCTCCCGTGACGGGGCGCAGTGCCGTCGCGAGCGTGCCGGTCAGCGGCCGGTAGGCACTGGCCGCCTCGGTCGCGGAGCCCGCCGTGGACGTCGGTGCGGGAGCCGGTGCTGCGGGCTCGGCGGGTGCGTGCGCGGCGGGCGCCGCGGGCGCCGCGGCCGAGTTGTGGACCGGCGCGACCGGCGCCGGAGCGGACTTCGCGGGTGCCGGAGCGGGCTCCGCGGGTGCCGGTCGGGCAGCGGGCTGCGCCGGCTGCGCAGCGGGAACCGGCTGCGCCGCGGGCGCCGGGGCCGGAGCCGCGGGACGGGGAGCCGGGTGCTGCGACGGAGGCTTCGGGGCGACGGCGGTGCGGACGGGGTCGACCACCTCACCGACGACCGAACCGACGCCGCGGGTGACGCCCTGCACGGCCGATCCGAGGCCTTCCGTCACCCCGCCGAGCAGACCCGGCCGGTCGCTGGTGGACGCGGCGGAGGGCAGGGCGGCGGTCGACGCCGAAGCGGACCGCACGCCGAAGACGAGGGTGAGCAGCACGAGGGCAGCAGCGAGCCCGACGCCCAGCAGGACGTACCGGACCAGCGTGCTCAGGGGTGCACGCATCGCCTGATCCATGCGCTCACCTCCTGATCCTGGCTGCGCACGTAGAGTGGTTGCCCGGTACGGTACGCCCGTCCGCCCGAGTTCGCATCCCCTTTCGTGGGGAAACGTCAGGAAAGGCCGGCATTGGTCCCGATCTTCAGCGCCCCGACCCGCAACCTCGACCCCGTGACGCTGCACGAGATCCTCCGTCTGCGGCAGGACGTCTTCGTGGTCGAGCAGGGCGCCGCGTACGACGACATCGACGGCCGCGACCTCGAGCCGGGCACGGTGCAGTTCTGGGCGGGACGCGGATCGGTCGACGCGACGGTGCGGCTGCTCCGCGAACCGGACGGCAGCGAGCGGATCGGCCGCGTGGCCACCGCTCGGCACGCCCGCGGACACGGGCTCGCCGGACGGCTCATCGAGGCAGCGATCACCGAGGCCCGTGGCCCGCGGATCCTCCTCGGAGCGCAGGAGCACCTCGAGGACTTCTACGGCCGGTTCGGCTTCGTCCGCTCCGGGGCGCCGTACTCCGAGGACCGGATCCCGCACATCCCGATGACCCTCACCCGCTAGACCGCTCCGCACGCCAGCGGCGGAGCTCGTCGAACGACCGCCCCCGGTGCGTCCGGTCCGCCACGAGCCGCTCGAACACGATGTTCGTCTGGGTGGTCGCCACGGACGGGTCACCACTCAGCTCGTCGGCCACGAAGTCCCGGAGCTGCTCGGTGGACGTGCACGCGATGTGCACGAGGAAGTCCTTGTCACCCGCGAGGAACGACACGTCCTGCACGACGGGCACCTGCAGCAGCCGCTTCGCGAACTCCCGGAGCTCGTGCCGTGCGGCGGCGTGGACGCGGACCGAGACCATCGCCTCGATCGAGAACCCGAGCCGCGCGACGTCGACGTCGGCCCGGTAGCCGCGGACCACCCCGGCGTCCTCGAGGGCACGGACACGAGCGAGGCACGTCGACGGGGCGATGCCGACGGCCGCGGCGAGCCGGTTGTTCGGGATGCGGGCGTCCTCGGCGAGGGTCCAGAGGATGCGCTCGTCGACCTCGTCGAACCGCGGGGTGGGGTCGGGACGGCGGGCGGCACGTTCGGACATGCCACGACGGTACCGCGCCCTGGGAGCCGCGCGTAGCGTGGCCGGACACTGACCGTGACGCGCGCCCGACGCGCCGACGACGAGGAGCCCCCGTGAGCACCGACGACCACGACGGCGGCAAGCCGTCCACCCGCGACTCGCTCACCGCCGGCCTCGTGCAGCGAGCCCTCGAGCCGCTCCTCCGTGCGGTGCGGGAGGAGGTCGCAGCCGCCCGCCGTGAGGTCGGTGCCCGCGCGAAGGGCGCGAGGACCGGCCTGGTGCTCACGGGCGCGGCGGTCGCGTTCGCCCTGACCACCCTCGTGCTGCTCGCGGGCTTCGTGGTGGCGCTCCTCGCCCTCGCGCTCCCGGTCTGGGCGGCGACGGGGATCACGCTCGTCGTGTTCGCGATCGTGACGGGCGTCCTCGCGGCCGTCGGGGTCCGGGGCATCCGCCGTGGCGTGCCACCCGTGCCGAAGGACACCATGCGCGCCGCGAAGGACCGTGTCACGAAGGACCGCGTCGCGCGGACGACCGACGAGTCGACGCGCGACTGACCGCTACATCGCGAGGGTCATGCCGACCACGGCGACGGTCATCGCGAAGACCTCGCCGCTCCGGACCGCCCTGCGGTCCTCCTGCGCCCACTCGTACCGGAGGAGCCACCCGCTGAACGCACAGTAGCCGATCACGCCGGCGCCGAGCACCGCCGTGAGCGCGATGCCGTGACCAGCGTGTCCGTCGACTGCACCGGTCGCGTGGCCCATCAGGAGCATCCCGGCCATCACGACCGCCGAGAGCGCGCGGTGCAGGTCCATCGGTTCGGCGCGGCGCCCGTCCTGGCGACGGCGTCGCACCACCGGGAGCGGCGCGAGCAGCAGGAGGACGGTCGCGGCGAGGAGCGTCCACACCGCGCCCGCGTGCACGACCGGGAGCAGCATCGCGACGAGCATCACCATCGCCGGGACGACCACACCGATGCGCGGCCGGTAGCGGTCACCGACGATGCAGCACACCGACGCGAACTGCGGCACGACGAGCATCGCGTCGGCGACGGTCTCGTGCACGGCGGTCATGGGCGGTCGGAGGTGTTCAGTCCTCGGAGCGGGCGGCCTTCGCGGCGCGCTCCTGCTTCACCCGGGCGTTCTCGGCGTGCACCGCGGCCTGCGTCGCCCGCTCGCGCACCAGCCACTCGGGCTTCTCCTGGAGGAGCGTCTTGATCTCCGCGGTCGTCAGCGGGTCGTCGATGCCCGCACGGCTCAGCCCCGAGATCGACACGCCGAGCTTCTGCGCCACGACGGGTCGCGGGTGCGGACCGTCGCGACGGAGGTCCTCGAGCCACGCCGGCGGCTCGGTCCGGAGTTCGTCGAACGCGGTCCTGCTGATCGGCGCACCGCGGAAGGACTCCGGGGCGGCCGACAGCAGGATACCGAGCTTCTTCGCGGCCGTCTCGGGCTTCATGGTCTGTTCCTGCGCCATGCACACCAGGGTACGGCCCCTATGCTCGGTTGCATGACCGAGGCCCTCACCATCGCCTTCGTGCCCGGGGTGTCCCCGGCGAAGTGGGCCCGCGTCTGGCGCGAGCGGTTCCCCACGATCGAGCTGCGTCTCCGCCCGATCGGCGCGGACGAGGTCGACGACGCCCTCGCCGGGGAGGCCGACATGGTCTTCGCCCGCGAGCCCGTCCCCGACCACCACAACGCGATCCCGCTCTGGACCGAGACCGCGGTGGTCGCGATGCCGAAGGACTCCCCGCTCGCCGACGCGACCGAGGTCGACCTCACCACGACGGACGTCCACGTCGTCGACGCCGGCCCCGTCCCCGCGGACGTCGACGCGACGCTCGACCTGGTCGAGGCGAACGTCGGCGTCGCGGTCCTCCCGCAGTCGCTCTTCCGTGCGGCGAGCCGGAAGGACCTCGTCGCCCGGCCGCTCACCGGCTCCCCCGGCACCCGCATCCTGCTCGCCTGGCGTTCGGAGGACGCCTCCGAGACCACGGAGGAGTTCATCGGCGTGGTGCGCGGGCGGACCGCCAACAGTTCCCGGGGTGGTCAGGACCAGACTGGGCCCCGCCCGCCGGTTCCGGACCGTCGCGCCAGCGACGGGACGGCCGTGCCGGGTGGGAGAGGCCCGGATCGCGCCGACGAGAGCAGCTCGCGCTCGTCCGCGGCCGGCTCCGGTTCCGGCTCCGGCTCTCGCGGCGGCAAGGCGACCGCCGCGAACAGCCGCACCACCGCCAAGCGCGGAGCCACGAAGGGCACCAGCGGGAAGACCGGCGGCGGCAAGGCCGGGCGCGGCAAGGTCCAGCGCGGGATGAAGGGCAAGCCGAAGCGCGGCTCGAAGGGCAACCGGTAGGCGGCGGCCCCGACGTCAGCGGATGACCGCTGCGGCCGCGCGCGCCACCCGCTCACCCCGTGCGTCCTCGGCCGCAGCGCGTGCCTCGGTGACGACCCTGGCGTCCGCCCGCTCGGCCGACCCGGCGTCGAACGGCGGCTGCGGGTCGTACTCGATCTGCAACTGGATGCGCTCGGCTGCCGGCTGTCCGGCGAGTTCACCGGCCAGCCAGAGCGCCATGTCGATGCCCGCGCTGACCCCGGCCGCGGTGACGACCGCGCCGTCGTCGACGATGCGCTGCTCCACCGGGTCCGCGCCGAACGCCGCGAGCATCGGCTTCGAGGCCCAGTGCGTCGTCGCGCGCTTGCCCGCGAGGAGGCCCGCCGCGCCGAGCACGAACGCGCCGGTGCACACCGACGTCACCCAGGTGGCGTGCTCCGCCGTGCGCCGGACGAACGCGACGACGTCCGGGTCGAGCATCGCGTCGAAGGTTCCGTCGCCGCCGGGGACGACGAGGACGTCCGCCGCCCGCGCGGTCGCGAACGTCGCGGTCGGGACGAGCGCGAGGCCGCAGTCGCTCGGCACCGGGTCGGGACTCGCCGCGACGTACTCCACCGAGGCACCGGGCACCCGTGCGAGGACCTGCGCGGGTCCGGTCAGGTCGAGCTGGGTCAGCCCGGGGAAGAGGAGGAAGGCGATCCGGACCTCTGCCGGGTCGTGCTGCGGGCGCACGTCACCGGGAGCTTCCGGCGCGGGCGTCGGCGTGTCGGCCGGCACCTCGACGTGCTCGGCGCCGATCGGCTGCACCGGCACCGTCCGCGATCGGTTCGGGGCGGGGTCCGGTTCCGAGGTCATGCCTCGACCGTAGCCCTGCCCGCGCACCGGTGGCCGCTCAGCTCCAGACGCCGGAGCTCCCCCGCCGATGGCTGCCGAGCAGGTGCGTGTCGACGATGCCGATCGCCTCCATCAGCGCGTACATCGTGGTCGGGCCGACGAACGCGAACCCGCGCTTCCGGAGCGCCTTCGACAGCGCCACCGACTCGTCGGACGTCGTCGGGACGTCGGCGAACGTGACCGGCTCGGGCGTGCGCTCGGGCCGGAACGACCACACGAGGTCGGAGAGCCCTCCGTCCTCGCGCAGTGCCACCGTCGCGTTCGCGTTCGTGATGGTCGCGAGGATCTTCGCCCGGTTCCGCACGATGCCCGCGTCGGCCATCAGTCGCGCGACGTCGTCCTCGCCGTACCCGGCGACCACGTCCGGGTCGAAGTCCGCGAAGGCGCTCCGGAACGCCGGACGCTTCGCGAGGATCGTCCGCCACGACAGCCCGGACTGGAACGCCTCGAGGGACAGCCGCTCGAACACGCCCCGTTCGTCGCGGACGGGCATCCCCCACTCGGTGTCGTAGTAGGTGCGGAGCATCTCGTCGGTCGACGCCCAGACCGGGCGGGCGAGACCATCCGCACCGACGACGAGGGACTGCGGGACGACGGGTTCTCCGGTGCTCACGCACCCATCCTGTCGTCCACCGCCGACACGTTGCTACTCGCTCGGGGGACCGTCCTGCATCGCGGCCTGGTCCATCCACACGTGCTCCCAACGGTGGCCGTCCGGGTCGGTGAAGCTCCGCTGGTACATGGAGCCGAGGTCCATCTCGGGCCGGTCCTCGCTCCCGCCGGACATGACGGCAGCGTCGACGATCCGGTGCACGTCGTCCTTCGAGTCAGCGCTGAGGGAGTTGATCACCTCGATCGTGTCCGGCCCGGCGATCGTCTTGTCGGTGAACTCGGCGAACTTCGCGTGGGTGAGCAGCATCACGTACACGGTGTCGCTCACCACGACGCACGCCGCGGTCTCGTCGGTGAAGTCGGGGTTGATCGTGTAGCCGAGGGACTCGTAGAAGGACTTCGACCGGTCGAGGTCGGCGACCGGCAGGTTGATGAACACCATCGTGGGCATGGGGGCTCCTTCGCTTCCCCAGAACCTCTCGCAGACCCCTGTCCCTCCGCAAGCACGGTTCCGAGCCGGAACGATCGTGATACGCAATATTCTGGATCGATGCGGACTGCCTACGTCGACGAATCCGAGCCGGGCGGCGGGCTGGATCACACCGTGTACGTGATGGCCGCGGTCCTCATCGATGCGGCAGACGCGAGCGAGGCGCGCGGAGCCGTGCGGAGCGCGACTCCGAAGCGCATGCGGAAACTGCACTGGTACGAAGCACTCGGCGGTCAGCGGTTGACCTGGCTCGGTCTCCTCACCCGGGCGGTGAGCATCGTGGTGGTGCGTTACGACGGCCAACCCGCCCGCACGGAACGACGGCGGCGGCGGTGCATCGAGCGCCTGGTGTGAGAACTCGAACAGCGAGACGTCCGTGCACTCGTGCTCGAGTCGCGAAGCCGAGTCCGCGATGCCAGCGACGTTTCGATGCTCGAGTCGCTCCGGGACCGCGGCATCGGCAACGGTATCCGCCACGAGCACGTCCGCGGTTCGGACGAACCCCTGCTCGCTCTGGCAGACATCGCCTGTGGAGCGCACTCCCGCGGATTGCTGGAGTCGCGACCTCAGGACGCGCTCGTCCTGGTGCAGTAGCCCGGACAGCGCAAAACCCCGGTCCCGCGCTGGCTGCAGGAAACTCCGGGGCTCACTTTCGGCCGAGCAGCACCCGACCGACATGTCAATACTAGAGCCCTTGCGGCGGACGGTCAAGGAGGACTGAGTGAGGCCAGCGCGACGGACGCGCACCGTGCCTCCATGCCGACGCCGCCAGGGACGACCGACGGCCGCCCGCCGGAGCGGACGGCCGTCGGACCGGTGCGGGTGCGTCAGGCGAGTTCGCGGCCCTCGCCGGCCGCCTTCTGGTGCTCCTCGGCCTCGGCCTGGCCGATGATGTCCGCCGCGGGCACCGGGTTCAGCCGGTCCCACAGGAAGAAGAGCAGGCCGCCGACGAGCAGCGAGAGCCCGACCCACAGGTTGATGTGGATGCCGCCGGTCTTCTCCGGGTCGGTGCCGTAGTTGACGATCCCGACGATCGTCGTGATCACGCCGTAGACCACGAAGAGGCCTCCGAGGATGCGGCGCAGGTCGAGTCGGCGGGTGGAACGGACGAGGGCCTGCTGCTCCTCGGTCATCGTGGTGGTGTCGTCACGCATGAGCGATCTCCTTCGAGCGGATCAGAGGAACGGGAGGTAGAGGGCGACGCAGAGCACGAGCGCGACGGTCCCGAGGAGGGCCGGCGAGCGGTACCAGGCGGTGTCGGTGGCGACGGCCCCGGCGGTCATGTCGATCTTGCCGACGCCGTAGACCAGCCCGCCGAGCTCCGACACGTCCTTCGGCTTCGTGGCGAGGGACACGACCACGGCGACGACGAGGACGGTGACGAAGGAGATGATCGCGCCGTAGAGCGTCTCGGCGGTCGCGGTGGCGAAGAGGTCCGGGTTCACGAGGTAGGCGATCCAGGTGATCGTCGGGGCGATGATGCCGAGGATGTACCCCCAGAGCGCCCCGGCGGTGGTCATCCGCTTCCAGAGCAGTCCGAGGATGAAGACGCCGAACAGCGGTGCGTTGAAGAACGAGAACAGCGTCTGCATGTACGTCATGATGTTGCCGGCCTGCGCGGCCAGGAACGCGGTGCCGATGCCGACGAGGACGCCGACGACGGTGACCCAGCGGCCGGCCTGCAGGTAGTGCAGGTCGGGCATGTTCGGCTTGATGTAGCGCTGCCAGATGTCGTACGTGAAGACGGTGTTGAACGACGAGACGTTCGCGGCCATGCCGGCCATGAACGAGGCGAGGAGGCCCGTGACGGCGATGCCGAGCACACCGGTCGGGAGGTACATCTGGATGAGCTTCGGGATCGCGTCGTTGTAGGTGAGCGCACCCGAGGCGAACTGGTTGCCGACGACGGCCGCGGCGATCAGACCGGGGACGACGACGATGAACGGGATGAAGAGCTTCGGGATCGCCGCGATGAGCGGGGTGCGGCGGGCTGCCGACATGTTCTTCGCGGAGAACGCGCGCTGGACCTCGGTGAAGTTGGTGGTCCAGTAGCCGAAGGACAGCACGAAGCCGAGGCCGAGCACGATCGCGAGCCAGTTCGCCCCGATCGGGTTCGTGACGTCGCCGATGCCGGTGCCGGCCCACGCCTGCAGGTGCTGCACACCCTGGGTCTGCTTGATCGCCTCGGTCAGGCCACCCCAGCCGCCGACGCGGTGCAGGCCGACGATCGTCAGCGGCACGAGGCCGGCGATGATCACGAAGAACTGCATGACCTCGTTGTAGATCGCGCTGCTCAGGCCGCCGAGGGTGATGTACGCGAGCACGAACGCGGCGGACACGAGGATCGCGAGCCACTCCGGCCAGCCGAGCATCGCCTCGATGACGATGGCCATGGCGTAGAGGTTGATGCCGGCGATGAGGACGTTCGACACCGCGAAGGCGATGGAGTTCACCAGGTGCGGCGCCTTGCCGAACCGGCGGAGCATGAACTCCGGCACGCTGCGCACCTTCGACCCGTAGTAGAAGGGCATCATCACGAGCCCGAGGAACACCATCGCGGGCACGGCACCCACGAGGTAGTAGTGCAGGGTCGCCATGCCGATCTGCGCACCGTTCGCCGCCATGCCGAGGATCTCGGTCGCGCCGAGGTTCGCGGACACGAACGCCAGGCCCGTGATCCACGCCGGCATCGACCGTCCGGACAGGAAGAAGTCCATGCTCGTGCGGACCTGCCGCCGGGCGGTGAACCCGATGCCGATCACCACCGCGAAGTACACGATGATCATCAAGTAGTCGACCCAGCCCAAGTCGAGCCGGATCCCGCTGTTCGCTGCCGCGAGAACCATTCACACTCCACGTCGATGTGTTGCAGCCGACAACTCCGCCGGCCCGGACGGAGACGCTACACCGGTTTGTGACCGTTCACATAGCTGAGGCATGTTTCACCCCGGCACACGTGCACGAGCCCGTGACCTCGGCCCTCGGTAGGCTCGGCGCATGACCGCACCGCGCATCCTCGTGCTCAACGGGCCGAACCTCGACATCCTCGGCCGTCGCGACCCGGCGCAGTACGGTACGACGACGCTCGCCGAGATCGAGGCCATCGTGCACACCGAGGCGGCGGTCCACGAGCTCGAGGCCGACTTCCGGCAGACGAACCGCGAGGGCGAGCTCGTCGAGTGGCTGCACGAGGCGCTCGACGACTTCGTCGCCGTGGTGATCAACCCCGCGGCCTACGCGCACACCTCGGTCGCGCTGCACGACGCGGTCGAGGCGCTCACCGTCCCGGTCGTCGAGGTGCACCTGTCGAACACGTGGAAGCGCGAGCCCTTCCGGCACGTCGACCACGTCGCGACGGCGGCGACGGCCGTCATCGCCGGCGCGGGCGCCGACGGGTACCGACTGGCCGTCGCGCACGTCGCGTCCCTGGTGGCGGACCCGACCGACTGACGGCCTGGAGGCACGGTGCGGGCCCGCCCCGCGCCTCCCGTCCGGGCGCGGCCCTCGTCGCGTCGCGAGGTTCCAGGATCCTGGACGCTCGCCACCGGCGATGCCCGGCACCTCGGCGAACGCGAGCGGGGGTGTCGTGGAACCTCGACCGCTGGTCGCGCTGGGCCGTGAGCCGCTAGAACTCGGCGGGGCGGCGCACGTCAGCTGCGCCGGCGGTGGCGAAGCCCCCGCGGATGATCGGCAGCGCCCGTCGTACGGCCTGGTCGATGCGGAGCTCGAGGTCGACGCTCGCGATGTCGTAGGCGCCCTCGCGCTTGGTGAAGTCGCGCTCGTTGCCGAACACCCCGAGCGGCAGCGTCGTCGACTGGAAGAACCCGAACAGCGGCCGCATCTGGTGCTCGACGAGCAGCGCGTGCCGGTCACTGCCGCCCGTGGCCGTGAGCAGCACCGGGGTGTCGACGAGGTCGTACTGCCCGACCCAGTCGAAGAAGAGCTTGAACGCGCCGGAGTACGCGGCACGGAACGCAGGGCTGCCGACCACGAGGACGTCCGCCGTCTCGACGAGCTCGAGGGCGCGGGCCGTGGCCGGGGCCATCGCCTCCCGCGAGCTGGCCGCGCCGAGGTCGGCGAGCAGCGGACCGATCTCCACCGTCTCGGTCCGAGCGTCCTCGAACTCCTGCCCGAGGCGTGCGACCGTGGCCGCGACCAGGGTCGAGGTCCGCGACGGATCCGACGGGCTGCCGCTGACGCCGACGACGAGTGCTGCGCTCATGTCGTCGATGCTCACACGCAGCGCTCCCCCGGGGTGCGCGTGTGACGGCATGTGTCGGGGAGCCCTGCCAGCGCGCCGCGGGTAGCGTCCGGTCGATGCAGACGTTCCTGCCGTACGCCGACTTCCGCGCCTCGGCCGAGGTGCTCGACGACCGTCGGCTCGGCAAGCAGCGCGTCGAGACCCTGCAGGTGATGCGCGCCCTGACGCTGCCCGACTACGGCTGGCAGAACCACCCGGTGACGGCGATGTGGCGCGGCTACCGGCCGGCACTCATGGCCTACCAGGACGCGACGTGCGCGGTGTGGGTCGAGCGCGGGCACCCGGACACCTGCCGCGACAAGACCGTGGCGGACCTGGCGCTCGTCCCCGAGGACCTCGAGGCCTACGCCTCGGGCGACTTCGCCGTACCACCGTGGAACGACGACGAGGCCCTGCACCGGTCGCACCGCTCGAAGCTGCTGCAGAAGGCGCCGGAGTTCTACCGGCCGCTGTTCCCGGACGACCCCGACGACCTGGCCTACGTGTGGCCCGGGACGGTCCCGGCTCCGGTCCGCGACTGACCGTCGCTCGCGGGCGGCACCGGCCCGCGGTGTGCGTCACCGGCCCGCCGTGGGCATCAGGGGGCACGGCGTCGCAGGGTCGACGCCACGCCCACGGCGGGTCGCGGTGTGCGGCGGGGCACGACGACAGGGGGATGTCGTGCCCCGCGCCGGACGCAGATCAGGGGGTCGCGTCCGGCTGGGTGCACCGCGGACCCACAGGGGGGCGGGTCCGGCGGTGCTGGTCCGGTAGGGCTGTACTTCAGAGGGGGTGTTCGGTGTCCTCTCGGTACCGGTCCGATTCGGTCGGTGCGGGCATCGACCGGTGCTCAGGGATGGCCACGGCGGCTCGGTCGACGGCCGGCCGGATCATCGGGAGCAGGGCGCTCCCGACGGTCGCGAGCGCTCCGACGACGGCCACGACCGCGAGGGGTCCGGCGCCGAGGTCGTGCTGGGCGGCCACGACGAGCGCGAGCACCGTCGCGGGTGCGGGGAGGAGCTGGACTGCCCGGAAGCGGTCCTCCCGCCGGACCCGAGTCGTGATCGCGTTTGCCATGCGGACAGCCTGACGCACTTCCCCGGTCCGCAAAAGGGGGGACACGACCCCACTCATGGAGTAGAACGTCTAGTACACCCGATCCGGCTCGCCGCGACGGCTGCCTCAGGCCAGCGCGCGCACCGCGGCGACGGCGTCCCGCACGGCACCGACGACGGCGGGCACGTCCGACGGCGCGAGGGACTCGTCGAACGTCAGCCGCACCGCCGACCGCGCCGTGTCCTCGTCGAGCCCGAGTGCCGTGAGGACGTGCGAGGCCTCCGTGCTCCCCGCCGCACACGCGCTGCCCGACGAGGACACCACGTCCCGCTGCTCGAGCTCGAGCAGCACCGTCTCGCCGTGCACGCCCGGGAAGCAGAACGACGCGTGCCCCGGGAGCCGCGACGTCCGCGAACCGGTCACGAACGCCCCGGGCACGGCCGCGAGCACGCCGTCCAGCACGGCGTCCCGCACCGCGGTCGCCCGGGCCGCGGCGTCCGTCCGCTCCCCCGCGTGCAGCGTCAGCGCGGTGGCGACGGCGACCGCGCCGGCGACGTCCTCGGTCCCGGACCGCCGTCCGCGTTCCTGTCCTCCGCCGTGCAGGAGCGGCTCGAGCGGCGTCCCGCCACGCACGACGAGGACGCCGGTCCCCTTCGGCGCGCCGAGCTTGTGACCGGACAGCGACACCGCGTCCGCGTCGGTGGCCTCGGGCCCGACCGGCAGCCACGGTGCGGACTGCACGGCGTCGGTGTGGAACCGTGCCCCCACGCCGTGCGCCACCGCGCCGAGCGCGCGGACGTCCTGCACCGTGCCGACCTCGTTCGACGCGTGCGCGATCGTCACGAGCGTCGTGTCGGGACGGAGCGCTTCGGCGAGGACGTCCGGGTGGACGACGCCCTCGCGGTCGACCGGCAGCACGGTCACCTCGAAGCCGTGGTGCCGCTCCAGGTAGCGGCAGCTCTCGAGCACGGCCTCGTGCTCGATCGCGCTCGTGACGACGTGTCGCCCCCGCGGCGCCGCGAGGGCGATGCCCTTGACGGCCGTGTTCGCCCCCTCGGTGCCCCCGGTGGTGAAGACGACCTCGGCCGGCCGGTAGCCGAGCACCCGGGCCGCAGCCGACCGGGCGTCGGCGAGACCCCGCGCGGCGGCGTCCCCCACACCGTGCGTCGACGACGGGTTGCCGAACGTGCCGGTGAGGTACGGCCACATCGCCTCGAGCACCTCGCGGCGGACGGGCGTGGTGGCGGCGCGGTCGAGGTAGAACACGTCAGGCCGAGACGGCGATGTCGAGCCCGAGGTCGAGGGCCCGGGCCGAGTGCGTGAGGGCACCGACGGAGATGACGTCGACCCCCGTCGCGGCGATCGCACCGACGGTGTCGAGGGCCACCCCGCCCGACGCCTCGACCAGGGCACGCCCGGCCACGATCGCGACGCCCTCGACGAGCTCGTCCGGTCCGAAGTTGTCGAGCATGATCGTGTCGACGCCCGCCGCGACGACGGGTTCGACCTGGTCGACGCGGTCCACCTCGACCTCGAGGTGCACGGTGTGGCCGAGCCGCTGCCGGGCAGCCCGCACCGCGTCACCGATGTCGATGCCGCTCGCGAGGAGCACCGCGAGGTGGTTGTCCTTCGCCATCACGGCGTCCGACAGCGACGTGCGGTGGTTCCGGCCGCCACCGCACCGCACCGCGTACCGCTCGAGCGCGCGGAGCCCCGGGGTCGTCTTCCGGGTGTCGACGATGCGCGCCGAGGTGCCCGCGACGGCCGCGACGTAGGCCGCGGTGAGCGTGGCGACGCCGGACATCCGCTGCACGAGGTTGAGTGCGACCCGTTCCGCGCGGAGGACCGACCGTGCCGGCCCCGACACCGTCACGAGGGTGTCCCCCGCGACGAACCCGGTGCCGTCGGCCACGTGCACCTCGGCCCGGATCGTCGGGTCC
This sequence comes from Curtobacterium sp. NPDC089689, assembly GCF_044749145.1. Lineage (NCBI taxonomy): Bacteria > Bacillati > Actinomycetota > Actinomycetes > Micrococcales > Microbacteriaceae > Curtobacterium > Curtobacterium sp. NPDC089689. The sequence continues at coordinate 391,442 of NZ_JBIVHJ010000002.1, read as the reverse complement.
ACGGCGTGCATGACCGACACGAAGACGCCGCCGCCGCTCAGCACGCCGGGCTCCCGTGCGGCAAGGACCGCGGTCGCCGTGGCGCCCGCGGGGATGAGGGTCTCGCTGGTGACGTCGCCCCACGGGGCGTCCTCCTCGAGCGCGGTGTCGACCACGCGCCGGAGGACGTGCGGCGGGATCGAGCCGGGATCGGTGACGACGAGGGCGTCGGGCGTCGGTGCGGCGGTGTCGGTCATGCGGGTACCTCCTGCGGGACGGCCGCGGGTCGGAGGACCCAGCCGTTCGGTCGTGCGGCTCGGGGATCGGTGTCGGGGTGGTCGGTCCGGGCGTGCGCGCCGCGGGACTCGGTGCGGGCCTCGGCGGCGCGGGCGGTCAGCCGGGCGAGGTCGAGCAGGGCGCGGTCCTCGTGCTCGCGGACGCCGGTGGGCGCCGGCACGCCGAGGCGGTCGAGGTCGCGGCGGGCGCTCGCGAGTCCGCTCGCGTCGCGCAGGAGCCCGACCCGGTCCGTCATGACGGACTGCACCGCCTGACGGACGTCCGCGGCGTCGGTGCGGTGATCCGGGCCTCCCGTCCGGTCCTGCCGGGAGGCACGGGTCGCGTCCGCAGCGTCGGCGACGGTCACGACGTCCAACGTCGTGTCGCCGCGCAGGCGGATCCGGTCGGGTCGCGGTGCACCGAGCGCGTCCGCGGCGCGGACCGCGAAGACGAGGCCCTCCAGCAGCGAGTTCGAGGCGAGCCGGTTCGCCCCGTGGACCCCGGTGCAGGCGACCTCGCCGACCGCGAGGAGTCCGGGCAGGCTGGTGCGTCCCTCGGCGTCGGTCGCGACGCCGCCCATGGCGTAGTGGGCCGCGGGGGCGACGGGGACGCCCTCGCGGGTCCAGTCGTAGCCGGCGGCGCGCGTGGCGCGGGTGAGGCCGGGGAACCGACGGACGAGGAAGTCCGGGTCGAGGCCGGTGGCGTCGAGGTGCACCGGTGCGCCGCCCTGGTCGCGGACGGCGGCGGCGATGCCCCGGGCGACGACGTCACGCGGGGCGAGCTCGGCGTCCGGGTGGAGACGGGTCATGAAGCGGTCACCGCGGGCGTCGCGGAGCACGGCGCCCTCGCCGCGGACGGCCTCGGACACGAGCCCGCCGTCCGGAACGGCCAGGCGGGTCGGGTGGAACTGGACGAACTCGACGTCGGCGAGCACGGCGCCCGCGCGCCAGGCCGCCGCCTGGCCGTCCCCCGTCGCGACGAGCGGGTTCGTGGTCTCGCGGTACAGGTGTCCCGCGCCGCCCGAGGCGAGGACGACCGCGTCGGCGTCGAGCCGCCGCGGTTCGCCGAGGAGGTCCAGGACGTCGACGCCGACGACCGCGCCGCCGTGGACCACGAGGTCGACGAGGCAGGTGCGCTCGAGGATCGTGACGTGGCGCCGGTGCAGGGCGTCGACGAGGGTCCGCTCGATCGCCGCGCCGGTCGCGTCGCCGTCGGCGTGGACGACCCGCCAGCGACCGTGCGCGGCCTCACGACCCCGGGCGAGGTCGTCGCCGTGCCGGTCGAGGCTCGCCGCGTCGGTGGTGCGGTCGAACGGCACGCCGAGCGCGAGCAGGTCGCGGACGCGGGCGGGCCCGTCGGTGCAGAGCACCTCGACCGCGCGGGCGTCGGCGCTGCCGGCGGCGGCGACGTGCGTGTCCGCCTGGTGCAGGGCGGCGGAGTCGTCGGCGCCGAGCGCCACGGCGACACCGCCCTGGGCGTACCGGGTGGCGCCGTCGGTCAGTGTGCCCTTCGTCACGAGGGTGACGTCGTGGCGGCTGCTCGCACGGATCGCGGCGGTGAGCCCGGCGATGCCGGACCCCACGATGACGACGTGCACGGTGTGCTCCTTCCGTCCCGGCGGTCCCGCGTCAGCCGCGGGGCTTGGCGGCGAGCATGCGCTCGAGGGCGACCTTCGCGTCGGCCTGGACGTCGGTGGGCACGACGATCTCGTTGAGGACCTCACCGCGGACGAGCGCCTCGAGCACCCACGCGAGGTAGCCGGGGTGGATCCGGTACATGGTCGAGCACGGGCAGACGACCGGGTCCAGGCAGAAGATCGTGTGCTGCGGGTACTCCGCCGCGAGCCGGTTCACCATGTTGATCTCGGTGCCGATCGCGAACGTCGTCGGCTCGGTCGCGGCCGCCACGGTCTTCCGGATGAGGTCGGTGCTGCCCGCGTGGTCCGCGGCGTCCACGACCGCCATCGGACACTCCGGGTGGACGATGACCTGCACGCCGGGGTGGTCGCGTCGGGCCTGGTCGATCTGGTCGACGGTGAAGCGGCGGTGCACCGAGCAGAACCCGTGCCAGAGGATCACCCGGGCGTCCTGCAGGGCCGCGACGTCGTTGCCGCCGAGCGCCTTCCGCGGGTTCCACATCGGCATGCGGTCGGTGCTGATCCCCATGGCCTTCGCGGTGTTGCGGCCGAGGTGCTGGTCGGGGAAGAACAGGACGCGCTGCCCGCGCTCGAACGCCCACTCGAGGACGGTCGCGGCGTTCGAGCTCGTGCAGACGATGCCGCCGTTCCGGCCGCAGAACGCCTTGAGGTCCGCCGCGGAGTTCATGTAGGTGACCGGGATGACCGGGACGCGTCCGTCGGCGTCCGGCTCGGTGCCGTAGACCGCCGTGAGCTCCGCCCAGGCCTGCTCGACGCTGTCGATGTCCGCCATGTCGGCCATCGAGCAGCCCGCGGCGAGGTTCGGCAGTATGACCCGCTGGTCGTCCCGCGCGAGGATGTCCGCCGTCTCCGCCATGAAGTGGACGCCGCAGAACACGATGGCCTCGGCGTCGGGCTTCGTCAGCGCGGCGTTGGCGAGCTGGAACGAGTCTCCGAGGAAGTCCGCGTGCCGCACGACCTCGTCCCGCTGGTAGAAGTGCCCGAGGACGACGACGCGGTCGCCGAGGGTGGCCTTCGCCCGCTCGATGCGCTCGTGCAGTTCCTCGTCGCTCGCGGTCTTGTACTCGTCGGGGATGCCGCCCTGCCGGGGAGCCCCGGTCGGGATGACGTCGGACATCGACGACCCCGGACCGTAGCCGGGCCGGGAGTCGAAGTCCCACGCGGGCACCGCGAGGTCCGGCGTGCACGTGCTGCCGGCGGCGCCGCCGTTGGAGATGAGCTCGATCGTGGTCGCGATGGACACGGTGGTTCCTATCGGTTCGTTGGCTGCTCGGCCCGGTGCAGCGGACCGTTGTCCGCGTACGCGAGGTCGGGGTTGGAACGGTAGAGCCGGGCCGGACGGTGCCGTCCCCCGCTCGTGGTCTCGTCGGTGGGCAGGACCGCGTCGGTCTTCTCCACCTGTCGTCGGAAGTTCGCGGGGTCGAGCGCCCGCCCGAGCACCGCCTCGTACACGCCGCGGAGCTCGGCGAGGGTGAACCGGTCGCCGAGGAACGCCTGCGCGATCCGGGAGTACGACATCTTGTTCCGCAGCCGCCACAGGGCGTACTCGACGATGCGGTCGTGGTCGAACGCGAGCGGTGGGTGCTCGTCGGCGAGGAACCAGCGGACGTTCCAGTCGTCGGGCACGACGTTCGCCTCGTCCGGGTGCACCAGGGCCCAGTACACGATCGAGACGACCCGGCTCGGGGAGCGGTCGACGTCCCCGAACGCGTAGAGCTGCTCGAGGTACCGCGGCTGCACGTTCGTGGTCTCCCGGAGACGCGCCGCGGCGGAGTCCTCGAGCCCCTCGTCCGGTCGCACCCATCCGCCCGGGAGCGCCCACGAGCCCTCGTACGGTTCCGCGACCCGACGCACGAGCGGCATCCACAGCGCCGGTGCACCCGTGTCCGGGTGCGGACGCAGCGCGACGATCACGGTGGACACCGCGACGCGGATGGAGGGCTCAGGAGATAGTGTCATGTTGACTCGAAGTGTTCGGGTTGCGATGACTCTATCACCGGGTTTCACGAGTCGGTAACACCGCCGAAAACTCGTCCGGGGAGCGCACGCCTACGGTGAGGGCATGACGACGGTGACGAGGATGCACGCGGTGGTGTCGGGCACGGTGCAGGGGGTCGGTTTCCGGTACTGGACGGCGCGGAAGGCCGACGGGCTCGACCTCGTCGGGTACGCGCGGAACCTGTTCGACGGGACGGTCGAGGTGGAGGCCGAGGGGCCGTCCGCAGCGGTCGACCGGCTCATGGACCTGCTGCACAGCGGCCCGCCCTCGGCCGAGGTGACCGAGGTCGCGCTCCGCCCGGTGGTGCCGCACGGGGACACCGAGGGGTTCTCGATCCTGCACTGAGCGCCGACCGCCTGCACCGAGCACCGAGCACCGAGCACCGGCCGTTCACCGGAGTGTCGGTTGGAAGCGGAATAATCGAATCCGTTCAGGCGGTTGCCCTGTCTGCGCTCCGGCGCCCCCTCGTCCCGTACGTCGCGATCCACCAGGAGCCCCGCATGACCCAGGCCGTCGATTCCGCACCCCGCACCGGGAGCGTGACGCAGCCGTCCTCCGGCGAGACCCGGCTCGTGATCGGGCTCCTGCTCGTCTCCGCGTTCGTGGTCATCCTCAACGAGACGATCATGGGCGTCGCGCTCCCCCGGCTCATGGACGACCTCGGCATCAGCGCGGCCACGGGCCAGTGGCTGACGACCGGGTTCCTCCTCACGATGGCCGTCGTCATCCCGATCACCGGGTTCCTGCTGCAGCGGTTCAACACGCGGCCGGTGTTCGTCTGGGCGATGAGCCTGTTCTCCGCCGGCACGCTCGTCGCGCTGCTCGCCCCGGGCTTCACGATGCTGCTCGTCGGGCGCATCGTGCAGGCGAGCGGGACGGCGATCATGATGCCGCTCCTCATGACGACGGTGCTGACGCTCGTCGAGCCGGCGCACCGCGGGCGCGTGATGGGCAACATCTCGATCGTCATCTCCGTCGCCCCGGCCGTCGGTCCGACGATCTCCGGGCTGATCCTCAACGCGTTCTCGTGGCGCTGGCTCTTCGGCTTCGTGCTCCCGATCGCGATCGCCGCGCTGATCCTCGGCATGGTCAAGGTGCGCAACGTGTCCACGCCGCGGAAGGCCCCGATCGACGTGCTCTCCGTCGTGCTCTCCGCATTCGCGTTCGGCGGGCTCGTGTACGGGCTGTCGAGCATCGGCGAGGCCGGGTCGACCGGGCCGCTCGTGCCGATCGTGTCGCTCGTGGTCGGCGTGGTCGCCCTCGCGGTGTTCGTGCTCCGACAGACCCGCCTGCAGCGCAGCGACTCGGCCCTGCTCGACCTGCGCACGTTCCGCACCGCCGGCTTCACCATCCCGATCGTCGCGATGGTCGTCAGCTTCATGGCGATGTTCGGCACCCTCATCCTGCTGCCGATCTACCTCGAGCGCGTCCTCGGGCTCGAGGTCCTGCAGGTCGGGCTCCTCCTGCTCCCCGGCGGCCTGATCATGGGGCTGCTCTCGCCGGTGGTCGGTCGCGTCTACGACCGCCGCGGCCCGCGCGTGCTGCTCATCCCCGGCTCGATCATCGTCAGCGCCGTGCTCTGGGCGCTCTCGACCGTCGGCGTCGGCACGAGCGTCTGGTTCGTCCTCGGCGCGCACGTGGTCCTGAGCATCGGGCTGGCGCTGACCTTCACGCCGCTCTTCACCTCGGCGCTCGGCGGGCTCCCGCCGAAGCTGTACTCGCACGGCAGCGCGGTGCTCGGCACGGCACAGCAGCTCGCGGGTGCCGCGGGCACGGCACTCTTCGTGACCCTGCTCACCATCGGGGCGGCGGGTGCGGCGAGCGCTGGTGCGGCGGACGTCGCCGCGGCCACCGCGACGGGCGTGAAGACCGCGTTCCTGGTCGGCGCGATCATCTCCCTCGCCGGCATCGTGACCGCGTCGATGGTCCGCCGCCCGGAGACCCCGGAGGGTGCCCCGGCTCCGTCGATGCACTGACGGCCCGCCCGACCACCGGACCGGTGCGGCGGCTGCCCCGTGATCGGCGCTGCCGCGGCGGCCCGGCGGACGGCGCTCCCGCGGCCGTCGGCGGCGCGTGGCATCGTGGGCGGCATGTGGTCGACGACGAGCGAGCTGAACTGGTCCGGCACGGTCACCTACACGGCGGAGCGCGTCGTCCGACCCGGTTCCGTCGCCGAGGCCGCCGAGGTCGTGGCCCGCTCCCCGCGGGTGCACGGCCTCGGCACCCGGCACTCGTTCAACGACGTCGCGGACACCCCCGGTGTGCTGCTCGACCTCACGGGCGTCCCGACCGACCTCGTCGTCGACACCGACGCACGGACCGCGACGATGGGCGCGGGGACCCGGTACGGACTCGTCGCACCGGAGATCGACCGCGCCGGGTTCGCCCTGCACAACATGGGCTCGCTGCCGCACATCTCGATCGGCGGCGCGGTCGCGACCGGCACGCACGGCTCCGGCACGACGCTCGGTTCGCTGAGCACCGCCGTCCGCTCCCTCGAGCTGATCGGGCCGGACGGCGAGCTCCACACCGTGCGCCGCGACGACCCCGGGTTCGCGGGCACGGTCCTCCACCTCGGGCTGTTCGGCATCGTGACCCGGGTGGCCCTCGACCTCCAGCCGACCTACGGCATGCGGCAGGACTCCTACGGCCCGGTCCCGTGGGACGTCTTCACCGCGCACGTCGCCGAGGTCCACGCCGCCGCCTACTCGGTGTGCTCGTACACGGTGTTCGGCGACGAGATCAGCGACGTGCTCGTGAAGTCCCGCGTCCCCGACGGCGCCGTCGACGTGACTGTGCCGGAACACCTCCTCGGTGCGCCGAAGCGGCCGGGGACACCGGGTGACGGGCACCACACCGCCCGCGACGGGTCGGTCGGTCCGTGGTGGGACCGCCTGCCGCACTTCCCCATCGAGTCGGTCCCGAGCGTCGGGTCCGAGGTCCAGAGCGAGCACTTCGTCCCGCTCCGGCACGCGGCGGCGGCCCTCGACGCCGTCCGGACGATGGCGGAGCGCATCCAGCCGCACCTGCACGTCTGCGAACTCCGGACGATGGCGGCCGATCCGTTCTGGCTGAGCCCGACCCAGGGTGAGGACGTGCTCTGCATCGCCTTCACCTGGAAGAAGCACCCGGCCGAGGTCGCGGCGCTCCTGCCCGACCTCGAGGGCCTGCTCGCCCCCTTCGACGGGCGGCCGCACTGGGGGAAGATGAGCTCCCTGGACGGCGAGGCGATCGCCGGGCTGTACCCGCGCCTCCCGGCCGTCCGCGACCTGGTCCGCGCCGCGGACCCGGACCGCGTCTTCGGCTCCGCCTTCGCCGAGCGCGTCCTCGGGGTCTGACGACGCTACTCCGACGGCGGCGGGACGCGGACGGGACGACGCAGCCGGGAGGCCCGTCCCGGCGCCGAACCGCTCCTCACGCCAGCGGCGTGACCGCCCCCGCCTCGCCGTCCCAGAACCGCACGCCGCTCACCTCGAGCACCTCGGGCAGCGGTGCCCGCCGGAGTGCCGCCAGCGCCCGAGGGAGGTCGACGTCCCGGACCCGCCGTGCGAACGACACGTGCGGCGACCACGCACCCGGCAGCGAGGTGTCGACGCCGCCGGGCGCAGCGCGGTGGACGGCCTCGTGGAAGGCGGCGAGCGCCGGGTCGACGACGACGGCCCGGACGAGCACGGACCGCTCCGGACCGGCGGGGAAGAGCAGGACACCGCCGAGCCGGAGCGTCGCGGGCACGGGCGCGTCGAACCCGGTCGGGACGGGCAGGTCAGGACCGGCAGCGAGGGTGACGTGCGGCGCGTTCGACGCCGACACGTGCCGACCGAGGCTCGGCAGGTCGTCAGCGATCAGCTCGTCCCACACCGCTCGGACGGCCGCGTCCGACGCCGGGGACAGGACGAGTTCGATGCTCCGCACCCGTCCGAGTGAACCCGACCGCGCTGTCACACGGCTGTAACACGGCGGAACGCAACTCGCGGCACCCGTGGGTCACCGGTCACACTCGTCGCACGCCACGGACCAGTGCTGCTCCGCGGGCGAGTCGAAGACCACGCACCGCTCACCCCACGAGGAGCACCATGTCCGCACCTGCACTGCCCCAGAAGCCGAAGGGCAAGCGTCCGATCGGCTGGATCGTCGCTGCGGCCGTCGTCGTCGTCGCGATCGTCGTCGCCGTGATCGTCGGTGCCGTCCGTGCCGGTGGTGACGGTGGGGCGGGTGCGACTGCCGACGGCGGTGCCGCCAAGACCGTGAAGATCGGTGTCGCGGACAAGGCGCTGCCGTACTGGAAGACCTACACGAAGCTCGCGAAGGAGAAGCTGAACGTCACCGTGCAGCTCGTGAACTTCTCGGACTACTCGCTGCCGAACCCGGCGCTCAAGGACGAGCAGATCGACATCAACCAGTTCCAGCACATCCAGTACCTCGCGGACTACAACGTCACCTCGGACGACGACCTCCAGCCGATCGGCTCGACGGCCGTCTACCCGCTGCCGCTCTACGCGACGAAGTACGACAGCGCCTCGGCCCTGCCGGCGGACGCGAAGGTCGCGATCCCGAACGACGCGATCAACCAGGCGCGTGCGCTCCTCGTGCTGCAGGACGCGAAGCTCCTCACGCTGAAGGACGGCGGCACCGCGTTCTCGACGACCGGCGACATCGAGACCCACAAGGTCGACGTGCAGACCCTCGACGCCTCGCAGACCGCGAACGCGCTGCAGCAGGGTTCCGTCGCGGCGGCCGTCGTGAACAACAACTTCGCGACGTCCGCCGGCCTGCCGGTCAAGGACGTCATCTCGAAGGACGACCCGTCGAGCGCCAGCGCAGCCCCGTACGTCAACGTGTTCGCCGTCCGGAACGCCGACAAGGACGACGCGACCTACCTGGCCCTCGCGAAGCTGTTCCAGGACAGCGCGGTGCAGAAGGCGTTCACGAAGGACTACCCGCAGGCCGTCGCGCGCAACGTGAGCGCGTCGAAGCTGCAGAGCGAGCTCGCGAGCGTCGAGCAGGACGCGAAGGCGGCCAAGCAGTAGTGTCTGCCCTCGTCGAACTCCGCGGCGTCTCGAAGCACTACCGCCGCGCCGACACCGGCGAGACCGTCACCGCGGTCGAGGACGTCTCCCTGGACGTGCACCAGGGAGAGGTCCTCGGGGTGATCGGCTACTCCGGTGCCGGGAAGTCGACGCTCGTCCGGCTCGTCAACGCCCTGGAGCTGCCCAGCTCCGGGTCGGTGACGGTCGCCGGACAGGACCTGACGGCGATCCCCGAGCGGGACCGCCGTCAGGCGCGTCGGCGCATCGGGATGATCTTCCAGCAGTTCAACCTCTTCCGGTCCCGGACGATCGCGGGCAACGTGGCGTACCCGCTCAAGGTCGCGGGCGTCGGCAAGCAGGAGCGCGACCGTCGCGTCGCGGAACTGCTCGACTTCGTCGGGCTGCTGGACCGTGCGTACGCCTACCCGGAGCAGCTCTCCGGCGGGCAGAAGCAGCGCGTCGGCATCGCCCGTGCGCTGGCCTCGAACCCCGAGCTGCTGCTCGCCGACGAGGCCACGAGCGCCCTCGACCCGGACACCACGTCCGAGGTCCTCGGCCTGCTCCGCCGGGTGAACCGGGAGCTCGGCGTCACGATCATCGTCATCACGCACGAGATGGACGCCGTGCGGCAGATCGCGGACCGCGTCGCCGTGATGGAGCACGGCCGCGTGGTCGAAGTCGGCGACGTGTACGACGTGTTCTCGAAGCCGCAGACCCCGGCCGCGCAGCGGTTCGTCCGGACGGCCCTGCACGACCGACCGTCCGCGGAGCAGCTCGTGCGGCTCCGTGAACACCACACCGGTCGACTCGTCACCGTGCAGATATCCGACGAGGTCGGCCTGCAGAACCGCATCGATGCCGCGTGGCGCGCGCACGGCGTGACGGCCGAACTCGTGTTCGGCGGTGTGGGCGAGATCCGGGAGCGCCGGATCGGCTCGCTCACCTACGAGCTGACGAGCGACGACCCGCACGCCGTCGACGAGGCCGTCCGCGATCTGCGCGCGAGCGGCACCACCGTGGACGAGGAGGCGGCGGCGTGAACAACACCTTCCAGAGCGTGATCGACACGTTCGACGTCTTCGTCGCCTCGGTGCGCGACACCCTCGTGATGACGATCATCTCGCTCGTCGTCGCCGGTGTGATCGGCCTCGCCCTCGGGCTCACGCTGTACGCCACCCGCCCGGGCAACCTGCTCGGCAACCGGACCGTCCACACCGTCGTCAACGTCGTCGTGAACATCGTCCGGCCGATCCCGTTCGTGATCCTCCTGGCTGCGATCGGTCCCCTGCAGCGGGAGGTCGTGGGCACCACCATCGGCGTCCCCGCGGTGACGTTCGCGATCTCGTTCGCGGCGTCGTTCGCCGTCGCCCGGATCGTGGAGCAGAACCTGCTCGCGGTGGACCCCGGCGTGGTCGAGGCTGCCCGGGCGTCGGGAGCGCACCCGGTGTCGATCCTCCTGACGGTGCTCATCCCGGAGGGCCTCGGGCCGCTCATCCTCGGGTACACGTTCATCTACGTCGGCATCGTCGACATGACGGCGCAGGGCGCGATCGTCGGTGGCGGCGGCCTCGGCGAGTACGCGATCAACTACGGCTCGCAGCGCTACGACTGGTGGATCGTCTACGTCTCGGTGGCGGCGATCGTGGTCATCGTCCAGCTCGGGCAGTTCCTCGGGAACCGTCTGGCGCGCGCGACGTTGCGTCGCTGACGCGCCCCGGGTCGCGGACGCGACCGTGGGCGGGCGGGGGGGGGGGGGGGCCCCGGGGCCCCCCCCCCCCCGCCCGCGGGGGGGGGGGGGGGGGGGGGGGCCCCCCCCCCCCCCCCCCCCCCCCCCGGGGGGGCACACAGGC
>NZ_JBIVHJ010000002.1:336626-380644 GCF_044749145.1 Curtobacterium sp. NPDC089689 | reverse complement strand
TGCCAAACCCCCCTGAGCACGTGGTTTTCACTGTTACCGGGGGGTGGGGTCGCCGCGATGGGGGGCCCGCGGTGTGGGGGGGGGGGGGGGGCGCGGCCCCGGGGGGGGGGCGCGCGGGGGGGGGGGGGGGGGGGGGGGGGGCCCCCGGCCCCCCCCCCCCTCCCGTCCGTCCGTCCGTCCGTCCGTCCGTGGTCACGACTCCCCGCGCGCCACTCTCGAGCGGTCACGAAGTGTCGCTCCGACCGCACGACGGCGACGAATCGTGACCGCCTGCTGCTCGACGGACGGGGAGTCGCGACCCACGACGCACGATGCCGCATGCCCCTGCACGTCGCTCCGAGCGCGACGCCGCGCCGGTGGGCGTCAGGCCGCGGGGGCGTCGATCGTCGGGTAGCCGGCGGTGTCGCCGGGGTGCTCGTAGTGCGCCCTGACCAGGATCGGCCGGTGGTCGGACACCCCCGCGGGGAGCGTCTCGACGCCGGCGATGTGCAGACCGACGCTCGTCGCGAAGTCGAAGTGGCCCGTGAACTTGCGGTAGCGCAGGTAGGTCGGCTGGTCCGAGAGCGACAGCGCGAAGCCGTGCTGCTCGATCTTGCGGCGGAGGTTCGTCTGGAACCACGGGTAGTTGAAGTCGCCGACCATGATCGCCGGGGCCTCGCTCGAGAGGTCGCGGACGAACTGGTGCGCCGCCTCGATCTGCTTGCGGCGGAGGGAGTTCGTCGCGGTCAGGGGCGAGGCGTGGAACGAGGCGACGATGACCTCGGTGTCGGCCTCGCGGTCGCGGAGGTGCATGGCGATGAGCCGCTCGTGCGCGGGCGCGAGCACCCGGTCGTGCAGCGACTTCTGCAGCGAGTGGATGCTGAAGTCCTGGAGCTCGAAGCGGTCGTCGCGCTTGTAGATCGCGAGGCCCAGCCGGTTCGCCTTCGTCGACGCCGCGAGGGAGAGCCCACCGACGGACGGAGCGAGGTCGTTCGAGTCGCACTCCTGCACGCACAGGACGTCGGCCTGCGAGGCCTCGGCCAGGGACGCGAGTTCGCCGTTCGCGGTGTGCTCGCGGAGGTTGTAGCTGACGACGCGGAGTGCGGTCGGCTGCACGTCGGCGTCGGGGTCGAGCGTCCCGTGCTGCTGTGGAGCGGCCATGCTGCCTTCCTGTTCCGGGTGGCGTCCTGTCCGGGGTACCGGGTCACCCTGCCGGAGCGAAACTACTCGGCCTCCGCAGCAGGTTCCTGAGACTGTAGCGCGGGACGGGTTTCCGGCGTGTGACCGGGTCGCGAACGGACAGCGGCGGCGGTGCGCCCGGTACGCGTCAGGCGCGGACCCGCACCCGCCGGGCGGGTCGCACGGTGTCCCCCGCCGTCCGGCTCATGAGCACACCCTCGACGCACGCGACGACGAGGAGCGCCGCGATGACCCAGAACGCGGCCACGTACGGCCCCGACCCGCCGAGCCCCGACGCCGCGCGGATGACCACGGCGGCGACCGCGACGCCGAACCCCGCCGCCGTCTGCTGCAGCGTCGAGGAGAGCGTGTTCGCCGGGGTCATGTCCGCCTGCTCGACGTCGGCGAACGCGATGGTGTTGTACGCGGTGAAGCCGACTGACCGAGCAGCACCGCTCACGACGAGCAGCACCGCGAGCAGCCAGAACGGGGTGTCCGGCGTCATGAACGCCATCGCCACGACGCTGAGCGCGGCGACGGCGGACGACACGACGATGACGGGCCGGTACCCGAACCAGCGGAGGAACGGAGTCGTCATGGGCTTGATGCCGAGGTTGCCGACGAAGACCCAGAGCACGGCGGACCCGGCGAGCACCGCGCTCCACCCCCACGCGTCCTGGAAGAGCAGCGGGAGCACGAACGGCACGGCCGAGACGGCCAGGCGGAAGAGGCTCCCGCCGGCGTGCGACACCCGGAAGGTCTCGAGTCGGAAGGACTCGAGCCCCATGATCGGGTGCGGGGTCCGGCGGAAGTGCCGGATCGCGAGCCAGCAGCACACCGCGCCGACGACCCCGGAGACGACGACCGCGACGACCGGCACCACGTCGAGCGCCAGCAGCGAGGCCATCACGACGAGCGCGCCGAGGCCGAAGCACGCGAGCAGCGACCCGAGCCAGTCCAACGGCACCCGCTCCGGTGCCCGTTCCTGGGGCACGAGCACGAGCGCGGCGACGAACGCGACGACACCGAGGGGGATGTTGACGAGGAAGATCCAGTGCCACGTCAGGGTGTCGACGAGCACCCCGCCGACGAACGGCGCGATGATCGGCGCCGCCAACGCCGGCCAGGTCAGGATCGCGATCGCCGTGACGAGCTGGTCGCGTCCGGCACTCCGGAGCACGACGAGCCGGCCGACGGGCACCATCATCGCGCCGCCGAGGCCCTGCAGGATGCGCCAGAGCGTCAACTCCACGAGCCCCGTCGACGCGGCGCACAGTGCGGACGCGATCGTGAAGAGCGCGATCGCCGCGGCGAAGACGGTCCGCGAGCCGACGCGGTCGGTCACCCATCCGCTCACCGGGATGAACACGGCCAGCGTCACGAGGTAGGCGGTGATCGCGACGCCGACCGCAGCCGAGTCGACCCCGAGGTCGCGGCCCATCGCGGGCGCGGCGGTCGCGAGGATCGTGCCGTCGAGCAGCTCCATGAAGAAGGTGCCGGCCACGAGGACGGCCACCGCCGTGCTGTGGGTCCGCCGTGGTGCGGGCGTCGATGTCGTCGTCGTCATGTCGAACGAAATGCTATGCCTGCTCGGGTTCCGCGACGGCCCGTGCGACGAACGTTCTGCGTTGCACAATGGAGCGGCCACCAGCGTTGTCCGCGCCGCGGCGGACGGACGAACGTGGCAACACCGCACTCGACGAGGAGGCCCGATGACCACGCACGTGCTCGACGACGTCCTGCTGCCGGCGATGACGCTCCGCGAGTCCGCCCTCGCGTCCAACGCCGCCGTGATGCAGGCGTACGTCGACCGCCACGGCCTGCTGTTCGCGCCGCACATGAAGACCCACATGGCACCCGCCCTGGCCCGCCGGCAACTCGACCTCGGCGCGTGGGGCGTCACGGTCGCCTCCGTCCAGCAGGCCGTCGTGGCGTGGCGGCACGGCATCCACCGGATCCTCCTCGCGAACGAGGTGCTCGACCCGGCCGGGCTGGCCTGGATCGCGGGCCGTCGCACCGAGGACCCCGGTGCCGACGTCCTGTTCCAGGTCGACTCCCCCGCCGGTGTGACCGCGGCAGCGGCCCACGGGGCACTCCCGGTGCTCGTCGAGGTCGGGTTCCCCGGCGGTCGCACGGGCGTCCGGTCCCCCGAGGACGGGATCGCCCTCGCACGCACCGCACACGACGCCGGCCTCGAGCTCCGCGGCGTCACCGGCTACGAGGGCGGGCTGCCCGGCCCCGACGAGGCCCGTGACTACGTGCGCGGCGTCCTCGCGGTCACCGCGGCGGTCCGCCCGCTCGTCGGGGTGCCCCGGACGCTCCTGAGCATGGGCGGGAGCGCCTGGTTCGACGCGGTCGTCGAGGCCGTCGAGTCCCGGCCCGGTGACGTCGACGTCCTGCTGCGGTCCGGAGCGTCGCTGACGCACGACGACGGCTTCTACGCCGAGCGGACGCCCTTCGGCCGCCACCCCGAGGAGGGGCGGCTCGAGGCCGCCATCCGCGTCTGGGGCCGGGTCACCTCAGCCCCGGAGCCGGGCCTCGTGCTCGTGGCCGTCGGCAAGCGGGACATCAGCTTCGACGAGGGACTGCCGGTCGTGCGCGAGGTCCGGCCGGGAGGCACGGCTGACGCCCGCCCCGTGACTCCCGCCCCCGGGTCGGTCACCGTCACCCGCCTCGACGACCAGCACTGCTACCTGCGGACCACCGACGCGGCGCCCGACCTCGTCCCGGGGGACGTCGTGGTGTTCGGCATCTCCCACCCCTGCACGGTGTTCGACAAGTGGCGCCGGGTCCTCGTGCTCGCCGACGACGACACCGTGCTCGACACGATCGAGACGGAGTTCCGGTGACCACCCCACCCGACATCCCCGCCCGCAACGCCGCCCTGTCGCTCCGGCGCGGACTCCGGCTGCTCGACCACGTCGCCGAACGCACGCGGAACGGCGAGGTGTCGGTCAGCCTCGGCACCCTCGCCACGGAGCTCGGGACGTCGAAGTCGACCGTCCTCCGCCTGACGGCCCCGATGGTCGAGACCGACCTGCTCCGCCGGACCGCGGACGCCGGGTTCACGCTCGGGCTCGGGGCGCTGCTCCTCGGCCAGAGCTACCTCGAGGGCATCGACCTGCGGGCTGCCGCGGCCCCGTTCCTCCGCCGGACCGCCGAACGGACCGGGCTCACGTGCCACCTCGTCGTCCCGGACGGCACCGACATCGTCTACGTCGACAAGGTCGAGACGCGCGGGACCGTCCGCATGGGGTCCCGCATCGGCAACCGGCTGCCGATGCGCAACACCGCCTCGGGCAAGGCCATCGTCGCGTTCGGGGAGCCGGACCTGCTCGCCCGGGTGCTCGCGGAGCCCGTCCGCGCGATGACGGACCACACCATCACGGACGACGTGCGCTGGCGCCGCGAGGTCGACCGGACGCACCAGCGCGGCTACGGCATCGACGACCGCGAGAACGAACCGGACATCCGGTGCGTCGCCGCCCCCGTGTTCGACCACGCGAACCAGGTCGTCGGGGCGATGAGCATCTCCGGGCTCGCGTCGCGGTTCCCGGCGGCCGCGGTCCGCGAGCTCGGGTCCGGGGTCGTCCGGACGGCGCACGAGATCTCGGTCGCGCTCGGTTCGTCCTCCGCCCAGCTGGCACTGAACCGGACGGCGACGACCCGGAGCGCCCGGTGACCGGGCGGGTGGTCACCGTGGGCGAGACGATGCTCCTGCTCAGCGGACAGTCGGTCGGTGCCGTCCCCGACCTCGACGCGATGCGGGTCGACACCGGCGGCGCGGAGAGCAACGTCGCGATCGGCCTGGCCCGCGCCGGGGTGCCGACGACGTGGGTCGGCCGCGTCGGGACGGACCCGGCGGGCGACCGCGTCGTGGCGGACGTCCGCAGCTCGGGCGTCGACGTGGTCGCGGTCGCCGATGCGGACCGCTCGACCGGACTCATGATGAAGGAGCGGCTGGCCGACGGCCGGACCCGCGTGACGTACCACCGCCGAGGGTCTGCCGGGTCGGCGATCGGACCCGAGGACGTCCCCGCCGGACTCGTCGAGCAGGCCGCCCTGGTGCACCTCAGCGGGATCACCCTCGCGCTCTCGGACCGTTCCCGCGCGACCGTGGACGCCGTGCTCGACCGCGCCGAGGCCGCCGGTGTCCCCGTCTCCTTCGACGTCAACCACCGGCCGAAGCTGATCGACCCGGACACCGCACGCGTTCGCTACCGGGCGGTGGTCGAACGCTCGGCCACCGTGTTCGCGAGCGACGACGAGGCCCGGCTGGTACTCGGCCGCGAGGAGCAGCCGGCCGACGAGGACGACCTCGCGCGCGGTCTCGCGGCACTGGCCCACGGCACCGCGGTGGTGAAGCTCGGCTCGCGCGGAGCGGTGGCCTCGGTCGACGGCGTCCTGCACCGACGAGCGGCGACGCCCGTCCGCGTGGTGGACCCCGTGGGCGCCGGGGACGCCTTCGTGGCCGGGTGGATCGCCGCCGTCCTCGGTGGCGCCGAGCCGGCGGTCGCGCTCGACCGCGCGGCGGACGCCGGGGCCCTCGCCTGCACCGTGGCGAGCGACTGGAGGCTCCCGGACCCCGACGCGGTCGTCACCGTGGACGATGCCCCGGAGGTCGACCACGCCGTGCACGACCGCGTGGACCGCTGATGGTCACCCGACGACGAGCACCCGCGACGAGCACCCGCGACGCGCACCCCGACGACAGGAGGACCCCGATGACCGACACCGCCGCCCCCACCACGACGGCCAGGCACCGCCACGACGCCGGACCCGCGGTCGCCATCCTCCGCGGCGGCACGGGCGAGCACGTCGAGGACGTCATCCGGGTGCTCGTCGAGTCCGGGGTCCGAGCGATCGAGCTCACCACCAACACCCCGCGCTGGCAGGACGGCATCGCCTGGGCGGTCGACCGGTACGGCAGCGCCGCCGCGGTCGGCGTCGGGACCGTCCTCGAACCCCGCCAGCTCGACGAGGCCGCCGCGCTCGGCGCCACCTTCGCGGTCAGCCCGCACACCGATCCCGCCATCGGCGAACGCGCCCACGAGCGGGGCCTCGGCTGGTACCCGGGTGCGGCGACCCCGACGGAGATCGTCACGGCGTGGCGGCACGGAGCCCGGGCGGTCAAGGTCTTCCCCGCCGCCCAGCTCGGCGGGCCGGCGTTCCTGAAGCAGGTGCTCGCACCGCTCGACTTCGTCGACGTGATCCCCACCGGCGGCATCGGCGTGGACGACGCGGCCGACTACCTCGCGGCGGGTGCGGTCGCGGTCGGCCTCGGCTCGCCGCTCGTCGGTGACGCCCTGCGGGACGGCGACCTCGACGGCCTCCGCACACGCGCGGAACGGCTCGTCGCGGCGCTGGCGCGATGACGGCGCCGGTGTTCCTCGCCGGCGGGTCGATCGTCGGCGACGACGGCCGGTTCCACCGCCGGGACGTCCTCGTCGCGGACGGCCGGGTCACCGAGGTCGGCGAACGGCTCCGTGTCCCCGCCGACGCAGCGGTGATCGACTGCTCCGACCGGGTCGTCATGCCGGGCTTCGTCGACGCGCACTCGCACGCGGGGTCCCTCGTCTTCGACGAGCGCGTGCAGCTCGCGCTCCTGCGCCAGGGCGTCACGACGATCGTCACCGGGCAGGACGGCGTCGGGCCGGCACCGGGCGACGGCTCGTACGCGGCCCGGTACTTCGCCGCGATCGACGGCCCGCACCCGACCTACCGCGGCGGCGGGATCGCCGGGCTGCTCGCCACCTACGACGGCACGACGCCGCTCAACGTCGCGACGCTCGTGCCCGCCGGGACCGTCCGGTACGAGGTCATGGGCGACGACGACGGCCCCGCCGACGACGAGCAGCTCGACGCCATGCGCGCGCTCGTGCGACAGGGAACGGCGGACGGGGCGGTGGGCCTCGCGACCGGGCTCGACTACGTCCCCGGCCTGCACGCCTCGACCGAGGAGATCGCTGCCCTCGCCGCCGAGTCCGCCGCCGTCCGGGGCCGGTACGTGACGCACATGCGCGGTGGCTACGAGTCGAACGTCGCCGCGGGCATCGACGAGATCGTCCGCATCTGCCGCGCGGCCGGCGGCTCCGCACACGTGTCGCACCTGCACGCTCCCGTCCGACTCGCCCTCGACGAACTCGACCGGGCCGCAGCGAACGGGGTCTCCCTGTCGTTCGACGCCTACCCCTACTCGCGCGGCTGCACGATCCTGTCGATGCTGCTCCTGCCCGCGGAGCTCGCCCGCCCGGGCACCGACGACCTCGCTCGGGCGCTGGCAGCCGACGGCGGTCGTGCACGGGTGCGGGGCGCCGTGCTCGACCGGGTGCTCGGACGCGCGGACCTCGGCACGGACTGGGCGGAGCAGATCACCCTGTCGCACGTGCCGGCCGCCGAGTTCCACGCGCTGCAGGGCCGGACCCTCGCGGACGCGGCGGAGGCCACGGGGACCGACCCGGTCGACCTCGCGCTCGACGTGCTCGTCGACTCGGAGCTGCAGGTGACCGTCGTGATGCGGGTCCCCCGCCCGCGGACGTCCGCCGAGCTGGCGGAGCTGTACCGGTACGGCGGCCACACCGGCGGCTCGGACGGCATCTTCGTCGGGACGCACCCGCACCCGCGGGCGTACGGCACGTTCGCTCGGTACCTCGGCGAGTACGCCCGGACCGGACTGCTCTCGTGGTGGGAGGTCCAGGAGCACCTGTCGACGCTGCCCGCAGAGCTCTTCCGGTTGGACCGCCGCGGTGCCGTCGCGCCGGGCTGGACCGCGGACCTCGTGGTCGTGGACCCCGAGCGGGTCGCTGCGCGGTCGACGTACACCGAGCCGATGCTGCTCGCCGAGGGCATCGACGACGTCCTCGTCGCGGGCGTCCCCGTGCTCCGGGACGGCGCGCTCACGGGGGCGACCCCGGGCGCGGGACTGCGACGGACGCCGTTCCGTCACCCCGCCCGGACGACCGCGTCCTGACGGCGGCGACCCGGCACGCGGCCACCCGGCGCGCGGCCAGCGGCCCGCGGCGCCACGTGCCGGGTGAGGACCCGCTCAGGCGGAGGGCAGGACCGCCACGACGTCGATCTCGACGAGGATGCCCGCGAGGTGCGACTGGACCGTCGTGCGGACCGGGTACGGCTGGGAGAAGTGCTTCGCGTACTCCTCGTTGAACGCCGCGAAGTCGCGGTCGGAGTGCTCGAGGTGCACGGTCGACTTCACGACGTCGTCGAGGGTGGCCCCGTGCTCGGCGAGGACCGCCGCGACGTTCGCGAGCACCTGCGCGGTCTGCCCGGCGACGTCGTCGGCCATCGCACCGGTCGCGGGGTCCTGCGGGCCGAACCCGGCGGTGTAGAGGAAGCCGTTCGCGACGATGCCCTGGCTGTAGGGTCCGGCGGGCTTCGGCGCGTTGTCGGTGACGACGGCGGTCTTCGGCATGGTGCTCCTGTCGGTCGGATCGTTCCGTCCACCGTAGGCGGCGGCGCGCTCCGCGGACCGGCCACCTGACGGCCGCTTTCCGTCCTGCACAACGCAGGGCGGGCCTCCCGGCTGGGTCTCCCAGGGAGCGGACGACTACCCTCGACCCGTGCCGCCCGAATCGACGCTCTCCGGATCGCTCGCGACCGGCCGACGGCGGTTCACCGACCTCGCGACCAGCCTGCCGGCCTGGTCCGCCGTGCTCCTGGTGTGGTTCGGCGGGCGCGTCGTGTCGACGTTCTGGCTGGCGCTGGCGTACCCGCTGATCGGTCGCGCGCTCCCCGCCAACGCGATCTGGGGCAACGACCACGGGTTCCTGACCTTCCTGACGGCGTGGGACGGGCAGTACTACCAGCAGATCTCGCTGCACGGCTACCCGACGACGCTGCCGACGGACGCGGCCGGCCACGTGACGCAGAACGCGTGGGCGTTCCTGCCGGCCTTCCCGTTCGCCATCCGCATGCTCACGGCGTCCACCGGCATCACGTTCGAGGTCGGTGCGCCCCTGATCGCCCTCGGCGCCGGACTCGTCGCCGCGTTCCTGCTGTACCGGCTCGTCAGCGACCACGCCGGGCACCGCGCGGGCATGTGGGCCGTGTTCTTCTTCACGTGCGGCCCGCTGTCGTTCCTGCTGCAGGTCGGGTACGCGGAGAGCACGTTCCTCGCACTGACCTTCGGTGCGCTCCTCGCACTCGAGCGCCGTCGGTACGGCCTCCTCACCCTGCTCGGCGTCGTCGCGGCGTTCACCCGCCCTGGTGCCCTCGCGATCCCGCTCGTGCTCGGGGTCGTGGTGCTCGTCCGCTGGGTCTGTGCCCGTCGCGCCGACCGGGCCACGGGGACCGCCGACCGCACCCTCGACGGCTTCCCGCTGCGCGAGCGCATCGTGGCCGTGGGCTCCGGGCTCGTGATGGCCGCCGCGGGGGTCGCCTGGCCGCTCATCGCGTCGCACGTGACCGGCACGCCGAACGCCTACCTCGAGACCGAGATGTCCTGGTGGGTGAACTTCATCGGTCGGGTCGACTTCGCGCCGATGACGCCGTGGTTCCTCATCGCGTCGCGGTGGCTCGGCGTCGGGGGCGTGTTCATCGTCGTGTTCCTGCTCGTCGCGTACCCCGTGTGGCTGCTCCGGCGCTCCACCCGGCAGCTCGGGTCGACGACCGTGCTCTACTCGGCGGCGTACGCGCTGTACATCTTCGCGGTGTCGCTCCCGATGGCCTCGACGCCGCGGCTGCTCATGCCGCTGGCACCGCTGTTCGGGTCGCCCGAACTCGTCGCGAAGCCCTGGATGCGGTGGACCTTCGTGTCCTGCGCGCTCCTCGGGCAGCCGGTGCTGGTGGCGGTGCTGTGGCTGCTCGGCCCGCCGTGACCCGCTGACGCGACGCCGCACCTTGCCCGCCCGGCGTCGCCGTGGAACGACGAAGCCGCTGTCGTGCGACAGCGGCTTCGTCGTTCCACAGCAGCAGGGACCTAGAGCTCGACCGTCCCGTGGTCGCCCGTGTCGGGCTGGCTCTGCTTGCCGAGTGCGGCCTTGAGGGTCTGCACGAGACTCCCCACGGGGCCGGTGTCCTGGGTCCAGTACTCGACCGAGTCCCCCTCGACCGTGAGGAGCCGGATCGACGGGTCCTTGCGTCCCTCGGGGAACCAGGCCTCCGCGAACGGGGACCACAGCTCGTCGATGACGGTCTCGTCCTGCGTCACGGTGGCGGTGCCGGCGATCGACAGGTACCCGCCCTGCGACTCGATCGCGACGTTCACGTGCGGGTTGCGCGCGATGTCCTCGACCTTCTCGCTGCCGTCCTGCACCAGGAAGCGGAGCGTCCCGTTGAACGCCTTGTCCTGCACCGCCAGCGGCCTCGCGTGCAGCGCGCCGTCGGCGTTGACCGTGGTGAGGAGCGCCGTGCGGGCTCCGTGGACGATGTCCGAGATGGCTGCTCGCTGGTCGGCCTGGGTGTCGGTCATGGTTGGTCCTCCTCGTCGTGCGCCCCGTTGTGCCCGACGTGCGGCCGGGTCTCCCCGGGGCGCGTTCCGTTCGGACCAGTGTGCTCCGGGACGCTGGGACGCGTCTGCCTGGAGGCACGGTGCGCGCCCGCGACGTCGGTCGCGCCCGATGGTCGCCCAGCCCGTCACGCGCGGTCGGAGCGCCGCCGGCACGCGCAGTCGGCTCCCCGGCTCGTGCGATGGGAGCGCGTGGTCTCCCACGGTCGGAGCGCGTCGGCTCACGCGGTCGGAACGCGTCGGCTCACGCGGTCGGAACGCGCCGGCTCGCGCGGTCGGAACGCGCCGGCTCGCGCGGTCGGCTTGCCGCCGGGTCGTCAGACGGCGGGTTCGCGGATGGTGGTCTCGACGTCGACCACCTGCGGGATCCGCGGCATGGACGCGAACCCGAACGCCACCGGCGGGTCGAGCGGGGCGATCGACCCGAGCGGCGCTCCTGCCCAGGTCCCCCGCACGCCCGTGACGTCGTGCGCCCCGGTCACGCCGTAGTACTCGCGACGACCGTTCCCCGCCGTGCCCGCCGTCCCGGCCCCGGGTGCCAGGAGTCGGGCGACCGGGTCGATCACGGTGAGCCACCGCCAGTCTCGTGCGACCGGCTTCGGGACGATGCGGAGCACCCGCCCGAGCGGTGAGATCCCGCCGACGTCGATCGAGGCCTGCAGGGGGCCGGCGTCGAGCTCGAGGCCACGGGCGGTCCGGCGCGTCCGGACGTCGACGACCGAGACGGTGTCGAACCGGTAGGTGCCGGAGACGTACGCCGCGACGAGCTCGTCGGGCGCGAGCAGCACCGAGCTGCCGTCGGCCTGCTCGAGGAAGACGTCCGTGAACGGACCGAACGGCGACCGCTCCCACATCCCGACGACGATCCGGACGCCTGATGTGCTGCCGACGCCGAGGATCTTCCCGCGGAAGCGTCGTTCGGTGGGCTCGGGGTTCCGGGACATGCGCCGGACGCTACCCGTGCCCGCCGAGAGCGACGTGACGGGCGCGCACCGTGCCTCCAGGCCGGACCGGGCGTGGCGAGGGCACGCGACCCGCCCGCACCAGCGTGCTCAGGGCACCGGCACCGGCTCCGCGAGGAGCTCGCGCACCCGGGGCGCGACCTGCGTGCCGTAGAGCTCGATCGACCGCATCATGTCGTCGTGCGGCAGACGGCCCGTCGCGTAGCGCATGTCGAACCGCGAGACCCCGAGGATCCGCATGTTCCGCGCGATCTTCCGCGCGACCGTCTCGGGCGAACCGACGTACAGCGAGCCGCCCGCGGAGAGCCCGGCGCGGTACCCGGCGACGTCGAGGGGCGGCCAGCCGCGCTCCCGGCCGAGCTGGTCGGTGACGGCCTTGTGGTACGGCCAGTAGCGCTCGGCGGCCTCGTCATCGGTCGCGGCCACGAACCCGGGCGAGTGCATCGCGATGGGCTGCTGCGGCAGCTCCAGCTGGGTCAGGGCCTGGCGGTAGAGCCGCGAGAACGGTGCGAACTGCGCGGGCTGCCCGCCGATGATCGCGAGGAACAGCGGCATGCCGTACGAGGCCGCGCGGATGACGGACTGCGGGGAGCCGCCGACTCCGATCCACGTCGGGATGGGGCCGTGCTCGAGCTTCGGGAAGACGTCCTGGTCCACGAGCGGCGCCCGCTTCGTGCCGGACCAGGTCACCTTGTCGCCGCCGCGGAGGGCGGCCCAGAGCTGCAGCTTCTCCTCGAAGAGGACCTCGTAGTCGCTCAGCTCGTGGCCGAAGAGCGGGAACGACTCGGTGAATGACCCGCGGCCGAGGATGACCTCGGCGCGCCCGTCGGAGATCGCGTCGACGGTGGCGAAGCGCTCGTAGACGCGGACGGGGTCGTCCGAGGAGAGCACGGTGACCGCGGAGCCGAGGCGGATGTCCTTCGTCGAGGCGGCGATCGCGGCGAGGACGACCTCCGGTGCACTGACGATGAAGTCGGCACGGTGGTGCTCGCCGACACCGATGAAGTCGATGCCGAGCTGGTCGGCGAGCACGGCCTGCGCGACGACGTCGCGGATGCTCTGCGCATCGGACTTGACCGAGCCGTCGGGGAGCTCGGTGACGTCGCCGAACGTGTCGAGGCCGAGCTGCACGGGGCCGACGCGGTCGGGCGCGGGCGGCGGCACGTCCGAGGGGCGGTCGGTGCCGAATGCGTTGCTCATGGGTCCTCCTGCGGCGTGCCGTTCAATGCGTATGCATGAATCTACCACGGATCGGTGGCGCCCGCAGCAGCCCCGCACCCGCCCCGAGTACCGTCACGTCCATGCCGCAGATCCCCGACCAGACCGGCCGCCGCATCGTCGTCACCGGAGCGAACAGCGGGACCGGCAAGGAGACCGCCACCCGCCTCGCCGCCGCCGGCGCCTCCGTGGTGCTCGCCGTCCGGACCGTGTCCAAGGGCGAGGACGCCGCTCGTGACGTCCGCGCCGCCCACCCGGACGCCGACGTCGAGGTCCGCGAGCTCGACCTCGCCGACCTCGCGAGCGTCCGCCGGTTCGCCGACGGCATCGCAGCGGACGACCGACCCCTCGACGTCCTCGTGAACAACGCCGGCGTGATGGCGCCGCCGAAGCGCTTCGAGACGGTCGACGGCTTCGAGCTCCAGTTCGGCACGAACTTCCTCGGTCCGTTCGCCCTGACGAACCTGCTGCTCCCGCAGCTGCTCCGCACCGACGCGGCGCGCAGCGGGGAGGCTCCTCGTGTCGCGACCATGTCCAGCCTCGCCGCGCTCTTCGGCACCGTCCGGTTCCCCGACCTGCAGTGGGAGCGCGGCTACAACGGCTGGCGGGCCTACGGCCAGTCGAAGCTCGCCGACCTGCTCCTCGCGCTGCACCTGCACCGCCTCGCGGTCGAGCGGGACTGGGACCTCGTCAGCACGGCGGCGCACCCGGGCTACACGCGGACGAACCTGCAGTCCGCGGGGCGGTCGCTCGGCCGGTCGAAGCCCGTCCGGACGCACGACCGTGCGCTGCCCTTCACGCAGGGTGTCGAGCAGGGGTCGGAGCCGCTGCTGTACGCCGCCGTCGGGCCGAACGCCGTCGGGGGCGCCTACTACGGGCCCGCGGGCTTCGGCGGCCTCACGGGCCCCACCACGGTGGCGTCGATCCCCCGGTCGGCCCGGAGCGCCGACCTCGCCCGCTCGCTCTGGGCGGTCGCCGAGGACCTCACGGGAACGGCGCCGCCCGCCTGACCGGCCTGGAGGCGCGGTGCGCGCCCGCCTGACCGGCCTGGAGGCGCGGTGCGCGCCCGCCCGTCGGCTCACCAGCGCAGGTGGTCGCGCTCCAGGGCTCCGCTCACCGCCGCGAGCAGCGCGCGCTGACCACGGGCGGTCGGGTGCACGTCGTCGGCCTGCATCCACGCCGGGTGCCCGCGGAGCGGCTGCCCCAGGTCGAGCCAGGACCCGCCGACGCCGGCCACCGCGGTGTGCATCGCCGCCGAGATCGAGGCGAGCTGGGCGGGCGGGGCGTCCTGGTCCCAGACCGCGCTGAGGCCGACGACCCTGGCCCGCGGCAGGAGTCGGTGCACGGCCGCGACGAGCTGCTGGGTCGCGCCGTCGAGCTCGTCGTCGTCCTGCCCGAGGTCGTTCGAGCTGGCCTGCAGCACCACCACGGCGGGGTGGAGCGCCGCGGCCTGCTCGGCGAGCTCCTCGTACGTCGCCGAGCACTGGTCGTCCCCCTCGGCGAGCACCCCGGCACCGTCGCAGCCGAGGTCGGTCAGCCGGAGGTGGTCGCGTGCTGCGAGGAGCTCGGGCCACGCCTGCGCCGGCCGGAGTCCGTGCCCGATCGTGATGGAGTCGCCGATGACGACCACGCGTGCCCCGGTCGGCAGCGGCCCGAGGGACAGGACCGCCGACTCGTCCGACGAGCAGCCGGCGAGCACGCCGCAGAGCGCCACCGCGACGGCGGCGACGAGGGCTGCTCGGGACGGACGGCGCACGGCGGGCCCGTCAGAACTGCACATCGTCGCGGGCGAACGCCGCCGTGACCGCGGCCGCGATCGCCTGCTGACCCCGCACCGTCGGGTGCACGTCGTCCGACTGCATCCAGTCCGCGTGACCCCGCAACGGCTCGCCGATGTCCACGTAGGTCCCACCCTCGCGCTGGAGTGCCACGCGCATCGCCTTCGAGATCTTCGCGAGCTGCGCGGGCGGTGCGTCCTGGTTCCAGATCGCGCTGAGTCCGATCACCCGGGCGCGCGGCATCCGCCGGTGCACGTCGTCGACGACCTGGTCGGTGGCGCTCCGGACCTCGGCGGTGTCGAGCCCGAGGTCGTTCGAGCTCGCCTGCAGCAGGACCACCTGCGGACGGAGTCCGACCGCGCGCTTCACGAGCGTCGGGTAGGCGCTCGCACAGTCGTCGTCGTCCCCGAGCGCTGCCACCCCGGCGCCGTCGCAGGACAGGTTCGTGAGGGACCAGCCGTTCGTGTCGGCCATCAGCGCGGGCCAGGCCTCCGCGGTCGTGAGGCCGTGCCCGCCGGTGATCGAGTCGCCGATCGCGACGACACCGACGTCCTCCGCCTGGTCCCACGGGGTGCCGGGCCCCGGCGTGGCCGTCGGACGCGCGCTGGCGCTCGGCGGCGGCTCCGCACCGACGGCGGCGGAGGGCTGCTCGCTGCAGGCGCCGAGGGCGAGCACGGCGAGCGCCGCGAGGCCGACGACGAGCACGCTCCGGGTCCGGGTGGTCACGGAGCGCGAAGCTACGCCCGCAGGCCACGGCCCGCCCGTGCGCGGCGCTGCGGGTGTGCTCAGGCGTGGCGCAGCTCGGGAGGGTCGAGCGCGGTGCCGGGTGGGTCAGGCGCGGTGCAGTTCGACCGAGCCGTCGAGTCGCCCGGGCTCGGTGAGCCGCGCGTGCTGCAGGACGGTCCGCTCGGGTCCGACCGCCGCGGCGACGATCGACAGCGTCGTCATGTGCCCCTCGGCCTCGTGAGCGTCGCGGAGGATGGCGTCCGGGTGGTCCGTCGGCAGTTCGGCGGAGGCGGCGAGCACGCCGAACCAGCCGCTCCAGCCGTCGCCCGCGTCCTCACCGGCGTCCGCGGTGCGCAGTTCGTCGAAGGGCCCGAGCACCGGGGGCGCGACCGGGGCGTCGGCCGCGCGGAAGGCCTCGAGCCACCGGCCGATGCGGGGTGCGGCGGGGTCGTCCGGCTCGCCGTGCGTCACCATGTGCACGCCGGGCGCGAGCTCGGTCGTGCGGACCGCCGCGCCGTCCCAGGTGACGACCTCGGCGCCGCCGGCCGTGGCGCGCACGAGGTTGAACGCGCGGGTGGTCGGCAGGGTGCCGTCGTGGCCGGGCAGGACGCCGGTGACCGCGTCGAGCGGCACGACGCCGCGGGTCGTCCAGGTGCCGTCCTCGCTCGGCACCGGCTCGCCGCGGTTCAGCACGACCGCGAGTCCGGCGGCGTCGGACGCGGCGAGCCAGGCTCCGCCGGCCGAGCGGTCGCGCACACCCCGGACGCCGGGGTCGAGGTCCGGCCACCAGGCCGCGGGCGGGTCCCACGGACGCTCGGGCGACTCGTCGCGGAGGGCGAGCACCGTGACGGGCCACTCGGAGCCGGGCGCGACGCGGACGACGACGGTGCACATGGGTCCGATCCTCGCACGGGCACCGCCGGTAGCGTGACGGGTGTGAGCGCAGCAGCAGAGCACAGCCGCGCGGTCGTCGTCGGCATCACCGGGGGCATCGCCGCGTACAAGGCCGTCGGGGTCGTCCGCGACCTCGTCAAGCGCGGCCACGAGGTCCACGTCGTCCCGACGGAGGGCGCCCTGCGGTTCGTCGGGCTCCCGACCCTCGAGGCACTCAGCCGCAACCCGGTCACGACGAGTGTCTGGGACGACGTCGCCGAGGTCCGGCACGTGGCGCTCGGCCGCCGCGCCGACCTCGTGGTCGTCGCCCCGGCGACCGCGGACGCCCTGGCCCGGATGGCGGCGGGTCTCGCGGGCGACCTGCTCGGCACGACGCTCCTCGCCACCGAGGCGCCCGTCGTGGTCGCACCCGCGATGCACCCGCAGATGTGGGAGCACCCGGCCACCCGGTCGAACGTCGAGACCCTCCGCGCCCGCGGCGTCCGCTTCGTCGGGCCGGTCGTCGGCGCGCTCACCGGGGACGACGCCGGCATCGGCCGGATGGCGGAGCCCGAGGACATCGTCGAGGCCGCGCTGGCGGTGCTGGACCAGGCCGGACACCCCGACGACGCGGGTCTGTCCACCGGGGCCGCACCGTCCCTCCCGGCCGGTGACCTGCGCGGGGTGCGCGTGCTGGTGACCGCAGGGGGGACCCGCGAACCCGTGGACCCCGTCCGGTTCGTCGGCAACCGGTCGAGCGGTCGGCAGGGTGTGGCGTTCGCGGCGGACGCCGCCGGCCGTGGGGCCGTGGTCACCCTGGTCGCGGCGAACGTGGACGCCGGACTCACCGCCGACCTTGGCGTCGAGGTGGTGTCCGTCGGGTCCGCCCTCGAACTCGCCGACGCCGTTCGCGAGGCGGCCGTCGACGCGGACGTGGTCGTGATGACGGCGGCGGTGGCGGACTACCGGCCGGCCGAGGTGCACGCCGAGAAGCTCAAGAAGGACGCGCAGGGCGACCGCCTCACGCTCGAGCTCGTCCGGAACCCCGACGTGCTCGCCGAGCTCGTGGCGAACCGGCGGACGGGGCAGATCATCGTCGGGTTCGCCGCCGAGACGGAGCCCGACCGCGCGGCCCGCATCGAGCTCGGGCGGGCCAAGATCGCGCGGAAGCCGGCGGACCTCCTGGTCGTCAACCACGTCGGGTGGTCGTCGGGCTTCGAGCGCGAGGAGAACGCGATTGAGGTCCTCACCCCGGGCGGCGAGGTCGTGCGGGAGACCTCCGGGTCGAAGGCCGAGGTGGCGGCGGCCGTCCTCGACCTGGTGGCGACCGCGCTCGCCTGACGCGGCGCGACGGAAGCGCGCCCGCGCGCTGCGCGCCGCCGCGCTGCGCGCCGCCGCGCTGCGCTCCGCCACGCTGCGCACTGCCTCGCTGCGCGTTCCGAGGGAGCGACGAGCACGATGGGGCCATGCGACGACGTGAACGCACCAGACGCGCCAACCGCACCGCTGCCGCCCTCGCCGTCGTGCTCGGCGGCGCCGGTGTCACGCACTTCCTCCGCCCCCGCACGTACGACCGGATCGTCCCCGAGGCACTCCCGCCCCGCCTGACCACGCTGCTGTCCGGCGTCGCCGAGCTGGGGATCGCGGCGGGACTCGCGGTGCCCAGGACCCGACGTGCCGCGGGGTGGGCCGCCGGAGCGTTGTTCCTCGCCGTCTTCCCCGCCAACGTCAAGATGGCGAAGGACCTCCTCGACTCCCCGCGGTCGTCCCGGGCGATGCGGCTCGTGTCCGTGCTCCGGCTGCCGCTGCAGGCGCCGCTGGTCTGGTGGGCGGCCCGCGTGGGTCGGCACGGCGGATGAGCGAGGCGCGCGCGGCGGTCCCGCTGCTGCACCGGCCCGTGACGGTGCACGCGTGGGAGGACATCGTCTTCGCGCACTGGCGGCACGACCCGGACGTCCTCGGCCGGATGCTCCCGCGCGGGACCCGTCCGGACGTCGTGGACGGCAGTGCCTGGGTCGGGCTCTCCGCCTACGTCTTCCGCGAGACGCGGGTGCCGCCGTTCCCGCCGTCCGGGCGGCTCGGCTCGATGACCGAGGTCACGATCGAGGTCCTGACGGTCGACGACCACGGTCGGCACGGCGTCGCCTACCGGACGGTCGACACGGACAACGTGCCGGCGATCGTCGCGGCGCACGCGCTCCTCGGTGTCCCGTACACGTTCGCGCACACCGGCTCGCGACGACGCGGGGACACCGTCGCGCACCGGTCCGTGCGGCACCCGAACCGCGCGCTCCACCCGTTCCGCGCCGCGCGGGCGCTGCGGCTGACGCCGACGGGCAGGCCTGGAGGCTCGCCCCGCCCCCGCCACACCGCCGCGGTCCGTGTCGTGGCCGGTCCGGTCACGACGGCGCCGCTCGCGGTCGAGCTCACGACGCGCGCGGGGATCCATGCGCGGCACCTCGCGCAGACGGTGTTCTGGCAGCGGCAGCACCCGCCGCTGACGATCCGGTCGGCGCGCGTCGAGCAGCTGTCGGGCGACCTCCCCGCGGCCGTCGGGCTGCCGGGGCTGTTCGACCGGGCACCCGACTCGGCGCTCGTCGTGGACGCGACGACCGTCCGCTACGCGTGGGGGGACGTGGTGCGGTGACCGACCCCGACCTCGTCCGGTTCGTCACCGCGCAGGAGGGGGTGCACGAGACCGCGCTCGCCGAACTCCGCGCCGGACGCAAGCGGACGCACTGGATGTGGTTCGTGTTCCCGCAACTCGCCGGACTCGGCCGCAGTCCGACCGCGCAGCACTTCGCGATCACGGGGCTCGACCAGGCCGCGCGGTACCTGGCGGACCCGTTGCTCGGGCCGCGGCTGCTCGAGGCCGTGGCGGTCCTGACGGAGGCTCCGGCGCCGTCGGCCGAGGTGTTGCTCGGCGGCGTCGACGCCGTGAAGGCGCGGTCCTCGTCGACGCTCTTCGCCCGGGCCGCGCCGGACCCCGCCCCGTTCCACGCCGCGCTCGACCGCTGGTACGGGGGCCGAGAGGACCCGGTGACCCTCCGACTGCTCGACGCGGGACCGGTACCCCGTTCGCCCGGCGACCGGTGACCGTATATCAGGTACGGTGATCCGTACGGCCGCACCCGGAGTGCCGGTCGCACGACGAGCAGACCTCGAGGAGGGTCCCCCGATGCCGGTCCCCACCAGCGCACCCACCGAGCACCAGCTGCTCCGCGACACCGTCCGCGCGAAGATCCACGACGCGATCATGGACGGCACGCTGGAACCGGGCGAGCGACTCAACGACGACGAGCTCATCGGCTGGCTCGGCGTCTCCCGGACCCCCATCCGCGAGGCCCTCAGCCAGCTCGCCCGCGCCGGGCTCATCGAGATGGCGCCGAACCGGTACACCCGGGTGACCACGCCCAAGCCGGACGAGGTCGTCGAGGCGTTGCAGACCCTCGGTGTGCTGTTCGGCGGCGTCGTGCGCCTCGCGGTCCCCCGGCTCGGGTCCGCGAGCCGGAAGAAGATCCTGGCCGCGCTCGACACGACGATCGCCGAGTTCGAGGCCCACGACGTCACCGCGGTGAACCACGACGCCCTCGACGTGTTCGGGCTCTACGTCGCCGAGTGCGGCAACGCCGACCTGCAGCGCGTGTGCCGCGACACCACGGACGGACTGGGGTTCCGACTGCGCCTGCCGAACCTCGACGAGCTCGTCGACTGGGACCGGATGACCGAGGACTTCAAGCGGCTCCGGGCGGCGACCGAGGCCGGCGACAACGTCGCCGCCGAGCTCGCGACCGAGGCGATCCACCAGCTCCCGGGCGAGAAGCACTGAGAACCCTGTACGTCCGGACAGGGACGGTCGTACCGGCCGCTCCCAGCCTGCCCGGTAGCATCTGGACGACCCCCTGAGAGCCGAACCCGGAGGCCACCCATGAGCGCTCGCGAGACTGACCGGACCGCCATCGCGGCCCGACTCGCGGCAGCGGTCGGACGCATCAACCGACGTGCCCGCACCGACTCCGCCTCGCTCGGGTACGGCATCGTGTCCGCCCTCGCGACGATCGAGCGCGAAGGACCCCTGCGACCGGGCGACCTCTCCCGCCTCGAGGTGGTCACGAAGCCCACCATGACGCGGATCCTGACCGAACTCGAGCAGCGCGGTTTCATCGAGCGCGGGGCCGATCCGCGGGACGGACGGGCGTTCATGGTGAGCGCCACGCCGGCCGGTGTCGCAGCGGTCGAGGAAGCACGGTCGCAGCGCACGGGCATCGTCGCCGAACTCATCCACGACCTCCCCGACGCGGACGTCGACGCGATCGCGAACGCCCTCGGCGTCCTGGAGCGCATCGCGCAGGGCGAGCGCACCCAGGAACCTCCCACCTCCTGACCCCCGATCCGGTCGTTACCGAACCGTTACCAACGGGCGGACGGACCGTTCTGCCAGTGTTCCTGGACGCGCTGCCCAGCGTGACGCGTCATCGTGTCGGCTCCGCCACGGCGTGACCTCCCATGGTCACCGGAGGGCGGACGGACGGGCCCCACACCACCGTCCGGGCCTCACCCGACTCGCGGACCCCGACGGTCCCACCGTCCCCGACCTCCACGCCTCCCCCACCCCGGCGTGCCCGGGACGGTCCGCGCCCGAGTCGGCCGACCACCGGAACCGATGAAGCGACGCACCACCGAACTCCCCACGACCACCGCCTCCACCCGACGCGAGGCCCTCGACTCCCCCTCTCGACGCGTGCGGCGGGCCGTCCGCAACCGGACGACCCTCGTCGCCGCGGGCGCAGCCGTCCTGGCCGTCGCCGGCGGCGGTGTGCTGGTCGGGACGCAACCCGCACTCGGCGAGGCGCTCGGCGTCCCGACGGCCAGCCCGACGTCCGCTCCCGCGCTCGACGGCACCGCGCTCGACCGCGCCCAGGCGCAGGCCACGATCTCGAGCGCGCAGGTCGTGCTCGCCGACGCGAACCACAAGACCGACACCGCGACACTCGAGCAGCGCGTCGACGCACTCGACGACTACCGCACGCTCTCCGGCGCCGCGCTGACGAACCGGATCGCGTCCACCGTCGCCGCCACGCAGCAGGTCGCCGAGGCCAGCGCCGCGCAGGACAAGTCCGACGTCGATGCGAAGCGTGCCGCGGCCGAGCAGGCCGCCGCGGAGAAGGCAGCCGCTGAGAAGGCCGCCGCCGAAGCCGCCGAGCGGGCACGCAAGCTCGCCGCGGGCAACACGGTGGCGGGTGCGAAGGCGACCGCGAGCTCGCTCGCGTCCTCGCAGTACGGCTGGGGCTCCGACCAGTTCCAGTGCCTCGACAACCTCTGGACCAAGGAGTCCGGGTGGAACTACCGCGCCGTGAACAGCAACGGCGGAGCGACCGGCATCCCGCAGGCACTCCCCGGCTCGAAGATGGCGACGATCGGCTCGGACTGGCAGACCAACGCCACCACCCAGATCAAGTGGGGCCTGCAGTACATCGCCGACGCGTACGGCACCCCGTGCGCCGCGTGGGGGCACTCGCAGGCGTCCAACTTCTACTGATCCGGCGGACCTGACGGTCTGGAGGCCCGTGGCGGACCCGCCACGGGCCTCCAGTGTGTCCACTGGTCGCGCCCGGAGTGCGGTAGGCATGCTCCGTGACCACCACCGGACTGCGCCGCATGGCGCCGCGCGACCCCGCCGAGGCGCACCGCGCCGCGAGCCCGCTCGAGCTGCTGTTCGACCTCGTCTTCGTCGTCGCGGTCGGGTTCGCCGCGACGAACCTGCACGAGATCGAAGCCGAGGGACACGTCAGCACCGCGGTCGTCGCCTACGCGTTCGTGTTCTTCGCGATCTGGTGGGCGTGGATCAACTTCACGTGGTTCGCCACCTCGTTCGACACCGACGACTGGTTGTACCGCGTCACCACGTTCGTCCAGATGGCCGGCGTGCTCGTCCTCGCCGCCGGGGTGCGCCCGTTCATGGCCGAGGGCGACCTCACGATCGCCGTCGTCGGGTACGTCGTCATGCGCCTCGCCCTCGTCGCACAGTGGCTCCGCGCCGCGGGGTCGTCGCCCGAGTACCGCCGGACCGCGCTCCGGTACGCGTTCGGCATCGTCGTCGTCCAGGTGCTCTGGGTGCTCGCCATGGCCGTGCCCGAGGCCGCGCGCCCGTGGGTGGTCCCCGTGCTGATCCTGCTCGAGGTGCTCGTGCCGCCGTTCGCCGAGCAGGGGTCGCGGACCACTCCGTGGCACACGCGGCACATCGCCGAGCGGTACTCGCTGTTCACGCTCATCGTCCTCGGCGAAGGGCTCGTCGCGTCCGCGAGCGCGGTCATCGACGGCATCGCCGACGCCGACCACCTCGGGCCCCTGCTCGTGCTCGCCGCCGCGGGCCTCGTGATCGTCGCCGGCATGTGGTGGATCTACTTCTCCCGCGAGCAGCACGCGCACATCAGGTCCCTCCGGACGGCACTCGTGTTCGGCTACGGCCACTACGTCGTGTTCGCCGCAGCAGGAGCGCTGCCCGCCGGCATCGAGGTGGCCGTGAGCGCCGACGCGGGCGACGCGGACCTGTCGCACGGCACCGTCGCGGCGACGATAGCCGTCCCGGTCGCGCTGTTCGTGCTGGCCATCTGGGCGCTCGCGCTGCGTCCGTCGCTGTCGGGCGGTCGGAACGCCCTCGTCTTGGTGCTGGCGCTCGGGATCGCGGCCTCGGTCCTCGTCCCCGAGGTGTCGGTCGTCGTGACCGCGGTCCTCGTCGCGGCGATCGTGGTCGTGCTGGAGGTGGCGGACCGACGGTGACCACCGCCGGTCGACGCTCGGGAGCGGTCAGCCGATCCGGGCGACGCGGACGTCGACCCGGCTGAGGGCCAGGCCGTGCTCGGTGGCCGCGGCGAGCGCGGCGACGTGCGCCTCGTGGGCGGTCTCGGGCGCCGGCCGGGACAGGTCGGTGCCGATGACGATCCGGAGCACGTCACCGTCGAGGACGACGCGGCTCGGTGCCGTCCGGGCCGCCAGGCTCTTCACCGCGGACACGGTGCTGCCGAGGGTGGGCCGGGCGCGGTAGAGGTCGGCGACCCCGGGGACCTCGAGCACGGCGGCCTCGACGGCGCCGAGGATGTCGTCGGCGGGGCTCATGCGTCCTCCTCGGGGGCTGCGTCGGCGGCGGTGTGGCGGGCATCGGCGTCAGTGTCGTCCGTGCGGGGCAGCAGGTCACGGACGACGACGTCGACCGAGTCGACCACGAGGTCGGTCTGGTCGGCGAGGACCCGGGCGACGGTCTCGCGCACCTCGGCGGCGACCGTGCGGATCGTCGCCCCGGAGCGCACCGCGATCTCGACGACGACCCGGACCGGTGCCCCGAGCTCGGTCACGTCGCCCTCGAGCGTGCAGCGCGCGATGAGTGCGTCGCCGACGCCGTCGCCCGCGCTCCGGACGAGGGACCGGATGGCACCCTCGGTCATCACCGGACGTTCGGTCGGCGCCGCCGGGCGGAGTGGGACGTCTCGGCCGGCACGGGCCTCGAGCGAGATGTTCGCGAGGACACCGCTCACCCAGGACTCGTCGGCCGGGGCCTCCTCGGCGGCGGCGGCCTCGAGGGAGCCGAGGGACGTCTGCCGGAGCCGGACGAGGGCGGCGAGCGCGTTCTGGCAGGCCGGGGAGTCGTCGATGGTCGGGTCCGCGGGCTGCATGCCCGCGTCGAGGTAGTCGGCCAGCTCGTCGATCGAGTGGCCGTCGAGGTCGTCGGGTTCGAGGGACTCGAGCCGGACGTGCTCGGGATCGGTCATCGCCATCCCTCCATGAGACGGATCATGTTCTTCCGGGCTCGGGACAGCAACCCGCGGACGGTCGAGGCGGGGAGGTCGAGCTCCTCGGCGATCTGGTCGTACGAGTACTCGAGCACCTCCTTCATGAGCCAGCACCGGCGCTGCGCTTCGGGGAGCTCGGCGAGGGCGGTCTCCACCGCTTCCTCACGCGAGCGTGCCTCGGCGACCCGTTCCGGAGCGTCGTCGGACGGCGCCTCGACCTCGATCTCGGTGACGTCGTCGTGGAACCGGCGGGCCCGGATGCGGTCGATGCACTTCCGGCTGAGGATCCGCATGAGCCAGGACTTGACCTTGGCGTGGTCCTCGAGGCGGTCGAGCCGGTCCCAGGCCGTGATGAACGTCTCCTGCACGACGTCGTCGAGCTCGTCGGTCGACCCGAGTGTGCGGCGTGCGTACGCCCGCAGCAGGGGCGTGTAGCGGCGGATGAGGACCTCGAACGCCCGGACGTCGCCGTCGGACGACCGGCCCGCGAGGACGGCGTCGTCGAGGTCGGTGAGGAGCTGGTGGGGCACGGGATCCTTCTACCGGGGTCGGATGGGGTCTTCCTGAGCACGGGTGACCGTCCCGCTCACCGGTCACCTGCACGGAAAGCGTGCGCCGAGGTCACCCGGAACGGTCCGACCGGCCGGGCGGCGAGGGCACGGACCCGTGCCTGCGCGAGCAGGTGCGTCCGCGCGGTGCGGTGACGGGGGTCGGTGCGCGGGTTCGGGGTGTCGGTCATGGTCGATCCTCCTCGGGCCGTGGCGACGGCCTCCACCGACAGGACGGAGCAGGACGGCACTTCGTCACACCCGGCACCCGAGTTCTGCCGTCGGCCTCCGTACGGCATGCTGGTGTCGTGCCCCTGGTGACCGCCGTCTGCCGCGTCGAGCGGCTCCTGCCCGACTCCGGGACGATCGGCGTCACGGCCATCGACAAGCGTCCGGTCGAGGGGCCGGTCCGGGTCCGCCCGCTCGGCCTGTACGCCGACGTGCAGGCCGACCGGAAGCACCACGGCGGCGAGGACCAGGCGGTCTACGCGTACGCGGACGAGGACGCCGCGTACTTCGCCGACGCACTGGGCCGCGACGTCCCGCCGGGGCTCTTCGGTGAGAACCTGCGGACCTCGGGACTCGACGTGACCGGTGCGGTCACCGGCGAGCGCTGGCACGTCGGCGACTCCCTCGTCCTCGAGGTCACGATCCCGCGGATCCCGTGCGGTACCTTCGCCCGCCGGATGCGCGTCGACAAGTGGGTCCGACGCTTCACGGAGGAGGGTCGTCCCGGCGCCTACTTCCGCGTGGTCCGGTCCGGGCCGGTGCAGGCCGGTGACGGCGTCGAGGTACGAGACCGGCCGGACCACGGCGTGACGATCGGCGAGCTGTTCGCCGGGGTCAGCGCCGGACGCGCGCGTGCCGTCCTCGACGCGGGTCGTCCGGTGGCGCCGAAGGTGCGGGTCCTGCTCGACACGGCAGTCGCACGCGGCTGACCGAGCGGGTCGTCGTGTCCGTCGAGTCGTCGGTCGGTCCGGGAGCGCTGCGTCAGTCGGGCAGGGTGCGGCGGACGGGGTCGATCGGTCGCTTCGCGCGCGGCAGGCCGGCGACCACGAGGTCGTACGCGTTCGCGACGAGGTCCTCCACGAGGGTCTCGTCGATGCCGTCCCCGGGCGCGAGGGTGATCCAGTGCCGCTTGTTCATGTGCCAGCCCGGCGTCACCTCCGCCAGGTCGCGGACGAGCGCCGCGCCGTGCGGCGGGGCGCACTTCAGGTTGACGATCGGGACGCCCCGCAGCTCGGACGTCATGACGAACATCTTGCCGACCACCTTGTAGGCGACGGCCCCCTCGCCGAACGGCTGCGTCTCCTCGACCGCTGGCAGGCCCATCGCGGTCCGCGCGGCCACCTCGTGCAGGGTTGCTCCGTCCATGCCCCCAGCATGCCCGAGGTCGGGCCCCGATCGGGGGTATGAGTGATCCTCGCGGTGGGCCTAGTCTGAGCGGATGCAGATGACCCGAACCCTCAGCATGGCGGCCGCGAGCGTCGTCCTCGCCGCCACCGCCGTCGTCGGCGGCGCCTCGGCCGCACAGGCCGCCCCCACCGTCTACAAGAACTGCGACGCTGTCCACCGCGTGTACTCCGGCGGCATCGCCAAGAAGTCCGTCACGAAGAACCGGGTGACCTCGGCCGGCAAGGTGACGTACCGCGCGCTCAAGGGCACCGTCAAGAAGGACGACAAGCTCTACGCGGCGAACAAGAAGCTCGACCGCGACGCCGACGGCATCGCCTGCGAGAAGAGCTGACCCGTCACGCTTGACCCTCACGCCACGTGAGGGCGGATGGTTGCGGACATGGAGTTCCGCAGCGCGTTCGAGATCAGCCCCGTCCCGGAGCCGACGGTCGACGCCGTCGGCCCGGGGCACTTCGACGGCATCTACGGCATGCCGGCGTTCGTCACCGTCACGACGGACGACATCGACCGCTCCGTCCGGTTCTGGACGGAGGCGCTCGACTTCTTCGTGCTCTTCGCCGTGCCCGGTCGGCTCGTGCACCTGCGGCGGTGGGCGTTCCAGGACGTGCTGCTGGTTCCCGGCGCACCGCAGGCCGACGGCGGGACCACCACCGTGTCGTTCGCGTGCGTGCTCGGCGAGCTCCCGGCGTTCCTCGAGCGGCTCGCGCTGTTCCCGGACGCCGAGGTCCACGGCCCGACGGACACGCCGTGGAACACGCTCGACGTCGAGGTGGTCACGCCGGAGCACGTGCGGGTGGTCGTCACCGCGGCGAAGCCCTACGACGCGTCGAGCGCCGAGGCCCGTGCCCTGCGCGACGTCGGCATCGCTCCCACGCCCGCGGACGCGGACGCGGAGCAGGATGGACCCCGTGACAGCGTTCGATGACGGCCCGCACCGCACGGTCGGCGAGGTCGCCGCGCTCCTCGGGGTGACCGTCCGGACCCTGCACCACTGGGACGACCTCGGGCTGGCGGCGCCGTCACGGCGGTCCGAGGCCGGGTACCGGTCCTACTCCCCCGCCGATGTCGACCGGCTCCGCCGTGTGCTCCTCCACCGGGAGCTCGGGCTGGGGCTCGACGACATCAGGACGCTGCTCGACGAGCACGGGACGGATCCCAGTGCGGTCCTCTCGGCGCGCCGTGAGGAGCTCCGCGAGCACGTCGAACGGCTCCGACGGCTCGACGACGACCTCGGGCGGATGGTCGACGCCCACGAGCGCGGCGTCACGCTCCCCGCCGAGCAGCAACGAGCGCTGTTCGGAGCGGGGTGGGATCCGGCGTGGCCCGAGCAGGCCCGAGCGCGCTGGGGCGACGGGACGGCCTGGCGGCAGTACGCGGAACGCGCGGCCGGACGCGACGCGGAGGACTGGCGCGCGGCCGCCGACCGGTCAGCCGCGGTCGAGCGGGCACTCGTCGCGGCGATGGACGACGGCGTCGAACCCGGCAGCCCGGCCGCCGACGCGCTGGTCGACGAGCACCGCGCCGTGTTCTCGACGTGGTTCCCGCTCAGCCGCACCCGGCAGGTCCTGCTCGCCCGCACGTACACCGACGACCCGGGGTTCCGCGCCCACCACGAGGACCTCCGGCCCGGGCTCGCCGACTGGTTCCGCGCGGTCGTCGAGGACAGCGCCCGGCGACACGGCGTCGACCCCGACACCGCGGTCTGGGAGTGAGTCTCCCCGCGACCGCCAGCCGACACGACGGGGGCGACCCGTGCCTCCCGTCCGGGACCGCGACCGGAGGTCGCTGCGAACCGAGGCCGCCGCCGGCCGACCGGGCATCAGAGCGGGGGCACGCCCTCGTGACCGGAGCGCGGGCGGGCCGTCCCGGCCACGCCGGTCACGACCGACCCCGGCGGTACGTCCTTCGTGACGACCGTGTTCGCGCCCACGACGGAGTCCGCGCCGACCGTGATCGCCCCGATGAGGGACGACCCCGCACCGAGCACCACGCGGTCCCCCACCCGCGGGTGCCGCCGCACGCCCGGCCCGTGCTCGCCGCCGCGGCCGCCGAGCGTCACGCCGTGGAACACGACCACGTCGTCACCGACCACCGCGGTCTCCCCGATGACGACCCCCATGCCGTGGTCGATGAAGAAGCGGCGACCGATGCGCGCACCCGGGTGGATCTCGATGCCGGTGACCGACCGGGCGACCTGCGCGAGGACCCGGGCGGCGAAGCGCGACCCCGGCAGTCCTCGCGCGAGCCAGAGCCGGTGCGTCAACCGGTAGGTCCAGATCGCGTGCAGGCCGGAGTAGACGACCGCGTTCTCGAGGTCCCCGCGTGCTGCGGGGTCACCGCGGCGTGCTGCGGCGAGGTCCTCCCGGATGGTCCGCAGCACGCCCCGCCGTCGGGCTGACGTCACGCAGTGAGCCCCTCGAAGAGCACCGTCGACAGGTAGCGCTCACCGGTGTCGCAGACGATCGCGACGATGCGCTTGCCGGCGTTCTCCGGACGGGCGCCGACCTCGATCGCGGCGTGGATGATCGCGCCGGAGGAGATGCCGGACAGGATGCCCTCCTGCGTCCCGAGGTCTCGGGCCACGCGCAGGGCGTCGTCGAGCTCGACGTCGAAGACCTCGTCGATGACGCTGCGGTCGAGGACCTCCGGCACGAAGTTCGCGCCGATGCCCTGGATCTTGTGCGGGCCGGCCTTGCCCTCGGTCAGCAGCGGCGAGTCCTTCGGCTCGACGGCGATGACCTGGACGCCCGGCACGCGCTCCTTGAGGACCTGACCGACACCAGTGATGGTGCCGCCCGTGCCGACGCCCGCGATGAACACGTCGACGTGCCCCTCGGTGTCGCGGAGGATCTCCTCGGCGGTGGTCCGACGGTGGATGGCGGCGTTCGCGGGCGTCTCGAACTGGTGCGCCAGGATCGCTCCCGGGGTCTCCTCGACGATCTGCTCGGCGCGCGCCACGGCACCCTTCATGCCCTCGGACCCGGGCGTCAGGACGACCTCGGCACCGTAGGCGCGGATGAGGGCGCGACGCTCGACGCTCATCGTCTCGGGCATCGTGATGACCACTCGGTAGCCGCGGGCCGCGCCGACGAGGGCGAGGGCGATGCCGGTGTTGCCCGACGACCCCTCGACGATCGTGCCGCCGGCCTGCAGCTCGCCGGACTCCTCGGCCGCGTCGATGATCGCGACACCCAGGCGGTCCTTGACGCTCGCGCCGGGGTTGTAGAACTCGAGCTTCGCGAGGATCTCGGCGCTGCCCTCGCGCGGCAGCCGGTTCAGCCGGACGAGCGGGGTGTCCCCGAACGCCTGCGAGATGTTGTCGTGGATGGTGCCGCTCATCTGGTCCGTTCCTCCGGGTCGGGCCGCGCCGCCGTCAGGGGCGGTCCGGCGTGCGGTGCGCTCCTGTGCGCCTGCGGTGCGAGCCTACC
Source organism: Curtobacterium sp. NPDC089689 (assembly GCF_044749145.1). NCBI lineage: Bacteria > Bacillati > Actinomycetota > Actinomycetes > Micrococcales > Microbacteriaceae > Curtobacterium > Curtobacterium sp. NPDC089689. The sequence goes on along the minus strand of NZ_JBIVHJ010000002.1, from coordinate 351,287 downwards.
GAGGGGAGCCGGGTTCCCCCTGGTCCGTGACGCGCCGAGGCCGGGCCGAACGGTGCAGCGCGCGCCGAGTCGCACCGCGTCGGCGCACCACGTCGCCCCGCCTCGCCGCGTCGCGTCGCGTCGCGTCGCGTCAGCGCACCGCGGTCCGCGCGAACGCCTCGTCCGTCGCCTCGAGCACGCGCAGCACGTTCCCGCCTGCCAACGCCAGCAGGTCGTCGTCGTTCCATCCCCGCCGGACCAGCTCGTCCACCAGGACCGGGTACCGCGACACGTCCCGCAGGTCCGGCGGCAGCACCGGCGTCCCGTCGTAGTCGCCGCCGATCCCCACGTGCGCGGTGCCGGCGACGTCGCGGGCGTGCTCGACGTGGTCCGCGACCTCCGCCACGGTGACGAGCGGCGCCTCCCCCACAGACCCGTCTGCTTCCCAGTCGGCGTAGGCCCGCGACACGAACGCCGGCACGAAGGTGATCATCACGACACCGCCGTTGTCCGGCAGCCGCTCGAGCACGTCGTCGGGCACGTTCCGCGGGTGGTCGCACACGGCCCGGGTGGACGAGTGGCTGAAGAGCACGGGCCGGGTCGCGACGTCGAGCGTGTCGTGCATCGTCGCGGGGGCGGTGTGCGACAGGTCGACGAGCATGCCCGTGCGCTCCATCTCCGCCACGACCTCGCGGCCACGGTCGGTGAGGCCGCCGTGCGGGTGCGCGCCCGTCGCCGAGTCCGCCCAGGGGGTGTCGTCGTTGTGCGTCAGGGTCATGTAGCGGACCCCGAGGCGTGCGAACGACCGGAGGACGGCGAGGTCGTCGCCGATCGAGTGGCCGCCCTCGGCGCCGAGCAGCGACGCGATGCGACCGTCGGCCACCGCTGCCCGCACCTCGGCCGCGGTCCGGGCGAGGGCGAAGGTCTCCGGGTACCGCTCGACGACCCGGAGCGCGAGGTCGATCTGCTGCAGCGTCGTCCGGACGGGGTCGGGTTCGGAGCAGGGCACGAACACCGACCAGAACTGCCCGACCACCCCGCCCGCCCGGAGCTTCGGGACGTCGGTGTGGAGCGAGCCCTGCTCGGTGTCGATGCCCTCGACCCCGGAGCCGTGGGTGTCGCGCCGCTCCCATGGCAGGTCGTTGTGGCCGTCGATCACCGGGAACGCAGTCATCCGCCGACGGTACCGCAGCCGCCCGCGGTCGCCCCGTCGCTAGGCTCGGGCTCATGGACCCCGTGACGCTCAGGACGGACCGCCTGGTGCTCTCGCCGCCGGAGCAGTCCGACGCCGACGCCGTCATCGCGTACGCCACGGACCCGGACGTCATCGCGTACACCCCGGTACCCGTGCCGTACGGTCGCGCCGAGTTCGCGGAGTGGCTCGAGCGGTGCCGTACCGGCTGGGCCGAGCGCTCCCGGCTCGCCTGGGCGATGCGCCGCGCCGAGGACCCGCGGTTGCTCGGCACGGTCGAGCTGTTCGGCATCGCGGACGGGTCCGCGGAGGTCGGCTACGCCGTCCACCCCGACGGCCGCGGGCACGGGTTCACGACGGAGGCGGTCTCCCGCATCGTGGACTGGGCGTTCGCCGAGCCGCCGCACGGCCTCGGCCTCGTCCGCGTGCAGTGGCGTGCGATCGCGACGAACCGTGCCTCCGCCGCGATCGCCCGCCGCGTCGGCATGTCGTTCGAGGGCCTCCGGCGCTCGGCCAGCGTGCACCGAGGTCGACGACACGACGAGGCGCTCGCCGCGGTCCTCCGCGACGACGACCGGTCGGCTCCGCAGGGCTGGCTCGCCTCCCCGTACGGCTGGCCCGCCGCGTGACGGTCCGGTTCCGGCTCGACACCCACCTCGACTGCCCGCCCGAGCGGGCGTTCGCACTGTCCCTCGACATCGGCGCGCACGAGCGCTCGCTCGCCGGGACGGGCGAACGCGCCGTCGGCGGTGTGACGACCGGCAGGATCGGCCTCGGCGAGACGGTCACGTTCCGCGCCCGCCACCTCGGCGTCGTCTGGCGGCTCACGAGCCGCATCACCGCACTGGAGGCGCCACACCGGTTCGTCGACGAACAGGTGCGTGGGCCGTTCGCCCGGTTCCGGCACGAGCACCGCTTCGAACGCGCCGGCACCGGCACGCGGATGGTCGACGACGTCGTCGTCACGGCGCCCTTCGGGCCCCTCGGACGGCTCGCCGAGTTCGTGGTCCTGGACGGCTACCTGCGCCGCCTGTTGTCGACGAGGAACGCCGCGCTGGCCGCCGAGGCGGCCGCAGCCGAGACCTGACCGGTCGTCAGACCGCGTGCGCCCCGAGCAGCGCACCGGCGGCGTAGGTCGCGGCGAGCGCCAGTGCGCCACCCACGACGACGCGGATCGTCGCACGGCCCCGGGCAGCCCCACCGAGCGCGGCACCGGTCGCCCCGGTGACGGCGAGCGCGACGAGGACGGCCACGACGGTCACCGCGACCCGCACGGCCTCCGGCGCCAGGAGCATCGCGAGGAACGGGAGCGCCGCCCCCGTGGTGAAGGTCGCCGCGGAGACCCAGGCGGCACGCCACGGGCTGACGACCTCGTCCTCGGCGTCGCGGAGGGCGGCCTCGGCCCGGAGCGCTCGGACCTCGGGTCGGACGAGCTCGGCTGCGACCGAAGACGCCACCTCCGGCGCGACCCCGAGCCCCCGGTAGTGCGCCGCGATGGTGTCGGCGTCCTCGGACTCCGCCTCGAGCTGCGCCTGCTGCGCAGCCTGACCGGTGCGCTGGGCATCACGGGCACCGCTCACGGAGACGTACTCGCCGAGGGCCATCGAGACCGCCCCGCCCACGAGCGCTGCGGTGCCGGCGGCGATGACCGGGCCGGTCCCGGCGCCTGCCCCGGCGACGCCGACGAGCACGGCGGCGACGGACACGATGCCGTCGTTCGCGCCGAGCAGTCCGGCGCGGAGCCAGTTGAGCTTCGCGGCGCTGGTGGCGTCGTGATCGGTGGCGGGGAGCACGAGGTCCGATGCGGTCGACATGCGACGAGGATGCCACCGTCGAGGACGTTCCGCCAGCAAGGTGAGGCTGCCCTGACCTGGGGTTTCGTGGTGAGGGCAGCCTCACCTGCGTGACCGCCCGACACTGCGGGAAACCGCACCCTTCCCCGCATCGGAGGCACCCCCGGCGAGGAGTCGGACGGCCCGGATGACACACTCCAGCCATGGGCAGGGGAATCAGGATCGACCACGTGGGCGTCACGGTGCCGGACATCGACGCTGCCACGGCGTTCTTCGAGGCGGCGCTCGACGCCGTCTTCCTCTACGACGTCCGGTGCCGGACCGAGGAGCCACGGAGCACCCCGGAGGTGCACGGCTACCTCGGCATCCCGTCGACCATGGCGCAGGGTGCCATCCGGATGCTCGCGCTCCCGGAGGGGCCCGGGCTCGAGCTGTTCGAGTACCTCGGGCCGGACCAGCACTCCCCCGCCGCACCGTCGGACCTCGGTTGGCAGCACGTCGCCCTGTACGTGGACGACATCGACGCCGCGCTCGAGAAGGTCGAACGAGCCGGCGGACTGCGGAACTCCGACCCGCGGGAGCTGCGCGGCGTCGAGGCCGGCGAGGGCAACCGCTTCGTGTACACCCGGACGCCGTGGGGCTCGACGCTCGAACTCGTGAGCTACCCGACCCCGCAGCCGTACCTGCTCACCGCGCCCCGGGCGAAGTGGGAGCCGTGGCCGTCACCCGAGGACGCGCAGCGCGAGCCCGTCGGGGCGCTGGGGACCGCCGTCGCGTCGTGGGCGGACGGCTCCCCGTTCCGCCGCCGGGGCGTCGACGCACTGCACCCCGAGCCGGTGCCCGCCTGGTCGGCACTCCTGGCGGCGACGTGGCGAGCGGTCGCCGCCGTCATCGCCCCCCGGCGACCCAGGCGCGCGTCGATCGACCGCTGAGCGGGTGCGCGAAGGGCTCGCCGGCCGGCCGGAACCCGGCACCGCGGTAGAGCCGGACGGCGGGCGCGTTGTCCTCGAGCGCGTGCAGGACCACCCGCGGGTGTCCCGCACGGCCCGCCTCGGTGACGGCCGCCTCGAGCAGCTCCCGCCCGACGCCACGGCCCTGTGCCCGCGGCGCCACCGCCAGGAGCGACAGGTACGCCGCGTCGGCCGGGTCGCCGGCACCACCGGTGCCCGGGGCCGTCACGAGCACGAAGCCGGCGATGCCCGCGCCGTCCTCGGCCACCACGAGCGCGACCCGGTGCACGCCGAACTTCGTCACTGCGCGCCGGCGCACGGCGTCGGACTCGGGGAGACCGTCACGGACGGCGACGGCGGACACCCAGAGGTCCGTGCACGCCGTGTCCTCGTCCCCCGAGGCTGCACGGAGGACGAAGGACGGGAAGGTCACCCGGTCAGCCTACGACCGACCGCTCGCCGATCCGGTAGGCGGCACCGCGGTGCTCCTCGGTCAGCCGGTCACCGCGTCCGTGCAGCTTGTGCCGGAGGGAACCTTCCTCGTACCCCTCGGGGTAGACACCGCGGGCCCGCAGCTCCGGGACGACGAACTCGATGACGTCCTCCCACGTGCCCGGCGTCACCGCGTAGGCGAGGTTGAACCCGTCGACGTCGGTCTGCTCCTGGATCCGCTGCAGCGTGTCCGCGATCGTGGCGCCGGAGCCGACCGCGACCGGTCCGAGTCCACCGATCGCGGTGTGCCGGGCGAGGTCCCGGATGGTCCACTTCGAGCCGTCGGTGCCCTCGGCCGCGGAGATGTTCGCCGCCGCCGACTGGATCGCGTTCGACTCGACGTCGCCGAGCGGCTCGTCGAGCTCCCACTGCGCGAGGTCCACGCCCATCCAGCCGGAGTTCAGCACGAGGGCACCCTCCTCCGACGCGTACGACAGGTAGTCCTCGTACTTCGCCTGGGCGGCCTCGTCGGTGGTGTCCGTGATCACGGTGAGCAGTGAGTAGACGCGGGCGGCGTACCGGTCGCGACCAGCTGCCTCCAGGGCGTCCCGGATCTTCGTGACGGTCGCGGCCAACTGCGGCAGGGTCGGCGCCCCGACGAACACCGCCTCGGCGTTCTCGGCCGCGAAGCGGACGCCTCGCGGGGACGCACCGGCCTGGTAGATGACGGGCGTGCGCTGCACCGACGGCTCGGAGAGGTGGATGCCCGGGACGTCGAAGTGCTTCCCGTGGTGCTCGATCGGGTGCACCTTCGCCGGGTCGGTGAAGACCCCGGTCGCACGGTCCTCGACGACGGCGTCGTCCTCCCACGAGCCCTCCCAGAGCTTGTAGAGGACCTCGAGGTACTCGTCCGCGACGTCGTAGCGGTCGTCGTGCGACAGCTGGTCCGTCTGCCCCATGTTGCGGGCCGCGCTCGGCAGGTACCCGGTCACGACGTTCCACCCGACCCGGCCCTTCGTGAGGTGGTCGAGTGTCGACATGCGCCGCGCGAACGGGTACGGGTGCTCGTAGGCGGTCCCGGCGGTGATGCCGAACCCGAGGTGCTCGGTCACCGCCGCCATCGCCGAGACGAGGAGCACGGGGTCGTTCACGGGCACCTGCGACCCGGTCCGGAGCGCCGACTCGTCCGACCCGCCGTACACGTCGTACGTGCCGAGGACGTCGGCGATGAAGATGCCGTCGAACGCGCCGCCCTCGAGGATCTTCGCGAGGTCCGTCCAGTACGACAGGTCGTTGTAGTGCCGCGAGCGGTCAAGGGGGTGGCGCCACAGCCCGGAGGACTGGTGCGCGACGCAGTTCATGTCGAACGCGTTGAAGCGGATCTGCCGGGGTGCGCTGTCGGTCGTCACGATCGCGACGCTACGGGCGGGCCGTCGCGTCCGCCACGGACGTTGCGTCGTGTGACACGCCCGGCCGGGAGGCACGGGTGCTGCCCGTCCCACGGGTCGCGTCCGGCGGGCGCACCGTCCGCAGCGCGCGGGTGCGCTGTCCGCACGCCGAACGATTGCTGGGCACCGGTGCGCTCGCCACGGCAGGATGCAGGGGTGCCCCAGACCATGCAGCGCACCCGGTGGTCCGCGACGACCCAGGACCCGGCCCAGGCGTCGGAGCAGCTCCGCGCGCTCCCCGACCTGCGTCGCGTCGACGTCGAGCCCGGCGCCGACGGCTTCGCGTTCGACATGCGTCGGCGCGGGACCGACCTGCTCTCCCTGTGGTCCTCCGCGTCCTCGGGCGAGGTCCGTGGTGACGTGCAGGCCGACACCGCGATGGTCCTCTTCTGGTTGAAGTCCGGCACCGGCGCCGTCGACGAGGACCACGACGTCCCGACCGGTCGGCCGTCGCTCTTCCGGCACGACCCCCAACACGTGCGGTGGACCGGGTACGAGCTCGACCTCATCCGCATCGACCGACGGACCGTCGAGGAGGTCGCAGCCGAGCGGGGCGCCTGGCGTCCCGGCCCCCTGCGCTTCCAGCCGCACCACATCCCCGAGGGCCCCGCGCTCGCCGCGTGGTGGCTCATGGTCCGGACCGTGGCCGCCGACGTGCTCCGCGGCCCCTCCGTCGTGCCGGAAGCCCGCGAGCGGGAGCTGACGCGCTTCGCCGCCGGTGGGCTCCTCACCGCGATCCCGCACTGGCCGATCGGCGAGCAGGGGCCACCCCCGACCGCAGCGGCCGCCCGGTTCGCGCGCGCCGAGGGGTTCCTGCTCGACCACGCCACGGAGCAGATCTCGGTCGAGGACGTCGCCGACGCCGCCGGCCTCAGCATCCGCGGCCTGCAGGAGGCGTTCCGGCGGCACCACGGCGTCACCCCGACGACGTACCTCCGGCGGATCCGGCTGCTGCTCGCACGGGAGCAGCTCGAGTCCGGCGAGGCCGAGAGCGTCGGCGACGTCGCGCGTGCGGTCGGGTTCGGCCACCTCGGGCGCTTCGCGAGCAGCTACCGCGCGGAGTTCGGCGAGCTGCCCCGCGAGACGTGGTCGGCATCGCGGAAGGACCGCTGAGGCACGAGGCGTCGCGCGGACCGACGGCGGGACGTCAGGCGGTGGCCTCGCGCGCGGCTGCCTCGGCGGCGACCCAGGCGAGCATGCCGCACTTGACCCGCATCACGAACTTCGAGACGCCGTGGAACGCGACGAGGTCCTCGAGGACGTCCTCGTCGGGCTCGCCGGCCCCGCGGGAGCGCATCATCTCGCGGAACGCCTCCGTGAGCGCGAGGAACTCGGGGACGGTCCGGCCGGGCACCATGTCGGTGAGCACGGACGCGGACGCCATCGAGATCGAGCAGCCGTCGCCCTGCCACGCGAGCTCGGCGATGCGGTCGGTCCCCGGTTCGAGCCGGACCCGGACGGTGATCTCGTCGCCGCAGGTCGGGTTGCGTTCGAAGTGCTCCGCGTCCGCGGAGTCGAGGGGGCCGTCGCCGTGGCGGGCCCTGGCGTGGTCGAGGATGACCTGCTGGTAGAGGGAGTCGAGGGCGTTCACCGGGCGGCCCCCTCGTCCGACGGCTCGCTCGACGCGCCGAAGTAGTCGCGGATCTCGCCGACCGCCTGCACGAAGCGGTCGACGTCCGACTCGGTCGTGTACACGTAGGTGCTCGCCCGGGTCGTCGCGACGAGTCCCAGTCGACGGTGCAACGGCTGGGCGCAGTGGTGGCCGGAGCGCACCGCGATCCCCTGCGCGTCGAGGTACTGCGCGACGTCGTGCGCGTGCACGCCGTCGACGTCGAACGACACCAACCCCGAGCGGGGCACCCCGGCCGGCGGCCCGACGACACGGACCCCCTCGACGGCCGCGAGCCCGTCGAGCATGCGCTGTGCGAGGTGCTCCTCGTGCGCGCGGACCTGCTCCGTACCGAGCCGCTCGAGGTACCGGACGGCCTCGGCCAGGGCGACCGCCTGCGACACCGGCTGCGTCCCCGCCTCGAAGCGCTCCGGCGCCGGCATGTACTCGCTCGACTCCATCGTCACGGTGGTGATCATCGAGCCGCCGGTGCGGAACGGCGGCAGCGCGTCGAGGAGCTCCGCGCGGCCCCAGAGGACGCCGATGCCGTTCGGCCCGAGCATCTTGTGCCCCGAGAACGCCGCGAAGTCGACACCGAGCTGCCCGAGGTCGAGCGGCCGGTGCGGTGCCGACTGGCAGGCGTCGAGGACGACGAGCGCCCCCTTCGCGTGGGCGAGCGCGACGACCTCGGCGACCGGGGCCACCATGCCGGTGACGTTCGAGACGTGGGCGAAGGCGACGACCTTCGTGCGGTCGGTGATGTGCTCGGCGGCGTCCGCGGCCGTCCAGGTGCCCTCGTCGCTGACGGGGATCCAGCGCAGCGTCGCGCCCGTGGTCGCGGCGAGCTCCTGCCACGGGACGAGGTTCGCGTGGTGCTCGGCCTCGGTGACCAGGACCTCGTCGCCGGGCCCGAGCCGGAAGCGCTCGGCGGCGGGACCGCCCCGGCCGCGGCTGGCGTTCACGAAGCCGTACGCCACGAGGTTGAGGGCGTCGGTGGCGTTCGCCGTCCAGACGACCTCCCGCGGGGCGGCGGCGCCGACGAAGCGCGCGACCGTGGCCCGCGCGTCCTCGTAGGCGTCGGTGCTCAGCGCCGCGAGCGTGTGCGCGCCGCGGTGGACCGCCGCGTTGTCACGCTCGAGGAACGCGCGCTCGGCGTCGAGCACCTGGACCGGGCGTTGCGCGGTGGCACCGGAGTCGAGGTAGGCGAGCGGCTGCCCGTTCACGTCCTGCTGCAGGATCGGGAAGTCCGCGCGGATGCGCAGCACCTCGTCCTCGGTGAGCGGTGTGCTCGGTCCCACGATGGTCACGACTGGTCCTCCCGGTGTCGCCGGTCACGCGACGACCCGTCAATCGTGGTCGTTGTTCCCGCCGACGTCCAGTCGGACCGTCGTGGACCCCGTGCTACTCGTTGCCGACGTGCTTGTCAGCGGTGTCGCGCGCGCTGTCGATCTTGTCGTCGAACTTGCCACCGGTGGCCTTCTTGACGGCATCGGCGACGCCGTCGAGCACCTTGTCGCTGACGTCCTCGGCCTTCTCGCTCTTCAGCGCGTCCTGCACCTTGCCGTCCTGCAGGAACTGCTGCGCCTTCTTGGTGATGTCGTCGAACCCGGCCATGATCGGCTCCTCCACTCGGCGGAGCACGTCCGCCCCGCGTGCGGCCGATGGTAGGCGTTCGGCCCGTCGGTGTCCGGGCGCCACCTGCTCAGGCCATCTGGGCGCTGCGGCGGCGGGCGAGCACGTACGAGACGGCGACCGACCCGGCGACGGCGAGCAGGGCGGGCACGAGGATGTCCGTCCCCTGCTGGGTGAACTCCACGACGAGCACGAGTGCCGTGAAGGGCGCCCGCATGGTCGTCGCGAGGAACGCCGCCGCGCCCACGAACGCGAACGCCGCGAGCGACGTCGAGTCGACGGGCCAGAGCAGCAACCACAGCCCGCCGAGGCCGCCGCCGATGGCCGAACCGATCGCGATGGACGGGGTGAGGGTGCCGCCGACCGCTCCGGCGCCGATGGTGACCGCGGTGGTCGCGGTCTTCAGGATCCCGAGGACGAGCAGCAGCAGGATCGGGACGAGCCCGAGGACGGAGGCGTCGTCGAGGGCGGCGTTCATCGCGACGACGCCGAGCGCCCGACCGTTCCCGAGGACCTCGGGGAACGGCACCGCGACGAGCCCGACGAGCGCGAACGCGACCGGGAGCACGACGAGCAGGTGCCAGCCCTTCGGCGCGATCCCCTGCAACCGGTTCGTCAGCTTCACGAACCCGACCCCCGCGAAGCCGAGGACCGGCCCGACGACCACCGACCAGACGAGCAGCGACTCCGACATCGGCATCGCGGGCACGTGGTAGAGCACCTCGTCCGGGATCACGAGCCGTGCGGTGAAGGCGGCGATCGCGCTCGTGGCGAAGGCCGGCAGCGCGGTCGCGAAGGTGAGCTCACCGAGGAGCACCTCGACCGCGAACAAGGCCCCGCCGAGCGGCACGTCGTACACGGCGGCGAGGCCGGCTGCGGCACCGCACGCGACGAGGATGCGGGTCTCCCGGGCCGTGAGCCCCGCACGGACGGTCACGAGCTGGGCGAGCCACGCGCCGAGCTCACGCGGGGCCACCTCCTTGCCGATGGAGCCGCCGAGGCCGACCGCGAGGATCTGCACGCCCGCGTTCGCGACGGTCGAGAACGCGGGCATCCGCTTCCCGGAGACCGCGGCGGTCACGGCGACCGTGGATCTCGCCCAGCGTCGGAGCGCCCACCACGCGACCGCGGTCAGGACCCCGGCCGCGGCGACCGCGAGGAACCGGCGCCACCCGGAGTCGGCGTCCGCTGCCTCGAGGTGTCCGCCGTAGGGGAAGCCGAACGCGACGAACTGGATCAGCTGGAGCGCGAGCCACACCGCGACGCCGGCGATGCCGCCCGCGACGCCGACGAGGGCGGTGACGACGGCGATGCGGAGCGCCCAGATCGGGGTGGCGTGACCGGTGCGCGGCATGGCGACGAGCCTACCGAGCACCGGTCACACGTCCGACCGCCGTGACGCCGGACGACAGGGCGCGGGCCCTCCGCCGTGACGCCGGACGACGAGGGGTCAGACCGCCGTGACCCGGAACGGCACCACGGCGTCGGCGGGCAGGTGCGGCGGCTGGACGCCGACCGTCGTGAGCACCCGGCCGGAGAACTCGCGGGCGCCTGCCCACCACGCGGGTGCCTTCAGGCCGTGCAGCTCGCCGACGACGACGGGGTCGACCCGGTAGCGCGTCCCCTGGTCGAGGTCGCGGAAGCGCACCCGGCCGGTGTTCGACACGTCCGACCATCCGGTGCTCGCGAGGAAGAACACCGCGCTCCGCTGGTCCGGCGCGACGGTGCCGTACACGAGGCGTGTCGGCTCGACATCGTCGAGCCGCACGAGGTCGCCGCCGTGCAGGAGCGGCCGGAGCTCCTTGTAGAGCGCGGTCCACGCGGCGAGGTCGCGGAGCTCGTCATCGGTCGCGCGGGCGAGGTCCCACTCGATGCCGAGGTGCCCGACGAGCGCGGTCCCGGCCCGGAAGGCGAGGTCGTGGTACCGGCCCGTCGTGTGGTTCGTGCCGCTCGCGACGTGCGCGCCGAGGAGCTCGGGCGGCAGGAGCTGCTGCGTCCAGCGGTGCATCCGCTGCCGTTCGGACGGGTCGATGCAGTCGGACACCCACACGCGGTCGGTGTGCTCGATGACACCGAGGTCGACGCGGGCGCCGCCGGACGAGCACGACTCGATCTCGAGCGCCGGGAAGCGTTCCTTGAGCGTCGCCATCAGCCGGTAGGTGGCGAGGGTCTGCTCGTGCACGGCTGCTCCGCCGCCGGGGAACCCCGCCTCGACGAGGTCGCGGTTGTGGTCCCACTTGACGTAGTCGACGCCGTACTCGCCGATGATCGCGGTCATCCGCTCGAGGACGTACGCGAAGGCCTCGGGGATCGCGAGGTCGAGCACCTGCTGGTCACGGGAACGCACGGGCAGCCGGCCGTCGGCCTGCATGATCCACTCGGGGTGCGCCCGCGCGAGGTCACTGTCCTCGTTCACCATCTCCGGTTCGAACCACAGGCCGAACTGCATGCCGAGCGCGCGGACCCGGTCGACGATCGGACCGAGGCCGTCCGGCCAGACGCCCTCGTCGACGTACCAGTCGCCGAGCCCGGCGTGGTCGTCCCGGCGGTGGCGGAACCAGCCGTCGTCGAGGACGTAGCGCTCGACACCGAGGGCCGCGGCGCGCTCGGCGAGGTCGGTGAGCCGGTCGAGGTCGTGGTCGAAGTAGACGGCCTCCCAGACGTTGATCGTCATCGGGCGCGGGGTCGACGGGTGCTGCGGACGACGACGCAGCCAGCGGTGGAAGCGTCGGGCCTGGTCGTCGAGGCCGTCCCCGTACGCGAACCACACCCACGGCGTCCGGTACGACTCCCCTGCTCGGAGCCGGGCCTCGCCCGGCAGCAGGAGCTCCCCGCCGCCGACGACCTGCCGCCCGGTCGACAGCCGCTCGGCGAGGTGCCGGTGGTTGCCGCTCCAGCCGGTGTGCACGCCCCAGACCTCGCCGTGGCCGAACCCGAACCCGGGCTCCCCGACCGAGAGCACCGTCGCGGCGTCGGGCCCGGTGCGTCCCCGACGGTTGTCGCGCTCGTGCGTCCCGACGTGCAGGGTGCTGCGCTGCGGGGTCCGCTCGCCGCCCCACCGTCCGGCGAGGTCGAGGACCTCACGGGCGCGGTCCGGGATCGGCAGCGCGAGGTGCACGTCGTCGAGCGTGTAGGTGCCCTCCCCGGTGTTGGTCACCTCGGCGCGGGTGCGGACGAGCCCCGAGGAGGTCAGCTCGACCTCGAGCACGACCGCGAGCCCGGCGGTCTCGTCGCTCCCGCGCGCGACGACGGCGGAGTCGGTGACGTCGAGCGAGGACACCGTGAACGCCGGCGACCAGTCGTGTCCGTCGCGGTGCCCGGAGATGCCCGGTCGGCCGTTCCACCCGCGGTGCGGCTCCGGCAGCACCGCGAGGCGCACCGGCACGTCGGCCTCGTTCGGCGCGACGACGGCGACGTCGGCGACGGCCAGGGCGGCGAGGTCTTCCGGGGGCACGTCGCCCAGGGCGGCGCCCCAGTGGACGACGGCTGGGAGCGCTCCCGGAGAACAATCGAGGACGAGGGAGACACCCTCGGCGGTGAGGTGGACGACGTCGGTCATGCTCCGACCTTGGCGGGGATCGCGTGCGACACGCAAGCGCGGTGTGCGGTCGCACAGCGACCGGCCGTCGGACGGGAGGCCCGTGGCGGCGCCGCCACGGGCCTCCCGTCCGACGCATCACGCGTCGCGAGCCGTCAGAACCAGCGTTTGACCTTGAACACCACGAAGAGGATCGCCGCGAACAGGATCATCGCGAGGATGGACAGGGGGTACCCCCACGTCCACTGCAACTCGGGCATGTGCGTGAAGTTCATCCCGTAGATCGCCGCGATGAGCGTCGGTGCGAAGAGGATCGCCGCCCAGCCGGAGATGCGCTTCGTGTCGTCGTTCTGCTTCTGCGCCGCGAGCGTCGAGTCGACGGTCAGGGCGTTCTGCAGCAGTTGCCGGAAGGTGTCGAGGCGCTCCACCGTGCGGATCGCGTGGTCGAGGACGTCACGGAAGCGGCGCTGCATCTCGACGGGCAGGTGGTACTTCTCCGCGCCCCGGTGCAGGTTCTCGATCATGTACACGAGGGGTCGGGCGGCCCGCTGGAACGCGACCACCTCGCCGAACAGCTCGTAGATGCGCTTCGAGACGCCGGCGACACCGGCGAAGAGCTGGTCCTCGATCTGGTTGATGTCCTCCTCGAGACCGTCGATCACCGGCAGGTAGCCGTCGACGATCGAGTCCATCAGCGCCCAGAGCTGCGCCTGCGGACCCGCCGTGACGAGGCCGGGCTTACCGCTCATCCGCTGCAGGGCACGGGGGACGGCCTGCGGCCCGCGGGGGTCCGCGGGGACGACCGCGAGGAAGAAGTCCTCGCCGACGAAGGCGTGCACCTCGCCGAACTCGACCTCCTCCTTCGCGTCGTGGTAGACCGCGGGCTTCAGGACCACGAAGAGGGTCTTGCCGTACCGCTCGAGCTTCGGCCGCTGGTGACCCTCGGCGGAGTCCTCGACGGCGAGCTCGTGCAGGCCGAGCGCGACGGCCACGTCCCCGAGCTCCTCGGCATCGGGCTGGTGGAGCACGATGCACGCACTCGCGCCCTGGTCCTCGAGCATCCGGAAGGTGTCGGGGAGCGACGGACACGCGATCGGCGCGATCTTGTCGACGTACACGGTGTTCAGCTCGACGCTCACGTCCCCCACCGTACGCAGGACGCGCAGGGTGTGGGCGCGTACCGTCCCGGTCATCAGCATGCTGACGAAGGGAGTGGACATGACTGGGACACGGACGTGGCGGATCGTCGTCGTCGTGAGCGCGGTGATCGCGGTGGTCGGGTCGTTCATCGGGTCGGGAGCCGCGGGCGGCACCCCGATCCAGGACGCCGCGGGCGGAGCACTCTCCGCGTCGTCGACGTCGATCGCGCCGGACGGGCCCGCGTTCGGCATCTGGTCGGGGATCTACCTCGGACTGATCGTGTACGCCGTGCGGCAGCTGTTCCGGACCGCCGACGACGAGCGGCACGCGCGACTGGCCCTGCCGGCGACGCTCTCCCTCCTGCTCAACGCGGCGTGGATCCTGTCCGTGCAGTTCGGCTTCCTCTGGGCGAGCGAGCCGATCATCGTCGCGCTGCTCGTGGTGCTCGTGTGGACGTTCACGATCCTGCGGCGCACCCGGCCGTCCGGCGTCGTCGAGGCGATCGTCACCGACGGCACCTTCGGGCTCTACCTCGGGTGGGTCTGCGTGGCCACGGCGGCGAACACCGCGGCGGTGCTCACGGCCGCGGGCTTCCGGGGCTTCGGGCTCGGGCAGGACGTCTGGGGCGTGCTCGTCGCGGCGGTGGCCGGGCTCGTCGGGGTCCTGCTCGCGGTGTGGGGTCGCGGGCGGCTCGCTCCGACGGTCTCGCTGTGCTGGGGGCTCGCGTGGGTGGCGGTCGGACGGCTCGACGGGCCGCTCGTCTCGGTGCCGACGGCCGTGACGGCCGTGGTGGCCGTGGTCGTCGTCGTGCTCGTCACGCTCCTGGCCCGGACCCGCGCAGGGTGGGCGGCCCGCCGGCGGGGGGGGGGGGGGGGGGGGGGGGGGCCCCCCCCCCCCCCCCCGCGGGGGGGGGCCCGCCCCCGGGAGAGGGCCCCCCGGCGCGCGCCC
>NZ_JBIVHJ010000002.1:0-336616 GCF_044749145.1 Curtobacterium sp. NPDC089689 | reverse complement strand
GCGTGGCGGGGGGGGGGGGCTGGTCTGTGGCGTGTGGGGGTAGGCGCGCCGCCCCCCCCGGGGGGGGGGGGGGGGGCGGGGGGCCGGGGGGGGGGGGCGGGGGGGGGGCCCCCCCCGCCCGGCCACGAGACTCGGCGGCCCGACCACGAGTCTCGGCCCAGCGGCGCCGAGACTCGGCGTGGCGGACAGTCCTCGCGCTCTGACTCGCGAGGACTGTCCGCCTGCACGAGACTCGGCTCACCGGAACGGAACCGACGGGGCGGGGGCGCACTGTGCCCCCCCCGACCGGTCCGCGGTACCACGAGACTCGGCCGGGCTTCCCCGAGACTCGGCGTGAGCGTCACCTCGCGCGCTCGAGCGCGCGAGAAGTGACGCTCACCACGAGACTCGCCGCACGCACGGCCGCACGGCCAGCGGCGTCAGCGCGCGGCGGCCGCCAGTCCGTGCGCGGCGGCGACGGCCTCGTTCGTGACCTGCCCCGCGTGCACGTTCAACCCGGACGCGAGCGCGGGGTCGTCCGCGAGTGCCTGCTCCCACCCGCGGTCGGCGATCGCGACGGCGTACGGCAGCGTCGCGTTCGTCAGCGAGATCGTCGACGTGCGCGGCACCGCACCGGGCATGTTCGCGACGCAGTAGTACACCGCGTCGTGCACGCGGAACGTCGGGTCGTCGTGCGTCGTCGGGCGGGAGCCCTCGAAGCACCCGCCCTGGTCGATGGCGATGTCGACGAGCACCGACCCGGGCTGCATGTCGGCGACCATCGCGTCCGTCACGAGCTTCGGCGCCGAGGCCCCGGGGATGAGCACCGACCCGATCACGAGGTCGGCGGACGCCAGGGCCGACGCGATCGCGTGCGACGAGGACCGCAGGGTCGTGATGCGTCCGTCGAACCGGGCGTCGAGCGCACGGAGGCGGGGCAGGCTGATGTCGAAGACGGTGACCTCGGCGCCGAGGCCGAGCGCCATCGTCGCCGCGTGCTCCCCCGCGACACCGCCGCCGATCACGACGACGCGGCCCTTGGGCGCGCCCGGGACCCCGCCGAGCAGCAGCCCGCGCCCGCCGTTCGTCCGCATGAGGTGGTACGCGCCGACCTGCGCGGAGAGGCGCCCGGCGATCTCCGACATCGGCGACAGCAGCGGCAGCGAGCGATCGGGCAGCTGGACGGTCTCGTACGCGATCGCGGTCGCACCCGACTCCATGAGCGCCGTGGTGAGCGCTCGGTCGGCGGCGAGGTGCAGGTAGGTGAAGAGCACCTGCCCGGGTCGGATGGACGCGTACTCGGACGCGACCGGCTCCTTCACCTTGAGGATCATCTCGGCGCGGGCCCACACCTCGTCGGCGGTCGCGACGATCGTGGCACCCGCCGCGGCGTACTCGTCGTCCGGGAACGCGGACCCGACGCCCGCCCCGGCCTGCACGAGGACCTCGTGGCCGTGCAGCATCAGCTCGGCGACACCTGCGGGGGTGGCGGCGACGCGGTACTCGTTGTTCTTGACTTCGGTGGGGACGCCGATCAGCATCACGGACTCCTTCGTGGGCGGTGCTCGTTCGACACCCACGATGCGCCGCGGTTCGTTACGGGGACGTTTCTGCCGAACATCTGCGCACGAACGAGCGCGGACGTGTCACGGGATTCGGCGTCAGAACACCTTGCCCGGGTTGAGGATGCCCTTCGGGTCGAACACCCGGCGGATCCCGCGCTGGAGCTCGAGGACGTCCGTGCCGACCTCGTCCCCGAGGTGGTGCCGCTTCAGGACCCCCACCCCGTGCTCCCCGGTGAGCGTGCCGCCGAGTTCGATCGCCGCCCGGAAGAGCGCGTCGGCGGCGTCCCACACCTTCTGCGGCACGACCTCGCCGTCGAACACGAAGTTCGGGTGCAGGTTGCCGTCCCCGGCGTGGGCGCAGGTCGGGATCGGCAGGTCGAACTCGCGGCCGATCGCCTCGACCCGGTCGAACATCTCGGCGAGGCGGCTGCGCGGCACGGCGACGTCCTCGATGAGCACCCGCCCGCGCGCGGCCATCGCCGCGTGGAACGAGCGGCGGATCGTGAGCAGTCGGTCGCGTTCGGCGGCCGACCCCGCCAGGCCGACGGTCCCGCCCTCGGCCTGGAGGCGCGGCACGGCGCCCAGCGCGTCCCGCGTCGCGTCCGGGCCGTCGTACTCCACGAGGAGGAACACCCCGCCTTCCTGGCCGCTCCCCACGGTCTCCGCCACCACGCTCGGCCCGAGGTGGTCGGCGATGTAGCCGAGCGACGAGGCGTCGAGGAGTTCGACGGTCGAGGGCCGGGCGGCACCGTCCGCGGACGCCGCGACGATCGCGGCCGACGCCGCTGCCGCCCGGTGCACCGTCGGGAAGACCGCGCCGAGCGTGGCGGGTTCGCCGGCCGGGACCGGCACGAGCCGGACGGTGGCGGCGACGATGACCCCGAGGGTGCCCTCCGAGCCGACCAGGAGCGACGTGAGGTCGAGGCCGGTCACACCCTTGACCGTGCGGTGGCCCGTGGAGACGAGCCGGCCGTCGGCGAGGACCACGTCGAGTCCGAGCACGGCTTCGCGCGTGACGCCGTACTTCACGCAGCGCAGGCCCCCGGCGTTCGTCGCGATGTTGCCGCCGACGCTCGCGATCGCCGCACTCGCGGGATCGGGCGCGAAGCGGAGTCCGTGGTGCGCGACGGCCTCGTTCAGGGCGCCGTTCAGCACGCCCGGCTCGACGACCGCGAGCTCGTCCTCCGGCGAGACCTCGAGGATGCGGTCCATCCGCGCGACGCTGAGCACGACCGAGCCGTCGGTCCCGTTCGCGCCGCCGGCCAGACCGGTGCCGGCACCGCGCGGGACGACTGGGACTCCGAGCGCCGAGCACGTCCGGAGCGTGGCCTGCACGTGCTCGACGGAGCGGGCCTCGACCACGGCGAGCGGTGCCCCGTCCGCGACCCAGCCGGACCCGTCGGTGCGGGATGCGTCGACCACGGCGTCGTCGGTGCGAACGAGCCCACCGTCCGGGTCGGCGAGGGCGGTGCGGAGGGCGGCGACGACGGAGTCCATGCCCCGCACGCTACCTCGGACGGTCGGGTCAGCCGGCTCGGAGCGACGCACTGGGCAACTCGCCGAACCGCGACCGGTAGGACGCCGAGAACCGACCGAGGTGGCCGAAGCCCCAGTTGCGGGCGATCTCGGCGACGGTGGTGCCGTCGGGGGCCCCGCGGAGCAGGTCGGTCCGTGCGCCGTCGAGTCGGGCGGCGCGCAGCACGTCGCCCGGGGTCTGCCCGAGGTTGCGCTTGAGCGACTGCTGCAGACCACGGGGGCTGAGCCCCGAGGCCGCGGCGATCTCGGGCGTCCCGATGGGCTCGCGCGCGTGGTCGTGCACGAACTCGAGCGCCCGCCGGAGCCGGTCGTGCTCGGGCCCCGTGCCGGTGACGGCGGCCCGGAAGCGGCTGCGCTCGGGGAACGCGGCGACCGCGGCCCGGACGAACGCCTCGGCGATGTCGCGCTGCTCGACCGGCCCGACGTCGTTGCCCACGTCGAGCCACCGCGACGAGTGCGCCCGGACGGTGTCCTGCCAGATGCGTCGCCCTTCGGCCGTGGGACGCCGCAGCGGCTCGAACGCGAAGTCGTCGTCGCCGACCACCGACCGGACGAAGTCGCGGTCGAGGTGGACGAGGTTGAGCGCGATGTCACGGTGGTGCAGCACGTAGGGCGAGCCGAACGGCAGGATGGTCGGCACGCCGACCTCGAGGTCGACCGACTCGCCACCGAACGTGATCGTGCTCGACCCCGAACGCATCCAGGCGACGAGGAACGCGTCGTCGGTCATGCTCTCGGTCTGCAGGTCCACCCCGAAGCGCGACGAACGGAGGGACATGCGGTCGTCGCCGACCCCCGCGAAGTCCCACGGGGTCTGCTGGTGCGTCCGCCGGACCCGGGGCGCGCGGAAGTCGTAGCCGTCGCCGAAGAAGGCCATCGCTTCGTCGACGTCGTTGCCGACGAGACGCCGGAACGATCGGGACTCGACCGAGGACGCCGTCGTCGACGGGGTGGTCTCGCTGGTGGGCACCATGACGTCGAACCTACGGGCCACCACCGACACCGCCCCGCGCGATGCGGACAAACGGCTGGTCACCGCGGCGGTGTCACGGCTGCAGGATGGCCTGCCCGATGCTCTCGTCGATGATGAGGTCCGTCACGAGGCCCGCTGCCAGGGCGCCACGGAGCGAGGCAGCCTTCGACCGACCGGCCACGACGCACACCCGCCGCGGCGCGTGCTTGATCGTGTCGAGGTCCGGCCCGCCCGCCCGCGCGTTGACGCCGATGTCCTTCCACGAGCCGTCCGCCCGGTAGAACACGGTCGAGACGTCGCCGACGACCTTGGCGCGCACGAGCTCCTGCTGGTCCGCCGGGTCGAGGTAGCCGCCCGAGTACACGTGCGACGGCACCGGGGCCTGCGGTGCACCGACGCCGAAGACGACGAGGTCCATGCGCTCGTGCAGGTCGAGCACGCGGCGGATCGACCGCTCCTTGAACAGCATCTCCTTCGTCGCGGGGTCGTCGAAGAACGCCGGTACCGGGAACTGCTGCACGAAGGCGCCGTACGCCTCCCCGAACCTGCGGAGGATCTCGGACGCGTAGACGATGCCCGTCGTGCGGGTGTTCGCGGCGCCGTTCACCTGGACGATCGTGGACCCGTGCGTCGTCTTCGGCACGAGGTACCGGCTGACCGCGCTCACCGTCGAACCCCACGAGATGCCGATGACCATGTTCGAGTCGATGTACTGCGTGAGGATCCGGGCGGCGGACAGCGCTACCCGCTCCAGACGGTCGACGTCGCTCGTGTGGTCGGGCACCGGGACGACGTGCGCGTGCACCCCGAAGCGGGACCGGATCGACCGGCTGAGCGCGGCCGCCTGGTCGAGGGGCGACCGGATCTGGATGTCCACCAGACCGGTGTCCCGCGCGTACTTCAGCAGCCGCGACACCGACGACCGGGACGTCCCGAGCTCGTCCGCGATGGCGTCCATCGTGAGGTCCTGCAGGTAGTACAGGTGCGCGGCGCGCAGCGCCTGTTGGGTGCGCACGGGCTGGGCGGCGTCGCTCATGGTGCTCCGATCTGTTGCACCGCAACCATGCACGGACGTGCACGGCCTCTGCAACCCCTGTCGCGCCTCCCGGCCGGGTCGGGAGCGACCACGACAGGTGTGCTGCACGTTCGTGCACGCAAGTTGCCCAGCCTCCCACCCAGGAGCACGATCGATCCCGAACCAACCGATCGACCAAGGAAGCGACACATGTCGAAGAAGACGCAGCCCCGGAACACGGTGAGCGCCCTCAAGGAGCGCCCCAACGCCCAGGTCCTCATCGTCGGTGGTGGCATCAACGGCATCGCCACCTTCCGCGACCTCGCCCTGCAGGGTGTCGACGTCGCGCTCGTCGAGCGCGGCGACTACGCGAGCGGCGCCTCGGCCGCCTCGAGCCACATGATCCACGGCGGCATCCGCTACCTCGAGAACGGCGAGTTCCGCCTCGTCCGCGAGAGCGTGCAGGAGCGCAACGGCCTCATCCGCATCGCCCCGCACTACGTCAAGCCGCTGCAGACGACGATGCCGATCTTCTCGACGTTCTCCGGCATCATGAACGCCCCGCTGCGGATGCTCACGCACAAGCAGCGCTCGACGAAGGAACGCGGCGCAGCGCTCATCAAGATCGGCATGACGATCTACGACTCGTTCTCGCGCGACGGCGGTTCGGTGCCGAAGCACCGCTTCCTCACGAAGAAGGCGGCCCTCGCGGACATGCCGGCGCTCAACAAGGACCTCAAGTACACGGGCACCTACTACGACGCCTCCGTGCACGAGCCGGAGCGCCTCGCGCTCGACGTCCTCAAGGACGGCCTCGCCGCGGGCACCGGTACGGGTTCGGCAGCGACGGCCCGCGCGGTCAACTACGTCGAGGCCGCCGGCACCCGTGACGGCGGCGTCCTGCTCCGCGACCGCGAGACCGGTTCGGAGTTCACCTTCACCGCTGACGTCGTGATCAACGCGTCCGGCCCGTGGACCGACCTCACCAACGAGGCGTTCGGCGGCGAGACGAAGTTCATGGGCGGCACGAAGGGCTCCCACATCGTCGTGCACAACGACGAGCTGCTCGAGGCCACCAAGGGCCGCGAGCTGTTCTTCGAGAACGATGACGGACGCATCGTCCTCATCTACCCGCTCAAGGGCCGGGTGCTCATCGGCACGACCGACATCGACGCCGACCCGTCGCAGCCGGTGACGACCACCGAGGAGGAGATCGACTACTTCTTCGGGCTCGTGAAGCACGTCTTCCCGCAGATCGAGGTCACCCGCGACCACATCGTCTACAGCTACTCCGGCATCCGGCCGCTCCCCCGTCACGAGGACACCGCCCCCGGGTTCGTCTCCCGCGACTACCGGATCGTGGACACCGAGATCGCCGGCCTGCCGGACTCGACCGTGCTGTCGCTCGTCGGCGGCAAGTGG
Source organism: Curtobacterium sp. NPDC089689 (assembly GCF_044749145.1). Lineage (NCBI taxonomy): Bacteria > Bacillati > Actinomycetota > Actinomycetes > Micrococcales > Microbacteriaceae > Curtobacterium > Curtobacterium sp. NPDC089689. Next base: position 330,126 of record NZ_JBIVHJ010000002.1, on the reverse strand, counting down.
ACCACGTTCCGTGCCCTCGCCGCACACCTCTCCACCGAGGCCACGACGAAGCTCGGCGTCTCCCGGAAGGTCGACACCACCGGCATGGCGATCGGTGGCGGCAAGGACTTCCCGGCGACGGACGCCCAGCGTGCACTGTGGATCAAGTCGCACCGCGACGGCCTGGACGCCGGCCTCGTCGAGGGCCTGCTCGAGCGCTACGGCACCCGCGCCGCCGAGGTCGTGGACGTCCTCACCGACGGTCCGGTCGAGGCGCTCGAGTCCGACCCGAAGCTCACCCGCGCCGAGGTCGCGTACTTCGCCGAGCACGAGCAGGCCGTCCACCTGGTCGACGTGGTGCTGCGGCGCACGAACCTCGCGTTCGTCGGCGGGGTCACCATCGACCTGCTCGACGAGCTCGCCGACGTCCTCGCCGGGACCCTCGGTTGGACCGCGGAGGAGCGCGCCGACGAGGTCCAGCGCACGCTCGACGTGCTCCGTGAGTCGCACGGCGTGATCGTGCCGCTGCACACGGCGGCGCAGCCCGCGTAGTCCACGCGATCACAGAACGGACTGGAGGCCCGGTACCAGCTGGTACCGGGCCTCCAGTCCGTGGTCGCGTCGCGCGACGCGCCGGTCCGTCGCGTGGTCGCGTCGCGCGACGCGCCGTCAGAAGCGCTCGCCCGTCGGGTCCTGCGCACTCCGGTCGATGAGGTCCTCGCCACCGACGGGCTCGCCCTCCCAGTCGACCAGGCGCCAGCCGTCGTCGAACGAGCCCTCGAGCTCGACGATCCCGGTGTTCTCCAGGTGCCGCTTCGTGCCGAACTCGTCCGGCGTGTTCTGCGCGACCGCGCTCGCCCACGTCCGGATGGCGGCGCCGTGGCTGACCGCCGCCGCGACCTCGACCCCGGTCGACTCGATCCGGCGGACCGCGTCCTCGTAGCGCGCGAAGAACTCGGTGCCGCTCTCCGCGCCGGGCATGCGGCTCTCGCGGTCCCCCTGCGACCATCCGTGCACGGTCGCGATGTATGTCTGCACGGACACCTTGTCGCTCTTGCCCTGGGTGTCCCCAGCCTCGATCTCGCGGAGGCCGTCCAGCACCTCCGGCTCGAGGCCGAGCGCGGCGGCGAGCGGTGCCGCGGTCAGTTGCGTCCGGACCATCGTCGAGACGAAGAGCCGCTCGATGCCGCGGTCGGCGAGTGCCGCCGGGAGCGCCTCGGCCTGCTGCTCCCCGAGCTCGGTGAGTCCGGGGCCGGGCACCTCGGCGTCGAGGATGCCGTGCACGTTCGCGGGGGTCTGGCCGTGGCGGATGAGCAGCAGTCGCATGGTGCCACCCTACGGACGGGTGCCGGTGTCAGCCCTGCCGGGTGTTCCACCGCGGGTTCTGCTTGTTGATGACGTAGACGCGGCCCCGGCGGCGCACCACCTGCGAGCCGGGGATCTTCTTCAGCGCCTTGAGCGAGTTGCGGACCTTCACTGCTGGACCTCCTAGTTGATAACAGTTCTCATGTAGAGTACCGCACATGCGTCCCGCCGCCATCACCCTCGTCTCCGCCCTGCACGACTCCGACGCCGACGAACTCGCCGCGCGCCTGGTCGACGACGGCAGGACCCGTGCCCACCGGATGCGCGTGCACGGCACTGCACTCCCCGTCGCTCGGGCGGTGGCCGAACGCGCCGATCAACTGGACCGGACGTGCGGGCCGGACGCCGACCACGGGCTCGTCGTCTCCCTCGCCGCCGGCACCGACGTCCGCGCCGTCGGCATGATGCTCGCGAACGCGGCGCGGTCCGAGACGGGGGACGACCGCGTCCTCCGACACGTCGTCGCCGTCCTCCGTGCCGACGAGGTCGCGAACCTGCTCTGGAGCGACGTGGACGACGCGTTCGTCGCGGCGGAGCGGGTGGCGTCGATCGTCGAGTACGCCACGGTGATCGCGCTGGACCGGCTCGGACCGCTCTCCGGGCGTCGGCGACGTGCGCTCGTCGCCCTGCTGCACCGGATGGCGCCGCACACGCTCATCGTCGCGGCACGAGCGGTCCGCGGCCCGCTCGACCTCCCGGTCTCGAACGGCGGGGCTGCCCGTCTGCTCGCAGGCGGTGCCGGATGGATGCGAGCGCTCTCGTCGGGTGCCGACCTCGACGTCCCGCCGCGCGGTGTCGGGGACGACCTCGTGACGATGCGGTACCGCGAGCCGTTCCCGTTCCACCCCGACCGGCTGGCGACCGTGATCGCGGAGGACCTCACGCCCGGGGTGAACGGACGGGTGCTCCGGTCGAAGGGCTTCTTCCGACTCGCTTCCCGGCCGGACCACGTCGGGGCGTGGTCGAGCTTCGGCGCCATGCTCGCGCTCGACCCCACCGCGAACCGCTCGTGGGACGCGGACGCACCGGTCGGGCAGGCGCTCTGGTTCGTCGGGGAACGGCTCGACGTGCGCGGGGTCGAGCGGGCACTGGACTCGGCGCTCCTCACCCCAGACGAAGTGCTCGCCGGACCGGAGGTCTGGCGCACGTGGGCGGACCCGTTCCCGGTGTGGCCCGCGCTCGACCCGTCGCACGAGCAGCGGGGCGACTGAGGCAGGGGCGGCCGGGTCGGCCGGAGCAGACGGGGCGGCCGGGGCGGCCGGGGCGGCGCTCCGCCAGGGCACGGGCGGTGACCCGTCGTCGAACGACGCGGTGGTCGTCGTCCGACAGCGGCCGCGCCGCAGTCCCGCGTCGGCACCAGCCAGCGCGCGCAACGGGCGACGGCGCCGCGGTCCTTCGACAACGGCGCCGTCGTTCGACAGCGTCCCCCGCGAGGCTCCCGTCAGCGCCCGGCGGGCTCCGGCGCTGCCTCGGCGGCACGCACGGCGTCGGCGGCCGCGAACGGCAGGTCCCCGAGGTCGAGGTTCGGGTTCGTGTCCTGCGTCAGCACGAGCTCGCGCGCCTCGGCCTCCGTCTCGACCGCGGGCATCGAGCCAGGGAGCGGCCGCTGCGACGACTCCTTCATGCAGAACACCCCGACGGCCCCGAGCGCGCTCATCGCCATGAGGAAGTACGCCGGCGCGAGCTGGTCGCCCGTCCAGGTCAGCAGCGCCTGGACGATCAGCGGGGTCGTCCCACCGAAGACCGCGATCGCGATGTTGTACGCGAACCCCATCGCTCCGTACCGCGTCGAGGTCGGGAACAGCGCGGGGAGGGACGCCGCCTGGTTCGAGACCCAGAGGGCGGTCATGAGGGCGAGGAGGGCGAGACCGAGCAGCGTCGACCACTGCGCTCCGTGGGCGATGAGCAGGAACGCCGGGACGACGAGGACCACGGTGGTCGCGGCCCCGATCCACATGACGACCCGGCGGCCGAGGCGGTCCGAGAGCCGACCGGTCAGCGGCAGCATCACGGCGAGCAGCACGAGCACGGGGATGGTGAGGAGCGTGCCGTCGAGCGCGGAGTACCCGAGCGAGTCGGTGAGGTACGTCGGCATGTACGAGGTCAGCGCGTACCCGACCGTGTTCGACGCGGCGACGAGCATCACCGCGATGAGGATCGGACGCCAGTGGTCGCGGACCATGGCGAACACGCTCGTCGGGCGGTCACCGGTGGCGTCGGCACGTGCTTCTGCGGAGGCCTCCTGCGCGGCCTGGGTCGCTTGGAAGACGGGCGACTCCTCGATGCGCAGGCGGAAGTAGATCGCCACGACGCCGATCACCCCGGCGAGCAGGAACGGCACGCGCCAGCCCCAGGCCGTCATCGTGGCGTCGCCCAGTGTGAGCTGGAGCACGGTCACCACCGTGGCACCGAGCGCGAAGCCCATGTAGCTGCCGAAGTCGAGGATGCTCGCGAAGAACCCACGGCGGCGGTCCGGGGCGTACTCGGTGACGAACGTCGTCGCGCCGGCGTACTCACCGCCGGTCGAGAAGCCCTGCAGGAGCTTGAGCACCACGAGCACGACGGGCGCGAGGGCACCGATGGTCGCGTAGGCGGGGAGTGCGCCGATGAGGAACGTCGAGGTCGCCATCAGGATGAGCGTCGTCGCGAGGACGCGCTGCCGACCGAGCCGGTCGCCCAGCCGCCCGAACACGATCCCGCCGAGCGGCCTGGCGATGTACGTCGCCGCGAACACGCCGAGGCTGAAGAGGATCTGCACCGCGGGCTCCGCGGTCGGCAGGAAGACCTTCCCCATCGTGACGGCGAGGTACCCGTAGACCCCGACGTCGTACCACTCCATCGTGTTGCCGACCACCATGCCGCCGACGGCTCGGCGCATCATGCTCTTGTCGACCACGGTGACGTCGCTCACACGGAGTCGACGTCGCTGCTCGGTACTGCTGGGGTCGGATCCCATCGGTTCCTCTCTTGGGGGACGGCATGGCCGTCGAGCGGCCGGACGGGCCGCCGGGGGTCGGTCGGACAGCCAGCGACGTTACCGAGCGACCGACATGTCACTGTGTGGGCATTCACAGGGAACGGCGTGTCACCCGGACGGGGGTCACCGCCCCATCGGCGCGGACACGGGGAAGCGCGGAACCTGAATCACGAACGGGTAACGTTCGGACATGGCGATCGAACCCGAGACGAAGAGCTGGACGTGGGTCATCGGTGCGACGTGCCCCGAGTGCGGCTTCGACGGACGCGCGGTGTCCGTCCGCGACGTCCCCGGCGTCATCGAGGAGAACACCGCGGCGTGGCCGGCGGTCCTGGAGCGCGACGACGTCCGCGTCCGCCCGGACGACCACACCTGGTCACCGCTCGAGTACGCCGCGCACGTGCGTGACGTGCACCGGAGGATGGCCGAGCGGCTCGCGCTCATGCTCGAGCAGGACGGACCGACGTTCCCGAACTGGGACCAGGACGCCACCGCGGTCGAGGACGACTACGCCGCGCAGGACCCGGCGACGGTCGGCGGGGAGTTGGTCGACGCCGGCCGACGTGCGGCCGCCGCGTTCGCGGCGGTCCGCGACGCGGACCTCGACCGGACCGGACTGCGGTCGGACGGCAGCGCGTTCACGGTCGCGACCCTCGCGACCTACTACGCGCACGACCCGGTGCACCACCTCTGGGACGTGCGGCGCACGCGGTAGGCGACCCGCGCCTCCCGGCCTGGAGGCACGGCACGCCTCCGCCACGGCCGTCCCGTCCCGTTTCGTCCCGTCCCGTCTCGCCTGGTCCACGGGACGCGCGCGTCCCGACGAACCGCGCGATGATCGACCAGCGCGACGTCGAACCGCGCGCGTTTCGTCACCCGGCGAGGGGGTGCGCATCAGGTGAGCGCGTCGAGGACGGCGCGCGCGGTGGCGGCGTCGGTGACGAGCTCGTTCACCAGGCCACCGCGCACCGCGCCGAGGATGCTCGTCGCCTTGCCGGGACCGACCGCGACGCCCACGGCGTGCGGGACGGCCGCGAGGACCTCGCGGGAGGTCCGCACCATCCGGTCGCTGCCCGGGAACTCCACCGCCGAGCCGTCCGCGGCGAAGAAGTTGAGGCAGACGTCGCCGGCAGCTCGGTCGAAGGCCTCGTCCTCGACCGGCAGGCCGCGCGCGAGCTCGTGCCGGGTGACGACGGGAGCGCCGATCCCGAGCAACGCCCCCTTCGCCCGCCGCCAGAGCCCGACGACGTGCTGGAAGGCCGGGTCGTCGTCGAGCGAAGCCCGCAGCGTCTCGCTCGGGAGGGCCGGCGCGAACAGGAACGCCGGGATCGCGCCGGACCGCTCGGCGGCGGCGCGGGTGATCTCGTTCGTCTGGAACCAGCGGTTCGGGTCGGCCTGTCCTCCGACGGTCGGGACGAGCTGCACGCCCGGCATCGGCGGCAGGCCGGTGTGCGCGAGGTCGTGGACGGTGCTGCCCGAGGAGACCAGGACGGCGTCACCGGGCGCGAGGGCCATCGCCTCGATCGCCGCGGCGACGGGCGCTGCGAGGTCGGCCCCGAGCGTCGCCTGGTGGGTGACGGCGGCGAGTCGGACGGCGCGGAGACCGAGCGCGTCGCGGAGCTCGGCGGCGAGCGCGACGGTCTCGTCGCGGAACGGGTCGACGACCTCGATGCGGACGAGGCCGGCGCGGCGGGCCTCGGAGACGAGTCGACTCACGGTCGGTCGGGACACCCCGAGGCGGTCGGCGATCTCGGCCTGGGTGGCGTCCTCGAGGTAGTACATCCGCGCTGCCTGGTACACGGTGTCGAGCGGGAACCGGGAGCGGGCACCCTCCGGCTGGACGGAGGGCTCGGTGGACACGCGACCGATCGTAGCCGGAGCACGTGATCCCCAGCCGACTGTCGGTTGCCGGACGTACGGTGCTGCCGACTCCACCGCACCACGTGCCTCCGCACCGGGTGCCATGCACCACCGAGGGGATCCGATGAAGAAGTCAGCCTGGCTGCCCGCCGTCATCGCACCGGTCGTCGTCGCCGGCGCCGTCGCGGCACCGATGATCGCGAACGCCGCGTCGACCCCGATCGCCGGGTCCGACCCGAGCGCGGCGGACGTCATCGCCAGCGTCGCGCAGTCGTCCGACGCGCAGTACTCGGGCAAGGTCGAGCAGACGAGCGACCTCGGGCTGCCCGAGCTCCCGTCCGGATCGGGCGGCTCGTCCCTGCAGGGCGACGCGTCGGACGCGCTGAGCATGCTGACCACGTCGCACACCGCGCGCCTGTACGTCGACGGCGCGGACAAGCAGCGTGTGCAGGTGACGACCCAGCTCGCCGAGCAGGACCTCGTGCGCAACGGCTCCGACGTCTGGACGTGGGACTCGAAGCAGCGGGAGGCGACGCACGTCACGCTCCCCGCGAAGGCGGCGGCCCCCGAGGACGGCTCCGTCACGCCGGCGGACCTCGCTCGGAAGGCCATCGACGCGATCACGCCGAGCACGACGGTGTCGAAGCCGACGAGCACCTCGGTCGCCGGCCACGACGCCTGGTCGGTCACCCTCACGCCGCGGACGGGCGACACCCTCGTCGGGTCCGTGCGCCTGGCGGTCGACCAGCAGACCGGTCTCCCGCTGCGGGTGACCGTGTCGGCGAAGGGGCAGGACTCCCCCGCGTTCCAGGTCGGCTTCACGAGCCTCGACTACGGCGCGCCGGCCGCCCGCCTGTTCGACTTCACCCCGCCGAGCGGCGCCGACGTGCACACGAAGGACCTCTCGGACGCGTCCCGTGAGCACGCGGACCACCGCGGACACGACCGCGCGGACGACCGCTCCGGGGCGGGTGTCACGACCACGGGCTCCGGCTGGGACACGATCGCCGAGCTGCCCGCCGGCTCGGCCGACACGTCGGCGCTGGACGCCGACGCGAGCGGGCTGCTCGACCAGCTGACCCGGCCGGTCGACGGCGGACGCGCGGTGCAGACCTCCCTCGTGTCCGTCTACCTGACGAGCGACGGCCGGGTGCTCGCGGGCGCGGTCCCGGTCTCCGCCCTCGTGGCCGCGGCCAAGTGACGGACGCTGCTGCTCCCGACGGGTACGCGATCCGCACCGAGGGCCTGCGGAAGGTCTTCCGGAAGCAGCACGCCGTCGACGGCATCGACCTCGAGGTCCCCCGTGGTGCGGTGTTCGGGTTCCTCGGCCCGAACGGTTCGGGCAAGACGACGACGATCCGGATGCTGCTCGGGCTCACCGGGACGACCGGCGGGACGATCGAGGTCCTCGGTCGCCGGATGCCCGACGCACTGCACGAGGTCCTCCCCCGCGTCGGCGCGCTCGTCGAGGGGCCCGCGTCGTACCCGTACCTGTCCGGCCGGGCGAACCTGTCCCGGTTCGACGCAGCCGACCCGACGACCGACCCCCGCACGAGGAAGGCCCGGGTGGCAGCGGCGCTCGACCGGGTGGGGCTGTCCCACGCGGCCGACAAGAAGGCGCACGCCTACTCGCTCGGCATGAAGCAGCGGCTCGGGCTCGCGAACGCGCTCCTGACGCCACGAGACCTGCTCGTGCTCGACGAACCGACGAACGGCCTCGACCCGCAGGGCACGCGCGAGGTCCGGAACCTCATCCGGTCCCTGGCCGACGACGGCACCACGGTGTTCGTGTCGAGCCACCTCCTGGCGGAGATCGAGCAGGTGTGCACCCACGCCGGGGTGATGCGCGCCGGGAAGCTCGTCGCGCAGGGGTCGCTCGACGAGCTGCGGTCCGCCGGGGTCCGGACCCTGACCGTCCGCACGCCGGACCTCGGTCAGGCGGCCAGCGTCCTCGTGCGCCTCGGGCTCACGCCGCGACACGAGGGCGGTGCGGACGTCCTCGTCGCAGACCTCCCGGCCGCCGTGCTCGCCGAGGACGTCACCGCCGAGCTCGTCCGGGCCGACGTCCGGGTGCGCGGCATCACCGTGGGCGGCGGGACCCTCGAGGACCTGTTCGTCGCGCTCACCGGGGAGGGCTTCGATGTCGCAGCCTGACGCCCCGTCCCGCGCGGACGCCGGCGGCACCGCGATCGCCCGTCGGCGACCCTTCGCGCTGCTCGGCTCCGAACTCGGACTGCTGTTCCGCCGACGCCGCACCTGGGCGATGCTCGGCGCACTCGCGCTCGTCCCGATCCTCATCGCCATCGCGGTCCGCGCCACCACGGGCCCGGACCGCGGCGGGCCGGCGTTCCTCGGCGACATCACGAACAACGGCCTCTTCGTGGCGTTCACCGCGCTGACGGTGTCGATCCCCCTGTTCCTGCCGCTGACCATCGGGGTGGTCTCGGGTGACACGGTCGCGGGCGAGGCGAACCACGGGACCATCCGCTACCTGCTCGTCGCCCCGACCGGTCGCCTGCGCTTCGTGCTCGTGAAGTACGTCGGTACGGTCGCGTTCGCCCTCGCCGCGACGCTCCTGATCGTCCTCGTCGGTGCCGCGATCGGGGCGCTGCTGTTCCCGATCGGCCCGGTGACGCTGCTCTCCGGCACGCAGGTCGGTGGGTGGTCGTACGCGGGCCGGGCCCTGCTGCTCGCGCTGTACGTCGCGATGTCGATGCTCGGGCTCGCGGCGATCGGGCTGTTCGCGTCGACGCTGACGAGCGTGCCGGTCGGGGCGATGGCCGCGACCGTCGTGCTCGCGGGGGCGTCGCAGGTGCTCGACCAGCTGCCGCAGCTCGACTGGCTGCACCCGTTCCTGTTCTCGCACCAGTGGCTCGGGTTCGGTGACCTGCTCCGCGACCCGATCTCGTTCGACTCGTTCGGCGCGAACGCCGTCCTGCAGCTCGGCTACGTGGTCGTGTTCGGGGCGCTGGCGTACAGCCGGTTCGCCACGAAGGACGTCCTGAGCTAGCCCGCGTTCGAGCGCGCCGCGTCCGAGCGCGCCCGCGTCCGAGCACGCCCGCGATCGAGCTAGCTCGGGTTCGCCGTCCCCCCGGCCATGCTCTCCGTCTTCGCGCCGCGCTCGTCGGCGTAGCGGTCCCGGAGGTCACGGGCCTTCTCCGAGCGGTACCAGTCGAGCCGTGCCCCGGTCTCCACCGTCTGCATGCCGATGACGACCTTGCCGCGGGAGTGCATCTCGGCGAGGTCCTCGTACGCGTCCACGATGTACTCGAACGGGTAGAAGCCCGAGATGAGCACCTGCACGCGGCGGTCCTGCACGGCCTTCGCGAGCAACTGGAGCGACTCGGTGGCTTCCTGGTCGTCGGCGGGGGCGCGGAGGAACCGCACCTCGATGTCGCGCCGCTCCTCGGACGAGACGAAGCGCTCGTCCGGGATGCCGAGCCGGGCGGCCAGGGACTCGGCGTCCGACTCTCCGTGGTTGTCGATGAACGCCGTGATCGTGCGGCCGTCGGCTGCCTCGCGGATGCGGGCCTCTTCGCCCTCGCCGTAGGCCACGGGCAGCGTGCCGATCTGGCGGAGGTAGTCGTGGTTGCGGGGGCTCCCGAGGGCGATCACGGTGGCGCCGGCGTCGTGCGCGAGCTGGCACTCGATGTGTCCGACCCCGCCCGCTGCCGCGGTGATGACGACGGTGTCGTCCTTGCCGAGCCGCAGCTTCCGGACGACGTCGATGGCGGTGCACCCGGCGAGGTAGAGCCCGCCGGCGACCTCCCATCCGACGTGCTCCGGCTTCTTGATGACGGCGGCGCGCGGCACCCGCACCCAGTTCGCGTGCGTCCCGCCCTGGGGGTGGTGCCCCATGACCTCGTCACCGACACGGAGGTCCTTCACGCCCTCGCCGCGGGCGCGCACGATGCCGGCGAAGTCGACGCCCTGGTGCGCGGGGAAGGTGAGCTCGACGTGGTCCTGCAGCTTCCCTTCGCGGAGGAAGCGCTCGATGTGGTTCAGGCCCGCGGCCACCACCTCGACGACGATCTCACCGGGTCCGGGTTCCGGTCGCTCCTGCTGGACGACCTGGACCACGTCGAACCCGCCGTAGCGGTCGTACTGCACTGCGTTGCCGTGTCGCATGGCGCGCTCCTTCGAAGACGATCTGTCTCTCGTCTACTCGTGCGGGCCGACCGGTGTCCGCACGTCCGGGGGACTTCGCGGACACCGGGCGCGTCTCAGCCCGCCGCCGCGATGATCGCCCGCACGGTGTCGGCGTCGTGGTGGAACGCGAGCGGGTCGGCGTCGGGCCGCGGCACCCGCACGGGCGTGGACCACACCGAGCCGTCCACCGCGAGGTCGACCACGAGGTAGCCCGCGTCGATGTGCGCCGACTCCTCGTCGTACGCGCCGACGACGTCGGTGTCGTTCGCGACCCCCGGCGCGACGAGCACCGGGACCCCGGCCCACGTGCCGGCGGCGTGGTGGTGGTAGTGGCCGCCGAGGACCAGTCGGACGTCCGTCCCGCGGACCACCTCGGCGAGGGCGTCGGCGTTCCGGAGCTGCAGTGCGGCGTGGAGCGCGGTCGGTGCGGGCAGTGGCGAGTGGTGCAGGACGATCACCGTGCCGCCGTCCGACGGCTCGGACAGTGTGGTGCGGAGGCGGTCGAGCGCCTCGTCCGCGACCGTCCCGTAGCCGGCGCCGGGGACGCTCGTGTCGACCGTGACGATCCGGCGTCCGGCGACGATCGACTGCCCGGCCACCGGCACCGTCGGCGGCAGGTACTCGAGGGTGTGCACGAGCGGCCGGCCGCCCTCGCCGAGCACGAGCCCGTTCGCGAGCACCTGCCGGAAGCCCTCGCGCTGGTCGTGGTTGCCCGGGACCGTGACGAGTGCCGCTCCGTGCCGCTCCGCCCACGCGCCGACCCGCTCCCGGAGGACCGTGTACGACCCGGGCGATCCGTCCTCGGACACGTCGCCGGACACCACCACGAGCCCCACGTCCGGGATGCCCTCGGCAGAGGCGAGCACCGCGTCGAGTGCGGCGGCCGTGTCGGTCGACCCCTGGTGCAGGGCGCCGTCGCCGGTGAGGTGGGTGTCGGACAGGTGGAGGATGCGGAGCGATCCGGGAGCGAGCGGCTGCATGGCGGTCACGCTAGTCGGCGCGGCGATCACCCCGCTGTGCCGCACGTCAGCGTCCGGTGTCAGCGTTCCGTTCCGACAGCGGCGGCCGCGAGCTGGTCCTCGAGGTTGAAGACCTCGGGCAGGACCCGGGCGGTCTGGTCGGCCCGCCCGGTCGCGCCGTCGAAGAGGTCCTGCATGTGCGCCTCCCACGTCGCCGCGACCTCGGACGCGGCGAGGGCCGCATCCGCGTCGGCGACCGAGTCCGTCTCGTAGTACCCGATGAGCAGGCCGTCGTCGTCGAGGAACAGCGAGTAGTTCCGCCGCCCCGCGGCGGCGATCGTCCGCAGCATCGCCGGCCAGACCGCCGCGTGGCGTTCCCGGTAGGCGTCGAGGTGCTCCGCGGCCACCTGGAGACGGAAGCAGACGCGGGTCACGTGATCCGGGCCTCCAGGCGGTCCGGACGGGAGGCGCGCACCAGGCTGGTCGACGTCGCTCACCGAGGCGTCCGCTCGCCGGGCGCGGCGCGCAGCGTCCGCTGACGCTCCGCGTGCTCGTCGACGGTCCGGGTCGTCCCCGTCACGCTCGTCACGGTGCCGTACCGCTCGGCCTCGATGGACTCGAGCGACCGGCCCTGGGTCCGCGGCGCCCAGATCGTGCCGACGAGGAACGACAGCGCGAGGAGGCCGAGGATGAGCCCGCCGAGGCCGCGGAGCCCGATGTCGGACAGCAGCAGCGGGAACCAGATGCTCAACAGGCCGACCATGACCCGCGCGGCGAGGAAGAGCACGCCCTGGGCGCTGGCGCGGTACCGCGTGGCGAAGAGCTCGCTCGTCCAGAGGCCGTAGAACGCCTGCGCGCCGATGCCGGACGACACGCCCCACGCGATCGCGAAGAAGAGCAGCGTGCCGAGGTTCGCCGGAGCGTAGATGAGGACCGCCCACGCGACGATGGCGAGCACGGCCCCGACGGCGAAGAGCACACGGCGGCTCACCCGGTCGGCGAAGCGCATGAAGCCGAAGTACGTCGCCGCGACCGTGCACGCCCACACCAGGACCTGGAGCCCGTACTGCTCGGGCACGCTCGTGACGCCGGTGGCCGAGTAGACGCGCGGCTGGAAGATGCCGGCCTGACCCGCGACGGTGTTCCACAGCGCGTAGACGCCGAACAGGAACAGCATCGCGGTGAGGTTCACACGCTTGCTGAACAGCTGCGTGATGCCGTGGAAGAAGTTCGCGCTGCCCGTTGCCGCGCGCTCGTCCTTCCAGATCGTGGACTCGGGCAGGCCGCGGCGGAGCCACCACACGACCGCGGCGACGACGAACAGGTGCGCGAAGATGAGCCGGCTCCCGAGCAGGCCGAGCGGCGCGGCGGCGATCGCCAGGGCGAACCCGACCATCGGGCCGATCGACCACGCGAGCTGCGCGGTGCCGACGTGCGCGGCCCGCTCGTCGGCGGGCGCCTGCTCCGCGATGTAGGTCCAGCTCGCGGGGACGCCGGCGCCCACCGCGATGCCGGTGAGGATGAAGCCGACGAGGAGCATCCCGTAGCTGCCGGCGAACACCGCGAGGAGGATGCCGAGCATGTAGAGCAGCAGGTCGTAGGTGTAGATGAACTTGCGGCCGTAGCGATCGCACAAGGGGCCGCCGATGATCGCGCCGGCCGCGGCACCGAAGGCGTTGGCGGACAGGCTCGCGAGCAGGCCGACCTGCAGGTCCCCGATGTGGAACTGCGCCTGCCAGAGGCTGAGGCTCGTGGCGATCGCGATGATCGACCCCGACTCGATGTAGTTCGACATGGCGACCGAGATCGTCGCCTTCCAGCCCGTGGTGTTCCGGGCTCCGATGCGGACCGCCATTGGTCCTCCGTTCGCGTGTTCGACGATGAATCGTTTCAACGGTGGTGCTGCGAGGACGATACGCGGTACGGCGGCGTTCGGCAAGCACCACGACGACGGGCATCACTGAGGCTGCGCCGCGGCCGCGATCCTCGAGGACACAGCGACTCGCGCGCCCGGAACCACCGGGCGGATGCCAGGATGGCCCCATGGCGGTCAGCGTGCGGGACGTGGCAGCGCTCGCCGGCGTGTCCCTCGGCACCGTCTCGAACGTCCTCAACCGGCCGGACAAGGTCGCCCCCGCGACGGTCGAACGCGTGCAGTCCGCGATCGCCTCCCTCGGCTTCGTGCGCAACGACTCGGCCCGCCAGCTCCGGGCCGGTCGCAGCTCCACGGTCGGCCTCATCGTGCTCGACGGGGGCAACCCGTTCTTCACCGACGTCGCACGCGGCGCCGAGGACGCCGCCATGGCGCAGGGGCTCGCGGTCCTCATCGGGAACTCGGACGAGTCCGCCGAGCGCGAGCACACCTACGTCGACCTGTTCGAGGAACGCCGGGTCGCCGGCCTGCTCGTCTCCCCCGCCGGCGACGACCTCACGCGGCTCGAGCGACTCCGGGACCAGGGCACGGCGGTGGTCCTCGTCGACCGCCGCGCCGACGACGAGCACTTCGCGTCCGTGTCGGTCGACGACGTCGCCGGCGGCCGCATCGCCGTCGAGCACCTCGCCGCGATCGGCCGCCGACGGATCGCGTTCGTCGGTGGCCCGACGAGCATCCGGCAGGTGGCCGACCGGCTCGCAGGGGCGACCGCCGCGGCCGAGGCCGCCGACGTCTCGCTCGAGGTCGTCCCGACTCGCTCGCTCTCGGTCCTCGAAGGGCGCCGTGCCGGCGAGGAGCTCCAGGCCCGTCCGCCGAGCGAGCGGCCGGACGCCGTGTTCGCCGCGAACGACCTGCTCGCCGTCGGGCTCGAGCAGGCGTTCATCATGCGCGGATGGGTCGCCGTCCCGGAGGAGATCGCCATCGTCGGCTACGACGACATCGCGTTCGCCGAGGCCGCGGTCGTCCCGCTGACCTCGGTCCGGCAGCCCGCACAGGACCTCGGCCGGCGGGCGATCGAGCTGCTGGTCGCCCAGGTCGAGCACGGGCAGGGCATCGACCTCGAGCACGTGGAGTTCACCCCGGAACTCGTGGTCCGGCAGTCCACGGTCGCCGAGGGCTGAGTCGATCCGCGGTGCCGCCCGCCACCGGACGGGAGGCGCGGTGCGGGGCCGCCACGGGCCTCCCGGCCGCGTGTGGTGCCGCCCGACACCTACGATCAGACCATGGTGCACATCCCGAGGCGCGACGCGCCCCCGAGCGTGCACCACGTCGCGGCCCGCGCCGGGGTCTCGCTCGCGACGGTGTCGAACGTCCTCAACCACCCGGAGCGCGTCGCGGAGGCGACCGCCGCGAGGGTCCGTGACGCCATCGCCGCCCTCGGCTACACGCCGAACCGGAACGCGCGCGCACTCGTGTCGGGACGGACCCGGTCGATCGGACTGGTGGTGACCTCGCTCCGGAACTCGCTGTTCACCGACATGGTGAGCGGCGCACAGACCGCGGCGCGGGCCGAGGGCAACACGCTCCTCGTCACGAACAGCGACAACGACCTCAAGGCGCAGGCCGAGCACCTCGCCTTCATGGAGAGCACGCGGGTGTCGGGCATCCTGCTCGCCTCGATGACGACCTCCCGCGAGCAGGTCGAGACCGTCCGGAAGCACGGGCTCCCGGTCGTCTACGTCAACTACGAGCCCACCGACGTCGACGCGTGCGCGGTGATCGTCGACAACGAGCAGGCCGGCTACGTCGCGACGACGCACCTCATCGAGCAGGGGTGCCGACGCATCGGGTTCGTCAGTGCTCGTCCGGACCTGCAGCCCGTCGCTCGACGACGAGCGGGGCTCCTCCGCGCGATCGCCGAGCACCCCGGCGTGCAACTCGTCGACGTCGACGCCGGGGACATCGACCCTCCCGGGGGCACCGACGCCGGAGTCCGGATCGCAGCGATGGCGCCCGCAGACCGTCCGGACGGGGTGCTCGGCGTGACCGACCTGCTCGCGATGGCGGTGGTCACCGAGCTCCGAGCCGCGAGGATCCGCGTGCCCGAGGACATCCCGGTGTCCGGCTGCGACCACAACTCCATCGCGTGGGGCGGCGCCGTGCCCCTGACCTCGGTCACGCAGCACGGCGAGGAGATGGGGGCCGAGGCGATCGCGCTCCTGCTCGCCGAACTCGCGGAGGGCCCGTCGCACGTGCACCGCACGGTGGTCCTCGGGAGCGAACTCGTGGCACGGGAGAGCACGCTCGGACGGGCGCGCGCTGCCGGGGTGCAGGCGGCGACGCGGCCGAGCGATCCGCGGCGTACCGAGGCCTGACGGGGACGCGGCGACCGCTCGAGGCGTGGATCTCCTTCGCGCCGAGTCTCTCGGACACGGCCCCGAATCTCGTGGGCGCAGCCCCGAGTCTCGTGCAGGCCGACGCATCTCGTGCCCCGGAGCCCGAGTTCGGTCGTCCACCCCGAGTCTCGCGCTGCCACCCGAGTATCGCGAGCGCCGCAACGACTTCCGTAACGAATTCGACGCAGCGATTGACACGCTTCAATCGCCGTGGTTGCATTCCGATTGAAACGCTTCAACCCGCAGTACCCGGACCCGCACCGACGCGGTCTCCGGAACCGCTCCACCCGGGTTCCCCAGCCCCGGGCCTTACGAGGAGGTAAGGAATGTCAGCACGCTCCACGCGCCGACTGGCCACCAGGTTGATCGCCATCGGCGGCGCTGCGGCACTGGTCGGCGGCCTCGCGGCCTGTTCGTCCGGCGGGTCGGCCGACACCGGCGGCAAGGTGCAGATCACGTACCAGGCGGACAACTCGCCTGCCACCGCAGCCACCGCCAAGCCGCTCATCGCCGCGTTCGAGAAGGCCAACCCGGACATCACGGTGAAGTTCGACACCCGCCCGCAGGGCACCGACGGCGACAACCTCGTGAAGACGCAGCTCTCCACGGGCGAGATGGCCGACGTGTTCAACTACAACTCCGGTTCGCTCATGCAGGCCCTCAACCCGGACAACACGCTCGTGGACCTGTCCGACCAGTCCTGGGCGAAGGACGTCGACCCGCAGTTCACGAAGGTCGTCAGCACCGACGAGGGCATGTACGGCGCACCGTTCGGCACGAGCTTCGGCGGCGGCGTGATGTACAACAAGAAGGTCTACGAGAAGCTCGGCCTGAGCGTCCCGACCACCTGGGACGAGTTCATCAGCAACAGCGAGAAGATCAAGGACGCCGGCGACGTCGCGCCGATCATCCAGACCTACGGGGACACCTGGACGAGCCAGCTCTTCGTCCTCGGCGACTTCGCGAACATCAGCGCGCAGCAGTCGAACTGGGCTTCCCGGTACACGGCCAACAAGGAGTCGTACGCGAAGCAGCCCGCACTCGCCGGGTTCCAGCACCTCGCCGACGCGCAGGAGAAGGGCCTCTACAACGAGGACTACGCCTCGGCGACGCAGGCGAACGGGCTGAAGATGCTCGCGGAGGGCACCGGGGCGCAGTACCCGATGCTGACGAACGCCATCGCGACGATCCAGCAGGACAACCCGGACGCGGTGGACGACATCGGTGCCTTCGCCCTGCCGGCCCAAGACGCCGCGGACACCCGCCTGACCATCTGGGAGCCGAACGGCCTGTACATCCCGAAGACGAGCACGGGTGACAAGCTCGCCGCCGCGAAGAAGTTCATCGCGTTCGCGAACTCGTCCGAGGGCTGCGGGGTGCAGAACGACACCGGGACCCCGGGCGGCCCCTACGTGATCTCCACCTGCACGCTGCCGGACAGTGTCCCGCCGATGATCGGTGACCTGCAGAAGTACCTCGACGACGGCAAGGCATCGCCAGCACTCGAGTTCCTCTCCCCGATCAAGGGCCCGAACCTCGAGAAGATCTGCGTGCAGGTCGGCTCCGGCATCTCCTCCGCCGCCGTGGGTGCGAAGCAGTACGACCAGGACGTCGTGCAGCAGGCCCAGCAGCTCGGCATCAAGGGCTGGTGAGGTCGGTGACCGCGACGCTCACGACGGCGGTGGCCCCGCCGCAGACGACGAAGGCCGGACCGGGCCCCGCACGGAAGCGGATGCGCTCGTTCTACCCGGCGTGGTTCTTCATCCCGGCGATCGCCCTGTACGTGGTGTTCTTCGCGGTCCCGACCTTCGCGGGGTTCTACTTCTCGCTCACCCGCTGGACGCTGTTCGACCAGACCTTCATCGGCTTCGACAACTTCGTCCGGTTCTTCCAGGACCCGCAGCTCGTCTCCGGGTTCGTGCACACGTTCGAGTACGGGTTCGTGACGAGCGCGGCGAAGGTGGTCCTCGGACTCGCCCTCGCCCTGCTCCTCACGAGCCCGGTGCTCGGGCGGGGCTACCTGCGGGCGGTGGTGTTCTTCCCGGTGCTCGTTTCGACCATCGGCATCGGCATCACCTTCAAGGCGCTGATGGACCCCTTCCACGGGATCATCAACGGCGCCCTCGGCTCGCTCGGCCTGCCGACCCCCGGCTGGCTGACCGACCCGGCGCTCGCCCTCTGGAGCGTCGCCGCGGTGGACATCTGGAAGGGCGTCGGCATCGCGACCCTGATCTTCATCGCCGGGATCGTCGCGATCCCGCAGGAGTACTTCGAGGCCGCCCGCGTCGACGGGGCGAGCTCCTGGACGATCTTCCGCAACATCACGCTGCCGCTCTCGCGCCCGGCGATGGGGACGGTCATCATCCTGTCGCTCATCGGCGGGCTGCGGTCGTTCGACCTGATCTGGGCGATGACCGGCGGTGGTCCCGGGTTCACGAGCGACGTCATCGCGAGCGTGATCTACAAGCAGTACCAGGCGGGCTTCTACGGGCTCTCGACCGCCGGCAACGTCGTGCTCTTCGTCGTCGTCACCGCGATCATGGTGCCCATCTCGTGGCTCATCAACCGCAAGGAGGCGGAACTGTGACCGCACCAGCACTCGACCGCGCAGCCACCGCGGGCCGCACCGGACGAGGACGGGCCAGCGTGGCGGGGCCCCGACGCGGTCCGAGGCGCGACACCGTCCGACGGTGGACCGTCGGCAGCATCGCGATCGTCGTCAGCTTCGTCGTCTTCCTCGTGCCGTTCGCCTTCATCCTGCTCCAGGCGATGAAGTCCCCGGCGGAGGCGAACCAGCTCGGCTTCACGCTCCCGACACAGTTCCAGCTCTGGCAGAACCTGGCGACCGTGCTCGGGACCGGCGACGGCGGCATCCTCCGGGCGTTCCTCAACAGCGCCGTCCTGACCGTGGGCAGCGTGCTCATCATGGTCGTGTTCTCTGCCATGGTCGGGTACACGCTCCAACGTCGGCCGAGCCGGTGGAACGGCGTGATCAACTTCTTCGTGCTCGCCGGCCTCATCGTGCCGCCCGCGATCGTGCCGACGATCTGGGTGCTCCAGGGCCTCAACCTCTTCAAGACGATGGGCGGCATGATCCTCGTCGAGGCCACCTTCGGACTGTCGTTCTGCATCCTGCTGTTCCGGGCGTTCGTCGCCACGATCCCGAAGGAGCTCGACGAGGCCGCGGTCCTCGACGGCGCCGGACCGATCCGCCTGTTCTTCGGGGTGGTCCTGCCCCTGCTCAAGCCCGTGATCATCACGGTGGTGCTGGTGCAGTCGGTCACGGTGTTCAACGACTTCACGAACCCGCTGTACTTCCTGCCCGGCTCGGAGAACGCCACGGTGCAGCAGACGCTCTACTCGTTCCAGAGCCAGTCCGTCAGCCAGCTCAACCTGCTCTTCACCGACGTCCTGCTCATCACGATCCCTCCGCTGATCCTCTACGTCTTCTTCAACCGTCAGATCGTCGCCGGCATGACCAGCGGCGCCGTTAAGGGCTGACGCCCACCCGGCCTGGAGGCACGACCTGCCTCCGCCACGCCGCCCACCGCGGCGGGCACCAGCTCCCACGACCCCGCACCGGTCGACGACGACCGGTCGCGTGAAAGGACTCATCTCATGACCACCTGGACCGCACCGTTCATCGCGAGCGACGCCGACCTCGGGAGCGCACCGATCCTGCGCCGGGAGTTCACCCTCGACGACGGCCACGGCGCCGTCATCGGCGCGACCCTCGACGTCAGCGCCCTCGGCGTCGTCGAGGCGTGGCTCGGTGGCCAGCGGGTCTCCGACCACGTCCTCGAGCCGGGGTGGACGAGCTACGAGTGGCGCCTCCGGGTCGTGTCCCACGACGTCACCGGGCACCTCGCCGAGGCCGGGTCCGGCGATGCGGCGGTGCTGGCGCTCGTGCTCGGGAAGGGGTGGGCCGCCGGCCGTCTCGCCTGGGGCGGGGGTGGGGGCTGGTACGCCGACGAGGTCGCCGGGTTCGCCGAGCTCCGCATCACGTTCACGGACGGCCACGAGCAGCGGATCACGACCGACACCGACTGGCAGGCCCTGTCGAGCGCGATCACCGCCGACCAGCTCTACGACGGCCAGGACATCGACGCCCGCCTGCGCGACGGGTCCTTCCTCACGCCGGGCGACGTGACGGTCCCGAGCGTCGAGGGACACGAGGGCCGGACGAGCACCGTCCACACGGTGGACCTCGGCGACCGCGAGCTCGTCGCCGACACCGTGCCGCCCGTCCGGCCCCTCGCCGAGATCGCGCCCGTCGCGGTCTGGACGAGCCCGTCGGGAGCCACCCTGGTCGACTTCGGCGTGAACCTCGTCGGATGGGTGCGCGTGGTCGCGAGCGGCGAGGCGGGGACGGTCCTGACCCTCCGGCACGCCGAGGTCCTCGAGCACGACGAGCTCGGCACCCGCCCGCTCCGCACCGCCCTGGCGACCGACCACTTCACCCTCAGCGGCAGCGGCCCGGACGCCCCGGACCGCTTCGAGCCCCAGTTCACGTTCCACGGGTTCCGGTACGCGCAGGTCGACGGCTGGCCGGGCTCGCTCGACGACCTCCGCGCGGCGCTGACGGCCGTGCAGGTCGGCTCCGACCTCCCCCGCACCGGCACCTTCGCGTCGAGCCACGACCTGCTGAACACGTTCCACGAGAACGTCGTCCGCGGCATGCAGGGCAACTTCCTGAGTGTCCCGACCGACTGCCCGCAGCGCGACGAGCGGCTCGGCTGGACGGGCGACATCGCAGCGTTCGCGCCGACGGCCTCGTACCTGTTCGACACGAGCGCGTTCCTCGGCGACTGGCTGCGGGACGTGTGGCTCGAGCAGCAGCACGCGGACGGGGTGATCCCGTTCGTGGTGCCGGACGTGCTGAAGTACTCCCCCGCCGAGGACTTCGGGAAGCCGAACGCCACCGCACTCTGGTCGGACGCCGGGGTCTGGGTGCCGTGGACGCTGTACCAGGCCTACGGTGACACCGCGGTGCTCGCGGAGCAGTTCGACTCGATCGCCGCGCACCTCCGCCGAGTCCGCAGCCTGCTCTCCCCCGAGGGACTCTGGGACACGGTGTTCCAGTTCGGCGACTGGCTCGACCCGGACGCCCCGCCGGAGGACGCCGCGGCGGCGAAGGCCGACCCCGGCGTCGTGGCGACCGCGTGCGCGTTCCGGTCGGCGACCATCGGGGCCGAGGTGGCGACGCTCCTCGGCCACGAGGCGGAGGCGGCCGAGTTCCGGGAACTCGCCACGAGCCTCCAGGCCGCGTTCCGGGAGCACTACGTGGCGGACGGGAGGATCCGCAGCGACTGCACCACCGTCTACGCGCTCGCGATCGTCTTCGGGCTGCTGACCGAGGCGGACGAGGCCGCGGCGGGCGACCGGCTCGCCGAGCTCGCGGCCGCCGCCGGGTACCGGATCTCGACCGGGTTCGCGGGCACGCCGTTCATCACCGACGCGCTCACGCGGACCGGACACGTCGAGGACGCCTACCGGTTGCTGCTGCAGACCGAGTGCCCGTCGTGGCTCTACCCGGTCACGATGGGCGCGACCACGGTGTGGGAGCGGTGGGACTCGATGCTGCCGGACGGCACCATCAACCCGGGGCAGATGACCTCGTTCAACCACTACGCGCTCGGTGCGGTCGCGGACTGGATGCACCGGGTGGTCGGGGGTCTGTCGGCGCTGGCGCCGGGCTACGCCGAGGTCCTGGTCGCTCCGCAGCCGGGCGGCGGCCTGACGTGGGCGTCGACCTCGCTCGAGAGCGTCCACGGACGGATCGCGGTGCGCTGGGAGCTCGTCGACGGCGAGCTCGCGGTGCAGGTGACCGTGCCCGAGGGAGTCTCGGCG
This sequence comes from Curtobacterium sp. NPDC089689, assembly GCF_044749145.1. Taxonomy (NCBI): domain Bacteria; kingdom Bacillati; phylum Actinomycetota; class Actinomycetes; order Micrococcales; family Microbacteriaceae; genus Curtobacterium; species Curtobacterium sp. NPDC089689. The sequence continues at coordinate 308,718 of NZ_JBIVHJ010000002.1, read as the reverse complement.
GTGGTGCGCCTGCCGGGGCTGGAGGAGCAGCGCGTGGGCGGCGGGGAGCACGAGTTCCGGGCGCCCGCGGCGGCGGCGGTGCCCGCGGGCTGACCGCCGAGCCAGCCCGTCGCCCGACTGGAGTCCGACCGAACCACGCGAAGACGCGGTTCGAGCGGACGTTGGTCGTGCGGCGGGAAACGGGACCACGCGGCTCCGCCCGACCAGCGCCGCCCGGTTGCACACCGCAGCCGCAGCGCGTACCGTATGAAACGATTCAATCAGTCACGAGGAAGTGCACGATGACATCCACCCCGACCTTCGCCGGCATCGCCGACCAGCTCGCCCGGCAGCAGATCGAGCTCCCGAGTTGGGCGTTCGGCAACTCCGGCACCCGCTTCAAGGTGTTCTCGACGCCGGGCACCCCGCGCGACCCGTACGAGAAGATCGCCGACGCCGCGCAGGTGCACCGGTACACCGGGCTCGCGCCGACGGTCGCACTGCACATCCCGTGGGACCTCGTGGACGACTTCGCCGACCTGAAGCGGCACGCCGAGGAGCACGGGGTCCGCCTCGGCACGATCAACTCGAACACGTTCCAGGACGACGACTACAAGTTCGGCGCCCTGACCCACACCGACGCGAGCGTCCGGCAGAAGGCGATCGACCACCACTTCCGGTGCATCGACGTGATGGACGCCACCGGCAGCCGAGACCTGAAGATCTGGCTGGCCGAGGGGTCGAACTACCCGGGCCAGGCCGACATGCGCGAACGCCAGGACCGCCTGCACGAGTCCCTGTCGACGATCTACGACCGGCTCGACGACGACCAGCGGCTCGTGCTCGAGTACAAGTTCTTCGAGCCGGCGTTCTACCACACGGACGTCCCGGACTGGGGCACGAGCTACGTGCAGACCGCGGCGCTCGGCGACAAGGCGATGGTGTGCCTCGACACCGGGCACCACGCGCCAGGGACGAACATCGAGTTCATCGTGATGCAGCTGCTCCGGCTCGGGAAGCTCGGCAGCTTCGACTTCAACTCGCGCTTCTACGCCGACGACGACCTCATCGTCGGCGCGGCTGACCCGTTCCAGCTGTTCCGCATCCTCGTCGAGGTCGTCCGCGGCGGCGGGTACGACAACCCGGACGTCGCGTTCATGCTCGACCAGTGCCACAACGTCGAGGACAAGATCCCCGGGCAGATCCGCTCGGTGCTCAACGTGCAGGAGATGACCGCCCGCGCGCTGCTCCTCGACCGCGTCGCGCTCACCGCCGCGCAGGAGGCCCACGACGTCCTCGGCGCGAACGAGGTCTTCATGGACGCGTTCCAGACGGACGTCCGCGCCGACCTCGCCGCCTGGCGCGAGTCGCGCGGCCTCCCCACGGACCCCATGCGCGCCTACCTCGACTCCGGCTACCAGCAGCGGATCGCCGAGGACCGCGTCGGCGGCGTCCAGGCCGGCTGGGGCGCGTAGACCGATGACGATCGACGACCTGGAGGCACGGGTGGACCCCGCAACGCAGACGACCGGCGACCAGGTGGTCGCCTCCCTGATCGCGCGCTCGAACGCGCTCGGCTCGGACCCGCGGATCACGAACTACGCCGGTGGCAACACGTCCGCGAAGGGCACCGCGACCGACCCGGTGACGGGTGAACCGGTCGAGCTGCTGTGGGTGAAGGGCTCCGGAGGCGACCTCGGCACCCTCACGCCGTCAGGGCTGGCCGTCCTCCGGGTCGACCGGGTCCGGGCGTTGCAGAACGTCTACCCGGGCGTCGAGCGTGAGGACGAGATGGTCGCCGCGTTCGACCACACCCTGTTCGGCAAGGGCGGCGCCGCACCGTCGATCGACACCGCGATGCACGCCCTCGTCGACGCCGCACACGTCGACCACCTCCACCCGGACGCCGGCATCGCGATCGCGACCGCCGCCGACGGCCCGGAGCTGACCGAGCGGATCTTCGGCGACAAGGTGGTGTGGGTGCCGTGGCGCCGTCCGGGCTTCCAGCTCGGGCTCGACATCGCCGCGATCAAGGACCAGCACCCCGAGGCGATCGGCACGGTCCTCGGCGGCCACGGCATCACCGCCTGGGGTTCGTCGTCGGAGGAGACCGAAGCGAACTCGCGGTGGATCATCGACACCGCCGAGCAGTACATCCGCGAGCACGGGCAGGACCAGCCGTTCGGCGCCCTCCGACCCGGGTACGAGGCGCTGCCCGAGCCCGAGCGGCGTGCGCGGGCGGCTGCCCTCGCACCGACGATCCGCGGCATCGCGGGGCACGACGAGCCGGTCGTCGGCAGCTTCACCGACACCGACGTCGTCCTCGACTTCCTCGCGAGCGAGAAGGCACCCGAGCTGGCAGCCCTCGGCACGAGCTGCCCGGACCACTTCCTCCGCACGAAGGTGAAGCCGCTCCTCCTCGACCTGCCCGCGACGGCGAGCATCGAGGAGCAGACCGCCCGCCTGCACGAGCTGCACGAGCAGTACCGCCAGGACTACCAGGCGTACTACGACCGCCACGCCACCCCGGAGAGTCCGGCCATCCGCGGCGCCGACCCGCTCATCGTGCTCGTGCCGGGCGTCGGCATGTTCTCGTACGGTAAGGACGCGCAGACCGCACGGGTCGCCGGCGAGTTCACCGTCAACGCGATCAACGTCATGCGCGGCGCCGAGGCCCTGAGCACCTACGCCCCCATCGACGAGGCCGAGAAGTTCCGCATCGAGTACTGGGCGCTCGAGGAAGCCAAGCTCCAGCGGATGCCCGCGCCGAAGCCGCTCGCGACGCGGATCGCGCTCGTGACCGGAGCCGCGTCCGGCATCGGGAAGGCGATCGCGAAGCGCCTCGCGGCCGAGGGTGCCGCCGTCGTCATCGCCGACCTCGACCTCGGCAAGGCACAGGAAGCCGCTGCCGAGATCGGCGGCCCGGACCAGGCCGTCGGCGTCGTCGCGAACGTCACGAGCGCTGACGCCATCGACCAGGCGATCCAGGAGACGCTGCTGCACTTCGGCGGCCTCGACCTCGTCGTCAACAACGCGGGACTGTCCCTGTCGAAGAGTCTGCTCGAGACCACCGAGCAGGACTGGGACCTGCAGCACGACGTCATGGCCAAGGGGTCGTTCCTCGTGTCCAAGGCCGCGGCGAAGGTCCTCATCGAGCAGGGCCTCGGCGGTGACATCGTCTACATCTCGAGCAAGAACTCCGTCTTCGCCGGCCCGAACAACATCGCCTACTCCGCCACCAAGGCCGACCAGGCACACCAGGTCCGGCTGCTCGCGGCCGAGCTCGGCGAGCACGGCATCCGCGTCAACGGCATCAACCCCGACGGCGTCGTCCGCGGATCGGGCATCTTCGCCTCGGGGTGGGGAGCGAACCGGGCCAGGACGTACGGCATCGACGAGCAGGACCTCGGGAAGTTCTACGCCCAGCGCACCATCCTCAAGCGCGAGGTCGTCCCCGAGAACGTCGCGAACGCCGTGTACGCCATCTGCACGTCCGACTTCTCGCACACCACCGGGCTGCACGTCCCCGTCGACGCCGGCGTGGCCGCGGCGTTCCTGCGGTAGGGCACGCCGTGACGAACAGCGGCAGCGTCGCCGCGGTCGACCTCGGCGCGACGAGCGGGCGGGTCATCATCGGCCACGTGGACCGGGACGGCGTTCGGACGGACCACGTCGCCCGGTTCCCGAACGGCCCGGTCGCCCTGCACGAGCACGGCCGCGACGCTCTGCACTGGGACGTCGTCGAGCTGTACCGGGAGGTCGTGGCCGGACTCCGCCGGGCCCGCGCCGAGCACGCTGACCTGGCGAGCATCGGCATCGACTCGTGGGCTGTGGACTACGGACTCCTCCGCGAGGGACGCCTGCTCGGCCTGCCCGCCCACTACCGGGATGCCCGCCACGAGCACGGCGTCGACACCGTCCACGCCCGCGTGACCGCCGACGAGCTGTACCGCCGCAACGGTCTCCAGCACCTGCCCTTCAACACCGTCTTCCAGCTCGCCGCCGACCCCGACGCCGTCCTGGCGGACCGGGCGCTCCTCGTCCCCGACCTCCTCGGCTACTGGCTGACCGGTGTCGAGGCCGCCGAGCGCACGAACGCCTCGACCACGGGGTTGCTCGACGCGACCACCCGGGGATGGGACCCGACCCTGGTCGCCGCCACGGGCCTCCCGGCCGACCTGCTGCCTGCACTCCGCGACCCGGGCGACCCACTCGGCACCCTCCTGCCGTCCCTCGGTGGCGGCGTACCCGTCACACTCGTCGGGTCGCACGACACGGCGTCGGCGGTCGTCGCGGTCCCCGCGACGGAGGCGGACGTCGCGTACATCTCCTCCGGCACGTGGTCGCTCGTCGGGGTCGAGCTCGAGACCCCCGTCCTGACGGACGCGGCACGCGCGGCGAACTGCACGAACGAGGGCGGCGTGGACGGCCGCGTGCGCTTCCTCAAGAACGTCTCCGGCCTGTGGCTGCTCTCCGAGAGCGTCCGCACGTGGGAGCAGGACGGCTCCGCCGTCGACCTGGAGGCACTGCTCACCTCCGCCGCGGAGGTCACCGCACCGGTCCCCGTCTTCGACGTCGCGGACGAGTCGTTCACCGCGCCGGGCGACATGCCAGCGCGCATCGCGGCCTGGTGCTCGGTGCACGGACTCTCGGCTCCGGCCACCCGGGCCGAGTTCGTGCGGTCGATCCTCGAATCCCTGGCGGCTGCGTACGCGTCGACCCTGCGGACCATCGTCGAGGTCACCGGCAAGGACGTCCACACCGTGCACGTCGTCGGCGGCGGGTCGCAGAACCGTCTCCTCTGCCAGCTCACCGCCGACCGGACCGGGTTGCCCGTCCTCGCCGGCCCCGTCGAGGCGACCGCGCTCGGCAACGTGCTCGTGCAGGCGCGCAGTCTCGGCCTCGCGGGGCTCGGGGGTGCATCGTTGGAGGCACTCCGCGACGTCGTCGCCCGCACCGTCGAACCGACCCGCTACTCCCCCGCACCGGGCTCGGACGCCCGACCCCACCGCACCATCGTCAGGAGCCACGCATGACCACCACCGACGACCAGCACCGCGTCGACCCCGCCACGGGCGCACCCGCGGCGTCCACCGGTCCGGCGTCCTCGGCACGGACCCGCGTCGCACGTCGGGTCCCGAAGGTGCGGGACCTGGCGCCGCTGCTGCAGTTCAGGAAGCCGGCGTTGCCGGGTCGGCGGCAGCGCCTCGAGTCCGCGCTGACGATCTGGGACCTGCGCAGCATCGCCGCTCGACGCACCCCGAAGGCCGCGTTCGACTACACCGAGGGCGCCGCCGAAGCCGAGATCTCCCTGGCCCGTGCCCGGCAGGCGTTCGAGGACATCGAGTTCACCCCCGCGATCCTGCGCGACGTGTCCCACGTCTCGACCGCGCGCTCCGTGCTCGGCGCCGACGTCGCACTCCCGTTCGGGATCGCACCCACCGGGTTCACGCGCATGATGCAGACCGAGGGCGAACGCGCCGGCGCCCGCGCCGCCGGACGCGCCGGCATCCCGTTCTCCCTCTCGACGATGGGCACCACCGCGATCGAGGACGTCAAGGCCGCCAACCCCCATGGGCGGAACTGGTTCCAGCTCTACATGTGGAAAGACCGCGACAAGTCGATGGCGTTGGTCGACCGCGCCGCCAGAGCCGGGTTCGACACGCTGCTGGTCACCGTCGACGTCCCCGTCGCCGGCGCCCGGCTCCGCGACAAGCGCAACGGGTTCTCCATCCCGCCGCAACTCGGCGTCAAGACCGTCGTCAACGCGATCCCCCGACCCTGGTGGTGGTTCGACTTCCTCACCACCGAGCCGCTCGCCTTCGCGTCGCTCGATCGGTGGTCCGGGACCGTCGGTGAGCTGCTGGACCACATGTTCGACCCGACCGTCACCTACGAGGACCTCGCGTGGATCCGGTCGCAGTGGCCGGGCAAGGTCGTCGTCAAGGGCGTCCAGTCCCTGGCCGACGCGAAGCGCCTGGCCGACATGGGTGTCGACGGCATCACCCTCTCCAACCACGGCGGCCGCCAACTCGACCGCGCACCCGTCCCCTTCCACCTGCTGCCCCAGGTCGTCAAGGAAGTCGGCAACGACACCGAAGTGCACCTCGACACCGGCATCATGTCCGGCGCCGACATCATCGCCGCCATCGCCCTCGGCGCACGCTTCACCATGGTCGGCCGCGCCTACCTCTACGGGTTGATGGCCGGCGGCGAAGCCGGCGTCGACCGCATGATCCAGATCCTCACCGACCAGATCGAACGCACCATGCGCCTGCTCGGCGTCACCACCCTCGACGAACTCGAACCCGCCCACGTCACCCAACTGCAGCGGTTGATGCCGATCCCGCGCTGACCGGATCGTGACGCTCGGGTCCGGTGCGGCGTGATGGGATGGGGCATGCGACGGGGACGGGTACGGCTGGTCACGGCGGGGATGCTGCTCATGGCACTCGGCGGCTCGATCACGGGGTGCTCGGCCAGCAGCGCAGCCGGATCGTGTGCCGCGAAGGAGGTCCGGCTCGGCGATTCGGACCTCCGACCGGGCGGCGAGGTCGCGCTCAGTGTCGACTGGATGTGGCGGACGTGCGAGGACACCGGCGGGGTGCCGCAGGCCTCGGACGACGTCGTCGTCACGATCACGCCGTCGTCCACCGGCACGGCCGTCGTGCTCGGACGGCCCAGGCCGGAGGGTCCGCGCTTCCGTGTGGCCGGTCAGTTCGACCTGCCCGACGACCTGCCGGCGGGAGACGCGGTCCTCGGTGTGCACAGCAACGACGGGGACCGCGCGGGCGCCGACGTGCCCGTGATGATCAGCCCGGCGGACTGACCCGCACTGCCTCAGGCGCGTCCGGCTCGGTCGCGTCGGCGGAACACGAGCGTGCCGGCTCCCTGGACGACGAAGAACAGCGCGCTCACGGCCAGCACGGCTGCGACCACCAACCCACCAGCGGTCTCCGCACCGACCGCGGCGACGACGGCGAGGGCGAGGAAGATCGCACCCATCACGATCACGACGACCGGGTTCTGCGCGATGAAGAACCGTCGCCCGTGGTTCGCCGCGGCCGTGGCGTCGGACCGCGCCTTCGCCACCTCGTCCGGGTCGCGGCCGGCACGCCGGTCGGCGGCTCGTCGGCGTGCACGGAGGACGAGGAAGACCGCGAGCCCGACCACGATCGCCACGGGGTAGGCGATCGGCCGCTCGATGTGCACCAGACCCGAGACGAACAGCACCACGACGGCACTGACGACGCCGGCGACCATCGCGGTCGTCCAGACGTCGGTGCGACCGTCGGCGCCGGTCGCGTAGCCGGGGCGTCGCGCGTACGGGTCGTGCTCTGGTTCGTGCCGCTCGGGCGCTGCCCGGTCTCCGTCGTTCCCCACGGCGTCAATGTACCGGCCGACGGGCAACGGCGGCGTTCAGGCGGCGCGCCAGCGGTGCACGTCGTGCCGGTGTCCGATCGTCAGGACGAGCGGTACACGTCGCGCGGGTGCCCGATCGTCAGGACGAGCGCGACCAGGCGGTGGTCGACGATCTCGTGGACGATCCGGTGGTCCCCCACGCGAACACGGAGCTCGCCTGGTCGCCCGACGAGTGCGGTCATGCCGGGCGGACGCGGATTCGACTGCAGGAGGACGAGCGCCGCGAGGATCCGGCGCTGCGTCGGACGATCGAGCTTCCCGAGGGTCTTCGCGGCACGCTTGGTCAGTTCGACCGCGTACCGCTGTGGAGCGGGGTCAGGCAAGCGTGATCCCGAGCTCCCGCGCGACGTCCGCGAGGGGCAGCGTCGCCGGGTCGTCCTCGAGGTCCGCACGGACGGTGTCCACCGCGGCGCGATCGGTCGCGTCCTCCAGCGCCGCCAGAGCCCGGTGTGCGAGATCGGCGTCGAGCACGACGACCTGTTCACGACCGCAGGGTCGTCAGTGCTCGAGGAGGTCGGCGCTGCGGACCACCGTCGCGAAGCTGCCGTCGAGGGCGGCCAGGAACGCGGCGTGCACGGTCGCGCCGGGGACGGTCACGTCGCCGAGCGCGAGGTCCGGCGCCGCGCAGGCATCGGCCACCACGGTGCACGCGAACCCGAGGTCGGACGCCGCTCGGACGGTCGAGTCTATGCACATGCTCGTCATCATCCCGAGGACGACCAGGTCCGTGACGCCTCGGTCACGGAGCAGGTGCTCGAGCCCGGTGCCGAGGAAGCTGTTCGGCTCGTGCTTCTCGACCACCGCCTCCCCCGCCCGTGGTTCGACGTCGGGGTGGAAGGCCACCCCGGGCGTCCCTCTGACGAAGAAGCCGGCGTCGGTCTCGGTGGCGGTGTGGAAGACGTGCACGACGTCCTCGCCGGCCCCGCGGAAGTGCCGCAGCACGGCGCCGGCCGCTTCGGCAGCCGCCTCCGGAGCGACGAGCGGGAAGGCTCCGCCGGGGAAGTAGTCGAGCTGGACGTCGACGAGGAGCAGCGCGCGGGTCATGCCCCGATCATGCTCGTCGGGCACCCGGTCCGTACCGGGTGCCCGACGTGTCAGCGAACCGGGTCAGCCGACCGTGAACGGCGCGCGACGGCCTTGACCCCACGCCCAGTGCAGGAGCGCGACGCCGGAGTCGTTCGTCACCGCGAGGGACAGGTGCTTTCCGGAGCCCTGGATCGTGGTGAGGCTGTAGGTGTCGTCGGTGCGCAGGCCCGGCCAGTAGACCGCGCCGAGGTGCCGCTCGCGGGCGATCGTCGTCACCGTCTGGAGGAACGCCACCGAGTTGTCGGCGTCGGCGTCCCCGGTCGTGGCGGACCCGCGGTAGTCGATGCCGGTCGTCATCGGAACGCCGAACTCGTCCAGGACGGTCCGGGCCGAGCACGCCTGGTCGCCGAGCCGGGAGGTGAAGTCGGCGGCCCACCCGGCTGCGTCGTGCGTGCCCCAGAAGCCGTAGTAGTGCTGCGAGACGTAGGTCCCCGCGAGTGCCGGGGCGGCGCAGACCGCGTCGACGTGGTCGTTGTAGCCGACGCCGCTGACGAACACGCGGTCGCGCGGGATGCCGCGAGCGGTGTAGCGGTCGACCCAGTCGGTCGCGACCTGGATCCACTGGTCGACGGTGTACCCGAACGGCTCGTTCATCGGCTCGAAGTACACGCCACGGTCACGGGCGTACGTCCGGGTCAGGGTGTCCCACATCCCGGTCCACGCCGCCGGGTCGTCGACCTTGCCGTCCTTGCTCACGCCGTCGCCCTCCCAGTAGCCGAGCACGACACGGAAGCCCTCGTGCCGCGCGGCGTCGATCGCACCCTTGTACGAGTTCCACCAGGCGGTGCCGACCGAGTACGGGTTGACCGGCATCCGGACGGTGTTCGCGCCCAGGTCCTTCCGGAACCCCTGGATGATCCGCTCGGACGTGCGGTACACGGTGCGGTAGTCGTCGCTCGTCGAGAGCCCGGAGAGGACGACCGGGCCGTTCGCGTAGTTGTCCCTCGGGTCGGCCCAGTTGACACCGTGGAACTGCGTCGGGTCGAGCGCCGGCACGGGTCCCCGGTGCGCTGTCGCCGCGGGGGCCGGGGCCGCGTCCGCGACCGCCGGGCTCGCGAGCGCGAGTGCGGTGGCGCCGGCGAGAGCGGCGATGGTCGCGGCGAGGAGGCGTCCCCGCCGGGTGGTCGGTGCGTGCATGTCTGCGTGCTCCCTGTCTGCTCCGTTGCAGCGGCACGGCGTCGTCGCGGTGCCGGAGTGGACGGCTGCCGTGGCGGGTCCCTTCCGCCATGGCAACGTCAACATCCAGCAGGGTTCCACTCCGAGGACGGGCTGTCAACGCCCCTGCGAGACCGTTCAGCCGGTGGCGGGACCGCGGCGGCGACGGGGCTTCGCGGAGCGCGGCGGCACGGTGCGCAGGTGGTCGCGCACGACGCCGAGCACCCGGCCGAGGTCCTCCACGTCGCGCGGGCCGATCGCGTCGAAGACGAGTTCCCGGAGGAGCGCGACGTGCCCGGGGAAGACCGCGCCCAGCTTCACCCGCCCGGCCTCGGTGAGGGTGACCGTGACGCCGCGGTCGTCGTCCGGTGCCTGCTCGCGGTGGACGAGACCGTCCCGTTCGAGCAGTCCGACCTGGTACGTCAGGCCGCTCCGGCTGATCACCACGCCGTCGGCCAGCTCGGTCATCCGCCGACTCCCACCCGGAGCGTCGCCGAGGGTGGCGAGCAACTGGAACTGCACGTAACTGAGGTCGCCCGCATCGCGGAGCTGTTGCTCGACCGCGTGCCGCACCAGGTTCCCGACCTCGATCAGGGCGAAGTACGCCCGGAGCTCACTGGCGTCGAGGTTCGTGCGCGGCTCGGATCCGGTCATGACCCCATCCTACCTGTTGCTTCGAATTCGAAGCAGTGGTAGCGTCCTCGGTAGATGCTTCGAATTCGAAGCACATGAGGTTCCACCAACGAAGGGCAAGACCATGCGAGCAGTGCGTTTCCACGAGGTCGGCGGACCCGAGGTCCTGCGGGTCGAGAACGTCGAGCGGCCGGTGCCGAGTGCCGGGGAGGTCCTGGTGCGGGTCGCCGCGTCGGCCTACAACGCCGCGGACAACGGGATGCGGGGCGGCTTCCTCCCGATCCCGGTCGTCCTGCCGCACGTCCCCGGGTACGACGTGTCCGGCACGGTCGAGGAGGTCGGACCGGGTGACACGGACCTGCGGGTCGGTGACGCCGTGGTCGGGTTCCTCCCGATGGAGCGGGACGGCGGCGCGGCCGAGTTCGTCCTCGCACCGGCGGAGTCGCTCGTCGCCGCCCCGACGAGCATCCCGCTCGCGGACGCGGCAGCACTGCCCTCCGTGGCACTCACGGCGTGGCAGGCACTCTTCGACGACGGTCACCTGTCCGCCGGCCAGCGCCTGCTGATCGTCGGCGCCGGCGGGGTCGTCGGGAAGTACGCCGTCCGACTGGCCGAGCGCGCGGGCGTCGAGGTCATCGCCACGGCGAGCCCGCGGAGCGCAGAAGCCGTGCGGGCCGCGGAGGCGGACGTCGTCGTCGACCACACGGAACAGGACCTGCTCACCGCGGTGGACGGCCAGGTCGACGTGCTGCTCAACCTCGCGCCGCTCGACCCGGAGCGGTTCGCCGCCCTCGTCGCCCTCGTCCGCGACGGCGGCACGGTCGTGAGCACGACGGCGTTCATAGCCACCCCGGGCGACGACGATCGTGACGTCCGGGCGGCCACGGTGTTCGTGCAGCCGGACCGAGAGCGCCTGACCGAACTCGTCCACCTGGTCGACGCCGGCGAGCTGCACGTCGAGGTGACGCGACGCATCCCGCTCGCGGACCTGCCGGCACTGCACGCCGAGGGTGCCGCCGGTCGGATCGCCGGCAAGGTCGTCGTCCTGGCCGGCCCGGACGCCACGGCCGCACCGTCCGCCTAGGGTGGGGACGTGAGCGACGAGCAGGCACGGGCAGCGCTGGCGACGGTCGGTCGGGACACCACCGCACCACTCGTGCCGACGCTCCCGGCCCTGCCGTCACCACGACGGGCCGCCGTCCTCATGCTCTTCGGCGTCCTGGACGACCGTCCGAGCGACCGCACCGCGTCGGTACCGAGGGTGTCGGACGACCTCGACGTCCTGCTCCTCCGGCGCGCGGACACGCTCCGGGCACACCCGAGCCAGGTCGCCTTCCCCGGGGGGCGCATCGACGCGGGCGACGCCGACGCCGCGGACGCCGCCCTCCGTGAAGCGCACGAGGAGACCGGGCTCGACCCCGCGGGCGTCGACGTGCTCGGGGTGCTCCCCGCCGTACCGCTCGCGTTCTCGAACCACCTCGTCGAACCGGTCCTCGCGTGGTGGCGGTCTCCCTCGCCCGTGCGGGTCGTCGACGAGCGGGAGTCCGCGACCGTCTTCCGGGCACCGGTCGCCGACCTCCTCGACCCGGGCCACCGCGGCGTGACCGTGATCCGACGGGACGGTCAGGAGTGGCGTGGACCGGCGTTCACCCTCGACGCGGAGCACGGGACGGAGACCGTGTGGGGCTTCACGGCGATGTTGCTCGACGCACTGTTCGACCGACTGGGGTGGGCGGAACCGTGGGACGACGGGACGGTCATCCCACTGCCAGGGGAGCGCTGAGCGAGGCGGCGACGGGGAGCGACAGCGCGAGCGGGTCCGACCGGACCTCGTCGAGCGCCAGGGCGACGGCGCCGAGCACGACGACGTCGGCCCCGAGCCTCGAGGCGACGAGCTCCGGGACCGGGTCGTAGTCCCAGTCGGCGAGGTGCACCCGAGCCCGGTCGAGCACGGGACCGACCGCGTCCGCGATCGCGCCGGCGACGACCACCCGGTCGATGTCGAGCAGGCTCGCGAGGAGCACGCTCACCCGGGCCAGCCGGTCCCCGAGGCGGTCGACGACCTCGACCGCGACGGGGTCGCCGAGCGCCGCGGCCTCGAACAGGCGCTCCGAACCGTTCCGCCCGGCGAGGAGCGACCCCGGCGGGATCCGGTCGGCAGCCTCGGCCACGAGCAGGCGCGCGGTCGCACCGATGCCCTCCGGGGAGCCGACGCCGTCGACGAGGTCGAGCACACGCATCTCACCCGCTCCGCCACGTGCTCCCCGCAGCAGCGCTCCGTCGACGACGATCCCGGCGCCGAACCGCTCACCCGAGAGCAGCGCGGCGAAGGAGGCGTCGCCGGAGGACGGACGTTCCGCGAGGGCGGCGAGGTTCGCGTCGTTCTCGACCACGAGGCGTCCGTGCCCGAGGAGCGCACCGAACCCCGGGTTCATCCGGTCCCAGTACCCGTCGTCGCGCGGCGAGGCACCGCGCACGTCGACCGGTGCCGGGATCCCCACGACGACCACGAGCACCCGGTCCGCGCCCACCCGGGCGTCGGCGAGCGCCGCCGACACCGCGTCCCGCACCGCGCCGAGTCGCACCGCGACGTCGAGACCGGTGTCCCCGAGCGACGTGGTCGCGCGGCCACGGACGGCACCGCGGAGGTCGGCGACCGCGACGGACACCCGGTGCTGACCGGCGTCGACGCCGACGAGCACCCCTGCGTCGTCGTCGAGCGCGTACCGGCGCGCCGGACGGCCCTTGCGGTACTCCCCCGCCGCACGGGCGTCGTCGAGCGCCCGCAGCCAGCCGAGCTGGACGAGTTCGTCGCACGCGGCGAGCACCGTCGAACGGGTCAGCCCCGTCCCCGCGATCGCCTCCGTCGCCGTGAACGCGCCGGAGGCGAAGGCGTACGCGAGGACGACCTCGGCACTCGATCCTCGCGACGGCGGCATGGTCGGAACACTACCGCGGAACGAGTTGCTTGCACGATTAGATTTTCTCGCTAGATTTAGTCCTGCGGGGCGACACCGAAGCCGCTCCGCGACACGGAACGGCAGGGACGCCGGGTCCGTGCGGACGGAGACGACGTGCAACCACACGCCACGAAGGGCACGGCCGCCGCGGTGAGCCGGAGGTCCTTCCTGCTCGGCGCCGGCGGCATCGGTGCGGGCCTCGCCCTCGCCGGGTGCGCACCGCTCGGAGGATCGAGCGCACGCCCCGAGACGATCACGTTCTACGTGTCGAAGCCCGAGGTCATCGGCTACTTCGACGACGTCATCGCGAAGTTCCACGACAGCCAGTCGAAGATCCGGGTCATCCGCGACTCGACGTCGAACATGTCCGCGAACTTCGTCCGGAACCGGCCGCCGGACCTCGGCTGCCTGAACTACAACTACGCGATGGTCTCGTTCGTCGAGCACGGCGCGCTCACCGACCTGGCGGACCTGCCCGAGAAGGACACCATCAACCCGGACCTGTGGCCGCTGATGCAGCAGACAGCGGACTACCCGGGCCGCACGAGCGTCCTGCCGTACTCGGTGACCGCCGCATCGGTGATCTACAACAAGCGGATCTTCGCCGACCAGGGCATCGAGGTCCCGACGACGTGGAGCGCGTTCCGCGACGTGTGCGAGCGCCTCACGAAGGCCGGCATCACCCCGATGTACGGCACGTACAAGGACAACTGGACGATCGCCCAGGGCATGTTCGACTACTCCGTGGGCGGCATGCTCGACCTCGGGAGCACCTTCGCGGCACTCGACCGCGAGGGCACGAAGGTCGGGAAGGGCTCGCGCGTCTCGTTCGAGAAGGACTTCGCCGCACCGGTCGACCGGATGGTGGACCTGCTGCAGTGGCACCAGCAGGGCGCCGCGAGCCGCGGGTACGGCGACGGCAACCTGGCGTTCGCGCAGGGCAAGGCCGCGATGTACCTGCAGGGCCCGTGGGCCCTCGGCGAGATCGCGAAGTCCAACGGGGACATCGAGCTCGGCACGTTCCCGTTCCCCGCGACCGACGACGCCGCGGACAACAAGGTGCGCGTGAACGTCGACCTCGGACTCTGGATCCCGGAGGCCTCCCGCAAGCAGGAGGCCGCACGCGAGTTCCTGTCGTTCCTGATGAGCCCGGCGGTGAACGACAAGTACAACGCCGACAACAACGGCTTCGGTGTCCGCAAGGACTCCCCGCCGGCGTCGAACCCGGCGCTCCGCGGCATGCAGGACTCCTACGACGCGGCCGACTTCTACCTCGGGGCCTCGCAGCTCATCCCCGCCGAGATCCCGGTGGCGAACTACCTGCAGTCCATCGCCTTCGGCGGTGCCCCCGCTCCGCAACTCCGCACCCTCGACGGCGACTGGGCGCGTCTCGCGCTCCGCACGGCCGCGTAAGGAGACACGACCTTGGCCACCACCACGACAGAATCCGTCACGACGGCGGGCTGCCGCCGACGGGGCGGAGCCGCACCGCGGCTCCAGGCCGGTCGCACCGGACCGCGCACGAAGCCGGGCCGGGTCGACCCGCTCTTCCTCGTCTTCCTGATCCCCACCCTCCTGCTCTTCACGCTGGCGATCACGCTCCCCGCGGTGATGGGCATCGTCCTGAGCTTCACCGACTCCGTCGGGTTCGGGGACTTCCGGTTCATCGGCCTGACGAACTACGTCGCCGTGTTCAGCGACCCGGCGATCCTGCAGGCGTACCTGTTCACGATCGGGTTCTCGCTCGTCACGGTGCTCGTCGTCAACGCGCTCGCGTTCCTCCTCGCGATCGCCCTGACCTCGAAGGTCCGCGGCAAGATCGCGCTCCGAGCCGTCTTCGTGCTGCCGATGGTGATCTCCGGGATCGTCATCGCCTACGTGTTCTCGTTCCTGTTCGCGAACAGCCTGCCGGCGCTCGCGACCGCCCTCGGGTTCGCGCCGCTCGAGCAGAGCATCCTCGCGAACCCGGACCTCGCGTGGGTCGCGGTCGTCATCGTGACCGCGTGGCAGGCCATCCCCTCGACGCTCCTCATCTACATCGCCGGCGTCCTGTCGATCCCGGGTGAGGTCTACGAGGCGTCGGCCCTCGACGGTGCGAGCGCCTGGCGACAGCTCGTGTCGATCACGGCGCCGCTCACGGCGGGCTACATCCTCATCAACCTCATCATCGGGTTCAAGAACTTCCTGAACTCGTACGACATCATCGTCGGCCTCACCGACGGCGGCCCCGGCACCTCGACGACCAGCGTCGCGATGTCCATCTTCAAGGGCTTCAACGGCGGCGACTACGCCTACCAGATGGCGAACGCGACGATCTTCTTCGTGATCGCCGTCGTGATCGCCGTGATCCAGCTGCGGGCGACCCGCGGGAAGGCAGCGCTCTGATGACCATGCAGGCACCCCTGCGGCCGGGGACCACCGCGACGGGCTCCATCCGCTCCGTCGACGCCGACCGGAACGCCGGACGTCGTGGCGAGCGCTTCAACTGGCCCGTGACGATCGTCCTCGTCCTCTGCGCCCTGTCCGTGCTCGTCCCGCTGTACGTCACGATCACGATGGCGTTCAAGACGACCTCGCAGGCGGTCGACGGCAACGCGTTCTCGCTGCCGGCACCGTTCAGCGTTGACGGCTTCGTGCAGGCCTGGGAGCTCACGGACTTCCCGCGCGCGTTCGGCGTCTCCGTGCTCGTCGCCGCGATCACCGTCGTCGGGACGATCCTGCTCGCCTCGTTCACGGCGTACGCGATCGCCCGCAACTGGGAGCGCCGACTGTTCCGCTGGTCGTTCTTCTACCTGCTCGCCGCGATGTTCCTGCCGTTCCCGGTGCTCGCGCTGTCGCAGGTGAAGCTCACCGGCCTGGCGGGACTGGACAACCCGTTCGGCGTCGCGATCCTGCACGTCATGTTCCAGCTGTCGTTCAGCGTGCTGCTCTTCACGGCGTTCCTGCGGTCGATCCCCGCGGAGCTCGAGGAGAGCGCCCGCATCGACGGCGCGAGCACCGGCCAGGTGTTCTGGCGGCTGGTGTTCCCGCTCCTCGCCCCGATGAGCGCGACCGTCGGGATCTTCGCGTTCCTCGCGTCGTGGAACGACTTCGTGATGCCGTCGCTCATCACGTCCGACCCGGCCCTGCAGACCCTGCCGGTGCTGCAGCAGATGTTCCAGACGCAGTTCAGCAACAACTACAACGTGTCGTTCGCCTCGTACCTGATGGCGATGGCACCGGCGATCATCGTCTACCTGTTCACGCAGCGCTGGGTGATGGCCGGGGTCACGCAGGGCGCGATCAAGTGACCGACACGACGACCACCACCCGCACGAACAACGAAAGGCCCGACGTGACCGACACGCTCGTCCAGCCCGCAGCCTCCACCGACGCCGAGACCTGGTGGCGCCAGGCGAGCGTCTACCAGATCTACCCCCGCTCCTTCGCGGACGCGAACGGCGACGGCATCGGCGACCTGCCCGGCGTGACGTCGCGCGTGCCGTACCTGGCGTCGCTCGGCATCGAGGCGGTCTGGCTCAGCCCGTTCTACCCGTCCGCCCTCGCCGACGGCGGCTACGACGTCGACGACTACCGCGACGTCGACCCGCGGCTCGGTACCCTCGACGACTTCGACGAGATGGTGTCGGCGCTGCACGCTGCCGGCATCCGCGTCATCGTCGACGTCGTGCCGAACCACACGAGCGACCGGCACGAGTGGTTCCGCGAGGCCCTCGCGTCGCCGAAGGGCAGCGCGGCCCGTGACCGGTACGTCTTCCGCGACGGCAGCGGGCCTTCCGACGAGGAAGCCCCCGCCGACTGGGTGTCGATCTTCGGCGGGCCGGCCTGGACCGCGGTCGGCGACGGCCAGTGGTACCTGCACAACTTCGCGAAGGAGCAGCCCGACCTGAACTGGGCGAACCGGGAGGTCCGCGACGACTTCCTGCACACCCTCCGCTTCTGGTCGGACCGCGGTGTCGACGGCTTCCGGATCGACGTGGCGCACGGTCTGGCGAAGGACCTGCCCGAAGGCGACCTGCCGAGCTGGGCCGAGGTGCTCGCGAGCCCGAAGGACGGCCAGCACATCCTCTGGGACCGCGACGACGTGCACGAGATCTACGCCGAGTGGCGGCAGGTCTTCGAGGAGTACACCCCGGCCCGCACCGCGGTCGCCGAGGCCTGGGTCGCCGCGGACCGCCGTGCTCGCTACGCGAGCGCCGAGGGGCTCGGACAGGCGTTCAACTTCGACCTGCTCGAGGCCGACTTCGACGCCGGCTCGTTCAGGGAGATCATCGAGTTCAACCTGGGGCTCGCCGAGCAGTCCGGGTCCTCGACGACGTGGGTGTTCTCCAACCACGACGTCGTCCGCCACGCCACCCGCTACGCACTCCCGGCCCGGAACGGCGCCGAGGAGAAGCAGGGCTCGGCCTGGCTGCTCGCCGGCGGGTCGCAGGAGGCCCTCGACCGCGACCTCGGCCTCCGTCGCGCCCGTGCGGCGACGCTGCTCGAACTCGCGCTGCCCGGCTCCGCGTACCTGTACCAGGGCGAGGAGCTCGGCCTGCACGAGGTCGGTGACATCCCCGACGCCGAGCGTCAGGACCCGTCGTTCTTCCGGAACCCGGGCGTCGACGTCGGCCGCGACGGCTGCCGTGTCCCGATCCCGTGGACGACCTCGGGCGAGAGCTTCGGCTTCGGCCCCGGCGGCTCGCACCTCCCGCAGCCGGCGTGGTTCGCCGCGGTGTCGGTCGAGGCGGAGGACGCCGACCCCGACTCGACGCTGAACCTCTACCGGAAGGCCCTCGGGCTCCGCGGGCAGCTGCAGTCCGAGGAGCACCTCGAGTGGCTCGAGACCGGCCGCGACGACGTCCTGGCGTTCCGCCGTCCGAACGGGTGGACGAGCGTCACGGTGTTCGGCGACGAGCCGTACGACCTCCCCTCCGGCGAGCTCCTGCTCGCCTCGGCGCCGGTGGCAGACGGCGCACTGTCGGGTGTGGGGACGGCCTGGTTGCGTTCCTGACGGAAGGCGCGTCGTCGACGCGACCAGGTGACGGACTGGAGGCACGGTGCGGGCAGGCACCGTGCCTCCAGTCCGTCAGGGGTCGCGTCAGCGATCCGCGTCCGGCGGTCCGGCGATCTCCCGCAACGCTGCGAGGTGGGCGCGCCACGCCGCCCGGCCCGCTCGCGTGAGCGTCAGTGACGTGCGCGGCGTCTTCCCCACGAAGCCCTTCGCGACGGACACGTACCCAGCGGCCTCGAGTGCGCTCACCTGCTTGCTCAGCGCCGAGTCGGTGACCTCGACGGCGTCCCGGACCTCGCGGAAGCCGAGCGTGCCGGCGTGGTCGAGCGCCGCGACGACCGAGAACCGGACCGGATTCTGCAGGAGGTCGTCGAGCCGGTGCCGCGGGTGCGTGCCGTCGGTGGTGGTCACGACCGCGACTCCCAGGCGGCACAGGCGAGTGCGACGACGAGGACCGCGCCAGACGTCACGGCAGACCAGAGCACCGAGCCGTGCACCCACGCGACGACGGCGATCGCGGCGCAGTACGTGACCGTCCACGCCGCGATGTAGGTCCTCCACCGGCGCCCACGTGCGAACGCCGAGCGGCCGCGGATGGCGATGGTGAACCACAGCACGAGCACCATGACCACGGTGATGGTGCCGAAGTACGCGGCGCCGAACGCCCGCCCGGTGCCGAGCCCCATCGCGAAGGTGCCGAGCGACGTCGTGCCCCCCAGCGCCACGATGAAGGTCACGTAGGGCCACCGGACGGCGTCGTGCGCGTGGCGGGCGAGTCGATCGGCCCGCATCAGGAGCGCACGGGCCTCGGTCGGCTGGATCTCGGTCATGGGTTCCCCTCTCCGGTCTCCATCTTCGCAAGTACTTTCCGGATTGGCAAGTACTTGTCGTCGAGCCAGCGCCGGTAGGGTCGGCGGCATGAGTGGGGCGAGCATCGAGGTGCGGGACTTCGTGATGCGGTTCGGGGACCGCACCGTGGTGGACGGATTGTCGTTCGACATCGCCCCCGGAGAGACCTTCGGCCTGCTCGGCAGCAACGGCTCCGGCAAGACCACCACCATCCGGGCGCTGCTCGGCATCACGACCCCGACCTCCGGCACGCTCACGATCGACGGGCACGCCTACAAGCCGGCGACCGGCGGGATCGGGTACCTCCCCGAGGAGCGCGGGCTCTACCGCAAGGAGTCCGTGATCGACGTCATGACGTACTTCGGGCAGCTCCGCGGACTGGGCCGGCACGAGGCCACGGCGTGGAGCCACGAGTACCTCGAGCGGGTCGGACTCGCGGACCGCGCGAAGCTCCGGGTCGACAAGCTCTCCGGCGGGCAGCAGCAGAAGGTGCAGCTCGGCATCACGATCATGGACCGGCCGCGCCTGCTCATCCTCGACGAGCCGACCAAGGGCCTCGACCCGGTCAACCGCCGGCTGCTGCTGGACCTGGTCGACGAGCGGAAGGCCGACGGTGCGACGGTGGTCCTCGTCACGCACCACATGGACGAGGTCGAGCGGCTCTGCGACCGGATCCTCCTGCTCAAGGACGGTGCCGCCGCCGCGTACGGGACGATCCCGGACGTGCAGGACGCCTTCGGCGGTGCGGTCGCGAAGGTCGGCCTCGACGGATCGGTGCCACCATCGCCGCTGTACCGGCTCGCCCGGCACGAGGGGCACATCGCGTACCTCGTCCCGACTCGCGCGGCCGCGGCGGACGGCTCGGACATCCTGGCCTCGCTCGTCGGGTCGGGCGCCCACGTGACGGGGTTCGAGATGCGCCGCATCCCCCTCGACGAGATCTTCGTGCAGGTGTACGGGCACGACGCCGGCGCCGACCTGGTCGCCGACGAACCCACGGCAGGAGCAGCAGCATGAGCCGGCTCGGCACGGTCGTCCGCTTCGAGTTCGTCCGCGCGGTCAAGAAGCCCGCGTTCTGGATCGGCACGCTCGCGCTACCGATCGTCATCGTGCTCGTCACGTTGCTCGTCGGACTCGGCCAGTCCGCGGGCGCCGACTCCGTCGTGTCGAGCAGTTCGGCGACGAAGACCCCGTTCCGCTACGTCGACCAGTCGGGTCTCGTGTCCGAGCAGGTCGCCGAGAAGTGGGGCGGGACGCCGTCGACCGACGCCGCAGCCGACCGTGCAGCGGTCCGCGAGGGGCGGCTCGACGCGTTCATCGAGTTCCCCGAGTCACCGGCGACCTCGTCGATCCGCGTGGACGCCGCCGACCGGGGGCTGTTCGGCAACGGGCGGTACTCGTCGCTGGCGGAGCGCGTGGTCGAGCAGAGCGTCGCTGCCTCGGTCGACGACCCGCAGGCGGTGCAGCTCCTCCGGAACCCGCCGTCCGCCGACGTCACCACCTACGCCGACGGAGCCGTCGCCCCGGGGTGGCTGTCGGTCCTGCCACCGGCGCTCTACGCGGCCGCGTTCTTCGGGCTGGTGATCCTGCTCGCCGCCCGGATGGTGACCGTGGTCGTCGAGGAGAAGGAGAACCGGATCTCCGAGATGATCCTCACGACGGTGACGGCGGGTGACCTCATCCGCGGCAAGGTCGTCGCGATGCTGCTCGTCGGGCTGGTGCAGATCGGGGTGTTCCTGCTCCCCGGACTCGTGACGTTCGCCGTCGCCCTGCCACTGTTCGCATCGCGACTCGGCGGGATCGTCGTCGATCCGTGGCGGATGCTCGTCGGGGCACTCCTGCTCGTCGGCGGGGTCCTGCTCGCCTCCGGGCTCTTCGTCGCCGTCGGCGCCGCCGTGCCGTCGATCAAGGACGCCTCGTCGCTGCAGTCCGCCGCGATCTTCGCCCTGATCATCCCCGTCTACGCGGTGTTCTTCGTGGTGACGAACCCGACCTCGCCGGTCGCGGCGTTCTTCACGTACTTCCCGACGTTGACCCCGGTGACCGCCATGGTCCGCAACGCCGTCGGCTCGCTGAGCGTCACCGAGTCGATCGTCTGCATCGTCATCGTCTGGGTGGTCGCGGCGGTGTTGTTGTGGTTCGCGGAGTACCTGTTCCGGCACTCGGTCGCGCAGTACGGGTCGAAGGTGACGCTCAGGCAGATCGCGTCGTGGCGTCGGGGACGACCGGCAGCCCGGTGACCGTCGGCGGTGAGACCGGCGCAGCACCGGCGCCCGGCACCGCACCCGGAGCCGCCACCGCCGAGGGCGCGTCGAGGTCCCACGCCGGCACCGCGCGCTGCTGCCACCCCTGTCGCAGGGTCCGGACGGCACGGTCGTACTCGACGAGGACGTCGACGTGGGGCCGCACGAGCATCTGGATCTGCAGGCCCTCGTAGACGGCGAGCAACTGGGTGGCCGCGACGTCCGCGGGTACGACGGACCGCTCGGTCTCGGCGTCGAAGTCGCGCTGGAGGCCGGCGGTCAGCTCCCCCACGTACTCCTCGAAGCGCTTCCGGAACAGCTCGGCGAACCCGGACTCGGCGGCGGCGACGTTGATCACGCCCGCGAGCACCCGGACGAGCCCCGGGTCGGCGACGTCCTCGGCGAGGGTCATCCGCACGTGCTCGATCGTGCACGTCGGCTGGACGTTCCGCCGTGTGCCGCGGAGCTGCGTCCAGCGGTCGTAGGTGACGAGGAGCAGCGCGTCCCACGTGGGGAAGACGCGGGCGACCTCCTCCATGGGGACGCCCGCCACGTCGGCGACGACGGTGGCGTCGACCTGGTCGAAGGGGTGCAGCCGGTAGGCGCGGATGGCGCCCCGGACGATCCGCTCGGCGAGCGACTGTTCGTCCTCGAGTGCGGCCGCGTGCTGGTCGGTCATCCGCCCATCTCACCCGAAGAGTGAGCAGATGTCTGCAACCCGAGCGGGGGTGTCGCGATCGCCGCAACAGGAGCCGGCGTCCGTGGCGGACGCGAGCCGTGCCTCCAGGCGGTCAGCCCACCGTCACCGGCGCGGCCGGCGGCTTGGTCCGCTGGCGCATCCAGACCCGGAAACGTAGGACGACCGCATGAATGAGCTGCCCTGTACGTGCGTCAGTCGGTGGACAACGCCGAAGGTATAGACCGGCAGCTTGCCCGCACGCGGGCGCTAGCGGAAGGCCGGGGCTAGCAACGTCCAGGTCACGACCGGCAACCGTGGTACTTCCTTCAGCTACCTCGGTCCTGCATGATGACGTTTGGTCATCCTGACCATGCCCCGGGTCCCTTCCTTTCGGGAGAGTCTTCACCCCGGGGGCGTCCCTGTGCACGTGACAGCGCCCCGACCGTGAGGCCGGGGGCGCTGGTCCGTACTGTAAGGCGTTACCAGAGGACTCCGATGCTGTGGAGCCAGTCGAACGCTTCGTAGACCGACCGGATGAACCCGATGGCAGAAATCACGGACGTGAACCACGTAGCCGCAGTACGGATCGTAAGACCGGTACGCAACACGGCCGTGTAAACCGTAGAGAAGCGTGTAGTCTTGACGGACGGAGAGACCCAAGGGTCGAACGGGATTGCGTACACTGCTGTTCCTAACTCTGGAGCGACGGACCGAACTTTCCTAGGGCGCGGTCGTCGCGGGTTTGCAAAGACAGATCGGCCCCGTCCTCACCTCGGTGAGGCGGGGCCGTTCTGGTATCTCGATACTACATCTGGGACCGGACACCAGCGGCGGCCACAAGAGAAAGTGTTACAGCCGTGTAGTTCTTCACAACGCCGTCCACAGAGTGAACACTCGGGGTAGGCCCATGAATCCGCCAGTGTAGCCCCCGCCACCGACACTCCTCCACACCCTGTGGAAAGTTCTCTCCACACCTGTGGGGCGAGCGCCATCGGCGTGTCGCGGCCCCGGAAGCACCCGCCGCTGACCAGGCATTTCGCTAGTTGACTAGATGACCATCGCGTAAATGTGGTAGGGCGCGAGCTCCGGAGTGACGTCGAGACTTACACTGCGGGCCGCTGGAGGGGCGGATGGGTCATGGCCGACGGCCGGTCAGAGGGTGACGACCAACCCCCTCACTCCCGCGTGGATGCCCTAGGCACCGACCGTTTCGGGATGCGGCTTACGTACGGTGTTTTGACGTTTCCACACGAAGAACCCGGTCAGTGTGAACACCCCGTAGAAGACGTACATCAGCCCGGACGCGTAGTAGCCGGCGGAGAACAGCAGGGGCACGCCGACCAGGTCGACGGCCACCCAGACGAGCCAGAACTCGACCCACCCCTTGGCCATGCCGTAGGTGGCGAGCAGGGAACCGACGAAGATCCACGCGTCGCTCCACACCGGCTCGTACGAGCCGAGGGCGCGGAACAGCGGGGTCAGGATCGCGGTGCCGCCCACCATCCCCAGGACCAACAGTCCGCGGGTCCGCCAGGAGGCCCAGTGCGGGTCGATCACGGTGGTCGCCTCCGCGGGGCGGTGCGTCCAGCGGTACCAGCCGTAGACGCTCACGATGATGAACATGATCTGGCGTCCCGCCTGACCGAGCAGGTTCACCGGGTTCGGGGTGTCGAACAGCGCGCCCATGAACACGGTGAAGAGCAGGGCGTTGCCGAGGATGCCGACGGGCCACGCCCAGATCTTCCGGCGCATCCCACCGAGGGCGCTGAGCAGACCGAAGACGTTGCCGATCACCTCGCGCCAGAGCACCGTCTGGTCACCGATGACGATCTGCGCGTCGAACAGCCAGCGCACGATGCCCATGGGCCCTCCTCGTTTCCGGTCGGTGCAACGGTAGGGGGTGGGGTCGCATTCCAGCGGCCACGCTGCGCGGTGTGACGGGCACCGGGTGCCGGGTCCCGGTCGGCGGGGCTACGCTCGGGAGCCGTGACGGAGGGCGTGGCTCGGGCGAAGGCGCTCCTCGACGACGCTGCACGGGCGCTCGACGCAGCCGACGCCCGTGACGAGGCGCTCGGCGAGTACACCGAACCCAAGGCCCTCCTCGGCATCCGGCGCGACCCCACGATCCGCTCGCTCGGGCGGGTGTGGCGGGTCGGCGCGCTGCTCCTGGGTTCGTCACCGGAGACGGCCGGGCGGGTGTGGGCGACCGGTCGCATCACGCGCGTCACCGAGCCCGGGCGGTCGCAGTTCGTCTCGGTGTCGGCCGAGGTGCGCCGGGCGTACCGTGCGGCCGCGCAGAAGGGGCACTTCGCGCCGGGTGACACCGTGAACCACAGCGCGACGCCGATCCCGCTCGACGAGACGTTGGTCGGGTCCGGCGGCGTGCTGTTCGTCGACGGCGACGAGCCGTTCGTCCGGTGGTCCCCCACGGCGGGCGACGCGGTCCCGCTCGAAGGCTACCTCGCCGACCGGGTGTCGCTGCTCGTCGACCCGCCGAAGGGCGCGACGGACTGACGCGCACCTGCCGCGGCGACGTCGACTGTGGAAGACCACCCGACCACCGCGCTCCGGTGGCAGGATGCACCCACACGACCTGCGACGGAGGAGGTGCCGTCATGTCCGACGGACACGTGGTGAAGCCCCTGACCCCCGAGACGTTCGACGCCTGGCGCGCCCTCGCTGCGAAGCACAACGGCGTCTGGGGCGGCTGCTGGTGCTCGTACTTCCACGGCGACACCGACCAGACCGTGAAGCGGGAGCACGACGGGCCCACCTTCAAGGAACGACTCGTGTCCGAGGGCGTGGCGCACGCGGCACTGGTGTTCGACGGCGACGACGCGATCGCCTGGTGCGAGTACGGCTCCCCCGTCGAGCTGCCGAACATCTACCACCGCAAGGAGTACGACGCGGGCGAGAGCCGACCGGCGCCGTGGCGGATCACCTGCTTCTTCGTCGACCGCGACCACCGCAGGGCCGGCGTCGCTCGCGAGGCCCTCGACGGAGCCCTCGACCTGATCGCTGCTGCCGGCGGGGGCGAGGTCGTGTCGTTCCCGAACGAACCGGTACCCGGCAAGCGGACCTCGTCCTCGTTCCTCCACAACGGGACGCGGTCGATGTTCGAGCAGGCGGGCTTCACGTTCGAGCGGCAGCTCGGGAAGCGGAAGACCGTGATGCGGAAGATCGTCCCGGCCTCGGGCGGCGCCGTGGCCGGGAGGCCGTGACCGCTAGAGCGAGAAGCCCCCGTCGGACGTGAGGACCTGCCCCACCACCCAGCTCCCCGACGACGTCGCCAACCAGCCGATGAGCTCGGCGGGGTCCTGCGGCGTCCCGACGCGGCCGAACGGCGTGCTCGCGAGGTACTCCTGCAGCCCGTCGAGCGACCGGTCGGTGGTCTCCGGGTCCATGTAGCCCGTGTTCACCGGCCCCGGGTTGACCGTGTTGAGCACGATGCCGAGCTCGAGCAGCTCCTTCGCCACGGTGGCGGTCACCCCGGCGAGCGCGGCCTTGCTCGCGGCGTACGCGACCTCACCGATCATCGCCCCGTGGATCTGCCCGGAGGTCATCCAGAACACGTGCCCCTGCGCCTCGGCGTACGGACCCGACCCGGTGATCCGGTCCCCCGGCCGCCGCGGCTCGTCGGTCCGCGGCGCTCGGCGACGGGCGAACTCGGCGGTGAGCAGGAGCGTCGACCGGGTGTTGACCTCCCAGAACGCGCTGAGCCGCTCGGGGGTCATGTCGAGGATGCTGCCGTCGTCGCCGCTCTTAGCGTGGTTGCAGACGAGGACGTCGAGGTGACCGGTGAGCGCCGTCGCGGTGTCGATGAGCCCGGGGATCGTCGACGGGTCGGACAGGTCGCCGGGGACGTCCGTGAACCGGGCTCCCTCGGTCAGGTGGGCGCGGAGCCCGTCACGGACGGCGTCGAGGTCGTCACCACCCCACGGCAGGTCGAGGTCGTGCGGCCGGTGGTGGTGGACGACGATGCTGGCGCCGAGGTCGGCGAGCTTCGACGCGACGGCGAACCCGATGCCGCGACGTCGTGAGACGCCGGTGACGAGGGCGGTCTTCCCGGCGAGGGGCAGTGCGGAGGAGGGCATGGTGAACCTTTCGACGGCGCCGAGCGGCGCACGGGTGGGAGTCGAAGAACGGTTCAGCGGCACTGCATGACCGTCACCCTACACAGACCGGGCCACCCGCGGAACCGCCGTGGAGTCGGGGGACGCAACGAGCCACCGGTCGCACGCTCGCGTACCGTCCGCGGCATGACCGACCAGCGCCGCCGCCTGATCCTGCCGGGCCAGTACGGCCCGGACTTCGACGACGGCGGTCCGCTCCTCGTGGTCGAGGCGCGGGAGTTCTTCACCGCGAGGCCGACGCACCGTGCGAAGGCCCACCTCTGGCTCAGCGCCCTCCGGCACCTCGTGCACGATCTCCACGAGCGCGGCGAGGGCGACCGGGTCGAGCACGTGCAGGTCGACGCGCTGAAGGACGCGCTCGTCGGCCGGGACGACCTCGAGGTCGTGGACCCGCCGTCCCGCACGCTCCGGGCGCAGGTGCGGCACTGGGGCAAGGGCACCGAGGTGCTGCCGAGCCGCGGGTTCGTCACCGACGAGGACGAGTTCGCCGAGTGGGCCGCGCAGGGCACCGGCCGCTTCCGCATGGAGGCGTTCTACGAGCGGGTGCGCAAGCGCGAGGGCTGGTTGATGCGCTCGGACGAGCCCGTCGGTGGGAAGTTCAGCCTCGACGACCAGAACCGCGAGTCCCCGCCGAAGGGTGCGACGACGCTCGGGCTCCCGGACCCGTGGTGGCCCGAGGAGGACGACGTCGACGCCGAGGTCCGGCGGGACCTCGACCGATGGGAGCGGGACGGTACCGCACGGTTCGTCGGCGCCGACGACCGACGCCGGTTCGCGGTCACCCCGGCGGAGGCGCAGCACGCCCTCGACGACTTCGTCCGCACCCGGCTGAACGACTTCGGCCCGTTCGAGGACGCCACGCTCACGAACGACTGGACCATGGCGCACTCGCTGCTCAGCGTGCCGATGAACCTCGGCGTCCTCGACCCGCGTGACGCGATCGAGGCCGCCCTCGTGGCGCACCGCGACGACGACGCACCCCTCGCGAGCGTCGAGGGCTTCGTCCGGCAGATCGCCGGGTGGCGCGACTACGTCTGGCACCTCTACTGGTGGTTCGGCGACGACTACGGCGCGTCCGAGAACGCCCTCGACGCCCACGAGCGACTCCCCCGCTGGTGGAAGGAGCTCGACGCGTCGGAGATCGACGCGGCTTGTCTGCACACCGCGATCGACGGCTTGCACGAGCACGGCTGGCTGCACCACATCCAGCGGCTCATGGTGCTCGGCAACTTCGCCCTGCAGCGTGGCTACGACCCGGTGCACCTGACCGAGTGGTTCACCGACGTCTTCGTGGACGGGACCGACTGGGTCATGCCCGCGAACATCATCGGGATGTCGCAGCACGCGGACGGCGGGATGGTCGCCACGAAGCCGTACGCCTCCGGCGGGCGCTACATCGACCGGATGTCGGACCACTGCGGCGGCTGCCGGTACGACCCGACGAAGCGGGTCGGCGAGGACGCCTGCCCGTTCACCGCTGGCTACTGGGCGTTCCTCGCACGGACGGAGCTCGCGCTGCGGAACAACAACCGCATGGCGCGTCCCCTGCAGCAGATGCGGAAGCTGGCGGACCTCGACGAGGTGATCGCCCAGGAGGCGCGGCGCGGCACGCCCTGATGACACACGTCCGGAGGGTGGGCCGTCGCGGCGGGGCCGACCCGTGCCTCCCGTCCGGTGCCTGCCGCGCTGTGGGGGCGCTGTCGCGCCCGTGCAGTCGCCCGATAGTGTCGTGGACGTGAGCAACGAGGCATTCGACGAACGGTACGAGCTCCGCACGATCGCGCCGGCGCTGGACGAGCAGGGGGCGCCCACCGCGGAGACCGACGCGTGGATGCGCGCGGTCAACCTGGGCTTCCACGAGACCGACGCGACGCCCGAGCACGCAGCGCGCGCCGTCGGCGAATTCGCCGCGGACGACCAGACGTGGCTCGGTGCGTACGTCCGACACCCGCTGCCCGGCTCCGTCGACGAGACCTGGCCCGCCGGCACCTTCGCCTGGTTCCGCAAGGCGCTGAGCTGGGGCGACGGCTCGACGATCGACACGCAGGCGATCAGCGCCGTGACCGTCCGGCCCACCGAGCGGCGACGCGGGATCCTCCGCGCGATGATGACCCGTGCGCTCGAGCAGGGCGTCGCCGAGGGGTACGCGATGGCGTCGCTCACCGCCTCCGAGGGCACGATCTACCGGCGGTTCGGGTTCGGCAGCGCCATCCGCGAGCGCGCTGTCCGCGTCCGTCGTGCCCGCGCGCTGCCGCTGCTCGCGCCGACCTCCGGCACCGTCACGGTCGTCACGCCCGAGTGGCTCGAGGCCGGCCCCGCCCGCGAGGTCTTCGCCCGGTTCGACGCCCGCACGCCGGGGTCGATGGTGCGGAACTCCGGCACGTGGCCGGTGGTCCTCGGCCTCCGCGGGTACGACGGCGAGCCTGCGAAGGACGTGCGCGCAGCCGTGCACCGGCCGTCCGGGGCGGACCAGGTCGACGGCTACGTGACCTGGCGGTTGAAGGAGGGCCACGGTCGCGAGGACGAGACCGTCCTCGAGGTCGTCGACCTCGTCTACGCCACCGACGAGGCCTACCTGTCGCTCTGGGAGTTCCTGCTCTCGATCGACCTCAACGACGTCGTGCGGTACAACCGCTCGCGGCTGGACGACCCGATCGTCGCAGCGCTCGGCGACAACCGGGCGTACGACGTCGAGCACGAGGAGGACCACGTCTGGCTGCGCGTCCTCGACGTCGCCCGCGTCCTGGAGTCGCGGCCGTACGCCGTGGACGGGTCGCTGACGCTGGCGGTCTCGGACGCGATGGGGTTCGCTGCCGGCACGTACCGGCTCGACGTCGCCGACGGGCACGGTGCCGTCACGCGGACGGCCGACGCGTCGGACGAGGGTACCGACGGTGGGGTCGATGTCCGACTCGACGTCGCAGACCTCGGTGCGCTGCTCATCGGCTCGGTGTCCCCCACGACGCTCGCGGCCGCAGGACTCGTCCAGGCCGACGACCCGGCCGCCGTGACCCGGCTCCGGGCGATGCTGCTGCCGGAACGGACGCCGCACGGGATCACCTACTTCTGATGGGTGCGGGGGCGCCGTCGGGTGCAGGCGCATCGGCACCGTCGGGTGCGGGGCCGTCCGACGTCGCGCGCGCGGTGGCCCGTGCCCGGCAAGCCGTCGCGGTGCTCGCGAGCCCGACGCTCCGGGGCGCGCTGGTCGGCGGCGGCGAGCTCGACGACCGGACCCGCGCGGCCGTCGACGCATTCGACTGGGTGGACGAGCACGGTCCGGACCGGGCACTGCTCGGGTCGACCGCGCGGACACTGCAGCTGCTGCAGGCACCAGCGGCGGCCCTCGAGTTCGACCGGATCGCGCGGATGCCGCACGCCGAGGCCGAGCGCGTCCCGCTGTCCCTCCGCATCGTCGGGGTCGTGGGCGACCGGCTCGGTCGTGCACGGCCGATCAGCGAGCCGGTGCTGAACGCCGCCATCGCGATGTTCGCCGAGGACGTGGCGATCGTGCGGCGGGATGCGGTCGACCAGGGAGTGCTCGAGCGGACCGAGGACGGAGCGTCCTACCGCTTCGTGGGGTGAGGACTACACCCGGTCGAGGCTCGTCACGGGGACGACGACCGGCCAGGGCTCGTCGTCGAGGAGCACGCATCGGAGGCCCAGCGGGAGGTCGGGGGCGTCGTCCGCGGTGACGACCGAGCCCTCGAGTCCGACGAGGTCTCCGGTGCCGCGGCTGTAGCGCACACGATCGCCCGCCACCGGGACGATGATCGTGTCGTCGGGTTCGTGTCCGGAACCGAGCGCTTCGGTGAGCGCGAGCGCATCGGCGAGTGCGAGCGCGAGCGCCTGGCGGTCGAACTCGTCGAGCGCGTCGGGCTCGTCGAGCTCGTCGACGGCGTTCAGCGGGATCGCGAGCAGCACGGCGCACACCCCTTCGCCTCGTCGCGGGGATGGTGCTTCGCGTGGTGGTCCATCGGGTTGCCTTCGGGTCGGCTCCTCGCGGCCTCGGATCGGGCCGTGCCGGGACCGTACGTCCGTACAGGTCCACACCGCGAGGGATGCTCGACGACTTTGCGGGAACCTGCACCGGGGTGTCCTCCTCGGATCGCAGTCGTCAGGGGTGCGATCTGCCGGCAGCGCGGTAGCCTGCGCGGCATGGACGACGTCGTCGGATGGCTGCTCGACTCGGACCCGGCGATCCGCTGGCAGGTGGAACGGGACCTCGTCGGCGCGCCGGCCGAGGTGTGGCAGGCCACCCGCGCCCGCGTCGCCGCCGAGGGGTTCGGAGCCGCGCTGCTCGCCCACCAGGACGCCGACGGGCAGTGGGCCGGCGGCGCGTACTTCCCCGCCGACTTCGACTTCCAGGGTCCGGAGGCGTCTGCGCCCGGACAGCCGTACACGGCGACCACGTGGGCGCTCAAGGACCTGCGCGAGTGGGGGCTCGACGCCGCGGTCCTCGGCGACACCGCGGCACGACTCGACGCGAGCAGCCGGTGGGAGTACGACGACCTGCCGTACTGGGGCGGCGAGGTCGACTGCTGCATCAACGCGTTCACACTCGCGAACGGCGCGTGGCTCGGGGCGGACGTCGACGGGATCGCGCAGTGGCTCCTGGACCACCAGATGGACGACGGCGGGTGGAACTGCTCCTGGGTCGACGGGTCCACCGTGTCGTCGTTCCACTCGACCCTCAACGTGATCGACGGCCTGCTGCAGCACGAGGTCCTGACCGACGGACGGCACCCGCTCGCCCAGGACCTGCGCGCAGCCCGGCACCGTGGTGCCGAGTACCTGCTCGACCGCCGGTTGCTCCACCGGAGGTCCGACGGGGCGCTCGTCGGGTCCTGGGCGACCGACTTCGCGTACCCGTTCCGCTGGAAGTACAGCGTCCTCCGCGCGACCGACCACCTCCGGGCAGCGGCGCTGCGGGACGCCTCCGCGCCGGACCCGCGTGCCGCGGAGGCGGTCGCGGTCGTCCGCGCTGCCCGTGGCGCGGACGGCCGGTGGGTGCAGGGCGACCGACCCCCGGGTCGGCAGTGGCTCGAGGTCGACGTCCCCGCGGGCGAGCCATCGCGGTCGCTCACGCTCGTCGGGACGCGGGTGCTGCGGTGGTGGGACGCTCCCGTCACTCCGTGAGCAAGGACTCTTCGGGGCGTCCGTACACGCGACCGTCATCGAGACACTTCGCGGACCACTCATGTGAGACGTGTGGCTAGCGCCGTTTCGTGTCGTGTTTCTCGCCGCGTTCCGTGTCATAGCAAACCGCGTCCTCAGCAGCCCCTGGCCGCACACATTCGGCCGGGAGGCTCCATATCGAGCACGTGGATGACTGAGAGTTCATTAATAACGCTGCGGTACTACCGCTTCTGAACTGGGATTTTTCTATCGACCCCCAAGTGGGTGATACCGATTGAAGCCGGGACCACTCTTACGCTGCGAGAACGAACAGCAACTCATGCAGTTCGTTCATAG
The DNA here is from genome assembly GCF_044749145.1 of Curtobacterium sp. NPDC089689. Taxonomy (NCBI): domain Bacteria; kingdom Bacillati; phylum Actinomycetota; class Actinomycetes; order Micrococcales; family Microbacteriaceae; genus Curtobacterium; species Curtobacterium sp. NPDC089689. The sequence goes on along the minus strand of NZ_JBIVHJ010000002.1, from coordinate 277,111 downwards.
AGGGGGTCTCGTGCAACCAGTTCTGCACGCTCCGCGGGTGAGGAAGCGCAGCCTGGCTGCTGCGGTCCTCGGCGCGGTCGCACTCATCGGCTCATTGCTGGTGGCCACGCCGGCGCATGCGCTCAACGACACTGGTACGGGTGGTGTGTTCGTTCCTGCGACGGGCCGCATCCTCGACACTGCGAAGGGTACTGGCGGGTTTAGTACGCCGATGGAAGCCGGAAAGTACCGGACCATCAAGGTCACCGGGCTCGCGGGGTTGCCGGATGACGGGTCCGTGGGTGCGGTGTCCCTGAATGCCACCGTTGGCGGATCGAGCGGTGCTGGGACCCTCTTCGGGCGTCCCGACGCGGACTCGGGTCGGACGACGATGCTGATCTACAGCGGCGTTTCGGGGGAGTACACCTCCAACAGTGCCACGGTCGCGGTCGGCGCTGACGGCACCATCCAGGTCATGACCGAGAACGCGACCCGGCTGATCCTGGACGTGCAGGGGTACTACACAGCGAACACGGACGGCACTGCCGCTGGCGGGTTCGTGCCGGTCGCGAAGCGCATTGTCGACACTCGTTCAGGGCTCGGAGCTGCGAAGGCGACGATCGCGCCCGGGAAGAGCGTCGATGTGCAGATCACGGGATCGAACGGGATCCCGTCGGGCGCATCAGGTGTGGTGGTGAACCTGATCGCGATCAACAGCACCGACAGCGACGGCTACCTCACCCCCTACGCGACCGGTAGCACGAAGCCTCAGAACGCGCTGCACTACGCACCCTCCATCACCACCAGTGCACAGGCGCAAGTGCCGGTGTCCGCAGGCGGGAAGATCACAATCGCGAACGGCTCCGCCACCGCAAACCTCGTCGTCGACCTGCAGGGGTACTTCACCGCCGCCGGCAAGTCTGGGGCGGTCTTCACTCCCTCCTACGGGCGCGCGTACGACTCCCGGGCCTCCGGAAACACGGCGCTGGCGAGCGGGGAGACCCGTTCTATCCAGATCGCAGGCAAGGCCGGCGTACCCGTCATGGGTTCCGGCATCACTGCAGTCACGCTGACGCTGATCGTTTCCCACGCCGGCAGCGCGGGCTACGCAGAGGCCTGGGCTGACGGGACCAGCAAACCCGGCACGACCGCGATCAACTTCCAGGCCGACGACATCCGCACCAACACAATCACCGTCCCCCTCGGCGCAAATGGCAAGATCGCCCTCCGGAACGTTGCCGACGCGACGAACTACGTGGTGGACGTGCAGGGCTGGTACACGGACTCCACGCTCCCGACGATCGTTTGTGCAGCGCCGTATTCATCGGGGTCGTGGAACAACGCGGTCCCAGATGCAGACATTAGTTGCGTTGTCACCGCGCCTCGTGCAGCTGCAAGCGACGATGCGCTGGCGATCATCCTCGACGGCGAAGAACTCGATCCGATTGCCATGAGTGCGACAGCAACAACGCCTACCGACGTTGTAGTGGCTGCAACTCCAGGTAAGCACCTCCTGTCGTCGCGCGTCACCTCCGGGTCGCGCGGTCAATCAGCACCCGTCTCAACCTATTCTTTCGGTGTCGGCAACTGGGCGGAAAAAGCTATCGAGCCGTCAATTCTCGATGGCGACATTGTTGCACTCTCGCCGGACCTCGGGGTTGGCATCGAGGGAAGCGATGCCCTTCCGGCGACTGGGACGGTCAAGTACACTGTATGGTCCGCTGAAGATTCGACGAATCCTCTAATTGAATCTGATCCGATGGATCCCGACTCGCCTTTCTCGCTTCCTCAAGGCGTCCTGGAGGCGAACAGTACATATCGCTGGAACGCCGTTCTTTCGGGACCTTCGGGGCAGACTCAAGAAAATCGTGTAGTGACCTCCCCAACGTGGTCGTTTAGCACAAACGCCACCGACAACGTTGAAGACGCCAAGGAGACATGCGCCGACGCGCTTTCTGCCATGACCAGTAATGAGGATTACGACCCGCAAGATGGCGGACTCGGATACAACTGCTATGGGGATACTGCAGAGATCGCTTCTGTAGATGCAGCATCTCCGTCGTCATCCGTGGCGGCAACGACAAAGAGTCGCTCGATGGCAGCTGACGCGCCCTCTGAAACACCTACTCATGCTACCCACTACGTGTACAACAGGGTGTCGAATAAAATGGTGTCTCTGGTGGGACTCTCTGGCGAGAATGCTCGGGAAGCCGTTGATTCTATTCAGCCGGAAAGCACCGGGTCTGCGCCTGCTAAGCCAGTTATGCGAACGGCAAAGCTTGGGTTGTCAAACGTCTACGAGAAGATCAATAGCCAGTGGAAGGAGACCCTCGGACTCACTGTCACCTACGGAGAGCTGAACTCGCGCGGTGTGCCAACCTCTGCTTACGTTTTGAAAAACACAGTCACCTTCAATCTGGGAAAGTTCACGACTGCGGATTACTCGTACACCTGGACATCGCTCAGTAACCGGGACACCTCGCCACTTCTCGAGCTTCGTTCATACCAGCGCGCGCTGCCGCCAATCCGTATCGACACCGTCCATACTGGACAAGGCAAGGGCGCTGATATCGTGTTCCGCCGCTCGTATACACAAAAGGGCACTGTTCTACTCAATCGCGGGAAGTTCCAATATAATTTCGACCTTCGAAAGCTGACGATTAATGACCTTCGTAAGGGGTACTTCCCACAAGTTGGAGGGGATTGGCATCCAATGGTGACGGGCAAGCGTTTTCAGTGCTACAAGACCACAGTTTGCAAATTTCCGAACGGTAAGGAGGCTCCATGATGGTGCAGCCTGCGCTACTCGCCATTTTGTCTCGTATGCTAGGAAGGCAGTTTGATTCGAGCGGCGGGCTCCTCCATGCGATTGTTGCGCAAAAATTCGGTGTGGAACGGCGGGAGTATGAAGTTTGGGTGCTGCCACAGGCGAACTCGTGGGAGGTACTCGATCGTTCGCTTGGGGAGCGGCGAACCTACAATCCTGTCCATGGCTTGCTGATAGAAGAGGGCAAAACGCGAGAGGCGCATCCCCCTGAGATCGGACGCACGTACCCCGTTCCCCCACCGGTTCAGATGTTGCTGCCGGCCGCCCTTCCGATCTGGCGGGACAGCGACGACTGGCGGGTCGGTTCCGCGGAGCTCGGAGCCGACAGCCTGGAATTGAAGATATTCGCTCAAGATCCGTCCTATGTGATGGAAGGCACGGTTCGTATCTCCCAAGACGGAGTCGCTGAAAGGTTCTCAGTCCCGGAGTTTGAGCTGGTAATTGAGCGTTTGGTAGTGGAGGACGGCAGGTCGCGGTCTTCAATCTGGTGGGGTGTTTGAGAGTTTTGAGAGGGTGTTATTTCTGAATACTCTCGCTGTGCGGCGATATTCAGTTGTGCATCAGGTGCTGCGCGTTGGTCCCCACCGTTCTCGCGGTGGGGACCATTCCGCGGTTCGGCGACTACTGAAGGCGTGCGCGTCATCGTCCATTCATTTAGTCGCTGCGTCTCGTTTCCCTATGGTTGCGAGACGTCTCGTCGATCCGAGGTCGGGTACGCACGCTCCGCGAGAATCCGCAGCGCGGCGAGTCTGTGAGCAGTTTCGTTCTGTGTCGTCGGCCTCGCTTCGCTCCGTGTCGTGATCGCGTCTCGATAGCGGATCGGCAACCGAACGGGGTTGGCGGCCCTGACCGTGTCCTGGATGACGATCCACAAGCGGGCACGCCGAGCTGTTGTCCTCTCAGGAGGCGGCGAGAGCGTGGAAGAACTGGCCATGTGGGCCGACGATGGCAACAGGTGTGCCGTTGACCGCCAGGACGGTGCCGTTGTCGGCGTCTGCCGGGAGCTGCGCCGCGACCTCCGGCAATACCGACTTGCCTTCGTTACTGATCCACACAGCACCGCTCGCACACACCTTGCCGACGAACGACTCACGATCGTCCGGTCCCAGGTACACGAGCACGGCACTGTGGAACACGACCAACGTCGCGTCAGACGGAGCCCGCGCGACGACCTTCTCGAACTCCTCGTACAGGTCACCGGCCACGAGCAGCGGTCGTTCTGCCGCGACGAGGGACGCGGCGGCGTGCAGGTTCCGGCGGCGCTCGTCATGCTCGGGCCAGACGAGCGTCTCCAGCCATTCCAGTGAGGCCGGATCGGCGACATCGAGCGGGTTGAGGTCGATGCCAGCACGCCACACAACCTCCGGTAGGTGCGTCGGGGCTGGACACCCGCGCAGCTCGGTTTCGAGCACGACAGTGCTGCCGCTCGGAGGTGCCAGTTCGTCGACTCCGCTCTCGGTAAAGAAGCGGTAGGCATACCTGTCCGGGTACAGGCACAGTCCCGCCGATGCACCGACTTCGAGCAGGGCGATCGGTCCGGTGATCTTCGCCAGTTCGGGCAAGAGCACGGCACACCGGCGGACCTCGTTCGTCTGCGTCGCGTGTGTGAGTGTTACCGCGCGGACCGCGTCCCACCTGGCGACGAACTCGCTCCTTGCCTCGTGATAGGGCACGAGAGGGACGCCGGCCATCCGAGCAGAGGCGAAGACAAGGTTCGGTTGCCGCTTCGTCGCGGGCAGCTCGTCGATGAGCTGCACGACGTCATCATCAGCTGCAACACCAGTCGCCCAGTCGAAGTACAGGTCGGAGATGCCCTGCGCTTCGATCTCCGCCCACGCCAGGTACTTCTCGCCAGTCACGCTCACAGCCGCATCCTACGGAGGGGCCCATCGCCGCGGCGATCGCCCTGACGGTCACGACGTCCGCCTCTTTCTTCGCTCTGCGGTTGAGGCCGCCGCCGAGCTCGGGCGCTCTCGATGCTCGATCCCTGACCGGTCGAGCTACGGGATCAGGTGCTGCACGATCGAGCTGTCCGCTCCGTTGAGTCGGACCTCCGCCAGAGCGCCGTTCACGAGTGGCATCTGCGGCGGTTGGTGTCCGGTGTCGAAGTCGAGGAGTACCGGCACGTCGAGGTCGCCCAGCGCCCGACGCACGGCTTCTTCCTGGGACAGTTCGGGCACGGCCGAGCCATCGGTCCGACCGATCAGAACACCGTTCGCGTCGTCGAACCAGCCCGCGAGGCGCAGCGCAGTGAGCATTCGAAGGACGGTGACAGCGTTGGACTCGGCCGCTTCGAGGTAGACAATCGTGCCCTCCGGGGCATACTTCCGCGCGAACCCAGGTACGTCGCCGTAGGGCGTTCCAGCGAGCAGCGACACGGTTTCAAGGCAGCCACCGATCAGGCGGCCGCGCATCGTCACGTCATCCGTTCCGTCGAGGGACCGCCACTTCGTAGGGACTTCGTACGCGTGTCCGCGATCCAACGGCTCATCAGCCCATGCTCCCCACGGCCGGCTACGCCGACGAGGTGCGCTGCGTTGCCCGAAAGTGCTCCCTGGCGGAAGTGCCGCGACGGCGGTCCAACGCTCGAACTCGCCGGGCAGCTCGTACGGCTCGTCCATGAGGTTGGCACCGTGGATTGTCGCGAGCCCGGTCCGCGTGGTCAGGGGCAGCAGCAGTGTGGAGATGTCCGACCAGCCCACGAACCACGGGCGAGCCTCGGCGAGGGCGTCCCAGTCGATCTTCTCGACCAATTCGATAGCGAGCTCCCCGCCCCACGGTGGAAGAACCGCGTCGGCCGCCTCGAACGAAGCGTGCAGATCCTCGGCGCGCGCAGCTGCAGACGCTGGGGTGAGACCGGCCGTGGACGTGTGCGGGCGCACGTGGACCTCGAACCCGAGTGACGTGAGCGCTTCGACCGCATCCTGCATTCGATCGAGGAGATCCACTGGGACCCCCATCGACGGTGCAGGCACCTCGATCCGCCCGCCTGCTCGGAGCGGCGTCGGGTAGCTGATGCTCGCCATGCTTGAACCGTATCGGCATCCGAAGCGTGTCCCGCAAGCCGGTCGTCCACTGGTACAGGCTCGGAGGCCCGATGTCATCGGCTCCACCGTCGACGCCCGAGTCGCCGTCGGCAGCAACGAGCAGGGCGGGTTCGGGCTTGCCGTTCTCCTCGGGGTGACCAGCCCCGGCGTGGCCGCTGACCAAGCGCAGGCTCTCGCCGACGCCGCACACCAGATCTGCCCGTACTCCAACGCAACCCGCGGCAACATCGAAGTCACCGTCACCGTCACCGTCGCCGTGTCCGACGACTGGCCGACCGCCCGAACTACCGTGGTGCGCCGCCGCGTGGCGACGCACCACGGCCTCGGCCACCCGATGTGTGCTTGCGGAACGCCCGCGACGTGTGTCACAATCGTCCTGCGTCCATAGTGCGCGCAACCAGCCGACCCTCGGGTCGGTTTTTTTGTGCCCAAATATTCCGCCGCGATCCGCGCAGCCGGATGCGCCACCCCAGCGGGTTTCACCCGCACCCTCCCAATGGAGGCCACAGTCCTCGGACGTGCACGGTGCACGACCCCGAGAGTCAGCCGGTCGGCTGACAGATCGAACGGTGGAGGTCCCATGCTCCAGCTGTCGATTGAGATCCCTGCCCCCGCTGCCTACGCGGTCGGCTTCGCCCTCGCGATGCTCTTCATCGCGATCGCGATCCGCCACGCGTGGCCAGTCCTGAACGACAAGGCTGCACGCCGCGTCGCTCGAGTGCAGCGGGCCAAGGCTCTTCGCAAGAAGTAGCCGGACTCAAAAAACACGCCCCTCCATCGGCTAGGAGAGCTCTGTCCTCTAGATGTATCACAAACCTCCGATTCCGCTACATTCGACCGACCCGACGCCAGCGATCTCATCGAAGCGGCGTGTCTTGTAGCGGAACTCAGGCCCGGAATCTACGTTCCGCTACTACCCGCGCTGGTCGAGTTTCGCTACGTTCTCCTCATGGGTCACCTCCTCGGGTACGCGCGCGTGTCCACCACAGACCAGGACGCCTCGCTACAGATCGACGCGCTCAACGCCGCCGGCTGCTACCGCGTGTTCGTCGACACCATGTCCGGGTCACTCCAACACCGCCCCGAACTCGACAAGCTTCTCGATCAGCTCCGCCCGGGCGACACCCTCGTCGTCTGGCGACTCGACCGGCTCGGTCGATCCATCCGGCACCTCATCGACCAGCTCCATGCTCTCGCCGAGCGCGGCATCGGGTTCCGGTCGCTGCAGGAGACCATCGACACCACCTCACCCGGCGGCCGGCTCGTGTTCCATGTCTTCGCCGCGCTGGCGGAGTTCGAACGTGACCTCATCAAGGAACGCACCAACGCCGGCCTCGCCGCCGCCCGAGCCCGCGGCCGCACCGGCGGCCGCCCGTCACGTCTCTCCGCAGACCAGGTGCGAACCGCACGCCGACTCTACGAGCAGCAGGACATGACCGTCGCGCAGATCGGCGATGTCCTCGGCGTCAGCCGCACGACTATCTACCGGGCCCTCGCTCGCCACACTGAACCGGTCGCTGCGAGGCGGCCGAAGCCGTCGCCGACGATGTAGCTCGATCATGGACGCGGGTGAGCGGTGGCGGATCCTTCGACTGCACGTCGAGGACGCCATCCCGCTCGCCGCCCTCGCCCGCAGCACTGGCATCAGCGAACGCACCCTGCAACGCTGGCTCGCCCGCTACAGCACCAACGGGTACGACGCCCTCGCCGATGGAACCCGGACCGATCACGGCGTCCGACGGACGGCACCGGAACTCGTCCGCCTGGTCGAGGGCCTCGCGCTCACCAGGCCGAGACCGTCGATCGCCACGATTCACCGTCAGGTCGGCGTCCACTGCGCTGAACGGGGATTGCCGTCGCCGTCGTACTCCGTTGTGCGGTCGATCGTGAACGCGCTGGACCCCGGGATGGTGACGCTCGCGCTCGAGGGACCGGCCTCGTACCGAGACAAACACGAGCTGCTGCTCCGACGCCGCGCTGACCGTCCAAACGCGATCTGGCAGGCGGACCACACAATGCTGGACCTGCTCATCGTCGGACCCGCCGGCAAGCCCGAACGGCCGTGGTTGACGGTGATCCTCGACGACTACTCCCGCGCGATCTGCGGGTACATGGTGTTCCTCGGCGCCCCGTCAGCGGCGAACACGGCGCTCGCGCTGCGGCAGGCGATTTGGCACAAGTCGGAGCCGGACTGGCCGGTCTGCGGGATCCCAGACGTGCTCTACACAGACCACGGTTCCGACTTCACCAGCCACCGCCTCGGGGACACCGCCGCCGTACTGCACCTCCGGATCATTCACTCACTGGTCGCTCGACCTCAGGGGCGCGGGAAGATCGAGCGGTTCTTCGGCACGATCAACACCGAGCTGCTCCCAACGCTCCCCGGCCACCTCGCACCCGGGATCGCAGCACCGATACCGATCCTCGACCTTGCCGGCATCGACAACGCCATCAACACGTTCATCCGCCGCTACAACGCCCGCACCCACCGTGAGCTCCGGACGACTCCACTGCACGCGTGGATCGCAGACGGATGGGTGGCACGGCTTCCGGATTCCCTCGAACAGCTCGACGGCTTCCTGCTCACCGTCCCGACCACGCGGGTCGTGCAGCGCGATGGCATCCACTTCGAGGGCCTCCGCTACACCGCGGCCACTCTCGCGCCGTTCGTCGGCAGCACCGTCGCTATTCGGTACGACCCCCGCGACGTTACCGAGATCCGCGTCTTCCACCGCGACGCGTTTCTCTGCACCGCGATCAGCACCGAGCATCAGACCGAGACGATCAGCCTCAAGCAGATCCAAGCCGCCCGGAATGCTCAGCGCCGGGCGCTGCGCGGGCAGATCCGCGAACGCATTGCGATCGTCAGCCCGGCTTCAGACGACGCCAGCCCACCAGCCGACGAGCCGGAACAACCGCGACTGAAGACCTACGAGGAAGACAGGTCATGACAAGTCAATTCATCATCACCAAGGAGCACCGCCGGTTCGCGGAGTTCGCGGACGCCGTTCGGAAGCAGAACACCATCGGCGTCTGTTTCGGTCCCGCTGGCGTCGGCAAGACCCTCTCAGCTCGCCGCTACGCGCACTGGGACAGCATCGGCCCGTTCATCGCCAGGTGGGCCGCACGCAGCGAAGACGACACCAAGATCTACGCCGCCGCACACCGTGCCCGCACTGTCTTCTACACGCCCGAAGTCTCCGCAACAATGCGGGCCCTGCAGGACGATCTCCGGCACGACATGATCCGCACCGAACGCTGTATTGAGGAACACCTCCTCCTGCACGGTGGCCACGTCGACCACATGCACGGCCCCAACCCGTCCTTGCTCGAGCTGATCATCGTCGACGAGTCCGAACGCCTCACCGGCAACGCCATCGAGTGGCTCCGCGACCAGTACGACCGCACCGGCATCGCGATGATCCTCATCGGCATGCCCGGCATCGAGAAGCAGTTCACCCACTACCCCCAGCTCTACAGCCGCCTCGGGTTCGCCCACCAGTACCGTCCGCTCGGCCACGACGAGCTGCTGTTCGTCCTCGAACGTCAATGGCGCAAGCTCGGCAAGACACTCGACCCCGATGACTTCACCGACGCGCAAGCCATCGCCGCCGTCGAACGCATCACCCGCGGCAACTTCCGCCTCCTCGAACGCCTCCTCCCTCAGATCCAACGCGTCCTAAAGATCAACGAACTCGACGTCATCACCAACGACGTCGTCGAAGCCGCCCGCAGCACCCTCGTCATCGGCACCACCTGACCCGACACCGATCGCAGCGAAAACGACGACATAGATCGAAGCTGCTCACATGAGACGAGCTGGAGCGCAGGCGCTGGAGGTACGAACACGCGCACGTTCCTGTCCGCTGAAGGACCGGCTACTGAGACGGTGCGAGCGGCGCAGGCGGTGATAGACAGACGCATGCACATCCGACCCGCGACACTCACGCTTTTGGTCGTTCTCGCGGCTTGCGGAGTTGGCCTCTTCGTACTGCCCCCAGGAGTGCCGACGAAGATACTCGGGGCAGTACTCATCGTGGTGGCGTTCGCGGTGCTGATCGTCTCCGGGCGAGCTGGCCGATCGGACCGCTGACCGATCGGCTTTCGGACACGACGTCGTCGCAGCGGCGATACTGTGCGGTCATGGCGCTCATCTCGGACACCAGTCGAGGCGACTGGCTGCGCCCGCGCGCGGGAGACTGGTCGACTGCGGGTGGGGTCGCGGGAACTGGGTTCGAGGTGTACGCCCGGGTCCTGCACCCGCTACCCGCCGTCCGGGAGGACCTCGCGGCGGCCGACGGCTGGGGAGGTCACCCGATCGTCGAACATCGCGCGTGGACCTGGGCAGAGCTCGCAGCTCGGAACGGTCGACATGTGCACCCCCTCGTGCAGTGGGTGCGTTTGTCCGGCGAGGAGCAACCTCAGGGCGTCGAGACCGAGGACGGGTGGACCGTCGGTCCTCCAGAAGAGGGGCAACTCGACTCCGCAATCCTCGCAGCACTCACGGAGCACCTCGGACGAGCCACAACCACGCCGGACGACCTGGTCGCAGCCGTGTGGAATGGTTGGGGTGACCTCAACGGCGGTTCCGCTACAGCTTCTTTCGTCATCGGGGAACCGAGCGAGGAGCAGTTGCGAGAGATGCAGGAGCAGGCGGAACGGCGACGGCTCCGGAACGCCGCCGTCGCAGACGCGCTGGCGGGGCCGACGTTCGAGTGGCCGGGACGAGAGTTTCACCTGATGTCCGCGTCCCTCGCGCTGTTCGCGGAGCCCGACTGGCTCAAGACGGCTTCCCTCGATGTCTGGCCCGCTGCCGGGCACACGCCGCAGATGCTGTGGCCGGAGGACCGCAGCTGGGTTCTCGCGACCGAGATCGACTGGGACTTCACCATCGTCGCCGGCAGCCACGGCCTGATCGACTGCGTGCTCGAAGACCCTCGTTTCGAGGCGTTCGCCATCGTCGAAAGCGATGACCTGAGCTGGACGGGTGATGCGGTCAACCGAAACGGGCAGGCCTAGTGGTCACCATGCGTGACTTTCGATAGCCGATCCCTTTCGGACGCCGACTGGTCGATTCGATCACATCAATGCCCGCGCCATATGAAGGGACACCCTTGAGGGACCGCATTCGACGCGCACCGTTCAGCGGCCGCGCCGCCGGCTGGAACCTCGCCCTCATCTGGGTCGTCATCGTCGTCGGTCTGCTGAGCGCCATCGTCTGCGTCGGGTTCATCCTCAACGAGAGCCTCATCTCGTACAGCACCTGCTCGAACCGAGATGATGGCTGCAGCGGAGGGGATGCAGGCTGGTTCACCGGCATGGGCCTCACCTTCTTCGGCGGGTTCGCCGCCGTCATCACCGCCGGCGCTGCAGGCATCCGCTCCCACACCCGCAGGACCGGCGTCTGCTACCCACTCGGTGGCATCGGCGCGCTCCTCCTGATCACCGCAGCCGGGTACGTCCTCCTCAAGGCCCTGACCCTGACCTAGCCGGATCTTGCTGGTTCGGTCAGCGCCTCCGAGAGTCGATGCGCGCGGCGAAGTTCCTCGCCTGCGTCTCTCCTGCTGACGGGAGCGGGATGCTGCTGATTCCGTCTGTCAGCGTCTTCGTCAGGAGCCGCTCGCCGACCCGTAGTCTCGTCCCGTGACGGATCGGTTCTGGCATCAGCGCGATCCGATGGAGGTCCGTGACCGCGATGGTTCGGCCGGGTGGGTGGCTCTCGCACTCGTGGTGCTCTATTCCGCGGTGCTGGCGCTCGTGCTCTCCGTCTCGAACGGCGTCAGTGCGGCGGATCTCGCTGGCGCGGGCGCCGCACGGCACCCCTTCGACGACCCTCCGGTCCTGGTCGCGCGAGCGGGGTTCGTGGTCGGGCTCGTCGCTGTCGCCGCGCTCCCCACCGCACTCGCCGTGATCGCGCTCGGGTACCGCGGCGTGGTGCGAGGCAGGGTCGCCGGCCGTCGAGTCGGCTGGGTCGCGCTGGTCATCGGCGGGGTCGGTCTGCTCCCCGCGTTCCTCGCCTCCGCGCTGGGGGTCCTCGTCTGCATCCTGGACGGAGGTGCGATCGCCGCCTGATGGCAGGCGGGAGACGTCCGGCCGGTACGGTCGGCACATGGACGACATCGCATGGAGTGCCGGGACGTGGAGCAACCCGCCCGTCGCGGTAGCGACCTCGGAAGACGGCATCCGCGTCAGCGCCGCGGAGGGCAGTGATGCCTGGCGGCTGACCTCCTACGGGTTCGTGCACGACACCGAGCACGCACTCCTGGCCCCGTTCCCGAACGGCACCGCGATGGAGGTGACCTTCCGTTTGTACCTCGCCGAGCAGTTCGACCAGGCGGGGATCTTCGTCGCGGTCGACGAGGCGACCTGGATCAAGGCCGGGGTCGAGCGGAGCGACGGTGAGGACTGCCTCGGCGCTGTGGTCACGCGAGGGTTCTCGGACTGGTCCTTGTCCCCGGCCCCGGAGTGGCACGGCAGGCTCGTCACGATCCGCGCCAGTCGGTCTGACGACGCGCTCACGGTCCGCGCCCGCGTCGAGGACGAGCCGTGGCGGTTGGTGCGCGTCGCCCCGCTGGACGAGCGAGCCGTGGTCACTGCCGGGCCGATGTGCTGCGCACCGTCGCGTCCGGGCTTCGAGGTGCACTTCACCGCGTGGCAGACCGGCCCGGCTGACGGCAGTCTGCACGCGGACTGACGACGCAGCACCGCTTCGTGTCCACGGCACCAGCTAGCGGCTGGTCCTCCGCCGGACCTGCCGGAGGACGGCGCGCTCCTCGGAGGCGCTGAGACCTGAGCGGCGGACCCGATCGAGACTGCGAGCGCGCTCGTCCTCGAGCACCGAGCGCGCCGTTGCTCCCAACGGCCGTACCCGACCTCCCGTGCGTGAGAAGGCGCACGACGACCGCTGCGCGAAGGCGGCATCCGATAGTGGAAGCCACAACGGGAGGGATCGCGGCCCCGCCCAGTAGCGAACATCGTGTGCGAGCAACTCACTGTCCTCGACCTCGACGAGTTCGCCGTTGAAGCCGGTGACGCTCGCCACGGTCCGGAGGAAGTCGGCCAAGGCGACTGACTCCCCCACGGCGTTGACCACGCCGCTGTGACCGGCTCGTGCTGCCTGCCCGATCCAGGCGGCCAGGTCGGCGACGTCGATGACCTGCACGAAGCGGCCCGACGTCGTCGGGGTCAGGACGGGTCCGGTCCCGCTCAGCCGCGCGGGCCAGTACCCGAACCGGTCGCTGGGGTCGCCGGGACCGACGATGAGGCCGGGTCGACCGATCAACAGCCGGGACCCGAGACGAGCGGCGGAGCTGCGTTCGGCCGCCACCTTCGCATCCGCGTACTTCGACAGGTCCGTCGGCTCGACGACGTCGGCTGTCTCGTCCGCCCCGGGTTCGTCGTTGCGGGCGTACACGGAGACGGTGGACACCAGTGTCCAGTGCGCCGCGGCGTCAGCGAGGGCGTCGAGGGCAGGCTCGACGAGGTCCAGCTCGTGCGAGAGCTCGATGACCTCGTCCCACTCGCCGTGCACGGCCTTGTACGCACCCGGCGACAGGCGATCAGCCCGGACGAGACGAGCACCCTCCGGGACGGTCCCCGACTCCCCTCGAGCGAGACACGTGACCTCGGCACCTCCTTCGAGGAGGTGTTCGACCACCGCTCGTCCGGCCCACCCTGTCCCACCCAGCACCAGTGCTCGCATGGACCCAGTCAAGCGTGCCGTCAGAACCAGCGGAGCAGGAACTGTTCGAGGACGTTCCGCGCGACCCCCACCACTCCGGGCACCGGTTCTCCGGAGTCCCGGCCGACGCTCCTGAGGAGCGCACGCTGCGCAGCCTCGTACTCGTCACGCTCGGTGTCGGTGTACGTGTCCGGCGCGTCGGTCCGGCTCGCGCCCAGGGCTGCCAGCCGGCGCATGCCGTGGCGGAACCCGACCGGTCGTGGCGCAGCCTCGATCAGCTGCAGCAGGCGCGCGTGCGAGTAGTGCTCTGGACAGCGAGCAGCCCGCCCGATGAGGTCGGTGAGTCCTCGGAGCCCCGCTTCGGTCGAGACCGACCGGACCTGTACGAGCCGAGCACGGCTGCACAGGTCGTACAAGAGCGCTTCGTCCATGCAGTCCCCCTCGCCGCGCCACCATCTTGGCACGACGAGCCCTTCCGCTAGTATCTGCATGTGCACGTAGACAAGCAGCCTTGCGGACTCAGCCCGGAGTCCGAGTACGTCGAGCTCGCGGTGGAGGTGTTCGCCATGCTCGCGGACGCGACCCGCGTGAAGATCATCCTCGCGTTGCGGAACAGCGACGAGCTTTCGGTGAACCGCCTCGCAGAGGTCGTCGGCAAGAGCGCCCCGGCCGTGTCGCAGCACCTGGCGAAGCTCCGCCTGGCGCGGATGGTGTCGACCCGCCGCGAAGGCACGACGGTGTTCTACCGGCTGACCGACGAGCATGCTTCGGAGCTGGTCATCGACGCGGTCAAGGAGGCCGAGCACGTGGTCGGTCACGCACCCTACCACCAGCAGGCCTCCTCATGACGGACCACACGCACACCCACACGGACCGCAACGACCACGGGCACGACCACCACCACGACCATCCGCACGGCGGGGCGAAGGGGTTCCTGTACGACCTGTTCGTTCCGCACACGCACGACTCGGCGGACTCGATCGACGACGCGATGGAGGCCAGCACCGCCGGCGTCCGCGCCCTGAAGATCAGCCTGTTCGTCCTGTTGGCCACGACGGTCTTGCAGGCGGTGATCGTCGCGTTCACCGGGTCGATCGCGCTGCTCGCGGACACGATCCACAACTTCGCCGACGCCTTGACCGCGGTGCCGCTCTGGATCGCGTTCGTCCTCGGACGCCGCGTCGCGAACCGCCGCTACACGTACGGCTACGGCCGAGCGGAAGACCTCGCGGGCATGTTCATCGTGTTCGTCGTCGCCCTCTCCGCCGTCGTCGCTGGCTGGCAGGCGGTCGACCGCTTCATCGATCCTCGGCCGATCGAGCACCCATGGCTGCTCGTCGCCGCCGGACTCATCGGCTTCGCCGGCAACGAGGCCGTGGCGGTCTACCGCATCCGCGTCGGCCAGAAGATCGGCTCCGCGGCACTCGTCGCCGACGGCGTGCACGCGCGCCTCGACGGGTTCACTTCCTTGTCCGTCGTCCTCGGAGCGGTCGGCGTCCTCGTCGGCTTCCCGATCGCGGACCCGATCATCGGCCTGCTCATCTCGGTGTCGATCATGGCGCTGCTCTGGGGAACGGTGAAGTCCATCGGCGCCCGCCTCATGGACGCCATCGACCCGGGCCTCGTCAGCAGGACCGAGCACGCGCTCGAACACACCCCGGGCGTCGAAGCCGTCCGCGACGTCCGACTCCGTTGGGTCGGCCACCGCCTGACCGGCTCCGCCACGGTCGAGGTGGCGGCGCCGTCCCTGCACGAGGCCGCGGACGTCGCCGCGCACGCCGCCGAACACGTGCACGAAGCGATCGGCAACGTCGACGAGTTCACGGTGGTGCCCGCCGTCCACGCGCACCAGCACTGAGTCGACGTGCCGCCGCCGTGCACGCCGGACGTAGGGTGAGGTGTGCACTGGGGGACGAGCGGACTGCGGGACGAGCAGGTCGCCTTCCTGCAGTCGGTCTTCGACGATCCGGTCCTCGTGGCCGATGACTCGTGGGGACTGCTGGACACCCGCGTGCTCCACGTCCGTGACGCCGCTGGCGACTACGTCGTGAAGGCCTCGGGCCAGGACAACGCGCACTTCCCCCGGGAACTCGCGGCCCACCGCGACGGCTGGACGAGCGTCCTCGGCCGACGGACTTCCCGCTTGGTCGCAGCGGACGAGGACGCGCGCGTGCTGGTCCTCGATCGACTCCCGGGTCGGCTCGCGCTCGGTTCGCCCCACGAGCACGACCCCGACGTCCACCGGCAGGCCGGCACCGTCCTGCGACGGTTCCACCAGCAGTCCGCCCGGGAGGACCCGCAGTACCTCCACCGCGAGCGGGACAAGGCGCTCCGGCTGCTCGACGACCCGCACCGCATCGATGCGGACACGGCCGAGCGGGTCCGAGCGCTGTTCGAGGCGTGGGTGCCGCACCCGGTGACGGTCGTCCCCACGCACGGCGACTGGCACCCGCGGAACTGGCTGGTCGACCGGGGCCGTCTGCTCGCCATCGACTACGGTCGCTTCGCGCTCCGCCCGGCCGCCACGGACTGCACCAGGCTCGCCGTCCTGTACTGGGAGCGGCGCCCCGAGCTCGAGCGGGCGTTCCTCGACGGGTACGGGGAGGATCCCCGCGACCCCGAGGACTGGCGCTGGCTGCAGCTCCGGGAGGCCGTCGGCACCGCGGTGTGGGCGCACGCGGTGCACGACGAGGCGTTCGAGGCGCAGGGTCAACGGATGCTGCGGGACGCGCTCACCGCGTTCTGACCTGCCCGCACCCGATCGCGCCGGAGCAGTATGGGTGGGTGGCGTTCATCTCGGACCGGTGGGTCGAGCGTCTGCGTGACGGGACCGCAGCTCCGTCGTGGCCGATCCACCTGGTCGCACTGGTCCTCGTGCTGGGGGCACCTGCGCTCATCGTCGCCGAGTTCCGCTCCCCGAGCTTCGTCGCGGAGATGGCCCGCAGCAGTCGGGTCGGGAGCATCGTCCTGGTCGAGGCGTTCCTGGTCGTCGTCGGCTTCGCCATGTCGATCGGCACGTGGTGGAGCGGCCGACGCGATCGTCGGGTCCTCGCGCGGATCCGTGCGAGCAACCACCGACCGGCGTTCTTCCTCCCGGTACTGACGAAGGGCCTCCGCACGAGCGAGGACCTCCCCCATCCGCGCCCGGAGGTCTGGACGTTCGACACTGGAGGGCTGCACGGATGGACACCGGATCGGGACACCCCGGTGCTCGGCGTCCCGTGGCCTCGCATCCGGCGGATCAGCCTGGCCACCAAGGACTCGCGCGGCACCCGGATCGACTACGCGCTCTGGTTCCGGCTCGACGGCGGCGACCCGCTCGTCCTCGCACCACGGACCGCCCTCGGACGCCCGTTCGAGGCCGGGCCGGGTGGCCTCGAGACCCTCCTCCCCGTGGTGCGGGCGCTGCGGCTGGAGCTGGGCCACCGTGCGACGGCCGAGGCGAGCACGGAAGCCGGCGGACCGACGGTCGGCGGCGAGGAGCACCACCGATCCTGACCCGGAGAACGAGGCACACTGACAGACTGGCCGGGACTCGGAGGTCTCCATCGTGCACCTGCTCCTGTTCCTTCCCGTCCTCTTCCCCGTGCTCGCCGGTCCGGCGGGTGGCGGCGGATCACAACACGGCGTCTCGGCGCCGATCTGGCTCATCATCGCGGCTGTCGTGGTCATCGTCGTCATCGGCGTGGTGGGCATCGCGCGACGCCGACGATGAGCAGTGCGACCGTTGGACGGTCGTCGCGCGCCACCGCCGGCGAGAGCGGCGCCCTGCGGCGACCAGCTTGGAGGCGCGACCCGCCTGACCGACGCCGGTCGCGCCTCCAGGCCGTCGCCGGATCGCCGTCGGTCCGGTCCGGCTGCTCCCGACGGGACCCGCCTGACGGACGCCGCTCCCGCGGCCGCGCGGGGTAGCGTGAGGTCATGGGGAACGACGACGGTCCGCAGCGCGGTGGCGCCGCGTTCGTCCCCTTCGCCGCCTTCGCCCTCGGGGCGCTGGTCGTCGTCGCTGCCGGACTCGGGGCGCGTCCCGTCCTGACCGGTGCGCGCTGGTCCCCCACGGTCGCCCCCGCCCGCCCACCCGCCGTCGTGTCGACCGCGTCGCCGCCGCCCGCGACGAACGAGCCGCAGCCGCCCGGCGCCCGCGCGGCCCAGCACGTCGACACGACCTGGGTCCTCGTCGTCCTCGCGGTCGTCGTGGCCGCGCTGCTGGTGCTCGTGGTCGTGCACCTGCTGCGGAAGCGTCGTCGTCGTGGACGTCCGGAGGAGATCGGGGTCGCCGGCCTCACGGTCGCGGTGGCGGACGAACCGTCCGCCGAGGTCGGCCGACAGCACCTCCGACGCGGGATCGGCCGTGCGCTCGAGGTGCTGTCGGCGCCACGCGACCCGTCCGATGCCGTCACCGCTGCGTGGCTCGGTCTGCAGGAGTCCGCCGAGGACGCCGGGTTCCGTCGGGGCGCAGCGGAGACGCCGACCGAGTTCACGACGCGGATCCTCCGACAGCTCGACGTCGACGAGACCGCCCTCGCGACCCTGCGTCGTTGCTACCTCGCGGTGCGGTTCGGCGGGAGTCCGGCGCGCGACGCCGATGTCGCCGCCGTCCGCGCCGCACTGCGCACGCTCGACGCGCAGTGGGCCGACGCTCCGACGGGCCGATCGTGAACCGCCGCCGCACCACCGGCGTGCTCGTGCTCGCCGTCGTCGCGGCCGCGATCACCTGGTTCTTCGGTGTCGGCGTCCTGCAGTCGCTCGCCGTCGGCGGCGTCGTCGCCGCGGTCGGTCTGACGTGGAGCGCGGTCCGCGAGGACGTCCCGCTGACCTGGCCCGTGCCTCCCGTCCGCTCCGAACCCGGCGCACGACGTGAGCTCGCCGAGACGGCGTGGGCGTTGCGCGCCCGCGGCGGCGTGCCGGAGCGGACGCTCGCCCGCGCCCGCGCGGTCGCCCGGCACCGCCTGCGGACGCTGCACCGACTCGACCTGGACGACCCGGCCGACCGGACGGCCATCGAGGCGGTCCTGCCGCCGGGCGTGGTCGCCGTCCTGGTATGCGAGCGGCGGACCGAGATCGACCTCACCACCTTCGCGAGCGTCCTCACCGCGCTCGAGACCCTGGAACCCACGACCGAGAGGCACCCGTGACCGACACCCCGCCGCAGAGCGCACAGCCGCTGCCCATCGCCGACGTCGCCGCGCGCTCCCACGATGTCCTCGACACGGTCGGCGCGGTCGTCGTCGGGATGCGGGAGTCCCTCGAGCTGGCCTTCGCGAGCATCCTCGCCGGCGGTCACGTCCTGTTCGAGGACGTCCCCGGACTCGGCAAGACGCTCGCCGCTCGGAGCCTCGCCGCCGCCTGCGGGCTCGACTTCCGTCGGCTGCAGTGCACCCCCGACCTGTTGCCGGCCGACATCACCGGGTCGTTCGTCTACGCCCCGGCCACCGCCGAGTTCGTCTTCCGGCCGGGCCCCGTCTTCACCGGGATGTTCCTCGCCGACGAGATCAACCGCACGTCACCGAAGACCCAGTCGGCGCTCCTCGAGGCGATGGCCGAGGGACAGGTCACGGTCGAGGGCGAAGGCTTCCCGCTGCCCCGGCCCTTCCACGTCGTCGCGACGTCGAACCCGATCGAGTACGAGGGCACCTACGCCCTGCCGGAGGCGCAGCTCGACCGCTTCATGGTCCGCCTCTCGGTCGGCTACCCCACCCGCGAGGGTGAGCAGCAGGTCCTCCTCAACCGGATCGGGCGCCGCCAGGAGGTCGCGACGGTACCGGCGGTGGTCGACGCGGCCGACATGCTGCGCATGCAGGCGACGGTCGAGAGCGTGCACGTCGACGAGGACATCGCGCTCTACTGCGTCGACCTCGCGGCCGCGACACGGACCCACCGCGACGTGCAGGTCGGGTCGTCGCCGCGCGGGGCGCAGGCGCTCATGCTCGTCGGCCGTGCGCGGGCGGTCATGGACGGGCGCGACTTCGTCACGCCGGAGGACGTCAAGACCGCCGCGGTCGCGGTGCTCGCGCACCGGATCTCGTTGACGCCGCAGGCGTGGGCGAACGGGGTGGACCCGGCGGTGATCGTGCGGGGCATCGTCGCGCAGGTGGCCGGGCCGCCGGTCGTCGGGGCGGCGGGCGTTCCCGGCGGTACCGGCGGGTCCGGTGCTGCCGGCCTGGAGGCACGGTGAGCGTTCCGGACGGACCCCCGGCCAGCCCCGTGGCCGGGTCCACGCCGCTGTGGGTACGGAACCCCGCGCTCGTCTTCGGGCTCGCCGCCGGTGTGTTCCTCGCCGGGCTCGGGCTCGTCACCGGACGTCCCGAGCTCGTGGTGGTGGCGTTGCCGGCGCTCGTGACCGCAGCGTTCGGCGCCCGCCGTCACCACGCGGCACCGGTCCGTACGACGATCGAGGTCGCTCCCTCCGACTCCGGTCGGGGCGTCGGGTACCGGGCGGAGGTCGCCCTGCCTGCCACCGCTGAGGCCGTCGCCGTCGAGTTCCGCGTCGCCGGCGACCGTCGGCACGTCGTCGTGGTCGGACCTCGCCGTGCGGTGCACCTCACCGGCACCGTCCCGGTCACGCACTCCGGCCCCCAGGAAGTCCTGCGGACGCACCTGTCGCTCCTCGGCCGGGGCGGCACCGCGGTCTCGGTGCCGGACGCCGGTCCGGTGCGGTCCGCGGTCGTCCCGCCCCCGCAGCTCCCGATGCAGCACCTCCCGATGCCGAAGCGGGTGACGGGCATCACGGGTGCGCACGACTCCGCCCGTCCCGGCGACGGCGGCGAGTTCCGCGACGTCGCCCTCTTCGCCCCGGGCGACCGGCTCCGGCGCATCGACTGGCGACGCACCGCACGGCGGGCCGGGCGCCCGGGTGACCTCTACGTGCGCCGGACCTTCGCGACGGCGGACGCCCTCGTCGTCCTCGTGCTCGACGGCCGGGACGACCTCGGCGCGGACGTCACGGAGTGGAGCGGTGCCCGGCACGGCAGCCGTGACGCGACCTCGCTCGACCTCGCGCGCGAAGCCGCCGTGTCCCTCGCCACCGCGTACGTCGGGGCGGGTGACCGGGTCGGCTTCCGTGACCTCGCCGGCGCCGCGCGGTCGGTCGAACCCGGCGGCGGCACCCGGCACCTCGAGCGGCTCCGCTCGACGATCGCCGCGGTGACCCCGACCGGTGACGCGACGGCGACGGCGCGCATGCCGCTCGTCCCGGCAGCGTCGCTCGTCGTGGTCCTGTCGACGTTCCTCGACGACCAAGCGGCGACGATGGCGATGACGTGGGCCGCCACGGGACACCGCGTCGTGGCCGTCGACGTGCTCCCGACGCCCGACGACCGGCGAGCGAGCCGTCACGAGCGCGCGGCGTCACGGCTCCTCACGCTCGAACGTGCCGACCGGTTCACGGAGATGACCGCCACCGGCGTCGAACTGATCCGCTGGCGCACCGACGACGGCGACTCCCCCGCCGTGCAGCTCCGCCTGCTCAGCCGCGCTCGGCGGGCCGGATGACGGCCCCCTCGCGAGCGGAGCGGGCCGGCGCCCCGTCGATCGGTCCGGCGGTCCCCGCGTGGTCGATCGGCGCGCTCGGCCTGGTGGCGGGTGTCGTCGGGTCGGTCGTCGTGGTCGGCGCGAGCGGCTGGCTCGTCGTCGCGATCGTCCTCGCGGTGGCCGCCGCGGTCGTGCCCCGCGGCCCGTTCGCGGCGCTCCTCACGGTGCAGCTCGCCCTCGCCGGGATCGACGGGACGGAGCTCCCAGCGCTCCTCCTCACGACGCACCTCCTGCTCGCCACGAGCCTGCTGTGGGCGTGGACGCCGCGGACCGCCCGGGTGCAGCTCCGGGCACTCGTGCCGTCGGCGCTGCGGTTCGTCGCCCTGCAGGTCGGCGCCCAGGCGGTCGCGTTCGTGGTCGTGGCGCTCCTCAGCGGGGCCGGCCCGGTCGGTGGCGTGTGGCTGGCGGTGGCCGGGACCATCGCGCTCCTGGCGCTCGCCCTCGGCCTGTTCGTGCCGGTGCTGGTGCGCGCCGGCGACGACCCCGAGGGCTGACCGATCCCGCCGTCCGTCGGCGCGGTCAGTCCTCGTCGGCCCCGGGCAGCGCGCCGTACTCCTCGTCCGTCACCCGCTCGAGCCACTCGTTGCGGACCCCCTCGCCGGGCGTGATGAACGCCAGGTGCGAGAACCACGAGTCGGCCTTCGCTCCGTGCCAGTGCTTCGTCCCGGCGGGGACGCGGACGGCGGTGCCCGGTGTGAGACTGACCGGGTCGGAGCCCTCGGCCTGGTACCACCCGGACCCAGCGGTGCAGATCAGGACCTGGTCGCCGCCGCCGTCCTGACCGTGGTGCACGTGCCAGTCGTTGCGGCAGCCGGGCTCGAAGGTGATGTTGTTCACGGGCACGCCGCCGTCGACCACGGGGGCGTTGAAGCTCCGCCCGGTGAAGTACTGCGCGAACGCGTCGTTCGGTTCCCCGGTCGGGAAGGGCTGCTGGAAGGTGGTCTCGGTCATCGTGTTCGTCTCCGGTCGGCGTCAGGCGGGGTCGCGAGGGGTGATCTCGACGGTCGCGGCTCGGGGTCCGGCCGCGACCATCGGGGGGAGGTAGGGACTGCCGGCGTACTTCTCCTCGTACGCGGCGTCGATGCGGGTGCCGAGGTCGGGGTCGTCGACGGCCGTGAAGACGACGTCGTGCGTGGCGCCGTCGGCGGTGATCGTCCCCGCCCGCTGCGCGAGCGCCGCCCGATACCACTTCCCGGACGTGCCGTTCCAGGCGCGGACGAAGACCCGGCCGCCGACGACGACCGACCAGATCCAGGTCGGCGTCCCGGGCGTCCGGCCGTCGGGTCGGAACGGGGCGATGTGGAGGTCGTCCGTCGTGGCGATCCGCTGCACGGTGTCGGCGGGCCATGCGCTCACCGGTCGTTCTCCACGATGTCCTTGAGCACGGTGGTGGCGGCCATGCCGTTGGGCCACCCGGTGTAGAACGCCAGCTGCAGCAGGGCTTCCCGCAGCTCGTCGTCGGTCACGCCGTTCTGCCGCGCGAAGGCGAGGTGGAACCGCAGCTGGTCCGTCTTCCCGAGCGCGGTCAGGGCCGAGATGGTGACCAGGCTGCGGTCACGCTTGGAGAGACCCGCGCGCTCCCAGACCTCGTCGAAGAGCACCGCGTCGGTGTAGTGCACCATCCCGGGGGCGAAGTCCCCGAAGGCGTCCCTGCCGCCGGTCCATCCGGTCTGCTCGTCGTCGGTCGTCATGTGGTCCTCCCGTGGTCGTCGGCACCGGTCCATGCAACCGCGCACCTGCGGACGGCGTGAGGTTCCGCGTAGACGGGGTCCGGCAGACCCTCTCTCCCGCGTCGCGGCCGTCCCTACGGTGGGAGGACGATGCACGCACCCGCCGACCTCCGAGACGACCTCCGCCCCTCCGCCACACCGGACCGACTGCCGATCGTCGTGCCGGTGCTGGCGGTCGGTACGTTCCTCATGATCACGACCGAGTTCGTCGTCGCCGGCATCCTCCCCGAGGTCGCCACCGACCTCGGGGAGTCGCTCGGCCGCGCGGGCCTCCTCATCACCGTCTTCGCCGTCGGCATGATCGTCGGGTCTCCGCTCATGACGCTGCTCACCATCCGGCTGCCGAAGCGCCTCGCGCTCCTGTTGGCGCTGGCCCTGTTCGTCGCGGGGCACGTCGTCGTCGCCGTCGCGCAGGACTTCACCGTCCTGCTCGTCGCCCGGTTCGCCACCGCGTTCGCGACCGGCGCGTTCTGGTCGGTGGCCTCCGTGGTCGCAGCTCGCGCTGCCGGACCCAGGCTCGGGTCGCGGGCGCAGGGCGTCGTCGGTGCGGGCGGCTCGCTCGGCACCGTCCTCGGGGTGCCGCTCGGGGCGTTCCTCGCGCAGGCCGTCGGGTGGCGTGGGACCTTCTGGGCCATCGCCGCCGCCGCGGTCGTCCTCGCGGTGCTCGTCGCACGGTTCGTCCCGCACGCGACCGGAGCAGCCGAGCACACCTCGATCCGCGGCGAGTTCTCGGGGCTGCGCTCCGCACGGCTCTGGTGGACCCTCCTCGCCTGCGTGACGACCACCGGCGGGGTGGTGGCCGCGTACTCGTACATCGCGCCGCTGCTCACCGACCGGGCCGGCGTCCCCGCACAGCTCGTCCCGGTGGTGCTCACCGTGTTCGGCGTCGGCTCCTTCATCGGGACGCTCCTCGGCGGCCGCTTCGGCGATGCCCGACCCGGGCTGGTCACGATCGTGACCCCGGCAGCGAGTGTCGTCCTGCTCCTGCTGATCGGGCTCGTGACCGGCCAACCGCTTGTCACCGCGGTCCTCGTCGGCGTGCTCGGCCTGTTCGGGCTCAGCGCGAACGGCGTCCTCATCAACACCGCGGTGCACGCCGCCGGCAGCGCGGCACCCCTCGGGGCAGCCCTCACCGTGTCGGCGTTCAACCTGGGCACCGCCACCGGGACCGCGATCGTCGGCGGGATGCTCACCACCACCGGCGTCGCCGGTCCCGCGCTGATCGGTGCCGGCATCGTCGCCCTGACGCTCGTCCCCGTGGTCGTGATCGCGGTCGGCACCGACCGGCGTCCGACCGCGCACCGCGCGCCGGACTCGATGTCCGTCAACTGACCACGCGCGCCGCCCGCCGGGGGCCATCCGTGCCTCCCGGCCGACCGACAGACCGACAGACCGACCGACGGACCGACGGACCGACCGACCGACGGACCGTCTACGCCCGGCGCCGCACCCGCGGGTCGACGAACGCGTAGACGATGTCCACGATCATGTTCGCGACGACGATGAGCATCGCCGAGAACAGCGTGAAGCCGACGACCACCTGCAGGTCGAGGGTGTGCACCGCGTCGATGAGGAGCGCCCCGAGGCCCTGCATCGAGAACACCTTCTCGGTGATGACCGCACCGCCGAGGAGCGAACCGAGGTCGAGTCCGAAGAGGGTCACCACGGGCAGGATCGCCGTCCGGAGCCCGTGCCGCACGACGACCTGGCGTTCGCGGAGGCCCTTCGCGCGCGCGGTCCGGACGAAGTCCTGCGACATCGACTCGAGCATCTCCCCCCGGGTGAGCCGGGCGTAGATCGCGGCACTGATGAACGCGAGGACGCACCACGGCAGGACCAGGTGCGTGAACCAGCCCACGGGGTCGTCGGTGAAGGCCACGTAGCCACTCGTCGGCAGGACGCCCAGCACGAAGCCGAACAGCAGGATCGCGAGCAGCCCGATCAGGTACGACGGCGAGGACACCCCGGCGACCGCGACGGTCATCACCGCGCGGTCCACGAAGGTCCCACGGCGCAGTGCCGAGACCGCCCCGCCGACGACCCCGGCGACGAGCCAGAGCAGCGCGGCCCCGACGGCGATCGACGCGGTGACGGGCAGGCGCGACAGGATCAGGTCGGTGACGTTCTCGTGCAGCTGGAACGAGTACCCGAAGCACGGCGCGGCGCAGTGGATGACGGACGCTCCGGAGCCGAAGGTCCGACCGGCGAAGATCCCGGCGAGGTACGCCCCGAACTGCGCGAGCCACGGCTTGTCGGTGCCGAGGAACGCCTGCACCTCGCGGAGCCGGTCCGGCGTGCAGGGCTTGTCGCAGATCGCGCGCGCCGGGTTCGTCGGCAGCAGCAGGAACAGCGCGTAGGTGATCGCGGCGACGACGAGCAGGACGACGACGGCACCGAGGACTCGGACCGCGATGAAGCGCAGGGTGGTCACCGGGCACCTCCACGGGGGTCGAGGGCGTCGCGGAGCGCATCGCCGAGCACGTTGAACGCGAGGGTGACGAGGAACAGCGCGGCGCCGGGGAAGACGAGGTACATCGGGTCGGTCTGCACCCACCCGATCGCGTCGCCGATGCTCCGACCCCAGGAGGGCGTCGGCGGGGTGACCCCGACGGCGAGGAAGGACAGTGCGGCCTCGGCGCCGATCATCGACGGGATCGAGATCGTCGCGTAGACCGTGATGGTCGCGGCGAGGTTCGGCAGGAGCTGCGTCCGGATGACGTGCCAGCGACCGGCACCCATCGCGGTGGACGCCACGACGTAGTTGCGGGTCACGAGCGACAGCGTCTGGCCGCGGACGACGCGCGCGACGGCCGGCCAGCCGAAGAACCCGATGACGAGGACCACGAGCACCGGCTTCGGGAACGACGTCGGCACGATCGCGGTCAACGCGATCATGAACACGAGCGACGGGAAGCCGAAGATGACGTCGACGATGCGCGAGAGCACCCGGTCGTACCAGCCCCCGAAGAACCCGGTGGTGACGCCGACGAGCACGCCGATGAGGATCGACAGCGCCGTGGCGGCGAGACCGATCCCGAGCGAGGTCCGCGCGCCGTACGTCACGATCGCGAAGAGGTCGCGGCCGGTGAGCGGCTCGACGCCGAACCAGTGCGTCCCGCTCACACCCCCGAGTGCGCCGCGGGGCGCGCCGAAGTCGTTGAGCGCGTCCACGTGGTACGTGTACGGGTCCTGCCCGCTGACCGCGGCGATGAGCGGCGCGGCGATCGCGACCACCGCGAACAGCGCGATGACGACGGCGGACGCGACCGCCCAGCGGTCCTGCCGGACGCGTCGGACGACGGCCCGGAAGCCGGTGCTCCGGCCGGCGGACGCGGCGACCGGACGGTCGATGACGTTGGCGGTCACGAGGCCACCCCTTCCCACGCGCGCCACGCCTCACGACGCTCGGCCTGCCGCACGGGGTCGGCGACCGGCGCTGCCGCGAGGAGCATGCGCGTGTAGTCCTGCTGCGGGTCGTCGAGCACGGCCTCGGTGCGGCCGTGTTCGACGATGCGGCCGTCGTGGAGGACGACGACCTCGTCGGCGAGTTGCCGGACCACGGCGAGGTCGTGGCTGACGAGCAGCATCCCGAACCCGAACTCGTCCTGCAGCGTGGCGAGCAGGTCGAGCACGGCGGCCTGCACCGTCACGTCGAGCGCGCTCGTCGGCTCGTCCGCGATCACGACCGCGGGCCGGAGCGCGAGGGCCCGGGCAACCGCGACACGCTGCCGCTGGCCGCCGGAGAGCTGGTGCGGGAACCGCTCGGCCCACGACGGGTCGAGCTGCACCGCCCGGAGCAGCTCACCCACGCGCTCCCGCCGGTCGGCGTCCGAGCGCGGGTCGTGCACGAGGAGCGGCTCGGCGATGCTCCACCCGATGGTCTGCCGGGGGTTGAGCGACGACACCGGGTCCTGGAAGACGATGCCGACGCGGCTGCGGAGTTCCCGCAGGCGCTTCCCCCGTGCAGTCCGGAGGTCGCTGCCGTCCACCTCGACGCTGCCGTCGACGACGGGGACGAGCCCGGCGAGCGCACGGCCGATCGTGGACTTGCCGGACCCCGACTCCCCCACGAGACCGACGGTGCCGCCGGCGTGCAGCTCGAGGTCGATCCCGGAGACGGTCGGCTCACCACGGCGTGCGTAGCGCACGGCGACGTCGCGCAGGCGCGCGACCACCGGCCGGGAGGCAAGGCTCGCGTCGCCGCCGTCGGCATCCGTCGCGGGGGTGCCCGGCCGGGCATCCTGCGGGTCCGCCGCCGACGGGGCGGGGGCGATCCGTCCCTCTCCCCGCGGACTCGGCCGCCCCGCCGCTCCGCAGGCTCCGCCGCGCGCCGGAACCGATCCGAGGGGGCCCAGTGCGGGGACCGCGGCGAGGAGCTCGCGCGTGTAGTCCGCCTGGGGACGCGCGAAGACGTCGGCGACGCTCCCACGCTCGACGGGGTCGCCGCGACGCATGACGAGCACCTCGTCGGCGACGTCTGCGACCACGCCCATGTCGTGCGTGATGAGCAGGACGGCGAGCGACCGCTCGCGACCGAGGGTACGGAGCAGGTCGAGGATGCCCGCCTGCACGGTGACGTCGAGCGCCGTCGTCGGTTCGTCGGCGATGAGCGCCACCGGGTCGCCCGCGAGCGCCATCGCGATCATCGCGCGCTGCAGCTGGCCGCCCGAGAGCTCGTGCGGGTAGGCCTTTCGGATCCGCTCGGGGTCCCGGAGTCCGGCGGACCGGAGCAGCTCGTCGATCCGGGTCGAGACGCCGGCGCGGTCGAGACCGGTGGGGTGTGCCCGCACGGCCTCGGCGATCTGCGTGCCGACCGTCAGGACCGGGGTGAACGAGTTCATCGGTTCCTGGAACACGACGCCGATGCCCGCGCCGCGGACGGCACGCAGCTGCTCCTCGTCGGCACCGATGAGCTCCTCGCCGCGGAAGCGGGCGCTGCCGGACACCCGTGCCTCGGGCGGGAGCAGGCCGAGCAGGCTCATGGCGGAGACCGACTTGCCCGACCCGGACTCCCCCACGAGGGCGAGCACGCGGCCGGGCGTCAGGGTGAACGAGACGTCACGGACGACGGGCTCCGCGTCGCCGAACGCGACGCGGAGCCCCTCGACCTCGAGCAGCGGGTCGGTCACTGCTTCAGCGACACCGTGAGGTAGTTCGGGTACGCCGGGAAGTCCGCGATGCGGAAGTTCTCGACGTCCGAGCCGGCCAGGAAGGACTGCTTCGCGTACATCAGCGGGACGACGGGAGCGTCCTCCATGATCTTGCGGTCAGCCTGCGCCCAGAGCTTCTCGGCGTCGGCGCGGTCGATCGTCCCGGTCGCTTCCTTGATCAGGGAGTCGACCTCGGCATTCTTGTAGTGCGAGACGTTGTACCCGCCGCCACCGATCTGCGACGAGTCGTAGAGCGGCTGCAGGTTGGCGTTCGCGCTCGGGAAGTCCGGCTGCCAGCTGAACAGCACGAGGTCGTAGTCGCTGCCGTTCGTGGCGTCGGTGTAGAACGAGTCGGCGTCCTCGGGCTTCAGCGTGACGGTGATGCCCGCACGCTTCAGTCCGGCCTGCAGCGCCTGCGACTCCGCGAGGGACGACGAGTCGTTCTGGGTGAGGAGCGTCAGCTTGAGGTCCTCGGCCCCGGCGGCCTCGAGCATCGACTTCGCCTTGTCGACGTCGCCGGTCGCTGAGGTCTTGTAGAGGTCGTAGTCCTCGCGGCCCTCGATGCCGGGCGTGATCAGGGTCGATGCGTACGTCCCGGCGAGGGCACCGCCGGCGGCGATCCGGTAGGACTTCTTGTCGACGGCGTACTGCAGGGCCTGTCGGACCTGCTTGTCGGCGAGCTTGCCCTTCTGGGTGTTGATCGCCATGTACTGGATCGGGCCGGCCTTCGAGGTCGCGAGGCGGTCCTGCGCGGCCGGGTTCGAGCGGACCTGGTTCAGCTCGGCCGCACCGAGGTAGGCGGCGCCGAAGGAGTCCTTCGCGTCACCGTTGTCGGCGATGAGGGTCTGCGTGACCGTCGAGGGGTCCTGGCTCTCCTTGAAGACGACCTTCGACGGGCCCGCGGTGCGGACCGAGTCGGTATTCGCGCTCCAGTACTTGTTGCGCACGAGCGTGATCTGCGACCCCTGGGTGTTCGACTGCACCTGGTACGGGCCGCTCGCGACGGGCTTGGCGTCGTAGTCGCCCGTGTTCGTGCCCTTGCCGTCGGGCACCGGCGCGAAGGCGGGCATCGACACGAGCCAGGGCCAGTCGCCGTAGGGCGCGTTGAGCTTGAAGACGATCGTGGAGTCGTCGGGGGTCTCGATGCTGTCGAGGGTCTTCCCGTCGAACGGTCCCTTGTACGAGTCGCCGCCGACGAGGAGCGACTTGTGGTAGCTCAGGCCACCGGTGAGGGTCGGCGCGAACGAGCGCTCGATGCCCCACTTGATGTCCTTCGTGGTGATCGGAGTGCCGTCCTGGAACTTCAGTCCGTCCTTGAGGTGGTAGGTCCAGGTCTTCCCGCCGTCGCTCGAGTCGCCGGTGTTCGTCGCGAGGTCCGGCACGACCTTCGCGACCTGCCCGGGCTCGACGTCCCAGGCCGTCAGGCGACGGAGCACCAGGCCGAGGGTGGTGATGTTGAGGTTCTGGCTCGTCGCGGGGTCGAGGTGGACCGTGGTCGCCGTGGTGAGGATGTTGAGCGTGCCGCCCTTGGAGGTGCCGCTGGCGTCGTCCGACGATCCCCCGCCCGAGCAGGCGGTGAGCGCGAGTGCTGCTGCGACGGCGACCGCCGCGGTGGTGATCAGGCGCGTGGGGCGTCTCATGACGGTGCTGCTCCTCGTGGGGTGTGGGTGGCGCACGCGCGTGGGGTGGGCGTGCCGCTGGCCGGTGTCGGGCGCTCCGGCGGCGTCCATCCTGGCACCGCGGGCCTCGGCCGGCCGAATCTCGCGTACGACGGACGTCGCACGACGTAACGGTCCAATCGTCGTGCGACGTCGCGCATTCCCGATGCGCACACCCCGATCCCGCGACGCGAGTCTCGGCTCCGCGGACACCTTCGCGCTCGCGCCACCGCGGAGGTGTGCACGGAGCCGAGACTCGGCGTCCGCGCCCCGCCCGGGTCAGCGGTCGAACAGGCCGCCGAGGAAGTCGTTCCCGAGGTTCGACGCCTGCTCGCCGAAGCCGCCGAGCAACTGTTCGCCGTCGCCGAGGAAGTTCTGGGCGCCCTCTCCGAGGTCGGCGAGCCCCGTGTCCGCGAGCCCGAGGTCGCCGATCCCCGACGCGATCCCCTCGAAGTCGACGCCAGAGCCGACCGCCTCGGCGAGCACCGGCCCCGCCGCGGCACTCATGACCGCTGCTCCGGCGACCGCGACACCGATGCCGCCGATGGCCATCGCACCGGCACCCACCGCGGCTCCCCCGGCGAACGCACCGCCCCTGCCACCGAGGACACGGCGCAGGAGACCCGGGCGCTGGACCTCGCCCCGGGTCGCGGCACGGGCGAGTCCGGCGGCCGAGTCGTCGCGCAGGTGCTCGTTCGGCGGGAGGTGCGAGTTCAGCCGGTTGCGGATCTCCTGCCGCTGCCCGGGGGTGAGCCGCGCGAAGGCGTCGTGGTGCACCTGCTCGAGGCGCTCGGGCGGAGCGGTGCGGAGGAGGTAGTCGTACTTCGCGATCGCCACCTTGTCGGCGTCGACCGGACCGCGCTGCTGCCCGTGCGGCTGCCGCTGCGGCTGCTGCGGCGCGGCCTGCTGGCCGGAGGGCTGCGGTGCCGGGGGCTGCTGTGGCTGCCGGCCCCGGTCGTCGCCCGTGAGCTTGTCCGCCGCCGACCGGACCACGTCACGCCAGTCGGTCCCCCCGGACGAGGACACGCCGTTGCTCGGGGTCCCCGCCTGCCCGCGCTTGCCCAGCTGCTTGTCGATGACCTTCGAGGCCATCCCGAGGATGCGGTTGAGGTTCGCCATGACCCAACCTTTGTGATCACACATGTGAACACTCAGCGACCGACCGGTGCGTGCGCCGGACGACTGGTCACAAACCCCTGGGAGCCGCGGGCCTCAGCTCAGGATGCGCGCGAGGAAGGCGTTCCGGAAGCGTCCGGTCGGGTCGAGGTCCCGCGCGAGCGCCGCGAAGTCCCCGAGCCGCGGGTAGGCCTCGTGCAGTCGCTCGGCACTCGCGACCGAGACCTTGCCCCAGTGAGGCCGCGGGTCGAACGGGGCCAGGGCCTCCTCGATCCGGTGCACCGCGGCCTCGACCTGCTCCGGCTCACGGCGGAAGGTGAAGTGGATGCCGACCGACTGCCGTTCGGACGACGGCGCGAGCCAGGCGGTGTCGGGCGCGATCGTGCGGACCTCGGCGGCGATGAGGACCGGTGCCAGCACGTCCTGCAACGGGCGCAGCGCCTGCAGTGCGGACACGGCGTGCGAGGCGGGGATCAGGTACTCGGACTGGATCTCCGCGCCGGTCGACGGGGTGAACGCCGAGCGGAAGTGCGGCAGCCGTTCGGACCACGGTCCCGGCACGCCGCCCTGCTCGGTGACGCCGGCCGGGTCGTTCTCGCCGGGGTGCACCGGCCCGGTCGCGGCCCGGGCGCCGAGGGCGACGAGATCGACGGCCGGCGCGGGCTCGTCGACGCGGTGCTTCACCCACACCTGTCGCGCGCCGCGGTCGTCGAACGCCGTGAAGAGCGACACCGAGTAGGCGTCGGACACCACGGCGTCGAAGTGCTCGGTCACGGCCTCCCACGGCAGGTCGAGGAACACGGTCGTCGCGACCTGGAACGAGGGCTCGATCGCGAGCTCAAGAGCGGTGACGACACCGAGCGCACCGAGTGCCACCCGGTGGGCGTCGAGGGCGCCGTCCGGGGTCGACGCCTCGACGCGCTCCAGCGAACCGTCCGACCGGACGACCTCGAGGCCGACCACCGCCTGCGCGAGCGACGGGTTGCGGACACCGGAGCCGTGCGTGCCGGTGGCGACCGCCCCTGCCGTGGAGATGTGCGGCAGGGAGGCGAGGTTCGCGAGTGCCCAGCCACGAGCCTCCAGGCCGGCCGCGACCTGCGCGTGCGTCGTGCCGGCCGCGACCCGGACGACCCGGCGGTCGCTGTCGACGTCGAGCACGGGCGGGAGCCCGGCGAGCGTCAGCTGCGCGCCGTCGGTGTCGGCGATGCGGTTGAAGGAGTGCTTCGACCCCAGCGCTGTGAGGCGCGGCGTCGCCGCGACGACGCGACGGACCTCGTCGACGGAGGTCGGCGAGAGGAGTTCGGTCGCCCCGTAGGTGACGTTCCCTGCCCAGTTCGTACGCATCGTCGCGGTCACGGTCACGAGCCTAGAACCCCCGGTCGAGTCGGTGCCAGGTCTGCTGGAGCCTGAGCTCGTCGCGGAAGCCGCGCGCCGTGGTGTGCTCGTCGATGACGAGGAACTCGGTGCCGACCATCGTCGCGAAGTCCTCGACGACCTGCAGGCCGACGGCGGTCGTCATGACGGTGTGGTGCGCGGCGCCCGCGGTCAGCCAGGCCTCCGCGGCGACCGGGAACGACGGACGCGGCTCCCAGACGGCACGGCCCACGGGCAGGTTCGGCAGCGCCTGGGTGGGCGGCACCACGTCGACGACGTTCGCGGTGAGGCGGAAGCCGTCGCGGGTGTCGGAGAGCGCGACCACGACGGCCTCGCCGGCGTCGGCGGTGAAGACCAGGCGCACCGGGTCGTCCTTGCCGCCGATGCCGAGCGGGTGGATCTCGAGGGTCGGCTTCGTGGTGGTGAGCGTCGGCGACACCTCGAGCATGTGCGCGCCGAGGATCTTCTCGGCACCCGGGGTGAGGTCGTACGTGTAGTCCTCCATGAGGGAGGCGCCTCCGGGCAGGCCCGCACCGGCGACGTTCATCGCGCGGACGAGGACCGCCGTCTTCCAGTCACCCTCGGCGCCGAAGCCGTAGCCGTCGGCCATGAGGCGCTGCACCGCGAGGCCGGGGAGCTGCTTGAGCGTGCCGAGGTCCTCGAAGTTCGTGGTGAACGCGGCGGAGCCGTTCTGCTCGAGGAGGGCGCGGAGGCCGAGCTCGATGGCGGCGCCGTCGCGGAGCGCGGAGCGGCGTGCACCGCCGTCGCGCAGGTCGTCCACGACGTCGTACTGCTCGTCGTACTCCGCGACCAACGCGTCCACCGCGGCGGTGTCCGCTGCCGCTGCGTCCACCGCGGCGGCCAGCTCGTTCACCGCCCAGGTGTTCACCTGCACGCCGAGCTCGATCTCCGCCTCGGTCTTGTCACCCTCGGTCACGGCGACGTAGCGCATGTTGTCGCCGAAGCGGGTGAGCTTGAGCTCCCGCACGGCCGCGGCACCGGCCGCCGCACGGGTCCAGTTCTGGACGCGAGCGACGACCCGCTCGTCCGACACGTGCCCGACGGCGGTGGCGTGCCGCACGCCGAGACGGGCGAGGGCGTAGCCGAACTCGCGGTCGCCGTGCGCCGCCTGGTTGAGGTTCATGAAGTCGAAGTCGATGTCGCCCCACGGGAGCGCGACGTTCGCCTGCGTGTGGAGGTGCAGCAGCGGCTTCGTGAGCGCCTGCAGCCCGCCGATCCACATCTTCGCGGGGCTGAACGTGTGCATCCAGGTGGTCACGCCGATGACCTTGTCGTCGGCGCTGGCCTCGATGAGGGCGCGGCGGATGCCGTCGGCGTCCTTGAGGACCGGCTTCCACACGAGCTTCACCGGCACGTGCGGCGCCAGGGTCTCGTGCACGGCCTTGCTCTGCTGCTCGACCTGACGGAGGGTCTCCTCGCCGTAGAGCCCCTGGGAGCCGGTGAGGAACCAGACCTCGTAGCCCGCCAGCGTTTCGGCGGGGTCGACGACGTGCGTCATGAGAGCGCTCCTTCGGGGTTCTGTCCGTAGACGTTCTGGTAGCGATCGAAGAGTCGATCGATGTTGTCCTGGGCGATGGGGACGACCTCACCGCCCTGTTTCGCGATGTGCACGGTCCGGGCGACGTCCTCGCACATCACCGCGGCCTTCACGGCGTCCTTCGCGTCGCGCCCGATCGTGAACACGCCGTGGTTCTGCATGAGCACGGCACGGCTCCGGTGTCCGCTGAGGGTGTCGACGATGCCGTGCCCGATCGAGTCGTCGCCGATGATCGCGAACGGGCCGACCGGGATCGGACCGCCGAACTCGTCCGCCATCGCTGTGATGACGCACGGGATCTCCTCGGCGCGCGCGGCCCACGCGGTCGCGTACGTCGAGTGGGTGTGCACGACCCCGCCCACCTCGGGCATGTTCCGGTACACGTAGGCGTGCGCCGCGGTGTCGGAGGACGGGCCGTGGGCGTTGCCCCACCCGTCCGCCGGCACGCCGTCGAGGGTGCAGACGACCTGGTTCTCGGGGCGGAGCTCGTCGCTCGACACCCCGCTCGGCTTGATCACGAACAGGTCGGTGCCCGGGACGCGCTCGGACACGTTGCCGCCGGTCCAGATCACCAGGCCGTAGCGGACGAGCTCGCCGTGCAGGGTGGCGACGCGTTCGCGCGCGGCGGCGACGGCCGCCTTCGTCTCGTCGGTGGTCGGGTCCGTCATCGTGTCGGCTCCTTCTCGGTGCGTGCGTCGTCCGCGTGGTCGGTCGGTGCGCTGGTGCGCGTCGCCGCTGCCGCCACGTCCTGGACGGGCAGGGCGGCGCGGTACCGGTCGAGGTAGTCCCGGAAGCCGTCGACGTCGCGCTGGTCGGGCTCGGCGACCTGGACGGCGTCGCCGCGGAACACGGTGTCGGCGAGGAAGTCCGCCAGCGGCCGGTCGGTGTGCTCGAGGTACGCCGCGAGGACCGCGATCCCCCAGGCCCCGCCCTCGCCCGCGGTCTCCTCGAGGGCGACGGGCACGCGGAGGGCGGCGGCGAGCAGGCGCTGCGGCGCACCGGGCGTCCGGAAGAGGCCGCCGTGCGCGGTCATCCGGTCGACGGCGACGTGCTCGCCGTGCAGGACCTCCATGCCGATCGCGAGGGTGGCGAAGGCGCCGTGCACCTCGGAACGGACGAGGTTGCCGAGGGTGAAGCGGGAACCGGGCGTGCGGAGGAGCAGTGGTCGGCCGTCCTCGACCCCGGTCACGGGCTCACCGGCGAGGTAGTTGAAGGACAGCAGGCCGCCGGCGTCCGGGTCGGCGTCCTCGCCCGTCGCTTCGCCGAGCAGGACCGCGTAGAGGTCGTCGACGTCGACGGCCGGACCGCCCGTTCGTGCGCTCGTCGCCGCCGCGAACCGCGCGAACACCCGCGCCCACGCGGCGATCTCGCTCGCCCCGTTGTTGCAGTGCACCATCGCCACGGCGTCGCCGGACGGGGTGGTGACCACGTCGAGTTCCTCGTGCGGGGTGCTCAGTGGGCGTTCGAGGACGACCATCGCGAAGATGCTCGTGCCGACGCTGACGTTGCCGGTCCGAGGCGCGACGGCGTTCGTCGCGACCATGCCCGTGCCCGCGTCGCCCTCCGGCGGGCAGAAGGCCACGCCGGGCTCGAGCGTGCCGGTCGGGTCGAGCCACGCGGCGCCCTCGGGGGTGAGCGCCCCCGCTTCCTCGCCGGCGACGAGCACCTCGGGCAGCAGCGCACGGAGGTCCGGCACCCGTTCCCCGAGCAGCTCCTGCGTGGTCGCGAGCATGCCGGCGTCGTAGTCGCGGCGCCCGGGGTCGCCGGGGGCGCTCTCGACGGGCGCGGAGTCGATCGGGAACAGGCCGCTCGCGTCGCCGACGCCGAGGACGTCCCGGCCGGTGAGGCGTCGGTGCACGTACCCGGCGAGCGTCGTGATCCCGGCGATCTGCGCGACGTGCGGCTCGTCGTCGAGGACGGCCTGGGCCAGGTGGGCGATGGACCAGCGCTGCGGGACGTTGAAGTCGAGGGCGGCGCTCAGTCGCTCGGCGGCCGGGCCGGTGGAGGTGTTGCGCCACGTCCGGAAGGGCACGAGCAGCTCGCCGTCCGCGTCGAACGCGAGGTAGCCGTGCATCATCGCGGAGACACCGGCGGCGCGGAAGGTGGTCGGGCGGACCCCGTACTGCCGCTCGACGTCGTCCACCAGGTCGGCGTACGCGGCCCGGAGCCCGGTCTCGACGGCGTCGAGCGAGTAGGTCCACCGGCCGTCGACGTACTCGTTCTCCCACTCGTGGGAGCCGCTCGCGACGGGACGGAGGTCCTCGTCCACCAGCACGGCCTTGATGCGCGTCGAGCCGAGTTCGATGCCGAGGGTGGTCCGGCCGTCCACGACCTGCCGAGCGGCGTCGTCACCCATGTCGTCCTCCAGACGTCGTCGTCCTGCGTGAGCGCTCACATCCTGGCACGTGAGCGCTCACTCGCGCAACGCGGCGCGCCCCGGGGACGCCTCGCTTCCTCGTGCGGTCGCGACACCCCGCACGCGCGGCGCCTGACGGTCACGATGTGTCGCTCGACCGCGCCGAGACCGACACGAGGTGACCCCTCGCCGGAGCTGAGCGGGGCGTCGCGACCTCGCGGCTACGCGCCGACGGTGCTCTCGCGCACCACGAGCGACGGCGTCACGGTCGACGAGGTCGCCGTCCCGCCGTCGATCAGCTCGAGCAGCGTCCGCCCGGCCACCCGTCCGAGCTCCTCGAGCCGGAGGTCGACCGTGGTGAGCGGCGGACGGGACGCCAGGGCCATCACGTCCCAGTCGTCGAACCCCGCGACGGCGACGTCACCCGGGACGGACCGCCCCGTCTCGCGCAGCCGGTCGCACACGCCGCGTGCGATCTGGTCGCTCCCGGCGACGATCGCGTCCACGTCCGGAGCGGTCCGGGCCAGCAGGTCGACCGCCTGCCGACCCCACCGCTCCGACCACTCCCCGTACGACGCCGGACCGACCAGGTGCTCGCCGAGGACCCGTGCAGCACCCTCGACGCGTCGCACCGCCGACGCGTGCCGTTCCGGGCCGGTGACGATCGCGATGCGCCGCCGCCCCAGGCTCAGCACGTGGTCGGCGACCATCGCGGCACCGGCGGCGTCATCGAGGGTGATCGACACGTCAGCGGGGTCGGTCGACGGCGTGAACGCGTACACGACCGGCACCGGGACGTCGATCGGCGGGCGCGCGTCCGCCGATCGGCCGGTGACGATCACACCGTCGACACCGCGCGCGGCGAGCGACCGGAGGTAGTGCGCCTCGCGGACGTGGTCGTCGCGGGTGTCGCAGAGGAGCACGGCCATCTGACCGGCGGAGAGTGCGTCCTCGGCGCCGAGCAGGACCGGGATGGTGAAGCGTCCGAACGAGTCGGTGGTGATCATGCCGACCGTGTACGTGCGTCCGGAGGACAGCGCCCGTGCACGCGCGTCACCGACGAAACCGAGCTTCTCCGCCGCCTGCTTGACCCGCTGCCGCGTCGACTCACGGAGCTGTCCGGTGTCGTTGAGCGCCTTGGACGCCGTACCGATGGACACCCCGGCGAGCGCCGCGACATCGCTGATCCGGACGGGCGGTGCGACTCGGTCGATCGTCACGGCAACTCCTTTCCGGATCGGCTCGGGTAGCGCGATCATACGCAATTCCCGGCAGTCCGGGGTTGCGCAGTGCTGGAGCGTGACGTACGGTCAGCGACAGAAACCGTTTTCCGGCATCGTTGGCACCTCGACTCCGAGGTCATCGACCCCGCGACCGGGACGGCACCGGCATTCGCAAGGAGGCGACATGACCACCACGCTCGCGACCGACAGCCGCGCGCACACCGCGACCCCGGTCCTCCCGACCGACGGCGCGCACCTGACCTTCCGGCCGCTCCCCGCCGGGGCGGCGCGGATCACGGGCGGGTTCTGGGCGCTCCGGCAGGACCGCAACGGGCTGGACGCGATCCGCAGCGGGTACCACCAACTCGAGGCCGCCGGGAACTTCCGGAACCTGCGGATCGCCG
This sequence comes from Curtobacterium sp. NPDC089689, assembly GCF_044749145.1. Lineage (NCBI taxonomy): Bacteria > Bacillati > Actinomycetota > Actinomycetes > Micrococcales > Microbacteriaceae > Curtobacterium > Curtobacterium sp. NPDC089689. The sequence continues at coordinate 239,478 of NZ_JBIVHJ010000002.1, read as the reverse complement.
CGGGTGACGAGGAGGGCGAGGCCGTCGGACCGATCTTCATGGACTCCGACGTGACGAAGTGGCTCGAGGCGGTCGCGTGGGAGTACGGGCGCGCCCCCGCCGAGGACCTCCTGGCGCTCCAGCGCGAGGTCACGGACCTCTACGCCCGTGCCCAGGCCGACGACGGGTACCTCGACTCGGTGCAGCAGGTGCGCGGGAAGGGCGAGCGGTACGTGGACCTCAAGTGGAGCCACGAGCTGTACTGCGCCGGGCACCTGTACCAGGCAGCGGTGGCGCAGCACCGCGCGACCGGCGACACCGGCCTGCTCGACGTCGCGACGAAGAACGCCGACCACCTGGTCGCCACGTTCGGTGACGGACCGGGGAGGACCGTCGACATCGACGGACACCCCGTCGTGGAGATGGGGCTCGTCGAGCTCTACCGCGAGACCGGCACCCGCGCCTACCTCGACCTCGCGCACTGGTTCGTCGATGCCCGTGGGCACGGCATCATCGAGCGCGCGGGCGGCGAGCCGACGTACTTCTCCGACCGGGTCCCGGCACGCGAGGCGACGACCGTCGAGGGGCACGCGGTCCGTGCCGTGTACCTGGCGGCCGGAGCGGTCGACGTGGCGATCGAGACCGGTGACACCGAACTCCTCGCCGCGAGCGAGCGCCAGTTCGCCGACATGATGGCCACGAAGGCGTTCATCACGGGCGGCCTCGGCGCACGGTGGGACTACGAGGCCTTCGGTGACCCGTACGAGCTTCCGACCGACCGCGGCTACGCCGAGACCTGCGCCGCGATCGGCGGGGTCCAGTGGGCGTGGCGGCTGCTCCTCGCGACCGGGGAGCCCGTCTACGCGGACGCGATCGAGCGTCTGCTGTACAACGCGTTCCTCGCGGGGGTGAGCCTCGCCGGCACGGAGTACTTCTACGTGAACCCGCTGCAGCAGCGGGACCACGCGCACCAGGACGAGAACCGCTCCCCCGCGCACGGCCGCCGCGGCTGGTTCGACTGCGCCTGCTGCCCGCCGAACATCATGCGCACGTTCGCGAGCCTCGACGGCTACCTCGCGACCGCCACCGACGGCGGTCTCCAGGTGCACCAGTACGCCACCGCCGACCTCGGGCCGGTCCGCGTGGAGACCGGGTACCCGCACGACGGCCGGGTGGTCGTCACCGTGACCTCGGACGGTCCGCTCGCCCTCGGGCTGCGCATCCCCGCGTGGTCGGACACCACGACCGTGACCGGACCCGACGGCGAGGCGTCGCCGGAGCCGGGCACCCTGCACGTCCTCGACCGTACGTGGACAGCCGGTGACACGGTGGAACTCGTCTTCGACACGACGCCGCACCGGTACGTCGCCGACTCCCGCATCGACGCCTCGCGCGGGCAGGTCGCGATCGAGCGCGGTCCGCTCGTCTACGCGGTCGAGCAGGCCGACCAGGAGGGCTTCACCGTCGACGACCTGACGGTCGACCCGTCGGCACCGATCAGCGAGGAACGGCGCGACGACCTCCTCGACGGCGTCGTCACGCTGCGCGTGCCCGGCTCCGCGCCCTCGTCGCACGAGCAGGCAGCGTGGCCGTACCGCCGGATCGACGCGACCAGGACGGGAGGCGCGACACCGGCTCTCGACGCGACCAGCGTCGGCGGCGCGGCCGGTGGCGCCGGGGGCGAGCCGCGCCTCCCGGCCGACACGGCGAGCGCCGACTCGGCGAGCACCGACCCAGCGAGCACCGACCCGGCGCACGCCGTGACCGCGACCGCGGTCCCCTACTACGCCTGGGCGAACCGCGGAGCCGCGCCGATGCGCGTCTGGCTGCCGATCGCGCGGTGACGTGATGGACCGCAGAGCGTTCCTCGTGGGTGGTCTCGCCGGAGCCGCCACGCTCGCCCTCGCGGGGTGCTCCGGCACTCTGCCGAAGGTCGACGCGCAGGTGGCGAGCTTCGGGAAGGGCGCCACCGGCACCGTGCAGGTGTGGTGCCGCGCGGCGACCCAGGCCGGGCTCACCGCGACCGTGGCCGGCTTCAACAAGGCGAACCCGGAGCTGCAGGTCGAGCTGACGCCGGTGCCCGACGGGCAGTACGTCACGAAGCTCGCGACCGCGATCCGCGGAGGCGAGCCGCCGGACGTGGTGGACCTCGACGACATCAACTCGCAGCTGTTCATCTTCCGCGAGGCCTTCGCGGACCTGACCGACGTCGTGAAGGGCCTCGACTACTTCTCCGAGCTGTCTCCGGGGCACCTCCGGCTGCTCGAGTACCGCGACCGGTATTACGGCCTGCCGTACCTCGCCGACAACTCGCAACTGTTCGTCAACACCGAGCTGTTCGAGCGTGCCGGCCTCGACGTCGACGACTCCACGAAGGACCTCGACTCGCTCCTGGCCGCGGCGAAGGCGCTCCGGAAGGTCGCGGACGACGTCTACGGATGGTCGATCGCGGGCAACTCCGCCGGCATCATCGGGTTCGTCACGCAGCCGCACGTCTGGGCGACCGGCGTCGACATGATGTCCGGTGAGGTCGGGTCCCAGAAGCCGAACATCACCGGCAACGACGCTCTCGAACGGATGCTCGAGTTCTACCGGGAGCTGTGGAAGGACGGCGTGCTGTCGAAGGCCGCGTTCTCGGACGCCGGCACGACGTGGGGGGCCGACTTCCGCGCCGGCAAGGTCGGCATCTTCCCGACCTCGTACGGCGCGACCGTCCCCGCTGCCACGAAGTCGATGCGGGCGAAGATGCGGACGGTGCTCATCCCGTCGTGGGACGGCAAGCGGTCGTTCTTCGACGGCGGCGACAACATGTGCATCCCGAACGGAGCGGCGAACCCCTCGGGCGGCTGGGCGTTCATGCGGTACGCGAACGGGCTCGGTCCGCAGCAGGCGCTTCCGGACGGCGGCTACTTCCCGACGCGCTCGGACGCGGCCACACCGGCGTACCGGAAGCGGTACCCGCTCGCCTCGGGTCCGCTCGACGCGATCGACAAGGGCTACGCGCCGCGGACGCTCGCCTACAACCTGCTCGTCAACCAGCCCTCGTCGCCGTACTTCGCGATGTTCCGCGAGGCCGTCTTCGGCGCCGGGGTCGGCCCGGCCATGCGGGCTGCACAGCCCGAGTACGAGCGGATCCTCGACCAGGTCCAGGCCTGACCCGCACCGTCATCCCGTCGCACAGAGAGGTGCACGCATGTCGACCATCCCCGCCAAGCGCACGTCGGGCTCCGCAGCCCGGTCCCGCCGCTCGGGAGCCGGGCGCCCCACCGTGGGCGGCCGCCGTCCGGCAACCCGGAACTCGCTCACCCACCCACCCCGCACCGGAGCGTTGCTGGTCACCCCGGCGATCGCGTTCGTCGCGGTGTTCGTCCTCGCACCGCTCCTCTTCGCGCTGTACATCTCGCTCACGAACTGGCCCCTGATCGGCCCGTACCGGTTCATCGGGCTGCAGAACTACCTCACGCTGTTCCAGGACCCGACGTTCGTGCACGCGATCGGCTACACGCTGCTGTACACGGCGATCGTGACGGTGCCGATCCTCGCGCTCGGCTACTTCCTCGCGGTGGTCGTGCGCGCCCGGCGCCGAGGCAGCACGTTCCTCCGGACGGTGTTCTTCCTGCCGTACGTCGTCGGGCTCACGACCCTGAGCTTCACCCTCGTCCTCGAGGCACAACCGAACTCGGGCGCGGTGAACATGGTGCTCCGCTGGCTCGGCATCACCGACGGCAGCACGGCGTGGCTCGTCAACGGCCCGCTCGCAACGCTGCTCATCTGCGTCCTCGTGGTGTGGGCCGTCTCCGGGCTGACCATGGTGCTGCTCATGTCGGCGATGCAGGGCGTGCCGGACGAGGTGTACGAGTCGGCCCAGCTCGAGGGCGCGTCGTGGTGGCAGACCGAACGGCTCATCACGTTGCCGATGATCCGGTCGACGGTCGCGCTCAGCGTCATCATCTCGGTGATCGGGTCCCTGCTCGCGTTCAACCAGTTCTACATCCTCACCCAGGGCGGACCGGGCACCGAGACCACCACGATCGTGAACGCGATCTACAACCGCGGGTTCGTGAACCTGCAGCTCGGCGCGGCGACCGCGGAGTCGATCGCCCTCGTCGTCGTCATCGCCGCCGTCACCGTGTTCCAGTTCTGGGCACTCCGCGAGAAGGACTGAGCCATGAGCACCACGACCACCCCGTCGACCATCGCCGCGGCCGACCTCTCCACCCGCGCGGTCACGACCGGCGACGGACACCGGCGTCGGCACCACCAGGGCAGCGTCCGGCACCCGCGCGACACGGCCGTCAAGCGGACCCTGTACGTCATCGCCGGCGTCGGCTCGGCCCTCGTGTTCGGCGTTCCGCTGATCTGGGCGATCCTGCGGGCGTTCCAGCCGGAGTCGGTGATCACGCAGGCCCCGGACCCGGCGACCTTCTTCCACCTCACCTGGCAGAACTTCCAGGCCGTCTTCAGTCCGTCCGCACGCCTGCTCTCCGGCGTGATCAACTCGCTCGTGGTGTCGATCTCGACCGCGGTGCTCACCGCGGTGCTCGCCACGATGGCCGGGTACGGGTTCGCTCGCTTCCGGTTCCGTGGCGCGGGCCTCGTGTTCGGACTGGTGCTGCTCACGATGATGGTGCCGTTCCAGGCGATCCTCACGCCGCTGTACCTCGAGATGAACGCCATGAAGCTCACGAACTCGCTGCTCGGCCTCGTGCTCTTCTACACGACGGTGAACCTGCCGTTCGGGGTGTTCGTCATGCGGAACGCGTTCGAGTCGATCCCGACCGAGCTCGAGGACTCGGCGTTCGTCGACGGCGCCTCGCGCTTCCGGGTCGTCGTGTCGGTCCTGCGCGCGCTCCGCGCGCGCTGGTCCGCTGCTCCTCCCCGGGGCTGCCACCGCTGCGCTCTACGCGTTCCTGGCGTCGTGGACGGAGTTCCTCGGAGCGCTGACCTTCCTGACGAAGGACTCGCTCTACACGCTCCCGGTCGCGCTGCTCAACCTGCAGACGGGGGCGTACGGGCAGGTGTCGTACGGGAACCTCGTCGCCGGGTCGGTCGTGGCGATGATCCCCTGCATCGCGCTGTACGTGGGCCTGCAGCGGTTCTACGTCGCCGGGCTGTCGTCGGGCGCGCTGAAGGGCTGACCGGGCCGACGGCTCCGTCGCGGGCTTCGCGCTACGCGCTCCGCCGCACCACCAGCTCGGGGGCGATGAGCCGGTCGTCGTGGGACTGCCCCTCGACGAGTCGCCGCACCGAGGCGAGCACCCGCTCCCCCATCGCCATGAAGTCCTGCCGCACCGACGTGAGCGGCGGCGTGAAGTGGGCGGCCTCCGGGATGTCGTCGAAGCCGATCACCGCGATGTCGTCGGGGACGCGCAGCCCCTCCTCGGCGAAGGCGTGCAGCACGCCGAGCGCCATCTGGTCGTTCCCGGCGAAGACGGCATCGACGGCGTGCACGTCGATCGACTGCGCCGCACGGAAGCCGCTCGCGGGGGTCCAGTCGCCCTCGAGCACGATCGGCTCGAGCCCCCGGTCGGTCATGATCCGCTCGTAGGTCGCCCGGCGCACCTCGGACTCCTGCGAGACCGAGGGCCCGGCGATGTGCACGATCCGACGGTGTCCCGCCGCGAAGAGGTGCTCCATCGCGAGGGTGGCGCCCGCGGCCTGGTCGATCGCCACGGCGGCGACGTTCGGTGCCGCTCCGGTCCGTTCGGCGTCGCGCTGCACGGCGTTCGCCACCACGACGGGCACCGACACGGGGACGGTCAGCGAGGCAAGGGCGTCGAGCACGCGGTTGTCCGCGGCGACGAGCACGACCGCGGCGACGTCCTGCGCGAGCAACGAGGCGAGCGCGCCGGAGAGGTCGGCGGGCACCGGGTCCTCGGGCAGGGTCGACAGGAGCACGTGGTACCCGGCGGTGCGGGCAGCACGTTCGAAGCCGATCGCGGTGCTCGACGGCCCGTACAGGGCGTCGCCCGTGCTGACGAGTCCGAGCGCGCGGCTCCGACCCCCCGCGAGCGCCCGCGCCGCGGCCCGTGGGCGGTACCCGAGCTCGGCGACGGCGGCGACCACCTGGTCGCGGAACTGCTCGCGGACGGTGGGATCGCCGTTGATGACACGGGAGACGGTCTGGTGCGAGACCCCGGCACGCTCGGCGACGTCGAAGATCGTCGGCGCCTTGCGGCGTTTGCCCTCGTGGGCCGTCGTGGTCGTCACGTGGGAAACCGTACCCCCGGAACGGGGCCACGACGAAAGGTCGCGAAACGATCACGACGAGTTGACACCCCGTGAAACAACCCACATGATGTGAGCGCTCACTTTGAGCAGCACCCCAGGGGCACAGCAGCCCGAACCCAGCGCGTCGAGGACGACGTGAGAGGAACAAGAGGTACTTCGATGATGAAGCGCAAGATCGCAGCGGGGATCGTCGCCGTCGGACTGGCAGTCAGCCTGGCCGCGTGCTCCGCAGGGGGCCGTGGCGCCACGGGCAGTGGTGACGGCGGAAGCGGCGACAACAAGGGCGCCCTCGTCGGCGTCGCGATGCCGACCAAGGTCTCCGAGCGGTGGATCAAGGACGGCGACGCCGTCAAGAGCGACCTCGAGAAGGCCGGCTACAAGGTCGACCTCGAGTACGGCGACAACAAGGTCCAGCAGCAGGCGCAGCAGGTCAGCAACATGATCACCAAGGGCGCGAAGGTCCTGATCATCGCGTCGATCGACGGTGGCGCGCTGTCCGACCAGCTCGACGCCGCCGCGAAGGCCGGCATCAAGGTCATCTCGTACGACCGCCTGCTCACCGGCAACAAGAACGTCGACTACTACGTGTCGTTCGACAACTACAAGGTGGGCGTCGACCAGGCCACCTCGCTCCTCACGGGTCTCGGTGTCCTCGACTCGGACGGCAAGAAGACCGACAAGAAGGGCCCGTTCAACATCGAGGTCTTCGCCGGCTCGCTCGACGACAACAACGCCGGGTTCTTCTTCAACGGCGCGATGGACACCCTCAAGCCGTACCTCGAGGACGGCACGCTGAAGATCCAGTCCGGCCAGGACCAGCTGTCCCAGGCCGCGACGCAGCAGTGGGACCCGGCGACCGCCAAGGCCCGCATGCAGAACCTCATCGCGAAGTCGTACTCCGGCGGCACCACGCTGAACGGCGTGCTCTCGCCCTACGACGGCATGTCGATCGGCATCATCTCGGCGCTGCAGGGTGCCGGCTACGGCTCGGGTGACCGCCCGCTGCCGACCATCACCGGTCAGGACGCCGAGGCGGCATCCGTCAAGTCGATCATCGCCGGTCAGCAGTACTCGACGATCTACAAGGACACGCGCAAGCTCGCGAAGCAGTCGGTCACGATGGCCGAGGACCTGCTCTCGGGCAAGAAGCCCGAGGTGAACGACACCAAGAGCTACGACAACAAGGTCAAGGTCGTCCCGACCTACCTCTTCCAGCCGACGGTCGTGACGAAGGACAACTACAAGTCCGTCCTGGTCGACAGCGGCTACTACACGGAAGCCGACCTCAAGTAGCACGCAACCCATCTCACGGACCGGAGGCGCGGTGCGAGCCCGCACCGCGCCTCCAGTCCGTCATCACCAGCGCGCCCACGCGCGCACGACGGAAAGGCGGTCCCAATGGCGGACACCATCCTCGAGATGCGGGACATCACCAAGACCTTCCCCGGCGTGAAGGCCCTGCAGGGCGTCTCGATCGAGGTCGAGCGCGGCCAGGTCCACGCGATCTGCGGCGAGAACGGCGCGGGCAAGTCGACCCTCATGAAGGTGCTGTCGGGGGTCTACCCGCACGGCAGCTTCGACGGCGAGATCCTGCTCGACGGTCAGCCGGTGCGGTTCGGCTCCATCAACGACTCCGAGGCCGCGGGCGTGGTCATCATCCACCAGGAGCTCGCCCTCAGCCCGTTCCTGTCGATCGCCGAGAACATCTTCCTCGGCAACGAGCGCGTCAAGGGCGGGCTCATCGACTGGAACCAGACCAACCTCGAGGCCGCGTCGCTGCTGCAGCGCGTGGGGCTCAAGGACAACCCCGTCACGAAGATCGTGGACATCGGCGTCGGCAAGCAACAGCTCGTCGAGATCGCGAAGGCGCTCTCGAAGGACGTCAAGCTCCTCATCCTCGACGAGCCCACCGCGGCCCTCAACGACGACGACTCGGCCCACCTGCTCGACCTCATCCGGTCCCTGCAGGCCGAGGGCATGACGGCGATCATCATCAGCCACAAGCTCAACGAGATCAAGGCGATCGCGGACAAGGTCACGATCATCCGCGACGGCAAGACCATCGAGACGCTCGACATGCACGCGGACGACGTCTCCGAGGACCGCATCATCCGCGGCATGGTCGGCCGCGACCTGTCGAGCCGCTACCCGGAGCGCGCGAACCCGGTCATCGGCGAGGAGCTCCTGCGCATCGAGGACTGGACCGTCCACCACCCGCTCGACGGCTCACGCGAGATCATCCACCAGGCGAACCTCAACGTCCGGGCCGGCGAGGTCGTCGGCATCGCGGGACTCATGGGCGCCGGCCGCACCGAACTCGCGATGAGCGTGTTCGGGCACTCGTACGGCACCGGCATCAGCGGGACCGTGTACAAGCGCGGCGTCCCGATCAAGACGAACACCGTGACCCGCGCGATCGACAACGGCATCGCCTACGCGACCGAGGACCGGAAGCGCTACGGCCTCAACCTGATCGACGACATCAAGCGGAACATCTCCGGGTCGGCGCTCGGCAAGCTCGCCAACTGGGGCTTCGTGAACAGCTCGCAGGAGACCACGGTCGCGTCGCAGTTCCTGAAGAGCATGAACATCAAGGCCCCGTCGGTGAACGCCGTCACGGGCAAGCTCTCCGGCGGCAACCAGCAGAAGGTCGTGCTGTCGAAGTGGATGTACGCCGACCCCGACGTGCTCATCCTCGACGAGCCGACCCGCGGCATCGACGTCGGCGCGAAGTACGAGATCTACACGCTCATCAACAGCCTGGCGGACCAGGGCAAGGGGATCATCGTGATCTCCTCCGAGCTCCCGGAGCTCCTCGGCATCTGCGACCGCATCTACACACTCTCCGAGGGCACGATCACCGCCGACGTGCCCCGCTCCGAGGCCACCCCAGAGGTCCTCATGCAGTACATGACCCAGGAACGGGAGACCCCTGTCAATGAACGCGCTTAAGTCCGCAGCGAGCTACCTCACCGGACAGCTCCGACAGATCGGCCTCTTCATCGCGCTGATCGTCATCGTGATCTTCTTCCAGGTGGCGACGAGCGGCATCACCCTGGCACCGATCAACGTGTCGAACATCATCGTCCAGAACAGCTACATCCTGATCCTGGCGATCGGCATGGTGATGGTCATCATCGCCGGCCACATCGACCTGTCCGTCGGGTCGGTCGTCGCGTTCAGCGGCGCGATGGCCGGTGTGATGATCACCCAGTGGGGTCTGCCGTGGCCGGTCGCGGTGGTCCTCTGCCTCGTGATCGGCGCGCTCGTCGGTGCCTGGCAGGGCTTCTGGATCGCCTACTTCGGGATCCCGGCGTTCATCGTGACACTCGCCGGCATGCTCGCCTTCCGCGGCGCGGCGCAGATCGTCCTGCAGAACCAGCAGATCTCGCCGTTCCCGGCCGGCTTCCGGTCGCTCGGCTCGGGGTTCCTGCCGTCGTTCGGCACCACCGGGTACGAGCCGCTCACGATGGTCCTCGGGCTCGCCGCCGCCGCCATCATGGTGATCGCCGCCTTCCGGGGCCGCGCGACGCGTCGGAAGTACCAGCTCGAGAGCGAGCCCTTCGCGTGGTTCATCGTGAAGACGGCGTTCGGCGCAGCGCTCGTGATCTACGTCGCCCTGCTGCTCGCGAGCTACAACGGCACGCCGATCGTCCTCGTCGTCCTCGGCGCCCTCGTGGTGATCTACTCGGTCGTCATGCGCAGCGCGGTGTTCGGTCGCCACGTCTACGCGATCGGTGGGAACGCCCTCGCCGCGCAGCTGTCCGGCGTGAAGACGAAGCGCGTCACGTTCCTGCTGTTCGTGAACATGGGCGTCATCGCGGCGCTGGCCGGTGTGGTGTTCACCGGACAGCTCAACCTCGCGGCACCGGGTGCGGGCAACGGCTTCGAGCTCGATGCCATCGCGGCCGTGTTCATCGGTGGCGCTGCCGTCACGGGTGGCATCGGCACGGTGCCGGGCGCGATCGTCGGTGGTCTCATCATCGGCATCCTGAACAACGGCATGTCGATCCTCGGCGTCGGCACGGAGTTCCAGTCGCTCATCAAGGGCCTGGTGCTGCTCGCCGCCGTCGCGTTCGACGTGTTCAACAAGCGTCGGGCGGCCGCCGCGCGCAAGTAGGGGCGGCTCGGCCACGCTCCAGCGCGTCCGTTCGGCCGGTTCAGTTCGGCAAAGCGACAGATCTCCGCGGTTCGACCGCGGAGATCTGTCGCTCTCGCGTTGTGACAGCCGCGGTCCGTCGCTTCGGCAACGCGCTCACGCCGCCAGGACGGCCCAACCCCCGGCCGGGAGGCGCAGGGTGCCGTCCCGCAGGTCCCCGCCGCCCGCCTCGACGCGCGTCGCACCCGCCGTGGGCAGCTCGACCGGGTCGTCCGCCAGGCTCAGGGCGGTCACCACGGCAGCGTCCACGGTCGCGGTCCGCAGCACGATCGCGGTGTTCGTCAGGTGCACGACATCGGTGTGCGCCCGGTGCAGCCACGGGTTCCGTCGTCGGAGCGCCACGAGCGCCTCGTACGCGTGCGTCAGGTCGGTCGGCGCCGGGGGCACTCCGGGGAACGCGGGGCGCACCGCGTCGTCCCCGCCCTCACGCTCCTCCTTCACCCCGGCCCAGCCGTACTCGTCGCCCGCGTACACGACCGGTGTCCCCGCGAGCGTGAACAGCACCGCGGCCGCGTGCCCGGCGAACCGCTCCCCCACCGCGCTCGCGATCCGGGTGACGTCGTGGTTGCCGACGAACGTGGTCGGCACCTGGGCCCCGAGCAGTTCGTCGTGCCGCTCGACTGCGTGCGCCAGCTCGAAGAGGTTCCGGTCCGCGATGCCGTGCCAGATGCCCTGCCACAACTCGTACTGGGTGGTCGAGTCCATCGTCGACGCGCGGATGATCGCCGCCGCGTCGCCGTGGATGACCTCGCCGCTGAACCAGGCGTCCGGGAACCGCTCGCGCACCCGCGGCAGCACCCGGGCCCAGAACCCCGGGGGCACGGCGTAGGCGGCGTCGAGCCGCCAGCCGTCGATGCCACGCTCGAGCCAGTGCGTCATGACCGCGACGACGAGGTCCTCGGCGGCGGTGCCGTCGTGGTCGAGCGCGACGAGGATGTCGTGCCCCTCGAAGTCGCGCACCGGGACCGGCTGTCCGGGCGCCCACCCCGACCAGTCCACGGCGAACAGGTCGGCGCTGGTGGCGTCGGGTCCGTCCTGCTCGACGGCGCGGAACCCGGTGTGCTCGCGGCCGACGTGGTTGAACACCCCGTCGAGCAGCACCCGCACACCGCGCTCGTGCGCCGCCCGGACGAGGCGGTCGAAGTCCTCGTCGTCGCCGAGGCGCGGGTCGATCCGGAAGTGGTCGACCGTGTCGTAGCCGTGCGTCGAACTCGCGAAGACCGGGCCGAGCAACAGGCCGTTGAGCCCGAGGTCGACGACGTGGTCGAGCCACGGGGTGATCCGGTCGAGCCGGTGCTCCACGGGTCGGTCCTCGACGGGGGTCCCGGGTCGGACGTCGGCTCCGACGAACCCGAGCGGGTAGACGTGCCACCACATCACGTGCCGCGCCCAGGCGGGTTCCGGCGGACGGACGGGATCGGGTTCGGCGTTCACCGACCCGATGCTGCCAGCCGTGCCTGGGCTGTGCGCCGGACCGGACAGCCCCGGGCTGAGCGCCGGAGCGGGCGAGGAGGACAGGATGGGGACATGGGACGCGCGATCAGGACCGAGTCGGACGCGGCGGCGAACGAGGCCGAGCACGCCGAACGCACCTGCGCCTCGTGCGGTCGTCGGATGCCGTCGTCCGCAGCCCCGGACGCGAAGTACTGCTCGGCGGCGTGCCGGAAGCACGGCGTCGACGCCACCGACCGGGCGCTCGAACAGCGGATCGACGAGCTGCTCGCCGCACGCTCACGGTCGTCGAGCATCTGCCCGTCCGACGCCGCACGGGCCCTCGACCCGGACGACTGGCGGGACCTCATGGAACCCGCCCGCCGGGCCGCTCGTCGCATGGTCGCCCGCGGCGAGGTCGAGATCACCCAGCACGGCAGCGTCGTCGACCCGTCCACCGCCAAGGGGCCGATCCGGATCCGACGGCCCCGGTAGGGAACACCTGTCGTCCGCGGGCGTTGCACCCGGGGATGACACTCGACACCACTCCGACCGACACGGCCACCACCACCGACCGCCGCGAAGCCCTCGTCGTGGGCGCCAGTGGCATCACGGGGTCCGCGCTGGTGGACCACCTGCTCGACCTCGGCTGGGACGTCACCGCGCTCTCCCGGCGACCGCTCCCCCGTGACGGCGTCCGCAGCGTGGCCGCCGACCTCCGTGATCCCGGGTCGCTGCAGGCGGCACTCGCCGACGAACGTCCGACGCACGTCTTCTTCACCGCGTGGCAGCGGCAGGACACCGAGTCCGAGAACATCCGCGTGAACGGCGGCATGGTGCGGGACCTCCTCGCGGCCCTCTCGCACGCACCACTCGCGCACGTCGCCCTCGTCACCGGCCTGAAGCACTACCTCGGCCCCTTCGAGGCGTACGCCGCGGGCGAGATGCCGGACACGCCCTTCCACGAGGAGGAGCCGCGCCTCGACACCCCGAACTTCTACTACGCGCAGGAGGACGAGCTCTTCGCCGCGGCCGAGCGCCAGGGCTTCACGTGGTCCGTGCACCGGTCGCACACCGTCATCGGGCACGCCGTCGGCAACGCGATGAACATGGGCCTGACGATCGCGGTGCAGGCGACCCTGGCGAAGGAGCTCGACCTCGACTTCGTCTTCCCCGGCAGCGACGCGCAGTGGAACGGCCTGACCGACATGACCGACGCGGGCATCCTCGCCGAGCACATGGTCTGGGCGGCGACGTCACCCGAGGGGGCGGACGAGGCGTTCAACGTCGTGAACGGCGACGTGTTCCGCTGGCGCTGGATGTGGCCACGGCTCGCCGCGCACCTCGGCGTCGACCCGGCCCGCGTCGTCGGGTTCGAGGCCGTGGCTCGGCCCCTCGAGGAGCAGATGGCCCCGTACGAGCAGGCGTGGCCCGGGATCGCCGCGCGGCACGGGCTCACCGAGTCGGACATCACGCGGCTCGCGTCCTGGTGGCACACCGACGCCGACCTCGGGCGGGCGATGGAGGTCGTGACGGACATGGGCAAGAGCCGCGAGGCCGGGTTCACGGCGTTCCGGCGCACCGAGCGCGCCTTCGCCGAGCTGTTCGACCGCTACCGGGCGGACCGCCTCATCCCCTGATCGGACGCTCCCGGCCCGGCGGGCCGGGTCGCGACGCGACCGGACAGCGGACGGGAGGCACGGTGCGGGCCCGCACCGTGCCTCCCGTCCGCGCGTGGCGCGTCAGCGCAGGCCGCTGCGTGCGAAACCCTGCACGAACCAGCGTTGGAACACCAGGAACACGACGAGGATCGGCACCACGTCGAGCAGGGCGAACGCCATGGTCGCGCCGTAGTCCGAGCCGAACTGCCCCTGCAGGTAGAGCAGGCCGATCGGCAGCGTGAAGAGACGGTTCTCCCGGAGCGCGATGAGCGGCCACGCGAAGTCGTTCCACGCCTGCAGCAGGCTCATGAAGAACAGCACCGCGATGAGCGGCCGCGACATCGGGAGCACGATCCTGAAGAACACGCCTGCGTGCCCGGCACCGTCGATGCGAGCCGCCTCGACGAGCTCCTTCGGGATCCCGAGCAGGAACTGCCGGGCGAGGAACACCCCGAACGCCGAGGCCGCACTCGGCAGGATGACCGCCCAGTACGTGCCGTAGAGGTGCAGACCGGTGACGATGCGGAACAGCGACACCATGATGACCTGCACCGGCACCGCGAGGGTGGCGAGCGCGACGAAGAACAGCACCGTCGACCCGCGGAACCGCAGCTGTGCGAACGCGTACCCGGCGAGCAGGCTGATCGCCGTGGTCAGCACGGCGACCGACACCGCGATCGCCGTCGAGTTGCCGAGCCACTCCACGACCGGGAACGACGAGAACACGCGGTCGAGGTTCTCCAGGGTGAGTGTCCGCGGGAAGAACCGCACGGTCCCGCCGAGCAGTTCGGAGCGCGGGGAGAACGCGACGACGACCATCCAGTAGAGCGGCGCGATGACGATCAGCGCGACGACCACAGCGACGACGGTGCGGAGGACGAACAGCGTCCGGGCCCGGGCGGTCATCCGGCGAGGTCCCGGTTCCTGCTGCCGCGCCACTGCGCGATCGCGAACACCACGGCGAGCAGGAGCAGCACCATGCCGATCGCTGCGGCGTAGCCCTGGTCACGGGTGACGAACCCGGTGTCGTAGGCGTAGGTCACGAGCACCGACGTGGCGTTCCGCGGTCCGCCGCCGGTCAGCACGAACACGATGTCGAACACCTGGAACGAGTAGATGACGTTGAGCACGGTGAGGAAGAACGTCGACGAGCCGAGGAGCGGCACCGTGATCGAGCGCAGGCGTCGCGACCAGCCGGCACCGTCGAGCATCGCCGCCTCCGGGAGCTCCGGGCCGATCCCCTGCAACCCGGCGAGGTAGATGAGCATGTTGAAGCCGACCCGCCACCAGATCGTCACGAGGACCACGGACGCGAACGCCGCGGTCGGGTCCGACTGCCACTGCACCGGGCTGATGCCGACGAGTCCGAGCAGGGCGTCGAGCACGCCGGAGTTCTGGTCGAACACCAGAACCCCGATGAGTGCCGTCGCCACCCCGGACACCGCCATCGGCGTGATGAGCACCGACCGGAAGAACCCCCGGGCGGGCAGCACGCTGTTCAGGAGCAGTGCGGCGAGCAGTCCGAGCCCCATCGAGATCGGTGTCACGAGCACCGTGAAGAGGACCGTGTTGAGCAGCGCCCGCCAGAACAGCCCGTCGCCGAGCAGCCGCTGGTAGTTCGCGAGGCCGGTCCACTCGGCAGCGCCGAAGCCGTTCGTGCGCTGGAAGCTGATCACGAACGCCCCGACGAGCGGGACGAGCACGAACAGCGCCAGGAGCACCATGTTCGGTGCGACGAAGGCGTAGGCAGCACGTTCCTCCCGACGGGCGCTCAGCGACCGGCGCCCGGACGTGCGGTCGGCTCGTGTGCTCGTCGCTCGCGCACCACCTGCGGGCGGGTTGCTCGTCTGCGCGCTCATGCTCGTCCTCCGGTCGCGTCGGCGATGCCACGCTGCAGGGTCGCGACCGTCTCCCGGGCACCGGCTCCGCCGACGAAGGCGTCCTCGAGGCCGTTCTGCAGCACGGTGATGATCGACGCCATGTCCGGCGACGCCACCTGCGCGACGTCCTCCGGCTGGATCACCGACGCCTGGTCGACGAACGTTCGGGTGAGCTCCGGACGCACCCGGAACCGCAGGCCGCCGTCGACGAGGTCGCGCCGGGTCGGGAGCAGCGACGCCCGCTCGCAGAAGTCCTGCATCTGCGGCCGCCGGGTGATGAAGTCGAGGAACGACGCCGCGAGGTCCGGCTTGGTCGTCTGCGCGGTCGCGACGAGGGCGTTGCCGCCGAAGTCACTGCCCCCGCGCTCGTGCCGTGGCGCGTAGGTCGCGGTCCAGGGGAAGTCGAGGGTCTGCGCGGCGTCCGGGATCTGGAACGCACCCGACCACACCATGGCGACCCGCTGCCGGTACCAGGTGTCGCTCGCGTAGGTGGCGG
The DNA here is from genome assembly GCF_044749145.1 of Curtobacterium sp. NPDC089689. NCBI lineage: Bacteria > Bacillati > Actinomycetota > Actinomycetes > Micrococcales > Microbacteriaceae > Curtobacterium > Curtobacterium sp. NPDC089689. The sequence continues at coordinate 223,641 of NZ_JBIVHJ010000002.1, read as the reverse complement.
ACTTGATCGAGTCGTTGGCCGGCACCCAACGCTCCTCGAAGAACCGCTGGGCGAAGGACACGGCCTCCCGCCCGGCAGCGCTGTCGATCGCGGGTGTCTTCTGATCCGCGTCGAGGAACGCGCCCCCGGCCTGGAACAGCAGGCTCAACCAGCGCGTCACACCGTTCCCCTGCCAGTTGTAGGCGAACGGGTAGACGTCGTCCGGCAGCGCGTCGCGCAGCTTCCCGGCGATGTCGCCGAGCTCGTCCCACGTCCACGCCTCGTCGACGGACCGCGGCAGGCCGGTCACCCCGGCCTTCCGCATCAGGTCGGTGTTCACCAGCATCGCCGAGGTGTCGGTGTGGTGGGGCACGCCGTACGGGCGGCCGTCGGACTGCACCGCGGCCCACGCCGTCGCGGTGAACCGGTCACCGACGCCGGCGTTCAGCGAGCGGGACAGGTCGAGCAGCTGGCCGCGGCCGGCGTACGCGCCGAACGAGTAGTACGGCACGCGGAACACGTCGGGCGGGTTCCCGGCCTGCAACTGCGCGTCGATGTTCGTGAACATCTGCTCGTACGGCACCGCGTTGAGCGCGACCTTCCGGCCCGGGTACGTCCGCTGGAACGCGCGGATGGCGGAGCGGAAGCCGGCCAGCTCCGCGTCGGTGCCCCACGTCGTGAACGTCAGGGTGTCCGCGTCGGCCTGCCCTCCGGTGTCCTGCGGGACGAAGCCGCACCCCGCCAGGGCCACGGGCAGCGTGACGGCACCGAGCCCCGCGAGGAGCGTTCGGCGTGTGATGTGCACTTGTTCTCCGATGATCGGTCCGGGGCTGGGACGACATCTGTTGCGCCAGCATGCTCCCTCGGGGCCGAGCCGGTGCGGTGCGGCGCGATCCGTACCCCGTTCGAACCAATCGGGGGACACGAACCTGCGGCCCGGCCGCGAGCCACACGATCGCGGCTGGTTGTGTTCGTGGCACAGGCGCCGGGGACCCTCGGCGGTTCCCGGAGGAAGGAAGACACCATGTCGCTCGGAGACAAGGCAAAGGACGTCACCCAGAAGGTCGTCGGCAAGGTCGAGGAAGCGGTCGGCAAGCACACCGACGACGACGAGCTCAAGCACCAGGGCCAGAAGGACCAGGTCATGGGCGAGGGTCGTCTCGAGACCGAGAAGGCCAAGGACAAGCTGACGGGCAACTGATCCGCCCGTTGCGCTGACGCCCGTACCGCTCGGCGGTGCGGGCGTTCGCTGTTCGCTGTTCGCCGCTCGCCGTCAGAACGCGTAGCGGATACGGCAGCTCGGCAGGTGCTCGGCCACGAGCTCCCGGAACCGCTCGACGAGCTGGCCCTTCATCCCCGAGCGGTACCGGACGTTGACGGCGCCGTTCTGCGAGACCTTCTGCTCCTGCAGGTCCGGCCGCCACAGCAGGTCCTCCGCCTTGGGGTGCCAGCCGAGGTTGACCTCGTGCAGCGGCTCGTTGTGCGTGAGGAAGATGACCTCGGCCGCGAGTTGCGCCTTCGCCGCCGGGGAGAGCACGTCGTCGACCTGTCGCAGCAGCTCGGCCCAGTCGGACTCCCACGTCGGCGTGAGGATGACCGGCGAGAAGTTCAGGTGCACCTCGTACCCGGCGTCGACGAAGTCGTTCACCGCGGCGATGCGTTCCGCGATCGGACTCGTGCGGATGTCCGTGACCTTCGCGGTCTCGTGCGGCATGAGCGAGAACCGGATGCGGGTGCGACCCATCGGGTCCCAGTCGAGCAGGTCGCGGTTGACGTACTTCGTGGCGAACGACGCCTTCGCGGTCGGGGTCATCCGGAACAGGTCGCAGAGGTCGCGCACGTTGTCGCTGATCATCGCGTCGACCGAGCAGTCGCTGTTCTCACCGATGTCGTACACCCAGGCCTCGGGGTCGCACTGGTTCGGCTCGGTCTTCGGCCCCTGCTTCGCGATGTTGCGGGCGACGTGCTTGGTGATCTGCTCGATGTTCGCGAACACCGTGACGGGGTTCGAGTACCCCTTGCGTCGGGGCACGTAGCAGTACGCACACGCCATGGCGCAACCGTTCGCGGTCGACGGGGCGATGAAGTCGGCGGAGCGTCCGTTCGGTCGGGTGACGAGCGACTTCTTCACACCGAGCACGAGCGCCTCGGTCTTGATCCGCACCCACCGCTGGACGTTGCGTTCGTCCCCGTGGACCTCGGGGATGTTCCAGTGCGAGGCGACGGGGACGATCTCGGCGTCGGGCCAGCGTCCGAGCACCTCTTGCCCGCGGGGCAGCTCGAGCGCGGTGTCCTCGGCGTAGATGCGTCGGACGTCGAGCATCGGACGCGTGCGTGCTTCGCTCATCGCCACCTGTCTACCGCCGACCACCGACGGTGCAGACTCAGGACCATGACCGCCGAGCCCGACGACCACTTCTTCGTCGTCGACGGTCGGCGGTGGCGTCGGACGGACCCGGTGGTCCCCGAGGACGTCGCCGCGGCGCTCCGGTCGCACCTCGGGCGAGGGCGCAATGCCGTGAAGCAGGCGAAGCGGTCCGGTGACGAGGAGGCTCTCGCGGCCGCACGGCACCGCAACGGGTTGGCGAAGCACGGGCTCGGCGAGCGGGGACCGGAGTGGTGGTCACGACCGGAGTCCGATCGGGTCACCGACGCCCGGCGTGCGCTCGAGGAGCTCGACGCCCTCGACCGAGACGGCTAGGGCCGGTACTCGTCGCGCTTCGCGGGGGGCGGGGTCGGCGTCGCTCCGGGGCCCACGTTGCCGTTCGACCCGAGACCGTCGAGCGCGCGGGCGAGCACCTGCAGCACCGTCACGACCGCCCGGCCGGCCGCCTTCACCACGTCCCACATCGCGTTCCCCCTCCGACCGAGCACCAGTGCGGCCAGGGTAGTCGAGCGATCAGCCCTCGGTGTGGCCGAGGTCCGGCTCGGTGAGCAGGCACACCGTGCGGGTCGCCGCGGCGTGGACCTCGAACACGACGACCTCGTTGCGGCCCTCGCGGAGCACCGGACCCGGCACGGCGAGGGTCTTCTGCGGCCCGCGCGACCAGTACCGCCCGAGGCAGAAGCCGTTCACCCAGGCCACGCCCTTGCGGAAGCCGTCGAGGCACAGGTACCGGTCGTCGACGGACGCGAGCTCGAACGACCCGGACGCGAACACCGGTCCAGCGAGCACGTCGCCCGGCTCCGGAGAAGTACCGGCGAGCAGGGCCAGGGCGGCCGGCGCGATCGGGTCGAGGGCGAGCGGCGACGCCGTCCACCGGGACAGCAGCTCGCCGTCGACGCGGACGTCCCCGATGAGGCCCTTCGGCTCGCCGATGCGGGGACCGTAGTCGACGCGTCCCTGGTCCTCGACGAGGAGCTCCAGGGTGCCGGTGACGGGCGGGAGCGTGATGGCGCGGTCGTGGTGCTCACGTTCGAGGACGCCGACGACGACCCCGTCGGCGGAGACGAGCACCCGGTCGCGGACCTCGGTCCCGACGGTGAGCACACCGCCGGACGGCAGCGCGACCTCGGTGCGGTACAGCACGAATCCGGAGGCGGCGCCGAGCGCGTCGAACGTGGGCGGTGCGTCGTGCGCGGTCCACGTGGTGAGCGACGGCAGCAGCGTCGCCAGGGGTGCGACGTGGTCGAGACGGACGGCGACGTCCGTGGCGGGGGCGACCCGTGCCTCCAGGCCGGAGGCGAGGCGACCCGACCCACCCGGCTGCATCGACTCGGGCAGCGGCGGCACGGGCGCGTAGCGCTCGATCACCGCACGGAAGGCGTGGAACTTCGCCGTCGGGCGTCCGGCCTCGTCGAGCGGGGCGTCGTAGTCGTACGACGTCGCGATCGGCCGGTACACGCCCTTGTCGTTCGCGCCGTTGGTGAACCCGAAGTTCGTGCCGCCGTGGAACATGTAGATGTTCACGGAGCCTCCCGCGGCCAGCAGCACGTCGAGCTCCGCCGCGCTGTCCGACGCCGGTGTCGTGTGGTGGTGCTCGCCCCAGCTGTCGAACCAGCCGTCCCAGAACTCCGAGCACATGAGGGGCCCGGTGGGCTGGACCTCACGGAGACGCTCGATGCGGGCGGCGGCGCGGGATCCGAACGAGCCGGTCTTGTGGAGCGACGGGAGCGAGCCGTCCTCCAGCATGGTGCCCATCGGCTGGTCGACGCTCGTGAACGGCACGGTCAGGCCGATGTCGCGGTGCATCTGTTCGAGCGCCCGCAGGTACGACGAGTCGGACCCGTAGGCGCCGTACTCGTTCTCGACCTGCACGAGCACGATCGGGCCGCCGTCGTCGATCTGCCGCGGGACGAGGACCGGGGCGAGCTGCTCGAGGTAGTTCTGGACCGCCGCGAGGAAGCCCGGCTCGTTCCGCCGGACGCCGACCGTGCCGTCTGAGAAGAGCCAGTACGGCAGGCCGCCGTTCGTCCACTCGGCGCAGATGTAGGGGCCGGGCCGGACGATGGCGTGCATGCCCTCGGCGGCGACGAGGTCGAGGAAGCGCCCGAGGTCGAGTCCGCCCGTCAGGTCGAAGACCCCGGGGCGGGGCGCGTGGGCGTTCCAGGCGACGTACGTCTCGATGGTGTTCAGGCCCATGAGCTTGGCCTTGCGGATCCGGTCCTGCCAGAGGTCGGGGTGGACGCGGAAGTAGTGGATCGCGCCGGACAGGACGCGGTGCGGCTCGCCGTCGAGCAGGAAGTCGGTGTCGCCGATGGCGAAGCGCATGGGAGGGGCCTTTCAGTGGTCGGGGCCGCGCGGACGGTGTCCGCGCGGCCCCGCTCCGGTTCGAACGAGTGCGGTGGTTACTTCGAGGTGACCTTGAAGCCCTGCTCGTTGCCGTACTTCACGATGGCCTTCTGCCAGGCCTCGAGTCCGGCGTTCAGGTCGGTCTTGTTCTGGTAGGCCTGGCCGACGGTGTCCGCGTAGACGCTGTTCGCGTAGACCTGGAACGGCAGGTACTGCCATCCCTCGGCCACGCTGGACGACGCCTTCGAGAGGGTCTCGTTGATCGCCTCGCCGCCGAAGTACTCCGGCTTCTCGGCGGTGAAGGACGACGAGGTGAGCTGTGCCTTGGTCGACGGGAAGCCACCAGACTTGAGGAACACGTCGATCGAGTCCTGCGAGGAGTTCAGCCACTTGAGGAAGCCGGCGGCGAGGGCCGGGTTCTTCGACTGCTTCATGACGACCTCGGCGGAACCACCGTTGTTGGCGGTCACGTCGGAGGAGCCGTCGTAGGTCGGGATCGGGGCGACGCGCCAGTTGCCGCTGCCGTCCTTCACGCTCGACTCGAGGACGCCGGGCATCCAGGCGCCGGTGACCATCGTGGCGATCTCACCGTTGCCGAGCTGCTTGTACCAGTCGTCGGTCCAGCCGGGGGTCTGCGAGAGCAGGCCCTTCTCGACGAGCTGGTTCCAGGTCGAGGTCCACTTCTTGGTGCCCTCGTCCTGCAGGTTGACGGTGACGTCGGTGCCCTTGACCTCGAACGGGCGGCCGCCGGCCTGCCAGATCATCGAGGTGGTGAAGCCCGCGTCGCCGGAGTCGGCCGCGATGTAGGCGTCCGGGTTCGACTTGTGGATCTTCTCGGCGTCGGCGACGTACTCGTCCCACGTCTTCGGCGGGGTGGTGATGCCGGCTTCCTTGAAGGTCTTCTCGTTGTAGAACATCGCCATGGGGCCGGAGTCCTGCGGCAGGCCGTAGACCTTGCCGTCGAGGTCGACCGACTGCCAGGTGCCCGCGCCGTACTTGTCGGCGAGCTTGTCGAACCCGTACGACTTGAGGTCGACGAGCGAGTCGCTCAGGGCGAACTGCGGCAGGGCGAAGTACTCGATCTGCGCGACGTCGGGGGCGCCCGAGCCGGCCTTGATCGTGTTCTGCAGCTTCGTGTACTGGTCGTTGCCGGTGCCGGCGTTGACGAGCTTGACCTTCACCTTGGGGTAGGCCTTCTCGAACGCGGCGACCTGGGCCTCGGCGGAGGGGGTCCACGACCAGTAGGTGAGCGTGCCGCCCTTCTCGAGGGCCTTGGTGATGTCGTCGGACGACCCGCCGGAGCCGGAGCCGCCGGAGGCGCAGGCCGTCATGGCGATGGCTGCGGTGACGCCGATCGCGAGGGCGCTGAGCCCGCGCCGGAGACGCTTGTGCATGGGTGTGCCTTTCACTTCTTCGTGGAGAGGGGTGGTGCTGCTGTGTGCCGGGCCGGGAGGCGCGTGGCGGGGTCGCCCCGCGCCTCCCGTCCGGCCGGTCACGCCTTGACGGAGCCGGCCGCGAGGCCGGACTGCCAGGAACGCTGGAGGAAGAGGAACGCGACGACGATCGGGATGATCGTGAGGAGCGATCCGGTGACGACGAGGTTGTAGATCGGGTGGGCGGAGACGCCGACGGCCTGAGCGCTCCACTGGTTGAGGCCGACCGTGAGCGGGTAGAGGTTCGGGTCGCTCAGCATGATCAGGGGCAGGAAGTAGTTGTTCCAGGTCGCGACGACCGCGAACAGCAGGACCGTCACCACACCGGGTGCGAGCAGCCGGAGCGCGATCGTGAAGAAGATCCGGAACTCGCCGGCGCCGTCCATGCGGGCCGCCTCGATGACCTCGGTCGGGACCGCGTCGATCGCGTACGTCCAGATGAGGTACATGCCGAAGGGGCTGATGAGCGAGGGCAGGATGATCGCCCACGGGGTGTTCGTCAGGCCGACCGACGAGAACAGCAGGAACGTCGGGACGGCGAGCGCGGTGCCCGGGATGGCGATCGCGCCGAGCACGACCGCGAAGACCGCGCGCCGACCGGGGAACCGGAACTTCGCCATGCCGTAGCCCGCGATCGTGGCGAGCAGGGTCGCGCCACCAGCGCCGACGACGACGTAGAGGACGGTGTTCGCCAGCCAGCGGAGGTAGATCCCGCCGTCGTAGGTCAGCGTCTCGCCGATGTTCTGGAAGAGCGAGAAGCCGCCGCCGAACCAGAGTCCGAAGGTGCTGAGCAGGTCGTCCTGCGACTTCGTCGCGTTGACGACGAGGTAGAAGAGCGGCAGCAGCGAGTAGACGGTGATGACGATCATCACCACGAGCAGCAGGGGTGACTTGCGTGCGCGCGGTCCGCGGCCCTTCGGGCCGATCCGGCCGTTCGTCCCGTTCGTTCCGTTCGGCCGGGAGGCACGGGTGCGGCCCGCCCCGCTGCGACCGCGGGTGGTCACCGCCTCGGTCACGGTCGCGGCCGGGGTCTGGGTCTCGACGGCGCTCATCGGTTCTCCGCTCGGGTCCCGCGCACCTGGACGATGTACGCGATCACGGCGGTGATGACACCCATGACGATCGCGACGGTGGCGGAGTAGTTGAACTGCTGGCCGCTGAAGGACAGCGAGTAGGCGTACATGTTCGGGGTGAAGGCGCTGCCGATGACGTTCGGGGCGAGGGTCTTCAGGAGGTTCGGCTCGTTGAAGAGCTGGAAGCTGCCGATGATCGAGAAGATCGTGGCGATCACGATCGAGCCGCGGAGCGCCGGGATCTTGATCGACCAGACGGTGCGCAGCGGACCGGCACCGTCGATCTCGGCGGCCTCGTAGAGCTCGGTGGGGACGACGCGGAGCGCGGCGTAGAAGATCAGCATGTTGTAGCCGACGAACTCCCACGTGACGATGTTGCCGATCGACGCGAGGACCCAGTCGGGACTGAACGGCTGCAGGAGGTCGATGCCGAGCGCGGAGTTGATCGAGCCGGTCAGGCCGAACTGGTTGCCGTAGATGAAGCCCCAGATGAGCGCCGCGACGACGCCGGGCACCGCGTACGGCAGGAAGATCGCGATGCGGAAGAACGACGAGGCCCAGAGGCGGGCGCTGTCGAGCGCGAGGGCGGCGACGAGCGCGACCACGAGCATGATCGGCACCTGCACGACGAGGAACAGTGCGACGCGGCCGAACCCGGTCCAGAACTTGGCGTCCTGGAAGAGCTGCACGTAGTTGGCGAACCAGACGAACTGGTTGCCACCGATGAGCTGGTCGCGGAAGAGGCTGAGCCAGAGTGCGTAGCCGATCGGGACGACGAGCATCGCGACGAGGACGACGACGAACGGACCGACGAACATCCAGCCGGTCCAGCGGCCGCGCTGCTTGGTGCGGCGCCGCGGCGGCGTGGCCGGAGCTGCTGCGGCTCCTGGCGCACGCGCTTCGAGCGTGGTCATGTGACTCCCTTGTCGTGCTGGTGCTGCGGCCGGGCGGCGATCGGTGCGCCGGCCGTGCTGCGTTCGGGTGCGTCGATGTTGACGTCAACATCGAACGCCGCGACGATAGCATGGCAACGTCAACATGCGCTAGCGTCTCCGGAGTCGGGCTCGATCACGATCCGATGACGAGCGCCGAGGGAGGCCGCGTGACCACGGAACTCAGCGGCGTGCGCCGTGCCCCGTCGATGGCCGCGGTCGCCGAGGCCGCCGGCGTGTCGATGCAGACCGTGTCCCGCGTCGCCCGGGGGTTCGACAACGTCTCCCCCGACACCCGCGACCGCGTCCAGCGGGCGATGGACGCCCTCGGGTACCGGCCGAACCGTGCCGCTCGGGCACTGCGCTCCGGGCGATTCCGGACGATCGGCGTGATCATGTTCACGCTCGCGTCGTTCGGCAACATGCGCACCCTCGAGGCGATCGCCGACGCCGCGGGCGCCGCCGACTTCACGATCACACTCCTGCCGATGGCCTCCCGGACGGAAGAGGGCGTGCGCTCCGCGTTCTCACGACTCCACGAACAGGCCGTGGACGGCGTGGTGATCATCATCGAGTCGCACATCATCGACACGGCCGAGGTGGTCCTGCCCGACGGTGTCCCGATGGTGGTCGTCGACAGCACGGGCACGACCGAGCACCCGGCGATCGACACCGACCAGGCCGACGGCGCCCGCCTCGCGACGCAGCACCTGCTCGACCTCGGACACGACACCGTGTGGCACGTCGCCGGACCGACCTCGTCGTACTCGGCAGCACGTCGTCTCGCGGCCTGGCAAGACACGCTCGAGCGGGCCGGGCGGACGGTGCCGCCGGTGTTCCACGGCGGTTGGAACACCGAGTCCGGCTACCGCGCGGGTCAGGTCATCGCCGCGCGCCCGGACATCACCGCGGTGTTCGCCGCCAACGACCAGACCGCGCTCGGCGTCCTCCGTGCCGCACACGAGGCCGGCCGGTCCGTGCCGGAGACCCTCAGCGTGGTGGGGTTCGACGACTCCCCCGAGGCCGACTCCTTCTGGCCGCCGCTGACGAGCGTCCACCAGTCCTTCGACGAGGTCGGTCGCCGCGCGGTGGCGAACCTGCTCGCACAGATCGACGGCGACCCGGTGCCGGCGGGGACGGACCTCGTGCCGGTCCGGCTCGTCGTCAGGTCGAGCACCGCCCCGCCGCCCGCCTGACGCGTGCCGTCGGGGCCAGGGGTGACGCGGGCCCCGACGCCCCGGTCGAACTGCGAAAGCGACATGGAACCAGGCGCGGAGCCCGGTTCGATGTCGCATTCGCGGTTCGCAGCGACGGCCCCGGCGCGACGAGCGACGCCGCTCGCGCTCAGTGCAGCCGCAGCGACGTCACCATCGGGCAGGCGAACGGGTCCCGCGCCGCGAGCCCGACCCGGTTGAGGTACGCCACGACGATGCCGTACGACCGCAGGAGTGTCGTCTCCGTGTAGGGGATCCCGAGCGAGCGGCAGTGCGCCTGCACGAGCGGCTTCGCCCGCCGCAGGTTCGGCCGCGCCATGCTCGGGAAGAGGTGGTGCTCGGCCTGGTGGTTGAGGCCGCCGAGCAGGTGGTCCACCCACCGTCCGCCGACGATGTTCCGGGAGGTCCGCACCTGGCGTGAGAAGAAGTCGATGCGCGCGTTCTCGGCGATGACCGGCATGCCCTTGTGGTTCGGTGCGAACGACGCTCCCATCATGACGCCGAACACCGCGACCTGCACGCCGATGAACGCGAAGCCGATGCCGATCGGCAGGAACGCGAACACGGCCCAGAAGTACAGCCCGAACCGGGCGAGGAGGAGCACGCCCTCGACCGCTCGGCCGCGCGAGGTGCCCTTGACGTGCTCGCCCGTGACCACCGCGCGGATGGACAACCAGTGCAGGTTGAACCCCTCCATGGTGAGCAGCGGGAAGAACGCCCAGCCCTGCACGCGCGTCAGCAGCCGCAGGAGCCCGGTGCGCTGCGCGGCGTCCTCCTCGATGAACGACACCGTGTCCTGCGCGATGTCCGGGTCCTTCCCGATGGTGTTGGGGTTGCCGTGGTGTCGCGTGTGCTTGTTCATCCACCACGAGTAGGACATGCCGACGAGGAACACCCCGACGAACCGTCCGGCGTGGTCGTTCCACCGGTTCGACGCGAAGATCTGCCGGTGCGCGGCCTCGTGCGACAGGAACGCGAACTGCGTGAACACCATGCCGAGGACCCCGGCCGGGATGAGCGCGAACCAGCTGTGTCCGACGAACGCGGTCACGACGAAGGAGACCGCACCGACGGCGACGAGGACGGCGAACACCGTCCAGTAGAAGCCGGTGCGGCGCTGCAGCAAGCCGGCCTCCTTCACCTGCTGCAGGAGGTCCTTGTAGGTGGAGGTCCCGGAGCGTGCCCCCGCCGGTCGCGGCGAGGTCGGGCGGTACAGGGTGGACGAAGTGGCCATGGGGCTGCTTCCGTCAGGGACAGCCCTTCGGCCGAACAATGGGTTCCCGCGTGCGCGGTTCCGGCAACCGTAGGGCCTCTCCCCGTACGTCCGCAGGGAGCTGCGCGTACTGTCCGGAAAGAGTCGGTCCAGCTGTACCGGCTCCGGATGGGCGCCGACTCCCTCTGTCCGGAACACTCGTCCGCGCGTGCTCACCCCGCCACCGCAGCACGGATCATGAAGCACATCGTCTACGGACTCACCGCCGTCCTGACCACGGACGAGGCGGCCGACGCCGTCCTGGACTACGCCGCGGCGCTCGCCCACGCCGGTCTCACGGACGTGATCGCCGTCCCGACGGTCGACCCGTTCGGTACCGAGACCACGACGTCGTTCCTGCTCGCCCCGGCGCTCGGGGTCCTCGTCGAGGACGCACCGGACGACCCGCTCGGGCCCGACACCGCTGCGTTCGTCGCCGAGATCACGTGGCGGTCGCAGGCAGTGCGCTCCGCACCGCCCCACCTGCCCCCCGCGTGACGGAACCGCGCAGCGCGCGTCGTTCCCTGGTCGTGACCGCCCGCCGGCCTGGAGGCACGGGTCGGGCCCGCACCGTGCCTCCAGGCCGGTGGTCAGCGCGTCATCACGACGCACCGCCGGGTCGGTGGTCGGCGCGTCAGCGCGCCGGCAGCTCTGAGAGCACGGCCGTGGCGATGCGGTCCGCCGCCTCGGCGGGGCCGATCGTGGTGGTGTCGACGACCTCCGCCTGGACGTGCAGCCAGGTGCGCGCCGCCTCGGCGTAGCGGTCGACGTACCCGAGGCGGAAGGTCGACGGCCCCATCACCTCGTCGTGCAGGATCCGGTGTCGGAGCGTCTCGGGGTCGGTGTGCAGCACGAAGTGCCGGACCGGGATGCCGTGCCCCGCGAAGCCGTCGCTGATCTCGCGCCAGTAGGGCTCGACGAGGACGGTCATGGGCATCACGAGGGTGCCGCCGGCGTAGTCGAGCACCCGGCGCGCGGTCTCCACGACGAGCGGGCGCCACGGGTCCCAGTCCTGGAAGTTGCCGGTCCACGGCAGGCTCGGCGAGACGTCCATCAGCGTCTCCCCCACCTTCTCGGCGTCGAGCACGCGCGCGTCCGGCAGCCGTTCCTGCACCAGGCGACTCGTCGTCGTCTTCCCCACACCGTGCGTCCCGTTCACCCAGACGATCATGCGGGGACTGTAGCGTGTGGTCATCGACGATCGGGGGGACGATGCTCGCAGGGGACGTCGCGGCCAAGCGGTTCGCGCCGACGAAGTGGCGTGAGGGGTACGACCAAGAGCAGGTCGACGACTTCCTCGCGCGGGTCCAGGCCACGCTGGCGGAGTACGAACGCGGACGGCTGGCCGATCCGTTGCGCGCCGAGGACGTCGTGGCGTCGCGCTTCCGGCCGACGCGGTTCCGCCCCGGCTACGCGCAGGACGAGGTCGATGACTTCCTCGACGAGGTCGCGGTGGAGCTGCGCGGGCACGAGGCACGGTGGGGCGCCCGCGACTGACGGTCAGGCGGCGAACGCGGACGCGAAGAGGAGCACGGCCGCGAGTCCGATCAGCAGCCCGACCGCGACGATCGCGCCTGCGGTGAGCAGCGACACCATCCCGACGAACACGGCGCCGAGTCCGCCGAGTCCTGCGGCCTGACCGAGCGCGGACGGTTCCGACACGGACTGCGTTCCGCGAGCGAAGAGCTCGTCCATGTCGCGGGGGACGTCATCAGCGGGCACGCGCCGAGCCTACGACGACGAACGGGAGGCACGGTGCGTCGCCGCACCGTGCCTCCCGTCGGGTCAGCCCGCCAGGGCTGTGCGGCTCACTCGCTCGTCGTCACCCAGTCGATGAGCAGGTTGCCGCTGGCACCCCAGTTGCCGGTCTGGAACATGAACCGGTGCGGGGTGGTCGGGACGTCGTGCGTGATCGTCCCGATGACCTTGCCGTCGACCTTGTACGTGACCGACTTGCCCGGGTCCCAGTCCACCGTGTAGGTGTGCCAGTCACGCCAGGAGACACCCGTGGGGATCTGGACGCGCTCGGCCTCCTGCCCCGGCGTCATCGAGTGGTGGAACGCCATGGGCTCCGACTCGAAGTTGCCCTCGGGGAAGTCGATCTCGCCGTCGGACCACTTGTTCGAGGTCGGCCACAGCATGAACGCCGCGCCGTTGCCGTCACCGCCCGTCGCCTTCGCGCGGACGGAGAACGAGCCGCCGACGTGGTCGTACGCGCCGGTCTTCGTGCCGAAGGTGCCGGCCGTGCCCGCCCCGCCGAGGCGGGCGTCGAGGACGCCGTCGTGCACGGTCACGGTCTGGCTCGGCGCGTAGATGCCGGACGTGCCGTCCGGGTACGGCTGCCACGCCTGCTGGTAGAGGTTCGCGACGTTGCCGAGCGCCGCCGAGAGGTCGAAGTCCTCGACGAACGACGCCTCCGGGGGTGTCGCACCGCTCGGGTTGTCCGCCTGGGCGTCGGCCGACGCCTGTTCGGTCGGCTCGTCGCTCGGCGACTCGGTCGGGGTCGACTCCTCGATCGGCTCGCCGGTGGGCGTCGCGTCGGGGGTCGGGGTCGCGTCGTCCGAGGGCGTGGTGTCGTCGGACGGGTCGGACGTCGCGTCGTCACCAGGCGTCGGGTCCTCCGACGGCGACGCCGTCGGGGTGGGGGTCGGGTGCCAGTGGTGGTGCCAGCCCCACCAGGGGCTCGCGGAGGCAGCCGTCGGGATGCCGATGATGAGCGCGGCAGCGGCGGTCGTCGCGATGACGACGTTCCGGCGCTTCACCGGGCGCTCCGTCCGTCGGCGGACAGGGGGGTTCTTCGCGCGCGGAAGCGCGTGGTCGAGACAGAGATGTCGAGCTCCTCGGAGGGTTCGGGATCAGGGGCGCAGGACGCGGGACGGACGCGGCGAGCGGTGGTGCCGGGCAGTGCTGTGGGGTGCTGTGGTGCTGCGCTCGGTGATGCGTCCTCGAACATTGTGCCTCATGTGTGCCCCGTTCGGGGGGTATTGATGACCCCTCACCAACTGGTGCGTGATCCGGCGAGTACGACTGGGCCCATGACACCTCCCCGGAACCCCTTCCGCGGCCTCCGTGCCGTCGTCACCGGAGCGAGCGGCGGCATCGGCCGTTCGCTCGCCCTGCAGCTGGCGGACGCCGGCGCGGACCTCGTGCTCGTGGCCCGGTCCCGGGATGCGCTCGAGGCCGTGGCGGACGAGGTCCGCGCGCGCGGGACGACGGCGTCCGTGGTGGTCGCCGACCTCGCGACGACCGACGGAGTGGAGCAGGTCGTGACGCGGCTCGCCGGGTCCCGGATCGACGTCCTCGTGGCGAACGCGGGAGTCGGCGCCCACGGTCCGTTCGTCGACGAGTCGCCCGAGCGGACCGCCACGCAGATCGCCCTGAACTGTGCGGCGGTGACGGCCCTGACCCACGCGTTCCTGCCGGGGATGCTCGCCCGCGGAGTCGGCGGCGTGATGACGGTCGCGTCGACGGCGTCGTTCCAGCCGACCCCGGGCATGGCGGTCTACGGCGCGACGAAGGCGTTCGTCCTGTCGTTCACCGAGGCCCTGTGGCAGGAGACCCGCGGGCGGGGCGTCCGGGTGCTCGCGCTCTGCCCGGGCCCGACCTCGACCGGCTTCTTCGACGCGGCCGGGGCCGGCAGCGGGGTGATGGCGCGCGGACGACAGACGCCGGACGAGGTCGCCGCCGTCGGGCTCCGGGTGTTCGCGCGTGCCGGAGGCCCGACGGTGGTGTCCGGTGCCGGCAACCGGGTCACGGCGAACGCGCACCGGTTCGTGCCGCGTGGGCTGATGGCGAGGATGTCGGCTCTGGTGACGGCCGGCTGAGGAGCGGCCGTGGCGGCGACCGCGGCCGGTACTGCTGGCGCTGCCGTCAGTCGTAGCCGAGGACGACTCCGTCCTCGGCAGCGTCGTCCGCGCCCGGTCCCGGTTCGCTCAGCGGGTCCACGTGCCACCCCGTCGCGGCGTCTCCGGCATCGCGCTCCACACGTCCGCCCAGAGCAGCTCGAAGTCCACCGCACTGATCTGCCCGGCGAGCGCCGCCCGTTCGTACACGAGCAACGCGTCGAGCGACCCCGCGAGCAGCCGAGCGTCCCCGTGCCCGCGAGGCCGGCCGCCGCCGTGGAAGGTGGTCACCGTGAGCGTCCGGACCGAGGGCCGTGTCCGCCGCGTCGAACGTCGGAGGACGAGGAACCCGGAGCCGTACAGCGCGACGGCCACGAGGACCCCCCACAGCGCGGAGCCGTTCAGCGCGGCCATCACGCCCAGCGCCGGCAGCGCGCCGACCACACCCCAGACGTGGAGGGCACGCAGCAGGAAGCGCTCGCGGGGACTCGTGCCGGGCGGGAAGACCACGAGCGTGCGCGAGCTCCACAGGGTGCGCCCGGCGGGGTGGACGGTCTCGCGGCCCCACACGTGCAGGTGGCGGTCTCGGAGCGTGGCGAGCGGGAGCGGTGGCTTCGTGGACGAGAACACCCCCGTACCGTGCACCCGCGGCCCTCGGCGGCGCAGCGCTCCTGACGGACTCCTCACGCCCCGCCCCTGGATCCTGATGCGCCGCTCACCGGCCGCGTCGATGGGACGGACCTTCGGGGTTGCGGACCCGGCGGACTGCGGGTATACCTGAACCGGTTCAATGAAACCGGTTCAAACGGTCCGGTCCGATGCACCGCGGCGAGGAGGCCCCCGATGGAACGACGACCCACCATCGTCGACGTCGCGCGGCAGGCCGGCGTCTCGAAGGGCCTCGTCTCCCTGGCGCTCAACGACCGGCCAGGCGTGAACCAGGCCACGAAGGAGCGCATCCAGGCCGCCGCAGCCGAGATCGGCTGGCGCCCGAACCCGGCCGCCCGCAGCCTGACCAGCCGTCGCGCGTACGCCCTCGGGCTCGTCGTGAAGCGGGACCCGCGCATCATCGAGACCGACCCGTTCTTCGCCGCGTTCATCGCCGGTCTCGAGACCGTCCTCGCGGACCGCGGGCAGGTCCTCGTCCTCAGCGTGGTGCCCGATCCCGGTGCCGAGGAGCGTGCCTACCGGTCCCTCGCGGCGGACGGCCGCGTCGACGGGTTCATCCTGACCGACCTCCTGCGCCACGACCGCCGGATCGCGCTGCTCGCCGAGCTCGGCGTCCGCGGGGTCACCCTCGGCAAGCCCGACGTCCCGACGACCCTGCCCGCCGTGCGACGCGAGTACGAGCACGGCATCGACGAGCTCGTCCGGCACCTCACCGACCTCGGGCACGAGCGGATCGCACACGTCGCCGGCAACGAGGACATGCTGCACGGCCGTGCTCGACGGGAGCAGTTCGAACGGGTCGCCGCCGAACTCGGGCTCGATGCTCGCGTGGTCCCGACGGACTTCTCCCCCGAGCAGGGTGCCGAGGCGACCCGGAGGCTCCTGACGCTCGCGCCCGAGGTCCGCCCGACGGCGATCGTCTACGGCAACGACCCGATGGCGGTCGCCGGCATGGCCGTGGCCCAAGGTGCCGGCCTGCGGATCCCGGACGACCTGTCCGTGACCGGACTCGACGGCTCCCAGATCGGGCAGTACGTCTACCCGGCGCTCACCACGCTGGACAACGACCCGGTCGAGTGGGGGCGCGTCGTCGCGTCCACGCTGCTCGACCTCGTCGACGGCAACGACCCCGTCGACCGCACCCTCACCCCGGCACGGCTCATCGTGCGCGGGTCGACGGGCGCGCCCGCACCCCGGCCCTGACGCCGGACCCGACCAGGACGGACACGCGGAGCCCCGCGACTCCGGACGCGTCGGCAGAGCACAGCACACCCGACCACCGACGAAGGAGTCACCATGCAACGGCGCATGCTCGCCATCGGGACCGCGATCGCCGCGGCCACCGCACTCGCCCTGACCGGATGCTCCGGCGGGGGCAGCGCGTCGAACAGCGACGCGATGAAGGCCAAGGGCCCGATCACCATCTGGTACTCGAACAACGCGCAGGAGGTCCAGTGGGGCAAGGCCGCGGTGGCCTCCTGGAACGAGGACCACCCGGACCAGCAGGTCAAGGGCCAGGAGGTCCCGGCCGGCAAGAGCACCGAGGAGGTCATCGGCGCGGCCATCACCGCGGGCACGACGCCCTGCCTGGTGTTCAACAACCTGCCGGCGGCGACGGGGCAGTTCCAGAAGCAGGGCGGCCTGGTCGACCTGTCGAAGTTCAGCGGCGCGGACGCCTACATCGAGGCCCGCTCCGGTGACACGGCGGACCAGTACAAGTCGTCGGACGGTGACTTCTACCAGATGCCGTGGAAGTCGAACCCGGTGATGATCTTCTACAACAAGGAGATCTTCAAGAAGGCCGGGCTCGACACCGAGGACCCGAAGCTCAGCACCTACGACGACTTCCTCGCTGCGGCGGCGAAGATCAAGGCATCGGGTGCCGCGCCGTACGCGATCTACCCGACCCCGACGAGCGAGTTCTTCCAGCCGAACTTCGACTACCTGCCGCTCTACGCCGCGGCGACCGGCGGCAAGGGCATGGCGACGAAGGACGGCAAGGCGACCTTCGACACGCAGGCCGGTCGCGACGTCGCCGGGTTCTGGAAGACCGTCTACGAGAAGGGCTACGCGGGCACCGAGCAGCTGCAGGGCGACGCCTTCGCCACCGGCAAGGCCGCGATGGCGATCGTCGGCCCGTGGGCGATCGCGTCCTACAAGGGCAAGGTCGACTGGGGCAGCGTGCCCGTCCCGACGAAGGACGGCGTCTCCGCCGACCAGACCTGGACCTTCCCGGACGCCAAGAACGTCGGCATGTACTCGTCCTGCAAGAACCAGGGCACCGCGTGGGACTTCCTGAAGTACGCCACGAGCAAGGACCAGGACCAGAAGCTCCTCGAGACGACCGGGCAGATGCCGATCCGTAAGGACCTCGCGACCACGTACGCCGACTACTTCTCGCAGAACCCTGCGTACCAGGAGTTCGGCTCGCAGGCGGCCCGCACGGTCGACGACCCGGCCGGCGCGAACACGATCGCCGCACTCCAGGGCTTCCGTGACTTCTACACGAAGGCCGTCATCTCCGGGCAGGGGAACCTCGACTCGCAGCTCGAGGCCGCCGCGTCGAAGTTCACCCAGCAGATGCAGCAGCAGTAGGACGGGAGGCCCGGCTTGACCACGCAGACCGCGTCACGTGCGCGCGGGGTCACGCCGGGCAGCCCGGCGGGCGGCGGCCGGAAGCCGCTGCACGTCCGACTGCTCGGCAAGAACCCCCTGGGGTGGCTCTTCAGCGCCCCCTACCTGGTGTTCGTCATCGCGATCTTCGCCTACCCGGTGTGCTTCGCGGTGTACATGTCCTTCAAGGACTACTTCTTCGCCGCTCCGGGTGTGAGCGTCGACCGCCCGTGGGTGGGACTGCAGAACTACGTGCAGGTCTTCCAGGACCCGCAGGTGCTGCAGTCGTTCCGGAACGTCGGTGTCTTCCTCGTCATCAACGTGCCGCTCACCGTCGTGCTCGCCCTCGTGCTCGCGTCGGCGCTCAACGGCGCGGTCCGCTGGTCGACGTTCTTCCGGGTGAGCTACTACGTGCCGTACGTCACCGCGAGCGTCGCAGTCGTCGGTGTCTGGCTGTTCCTGTTCAGCCAGGGCGGTGTCGTGAACAGCGTCCTCGGCCCGCTCGCCCCGAGCCCGTCGTGGCTCAGCAACTCGGCCCTCGCGATGCCGATGATCGCGGTCTTCGTGACGTGGAAGCAGCTCGGGTTCTACATCCTGCTCTACCTGGCGGCACTGCAGAACGTGCCGAAGGAGCTGTACGAGTCGGCGTCCACCGACGGCGCGGGCAAGATCCGGCAGTTCTTCTCGGTGACCGTCCCGGGCGTCCGCCCCGCCACGGTGCTCGTGCTCCTGCTCAGCACCGTGACCGGCGCCAACCTCTTCACGGAGCCGTACCTGCTGACCGGCGGCGGCGGCCCGAACGGTGCGTCCACGAGCCCCGTGCTGCTCATCTACCAGCAGGGCATCCAGCAGGGCCACCCCGGGTACGCGGCGGCCATCGGCATCGTCCTGATGATCGGCGTCCTGATCATCGCGTTCCTGCAGAACCGGTTCGCAGGTGGGAGGGAATCATGACCGAGGCGACCATGCCCCAGGCCGCAGGCGAGCTGACGGAGACGACCCGCGCCTCCCGGCAGGACACCCCGAGGCGGCGGCGACCCCGCCGCATGGACGGGGTGCAGCTGACCCGCGGCCAGGCCGCGCTGCGCTTCGTCGTGCTGCTCGCCGGTGCGCTGCTCTTCCTGTTCCCGTTCTGGTACATGGTGATCGGCTCGCTCCAGCGCGAGCCGGACACCTCCGTGGCCGGTGCGTTCCCGAACCCCGCGAACATCGACCTGCACAACTACGCACAGATCGACTCCCGTGTGGACCTGCTGCAGGGCCTCGTGAACTCGGGCATCTTCACGGCCGGGGTGGTGCTCTGCACGGTCGTGTTCGGTGTCCTCGCCGGGTACGCGCTGTCGGTGCTGCAGTGGAAGGGCCGCGGCGTGACGTTCGCACTCGCGCTGCTCGTGCAGGTCGTGCCGTTCCAGCTGCTGATGATCCCGCTGTACGTCCTCATCGCCCGTGACTACGGCCTGAGCGACAACTACCTCGGGATGATCCTGCCGTTCGCGATCAACTCCGCCGCGGTGGTGATCTTCCGGCAGTACTTCCTGCAGGTCCCGCAGGAGATCTTCGACGCCGCCCGCATCGACGGTGCCGGGGAGCTCCGGGTGCTCTGGAGCGTCGCGCTCCCCCTCATCCGACCGGCGCTCGTCACCGTCGTGCTGGTCACGTTCATCGGGCCGTGGAACGAGTTCCTCTGGCCGTTCCTCATCACGAAGGAAGCCTCCATGCAACCGCTCGCCGTGTCCCTGGCGAACTACATCTCGAACGTCGCGTCCTCGACCGCGAACCCGTACGGCGCGATCCTCGCCGGCGCGGTGGTGCTCGCTGCCCCGGTGGTCATGCTGTTCATCGTGTTCCAGCGCTGGTTCATCGCGACCGACATCGGGTCGGGGGTGAAGGGCTGATGCCGGCGCTCACGACCGATCTGCTCGCGGAGGAGTACCAGCGGGCACTGCAGCACACGAACGCGCTGACCGACCGCATCTCGACCGACGACTTCTCGGCGCACTACGCCGACCCGCCCGCGTGGATGATCGGGCCGTTCCGCCGCGACCCGTCGCTCACCTTCACGGCGCCGGAGTGGACCGACCCGACCGACATCGGTTGGACCGCGTCGTCGGTCTTCAACCCGACGCTCGTGGTCGCGCCCGACCAGCGCGGCACCGTGGTCGCGGTGGACCCCGACACCGGCCGGGAGGCACGACACGCCCTCCACCTCGTCTACCGAGCATCCCCGGTGAAGGAGTCGACGTCGTCCCGGATCGGGCACGCGGTCCTGACCGCGGACGGCTGGGTCGACGACGGCGCGCCGATCCTCTGGCCGACGGAGGCGAACGAGGGACTCGGCGTCGAGGACCCGAAGCTGTACCGCGCCGAGGGGCGCTGGTGGTGCTACTACAACGCGATCTGGGACACCCGGGGCAGTGCGCTGCGGGACAGCTACCCGGACGCCGGGGACGTCGGCTGCGACATCGCCCTCGCGGTCTCGGACGACCTCGTGCACTGGGAGAAGACCGGCGTCGTCGTGCCGTACGAGGTCTCGCACCTGTGGGCGAAGGGCGCGGTCATCCCCCGGGACGACCGCGGCAACGCCGTCCGGATCGGCGGCGAGTACCTCATGTACGTGTCCGAGGGGTGCGGCGGGAAGCTGACGGTCGGGCACTCGGACGACATGCTCCACTGGACCTTCACGCACGAGGACTACCTCGACGTCAGCGCGCTCGGCCAGCACGTGCACGAGGTCGCCTGCGCCGTGGTCGACGGCGACCGGCTCGTCCTCGACTTCTTCCTCGCCGACCACGACGGCGCGTTCGCGGCCGGACAGGCGCTGTACGACGTCGATGCGCCGTTCACGCAGCTCGACGTGCACGCCGGTGGTTCCCTCGCCTGGGGCGGACTGCTGCGGTGGCCGACGCCGGACGGTCCGCGGCTCTTCGCACAGGGGTGGGACGCGCCGCGCGGCAGCCGCGAGCTGTACTGCTACGAGGAGGTGCCGGCATGACCCGGACCGTGCCGGCAGCCGACTTCCCGTACGCCCTCGAACGGGTCGGTCTCGTGATGGAACCGCTCGCCGACGAGCCCCTCGAGGCCGAGGGCGTGCTCAACCCGGGCAGCGGGTACGGACCGGACGGCGAGCTCTACCTGCTCCCCCGGCTCGTGGCGGACGGCAACGTCTCCCGCATCGGCATCGCCCGGGTCGTCGTCGAGGACGGCGTCCCGACCGGTGTCGAACGGCAGGGTGTCGTGCTCGAGCCCGAACGGTCGTGGGAGGTCGGCGCGGTGAACGCCGGCGTCGAGGACCCGCGGACCACGTGGGTGTCGGCGCTCGACCTGCACGTGATGACCTACGTGGCCTACGGACCGCTCGGGCCCCACACCGCCGTCGCCGTGTCGAACGACCTCCGGACGTGGCAGCGCCTCGGGCCGGTGCGGTTCGGGTACGACGACGCACTCGACGTCGACCTCGCGATGTACTTCAACAAGGACTGCGTGTTCCTGCCGGAGCCCGTCACGGCGCCGGACGGCACCGAGAGCCTCGCGGTGCTGCACCGGCCGGGCTGGGACCTGTCGGAGATCCGGCCGTCCGAGGGGCTGCACCCGCCGGGCTGGGTCGAGGACACCCGTCCGTCGATCTGGATCTCGTTCGTGCCGCTCGACCGGGTCCGTGCGGACGTCGGGGCGCTCGCCGAGTGGCACGGGCACCGGGTCCTCGCCGGGCCGACGGAAGCGTGGGAGGAGCTCAAGATCGGCGCGGGGCCGGCTCCGATCCGGGTGCCGGAGGGCTGGCTCCTGCTCCACCACGGCGTCACGGGTGAGCTCGTCGGCTCGCTCGCGCAGCAGCAGAACGTGAACTACGCCGCCGGGGGCATGATCCTCGACGCCGAACGCCCGTGGGAGGTGCTCGTCCGGACGGCCGAGCCGCTCATGACCGCGGACACCGACGACGAACGGTCCGGCATCGTGCCGAACGTCGTGTTCCCCACCGCCGTCGAGGAGATCGACGGCGTCCACCACGTCTTCTACGGCATGGCGGACTCCAAGATCGGCGTCGCACGACTCGTGCGGCGCTGATCGCCCCCACTCCCCCCTCGAACGAGGAGATGCAATGGTGCATCGCACCCTCCTGGCCGCGCTCGTCGCGGCTGCCACCGCCGCGGTGACCCTCGTCGCCGCCCCGGCGCAGGCGACCACCCCGCGCACCGCGACCGCCGAGGCGGGCGCGAGCAGTGCCTCCCGGCAGGTCACGAACCTCGACCACCTCGACTTCCTGCTCGACGACGTGCCGCTGCCGGACGTCCCCGGACACAGCACCTACCAGCAGACGCAGCACCCGACCGCGACCGCACCGTGGGTCTACGCGGACCGGAACGCCGACGGGACCTACCGCCGCGTCGGCGGCGGCACGCTCGACCCGGCGACCGGGCACTGGGGGCAGGGCGCGTTCGACGCCGACGACATCAGCCGCGCTGCCGTCGTCTACGTCCGCGACTGGCAGCAGAACGGCACCGCATCGAGCCGGGAGCACGCCCGGGAGCTCCTGCGCTCGCTCACCTACCTGCAGACCGACAGCGGGCCGGACGCGGGCAACGTCGTGCTGTGGCAGCAGACCGACGGGACGCTCAACACCAGCCCGACACCGCCGGACTCGCCGGACCCGTCCGACTCCGCCGACTCGTTCTGGGTCGGCCGCACGATCTGGGCGC
Source organism: Curtobacterium sp. NPDC089689 (assembly GCF_044749145.1). Classification (NCBI taxonomy): domain Bacteria; kingdom Bacillati; phylum Actinomycetota; class Actinomycetes; order Micrococcales; family Microbacteriaceae; genus Curtobacterium; species Curtobacterium sp. NPDC089689. Next base: position 201,208 of record NZ_JBIVHJ010000002.1, on the reverse strand, counting down.
TCGGCGAGGCCTACCCGGCGTTCCGGCACGCCGACCCGGGCTTCGCGCGGTTCCTCCAGGACCGCCTGCGTCTGTCGCTCGGCGCGCTCGAACGGCAGTCGCTCGCCTCCTACGGCCGCTACGACACCGTGAACGGATCGCGCGTCCCGTCGTGGCTCATCGCCGACTCGACGAGCGCGACCGCGGAGGCCGTGCTCGGGCTGAGCGCCTACGTCCGGGCCGTCCCGAGTGACCGACAGGCGCGCACGGTGCTGCAGCGGGAGACGACGGGCATCGCGGCCATGCAGCGCGGCGACACGACCTCGTGGCCGTTCGGAGCCGTGCTGCCGTCCGCGACCTCGCAGTCGACCTGGAACGCCTGGGGCGGGTTGGCACCGGCAGCACTCGCGTCTGCCGCGTCGGTGCTGCACCGCGCGGACTGGCAGCGGGGCGCGGAGCGTGAGACCGCGCAGTTCGCCGCCCAGGTGCTGGCCTCCGGCGGACCGGACAACGGGTGGACGCCGACGCCGTTCGACCGGACGCAGATCGCGTACGGCGCCGACTCGCTCGTGCAGTCGTTCCTCGCCGTGGGCGGAGCCGGGCAGGACCGCCTCGCCGCGATCGCCGCGGGCTGGTACTTCGGCGCGAACCCGGCGGGGGTCCCGGTGTACGACCGGTCGACCGGTGCGTGCGTCGACGGCATCGCCGCGGACGGCACGGTCAACCGGGGCTGCGGCGCCGAATCGGCGATCCACACCGCACTGTCGATGCTCGCGCTCGACGCCCACCCGGCGGTCCGTACTGCGGCCGAGACGGTCACCTCCCGGTCCGACGTCGACGGCATCACGACCGTCGAGGCCGAGGGCGGGGCGCTGTCCGGTGGCGGGGGCGGCCACGTCCCGAACGTCGTCCGTCCGGATGCGGCGTGGACCGGCTCGGCGAACTGGTCCGGGCAGGCGTACGTGCACGCGCCCGCCGGATCGACCATCACGATCACCGTGCCCGCGTTCCGCCAGGACACGCTCCTCTCCCCGGTCGTCTCGCAGGCCTCCGGTCCGTCTGGTCGCACGGACTGGACAGTGCGCGGAGCAGACGGCCGGACCCGGTCGCTCGGCTCGACACCGAACGGCGGCGCGGGGCCGCAGGGCACGGCGCCGACCTCGTCGTTCCTGCACCCGCTCTCGTTGGGCCGGACCGCCCCGGCGGGCACGACGACGATCACGGCGACCGTGCGCGGCGGATCGGCCGACCTCGACGCGGTGCTGCTCCGGCCGGTGGTCTCGCACCTCGGGCTGGGGGCCGGTGCGTCGCCGTCGGACCTGTTCGTGAACGGGACGACCTCGGCACGATCGACCACCGCGACCTTCGAGCAGCGCTCGACCGTGTCGGTGTACGACCGCTCCGGTCGGCTCGTCCGGACCATGCAGGTCGCTCCTGGAGCCCAGCGGGTGCCGCTCGTGCCGGCCGGGTTCACGGTGGCGGCACCGCGCTGACGCGGCGGACCACACTCGCCGTGCGCGTGTGCCCCGCTACCGTTGGGGCATGCGCGCACGGCTCCGTCTCCACGCACCGGCCCTCGTGCTGCTGTTGCTCGCCGGGGTGGCCGTCGTGGTGGCGGTCCTCGCGGAGACTCTGGCGTGGCCGGTCGCCCCGGCGTTCCCGTCGCTGCACAGCGGCAGCTACTCGTACGTGGCCGGGTCGGCAAGCTTCCGCGCGGCGCTCGTGGCGCGGGCAGTGGCGTGGACCGCCGCGGCCCTCGTCGTGCCGCTGGTCGTCGCTGCCCTGCTCGCCGTCGTCGTCCGCGGCAGTCGCCCCCGCCGAGGGACGGCCGGGTCGTGATCGCCCTCAGGCCGTGGCGTTCCACCGACGCCGACGCGCTGGTCGCTGCACGCACCTCGACCGACGACCTCGGCACGCAGTTCGCCCCGCTGCCGGACACCGGAGCGGCTGCACGCTTCATCGAGACCGTGCTCGTGACGGCCCCCGACCGGCAGCACTGGGCGATCGTGGTCGACAGTGTCGCGGTCGGCAACGTCGGCCTCACCGCGATCGAGCGACGGCACGACACCGCGTGGGTGTCCTACTGGCTCGCGCGCTCCGGTCGTGGTCGCGGACTGGCGACCCGCGCGGTGGCCACGGTCGCCGAGCGGGCGTTCCGTGACGGGCTGTTCCGGCTCGAGCTCGGGCACCGGGTGAACAACCCCGCGTCGTGCCGCGTCGCGACGGGTGCCGGCTTCCGGGCCGAGGGCATCGAGCGACGGAAGCTCCGGTACGGCGACGAGCGGTTCGACGTCGAGACGCACGCTCGGTTGGCGACCGATCCTTCCCCCGAGGTCGAGCCGCTGCCCGTCGACGCATCCGCCTGACGGTCCCGCCCGGAGCGGGTTCAGAGTGCGGACCACCCGCTCGGGAGCGCTGCCCGTCCGGTGAGCGCGCGGAGCAGCACGGGGGCGTCTCCCGAGGACGGATCGGCGTCGCCGACGAGCAGCCCGAGCACCCGCAGCGCTTCCGCTGACGCTGCCGCTGGCGGATCGAGGTCGAGCCCCGCCGCCACCCGGAGGTCGATCGTGTGCACGGTCAGCTCGAACACCCGCGTCGGCAGGTACGCGGCGAGCGCCCACTCCCCCATCGGCGCATCGATCCGGCGATCTCCACCGGCATCTCGGACCTGGGCGACGACCCGCTCCACGATCACCGCGACGCTCGCCGGACGGTCGGTCCCGAGGTCACGTCCGGCCTGCCGCCCTCGCTCCGCCACGGCCGCCGGATCCGCGCGTGAGGAGCGGACGACCCGGTAGTAGTCGAGCGTGGTCGCGGTCGACGTCGTCGTCCCCTCGTCCAGGTACTGCTCGACCGTGGTGAGTGCCCGCACGGTGTGCCCGACGAGGTCGCTGCGGCTCCATTCGCCGAGTGCCGGACGGTCCCACCCCAGCGGTTCCGCGACGTCGAGCGCCGCCACCGTCGCCGCGAACCACTCCGCGGCGGTCGCGAACGCGTCCAGCGTGTTCGTCCAGGTCATGTCCCACCCTCCCGACCCCATGCTGGCGCGTGCGGTCGATCGGCGTTCAGGCGAACCGCGCTCCCGTCAGCCGCAGGGACTCGTCCCAGACCCGGTGTGCCTCGGTGTCGTCGGTCAGGGACGGCCAGGCGTCGATCCAGCCCGCTGGCCCGCCGACGCCGAGGCGCCACGTCGGGGCCGCGAACCGTCCCGCTCCCGCCGGGTCGGTGGCGGCGAGGAGCACCGGGTACGCGGCCGTCTCGGGGGTGCCGACGACCCAGCCCCGGGCGGAGAGCCAGCGGATGAGCCGGACCGCGGTGGTGTCGGTGCTCCGGCCCATCTCCGGCCGCGCGGCGAGGAGACTCGTCGGCGCGACTCCCGGGTGGCTGATCGTCGTGGTGATCCCCCAGCCCTGGGCCTCGCTCCGCCGTCCGAGCTCGAGCGCGAAGAGCGCCGGGGCGATCTTCGACTGGCCGTAGGCCCGCATCCCGTCGTAGGACCGTTCGGACTGCAGGTCGTCCCACCGCACACGGGCTCGACGGGCGGCGATGCTCGTCTGCACGACGACGCGAGCGCCCGCAGCGCGCAGCAGCGGGAACAGCGCGGCGACGAGCGCGACGTGCCCGAGGTGGTTGGTGCCGAACTGCAGCTCGAAGCCGTCCACCGTGGTCGTGCGCGACGGCGGGGTCATCACGCCGGCGTTCGCGACGAGGAGGTCGATCGGTCGACCGTCCCGGACGAGCCGCTCCCCGAGCGCCGACACCGAGGCCAGGGACGAGAGGTCGAGGGACTCGGCCTCGAGCCGTGCTCCCGGGCGCTCTGCCCGGATGCGGTCCTGCGCCATCGCGAGTTTCGAGGCGTTGCGGGCGGGCATAACGACCTCGGCGCCGGCCGCGGCGAGGTGGGCGGCGATCCGCACGCCGATGCCGTCGCTGGCGCCGGTGACGAGGGCCCGGCGCCCGGTCAGGTCGGGGATGGTCGGTGCGTGGACGGTGCGTGGCATGGTGTGTCCTCCGTGGTCGGTGCCCTCAGCCTGGCCCGCAGCCCGTCCCGGAGCCACGGCCTGACGATCCGTGGCTGGGAGCACCGTGGTGCGAGAGGATCGCCGCATGATCGACCGAACCGGGCTCGCCGACTTCCTGCGGAGTCGTCGCGCCGCGCTCCAGCCCGAGGACGTCGGCCTGCCACGAGGGGCCCGACGTCGCACGAGCGGACTCCGGCGCGAGGAGGCGGCGCTCCTCAGCAACATGTCCGCCGACTACTACGCGCGGCTCGAACGGGGGCGCGGACCGCAGCCCTCGGACCAGATGCTCGCGTCGATCGCGCAGGGACTGCGGCTCTCGCTCGACGAACGCGATCACCTGTTCCGCCTGGCCGGGCACGAACCGCCGACGCGCGGTGCCGGGTCGGACCACGTCGGTCCGGGGATCATGCGGATCCTGGACCGTCTCGTCGACACCCCGGCCGAGATCGTCACCGAGCTCGGTGAGACGCTCCGCCAGACACCGCTCGCCGCCGCCCTGGTCGGGGACGCGTCGATCCGCACCGGGCACGCCCGGAGCATCGGGTACCGCTGGTTCACCGACCCGGCCGCGCGGGCGCTGCACCCCGAGGACGAGCACGAGTTCCTGTCGCGGATGTACGTCTCCGGTCTCCGCGGTGTCCTCGCTCGGCGTGGCCCCGGCTCACGGGCCGCCGCCCTCGCCGAGGACCTCCTCGCCCGGAGCGCCGAGTTCCGCGCGGTGTGGGCGCTCCACGAGGTCGGCATCCGTCCGGCCGAGGAGAAGCACTACGTCCACCCGGAGGTCGGCCCGCTCACCCTGCAGTGCCAGGTCCTGCAGGACACCGACCGCGCGCAACACCTGCTCGTCTACACGGCCGAGCCCGGCAGCGACAGCGCCGACCGGCTCCGACTCCTGTCGGTCATCGGTTCGTCCACCGCGACGCACGCCTGACCGCGCGCGCCGCTGACGCGTCAGCGCCGGAGGAACGCCCCGGCGACGAGTCGGAGCGGCAGCAGCCCGATGCAGGTCGCGGCCCGGACCGCGACCGGCTGCCGCAGCGCATCGCTCGGCACCGCGGCGCGCGCGGTCGCGCCCTCGGTCTCCCAGTCGGTCGGTACCGGCACGGCTCCCCCGCCGTCGGCACGATCCCAGGACGCACCGGTGCCGGCCTGGAGGCACGGCGCGGCTCCGTCAGGACGCGCGGCCCACGGGGTGGTCACGCCGGGTGGGAGCCGCCCCACGTCACGGCGATGATCGTCACGTCATCGGCGCGGTCGCCGCGCTCGGCGAGCGCCGCGACGTCGGCGACGAGACCGTCGATGTCGTCGCGGGCATCGACGAACGCCTGCCAGCGGTCCAGCGACGCGAGGTCGCCGCCGAACAGGTCGAGGACACCGTCACTGACGCTGACGACGCTGTCCCCGGGCTGGAGGTCCGTCTCGACGCTGGTCCACCCGGACCCGACCCCGAGCGGCAGGTGTCCGGAGCGGAGGAACTCGCTGCCGCCTGCCGCCCGACGGACCAGGGTCAGCCCGTGACCGGCGTCGACCCATCGCAGGGTCCCGTCGAGGCTGATGCGGCCGTGGAAGCACGTCGTGAACTGCGCACTGACCATGTCCACGGAACCGGTGCTCAGGCCGGCGGAGGTCCACCGGAACGCGAGCGCGGGGTCCGGCTCCTCGAGGCTGCTCCGAATGACGGCGCGGACGGCGGCGGCGATCATGCCGGCCCCGACGCCCTTGCCCATGACGTCGCCGAGCGTGAAGCCCATGCCACCGTCCGGTGTCGGGTACCAGTCGTAGAAGTCGCCGCCGACGGTGCGGGCCGGGACGCAGGTGCCCGCGACGCGGATCGCCGACGGGAGTCCGTTGCCGTCGACGGGCTGCAGGGAGCGCTGCACGATGGCGGCCTGGGTGACCTCGGCCTCGGCGACCCGGCGGGAGCGCTGGGCGACCGTGAGCTGCGCGAGGGACCGTCGGGAGAGCTCGTTGACCACGGCGGCGGCTGCACTGTAGACGACGGCGGCGATGACCAGACGGACGACTTCGCTGCCCGGGAACGCGCGTCCGGGCGCGAGGGCGAGCGGCAGCAGGATCGTCACGAACACGCCGAGGACGGGGACGAGGACCCGCCACCGTCCGTGCCCGGCGGCGATCCAGACGACGGGGAGCACGAGGATCGCGAGGAACACGGACCGGGTCTCGCCCGTGCCGAACCGCAGGAGTCCGACGGCGACGAAGTCGAGCAGCGGGATGACGATCTCGGCGCGCGCCAGACGGGTCGACCGTGCCATGAGCGCCGCGAGGCCGAGCAGCACGACCGCGAGACCCGCTCCGGTCCACATCGCCGTGGCGTCGGTCACCGTCAACCACACCGGCAGGAGGGTGCTCGCCGCGGCCGCGCCGACGATCAGCGCGGCGACCAGTGCCTGTTTCGCGAGCGGCTCCCACGCGGCCCGCAGCCCGGACAGCACGATGGGACCCGTGTCGGTCGCTCGGACGGTCCGACGGGGTGGTGCCTGCGTCATCCCGCTCCTGTCGACGGCGCTGTCGTCCCGGTGACGGACGACGTTCCCACGGACCACAGTAGTCCGCCGACACGTGTCGAGCGCGCTGATCGCCGCGCCGGCCCGTGGTGCAGGCGACCGTCCTGCCGGAGCCGAGCCGTGCCTCCAGGCAGACCGCGCGGAGCGCGCCGCACACGGCAACGGGTGCCGACCCGCTGTCGCGACCCGGCACCCGCTGTGCTCACTCGACGCTCGCCGTGGCGCGCGCCGAGGCGTCCTCAGCCGATCGAGACGGCCGTCCAGGAGACGGGCGGCAGTTCGATGGTGATCGTGTCGCCCTCGCGGTGGACGGTCTCGTTGGTGCGCAGGCCGACGCGCTCGGTGTCCGAGAGGTCGTTGACGAGGTGCACGTCGTCCTCCCAGATGCCCTCGGCGCGGACCTCGCCGTCCGCGCCGATGCCGGCGAGGTCGATCGTGACGGTGGTCGACTCGGTCTGGTGGCGGTTCACGAGGAACACCGCGGCCGTGCCGTCCTCGATGGTCGCGGCGGAGTCCACGACCGGGACCTCGCCGTACTTGCCGCCGTCGACCGTGTCGCCCGAGGCCTTGACCTGGAGCGAGGTGCCGTTCGCGAGCTTGGACGTCAGCGAGAACGGGAAGAACGTCGTCTGGCGCCAGGCCGGGCCGCCCGGCTCGGTCATGATCGGGCCGATCACGTTGACGAGCTGCGCGATGCTCGCCGAGGCCACACGGTCGGCGTGACGGAGGAGCGAGATGAGCAGACCACCGACGACGACGGCGTCCGCCACGGTGTAGATGTCCTCGAGCAGGCGCGGCGCCACCGGCCAGTCCTGCAGCTCGAAGGTCTTCTGCTGCTCGTTCCACTTGCTGAGCGACCAGACGTTCCACTCGTCGAACGAGATGTCGATCCGCTTGTCCGACTTCTTGTGCGCCTTGACGTGGTCGGCGGCGGTCGTGACGGTGTCGATGAAGTGGTCCATGTTCACGCCGGACGCGAGGAACGACGACATGTCGCCGTCCTCCTCGTAGTAGGCGTGGGCGGAGATGTAGTCGATGTCGTCGTAGGCGTGCTCGAGGACGGTGCGCTCCCACTCGCCGAACGTCGGCATCGACGCTCCGGAGGACCCGCAGGCGACGAGTTCGAGGTCGGGCTGGATCTGGCGCATGGCCTTGGCGGTCATCGCGGCGAGCTTGCCGTAGTCGTCCGCGTTCTTGTGGCCGAGCTGCCAGGGGCCGTCCATCTCGTTGCCGAGGCACCACATCTTCACGGCGAAGGGCTCCTGGCGGCCGTTCGAGCGGCGGTACTCGCTCAGTGCGGTGCCGGCGTCGATGTTCGCGTACTCGAGGAGCTCGATGGCCTCCTGCGTGCCACGGGTGCCGAGGTTCACCGCGAGCATGAGCTCGGAGTCCACCTGGTCGAGCCAGTGCTGGAACTCGTGCAGCCCGACCTCGTTCGTCTCGGTGGAGTGCCACGCGAGATCGAGGCGCCGGGGACGCTGGTCGACCGGGCCGACGCCGTCCTCCCACTTGTAACCGGAGACGAAGTTGCCGCCCGGGTAGCGGATCGCGGACACGTTCAGCTCCTTGACGAGCTCGATCACGTCCTTGCGGAAGCCGTGCTCGTCGGCGGTCTCGTGCGCGGGCTCGTGGATGCCGTCGTAGACGTGCCGTCCGAGGTGCTCGACGAACCCGCCGAACAGGCGACGGCGCACCGGCCCCACGGTGAACGCGGCGTCGAGGACGAGGTGTGTGCGGGGCATGGATCTCCTTCGATCGTCGTGCGTCGGGGTGACACGAAAGTGAGCGCTCACCCAGTCACAACGCTAGCTGGTTCGGGGCGGGGACGAAAGGGGTGGTGCTCCGGCGTGTCCAGCGCTAATGTGAGCGCTCACGGAGCGATGATGCCCCCACGGCACGTCGCCCCGACCGGAGCAGCGAAGGAGCCTCACCACGGGGCTGCGACGCCGCAGCAGTACGGAACACCGACCCTGTTCCGCTCGGCCCGTCCCGATGGAGTGATGCCATGCCGATCCGACCAACCCCGCCCGTGCAGCCGCGCGGCGGGTCCTTCACCCGGCGGAGCCTGCTCGCCGCAGGAGCCGCGGCCGCCACCGTGCTGCCGCTCGCCGCCTGCTCGAGTCCGCTCGCAGCGGGCATCGCCGGTGCCCCGCTCAACCCGGAGACGCTCGTCTTCTGGAACCTCTTCGGCGGCGGTGACGGCGCTCGCATGCAGCAGATGGAGGCGGGCTACGCCAAGCAGCACGGCGGACCGTCCTCGATCCAGGCGACGACGTTCGCCTGGGGCAACCCGTACTACTCGAAGGTGACACTGGCCACCGTCGGGAACAAGCCGCCGGACGTCGCGATCGCCCACCTCACCCGCGCGAAGCCGCTGTGGGACGGCGACCTGCTCGACCCGATCACCTCGGACGACCTCGCGAGCGTCGGCCTGAGCGCCAGCGACTTCAACCAGAAGGCGTGGACGGCGCAGAAGACCGACGGCAAGAACATCTGCATCCCGCTGGACACGCACCCGTTCGTGCTCTTTTACAACGTTGACGTGTGCCAGAAGGCCGGCCTGATCGACAGTGACGGCAAGCTCAAGGACCTCTCCGGACTGGAGGCGTTCGAACAGGCACTCGCGGCCGTCTCGAAGGTCACCGGCGGTGTCGCGCTCAACGTGGCGAACGTCAGCGAGATCGCGACCCCGTGGCGCTTCTTCTGGACGATGTACAACCAGATCGAGGGGTCGACGCCGTTCATCAGCGACGGCGGCTCGAAGCTCACGGTGAACGAGGACAACTACACCAAGGTCACCACGATGACCGAGAAGTGGGTGAAGAACGGCTGGCTCAACAAGGGCCTCGACTACGCCACCGCCGAGACCCTGATGTTCACCGGCAAGGCCGGGTTCTTCATGCAGGGCGAGTGGGAGATCAGCACGGCGCAGTCGATCAAGGGGCTGAAGTTCGGCATGGCGCCGATCCCGCAGCTCTTCGACAAGCCGGCCACCCAGGCCGACTCGCACACGTTCATCCTGCCGAGGAAGGACCGCACGCCGGAGCAGCGGAAGGCGCACATGCTCTTCATCAAGCAGATGCTGGAGCAGAGCATGACGTGGGCCGAGGGCGGGCACGTGCCGGCCTACATGCCCACGTTCGACAGCACGGCCTACAAGAAGCTCGAGCCGCAGTCGGACTACGCGTCCGCTGCCGAGAGCGCCGTGTTCGACGACCCCGCCTGGTACGGCGGCTCCGGGTCGACGTTCGAGAACACCGTCGGGGCGCAGCTCGCGCTCGTGCAGCAGGGCGCCTCGAGCCCCGCGGCGGCCCTCTCGGCGATCAAGAGCCAGCTCAGCACGTACCTCAACACCCCCAGCCCGCTGTAAGCCCCGCGCGAAAGGCACGACGACGTGACCGCAGCACCAGTCCTGACCCGCCCGACGGAGGCCGCAACGGTCCCGCGGCGGCTCCGCACGCGTGTGAACAGCACCACCCGTGGCCAAGGCCGCAGCGGATGGCTGTTCCTCGCCCCCTTCGGCCTGTTCTACCTGGCCTTCCTGCTCGGCCCGACGGTCTGGATGATCGTCTCGAGCTTCTTCAACACCTCCACCGTCCGCACCGGGCTCGGCAGCTTCGCCGGGTTCGCGAACTACGCGGAGATGCTCGGACGCGCCGACTTCTGGTCGTCGCTCTGGCACACCCTGCAGTTCACGCTCTACACGACCCCGCCACTGGTCATCCTGGCGTTCGTGTTCGCGGTGCTCACGAACCGGATGAACCGCGGCCAGTGGTTCTTCCGCCTGGCGTTCTTCCTGCCGTTCATCCTGCCGTCGGCGACGATCTCGCTGATCTGGGTGTTCATCTTCACCCCCGCGACCGGCCTGTTCGCGTCGGTCCAGCAGGCCCTCGGCATCACGCCGGGCGCCGGCGTGCTGGCCAGCCCGAACACCGCGATGATCGGCGTCGCGATCGCCACGGTCTGGTGGACCCTCGGGTTCAACTTCGTGCTCTACCTGGCGGGTCTCCAGGAGATCCCGCGCGAGCTGTACGAGGCCGCGGCGGTCGACGGGGCGTCGAGCTGGCAGCAGATCAAGTCGATCACCCTGCCGCTCCTCGGCCGCACGACGACGCTCGTCATCCTGCTGCAGATCATCGCGAGCCTGAAGATCTTCGACCAGGTGTACCTGATGACGAACGGCGGCCCGGGCATCTCCACCCAGGTGTCGCTGCAGCTCATCACGGGTGTCGGCTTCACCGACAACCGCCTCGGTGCCGCGTCGGCGGCGTCGGTGCTCCTGTTCATCGTGATCGTCGCGATCGCGGTCATCCGGCAGCTCGTCGAGCGCGCTGCCGCCAAGCGAGAGATCGGTGCCTGACGTGACCACCACCGAGAGCGTCACCACCGCCCGGCCGAAGCTCCGTTCCGGGGTGTCGGCCGCAGCCCCCGCGAACGCGGCGAAGATCGGCGTCTCCGGCAGGGGCTTCAACATCGTGGCCGGGATCATCCTCGGGGTGTTCGCGGTCATCTGGCTCATCCCGAGCCTGTTCGCCCTCAAGACATCGCTGTCCGACAACGGTGTCGCCGCGCTCGGGGCGAACTCGATCCTGTCGAACTGGAACCCGACGCTGCACTCCTACGCCGCGCTGTTCCAGGCCGGCGACATCTGGAACTGGTACCTGGCCTCCGGCATCACGAGCCTCGTGACGACGGCACTCACGGTGCTGTTCGCCTCGATGGCCGCGTTCGCGCTGTCGCGCCTGGTGTTCCGCGGTCGCAACGTCGCGTTCCTGCTCATCATCCTGGGCATCATGATCCCGACGCAGGTCCTGATCATCCCGATCTTCCAGGAGCTCAACGCGGTCGGTCTGCTCAACACCTACTGGTCGGTCATCTTCCCGCAGGTGCCCGCGGTCATCGCGGTGTTCATCTTCAAGCAGTTCTTCGACGGCATCCCCCGGGAGCTCGAGGAGGCTGCACGCATCGACGGTGCGGGCATGTGGAAGATCTACTGGTCGGTGATCCTGCCGCTGTCGCGTCCGGTCATCGCCGCGGTCGCGATCCTGACGTTCGTCGGGGTCTGGAACAACCTGCTGCTGCCGCTGTTCGTGCTGTCCAACCCGGACCTCATGACGATCCCGGTCGGGCTCGCCACGGTCCAGGGCAGCTTCGGTCAGCGCTACGCCGACATCCAGGCCGGTGCGATCCTCGCGGCGCTGCCGCTGATCATCCTCTACCTGATCTTCCAGCGGCAGATCGTGGAGGGCGTGACGGGGTCCGGCCTCAAGGGCTGACGCCACCACCTCACGAACGGGAGGCACGGTGCCGGCTGGCACCGTGCCTCCCGTCCGTCTGCTGCCCGCGCAACGCGCGGGGTGCCCCTCAGATCGGCGCGAGCCGCGTGCGCAGCAGGCAGAACTCGTTGCCCTCCGGGTCCTGCAGGACGTGCCAGGACTCCTCCCCCGTCTGCCCCACGTCGGCCGGCCGTGCGCCGAGCGCCAGCAGTCGCTCCAGCTCGGCGTCCTGGTCGCGGTCGACCGGGCTGAGGTCGAGGTGCAGCCGGAGGGGCTGCGCCTTCGCGTGCTCGACCTTCGCGAGGATGATCGTCGGCGTCGCGCCGCCGAACCCGGAGGCCGGACCGATCTCGATGCCGTCCTCGTCCTTCCCGAGTTCGACGTGGTCGAGCACCGCGCACCAGAAGCGCGAGAGGGCCTCGGGGTCGGCGCAGTTGAGGACGAGTTCGCTCAGTCGGCTGCTCATGCCGCGGACGCTACCCGTCGGTGGGCCCACTCGGTCGTCCGCGACGACGACCCGGAGCACAGGCCGCGCGGCTAGCCTTGCTCGTCGTGACGCTCCCCCGCCGGCCCCTGCGCGCCCTCGTGCTCGCCGCGGTGGTGGCGTGCGCGCTGACCCTCGCCGGGTGCAGCGGGACGTCCGGCACGGAGACCGCCCCGGACGGCGGGCGTGGTGGCGGTGGCGGTGGCGACGCGAGGACCACCGGCTGGTCGTACCAGGACGCCACCGGCACGACGATCCGCCTCGACCACCGCCCCGAGCGGGTGGTCGCCCTCGACGACCTCGCGATCTCGATGGTCCGCTCCGGCCTGCACCCGGTCGGGACCTTCGGCCGGCTCCCGCTCGCCGAGGACGACCGGTGGGACGGCCTCGACACCGACGGCATCGCGGACGTCGGATCGGCGAGCACGACCGACGGTGCCGGCGACGGCTCGGACGGCATCGACGTCGACCGGGTGGCCGCGCTGAGGCCCGACCTCATCGTGACCACGATCGCGCCGGTGGACGCCTCGGGCACGCTCCCGACCGACCACGTCGGGACGGGCATCGCCGACGCTCCGCAGCAGCGGGAACTGGCGAAGATCGCGCCGGTCGCCGAGGTCCGGTGGGGTGGTGACGGCGCCGACGTCGTCCGCGACGTGACCGACCTCACGCTGTCGCTCGGCGCCGAGCAGTCGGTCGTCGACGCAGCGGAGACCGAGTTCGACGACGCCGCGTCGGCGCTGGAGGCAGCGACCCGCGACCACGACGTCCGGCTGACCGCGCTCTACGCCGACCACGACGGTGTCTACGTCGCCCGTCCCGAGGACGTCCCCGCGCTGCAGCTCTGGGCGTCGTACGGTGCCGACCTGACCGTGCCCGGGCCGAAGGGCTACGCGTGGGGCGTGTACTCCTGGCCGAACGCCGGCAAGGTCCGGGGCGACGTGCTGCTGCTCTCGGACCAGGGCTACCAGGCGGACGACCTCGTGCGGCAGCCGACCTTCGCCGACCAGCCGGCCCTCGTCGCGGGGCAGGTGCACCCGTGGACGTCGCCCGTGCTCGACCACGCGTCCCAGGCCGCAGCGATGCGCCAGCTGACCACGTGGATCACCGAGAGCGAGCGCCTCGACCGGTAGCGGAGCGCCCGCGCCCGCGAGCGCGCGGGCCCGCGCGCCCGCGCCTGCCCGGCGAGTCTCGGCCCCGCGGACAGTCCCGCAGCCGGAGGGCCGCGAAACTGTCCGCCCAGCCGAGTCTCGGGAGACCGGCAGCGCTGGCTGGCCGTGCTGCGCCCACCCCGCGGCACGGCGGCGGTCACCCCGCCGGGTAGGCCGCGTTCACCGCCTCCTGCGCCTGCTTCCACACCGATGCCCGCGCACCCGCGTACGTCCCGCCCTGGCCGTTGCCGACGTACCGGAGGTTCGTCTTCCCACCGTCCGTGTTGCCCTGCCAGTACGCGGTGACCACGCGGGAGGTCCCACCGACGAGCCACACCTGGTCCGCGACGTCCGTCGTGCCCGTCTTGCCGAACAGCGTCATGCCGTCGGCGGTCTGCCCGCCGGTCGCCGTTCCACCGCGGAACGCGCCCTGCATGACCTCGAACGCGGTTGCGGCGACGGCGGGCGAGAGCACCCGTCGGCAGGTCTCCGGCTGTCCGCCGAGGTCCTTCCCGGTGCGGTCCACGACCTCGTCCACCACGACCGGGTCGCAGCGGACGCCGCCGTTCGCGATCGCGGTGTACGCCGACGCCATGGTGAGCGGCGCGATGTTCTCGGTCCCGAGGATGGCCGCCGGGTTCGCACCGACCCGGCCGCCCGTCGCGAGGTGGACGCCGAGCCGCTCCGCGACGTCCCGGACGTCGCAGAGGTCGAGCTGCGCGGCCATCGACACGTAGGCGCCGTTGACCGACTGCGCCGTCGCCGCACGGACCGAGTACGGACCGGTCTGGCCCGGTGAGTCGTTCCGCGGGTTCCACGGCTCGTCGATCGTCTGTCCGCACTGGGTCCACGTCCGCTGCTCGTGCCGGGTGCCGTCCACCACCGTGTCCGGGCTCCGTCCGGCCTCGAGCCAGGCGAGCAGCGTGAACACCTTGTAGGTCGAGCCGGGCTGGAACCCGGTCGCGTCGCCGGAGGCCTCGTCCACGGCGTAGTTCAGCGAGCTCGACCCTCGGGGTGCCGCCGCCGAGCGGTCGTACGCGGTGTTCTGCGCCATCGTCAGGACACGTCCGGTCGAGGCCTCGACGGAGTCGAACGTCGCGCCCAGGGCGAGTGCGGGTTCGGCGGCCGGGTCGTACCGGTCGAGCAGTGCCTCCTGCTGGGCGTTCCGGTCGAGGTCGAGCGTCGTCTGCACCCGGTACCCGCCCGTCCGCCAGGCCTCGTCGCGTTCGGCCTGCGTCGCTCCGAGCTGCGGCAGCGACCGGGTGACCTGCACGGCGTGTTCGCAGAAGTACTGCGCGCCGTCGACGACCGACGCGCACCCCTGCTGCGGCGCGGTGAGGTGCACGTACTCCGCCGGCTCCGACGCGAGCGCGGTCCGGAGGTCACGGCCCGACAGGTGCCCCTGCTCGTGCATCGCGCGGAGGATGACGTCTCGCCGGGCCTGGTTGTCCCGGTGGTGGGCCGGCGTCGAGAGGTCCCGGCGCTCCGGCCACTGCACGATCGCCACGAGTGACGCCGCCTCGGCCGGGCTGAGGTCCGTGGCGTCCTTGCCGTAGTACCGCTGCGCCGCGGCCTGCACGCCGTAGGTCTGGTCGCCGAAGTACGCGATGTTGAGGTACGCGGTGAGGATCTCCTCCTTCGAGTACCGCTTCGCCAGGCCGATCGCGAGCTTGATCTCCTCGAGCTTCCGCTGCGGGGTCCGGGCCGTGGCCTCCGCGACCGCCGCCTCGGCCTCGGCCGCGGGCAGCTGCGACGCCTGTTCGATCTTGATGTTCCGGACCAGCTGCATCGTGAGCGTCGACCCGCCGGACCCGCCCTTCCCCTGCTTCGCCGCGACGCTGACGACACTGCGGACGAGCGAGGTCGCGTCGACGCCCCCGTGGTGCCAGAACCGCTTGTCCTCACCGTCGACGGCGGCGTGCTTGAGCGTGTCGCTGATCCGGTCGTACGGCAGCTGCTCGCGGTTCCGGTCGAACACGTCCGCGAGGTGCACGGGCTTCCCGCCGCGGTACGCCCACACCTCGTTGCGGCTCGGCAGCTCGCCGACCTCGATGTACTCCGGCAGCGACGAGAACGCGTCGATTGCCGACGACGTCCCGAACCCCGCCAGCGCGACCGCCGGGGTCACGCCGACGCCGACCACCAGGCCCGCCAGCACGCTCCCGCCGACGAAGCCGCTCACGGCCGCGATCGCTCGTCCGAACCCCATGTGTCCCCCTCGTGCACCGCGGATCGGTGCGTTCCGTGTCGGACCGTGCCGGGCGGACCCGGACGGTCCCCGGGATCTCCCGGGGGATCCCCGGCGCGTGGACTGGGAGAGCGCCGAGTCGGTACGGATCGTTACCCCGTGACGGCCGGGAGGCCCGTGGCGGCGCCGCCACGGGCCTCCAGGCCGTCCTCCGGTCACGTTCCGGCAACGGCCGCCGATCCTGGGACCGCCGGCGGTAGCGAGCGCCGCCGTCAGCGGCGCAGCGCTCCGACCGCGGTCTTCGTCGCGGCGGCCACGAGCGCGTCCGAGGGCTCGGCGTCCGAGCGTTCGGTGCGGGTCATCACGACGAGCACGATCGGTCGCCGGCCCGGGGGTGTGACGACACCGATGTCGTTCCGGACGCCGTACGACCCCGTGCCGGTCTTGTCGGCGACCCGCCAGCCGGACGGCACCCCGGCGCGGATCGTCCCGTCGCCCGTGGTGGTGCCGAGCATCGCGGTCCGGAGCACGCGCTGGTCGTCGGCGTCGAGGGCGTCCCCGAGGAGCACGGCACGGAGGTCGTCCGCGAACTGCTCGGGCGTGCTGGTGTCCCGGTCGTCGCCGGGCGTCGCCGCGTTCAGGTCGGGCTCGAGCCGGTCGACGCGGGTCACACGGTCACCGATGCCACGGAGCCAGGACTCGACGGCGTCCGGGCCGCCGAGGCGCTCCACGAGGAGGTTCGCCGCGGTGTTGTCGCTCACACTGACGGCTGCGTCGACGAGCGCCCGGACGGTCATCCCGGTGTCGACCGAGCGCGAGGTGACCGGTGCGTACTCGAGCAGGTCGCCGCGGTCGTAGTGGATGATCGTGTCGAGGTCCGCCGCCGTCGACCGGTCGAGCACGGCCGCGGCGATGAACACCTTGTTCGTCGACGCGAACGGGAAGCGCTCGTCGCCGCGGTACGCGAGCGTCGTCCCGGACTCCGTGTCGACAGCGACGACACCGAGTCGGGCGTCGGACTCCCGTTCGAGCGCAGCCAGGGCGCCGTCTGCCGAGACCGTCGGCGCGGCGGTCGGGACGTCGGTGGGTGCAGCGGCTCCCGGAGTCGTCGCCTGCCCGACCGGTGCGCCGGGTCCGGAGCACCCGACGAGGGCTGCGGTGAGGCCGGCACCGACGACCAGGGCCGTCCATCGTGGAGCACGCACGACCCCAGCCTGCACGAACGACGGCCTCAGGGTTCGATCGACACCCAGTCGATGAGCACGTGGCCGGGCTTGCCGGTGTTGCCGATCTGGAACGTGTACCGGTGCGGGGTGGTCGGCACCGACTCCGTCACCGTCTCGAGCAGCACCCCGTCGAGGAAGTAGCTGACCGACTTCCCCGGCACCCAGACCGTCGTGTACGTGTGCCATTCCTTCCACGACGCGTCGGTCAGGATCCGGTACGCCTTGTCGGCGTGGCCCGGCACCATCGAGTGGTGGAACACGTCCGGCTTGCCGGAGAAACCGCCCTCGGGGTAGTCGAGCTCCCCCTCGGACGCGTCGTTCGACGTCGGCCAGAGCATGACCGCCGTCCCGTTGCCCCGACCGCCCTCGACCTTCATGCGGATGCTGAACGTGCCGCCGGTCTGCGCCCACGCCGTCGCCGGCGGTCCAAAGACCCCGGCCGCGCCCTGGGTGCCGTTCATCGCGACGTCCATGGAGCCGTCGTGCGCGCTGATGAGGGCGCCGGAGTAGTACTTGTCGCTCGTGCCCTCGTCGTACGCCTGCCAGGCGTTCGCGTAGGTCGCGGCGAACTGTCCCTCGCTCGCCGCCGGGGTGGTGAAGTCCTCGAAGAACGCCGCCTGCGGACCGAGCACGGGTTCCGGAACGGTCGGGGTGGGTGTGCGGGGTTGCACGGCGCCCTCCGAGGTCGAGCCGGACGCGTGCCCGGAAGCGGCACCGCCGGCTGGCTCACCGGAGGCGGTCGTGCCGTCGGGAGCAGCACCGTCCGGCGCCTGCCGCGTCGGCGTCGCGCGGCTCGGCGACGCGCCGCTCGGCGACGCGCCGCTGGGCGACGGCGACAGCGACGGGACGAGCTCGCTGCCCTGCGCCGGCGTGAGGAACGCCAGCATCACGGCGACGGTGACCCCGGCGACGACCAGCACGACGGCTCCGCGGAGGAAGCCCCCGCGCGTCGAGGTGGTCCGCTCGCGCCGTTGCGAGGTGCGTTGCCGTGTCACGATCTGCTCCTGTACTGCCCTGTCACCATCAGGTTCACGCACGGAACGAATCGGCGCCTCCCTTCGCAGGGTCCACGGCGGCAAGCCGCACGGGCGTGCGGGAAACCGAGCGCCGGTACCGTGGCCCGCATGGCCGTCCGACTCACCCGTCTCGACCCCACCGGCGCCGACCGGGAGGCCCTGGTCGCCTTCCTCACGACCGAGGAGTTCCCCTTCCACGTGCGGCGCCGCATCGACCGTGCCGACGCCGAGCGCGGCATCGACGCGAGTGCGTGGCGCGACGACGAGCACGACTCGTTCTGGATCGACTCGGACGAGCGGGGCCGCGTCGGGGTGCTCCGGCTGGAGGACCTCGAGGACCCGGTACCGCTCTTCGACCTCCGGATCGCGGGGGCGCACCGCGGCCAGGGACTCGGCGTGCAGGCGCTCCGCGCGGCGACCGACCACGTGTTCCGCACGCTGCCCGAGGTCACCCGGTTCGAGGGGCAGACCCGCGAGGACAACACCGCCATGCGGCGGACGTTCCTCCGCGCGGGGTGGGTCAAGGAGGCGCACTACCGGGAGGGGTGGCCGGTGCCGGGCGGCGAACCGCTCGCGTCGGTCGGCTACGGCGTGCTGCGGCGCGACTGGGCGTCCGGCACCACGACCCCGGTCCTCTGGGACGACGAGCCGTCCTGATCGCCGGGCTCGGCGCTCACGCGGTCGCCCAGCGCGCCGACTCGTCGAGCCCGGGGTCGTAGCCGTCGGTCGTGTCGACCTCGAGCAGTGGGCAGCCGAGGTCGAGCGGCGGCACGGTCGCCGGCGCGTTCGCGAGCGCGCGGTCGTTCAGCCGCGCCTCGTGACCCCGGGCGACGAACCGCTCGTGCCACGTCGGCGTCACGCAGTGGAGGTTCCGGATCGGCCACCGGCCGCCGAGGACGTCGCGGACCTCCGCCTCGGACTGCCCGCGGTACAACGTCGCCTCCGCGATGACGCTGGACCCCGCCCGGGCGTACGCCGCCGTCACGCTCCAGAACGCGGCGACGCCCTGCGGCACGACCTCGTCGCGGTCCCCGTCGCCCGCGGCCGTGATCCCGGCGTAGAGCTCGTCGCGGTGCACCTGCGGCCAACCGAGCTGCGCGGCGAGCGCCGTCGCGAGCGTCGTCTTGCCGCTCCCGGGTGCGCCGCTCACGAACAGGATCGTCACGGCGCTCCCCAGACGACGACGCTCCGCCAGAAGGGTCCCGGCCACACCCGGGCGTCGGGCAGGTGTCGCCGGGCGGACGACCGCAGTTCCCGGTGGGACAGCGTCGGCGCGACCGTCGGTGCGGTCATGTGCTCGGGAGCGCGATCGGTCCCGAGCGGGTGCCGTACGAACCCCACGATCGGGTTGGCCACGAGCGAGAGGACCTCGCGGGGCAGGTCACCCCACGTCGAGCGAGTGGGGGCGATCGCGACGAGTCGCCCGCCGGGGCGGACGAGCGCGCGCAGCCGTGGGAGCGCGTCGTCGGCGTCGAGGTGGTGGAGCGAAGCCACGAGGACGACGAGGTCGACCGGTTCAGCGGGCAGCTCCGCGGTGATCCGCGCGCCGCTGCGCGCGGCGAGTCGCGCCATCCGTGGGTCCGGCTCGACACCGGCCGCGTCCGGGAGCACGCGACCGAGCCGGGTGAGGAGCAGCCCGGCGCCGCAGCCCACGTCGAGGACACTGCTCCCCCCGCGCCGCCGGAGCGCGCGGGCATGGGCGACGACGAACCACGAGTAGGCCGCGTTGTGCGACCAGGGGTGTCGCGCGTTCCAGCGGTCGAGGGTGGCCGCCAGCGCGTGCATGGTGTCCAGCCTACGGACGGGAGGCCCGTGGCGGGAGCCGCCACGGGCCTTCCGTCCGTCTCTCGGTCGCGTGAGCGACGCGCGTCGGGGGACGAATCTGAGCATGCACTCGGAGTCGTTGCACCCAGTGCATCGATGCACCTAGTGTTCACAGACGTGACCCTCGCACCCGACCGCCGTGCCGCCCTCAAGGCGAAGCACCGTGCAGCGATCCTGCAGGCCGCGCGCGACCTCATCGCGGAGCAGGGCGGACGCGAGTTCGGGGTCGACGACCTCGCGGCGCGGGCCGACGTCGCGCGACGGACGGTCTTCAACCACTTCGCGTCCCTCGACGAGGTCCTCCTCACCGTCTGCGAAGAGGAGCTGTCGGTCATCATCGACCGCTTCCTGGCCGACATGGCGAAGACCCCGGTCGGTGACGGGTCGCGGTCGTCAATGTTCGACGAGCTCGAGTCCGCCGCCCGCGGAGCCGACCTCGCGCCGGCGATCGCGAGCATGTACCGGATCCTCGGCGAACCCGGCAAGTCCGACCCGAAGGCCGCGGTGCTCACCCAGACCGCGTTCTCCCGGGTCACCGAACGACTGCGCGACGAGGTCACCCGCCGCCACCCGGCCGCGGACGAGCTCGACGCCGCGCTGCTCGTGGAGTCGCTCATGAGCGGCATCGTCGTGATCGCGGACCACTGGCTCACCCACACGGGCCCCTCGCTCGACCGCGCATCCCTGGACGCGTGGGACGCGCTGCTGAGCAGACTCGTCCACAGCGTCCGCAGCGGCTACATGCCCACCGACTGATCGTCACCCCCAGGGGTCCACCGGCGCACCCCGTCACCACACAGCACGCACAACGAAAGGAACGGGGCTCTCCGCATGGCCGGTCTCCTCTACCGACTCGGGCGCTTCTCCGCCCGCAGGCACTGGCTCGTGATCATCGCGTGGATCGTGATCATGGGCATCGCCGGGCTCACCTACAGCCTGTTCGCCGGCTCGATCTCGTCCTCGATCTCGATCCCGAACACCAAGACCAGCCAGGTGCAGGACGAGCTCGCGGACAAGTTCCCGTCCGCGAACGGCGGTACCGGCACGCTCGTCTTCACGACCACGAACGGCAAGGCGTTCACGGACGACCAGAAGACCGAGGTCAAGGACTTCCTCGACGGGCTGAAGAGCGAGGACGGCGTCAAGGACGTCACCGACGGCTTCACGACGCAGCAGCAGCTCGACGACCAGCGGCAGAAGATCGTCGACGGCCGCGAGCAGATCAGCGACGGCCGGAAGCAGATCTCCGACGGCCGGAAGCAGATCGAGGACGGCCAGGACCAGCTCGACGCGCAGAAGTCGCAGCTCGAGTCGGGCAAGACGAAGATCGAGCAGGCGCAGCAGCAGCTGGACGCGCAGAAGGCCCAGGCCCAGGCCGCCGGTGCCGCTGCCTCCGCAGCCGCGCAGGCACAGCTGCAGCAGGCCCAGGCGCAGATCGACGCGCAGCAGCAGCAGATCACCGCGGGTCAGCAGCAGATCACGGCAGCCCAGCAGCAGATCGACGAGAACACGAAGAAGCTCGACGAGAACGAGCAGAAGCTGGACGACAGCGAGCAGGAGCTCGAGCAGGGGTCGAAGCTCCTCGGCCTGTCGAAGGACATCCGGTTCGTGTCCTCGAACGACTCCGCCGCGATCGGCACCGTGCAGTTCACGAAGTCGACCTACGAGGTGCCGCAGAGCACGAAGCAGGCCATCTCGGACAAGGCCGAGGCGGCGAAGATCAGCGGCGTCGACGTGTACGTGTCGAACGACATCGCGCAGGGCGTGCCGTCGATCCTCGGTCCGGGCGAGATCATCGGCGTGATCATCGCCGCACTCGTGCTGTTCCTCATGCTCCGCACGGTGATCGGCGCCGCGATCCCGCTCGTCTCCGCAGTGCTCGGCGTCGGCGTCGCGTCCCTCGCGGCGCTGTCGTTCTCGAGCCTCGTCGAGTTCATCTCGGTCACGCCGGTCCTGGGGGTGATGCTGGGCCTGGCGGTCGGCATCGACTACTCGCTCTTCATCCTCAACCGACACCGCACGCAGCTGAAGGCCGGCATGGGCGTGCACGAGTCGATCGGCCTCGCGAACGGGACCTCCGGCAACGCGGTCGTCTTCGCCGGTACGACGGTCATCGTGGCCTTGCTCGCGCTGAACATCACGGGCATCCCGTTCCTCGGGCTGATGGGCACGGTCGGCGCCGTCGCGGTCCTGTTCGCGATCCTCATCGCGACGTCGTTCACCCCGGCGCTGCTCTCGCTGCTCGGCATGCGCATCCTGCGTCGCAAGGAGCGCGAGCGGATCGGCAACACGGACTCGATCCGGGTGCCGAACAAGCCGATGTCGACCTGGCGCGCCGTGATCACGCTCGTCGCCGGCGTCGCCGTGCTCGGCACCATCGCCCTGCCCGCGACGCAGATGCGACTCGGCCTGCCCACGGGTGCGTCGGAGGACGTCGAGTCGTCGCAGTACCAGGCCTACAAGACCCTGTCGGACGAGTTCGGCGCCGGTCAGAACGGTCCACTGCTCGTCGTGGCGAACCTGCCGGAAGCGGTCAGCAAGGACGACGTCACCGCGACCGAGGTCACCATCGGCCAGGCCCTGGCGAAGAACGACGACGTCAAGGCCGTGCTCCCGATCGGGGCGTCGAAGGACCGCGACATCATCGCGTTCCAGGTGAAGCCCGCCGGCGGCCCGGACAGCGTCTCGACCGAGACGCTCGTGAAGGACCTGCGCGAGCAGCGGGTGAGCGTCGACGACGGGACGGCCACGCTCGGCGTCGCGGGCAACGCCTCCGCGAACATCGACGTGTCCGAGAAGCTCTCGAACGTGCTGCCGCTCTACCTCGCGGTCGTCGTCGGACTGTCGCTCATCATCCTGATCATCGTGTTCCGGTCGTTCCTCGTGCCGATCACCGCGACGGCCGGGTTCATCCTGTCCGTGCTCGCGTCGTTCGGTGGCCTGACCGCGATCTACCAGTTCGGCTGGCTGGGCTCCGTGTTCGGCGTGCACGACCCGGCGCCGATCCTGAGCTTCCTGCCGAT
Organism: Curtobacterium sp. NPDC089689; assembly: GCF_044749145.1. Lineage (NCBI taxonomy): Bacteria > Bacillati > Actinomycetota > Actinomycetes > Micrococcales > Microbacteriaceae > Curtobacterium > Curtobacterium sp. NPDC089689. Next base: position 178,494 of record NZ_JBIVHJ010000002.1, on the reverse strand, counting down.
CATCGAGATCGGGATCCTGTTCGGGCTCGCGATGGACTACCAGCTGTTCCTCGTGTCGGGCATGCGCGAGGCGTACGCCCACGGCGCGTCGGCGAAGGTCGCGGTCCAGCGGGGCCTGCACGCCGGACGGGCCGTGGTCACGGCGGCGGCGATCATCATGATCTCCGTCTTCGCGGGCTTCATCTTCTCCGACTCGTCGACGATCAAGCCGATCGGCTTCGGGCTCGCCTTCGGTGTGCTGCTCGACGCGTTCGTGGTGCGGATGCTGCTCATCCCCGCGGTCATGCACCTGCTCGGACGCAGTGCCTGGTGGATCCCGAAGTGGCTCGACCGCATCCTGCCGGACGTGGACGTCGAGGGCGCCAAGCTCGAGCGCGCCCACCCGAGCGGCGGGCACGGCGAGCAGTCGTCCGACGCCGGGTTCGCCCAGCGGGGCGGCGATGCCGAGCACCACGGCGCGCACGCCGCGGCGGCCGAGCCGGACGCGAACCCGCACGAAGGCCACACGCCGACGCACCGCGCGTAGCCCGCGGGGCGCTCCGCGCCCGACGCAACCGCCTGGAGGCGCGGTGCCGGTCGCGCAGCCACCGCGAACCCGGTCGTTCGTGCACGAAGCGTAGGGTGGGGGCATGATCGAGACCGACGTGGACCCGCTCGCCCTCGACCGGCAACTCTGCTTCGCCCTCGCCGCGACGAGTCGGAGCGTCATCGGTCTGTACCGCGACCTCCTCGAGCCGATGGGGCTCACCCACCCGCAGTACCTCGTGATGCTCGCGCTGTGGGAGCGCGATCCGCGGTCCGTGCGGGAGATCGCCCGCGAACTCCGTCTCGACTCCGCGACGCTCAGCCCGCTGCTCAAGCGACTGGAGGCCTCTGGGTACGTCAAGCGTGCTCGCAGCACCGCCGATGAACGCCAGCTCGAGGTCTCCCTGACGACAGCAGGCCGAGCGCTCCGCGACCGTGCCGAGGCCGTGCCGCTCGCCGTGGCCGACCGTCTGGGATGGCCGCTCGACCGGCTCGAGGCCCTCAAGGACGAGCTGACCGAACTGCTGGAACGGGTCGACGACATCTGACCCTGGCGCACCGCAACGCTTCGTGGCAGAATCATTCGTGCACGAACGAAAGGAAGGGCGATGGGTCGCTTCGGCCGCTGGTACGAGAAGTGGAACACCACGCTCATCGAGAAGATGGGTCCGTCGCAGATCGGCGCCGGCCACCCCGAGGGCGTCGACGACCGGACGGTCGACCGCCCCTGCCCCATCTGTGGGCAGCCCCTGTCGCTGCACCAGGTCATCCGACCCGAGGGTCAGGTGCGCTCGTCGACGCTGGTGTGCCCCGGTCGCTGACGATCCGCTCCGAACAGGAATTGCACCCGGCAACACGTGGTTCAACGGACACGTGAAGCTCTTCGAACCCGCCGACTTCGGCGCACTGCACCTCCGCAACCGGATCGTCATGGCACCGCTCACGCGCACCCGCGCCGGCGCCCAGGGCATCCCGAACGACCTGCTCGTCGAGCACTACCGCCAGCGGGCCGGCCTCGGCATGATCATCACCGAGGGCACCTGGCCCGTCCAGGAGGGCCGCTCCTACCCCGGGCAGCCGGGCATCGAGACCGACGAGCAGATCACCGGTTGGCGTCGTGTCACCGACGCCGTGCACGCCGAGGGCGGCACGATCGTCATGCAGCTCATGCACGGCGGCCGGGTCTCGCACACGTCGATCTCCGACACCCCGCGCATCGTCGGCCCGAGTGCGATCGCCGCACCCGGCCAGACCCACCTCGCCGACGGCACCAAGGCCGACATGCCGGTGCCGCACGAGCTGACCACCGACGAGGTCCGCGAGGCCGTCCAGGGCTTCGTGCAGGCTGCTCGCAACGCGGTCGCCGCCGGCCTCGACGGCGTCGAGGTCCACGGCGCCAACGGGTACCTCGTGCACGAGTTCCTCTCCCCCGTCTCGAACACCCGCACCGACGAGTACGGCGGCTCCCCCGAGAACCGCGCGCGCTTCGCCGTCGAGGTCACCACCGCCATCGCCGAGGCCATCGGGGCCGACCGCGTCGGCATCCGCCTCTCCCCGCAGCACAACATCCAGGGCGTGCTCGAGGAGGACGACGCCGACGTCCTCGCGACCTACACCGCGGTCGCGGAGGGCCTGGCGCCGCTCGGGCTCGCGTTCGTCGACGTGCTCCAGGCCGACCTGACCTCGGACCTCGTGCAGACGATCCGTCGGACCGCCGGCGCGCCGTTCATCGCGAACTCGGGCTTCTCGTCGGTGACCACCCGTGAGGAGGCGATCGCGCTGCTCGACTCCGACCACGTGGACGCCGTTGCCGTCGGTCGTCCGGCGATCGCCAACCCGGACCTCGCGCTCCGTTGGGAGCAGGACGAGGAGCTCAACGAGCCGCGTCCGCAGTTCTTCTACGGCGCGACGGCCGAGGGCTACACGGACTACCCGACGCTGGCCGAGTCGCGCGTGCAGGTCGCGTAGTCGACGCGACCACCGAGCTGACGGGAGGCGCGGTGCCGGCTGGCACCGCGCCTCCCGTCCGTCTCGGGGATGCGCGTGCACGCGCGAGCCTCACGAAGCGAGCGATCGTCATCGATAGCGTTGCACCGTGAACAACGGTTGGAGAGACGGCATCCTGGCCGTGTGGGTCGTGTCCCTGATCGCTGCGATCGCCCTGTGGGTCACCGCGGTGGTCCTCGTCAACAAGGGGCCGGACGCGATCGACCTCCTGGCGGCCGTGCCGTTCGTGGCCGGTGCAGCCGCGCTCATGACCTTCTGGTGGTTCGTGTCGATGCTCCTGTGGTTCGCCGTGAGCGCGATCGTGCGAGAGCACCACAAGGACCGCGAGGCGCTCCGCCGCGGCTGACGGGAGCCGCGATGTCGGCGGCCGCTGCTCGCCCGCTGCCCTGCTCGAAGCGCCGCCTGGGCTGGGCTGAGCAGGGCGCGCTCTGGTCCGTGGAGGGTGTGTCAGGACGCGAGGCGCGTGATCAGGTCCGCCGCGAGGCCCGTGCGCTGCACCATGCCGTCGATCGACACCCACTCGTGCCGAGCGTGTGCGCCGTCGCCGACGGCTCCGAGGCCGTCGAGGACGGGCAGGCCCAGCGCGGCCGCGAAGTTGCCGTCGCTGGCGCCGCCGACGGAGACCTCCGCGGCTTCCCACCCGTGGTCGACCGAGACGGCCCGGGCGGTCTCGAAGAGGGAGGCGATGGCGGCACTCCGCTGCATCACCGGCCGGTTCCATCCCCCGGTGACCTCCAGGCGCGCGCGGTCGCGGTGCGGCCGGAGCGCACCGAGCGCGGCGTCCACACGGTCCATCTCGGAGCGTTCGGCGACGCGCACGTCCACCTTCGCCGACGCCCGACCGGCGGTGACGTTGGACCGCGAGCCGCCGACGATCGTGCCGACGTTGACGCTGGTCCCCGCGGCGAGGTCCGCCGTGCCGTGCAGCGCCAGCACCGCTCGTGCCATCTCGTCGATCGCGCTGACGCCGTTCTCCGGGTCGAGTCCGGCGTGCCCCTCGATCCCGTGCGTGGTCACCTCGAAGATGCCGACACCCTTCCGTGCCGTCTTGAGCGCCCCCTGCGCGCTCGCTTCGAACACGAGCACGGCGTCCGATCCGGCGACCGCGTCCTCGATCACCGGCCGGGATGCGGGAGACCCGATCTCCTCGTCGCCGTTGAGCACGAGACGGATCGCGGGGAGAGGACGTCCGGTGCCCCGGGCGAGTGCGAGGCCGTGCACCGCCTGCACGAGGCCCGCCTTCATGTCGAACGCGCCCGGGCCGGTCAGGCGGTCACCGTCGATGGAGACGGGCCATTCGGCGAGCGTGCCGAGCGGCCAGACCGTGTCGTAGTGGCAGAGCAGCACGACGGTCCTCGCGCTGCCGCCCGTGGCCGGCCAGTCGAGGACCGCGCTGTCGCCGTGGATCCCGCCCGCGACGGTCCGCTCTGCCGCGGGCACGCCGAGGTGACGCTCCACGAACGCCCGCACCCACCCGAGTCCCTCGGCGAGCGCTGCACGGTCGTCGGAAGGCGTCTCCTGCTCGATGTACTCGGTGACGTCGGCGACGAGGCGGTCGCGCAGCGCTTCGGCTGCCTGCACTGTGGTGGTCATGCCGCGGCCAGCCGATCGAGTTCCGCGAGGTGTGCTTCGTCCATGGCGACCGCGTGCGTCTCCAATGCGGTGATCCGGTCGACGAGCCACGACAGGAGGGGGGTCGGGATGCCGTGACGCTCGGCCGCGGAGAGCACCGGACGGTACTGCGTCGGGACCTCCGTCCGGCGCCCGCGGACGGCGATGTCCCGCCAGATGCCGGACCGCTTCTTCGTCTGGGCGCCGAGCCAGGCGACGAGCCCGTCGGTGGCGGTGTCCGCAGCGGTCGCGGTGTCCGCGTCTGTGGCGGGGTCCGCTGCGATGGAGGTCGGCGTCAGGTACGCCTCGGGGTCGAAGGCGTCGAAGCGTTCGAGTGCGATGCCCTCGGCGGTGGCGACCGTCAGCACCTCGCGCACGAGGGCGTGCATGCCCGTGCGGTGGCGGTCGATGAGGTCGCCCATGTCCTCGTCGGCGAGCGCGGTGGCGACGAGCATCGCCCCGAAGCCGAGCTTGGACCAGAGGTACCCGGGCACGTTGTCCGACACGATCGGTGTGCCCCAGTGGTGCAGGTCGCGCGCCAGGGCTTCGACCCGCGGGCTCGATCCCCCGGCGTACTCGCCGAGGGCGATGTCCCCGATGCCGCCGTCGCGCACGACCCCGGGGCCGACGACGTCGGCGAACAGGTCGACGAACGCCGCGACGGTCCGGTCCGCGCCGACGTGCTCCGCGATGGTCGACTCGTTCAGGCCGTTCTGCATCGAGACCACCCAGCCGTCCTCGGCCAGACGCGGAGCGATCCAGGCCGCAGCGGCGTCGGTGGCCTGGGCCTTCACCGCGAGGAGCACGGCTCCGAGCTGCTCCGGTGCGTCCTCCGGTGTGGAGATCGTGGGCCGTGCCGTGAGGGGGCCGTCCGGTGCCTCGATCCGGAAGCCGCGCTCCCGGACGGCTGCGACGTGTTCCTCGTCGGCGTCGACCAAGTGGACCTCGGCTCCACCGAGCTGGAGGTGCACGGCGAGCGTGCCCCCGATCGCTCCGGCGCCGACGATCGTGTACTGCGGGGTCATGCGTGTTCCTCCCGGCCGTCGGCCGTCCAGTGCTGCGGGAGGTTCCACGCGCCCGTCGACGATCCGCCGTCGACGCGCAGCACCTCCCCGGTGATCCAGTTCGCCTCGTCGCCCGCGAGCCAGACGACCGCGCGAGCGATGTCGTCGGGCAGGCCGCGTCGCCCGAGGGGGTTGTCGCCGACGGCGTCCGCGTACTCGTCCGTGACCGGGTTGACCGCGGAGTCGACGGTCACGAAGCCCGGGGCGACGGCGTTCACGCGGATCCCGTGGTGGCCGAGCTCGAGCGCGGACGCCCGTGTGGCGGCTTCGAGCGCTGCTTTCGAGGTCGAGTACGGCGCGGCTCCCGGGCGGGCCCGCAGTGCCGAGCCCGAGGAGATGTTCACCACGCTCGCACCCCGGCCCGCGGCGACGGCTCGACGGGCGAGCGCGACGGTGAGGAGGACGGGTGCACGTGTGTTGACGTCGAGCACGCGGTCCCAGGTCGTCGCGTCGAGGTCGAGGAACGGCGTCGCCGGGTACACGCCGGCGCTCGAGACGAGGACGTCGACCGGAGCGTGGTCCCACGCTCCGTCCACCACCGCGCCGGGGGCGTCGCCGTCCCGCAGGTCGGCGGTGAGCACGATCACCCGACCGGCTCCGGCCTCCCGGGCGAGTGCCTCGGTCTCCCCGAGCGGCCCGGCGGTGCGGTCGCAGAGCGTGAGGTCCGCACCGGTGCGCGCGAAGGCGAGGGCGATCCCACGGCCGATGCCGGATCCGGCACCCGTGACGAGGACGTGCCGCATCAGTCGAGCACCTTGCCCTTCGTCTCCGGCATCGTGAGGTAGACGACGAGGCCGATCGCGGCAGCGGCCGAGGCATACACCCACACCCAGCCGCTGAGGCCGACGGTGTTCATCCAGGTGGTGACGTACGGCGCGGTGCCACCGAACAGGGCGACGGCGATCGCGTACGGCACACCGATGCCGCTCGCCCGGACCTCCGGCGGGAACTGCTCGGCCATGATGACCGCGCAGTTCGCCGAGTACCCGAGCAGCAGGACGATCCCGACGAGCTCGACGAGCAGGAGCGACCAGAACCCACCGCCGATGATCTGGAACGCGGGCCAGGCGAAGATCAGGAACCCACCGGCGAACGCGGCCATCGTCGGCTTGCGGCCGATCCGGTCGGACAGGATGCCCGCGAACGGCAGGAGCACGAGGAACACGATCATCGCGATCACGTTCGCGAGGAGGGCCTCGGAGAGCGGGATGCCGGTCGTCACCGCGGCGTAGGTCGGCATGTAGCTGACCCACATGTAGTAGAGCAGCGTGCCGGCGATGGTGATGCCGAAGACACGGGCGACGGCTGCCGGGTGCTCCTTGAACATGCGGAAGAACGAGCTCTTGTGGTCGCCGGCTGCTTGGTTCGCGGCGTTGCGGTCCGCCGCGACCTGGAACGACTCGGTGTCCTCGACGGAACGGCGGAGCCACAGGCCGACGAAGCCGAGCGATGCTGCGAGGACGAACGCGAGCCGCCAGCCCCAGCTGTCGACCGCGTCCTCCGGGAGGGCGCCGGTGATGAGTGCACCGATGCCCGAGGCGATGAGGACACCGCCGCCCACCGAGACCTGCTGCCACGAGCCGGCGAAGGCGCGTCGGGTGGGCGCCGCGGACTCGACGAGGAACGCCGACGACGAGCCGAACTCGCCGCCCGCTGCGAAGCCCTGCACCATGCGGGCGAGGACGAGGAGTGCCGGCGCGATGATGCCGATCTGCGCGTAGGTCGGCGACAGGCCGATCACGAGCGTCGCCCCGGCCATGAGTGCGATCGTGAGGACGAGACCCTTCTTGCGACCGTGGCGATCGGCGAAGGCCCCCATGACGGCGGCACCGACCGGTCGCATCACGAACCCGACAGCGAAGATCGCGAGCGTCGACAACAGCGCAGCGGCCTCGTTGCCGGCAGGGAAGAAGTGGTGGGCGAAGATCGAGGAGAAGGTGGTGTAGACGGCCCAGTCGACCCACTCGACGGCGTTGCCGATCGAACCGGCGACGATCGCCTTCTTCCCCTTCCTGCTGAGTTTCGTCGCGTGGACGGTGTCACGGGCGGTGGTGGTCATCTGCGGGCTTCCTCGCGGGTCGGGCGGAGCTGTGGACGGCGGGGTGGAGCTGCGGTGCTGGTGGGGCTGCTCCGGTGGCGTGCCGGAGCGGGTGTCAGAGCTGGGTGCGGACGTGCGCGGCGAGGTCGGCGTGGGTGCCGATCCAGACGTCGTCGTACGAGCGGATGTGTGCGAGCAGGTCGTCGAGGATCCGGAGCCGCGACCGGTGGCCGATGATGTGCGGGTGCATGGTGAGCTGGAACACGCCGCCCTCGTCACGCGCGGCGTCGAACTCGTCGATCCAGATCTGCAACAGGCTGCGCGGCGGCATGTGCGGCCGCAGCCCGCCGAAGCGGTCCATCATCAGGTACGGAGCATCGTCGCGGATCCACTCGACGGGGATCTCGACGACGCCGGTCCGCGCCCCGTCCTCGAGGAGCTCGTACGGTTCCGCGTCGGCCATGAGCGACGAGTCGTACACGAAGCCGAGCTCCCGGATCACCGCGAGCGTCGACGCGGAGAAGTCCCACGACGGCGTCCGGATGCCGGTCGGGCGCAGGCCCGTCTGCCGCTCGAGGACCCCGAGGCTGCGGTCGACCAGCTCGAGCTCGTCGTCGTGCCCGAGCGCGGTGTTGCGCTCGTGGATCCAACCGTGGACCGCGACCTCGTGCCCGGCGGCGACGTAGCCGGGGGCTTCCTCCGGCCGGAGCAGCGCACAGACAGCCGGCATGAAGAACGACGACGGGGCCTCGTGCCGGGCGAGGAGGTCGAGGATCCGCGGGACCGCGAAGCGTGCGCCGAACTCCCCCTGCGCCATGCGTCCCGGCGAGGTCTCGCCGTCCCGGAGCGCTGGCGTCTCGTGGTCAGAGTCGAACGACAGGAGCACGGCGACCTGCGCCCCGCCCGGCCACCGCTCGGTCGGGTCGTCGTGCACGAGGCGCTGCCCGGCACGGACGTGCTCGACGTGTCCGCGCCACTCGTCCTCGCTCCACTGCCACGGCTGCTGCGTACCCATGCGTTCCCTCTCGGACGAACTCGGCGACCACGGTGTCGCCGATGTAGGCGACTGTAGGAAAAGAGACAATCATGCGCAAGTCAAATGGGGATATCGATCGTGTTTCGGTTCTGTGACGGGGAATCCGGTGCGTGACGCTCCACGACGGCGCCGCCGGTACATTGATCGGGTGCCCCGCCACAGTTCCCGCGCCGCTCGGCCGGCCCTCGACGAGGTGGACCTCGACGTCGTCGCCGCGCTCCACGTCGCCCCACGCGTGCCGATCGCGGCACTGGCCGACGTCCTCGACATCCCCACGAGCACCGCCGCGCGCCGGCTCGCCCGGATGCAGGACGAGCGACTGCTCCAGGTCGTCGGGCGGTTCGCCTGGGAGCTCATCACGTCGAGCAACCCGTTCGAGCTCTGGATCACCTCGGCACCCGGACGGTCGCGGGCGGTGCTCTCCGAATTGCTCCGGATCCCGGACGTCCAGTTCGTCCTGCACACCTCCGGTCCGGCAGACCTCTACGTGAACCTCTTCCCGCTGCTCGGGTCGGACCACGAACAGCTCCTGACCGAGACCATCCCGAGCATCCCCGGCATCCGTGCGACCGACAGCCGGATGATCCTCGAGCCCGCGAAGGTCGGCCAGTCCTGGCGGTTCCGACGACTGGACGCCGAGCGGACCGCGGCGCTCGAGGGGCACGCGACGGTCACGACCGGACCGCCGGTCCGAGACCTCCGCGACCTCTCGGACCTGGAGTTCCGCACGATGCGGCTGCTCGGCACGAACGGACGCATCACCGCGGCCGAGGTCGGTCGCACCCTCGGGGTGTCCGCGTCGACCGCTGCCCGTGCGATCCGGCTCCTGGTCGGCTCCGGAGCCGTGTCACCGCGCGTCGAGGTCCAACCCGAACTGCTCGGTTTCCCACTGAACGCCATCGTGACGATCGACGTCCGGCCACGGGACGTCCGGGGCGCGCTCGACGCCCTCGCCGCCCACCCGAACGTGCGCCTGCTGTCGACGGTGACCGGCTCGGCCCCCGTGAGCCTCGCCGGGGTGTTCGAGGGTCCGGGAGCGCTCGCGACGTTCGTACGGGACGACCTCGGGGCGCTGCCCGGCGTCCGGTCCGTGCAGTCGGTGGCGGGTCTGCGTCTCGAACGCCGGTACTGGATCGACCGGGAGGGACCGCGGCTGGGCGGCCAGGTGCAGGACGTCCTCCGGCTGCCGCACTCGAGCTAGCGTCGACGCGGGGCCGTCGCGAAGGCGACGACGACAGCCGCGACGACGAGAGCGGCGTCCGGGAACAGAAGACGCCCCCGGCTCCGATGGAACCGGGGGCGTCATCCCTGCTGTCTCAAACAGTGTGCGCTCGAAGGGACTCGAACCCCCAACCTTCTGATCCGTAGTCAGATGCTCTATCCATTGAGCTACGAGCGCGTGGCGTTTGCGGCCGTGGAAGACTCTACAACAGGTGCGGGCCACGCGCCAATCGAGGGCCTCCGGACCGGCCGCTCGGCGTGTCGCGCCATCGCCGACGACCTAGGCCTCCTCGTCGAACACCTCGCCGAGGAACGTCTGCAACGCCTGCCACGACCGCCGGTCCGCCGTCGCCTGGTACTGCGCGCCGTGGTCCGGAGCGTCCGTGCCCGGGACGGCGAACGCGTGCATCGCGCCCGAGTAGGTGACGACCTGCCAGTCGACCTCGGGCGCCGCACGCATCTCGTCCTGCCACTCGTGCACCTTCTCGTCGGGGACGACCGGGTCGGAACCACCGGTGAGCACCAGGAGCTTCGCCCGGATCTGGTGCGCGTCGGACGGTTCGTGGGCGATCAGACCGCCGTGGAACGACACGGCGCCGACGAGGTCCGCTCCGGTGCGGGCGAGCTCGAGGGCCGTCGAGCCGCCGAAGCAGTAGCCCATGACGGCGATGCGGGTGTGGTCGACGTCGGGGTCACGGCGGAGCTGCTCGAACCCGGCGAGTGCACGCGCCCGGAGCAGCGGGAGGTCCTGGTAGTACGAGCCGGCGACCTGGCCGGCCGTGTCGTCGCCGGGTCGGACGTCGGCGCCGTAGATGTCGGCGCCGAACGCGACGTACCCGAGGCGCGCGAGCATCGTCACACGGGCGTGCACGTGCTCGTTGACGCCGTGCCAGTCGTGCACGACGAGCACGGCGGGGCGCGGGCCCGCGATGGCGTGGTCCTTCGCGAGCACGCCCTCGAGGACGGTGCCCTCGAGGTCGTAGCGCACGGTCTCGACGCGCACGTCGGCGCCGGCGGGGTCGGGGACGGTCTGCAGGATGTCGTCGATGGTGGTCACGAGCCGACGCTACGCCCGCTGACCGGGCGGCCGCCCCGCCCAGGTGCGTGGTGACCGGACGACGGACGGGAGGCACGTGACGGCCCCGCCACGTGCCTCCCGTCCGGTGGTCGGCCGCTCAGGCGTCGATGTTGTCCCAGCCGTCCGGTCCCTCGGACCCGGCGGCGTAGTCGTCGAGCGGCGTCTTCCCGTCGCGCCAGGCCTGGAGGAACGGCTCGACGACCTTCCAGCCCTGCACGGCGCTGTCCCCGCGGACGGAGAGCGTGGCGTCGCCCTCGAGGACCCCGGCGAGCACCTCGCCGTAGGCACTCAGCCGGCCGGGGTTGAAGGTCACCGACAGCGCGGTGTGGTCGATCGTGTACGGGTCGCCGGGGCCGTTCACGTTGAGTTCGAGCTGCATCTCGTCCGGGGCGATCCAGATGCGGAGCCGGTCGGGCCGCTCGGCGCCGGACAGCCCGTTCGGCACGTGCGGCGAGTCCTTGAACGTGATGACGATCTCGCGACGCTGCTGCCCGAGCGCCTTGCCCGACCGGAGCGTGATCGGGACGCCGGCCCAGCGCCAGTTCGCGACCTCGAGGGTGAGCTGCGCGAGCGTCTCGGTGCCGAGCGAGGGGTCCACGCCGTCCTCGTCGACGTAGCTCGGGAGCTTCCGGTCGCCGACCGTGCCGGCCGTGTAGCGCGCCCGCTTGCCGGCCGCGACGACGTCGCCACCCCAGGGTCGGACGGCGCGCAGCACGAGTTCCTTCTGCGTGCGGAGGTCGTCGGCGTCGATCGACGCGGGTGCCTCCATCGCGACGACGGCCATCACCTGGAGCAGGTGGCTCTGGATCATGTCGACGAGGGCGCCGGCCTTGTCGTAGTAGCGGGCACGTCCCTCGAGTCCGAGCGTCTCGTCGTAGACGATGTCGATGCGCTCGACGTGCTGGGACGACAGCAGCGGCTCGACGATGCGGTTGGCGAAGCGCAGGCCGAGCAGGTTGAGCACGGTGGAGCGGCCGAGGAAGTGGTCGACGCGGTGGATGCGCTCCTCGGGCAGGAACCCGTGCAGCACGTCGTTCAGGTGCTCGGCGCTCGCGGCGTCGGTGCCGAACGGCTTCTCGAGCGCGAAGCGGGTGCCCTCCGGCAGGTCGAGCCCGGCGAGCACCTCGCAGCTCTTCTCGGTGACGGCCGGGGGCAGGGCGAAGTACACGGCCGGGTCGTGGTGGCAGTCCGCGAGGAGGGCCTTGAGGTCGTCGGCGCTGGTGACGTCGGACTTGCGGTAGCTCGACGCCTCGACGACGGCGCGGAGCCGGCCGCTCAGTCGCTCGGAGCCGTCGTGCGCGCCCTCGTCCTCCTCGTTCTTCGACGCCTGTGCGTTCTCGAACGCATCGTGCACGAGACGCTTCCAGTCGTCGTCCGACAGGTCCTCCGTGCCGGCTCCGACGAGCTGCACGTCCCAGTCCTCCTTCACCTCCAACAGGGTGGCGAGACCGGGGAGCAGCAGCCGCTTGGAGAGGTCGCCGCTGGCACCGAGGATGAGCAGGGTGGTCTGGAGGCTCGACATGCCCCAGAACGTACTCACGAGTCCTGCAGGTGGCCGGGTCCGGACCCGTCCCGTCGGGCTGCGCGCCGCGCACACCACCGGCGGGCGTGGGCCCGGTCGCGCCGCTACGGTGGGGGCAGTCCGGCGCGAGGGAGCACCATGAGCAGTGAGCACGACGGGCGGCGCCTCCGCGTCGCGGTGATCGGCACGGGCATGATCGCGGGCGTGCACGTCCGCGCGGCGTCGGCCGCGGGTGCCGAGGTCCTCGGGGTCCTCGGACGCACCCCGGACCGGTCCGCCCAGGTCGCCGAGCAGCTCGGGCTCCCCCGTGGGTACGGGTCGCTCGACGAGGTCATCGCGGACGCTCCCGACGTCGTGCACGTGTGCACCCCGAACGGCCAGCACCACCCGCAGTCCCTCGCGGTGATCCGCGCCGGCATCCACGTCGTCTGCGAGAAGCCGCTCGCGCTCGACCCCGAGCAGGCCGACGAGCTCGTCGCCGCGGCGGCGGAGGCCGGTGTCGTCGCGACCGTCCCGTTCGTGTACCGGTACCACCCGGTCGTCCGGGAGATCCGCGCCCGTGTGGCCGAGGGCGAGCTCGGTCGGCTGCTCGCCGTGCACGGGCACTACCTGCAGGACTGGATGCTCGACGAGGACGCCTCCTCATGGCGGGTCGACCCGTCCTCGAGCGGTGCATCGCGGGCGTTCGCCGACATCGGCTCGCACTGGTGCGACCTCGTCGAGTTCGTCACCGGCCAGCGCTTCGTCGAGGTCTCGGCCGCCACCGACGTCGTCTACCCGACCCGACCCGCGGCGTCCGGCCCGTCGTTCTCCGGATCCCCCGACCCGGACCCGCTCGCGGACGCCAGCCAGCGCGCCGACGTCACGACGGAGGACACCGCGGTCGCCACGTTCCGCACCGGTGCCGGCCGCATCGGGAACGTCGTCATCTCGCAGGTCTCCGCCGGCCGCAAGAACCGGCTCTGGTTCGAGGTCGACGGCACCCTCGGGTCGGCCGCCTTCGACCAGGAGCAGCCGGAGTCGGCCTGGTTCGGCACCGAGCGCGGCGCCCAGATCATCGTGCGCGACCCCACGCAGGGCACCCCGGACCAGCGGCGCCTCGCGGTCGTGCCGGCCGGCCACCCGCAGGGCTACCTCGACGCGTTCACGGCGTTCGTCGCCGACACCTACGACGCCGTCCGTGGCGGGTCACCCGAGGGACTCCCGACCTTCGCGGACGGCGCGCGCGCCGCGGCGATCATCGCGGCGGTCCTCGACAGTGCGCGCGACCGCGCCTGGCACGCGATCGGCTGAGCGCTCCGCGCCCGACGGGAGGCCCGGACCACGTGGCCGACGTCGGTCACGTGGTCCGGGCCTCCAGTCTGAACGCGTACAGCCTGCGGGAGGCACGCTGGTCGCATGGGCACCACCGTGAGCGACTTCGTCATCGACCGCATCAAGTCCTGGGGCGTGTCCCGGGTGTTCGGCTACCCCGGGGACGGCATCGGCGCGTTCGACGGAGCGCTCGGCAAGGCGGACGGCAGCGAGCGTGCCCTCGAGTACGTCCGGCCGACGCACGAGGAGATCGCCGCGCTCATGGCGACCGCGCACGCGAAGTTCACCGGCGAGGTCGGCGTGTGCGTCGCGACGTCCAGCCCCGGAGCGTTCCACATGCTCAACGGCCTCTACGACGCGCAGATGGACAACCAGCCGGTCGTCGCGATCGTCGGACAGCAGGGCCTGGCGTCGATCGGGACCTTCACGCAGCAGGAGTCGAACCTCGAGCGGGTGTTCGCGGACGTGGCGTGCTACGTCGAGACCGTCGCCTCGCCGGACGCAGCCGGGGTCGTGATCGACACGGCGTTCCGCACCGCGATGCTCCGGAAGCAGCCCGCCGTGGTGGTCCTCCCCCACGACGTGCAGGCGATGGCGTGGGAGGAGCCCGCGGCCGAGCACTGGGTGTCGCGGTCGAGTGACGTCCCCGCCTCCACCCGCATCACGCCGTCGGCCGACGACGTCCGGCGGTTCGCGGAGATCCTCAACGCCGGCGAGAAGATCACCTTCCTCGTCGGGGCCGGTGCCCGCGGTGCGACCGACCAGGTCCTCGCCGCCGCGGAGAAGACCGGCGCCGGCATCATCACGGCCCTCCGCGGCAAGGACGTCGTGCCGTCGGACGTGCCGTACCACACGCAGCAGGTCGGGCTCCTGGGGTCGCGGCCGAGCCTGACGCAGATCAAGGAGTGCGACACGATCGTGCTCCTCGGCACGAACTACCCCTACGGCGAGTACCTGCCGGCGACCGGGCAGGCCCGCGGGGTGCAGGTCGACATCAAGCCCGAACAACTCGGCCTCCGCTACCCGACCGAGCTCAACCTCTGGGGGGACGTCGGGGCGACGCTCGAGGCGGTCCTGCCGCTCCTCGAGCAGACCACGGACTGCTCGTGGCAGGAGCAGCTCGCCGGCGAGATGCGGGAGTGGGAGGCCGAGATGACCCGCCAGGCCGAGGTCTCCTACAGCGACGGCGTCAACCCGCGGCGGGTGATCAGCGCCGTGAACGAGCGCCTGCCCGAGGGCGTCACGGTGACCTGCGACGCCGGGACCACGGCGGACTGGTACGGACACCACATCCGCCTCCGCCGGGGCATGCACGGCGACATGTCCGGCCGGCTCGCGACCATGCTCGCCGCCATGCCGTACGCCGTGACCGCCAAGTTCGCCTTCCCGGACGCTCCGGCCGTGTGCACCATCGGCGACGGCGCGTTCCAGATGCTCGGCATGAACGAGCTCATCACCGTGAAGAAGTACATGGCGAGCTGGCCGAACCAGCAGCTCGTCATCGTGATCATGCACAACGACGACCTCGGGCAGGTGTCGTGGGAGATGCGCACCGAGGACGGCAACCCGATGTGGCGGGGCTCGCAGGACGTCGAGACGATGGACTACGCGGGCTACGCCGAGCTCCTCGGGTTCACGGGCATCGCCGTGCACGACGACGCCGAGGTCGAGTCGGCCGTCGAGCGCGCGTTCGCGAACCCGGGCGTGACCGTGATCGACGCCTACGTCAGCCGGAGCGTGCCGCCGCTCCCGCCGCACATCACCGCGGAGTACGCGATCAACACGGCGAAGAGCCTGCTGAAGGGCGACCCGGTCGAGCTCGACGTCGTGAAGGACTCGGCGAAGGCCATGGCGGCGGAGGCCGTCGAGCGGGTGAAGGGCGCACTCGGGCGCGACTGAACGTGTTGCTCGTGTGAACATCGTGTGACGCGTTCGGGGGGCGCCTGGCGTGTTGCCTGTGCGTCCTCCTAGGTTCGTCGCCGATGAACACTTCCCACCACTCCCGAACGCGTCGTGGGCGCCTCGTCGCGGGCGCTGCGCTCGCGACCGCCGCTGTCCTCGTCGCGCTGTCCGTGCCGTCCGTCGCCAGTGCTGCCGAGAGCGACACCACGATCGACATCGTCGACATCAACGACTTCCACGGCCGCATCGAGTCCGAGGGCACGACCGCCGACAAGGCAGCCGGCGCAGCGCGGCTCGCGAACGTCGTGCAGGCGTACCGCGAGGCGAACCCGAACACGATCTTCACGAGCGCCGGGGACAACGTCGGCGCCTCGACCTTCACGTCGCTGATCCAGCAGGACACACCGACCATCGAGGCGCTGAACGCCATGGGCCTGGACGTCAGCGCGATCGGCAACCACGAGCTCGACAAGGGGCAGACCGACTTCATCGACCGCATCGAGGAGGCGGCCGCCTGGCAGTACGTCTCAGCGAACATCGTGCAGGAGGGCACGACGACGCCCGCCTTCGAGCCCTTCAAGGTCGTCGAGAAGGACGGGGTCAAGGTCGGCTTCATCGGAGCGACCACGGAGGACCTCATCCCGGGCCTCGTCAGCCCCGGTGGCGTCGAGGGCCTCGCGATGGCCCCGATCGTCGGTCAGGTGAACCGCTACGCCGAGCAGCTCAAGGACGGTGACCCGGACAACGGTGAGGCGGACGTCCTCGTGCTCCTCGTCCACGAGGGCGCTGCGTCGAACACGATCGCCGACGTGACCGGCACCAGCAGGTTCGCGCAGATCGCCGCGGGCGTCGACGAGCGGGTCTCGGCCATCGTCTCGGCGCACACGCACTTCTCCTACGACCACGAGGTCGCCGGGCCGACCGGCAAGCTGCGGCCCGTCATCCAGACCGGGTCCTACGGCATGAACTACGGGCACCTGCAGCTCACCGTCGACAGCGCGAAGCAACTGACGAACATCACCGCCGAGGTGAAGCCCGTCAACACCGATCCGCTCGTCCCGACGAACACCCAGCCGGCGCAGGACGTCGCGAAGATCGTCGCGGACGCGAAGACCGTGGCTGACGAGAAGGGCGCGCAGAAGCTCGGCACCGTCACGGGTGACCTCCGGCGCGCCGTGCAGTCCGACCGCACCTCCGAGAACCGCGGCGGCGAGTCCGTGCTTGGCAACAACATCGCCGAGGTCCAGCGGGCCGCCACCGAGCGCAACGGGTCGCAGGTCGCGTTCATGAACCCCGGTGGACTCCGCACCGACATCCTGTACGCGTCGAGCGGTGCGAACGATGCGGACGGGGTCGTCACGTACAAGGAAGCCGCCCTCGTGCAGCCCTTCGCCAACACGCTCGTCACCGAGGACATGACCGGCCAGCAGATCAAGGACGCGCTCGAGCAGCAGTGGCAGCCCGACGGGGCCGACCGGCCGTTCCTCAAGCTCGGCGTCTCGAACGGCTTCGCGTACACCTACGACCCGTCGAAGGGTCGCGGCGAGCGCATCACGACGATGACCCTGAACGGGAAGCCGATCGCGCTCACCGACACCCTCAAGGTCACGGTCAACTCGTTCCTCTCGACCGGCGGTGACAAGTTCTCCGCCTTCACGACGGGCAGGAACATCGCCGATTCCGGGCAGGTCGACCTGCAGGCCCAGGTCGACTACTTCACGGCGAACCCCGTCGTCACGCCGCCGACGGACCAGCGCGCCGTCGGGGTCACGGTCACCCCGACACCCGCCGACGGCTTCCAGCCCGGCGACGAGGTGACCGTGCGACTGTCCTCCCTGGTCTTCTCGTCCGACGAACCTGCGGAAGCGGGCTCGGTCTCGATCAGCGCCGACGGTGACGAGCTCGCCTCCTCGGCCATCGACCCGACGATCGAGGACACGACGGACGAGCAGGGCAAGGCCACGCTCACCTTCCGCGTCCCCGGCGGCGAGGACGAGCAGGCCGACGCCGACCAGGCAGGGGTGGCGCGCTCGGCGCTGACGACGCGCGCGGCGGCCACGACCGACGAGCCGCTCGTCGTGACGCTGCCGAACGGGCAGACGATCACCCTCGCGGTCACGATCCCGGTCGCCGCCGAGACCGAGGACCCCGGCACTGACCCCGGAACCGACCCGACCGACCCCGCTGACCCGGGCACGACGCCCGGCGCGGGCACCGTCGGTGCCGTCGACGGCGGCGCGGGAACGGGTGTCGACACGGACGGTGACGGCACGGTCGACGTGGTCGTCGCCGACGACGCCGACGGCGAGCTCGCCTTCACGGGCGCCGAGTTCACCGGTCCGGCGATCGCCGCCGGGCTGCTCTTCCTCGCCGGCATCGCCGGTCTGGTGGTCGCTCGACGAGGACGCGCCCTGCGCGTCGGAGCGGTCACGACCGACTGACGACGCGACCGGATGACGGACTGGAGGCGGGGGGGGCCCGGGGGCCCCCCCCCCCCCCCCCCCCACCCGGCGGCCGGGCGGGGGGGGGGGGGGGGGCCCCCGCCCCCCCCCCCCCCCCCACGCCGTCATCCGGTTCGTTCAGGTCCCTGTCCCTGCGGGGTGGGGCGGCGTATCCTCAGCCGTGTCGCACAGCGACGCGTCGCGCCGGGTCATCTCTCATCCGCCGGCGGTGGTTCCGCTCGGTGCGGACTCCGCGGCGCGGGTGCTCTCCGTCTCCAGGGAAACGACGGAGGGCACCCACCACCCGGCCCGTCAGCGGAAGAGCTGCTCCGCGATGTACGAACCCTTCCGGGGCGCCGGCGGGACCGCGAAGACCCCGGATCCGATGTGCGAGACGTACTCGTTCAACCGGTCGGACGCGCCGAGCTTCCGCTGCAGGCGCGTGAAGTGCTCCGGGTCGGACACGTACGCGGCGAACAGCAGCCCGGCGTCGAGCTGCCCGTACTGGTTCAGCCCGTCCGTGTAGTTGTAGCCGCGTCGGTGGATCTTCACGCCACCGTTCGCCTCGTGCGCCGCGAGCGCGATGTGCGAGCGGACGTCGATCTTCGTCGTACCGTCACCGTGCGCCGCGTGGAAGTCGGGCGTCGTGTGCTCGGAGCCGCCGGACAGCGGGGCACCCTCGATCTTCGTCCGGCCGAAGACGCGCTGCTGGTCGCTGACGTTGTCGGCGTCCCAGGTCTCGAGGTTCATCCGGATCTTCCGGACGACCTGGTACGTGCCGCCGCGCATCCACGCGGCGCCGTCGCCCGGGTCGTCGACCCACACGAAGCGGCTGAACTCCTCGTCGGTGGACACGTTCCGCGTGCCGTCCTTGAACCCCATGAGGTTCCGCGGCGTCGACTGCGAGGGGCCGGCGGAGGCCCGTCCGAAGCCGAGCACCGTCCAGCGCACGGTCGCGGTCCCGCGGGCGATCCGGGCGAGGTCGCGCACCGCGTGGTACGCCACCTGCGGGTCGTCGGCGCACGCCTGCAGGGACAGGTCACCGCCGGTCAGCTGCTCGTCGAGGTTGTCGCTCGGGAGCGTCGGGATCGCGGCGAGACTCGCCGGACGCTTGTCGGCGAGACCGAAGCGCTCGTCGAACACGCCGGGGCCGAGCCCGACCGTGACGGTGAGGGACGCCGGGCCGAGGTCGAGGGCCTCCCCCGTGTCCGCTCCGACGCCGTTCTCGTGCGCAGGCTCGACGCTGCCGACGGTCTTCCCGGCCTGCAGCTGGGCGATCGCCGCCGACCAGCGGGCGAGGAGCACCTGCAGGTCCGTCGTCACCGACGTCGACAGGTCGAACGTCATGAACACGCAGTGCCGTTGCGGGACGGTGCGGATGCCGCCCTGGGGCTGCCCGGACGCCGTCGCGTAGAACGGGTGCTCCTGGGACAGGTCGATCGACTCGTCGCCGTTCGCGGCCGCGGCGAACGGGTTCACCCCGGTGGCTACGGTCGCGCCGGCGACGCCGACCGCGGCGCCGACACCGGCCCCGGCCGCGGCGAGGCCGGCGCCGAACAGGCCGCGTCGGGACACGCCGCCCCGGCCACGATCGGCCGACGCGGCGGGCGAGGCCGCACCGGGCGCGCCCGCGACGTCACCGCCGTACGCGCCCGGCGCGGCGTCGCCGTGCTCGTGCGTCACGCGGTCGCGACCTTCTCGGCCAGTCGGGACAGCGGGTCCTGCAGCGCCTGGACCTGCTGCGAGATCGCGTTCGCGTCGTCGCGCTTCAGGTCGCCGGTCCAGGACTCGAACCCACCGAGTCCATCGGCGTCACGGTAGCCGTCCATGAGCGTGTTCGTCGCGTCGAACTGCTCCGCGATCTGCTTCGTCAGCGTGGGGTCGGTCTTGGCGAGCCCCGGCTTGAGGTACGCGAAGGCCTGACGAGCGCCCTCGACGTTGGCGGCGAGGTCGACGAGGTCGATGTGGCTGTAGGCCTCCTCCTCGCCGGTGATCTTGTTCGACTGGACCTCCTCGAGCAGGCCGGCCGCACCGTTCGCGAGGTCCTCGGGCTTGTAGTCGAGCGTCGGGACGAGCTTCGCGAGCAGGTGCACGTTCTCGGTCAGCGCCGCGGCGGTCTTCTTCGTCGACGCGGTGATCTTCCCGGCCTCGAAGAGGTCCTTCTCCACCGCGTGGAAGCCGCTCCACCCGACGGACTCGTCGAGGTTCGAGGCACGCATGTCGATGAGGTAGTCGAGGTTCCCGGCGTTGTCGGTCGCCTTGTAGCCCTGCTTGACGAAGCCGTCGACATCGCTCTCGATGTGCTCGTAGAACGGCCGGGCGTTCGCGTAGTCGGTCTTCGCCGCGGCGAGGTCGCCCGCGTCGACGTGCGCCTGCAGCTGCTCGACGGCCGCCACCATGTCGGTGACCTGGCCGTCGACGTAGGTCGCGTAGCCCTTCGTGCCGTCGGCGAGCAGGGTCGCCGCGCTGCTGTTCGCGGTGTTCGCGACCTTCCCGGTCACGGTGAAGTCCGTGAGCTCGGTCGTCGCACCGGGGCAGTAGACCTGGTACTCCCCGCCGCTCAGCGTCGCGGTGAAGTGCACGGGGTCGAGGCCGGGCGCGAGGTTCTCCTTCTCGCCGAGGATCCGCTGGTCCTGGAGGAGCTCGACCTCGGTGATCGCCGTCGACGACTCGTTCTTGACCGTGAAGGTGACCGGTCCCGCCGGCACCTTCGTCGTGGAGACCGCGCAGGCGTCGGAGCCGTCGTTCGTCAGCGTGACGGTGACGCGGGCGACCTTCCCGGAAGCGGACGGGTCGCTCGACGCGGAGGACGAACCGGACGCGCAGCCGGTCAGCGCGAGCGCGGTCACGGCGCCGAGGGCGCCGAGGGTGATCAGGGGACGGACGGTGGACTTACCGAGCGGCATACGCGGGGCTCCTCGTGGGGTCGTCGGCGGGCGGGCCGCGCGACGCGGTGGTGTCGGGGTCGGGCGCAGGGGTGGCTGTGGTGCGGCGGCGGTCACGGAGCGCGAGCAGCAGCTGTGCTGCGGCCGCGATGCCGAGCGCGAGCGGCAGCCAGGCTGCCCAGAGCTGCAGTTCCGCCCCGCGAGTCGCGGCGGTGGCCGCGGTCGCGGCGGCGCGCTGGGCGACGGCGTCGGGGACGCTCCACACGGCGCGGTCGAGCGTCGTGGTGCGAGCGGACGGGAGGCCCCCACCGCTCAACGTGAGCACGTCGCGTTCCGAGGCGGTCGCGTCCAGGACGCCGCCGGCTGCGGTCCAGAGGGTGGTGGTCCGCTTCGTGGCCCACTCCGCCGTGAACGGGCCGGGGTTGGTGGACGGGGAGATGCCGACCGGGATGCGGCCGAACAACCCGACGAGGTCGTCGAGTGTCAGGCTGCTCGGCTGCGCGGAGGACGCACCGGCGTCGACGACCTGCCAGCGGTCGGCAGCGACGCCGTCGCGGGTGACACGGCGGTGCGTCGACGCGGGCAGCTCGACCTCCGCCTGCGAGCCGTTGCCCCGGGTGCGGAGTGCACCGGCCGAACCGTGCACCTCGGCCTTGAGGCTCGTCTGGTCGCCGTCGAGGCGGACGGTGTCGGACAGGTGCGGGGCGGAGGCAGCGACGGCCGGGACGCCGACGGCCAGCGCGACGGCGGCAACGGCCAGACCACCGGCGACGACCGTGCGGACGAACGGCACCCGCGCCGGGGCCGGGCGCCAGGCACGCGGCCAGAGGGACAGCGCGAGCACGGGCACGAGGTAGAGCACCCAGCCGAGCACCTCGATGACGCGGGGGTCCGGTGGGATGCCCAGCACGCCGGTGACGAGGGCGCCCTGCACCGAGCCGTTCGGCGCGAGCCAGGACAGGTCGACGGTGCGCTGCTGCCCGATGACGACCCAGCCGGCCTCGTGGGCGTGACGGATGGCAGTGAGGACGAGCCCGGCCGCGACGAAGACGAGGAACACCCCGGTGCCGGTGAAGAACCGCGACAGGTTCAACCGGACGCCGCCCGTGTAGATGCCGTAGCCGATGAGGACCGCCGCGGCGATGCCGATCACCGCGCCGAGGGCGGCCGAGCCGGTGTCGCTCGACGCCTGGAACGTCGCGAGCAGGAAGACCGCCGTCTCGAAGCCCTCCTTGAGGACGGCGAGGAAGGCCATGCCGGCGAGGGCCCACGCCGTCCCGCGGCCGAGGGCTGCCGTCGCACTGGCCTCGAGGTCCTTCCCGAGCGACCGCGCATGCCTGCGCATCCACACGATCATGCCGGTGACGAAGACGACCGCGACGATGCCGATGATCGTCTCCATGCCCTCCTGCTCGGCCTGCGGCAGCGCCTGCTCGACGAGCTGGAGCCCGAAGCCGACCGCGATGCTGAGCAGCACGGCCGTGCCGACGCCGAGCCACATCGGCGCAAGGGGGACGCGGTTGCGACGCAGGAACGCGGCGATGATGCCGACGATGAGCGTCGCTTCGAGGCCTTCGCGGAGGCCGATGACGAGTGTGGCGAGCATGGCGTAGGTGAGGCTAACCTAACCCGGGCTCGGCTCGCCACTCCTGCCGCGTGGGGTTTGATGGTTCTCATGAACCTGCTGACCGCCGAGAGCCTGGCATCGGTCACGAACGTGCTCGACCTCGCCGGTGTCTTCGCGTCGGCGCTGCTCGGCGGGTCGATCGCTCGGACGATGGACTTCGACCTCTTCGGGTTCCTCGTCGTCGGGTTCGTCTCGGGCCTCGGCGGCGGCATCCTGCGCGACACCCTGCTGCAGAACGGTCCCCCGGTCGCGCTCGTCGACCCGCTCTACGTGCCGGTCGCGATCGCCGGGGCGCTCGTGGCGTTCTTCGTGTCGTTCTCCGAAGTGACGTGGGACCGCCTCTTCACGATCCTCGACGCCGCCGTCATCGGCATCTGGTCCGTCGTCGGCGTCCAGCGCACGTTCGACGCGGGGCTCGGCTGGCCCGCCGCGATCATCATGGGCACGATCACCGCGGTCGGCGGCGGTGCGATGCGTGACCTGCTGCTCCGCCGGGTCCCCGCCGTGTTCGGCGGGAACGCCCTGTACGCCACCGTCGCCGTCGCCGCCTCGTCCGTGATGGTCGTCGCCTCGTTCCTCGGGTCGCCCTCGATCGGCATCGTGGCCGCCATCGTGCTGTCCCTCGCACTCCGGTGGGGTGCCGTCCGGCGTGGCTGGGGGCTGCCGAACGGACGCGACTGGCAGCCGCAGTCCACCCTCGGCTCCCTGCTCCGCCGCGGTCGAGGCCTGCGGGTCGTGCGGCCGGACGCCCTGCGCCTCCTCCGCCGACCGGGTCGTCGTTCGGGCGTCGGCAGCGTGCACGAGCACCACGACCCGGACGCGGAGAGCCAGGACACGTAACGGACTACCGCCGCGAGGTCGCGCGGGCGTAGCATCGAGACCGCCGGGTATCGAGTCCGGCGCACGTGACACCGAGCACCGACGCGACCCGAACGCGGCGGTTCACGAGCAGCGTGCCGAGGGGGCTTCGCTGATGCCGCGCGGGATCAGACGCGCGGCGCGGCAGGTCTCCGCGGACCGAGGACGTCCGGACGACGCGAGCGTGTCGGACGGTGTCGTCGGACCCGCCAGAATGGTCCCGACCACCACCACACGCTCCACGACGTCGACCCGACGACGAGCGAGGGGGCACTGTCGAACCAGGATCAGATGAGCGACGTCGCTTCCCCCACTTCGCGAACCCCTCGGGCAGAGGTCCGAGAACGACTGCTGACCGCGGGCGCGCAGGTGTTCGCCGAGCAGGGCGTGCACGAGTCCCGGCTCGACGACGTCGCCGCGCGCGCCGGCTTCAGCAAGGGTGCCGTCTACTCGAACTTCAGCTCCAAGGAAGACCTCGTCGCACAGGTGATGCAGCGCGCGACGAACCTCGTGCTCGGGTCGTTGCAGGAGCTCGTGCACGCCGACATCGCCTCGGTGCAGATCGGCGACGTCGTCCGGCAGGCGTTCGGCCGCCACGACCAGAGCGCGCAGTTCGCCCTGCTGTCGGAGTTCCGCGGCTACGCGACGCGCCACCCGGAGCTCATGCCGGAGTTCGTGGCGCAGCGCCGGAGCCTGCAGGACGGCGTGCGGGAGCTCGTGGACCTGTGGTTCGGCGCCCACCCGGAGATCGACCCGGGCATCCCCCTCGACACCTTCGCGACCGCCCTGATCGCGGCGAACGTCGGCCTCGTGTTCGACGCGCCCGCCCTGCCCGGGGTCAATCCCGGCGAGGTCGTCGCGGCGCTCGTCGAGGCCGTCGTCCGCCCGCGCTGACCGAGCGCACCACCGGCCTCGACGCCTCGCCGGACGTCGCGCCGCGACCGCTCGCGACGGGGACCCGACGCTACGCCGGGCTCCGGCGTGTCCGGCGTCCCTCGTGCGACCACGCCGACGAGGGCAGCAGGCTCGGCGGCAGCACGCGCGATCGCACCCGCCGACCGGCGGACACCGACGCGTCCAGCGCACCACGGGCCTCCCGGATGGCCTGCTCGAGTGCGTCGCGATCGGACGCGTCGGCCCCGGTCGCCCCGAACCGCTCGTGGTCGACGGCGTCGACCACCCGGTCGAGCGCCGGGACGACGGCCGGCGGCAGGCCCGGACGCAACCGACCGAGCACCGCCCGTGCGGTCCGGGCGGCGGCTGCGGCGTCACCCGGTGGTGCCAGGCCCGGCGCGTAGCCGTGGTCGGCGACGTCGTCGAGGACCTCACGCCAGGCAGCCGCGGCCGGGGAGCGTCCCGACCGGACTGCTGCGAGTCGCGACCGGCGACGGAGAGCACGCACCACACCGGGTGCGAACAGGAGCGCGACGGCGAGGACGATGCCCGCGGCGAGGCCGAGCGCGCCGTTCCCACCCCCGGTGCCCGGCGTGGCCGCGGCACCCGGCGCTGCCGAGGCCGACGGGGTGGCCGAGGGCTCCGTCTCGGCGGGTGCGGAGCGGTCCGGCGCCGGGAGCGGGGTGTCGGGCGTCCCCGGTGTCGCGGACTCGGAGGGCTCGGTCGAGGGCTGCGCCGCTTCGTCGGAGTCGGGCGTCGGCTCGAACGCCACCCACCCGGCGCCCTGGATGTACAGCTCCGGCCAGGAGTGCAGCTGCCGGTTCGACACCGTGTACTCGCCGTCGGCCTGGTCCGTGCCGGCGCGGTAGCCGACCGCGATGCGGGACGGGATGCCGAGCGTGCGGGCCATCACCGCCATGGCGGACGAGAAGTGCACGCAGTACCCCTCGCGCACCCGGAGGAAGGTGTCGATGACGTCCATGCTGTCGCCGTCGTAGCCCTGCTCGACCGGGGCGGTCTCGGAGTAGGTGAAGAGGTCGCTCCGGAACCACCGCTCGAGGGCACGTGCTTCTTCGTAGTCGTTCCCGGCGCCGGCTGCGACCCGCGACGCCGTGGACGCGATGTCCTTCGGGAGGTCCTTCGGGAGCGCGAGGTCGGTGCGGAGCTGCTGTTCAGACGGCCGGGCGAACCCGCGCCCGTCGACCCTGGCGAGCATGCCCGTGCGGGCGAACGCGTCGAGGTACTCGTTGGCGAAGGTGGAGGCGCCGTACACCTCGTAGGTGGCGCCGCGCGGCGTGGCCGGGCCGGTGGACCGCAGCGTGTTCGACTGTCCCATCCACCGCCACTGCTGCAGGTCGAGGTTGGTCGAGCGCGCCTGGACGGACACCGCGCCCGACGGCACGGGCAGGTAGTTGCTCGACAGCCCGGTGATCCGGATCGTGACGTCTCCGCGTGTGGAGAGCCGCGGGTTCACCCCGACGGCCCACTGCTGCTGGTCGGCCGTCTCCGACTGGCTCGCGTCGGTGACCGTCGGGACCCAGTCGCCGCTGCCGAACTCGTCGAGGTCCGCGAGCTTGAGGTACTCCGGCTGGCCGTCGGACGACCGGTACCGGAAGACCTCGAGCGCGTTCGGCCGACGGAGGTCCTGCCCGAGGTTGAGCAGCGTGCCGGGACGGCCGGGCTGGATCGGCGACTGGATCGCCCCCGTGACACCGGAGAGCCAGCTCGCGTTGAGCGGGATCACCGACGGCAGACCGACCGCGACCACGAGGCCGATCGCCCCGACGACGGCCGCGGGCAGCGCGCGTTGCACGGGCCGGACCGACAGCCAGAGGATCGCGAGGAACGCCACTGCCGTGAGCACCACGAGCACCGGCGACGCGGGCGTGCCGGTGATGATGCCGGGGACGATGAGGATCACGAGCGCGGGCGTCGCGGCGAGGGCGGCCGTCGGGGCGACGGCGGCGAGGAAGAGGGACACCGCGGCGACCCAGGCGATCGCGACGACCACGACGAGCCGGATGGCGTCGGTCTGCGGCAGTGGCGCGGGGTTCAGCCGGATGGCGGCGATCGTCTCCCCGAGCGCGCCGTTCCGGTCGAGCCACCCGAGGGGTTGCACGTCGTTCACGAGTGCTGCGGCGCACGAGCACGCGATCACGGCGGCGACGAGCGCGACGAACCGGATGCCGGGTGCGCGTCGACGCACGGCGAGCACGACGGCGACGAGGACGGCCGCGACGACGACGCCGCCGACCCACCACGCGATCCCCTGCACGAGCGGGCGCAGGGCGAGCGCGGCGATCAGGACGGGCACTGGCGCGAGGACGGTGATCCACGCGCCGGGGGTGTCGCGCTGCTCGTCCGGTCGGTCGAGGATCTCGTGCACGTCGACCCCGCGCCGACGGGCGGGCGTCTGCGTCCCGGTCACCGGATGCTCCCGGGTGCGGACGCCCCGGCGACGGGGACGACGAGCGTGCGCCAGCCGCCGCGGTCGAGGATGCCGCGGACGACCGGCTCCGGCGGGACGATGGTCGCCAGGATCCCCCGGCTCGACCCGATGGTCGCCGACACGAGCTCGGCGGCCTGCTCGGCGGTGCACCGCCCGGTGACGACGGCGGTCATGCCGTGCACGTCGCGGCCCCGGACGTCGGGGAGCACCTCGGTGACGTCGCGGGCGTCCGAGCGCACCTGCACGTCGGCGAGGCCCACCAGGACGTCGGTGAGCCCGCCGGCGTCACCCGCGTGCCGGGTGACGCCGTCCGGGTCGTCGCTCACGAGGACGACCCGCGAGGTCCGGGCGGCGAGGGCGCGGGCGACGCTGGCGGCGACGACGACCGCGTGCTCGAACGCGGCGTCACCGCCGAGGTCGGACAGTTCGGCGAGGTCGTCACGGCCGAGCGCCTGGTAGGACTCCCGGCGGACGTCGAGCGCGATCACGGCCTCCGGCGGCTGTGCCTGCGTGGTCTGGCGGACGTGGAGTTCGCCGCGCCGGGCGCTCTGTCCCCAGTGCACGCGGCGGATCGGGTCGCCAGGACGGTACGGGCGGAGTTCGCTGTCGTCCGCGGAGCCGCCCTGGCCCACACGGCCCTCGTCGGCGGACACCGCACCCGCGAGGGCACCGGTGTCGATCGCGGTGAGCGGCGTCGACGCCGGCACCACCACCACCTCCTCCGCGCGGACGACGGGCCGGTCGATGCGCAGCAGTCCGAAGGGGTCCTCGACGCGGATCGTGACCGGGCCGACGAGCCCGCGGCCGCGGTGCATCGCCAGCGCCTCGACGTCGAGCACGGCCGGCGGGGTGCGGGGTCCGACGGTCGCGTACGTCTCCGCGTCGGACACGCTCGCGAAGACGTCGTCGAGCTGCTCCCGGACGAGCAGTGTGGACCGGGGCCCGAACTGCAGGCCGGTGCCCCGCAGGGTGACGCGCTCGCGGTACACCTCGCCGACCTGGACGATGGCCCGCGCGGCGCTCCGGCTCCCCCGCAGCGGTGCCGCGACGACGAACGCCATCACGGTGCCCAGCACGAGCAGGACGAGCAGCAGCAGTCCTGCCGACACCGCGACGCTCGTGCTGCCGACGAGCCCGCCACCGACGAGACCGATGCCGACCGCGAGCAGCGTCCATCCGCGCACGGTCGGGCGCGGGAACGGCGTCCGACGCGCCAGCGCCAGACCGCGTCGCCCGTACCGCACCGCGACCGAGCGCGCCGCTCCCGCCCGCCGGGCGAGCGACGAGGGTGCCGCGGACGAGGACATCAGGACCGGACGGGGGTGGCGGTGAACGGCACGCTGGTGTCCGAGACGATGCGGACCACGATGTCGCGGACCGTGTCGTCACCGGACCCGCCGAGGCCGCGCGCGACCGGCACGAGACGGTGGGCGAGCACGATCGGTGCGAGCGCGGCGACGTCGTCCGGCGTGACGAAGGGGCGGCCGATGAGCGCGGCGTGCGCCCGGGAGGCCTGAGCGAGGTGGAGGGTGGCCCGGGGGCTCGCCCCGAGCACGAGGTCGGGGTGGTGTCGTGTCGCGCGGACGATCGCGACGATGTACGCCTCGACGTCGGGCGAGACGTGCACGCCCCGGACGGCGGCGATCATGCCGCGGAGCGTCGCGACGTCGACGATCGGTCGGAGTGCGGACAGCGGGTCGCGGCCGCCGCGGTTCGCGAGCATCTGCCGCTCGGCGTCGAGGCTCGGGTACCCCATCGCGATGCGCGCGGTGAAGCGGTCGCGCTGGGCCTCGGGCAGCGGGTACGTGCCCTCCATGTCGATCGGGTTCTGGGTCGCCACGATCATGAACGGCGACTCGAGCGGCCGCGTCACGCCGTCGACGGTCACCTGGGCCTCGGCCATGGCCTCGAGGAGCGCCGACTGGGTCTTCGGGCTGGTCCGGTTGATCTCGTCGCCGATGACGACGTTCGCGAAGACCGGGCCGGGCGAGAACCGGAAGGTCCCCGACGACTGGTCGAACACGTTCACTCCCGTGACGTCGGAGGGGAGCATGTCGGACGTGAACTGGATGCGGTTCACGGACCCGCCGACCGACGCGCCGAGTGCCTTCGCCAGCACGGTCTTGCCGACCCCGGGCACGTCCTCGACGAGGAGGTGTCCCTCGGCCAGCATCACCGTCAGCGCTGTCCGGATCGCGTCGGTCTTGCCGTCGACGACGGTCGAGACGGCCGCGACGATCGCGGCGCCCGCGTCGCGGACGTGCTCGAGCGGGACGGCTGGGGCGGTCGGTTCCGGCACGCAGGCCTCCTCGGCTCGGGACAGGTGTCGTGCATGCTACAACGGCCCGGTGACAGCCAGCGGAGGATGCGTCACCGACCGGACCCACCGCTCTCGACGCGGCGAGGGACGGACGGGAGGCACGGCATCCGCTGGCACCGCGCCTCCCGTCCGACCTGTGGTCGCGTCTCAGACGCGGGCCGCCAGCGCCGCGTCCGCCGCCGTCAGGACGCGCGCCGCCACGGCGACGCCCTCCTCGCGCCCGAGCTCGGTGTCCTCGTGCTCGATGTTCACCCAGATGTCGGGGTCGACCTCGTGGAGCGCGGCGAGGAACTCCGTCCAGTAGGCGACGTCGTGCCCCTTGCCGAGCGCGACGAAGTCCCACGCGGCCGGCTTCGGCCACTCGTTCGCCCACTCGTCGCCGCCGAGGTTCGTGCGCGCCTCGCCGGGCGACAGGCGACGGAAGGAGTTGTCGAGCACACCGTTGATCGCCGCGTGGGGGTTGACGCGGACGTCCTTCGCGGCGGCGTGGAAGACGAGCGGGCCGAGGTCGCGCACGACCGCCACGGGGTCCATCTGCTGCCAGAACAGGTGGCTCGCGTCGAGTTCGACACCGGTGTTCGTCAGCCTGCCCCGCTCGACGAGCTCGCGGACCGACGCCGGGTTGAACACGAGGTTCTGCGGGTGCAGCTCGAGGGCGACCCGCACACCGAGCTCCCGGGCGAGCGCGTCGATCTCCTGCCAGAACGGCACCGCGACGCTCCACTGGTGCTCGAGCACGTCGAGGGCGGCGGAGTTCCACGCGTTGACGATCCAGTTCGGTCGACGCCCGCCCGGCTCACCGGCGGGGAGGCCCGACATGGTGACGACCCGGGTCTGCCCGAGGCGGGCTGCGAGCCGGATGCTCCGACGGAGGTCCTCGGCGTGCGCCGGTCCGATCGCGGGGTCCGGGTGCAGCGGGTTGCCGTTGCAGTTGAGTCCGGCGATCTCGACCCCGGTGCCCTCGAACTGCGCGAGGAACGCGTCGCGTGCGGCGTCGTCAACGAGGATCGCGTCGATGTCCGGAACGTGCACCGGGGGCAGGAACCCGCCGGTGTTGAGTTCGATGCCGGTGAGGCCGTTGCCCGCGATCGCCGTCAGGGCGTCGGCGAGCGGCCGGTCGTGGAAGATCGCGTTGTAGAGACCGAGCTTCATGCGAGCGCTCCTTCGGTGGTGGGGACGTCGACGGTGGCCCCGCCGGCCGCGGCGGACCGTGCCACCGCGTCGAGGACCTCCATGTTGTGGACGCCGTCGTCGAACGTGGCGTTGGCCGGCAGCGGGTCGGCGGTGTTGCCGACGACCTCGTCGAGGAAGGCACGGGCCTGGTACTCGAACATCTGGTTCTGGCCCCAGCCGACGCCCGGCGCGTCCATCGCCATGCCGCCGGCGACGTACGGGTGGTCCGGGCCGAGCACGACCTGCCGGAACCCGCCCAGCCGTGCGCCGTCGGAGCGCAGGGCGAGGCCGATCTCGCTCGGGCGCTCCTGGTCCCACCGCGCAGCACCCTGCTCGCAGAAGACCTCGACGACGAGGCCGTTCGGGTGCCCGGCGGCGACCCGCGAGACCTCGAACGAGCCGACCGCGGCGCCGTCCCCGAGCCGCGCGCCGAACGTGGCGTAGTCGTCGTTCTCGACGTCGGCGTACTCGCCGGTCAGCGGGACCGCCTGGCCGCGGAGCGCGAACCCGGCTGCGATCGGACGCTTCGTGATCGCGGTCGTGAACATGCCTCCGTTGACGCTCCGGACGTCACCGGTGAGGAACTCGGCGACGTACGTCAGGTGCGATCCGACGTCGGCGAGTGCGCCGGTCCCGGGAGCGCCGGCGAACCGCCACGAGAACGGCACCTCGGGCGAAACGCCGTAGTCGGTCCAGTACCGCCCGGAGACGTGCAGGACCCGGCCGAGTGTGCCGTCCTCGACGAGCTGCCGGATCGCGGCGAGCCCCGGGGCACGCCGGTAGGTGAAGCCCACACGGCCGAGAACGCCGTCCGCCTCGGCGGCACGAGCCGCGTCCGCCATGGCGCGCGCGTCGTCGAGCGTGTCCGACAGCGGCTTCTCGCACAGCACGTGCTTGCCCGCCGCGAGCAGCCCCTCGACGATCTCGCGGTGCAGGTGGTTCGCGACGACGACGCTCACCACGTCGACGTCGTCCGCCTCCGCGACCGCCCGCCAGTCGGTGTCGTGCCGCGCGTAGCCGAACCGCCGCGCCGCTTCGTCGGCGAGCGGCTCGTAGACGTCACCGACCGTGACGAGCCGGACGGGCGGCAGGCTCCGGCCGAACAGGGACGGGGCGTTCCGCCACGCGGCCATGTGGGCCTTGCCCGCCATGCCCGCGCCGATGACGGCGACGCCGATGCTGTCGCTCATGGTCTCTCCCTCGAGATCGTGGCCGATTCTGGAACGTTCCAGACCGTGCGGCTAGACTGTACCTCCCCGAACCCATGTCCTGTCAAGGAGTGCCCGTGCCGGACCGCGCCCCGACGATCATCGACGTCGCCGCGCGCGCCGGGGTGTCGAAGTCGCTCGTGAGCATGGTGATGCGGGCGGACGCCGGCGTCTCCCCACGACGTCGGGACGCGGTGCTCGCCGCCGCCGCCGAACTCGGGTACCGGCCGAACCGCGCGGCGGCGATCCTCGCCGGCACCCGGACCCGCACGATCGGCGTCGTGGTCGACGACTTCCGGAACCCGTGGTTCGTGCCGCTCCTCGACGGCATCCGGGACGCCCTCGCACCGCACGGGCTCCGGCTCACCCTCGCGGACGTCCGCGCGAACGCGCACCTCGGGTCCTCCCCCATCGACGACCTCCTCTCGCTCCGTGTCGACGGGGTCGTGCTCGCCGCCGAGGGCTTCCCCGACCTGGTCGCACCGTCCGGCACCCCGGTCGTCGTCGCCGGCGCGCGCGGTGACGTCCCCGGGGACCTCGACGTCGTCGCGTCGGACGAGTCCGCCGGCGGGCGACTGGCGGTGGCGCACCTGGTCGGTGCGGGTCACCGGCACGTCGTGCACGTGACCGGCTCGGGAGGCCCGGCAGCGGTCCGTCGTTCGGCCGCCGTCGCCGAGATGATCGCCTCCGGCGTCGAACCGCTCGTGCACGGCTCCGGGCCGACCTCGGAGGCCACCGGCTACGAGGGCACGCGGCGGGCGCTCGCGGAGCACCCGGAGGTCACCGCGGTGTTCGCCGCGAACGACGTCATGGCGATGGGCGCGATCGCCGCCGTCCGCGAGGCCGGACTCCGGGTGCCGGAGGACGTCTCGGTCATCGGGAACGACGAGACACCGCTCGCGTCGTCACCGCTGTTGCGCCTGACGACGGTGGACCCGCACAACGAGGAGGTCGGTCGGCTCGCCGCCACGCGCCTCGTCGAGCGGATCGCCGGCGGCGTGGTCGCCACCGCTGCCCCTCCGCCGACACGGACCCTCGTCGACCCGACGCTCGTCGTCCGCGCGACGACGGGGCCGCCGCGCCGCTGACGTCCCCGCGGCGACGCTGGGGCCCGCCGCCGCGCCGCGCTCGTCGCGCCGCGCCGGCGCTCGTCGCGCCGCGCCGGCGCTCGCCGCGTTCGCACAACCGAAGTCATCCGGCACCACGGTTGCGCGTGGTGTCGTCGGTCTTCGGTTGTGCGACGGCCACTCGCGCCGGGTCAGGTGCGCGGCAGCGCCTCCAGGTTCAACGACCAGAGCGCGACGCCGTGCAGGTGGAGCGTCGTCGCGAGGGCCACGCGGGCGCGGTAGGACCGTGCGTCCGACCAGTGCACGCGGACGCCGTCACGCAGCGCCGCGGACCACTCGCCGTCGCGGGCCGACCAGGTCGCGGCCTTCCCGGCGAGCTCCGCAGCCCGGGCAGGCGTCACCTGCTCGCCGTCGTGCTCACCGCCCCACACGTAGCCGTAGCCAGCGATCCCGAGGTCGATCCGGCTCCGCGGGACGCCCTCGGCCTCGGCTGCGCGGACGACCCGCTCCGTCCAGGGCAGCGACCCGATCGTGCCGGGGCCGCTCCACGGCCCGTGCTGGTCGTAGGTCATGAGCACGACCCGGTCGACGTGCCGGGCGAGCCGCCGGAGGTCGTAGCCGGTGTCGCGGTAGCCGTCGGCGTCCGTCGAGGCCATGACCGCGATCGAGACCCGTGCGCTCCGGCCGAGGCGGTCGTGCACGGCGTCGGACAGCTCGCCCGCGAACGCGACGAGGCCCGCCCGGTCGCGCGCACGGAGTGACTCGAGGTCGATCTGCACGCCCCGCATGCCGAGGTCGTGCGCACGCCGGGCGAGCTCGTCGGCGACGGCTGAGCGGTGCGCTGCGTGCGACAGCAGGGCGGTGCCGATCTGCGGGGAGAAGTCGCCGAGGTCGGACGAGAAGTTGCTCACCAGGAGCTCGGGCGACGAACCCGCCCGGGTGGCCGTCCGCGCGAGCGCAGCGGTGCCGTCGGGCGGGTCCAGCAGCGTCGCGCCGTCGTCCGCCAGGGTCACACCGTCGATCCCGATCGTGCTCGCCCGGTCCGCAGCGGCCGTCACGCGGCCCGCCGCCCCCGACCCGGGTTCGACGTAGCCCTCGACGGCGAGCCGACCGGCGGCGACGCTCGGATCGGGCGAACAGCCCGCGAGCAGGATGCCGGCCAGCAGGACCGCGGCCACGGTGATTCCTCGACGCACCATGCGATCACCGTAGCCCGCGGGGCGGGGTCGACCCGTGCCTCCCGGCCGGGTCTCCCACCTGCGATCGTCAGGCGTGCACGCCCTCGAGGCGATCGACCGACGCCGCGAGTTCCTCGAGTTCCGGGACCTCGCGCGCTTCGGCGAGCGCCTCCTCGAGCGCCGCGGCGTGGAGGGGCGTCGCCGCGTCCAGGAGCACCTGGCCGGCGTGGGTGAGCTCCGTGTAGAGGCCACGACGGTCGTCGGCGCAGAGCACGCGGGTGAGCAGCGCCCGGTCCTCGAGCCGGTTGACGAGCCGCGTCGTGGCACTCGGGCTCAGGGCGGCCGCGCGGGCGAGCTGCTGCATCCGCATGTGGAAGCCGTCCTGTCGCCGGAGAGCATCGAGCACCGTGTACTCGACGACGGACAGGTCGACGGCCCGGAGTGCTTGCTCGAGTCGCGTCTCGATGAGGCCGTGCAGGGCGGCGAGGGTCCGCCAGCCGTGCGCGCGGACAGCGGTGGACGTGTCGTCGACACTCATCAGGACCTCCGGGCACACATGTTTGCTTGCGCGGATACCCAGCGTGTACAACTATCGATACCCCGCGTCTGCAACAACCAGCGTACGCGGGACACGCTTGCTGCACAACGGAAGGACCACCATGCCCGCGGGACTCATCGCCCTCGCCCTCGGCGGGTTCGGGATCGGACTCACCGAGTTCGTCATCACCGGACTGCTGCCCGAGGTCGCCGCCGACTACGGCGTGACCGAGACCACCGCCGGATGGCTCGTCACCGGGTACGCCCTCGCCGTGATCATCGGGGCGCTCGGCCTCACCGCCGCCACCACGCGACTCCCCCGCAAGCAGGTGCTCCTCGGGTTGCTCGTGCTCTTCGTCATCGGGAACACGCTGTCCGCGGCCGCGCCGACGTACGGCGTGATGATGGTCGGTCGGGTGGTCGCTGCGCTCTGCCACGGCGCGTTCTTCGGCATCGGCTCCGTCGTCGCGTCGAACATGGTCGCCCGGGAGCGCCGCGCGTCCGCGGTCGCCCTCATGTTCACCGGCCTCACCGCGTCGAACGTCCTCGGCGTGCCGTTCGGGACCTTCCTCGGGCAGGCACTCGGCTGGCGAGCCACGTTCTGGGCGATCGCCGGCATCGGGGTCGTCGCGCTCGTCGGGGTCCTCGTCCTCGTGCCGGCCGTCCGGCAGACCGAGCAGCCGTCGCTCGTCCGGGAGCTGGGCGCCTTCCGCTCCGGCCAGGTCTGGCTGTCGCTCGGGATCACGGTCCTCGGGTACGGCGGGATGTTCGGCGCGTTCACCTACATCGCGTACACGCTCACCTCGGTCAGCGGCTTCGCGTCCTCCACCGTCCCCTGGCTGCTCGTGGTGTTCGGCGTCGGGCTGTTCATCGGGAACTTCGTCGGCGGCAAGCTCGCCGCACGGTCGATCGACGGCACGCTCCTCGTCGTCCTGTCCGCACTGACGGTCGTGCTCGCGCTGTTCGCCCTCGTCGCGACCTCGCCGGCGCTGACCGTGGTCGCCCTCGTGCTCATGGGGGCGTTCGGGTTCGCCACGGTGCCGGCGCTGCAGACGCGGGTGATGCACCACGCGGACCACGCGCCGACCCTGGCGAGCGGCGCGAACATCGCGGCGTTCAACCTCGGGAACGCACTCGGGGCATGGATCGGCGGCCTGACGATCGCTGCTGGGTTGGGCTACACGTCGCCGATCTGGGCCGGCGCGGCCATCACGGTGGTGTCGGTCGCGCTCACCGTCGTCGCGACCACGGCGGGTCGACGGCACCGGCGCGCAACGGCCGCGGCGAGCGGGACCGGCTCGGTCGCGACCGCGTAGCGACGCGGTGGGCGGCGAGGGTCAGGCGCCCGGCGTCGAACCGCGAAAGCGACATCGAACCGACCGTGCGGCGGTGGTTCGACGTCGCTTTCGCGATGCAAAGCGACGATGCAAAGCGACGAGGCACGGCGGCGGCAGCGCACGGCGGCGGCAACGCACTGCGGCAACCCCGGGAACGACGAGAGCCCCGGTCCGACGGACCGGGGCTCGCATCGAGTGCGGAGACGGAGGGATTTGAACCCTCGGTCCCCTCAAAGGGGACTCCACCTTAGCAGGGTGGTGCACTCGGCCTGACTATGCGACGTCTCCAAGCGCCCTCACGAGCGCTGCCCCCACCATACAGGAGGACGAGCCTGCTCTCGACCCGGACCACGACGGCCGCGCGCGCCGTGAACGACAGTCGGTCCCCCGAAGTGGGGACACGCGGGGGTTGTCCGGGCGTACCCCGGTGCATAGCATCATCGAGACGCGGCGATCACGTTCCGGAGTCCTGCTCCGTAGTCGCGACACAGCACCCGACGTCGCTCCCCCGGCTTCTGGATCCGCGCGCCCGATAGCGATGCGTCCGCCGGAGGGAGCGACTCGACGGGGGCGCGGCCCAGCGCCGCGTCCCCGTTCAGGTCGCCCGCGGTCCTCGGCCAGCAGCAGGTTCACGCCGACAGCGCCACCCCGAACCGCTCGGGCATCCCGATCAGCGCGTCCGCGAGCTCGACCAGCGCCTCCGTGCACGCCGTGACGGCATCACGCTCCGCCGCCGACCGCGCCCGGTCGAGGAGCTCCACCCGGTACCGGCGGTCCACCGCGGCGTCGATGCCGTTCGCCAGGCAGACGTCGTCCGTGAAGAAGAGGTCGAGCACCGCGAACTGCGACTCCAACCAGTCCGCGCTCACGGAAGCCCCCGATCGCCGGAGCACCCACGCCCCGAGCTCGACGAAGCACCCGGCCTCGGTCCGGCACTCCGCGATGAGTCGGCGGTCGAACCGGTCGGCGACGCCAGCGCTGCCGCCGAGGGGATCGACGAGCATTGACCGTGCGATCCGCAGTCGTTCGCACATCTGCCCGACGGTCCAGTCCGCGATGACGACACCCACGTACCGCTGCACCGACACCAGCCGCAGCGCTTCCAGCGGCGCGAGGGCCTCGCGCACGGGTGTGCGCGACACCTGCAGGTCCTCCGCGATCTGCTCGAGCCGCAGCCGTTCGCCCCGCCGGTACACGCCCAGCAGGACGTTCTCGAGCAGGATCGTGAAGGCCGCGTCCCGGAGCAGACTGCGGCGCACGGTGAGGTCGTCCGGCTTCCGGGTGCGTCGACGGTCTGGTCTGCGTTCCACACCGCCAGGCTCACGCACGACGGCCACCGCCCGGTCGGGGACGGCGGCCCTCGTGGATCGTCATCGCGTCGATCGTGTTGTGGAGGAGTGCCATGCCGAGGAGCGTGACACGGACGCGGCCCGCACGCAGAACACTCTGTATCCAGAATTCCACTAGCGCTTCGCGGGCTCCTCCTCCCCGGTGAGGACCGACAGCGGCTGTGTGATGTCCTCGAGTCCCTTCCGGGCCGAGTCCACGCCGAAGATCAGCGCGATCACCCCGCCGACGATCATCACCGCCGAGCCGAGCAGGTAGCCCCAGAAGAGCGGTTCGCGGGAGGAGCCGTCGCCGATGAACGCACCGTAGATGGCGGGGGCGATCGCACCGAAGATCTGCGCGAGCGCGAAGAAGTACGAGATCGCCTGCGACCGCAGCTCGAGCGGGAAGATCTCGGACACCGTGAGGTAGGCGCTGGACGCACCGGCCGAGGCGAAGAAGAACGAGACGCACCAGAACACGACCTGCACCGTGGCACTGATCGCGTCGGCACGGAACAGGAACGCCGACGTCGCGAGCACGAGCCCGGACACGAGGTACGTCAGGAAGATCATCTGCCGGCGACCCCAGGTGTCGAAGAACCGCCCGAGGATGATCGGGCCGAGCAGGTTGCCGATCGCGAACGGGAAGAAGTACACCGACGTCTGCGCGGTCTTCAGCCCGAAGAAGTTCGTCAGCACGAGCGCGTAGGTGAAGAAGATCGCGTTGTAGAGGAACGCCTGCGTGATCATCATCGTCGCGCCGACCAGCGTGCGGGTGGGGTACTGCTTGAAGAGCACCTTGACGATGGTCAGGAACCCCACGCGGTCGAGTGGTGTGACCGTCATCGCCTTCGACTGGTCGACCTCGGGCAGTCGTTCGCCCGTCGACTCCTCGACCGACCGCTCGATCGACGCGACCGTCGCCTCGGCTTCCTCCTCCTTGCCGTGCGTCATCAGCCAGCGCGGACTCTCCGGGATGTGCCGTCGCAGGAAGATGATCGCGATGCCGAGCACCGGCCCGAGGAAGAACCCGATGCGCCACCCGATGTTCTCGGCGAAGTACGACGTGTCGAGCAGGTAGATGTTCGCGAACGCACCGAGCGCCGCACCGCCCCAGTACGTCCCGTTGATCGCGATGTCGACGTGCCCGCGGTACTTCGACGGGATGAGCTCGTCGATCGCCGAGTTGATCGCCGCGTACTCACCGCCGATGCCGAGGCCCGCGACGAACCGGAACGCAGCGAGGAACCAGAAGTCCTGCGCGAGGCCGGCGATGCCCGACCCGATCAGGTAGATCGCGAGCGTCAGGATGAACAGCTTGCGCCGACCGAGTCGGTCGGACATGCGCCCGAAGACGAGCGCGCCGACGACCTGTCCGACCAGGTAGATCGTGCCGAGGGAGGTCACCTGCTGCGTGGAGAGGTCGAGGTCCTGCTGGAACCCGGCGTTCGAGACGATCTGGATCTCGAGACCGTCCAGGATCCACGAGACCCCGAGGCCCACGACGACGCTCCAGTGGAACCGCGTCCACGGCAGCCGGTCCATCCGGGCCGGTACAAGACTCTTGACTGTGCTGCTCACGGATGGAGAACGTACGCCGGGAACGCGCAGGTGGTTCGCAGGTCCACGGCGTCGCGTCACCAGGGTCCGGCGCGGAGCCGGATCCCCCTACTCGAACCCGGCTCCGGCGCCGAAGCCACAATCATCGCAAGTGCAATGACAACCCACAAGCGGACTGGCGCGCCCCGCTCAGCGGCAACGCGGAGCGTTGCGCGGGGCGCGCCGACCGAGCCTGCGAGGGAGGACGGGGCGGGCCCGCCACGCGCCTCTCCCCACCGGCACGGCCGGACCGCCGCTGGCGCGTCGCCCCGGAACCGGCGGCGTGGGCCCGACCGCTTGCTGGTCGCCCCGAGACCGCCGGTGGTGCGTGTCGGAGACGCGGCGTAACGTCGGCGACGTGACCCGACCTGACATCCGTACGGTCGGCGAGCTCCGCGCTTCTGGTCACGTCCAGAAGTCGGTCCGCGCCGAGATCCGCGACAACCTCCTCCAGGCCCTCCGCGAGGGCCGCGACCCGTGGCCCGGCCTGCACGGCTTCGAGACCACCGTGATCCCGCAGCTCGAACGCGCCCTGATCGCCGGGCACGACGTCGTCCTGCTCGGCGAACGCGGTCAGGGCAAGACCCGACTGCTCCGCACCCTGCAGGGGCTGCTCGACGAGTGGACGCCGGTGATCGCCGGCTCCGAGCTCGGTGAGCACCCGTTCGAGCCGATCACGACCGCCAGCACCTCGCGGGCGGCCGACCTCGGCGACGCGATGCCGATCGAGTGGCGGCACCGTGACGACCGCTACGTCGAGAAGCTCGCGACGCCCGACACGAGCGTCGCGGACCTCATCGGCGACGTCGACCCGATGAAGGTCGCGGAGGGCCGCAGCCTCGGTGACCCCGAGACGATCCACTTCGGCCTGGTCCCGCGCGGACACCGGGGCATCGTCGCGATCAACGAGCTGCCCGACCTCGCCGAGCGCATCCAGGTCGCGATGCTCAACGTGATGGAGGAGCGGGACGTCCAGATCCGCGGCTACGTCCTGCGGCTGCCGCTCGACGTGCTCGTCGTGGCGAGCGCCAACCCCGAGGACTACACGAACCGCGGCCGGATCATCACCCCGCTGAAGGACCGGTTCGGCGCCGAGATCCGCACGCACTACCCGATCGAGCTCGCGGACGAGATCGCCGTCATCAAGCAGGAGGCCGCGATCACGGCCGACGTGCCCGACGCGCTCATCGAGATCCTCGCGCGGTTCACCCGGGCACTCCGGCAGTCGAGCGCGGTCGACCAGCGCAGCGGAGTCAGCGCCCGCTTCGCGATCGCCGGCGCCGAGACGGTCTCCGCGGCTGCCGTGCACCGAGCGGCGCGCCAGGGCGAGGAGCACCCGGTCGCCCGCCCGATCGACCTCGAGACCGCCGTCGACGTCCTCGGCGGCAAGATCGAGTTCGAGAACGGTGAAGAAGACCGCGCCGACGAGGTCCTCGAACACCTGCTCCGCACCGCCACGGCCGAGACCGTCCGCGAGCGCTTCCGCGGCATCGACTTCGGCGTCCTGGTCGAGGCCCTCGACGGCGGCACGATGGTCACGACCGGCGAGCAGGTCAGCGCGCGCGACTTCCTCGAGGGGCTGCCGTCCATCGGGGAGTCCGACGTGTACGACCAGGTGTGCGAGCGGCTCGGGGCGAACGACGACGGTGAACGGGCCGGGGCGATCGAACTCGCGCTCGAGGGGTTGTTCCTCGCCCGGAAGATCAGCAAGGAGTCGGGAGGGGGCGAGGCCGTCTATGGCTAGCCGCCAGAACCGACGCCTCACCCGGGACGCCCGCTACGGGAGGTACGAGGGCGGCCCGGACCCGCTCGCCCCACCGGTCGACCTTTCCGAGGCGCTCGACGCCATCGGCGAGGACGTCATGGGCGGCACCTCGCCCGAGCGTGCGCTGCGGGAATTCCTGCGCCGCGGCGGTCGGACACAGCGGGGCCTCGACGACCTCATGCGTCGCGTGGCCGAACGGCGCCGTGACCTCACGAGCCGGAACAACCTCGACGGCACGCTGCAGCAGGTGAAGCAGCTCCTCGACGAGGCCGTGCTCGCCGAACGCGGCGAACTGGCACGCAACGTCGACATCGACGACGGCGACCGCGCCCTCGCCGAGATGCAGCTCGACAGTCTCCCGCCGTCGCCCGCCGCAGCCGTGCAGGAGCTCGGCGGCTACGACTGGACGAGCCCGACCGCCCGCCGGAAGTACGAGGAGATCAAGGACCTCCTCGGCCGCGAGGTCCTCGACCAGCGTTTCGCGGGGATGAAGCAGGCGCTCGAGAACGCCACCGACGAGGACCGCGCCGCCGTCTCGGAGATGATGCGCGACCTCAACGAACTGCTCGAGTCGCACCGCGCCGGGACGGACACGCAGGAGCAGTTCGACGACTTCATGGCGAAGCACGGACAGCACTTCCCGTCGAACCCGAAGGACGTCGACGAGCTCCTCGACGACCTCGCCGCCCGTGCCGCGGCCGCCCAGCGGATGCGCAACTCGATGACCCAGGAGCAGCGGGACGAGCTCGACGCACTGGCCCAGCAGGCGTTCGGCTCCCCCGACCTCATGGGGCAGCTGAGCCAGCTC
Organism: Curtobacterium sp. NPDC089689; assembly: GCF_044749145.1. NCBI lineage: Bacteria > Bacillati > Actinomycetota > Actinomycetes > Micrococcales > Microbacteriaceae > Curtobacterium > Curtobacterium sp. NPDC089689. The sequence goes on along the minus strand of NZ_JBIVHJ010000002.1, from coordinate 137,702 downwards.
GACGGCAACCTCCGCGCTCTCCGCCCCGGTGAGGACTGGGGCGGGTCCGAGCGGATGGACGGCGACCAGGGGCTCGGGCTCGGCGACGGCACCGGGGTCTTCCAGGACATCGCCGATCTCGACGCACTCGCCGAGCAGCTCGCGCAGAGCGGGCCCGGCTCGGACCTCGACGACCTCGACCTCGACGCGCTCTCGCGGCAGCTCGGCGACGAGGCGGCCGTCGACGCCCGGACGCTGCAGCAGCTCGAGAAGGCGCTCCGCAACTCGGGCACCGTCCGACGCGGTCCGGACGGGCAGCTGCAACTCACCCCGAAGGCGATGCGGCAGCTCGGGAAGAGCCTCCTCAAGGACGTCGCCGAGCGGATGTCCGGCCGTCAGGGCGCGCGCGACCTCCGACGATCCGGCGCCTCGGGCGAGCCGTCCGGCGCGACGCGTCCGTGGGAGTACGGCGACACCGAGCCGTGGGACGTCACGCGCTCGATCACGAACGCCCTCGTGCGCACCGCGGCGGCCGGACGCTCCGGTCCCGGCGTGCGGCTGGAGATCGACGACGTCGAGGTGCAGGAGACCGAGGCCCGGACGCAGGCCTGCGTGGCGCTGCTCGTCGACACCTCCTTCTCGATGGCGATGGAGGACCGCTGGGTCCCGATGAAGCGCACCGCCCTCGCCCTGCACACCCTCGTGTCCACCCGGTTCCGCGGCGACGACCTGCAGCTGATCGCGTTCGGCCGCGAGGCCGAGGTGATGGACATCGAACAGCTCGTCGGACTCGACGCGATGTGGGACAAGGGCACGAACCTGCACCACGCGCTGCTCCTCGCGAACCGGCACTTCCGGAAGCACCCGACCGCACAGCCGGTGCTGCTGATCGTCACCGACGGCGAGCCCACGTCGCACCTGGAGCCGAACGGGCAGGTCTGGTTCAACTACCCGCCCGACCCGATCACGATCGCGCTCTCCGTCCGCGAGCTCGAGAACGCCGGACGGCTCGGCGCCCAGACCACCTTCTTCCGGCTCGGCGACGACCCGGGGCTCGCCCGGTTCATCGACGCGATGGCGAAACGGGTGGACGGCACGGTCGTGGCGCCGGAGAACGACGACCTCGGGGTCGCCGTGGTCGGCTCCTACCTGGGTTCGCGACGCGGCGGTGGCGCGTACGGCGGCAGCGCCCTCGGCGGCGGCCTCTTCGGCGGGTACGGCCGCAACGACTGGTCGTTCTGAGCCGATCCCGTGACGGCCTGGAGGCCCGTGTCGGCGCCGCCACGGGCCTCCAGGCCGTCACCCGCTCACGCCGCGTCGGAGCGCGACAGCACGATCGAGCCGGGCCGGCACGGTCGGGCGGGATCGGCTCAGAACAGCGGCCAGGGCACGGCCGAGCCGTGGCCGGGCGGCGGCGGGAAGATCCCGACGGCGCGGAGCGCAGCGCACCGCGCCGCGATCGTGTCGACCTCCTGCCCCGTGAGGTGTTCCCGCAGCGCACGACCGAGGTCGCCGCTGAGCGCGCCGGAGACCCGGTCGATGCCCTCGAGTTCGTCGGGGGTCAGGGGTTCGCCGATCCAGCCCCACAGCACCGTGCGGAGCTTGTGCTCGACGTGGAAGGTCAGGCCGTGGTCGACGCCGTACCGGTGGCCGTCCGGCATCGCGAGCACGTGCCCGCCCTTGCGGTCGGCGTTGTTCACGACGACGTCGAACACCGCCATGCGTCGGAGCTGCTCGGAGTCCTCGTGCACGAGCGTCACGGGCTGCTCGTGCTCGTCGATCGCCTCGAGGACGGGCAGCCACGGGGACCCCGGCGCCTCGGCGACGTCCGGCGCGACGATGTCGACCGCGTCCTGCTCCGGGTCGACGTCCTGCCAGCGCTGGAGCATGCCGGGGCCGAACGGCCCGTCGCCGAGCCAGGTCGGCGGGACGACGCCCCAGCCGAACGCCTCCGAGACGAGGTACGCCGCGACCTCACGGCCGGCGAGCGTGCCGTCCGGAAAGTCCCACAGGGGGCGCTCGCCCTCGATCGGCTTGTAGACGACGGCCTCGCCGTCGAGGTCGGCGAGGAAGGTCGCGTTGGACGCCTCGCGGATCCGGGCGCGGATCGTGACCTCGCTCATGCCACCCCGGGTGGGCGTCCGGCGGCGACGACCTCGCGGGTGCGCTCGACGAAGGCGCGGGCGGTGCCGACCGGGATCTTCACCTGGAACAGCTCCGCGGGCTCGGGGATCTCGACCACCGCCTCGACCTCGCCGTCCTCGCCGGTCTCCTCGGCGACGATCTCGACCTCGTCGTCGATCGGGTAGGCCTCGATGACGACCTGTGCCGTGGCGGGGTCGAAACCGAGGCTCAGGGCACCAGCGCGGAACTCCGGCTCGACGGGCTGGTCGAGCGGGTCCCCGTCGAAGAGCTCCTCCGGCGCGGTGTCCGGGACGCTGAAGCGGTTGTCGTCGACCGTCGCGACCTCGTCCAGGAGCTCGTCGACCTTCTCGGCGAGGACCGCCGACTGCTCCTTCTCGAGGGCGACGCTCGTGACGCGCTTGCCGTCCCGCGCCTGCAGGTAGAACGCACGCTCACCGGGGCGTCCGATCGTGCCGACGACGATGCGGTCCGGCCAGTCGAAGCCGTGGACGATGGTGGGCATACCTGGATTGTAGGAGCGTCGTGCTCCGCTCGTTCAGGGAGCGGCGGTCCCCGGATCCCGGTCCGACGCATCGGCCGCGGAACCGGGTCCCGCTCCCCCGCCGACGGCCGCGTCGCCGCTCGGGGCGGGGGCCGCCGCGAGCCACGCCAGGTCACCCGACTCGGTGTTCGTCGCGACGACCTCGGGCCGGTGCTCCCCGTAGCGGACGATCGACACCGAGGCGGGCCCGACCGCGATCCGCTGGAAGAGGTCGAGGTGCATGCCGAAGGCGTCGGCGAGCACGGACTTCACGATGTCACCGTGGCTCACCGCGACCCAGACCGCGCCGGGCCCGTGCTGCCGCTCGACCTCGGCGTCGAGGCGCCGGACGGCCGTGACCGCGCGGGACTGCATCGTCGGCATGGACTCCCCGCCGGGGAACACGACCGCGCTCGGGTTCGACTGGACGGTGCGCCACAGGGGTTCCTTCGCGAGGTCGGTGAGTTTCCGGCCCTGCCACTCGCCGTAGTCGGCCTCGGTGATCGCTCGTTCGACGGTGGTCTCGGGCACGTGGCCGTGCGTGTCGCGCTGGGCGTCGGCGATCGCGCGGGCCGTCTGACGGCAGCGCTCGAGGGGGCTCGTGACGAGGGCGGCGATCGGGACCGCGGCGATGCGCTCCGCGGTGCGCTGGGCCTGGCGCCGTCCGACCTCGTCGAGCCGGACCCCGGCCGTGCGTCCGGCGAGCAGGCCGGTCGCGTTCGCGGTGGTGCGTCCGTGCCGGACGAGGAGGACGGTCGCCATGCCCCGATCCTAGGCCGCGTGCAGTGCGGCGCCGGCGGCCTCCGGGACGAGCCGCCCGTCGACGACCGTCACCAGCCGGTCGAGCGCGCCGCGGTGCACGAGGTCGTGCGTGACGAGGAGCGTCGCCGTTCCGCGCTCGTGCGTGAGCCGGGCGAGGAGGTCCATCACCGCGCCACCACGCTCCTGGTCGAGGGCACTCGTCGGTTCGTCCACGAGCAGGACGTCGGGGTCGTGCACGAGCGCTCGGGCGATCGCGACGCGCTGCCGTTGCCCGCCGGACAGCTGCGCGGGGCGCTTGTCCGCGTGCTGTGACAGCCCGACGGCGTCGAGCAGTTCCGCGACGCGGGCACGGTCGACCCGGTGACGACCACCGCCGCGACCGGCTCGGTCGGCTCGACCCCCGTCACGCGCCCCGCCGAGGTGTCCCATCACGAACAGCTGCTCTTCTGCGGTCAGCGACGGCAGGAGGTTCGACTGCTGGAACACGATGCCGATCCGCTCCCGTCGGAGCGCGGCGGCCTCGCGGCGGGACAGACGGGCGGCGTCGACCGGCGCACCGTCCGGCCCGCCGATCAGCACCCTGCCGGAGTCCGGCCGGATGAGCGTCGCGGCGACCGCGAGGAGCGAGGACTTCCCGGAGCCGGAGGGCCCGGTGATGCCGGTGACCACGCCCGGCGCCGCGGTGAGCGACACGTGGTCGACGGCGGTGACGCGGCGGTCGCCGTCGGGGAAGGTCAGGGTGACGTCGTCGAGGGTAATCATCGGTTGCTCCCCAGTGCGGTGAGGGGGTCGGCTGCGGTGACGGTCCGGAGGGCGACGGCCGCGCCCGCGAGACCGAGGAGGGCCATCACCACCCCGGGGACGAGCGTGGTGAGTGGGCTGAGGAGGAAGGGCAGGGTCCCCCCGGCGAGCGTCCCGAGCCCGACGACGGCAGCGGTACCGACCCCGATGCCGACGACGAGCACCACGAGCGCCTGCCCGAGGGCATCGCGGACGAGCGACGGCGTGCTCGCGCCGAGGGCCTTGAGCACGGCGACGTCGCCGGAGCGCTGCATCGTCCACACCGTGAAGAACGCGCCCACGACGAGTGCGGAGACCCCGAACAGCATCGCGATCATGAGTCCGAGGGACCCGACCTCGGACTTGAACGTCTCGAGCGCGGTCAGCGAGGCCAGCGGTGTCGCGGCCGAGGTGTGGGTGCGCTCCGCGACGGTCGCCCAGTCGGGGTCACCGCTGACGGCGAGCACGGTCGGGTCGCCGTCCCCGCCGAGGCGCTGGTCGGCCGTGGACCACGCTCCGGGGGTCATCGCGACGACCGGCGTGTGGCTGTACCAGGCGTCGCCGCCGACCGTCGCGACCCGGAACGTCGTCCCGGCGATCGTGACGCGGTCGCCGGCACGGACACCGAGGTCGTGCGCGGCCCCGGCGGAGAGGCCGACCTCGTCGACCGAGCGGGGTGCGAGCGCTGCGACACCGCCACGGTCCGCGGACGCCGGCAGGCCGAAGAGCGCGACGCCGACGGCGGCGCCGTCCGCAGTCGCGCCGACGGCGGACCCTGCGGCGCCGGCGGCGGATGCGTCCGTCCCGTCGACCGCGGCGCGCACGGCACGACCCTGGACGATGCCCACCGGCACCACCTCGTCGACCCCGGCCGACGCTCGCCAGCCGGCCAGTGCCTCCCGGCCGATCCGCGAGTCCGCGAACGACGGCTGCCCGTCGGACGGTTGCTGGAGGACGATCCGGTCGCCCGGCAGGGCGAGCACGGCGGAGACGTTCTGCGCCGCGAGGCCGCCGGTCAGTCCGGCGAGGAACCCGACGAGCAGCGTGATGAGTGCCACGACGGAGCCGATGAGCACGAAGCGTCCACGGGCGAACCGGAGATCGCGCCAGGCGACGAACACGGTGGTCCTTCCTGCGGCCACGGACCCTCCACGACCACGCTGTCCAGCCTCGCGACCAGGGCGGCGACCGGCATCGGCGGTCGAGAGGGTCCTGCGCTCCGACTTTCGGTTGATCCCCGTGCGCGGCGACGACCGTACGCTGACGGGGACATGGCCCACAGCACGCTCACCCCGGTCTTCGTCGGTCTCCGCACCGGCCTGCACGTGCTGTCCGCCGCGCTGCTCGCGCTCGTCGTCGTGCGGATCGCGGTCGTCGGGGGGCCGTGGGCGCTGCCGTCGCTCGTGCTCGCGGCGGCGTTCGGCGCGGTCTACCTGCTCGGCGCTCGGGTCGCCCGGGTCGCCGAGGGGCGACGGTCGCGTGCCGGAGCGCTGTGGCTGCTCGCCCTGACGGTGTTCTGGGCGGCGCTCCTCGTCCTCGTGCCGGAGGCCGCCTACCTCGTCTTCCCGCTGTTCTTCCTGTACCTGCACGTCCTCCCCCGCATCGTGGGGCCGGTCGCCGTCCTCGTCGCCACGGCCGTCGCGATCGTCGCGATCGGCCTCCACGGCGGCTTCACCGTCGGCGGCGTGGTCGGTCCGGTCGTCGGTGCCGGCGTCGCCCTCCTCATCGGGCTCGGGTACCGTGCCCTCGCCCGCGAGGCGTCGGAACGCGAGCAGCTCGTCGCCGAACTGCTCGCCACCCGCGACCGCCTCGCCGCGACCGAACGCGAGCAGGGCGTCCTCGCCGAACGGGCACGGCTCGCGCGGGAGATCCACGACACCGTGGCGCAGGGCCTGTCGAGCATCCAGATGCTGCTGCACGCCGCGGAACGGGCCGACGGCGAGCGTCCGGGTACGGAGCACATCCGACTCGCTCGGCAGACCGCCGCGGACGGCCTCGCGGACACCCGCCGGTTCATCCGCGAGCTCGCACCGCCGGCGCTCGAGGCGGGTCTGCCAGCGGCGCTCGGCCGACTGGCCGAGACGCAGTGGTCGTCGGACGGGCTGACGGTCACGGTGGACGCCCCGGCGAACGTGACCCTCCCGATGGACGTGCAGACCGCGCTGCTCCGCATCGCGCAGGGTGCGGTCGCGAACGTGGTGCAGCACGCCGGGGCGGCGACGGTCCGGCTCGTGCTCGCGGTCGACGGCCGGGAGGCACGGCTCACCGTCACGGACGACGGTCGCGGCTTCGACGTGGTCACGGCCGACCACCGCGCGGGCTCGTCCGACTCGTTCGGCCTGCGCGCGATGGCGGACCGCGTCGCCCAGTTCGGCGGCCGCCTGGACGTCGACTCCGCACCGGGCGCCGGCACGACCGTCGTCGCCACCCTGGAGGTCCCGTGATCCACGTCGTGATCGCCGACGACCACCCCGTCGTGCGCGCCGGGCTCCGGGCGCTGCTCGACGGCGAGGACGACATCACCGTCGTCGCCGAGGCCGCCACCCCGGACCGGGCGGTCGAGCTCGCCACGGAGCACGCGCCCGAACTCGTGTTGATGGACCTGCAGTTCGGCGAGCGCACCACCGGGGCCGACGCCACGCGCCGGATCCGGGCGCTCGAGGCCGCGCCGTACGTGCTCGTGCTCACGAACTACGACACGGACGGCGACATCCTCGGCGCGGTCGAGGCCGGAGCGAGCGGCTACCTCCTGAAGGACGCGCCACCGGAGGACCTCGTCGCCGCCGTCCGGGCAGCGGCCTCCGGACAGAGCGCCCTCGCACCCACGATCGCCGGACGGCTGATGGCACGGATGCGGGCACCGCAGGTGTCACTGTCGGCCCGGGAGATCGAGGTCCTCGCGCTCGTCGCCGAGGGTGCGTCCAACGGTGACGTCGCAGCGCGGCTGTTCATCTCCGACGCCACCGTGAAGTCGCACCTCGTGCACGTGTTCTCGAAGCTCGGGGTGTCGTCGCGCACGGCGGCGGTCAACGAGGCACGTCGACTCGGTGTCCTGCGGCGCGGCGCTTGACCCGGCCGCGCGGGCACGGTCTGATGGGGCGATGAGGGCCCGACACCGCGCAGCCCTCTTCGCCACGTCCACGATGACCGGGTTCGGCATCGCCTCGTGGATCACTCGCACGCCGGCCGTCCGCGAGGAGCTCGGCGCGAGCATCGAGACGATGGGCATCGTCCTGCTCGGGCTGTCGCTCGGGTCGATGATCGGCATCCTCGGTGCCGGCGCCCTCGTCCGCCGCACCGGCACACGGCCCCTCGTCCTCGTCGGCGGTGCGCTGCCGGTGCTCGGCATGCTGCTCGTCGCACTCCTCGCCCCGGCCCACGTGGCCGCGGGCGTCTGGGCGGGGCTGTTCTGCGTCGGGTTCGGCTCCGGCGTCGCCGAGATCGGGCTGAACGTGGAGGCGGCCGCGGTGGAGCGGCAGCTCGGTCGGCCGGTCGTCCCGGTGCTGCACGCCTGCTTCAGCCTCGGCACGGTCGTCGGTGGTGCGGCGGGGATCGGCCTGACGGCGCTCCGGACACCGGTCACCGCGCACCTCGTCGTCGCGACCGTGGCCATGGCCGGACTGGCCGCCTTCGCCGCGACGAACCTCCGGCCGGTGGCGCGCGGCGAGCCCGCCGAGGACGAGCCGTCGGCACGGCCCCGGCTGCGGTCCGTGCTCACCGTGCAGGTGCTCCTGATCGGGGTGGTCACGCTCGCGATGGCCTTCGCGGAAGGCGCCGCGTCCGACTGGCTTCCGCTCCTCATGACCTCGGGGCACGACGCGCCGGAGGTCGTCGGATCCCTCGTGTTCACCGGCTTCGCGCTCGCGATGTTCGTCGGTCGCTCCGCCGGGACGCCGCTCGTCGCACGCTTCGGCCGAGCACCGGTCGTCCGGGGCTGTGCGGCCGTCGGCACCGTCGGGGTGCTGCTCGTCGTGACGGCCGGGTCACCCGTGGTGACCGCGATCGGTGCCGCGGTGTGGGGCCTCGGGATCGCACTCGGGTTCCCGCTGGCGATCTCGGCCGCCGGCGACCACCCCACGGACGGCGACCGGCGCGTGTCCGTCGTCGCGACGGCCGGGTACGTGGCGTTCCTGGCGGGGCCGCCGCTCCTCGGCTTCCTCGGCGAGCACCTCGGGCTGCAGGCGGCGATGCTCGTGCCAGCGGCGCTGCTCGTCGTCACCGTCTGCATCGCCTCCGCCACCCGGACTGCGCGATCCGGACAACGTTCGGGCGTCGAGCGGTGAGACGCCAGGATGGGACGGTGCTCGTCTCCATCCTCTACATGAGCCGCGCTGACGTCCCCTTCGACGACGCTGACATGCAGGAGCTGCTCCGCGAAGCGCGGATCCGCAACACGGCGCTCGGGGTGTCCGGGCTGCTCGTCGCCAAGGACGGCCGGTTCATGCAGCTGCTCGAAGGCCCGGCGTGGAGCGTGGACGACCGGTTCGCGGCGATCTCCCGCGATGCCCGGCACGGAGACGTGAAGTCGCTGGTCCGCGAGGACATCGACCGTCGCCGCTTCGACGGCTGGGCGATGGCCTACCGCTCGCTGGAGGACGCGGACGTCGAGCAGCAGGAGGGGTTCAGCCCGTTCCTCACCGGCGACATGGACTTCCCGTCCGAGTTCGACCGGACGAGTTCGGCGTGGCTCCTGAAGTGGTTCCGCTCCCGCGAGCTCAACGACGCCTGAGCGGCCCGGACTCGATCGTCACCGCTCGAGCATCACCGCTCGAGAGTCACCCACTCCTCGTCCCGCACGTAGCCGACGGCGGTGCCCGCAGCGATGATCGCCGGGTTGTCGTCGGAGCCCCCGGTCCGGAAGCGGACGACGTGTTCGTCGAGCAGCGCGAGGACCGACGCCGCCTTGAGCGCGGTGCCGATGCCCCGACCGCGGTGGTCCCGAGCGACGACGGTGAACGCGGTCTCGACCGTGTCGCCGTCGACGTCGAGGTACGTGGTGCCGACGAGGTCGCCCGACAGCGTCCACGCGCCGAACCCCCGCCGGGTCTGGGAGAGTGCGGCCGATGACCCGGTCAGCGCCTCGTGCTGCGTCGCCACGCTCCCCGGGTAGTCGTCGACGGTGGCGGCGTCGAGCGCGAGGACGGCGGGGAGGTCGGCTGGGCGGAGCTCCTGCACCACGACCGGCGCCACCCGGTCGACGAGCTGGCGGAGCACGCGGCGGTCGGCACGGTCCGCGTCGAGCTGCGCCGCCCACGAGCGCGCGGTGATCCGCCACCCGGCCTCGAGGAGTGCCGGGACGCGCTGGTCGTCCGCGCGCAGCACCGCCGTCTCCCCCACGTCGCGAGCCTAGCGACCGACGGGCTGCTCGCTGAACGCCTCGGCGACGACGTCGAGCAACCGGTCGCGGTGCCGCGGGTCGGCGATGGCGTCGAGGACGATCCGCCACATCGCGGCCACGGCCGGGAACAGGTCGTGCCGACCGGTCCGGACGGCCGACACGAGCTGGACACCCGTGAACATCGGCACGACGGTCGCGCCGAGCTGCTCGGCGGAGAGGTCGGTGCGGAGCTCCCCGGCGGCGATCGCGAGCCGGAACAGGTCGCTGATCCCGCCGATCCACTGCTCGTAGAAGGCGGCGGTCGCCGCGCCGAACTCGCCGCGCTCCAGGGACAGACGGATGCCGGCGCTGACGACGGGATCGGTGAGCAGCATCCCCGCGATGCCCCGGGACGCCGCGACGAGCGCTTCCGTGGGCGAACTGTCGACGTGGCTCACGACGTCGAACGTGCGCACGTTCTGCTCGTCGATCACGCTGAGCGCGAGCGACACCTTCGACGGGAAGTGGAAGTGCAGGGCACCCTGGGACACGCCCGCCTCGCGGGCGACCGCCGCGATGGTCGTGGCGGCGTAGCCGACACGCTCGAACTCGCGGGCGGCGGCCTCCAGGATCAGTGCGCGGCGTTTCACGCCACCAGTCTGACGGCATGGCGCGCCTCGCTGTGCAGCAACGCGGAGCGTTGCGCGAGGCGCGCCGACCGAGCCTGCGAGGGAGGTCGGGGCGGGCCCGCACCGTGCCTCCAGTCCGAGGGGTGGTCGCGTCCACGGCGGCGCCGACGCGGCTCAGCCGTGGAGGTGGTCGGTGCGTTCCGGCACGTCCTCCGTCTGCAGGCGGACCTTCACCACCGGACCGGAGTGCGGCGTCGTCGGACCGGGCACGGCGACCTCGAGGGCGTCCGGGGTCTGCGTCCACGCGACCTCGCCGTCGACGCCGAGCACCTCGACGCTCCGGATCGGGCGGCCGAGCAGGTTCGCCGAGCTGCCGAACGAGCGGATGCGTGCGGTGCCGTCGCCCGGGTGGGCGAGGAGGACCGCGTGCACGTACTCGCCCGTGGCGTCGACGCGTCGGGTGAAGCGGACGTCGGCCGAGGTGTAGACCGGGGCGTCGCCGTCGACGAACGACCCCGCCTGCACGTGGGTCGGCCCCTCGCCGGGGATCACCCACGGTCGGGTGCCGTACACGGCCTGCCCGTTGACGACGAGCCAGCGGCCGATCTCCTCGAGCAACCGCTGTTCGGGCTCGGCGATCGTGCCGTCCGCCTTCGGCCCGACGTTGAGCAGGAGGACACCGTTCTTCGCGACGACGTCGACGAGCTCGGCGACGAGGTCGGCCGTCGACTTGTAGTCGTGCCCCTCGACGAAGCACCAGGCGGTCTTCGACACCGACGTGTCGTTCTGCCAGACGAACGACGGGGTCCCGCCCATGGCACCGCGCTCGATGTCGTACACCGCGGAGCCCTCGGCGAAGGCGTTCCACTTGTAGTTGATGACGACCTCGCGACCCCACTCGGCCGCCCGGTTGTAGTAGTACGCGGCGAGGGTCCGGAGCCAGGGCTCGAAGGCGGGCTGCTCGATCCACCAGTCGAACCAGAGCACCTGGGGCCGGTAGCGGTCGATGACCTCGACGGTCCGGAGCAGCCAGTCCTCGAGGTGCCGCTCGTTCGGCGCGGTCTCCTCGCGCTGGGCGGGACCGTAGAAGTCGATGAAGCGCGGGTCGAGGACGTCGGAGTCGAACCGGGTCCCGCCGTTCATGAAGAACCAGTGCTCGGCCCGGTGCGACGAGGCCCCGCGGACCATGAAGGCGTCGTCCACGGCCTGGAGCAGGTCGCCGAACACGTCGCGCTCCGGGCCCATGCGGGCGGCGCTCCAGCGGGACCGCTCGGTGTCGTACATCGCGAAGCCGTCGTGGTGCTCGGCCACCGGGACCACGAACTGCGCTCCGGCGCGCCGGAACAGCGTCGCCCACGCCCGCGGGTCGAAGTGCTCCATCGTGAAAGACGGGATGAAGTCCTTGTAGCCGAACTCCGACTGCGGGCCGTACGTGGCGACGTGGTGTTCGTACTCGGGCGTGCCGGCGCGGTACATGTCGCGGGAGTACCACTCGTTCCGGAACGCGGGGACGGAGTAGACGCCCCAGTGCAGGAAGATCCCGAACTTCGCGTCCTGGTACCAGCGCGGCGGCTCGTACTGCTGGAGCGACTCCCACGTGGCGTCGTACGGGCCCGCGGCGACGACGGCGGCGACACGCGCGAGCGCCTCGGAGTTGTCGGACACGTCGACGGGTGCCGGCAGGCCGTCCGGGTCGATGCGGGGCAGGTCGTGCGGTGCGGTCATGTCTCCTCCTCGAGCTGCACGAAACGTTACGTGTTCCGGATGCTGCGCGCTAGTGTTGCGCTCACCAGGCGGAGCGAAACGTTCCGCTCTCGACGGGGAGAGGACCACGTGGACACGCTGACCCGCACGCTGCGCACCGGAGCGCAGATCCCGCTGATCGGCCTCGGCACGTTCGGGTCGGACCGCTACGGCCCGGACGAGGTCGCAGCAGCCGTCCGGGGCGGGCTCGAGGCCGGCTACCGGCTGGTCGACTGCGCGTCCGTCTACGGCAACGAGTCCGAGGTCGGTGCGGCGATCGTGGCGAGCGGCGTCCCGCGTGACGAGCTGTTCGTGATGTCGAAGGTCTGGAACGACGCGCACGACCCCGACGACGCGGTCGCCTCGGTCCGACGTTCGCTCCGTGACCTCCGGCTCGACCACCTCGACGCGGTCTTCGTGCACTGGCCGTTCCCGAACCACCACGCGCCGCACGCCTCGGCGGAGGACCGGGACCGATCGGCTCGCCCGTACGACCACGCCGCGTACCTCGCGCTGTGGCGGGTGCTCGAGGGACTCGTCGACGAAGGGGTCGTCCGGCACCTCGGGACGTCGAACACGACCGTGCCGAAGCTCCGGCTGCTCCTGCGCGACGCCCGGGTGCTGCCGTCACTCAACGAGATGGAGCTGCACCCGACGTTCCAGCAGCCGGAGCTGTTCGACCTGTGCGTCGCGAACGGCATCCAGCCGGTGGGGTACTCACCGCTCGGCTCCCCGTCGCGGCCGGAGCGCGACCGCACCGACGACGACCCGGTGGACGTCGAGCACCCCATCGTCCGCCGCATCGCCGAGGCCCACGGCGTCCACCCCGCGGTCGTGTGCCTCAAGTGGGCCGTCGCCCGCGGGCAGGTACCGATCCCGTTCGCGGTCAAGCCCGAGCAGTACCGCGCCAACCTCGAGGGCGCGCTGACCGACCCGCTCACCGCGGACGAACTCGTGGCCATGGCGGACGTCGACCGCGGGGCACGGCTCATCAAGGGCCAGGTGTTCCTCTGGGAGGGCGCGTCGAGTTGGCACGACCTCTGGGACGAGGACGGCACGATCCGGGGCGGTCGCGTGTGACGGCGACGTACAAGGACCTCCAGCGCGAGACCGGGCTCTCGCTCGCGACGATCTCGAAGTTCTACAACGGCGGTGCGGTCCGCGACGAGAACGCCCGCGCGATCGAACGCGCCGCGTCGGCCCTCGGGTTCCGGCCGAACGCCTTCGCGCGGAGCCTGCGGTCGCGCCGCTCCGGCACGATCGGGGTGCTGCTCCCCGCGCTCGACAACGACTTCCACCTCACGGTCATCGCCGGCGTCGAAAGCGCGCTCCGGCCGTCCGGGACGAGCGTCATCGTCTCGTCGAGCCCCGATGCCGGGGCCGGCGCGGTCGACCTCCTGCGCAGTCGGATGGTCGACGGGATCATCGCGGTGCCGTCGCCGCACGACGTCGAGGCGCTGTCCCGGGCGGCCGAGCAGATCCCGGTCGTGCAGATCGACTGGCGCGCGGACGACCTCGTCGTCGACGGGGTCTTCCTCGACAACCACCGCGCCGGAGCCCTCGCGGCGCGGCACCTGCTCGACCACGGGCACCGGCGGCTCGGCGTCGTCGGGGGCGACCCGGCCGTCTCGACGATGCGCGGGCGGGTGGACGGCTTCCGCGAGGTCGCTCGGCAGGCCGGCGCCGACCTCGCGCCCGACGCCGTGCTCGCCGGCCCGCTCACGGTCGCGAACGGCCAGGCCGCGATGCAGCAGTTGCTCGTGCTCCCCGAGCGCCCGACCGCGGTGTTCTGCGCCAACCACGAACTCACGATCGGCGCGGTCATCGCCGTGAACGAGTCGGGCCTCAGCCTCGGGCGTGACCTGTCGGTGCTCGGCTTCGACGGTCGTGAGCTCGCGCAGGTCACCGTGCCGAAGCTCACGGTCATCGAGCAGCCGACGCACGAGATCGCAGTGCGGGCGGCCGAGCGGATCCGGGAGCGGCTGGACGAGCGGCGCTCCGAGCGGCGGGTGTCGGGCGCGTCCGTCGCGGCCGGTCCCGTCGACGTCCTCGTCGCCCCACGACTCGTCGCCGGCGGGTCCGTCGCACGGGTCGGCCCACCGATCACCGGCCCCACGGAGGCATGATGCTGCGCTACACCCTGACGCACCGCCCGACCCTGAGCGCGCTGGCGTCGCTCGGCCACGGCTCGAGGGTGCTCATCGCGGACGGGAACTACCCGTTCGCCACCGCGATGCACCCGCGCGCGGAACTCGTGCACCTCAACTGGCGTCCGGGGCTGCTCGACGTCGACGAGGTCCTCACGACGCTCCTCGACGCGGTCCCGTTCGAGGCGGCCACCGTGATGACACCACCCCCGGACGCCCCGGTGGCGGCGCACGACGGGTACCGCCGGGTCCTCGGGCCGGACGTGCCGCTCGGGACGCTCGACCGGTTCGCGTTCTACGACGCGATCCGGGCGCCGGAGACAGGGCTCGTCATCGCCACGGGTGACCAGCGGTCGCACGCCAACCTGCTGCTCGAGGTCGGGTTCGTCGCGGCGCGCTGAGCCCAGGGGCGCGACCGGACGACCGGTCGCTCCTCGACGGCGGCGACGGGCCCCGGCGGAGCGCCCCGCGCCCCAGCTGGCCGCGCGACTCAGGCGGCGTGCCTGCCCAGGGTGATCCGTTCCTCCCGGCCGGTGCCGAGGTCACGACCACGGAACCACCGCAGCAGGAAGTCGGCGGAGGTGCCGGACAGCGACGCCGGGAGCCCCTCTCGGCGCTGCAGGAAGCCGCTGAAGCCGGGCTCCTCGAGGACGTCGGCGTCGGACGGTGCGCCGAACGCCATCGCCCACCCGTCGAACCGACGCGCGCCGATCGGCTCGCGCGACAACGACTGCACCTCGGTGTGCCGCGGGTCGCGCTCGATGGCGGCGTAGCGGTCCTCGACGCTCCACTCCGGCCCCTCGAGCACCTGCATGAAGCGACCGCCCTTGGCGAGCAGCAGGCCCGAGACGCCGAGCGCCTCGTTGCGGAGTCGTGCCTCGCGGAGCATCGCAACGAGGTCGGCGTCGGTGAGCTCGTCGACGGCGACGGACATGTAGACGAGTGAGGTGAGGGAGGTCATCGGCGCCAGTTTCGTTTGACGGTGGAACATCCGTCAACGCGGTCGTCCACGCACCGCACCGGGCCCGTGGACGACCGCGTGTTCCGGACGACTCAGGTGAGCGCCAGGAGGGTGTTGACCTGCTCGTTGACCGCCGTGAGCGAGGACACCGGCTTGCCGTTGGCGTAGATCCCGTCGAACGCGGGCTGCACGAGCGCCTGCACGTCGGCCGGGTTCCGGGTCACCGGGAAGAGGAACGTCGTGCCGTCCTCGACCTGCTCGGTGAACGCCGTGACGTCGAGACCGCGCTTCGCGTAGGCCGCGACCGCGGCGTCCGTCCCCGATCGGCGGGCCGGGAACACGATGCCCGCCCGGCCGACGATCTCCTGCGCCGCGGCACTGCCGAGGAACGCGACCCACTTCGCCGCCGCCTCGGGGTTCTTCGCCTGCTTCGTGATCGAGTCGCCGAGCCCGTTGAACATCGACGCACGGTGCCCGATCGGCCCGGCGGGCGTCGGGGCGATGCCGACGTCGATCCCCTGCAACCCGAGGTAGGTGCCGATCATCCACGAGCCGTTGAACGACAGCGCCACCTTCTTCGAGCCGAGCTGCACGTCGGGGCCGGTCGTCGTCGAGAACACCCCGTACTTCGGCATGTAGCCCTTGTCGGCGAGCCCGAAGTACCAGGAGATCGTCTTCTGGAACTCGGTGTCGTCGTAGCGGAACTTGTTGCCCCACGGGTTCGAGTTCGTGTAGAACCAGTCGATCGACCCGGTGAACGGCGACCATTGCGTCTGGCCGAAGCCGTCCCCGCCGCTCCCGTTGGCACTCATCCCGTAGACGGCGATGTCGGTCTTGTCGAAGCCGGGCTCGTCGCCGCGGCGTCCCTTGCCGTCGACCGTCAGGTGGGCGATCGCTTTCTCGAACGTCCCGCCGTCGTCGGGGTTCCAGGACAACGCGGCGAGGTCGTCGGCGGTGTAGCCCGCCTTCGCGATGACCTCCTTGTCGTAGAACATCGCGATGGTGTCCCAGTCCTTCGGGGAGCCGTACCGGTGCCCGTCACGGCCCTTCCAGAGCTGGGCGAGACCGGACTGGTAGTCGTCGTCGCGGATGGCACTCGTCGCCTCGAGGTCGTCGAGCTTGTACAGCACGTCGAGGTCGGCGAACTGCGGGAACTTCGACAGGTGGTCGGTGAACACGTCGGGCGCGGTGCCGGCGATGAACCCGGCGGTGAGCTTCGTCCAGTAGTCCGCCCACCCGAGCTGGGTGATCTTGATGCGGATGTCGGGGTTGTCGCGCTCGAAGGCCTTCGCGACGGCCTGGTAGGCGGGCAGCTGGTTCGCGTCCCAGAGCCAGTACGACACCGTGCCGGTCGCACCGCTCCGCGGGTTCGGTGTGCTCGGACTCGAGCAGGCCGCCAGCGCTCCGAGGGCCAGGGCCGAGGCGCCGCCGGCGAACAGGGCGCGGCGGGTGATGGGGTTCGTCATGAGCTGGTCCCTACTTGATGCCGGAGAAGCCGATGGAGTTGACGATGCGCTTGGCGAAGAGGCCGAACAGCACGATCATCGGGAGCGCCGCCACGAGGGTCGCGGCCATCAGGCCCGCCCAGTCGGTGCCGGACTGCGGCGACTGCGACTTGAAGACGCCCAGGGCCACGGTGAGCACCCGAGAGCTGTCCGTGTAGGACACCATCAGCGGCCAGAAGTAGTCGTTCCAGGCGGTGATGTACGTCAGCACGGCGAGCGTCGCGATCGGTGCGGAGGCCATCGGCAGGATGAGCCGGAAGAACACCCGGACCTTGCCGGCGCCGTCGATGAGCGCCGCTTCCTCGACCTCGCGCGAGATGCCGAGGAAGAACTGCCGCAGGAAGAACACCGCGAACGGGGTCATCAGCATGGACGGGAGCGCGATGCCGAGCAGGGTGTCCACGAGTCCGAGCGACTTGATGAGGGCGAAGTTCGGCAGGAGGGTGAAGATCGTCGGCACCATGAGCCCGGCGAGGAACACCGCGAACACCTTGTCGCGTCCGGGCCACCGCAGGCGGGCGAAGGCGTAGGCGGCGCCGGCCGAGAAGAACACCTGGCCGACGGTGATGAGCGTCGCCGTGATCACCGAGTTGAGCAGGTACTGCCAGAAGTTGATCGCCGCACCCGACCCGCCCTGGGCGAGCGCCTCCTTGGTGGACTGCAGGCCGAAGACCCGCTCGAACCCGCCGAGGCTGAACCCGGTCGGCAGCAGCGACGTGGGGTCGGCGGAGATCGCGCCGTTCGACGACAGGGCGGTGCGCAGGATCCAGTAGAACGGGAACAGGGTCACGACGATCACGGCGATCATCGCGATCCAGGCGATCACCCGTCCGACGGAGGGCTTGCGACGCGGCGGACGTGGGCCGCCGCGGGTGGTGATCGCGCGGGTGGCCTGGGGCTCGACCACGGGGGGCAGGGTGCTGGTCATCTCGGACTCGCTTTCCGGGAGGTGTGGTGGGCGGCCGCGTCAGTCCAGGTCGCTCTCGCCGGAGCGCGAGAGGCGGTACTGGATGAACGTGATGACGCTGAGGACGATGAGGAGGGCCACCGAGACGGCGGACGCGTAGCCGAACTGGAACCGGCCGAAGGCGAGGTTGTAGATGTAGTTCTGCACCACGTTCGTGGCGTTCGCCGGCCCGCCCTGGGTCGTGACCGCGACGGTGTCGAACACCTGGAACGAGCCGATGATCGTGATGATGAGGACGAGCGAGAGGATCGGCCGCAGGAGCGGGACGGTGATCCGCCAGAACATCTTCCACTCGCTCGCACCGTCGATGCGGCCCGCTTCGTAGACCTGCTCGGGCAGCGCCTGGAGCCCCGCGAAGATGAGCAGAGCGGTGTACCCGACGTTCCGCCAGACGTTGATGAACGCGATCGTCGGGATGCCCCAGAAGTCGCTCTGCAGGAACGGGATGCGTCCGACGCCGATCGCCGACAGGATCTCGTTGCCGATGCCGAGCTGCGTGTCGAGGATCCACAGCCAGATGAGCGCGGCGACGACGTTCGACACGAGGTACGGCGCGAGGACGATGCCGCGGACGAACGTGGACTTCGTGAGCCGGTGCATCATCACGGCGATGAACAGCGCGAGGATCGTCTGGAAGCCGATGTTGAGGAGCACGTACTCGACGGTCACCGCCATCGAGTTCCAGAAGATCGAGTCCTGCACGAGACGGACGTAGTTCTGCAGGCCGGTGAACACCGGCGGGGTCAGCAGGTTGTAGGTCGTGAAGCTCAGGTAGATGCCCCGGACCGTCGGCCACGCCAAGAACAGCAGGAAGCCGACCGTGGCGGGCGCGATGAAGACCAGCGCGAGCCAGAGGTCATTCCGTGGACGGCGGCGTGGGGAGGTGGTGCCGGCACGGGCATGGTCGGCGACGCGACCCTGCCGTCTCGTGCTGGCGGTCGTCAGGGGTGACGACACGGGGCTCTCGGTGACCATCGCGACTCCTTCGTCTGCGGTGGACTGGCTCGAAGCAGCAGTCCGTGGCCGGGAATCTACACGTGGAGACTGTCGCCGACAAGGGGCAGTTTCAGCAGTCGTAACAGGGGGTTGTCACGAGTAGACGATCGTGGAATGCTGACGGGGATCGCACCGGCGCGACCTGCCCGGCGATGCATCCACACCACTTCGGAAAGGTCCCCGATGATCTCCATCGCCATGGTCGGAGCCGGCCAGTTCGCGCCCCAGTTCGCCAAGCTGTTCAAGCTCCACCCCGACGTCGACCGGGTGTTCGTGACGGACCTCGTCGAGGACCGCGCGTCCGACCTCGTCGCGGAGCAGCACCTCGACGGCACCTTCGCGGACTTCGACGCCGCGCTCGCGTCCGACGTCGACGCGGTCGCGATCTTCACGCAGCGCTGGACCCACGGACCGCTGGTCGTGCAGGCCCTCCGCGCCGGCAAGCACGTGTACTCCGCCGTCCCGATGGCGATCTCGGTCGACGAGATCCGCGCGATCATCGACACGGTCCGTGAGACCGGTCTCACGTACATGATGGGCGAGACGAGCTACTACAACCCGGCGACGGTGTTCGCTCGGAAGAAGGTCGCCGAGGGGGCGTTCGGCCGGGTGTTCTACGCCGAGGGCGACTACGTCCACGACATGGACCTCGGGTTCTACGCCGCGTACCAGTTCAGCGGCGGCGAGGACTGGAAGCGCACGGCCAGCTACCCGCCCATGCTCTACCCGACGCATTCCGTCGGCGGCGTCCTCGGCGCGATCCCCGGCCACGCGGTCAGCGTCAGCTGCATCGGCGTCAAGGACGACCGCGGCGACGGCGTCTTCGACAAGGACGTCAGCCAGTTCGACAACGACTTCTCGAACGCGACCGCGCTGTTCGAGCTCGACAACGGCGGCGTCGTCCGCATCAACGAGATGCGCCGCGTCGGCTACCCCTCGCACATCCGCGAGTCCCGCTTCCGGTACTTCGGCACCGAGGGCAGCTTCGAGCAGCTCGCGAAGGTCAGCGTCTGGCAGGACAAGCAGGACTCGGTCGACATCAGCGACCAGATCGACACGCAGGCGACGATGTCCCTCGACGACCCCCGCCTCGCCGGCGTCGACCCGTCCCTCCGCGACGCGTTCGTCTCCGGGTACGCCCCGGTGCACGACACCTCGCGTCTGCCGTCCGAGTACGACGGGGTGCCGACCGGCCACGAGGGCAGCCACCAGTTCCTCGCCGACGACTTCGTCCGCGCCGTCGTCGACCGCACCCTGCCCCCCGTGAACGCCTGGACCGCCGCTCGGTTCACGCTGCCCGGCATCATCGCCCACCAGTCCGCGCTGCAGGGCGGCGTCCGCCTCGAGGTGCCGGACTTCGGCGACGCCCCGGAACCGGCCGGCGCCGCCGCCGCGCCGGCGAGCGCAGCGGGGTCGGACGACGCAGCCGGGGCCGGCGGCCCGTCGACCGCCGTCTAGGATCGCAGCGACGACAGCGGTCCGGCTGCCGGCCCCTCCGGGTCGGCGGCCGGACCCCACCGTTCGGGTGCCGGGCCGCACGGTCCGGCACCCGATCGCCATCCAGGAGGCCCCCGTGAGCACCCCGACCACCCCCCGGGCGGTCACGCGCGCGGACGTCGCTCGGTACGCCGGGGTGAGCACCTCCGTCGTGAGCTACGTCGTGCACGACGGCCCACGCCCCGTCGCCGCGGAGACCGCCGCCCGGGTCCGCGAGGCCATCCGCGTCCTCGGCTACCGCCCGAACGCGAGCGCGCAGGCCCTACGCACGGGCTCGTCGAAGATGCTCGGGCTCATCGTGCCCGAGCTCGACAACCCGTTCTGGTCGGAGCTCGCCGTCGAGGTGACGCACGCCGCGGCCGCGCGCGGGTACGACGTGCTCCTCGCCAACAGCGACGGGGACAGTGTGCAGGAGCGCGAGCGCCTCCGTACCCTGTCCGCCCGTCAGGTCGACGGCATCATCGTGACGAGCATCCAGACCCACCCGGACCTCTCCACCGTGACCGACCCCGGCATCCCGATGGTGCTGCTCAACACCTTCTTCGAGGTCCCCCACTACGTCAGCATCGGAGTCGACGCGTTCCGAGGCGCACTCGACGGCACCCGGCACCTCATCGAGCACGGCTACGACTCGATCGGTCTCGTGATGGGCCACGCCGGCGAGATGGAGCTCCGCGAGCAGGGCTGGATGCGGGCACTCCGCGACGCCGGTCGCCCCGACGGCCCGATCGCCCGCTGCGACTTCACCCGACGCGGCGGGTACGAGGCGGGCCTCCGCATGTTCGGCGACGGCACCGGCCCCCGCGCCGTCTTCGTCAGCTCGGACATGCAGGCGATCGGGGTGATGCGGGCACTGTTCGAGCTCGGACTGTGCGTCCCGGAGGACGTCGCGATCGTCTCCTTCGACGGCGCCGCGGAGGCGGACTACACGAACCCCCAGCTCACCACCGTGCGGCAGCCGATCGAGGAGATGGCGCGCGAGGCGGTCGACCGCGTCCTGGGCGGCGGCGACGAGGGCAACCGACGCCTCGTCCCGCCCGAGCTGGTGCTCGGTGCGAGTTGCGGGTGCGACGTGCGTCGCTGACGCACCCACCCACCGGCCGGGAGGCACGGTGCGGGCCCGCCACGGGCCTCCCGTCCGACGCCGGGTCGCGCCGGGCCGGTCTCGCACCGCACTCCCGACGAGACACGCGTCGATCGCACGGTGTTCCGCCGCTCGATCGTCGACTCGTCGGGGAGACGGTACGCGCACTGCGGCGCCCCGGTTGCTCTACATCTTGTAGAGTCACTGTCCGTGCGGCACGAGGTCGCGCCCGACACCGGAGAGTCCCGATGCCGCACGCTCCCGCACGCACACACACGCCCGCGCCGGCGGTCCCGCGCCCGCCCGCGAGTGCCGGCTGGTTCCCCCAGCTCCTGCTCCGCCTGCACTTCCTCGCCGGACTGTTCGTCGGCCCGTTCATCCTCGTCGCCGCACTGTCCGGTGCCCTGTACGCCGTGGCGCCCTCGATCGAACGAGCCGTGTACGCCCACGAGCTCACCGCCCCGGTGACAGCGACGACGCTCCCCCTCGCCGAACAGGTGTCCGCCGCTCAGCAGTACGTCGACCGCCGGCACCCTGGCGACACCGTCACCGAGGTCCGCCCGGCCCCGACCCCGGGCGCGACCACGCGCGTGATGTTCACCGAGGACGGCCTCGCGGAGTCCACCACCCGCGCGGTCTTCGTCGACCCTGGTACCGCCGACGTCCGCGGCGACCTGCCCGTCTACGGCACGTCCGGGTCGCTCCCGTTCCGCACGTGGGTCAGCACGGTGCACCGCAGCCTGCTGCTCGGCGACGTCGGCCGGCTCTACAGCGAGACCGCCGCGTCCTGGCTCGGCATCGTGTCACTCGCCGGGATCGCGCTGTGGACGGCGCGGATCCGTCGAGTCCGCCGCAAGCGCGAGCTCGTCGTCCCCGACAACCGGGCGCGCGGGTACCGGCGGACGTTCTCCTGGCACGCGGCCACCGGCGTCTGGGTGCTGCTCGGCGCGCTCTTCCTCTCGGCGACCGGCATCACGTGGTCGCACTTCGCGGGCGACAACGTCACGGCGTTGCGTTCCGCGCTGAGCTGGCAGGCGCCCGCGGTCGACACGGCCCTCGGCGGCGCGGCGGCCACCAGCGCGGGAACTGCCGGCGGCCACGGGGAACACGCCGGGCACCACGGCAGCGACGCCCAGCCGGCCGCTGCCGCCGAGGTCACGCCGGACCAGTTCGACACGGTCCTCGCCGCAGCACGCGGGGCCGACCTCGACGCCGCGGAGCTCCGCATCCACGTCCCGACCGCGTCCGACGAGGCGTGGACGGTCGAGGAGAGCAAGCAGACCTGGCCGGTCGCGATGGACGCCGTCGCGGTCGACGCCCGGGACGCGCAGGTCGTCTCCGAGGTCCGGTGGGCCGACTACCCGCTCATGGCGAAGGCCGCGAAGCTCGGCGTCAACACCCACATGGGCGTCCTGTTCGGCGTCGCGAACCAGATCGTGCTCGTGCTCGCCGCCCTCGGCATCGCCGCGATGGTCGTGTTCGGGTACGTGATGTGGTGGCAGCGCCGCCCCGCCGGCGCCCGCACCGGCCGCGCTCCCGCCGCAGGAGCGCTCGCCCGTGCGCCGGGCTGGGGCGTCGCGCTCGTCGCACTGGTCGCAGCGCTCCTCGGCGCACTGCTCCCGACCGTGGGCGTCACGCTGCTCCTGTTCCTGCTCGTCGACGCGGTGGTCGTCACCGTGGGGTCCGCCCGCGCCCGCTGAGCGTGCGAGACTCGGTCAGTGCACCAGCCACCGATCGCGGTCGTCATCGCCGCCATGAGCGAGGAGGTCGGCGCCTTCGCCGGTCTCCTCGGCGGAACGCCCATCCTCGACGGTCCGGTCGGCGGCCACGACGAGCACCACCTGCTCGACGTCGGAGGGCGGGTCGTCGCGGTCCGCCGGAGCGGCATCGGGTTCACGAACGCCACCGCCGCAGCGGCGCACGCCTTCCACGACTTCGGCTCCGGCATCCCGGTGATCAGCGTCGGCACGGCGGGTGGGCTCATGCACGGTGTCGCGATCGGCGACGTCGTCGTGGGTGACCGCTACGTCAACCTCAACGCCGACGCGACGGCCTTCGGCTACGCGCTCGGACAGGTGCCGGGGATGCCCACCGGGTACACGCCGGACCAGCGGCTGGTGGACCTCGCACTCGCGTCTGACGCCGGGTACCCGCTGCGCGCGGCGACCATCGGGTCGAGCGAGATCTTCGTCACCGAGGGCCGTGCACGCCTGCTCCGCGAGGCCTTCCCGACGGTGGCGGCGGTCGACATGGAGACGGCGGCGATCGCGCAGTTCGCCCACGTCCACGACATGCCGTTCGTGTCGGTCCGCTGCATCAGCGACCTCTGTGCTCCCGACGGGGACGAGTTCAAGGAGCACCTCGACGACGCGGCGGCGCGCGCCGCGCGCGTCGTGCACGACGTGGTGACCGGTCTGGTCGGCTGACGTCGCGCAGTGGTCGCGACCCTGCAACGGATTGGAGGCTCGACACCAGCTGGTGTCGGGCCTCCCGTCCGTGGGGTGGTGAGGATCAGGCCGCTGCGGGCTCCGTGATCGCGTCGCGCAGCGCGGACGCCGCCGCGGCGACGTCGTCGGCGCTGTAGATCGCGCTGCCGGCGACCGCGACGCGGGCGCCCGACGCCTGGACGGCGGCGATCGTGTCCGTGGTGATGCCACCGGCGACCGAGAAGTCGACGCCGGAGGCCTCGCCGTCGCGCAGGAGCGTCTCGAAGGTGAAGCCCTCCTCGGCCTGCTCGTCGAGCCCGGCGTGCATCTCGACGAACTCGACGCCGAGCGCGGTGACCTCCTTCGCGCGGGCCGCCTTGTCGGGCACGCCGATGAGGTCGACGACGATGCCCTTGCCGTGCTGCTTCGCGGCCTTGACGGCACCCGCGATCGTGCTGTCACCGGCGACGCCGAGGACGGTCACGAGGTCTGCACCGGCCTGGAAGGCGATGTCGGCTTCGAGCTCGCCGGCGTCCATCGTCTTGAGGTCCGCGAAGACGATCTTGTCCGGGTGCGCCTCCTTGACCGCGGTGATGGCGGAGAGGCCGGCGCTCTTGATGAGCGGCGTGCCGAGCTCGATGACGTCGACGTACGGTGCGGCCTTGCCGGCGAGTTCGAGGGCGTGCTCGGTGGTCAGGGTGTCCATGGCGAACTGGAGCTGCATGGTGGTGTCCTTCCGGTGGTGGGTCATTCGAGGTTGGCGTGGCGGGGCCACAGGTCGTCGGCGGAGTGTCCGCTGCGTTGCCAGAGCGCGTGGAACAGGGCGTCCCCGAGCAGGGCGACGGCCTGCTCGAAGAGGCTCCCGGCGTACTGCGCGGAAGCGGTCCCGGAGCGGTCGGTCTTCGTCGCCGCCGGCACCACGAGCGTGGTGTCGGCGACCTCGGACAGCGGCGCGTCGTCCGTCGTGCTGACGGCGAGCACCCGGGCGCCGACTCCGGCTGCCGTGCGCGCCGCCTGGACGATGCCGCCCGTGGTACCGGACCCGCTCGCGATGAGGAGCACGTCGTCCTCGCGGATCGCGGGGGTCGTGACCTCTCCGACGACGTGGACGGTGAGTCCGAGGTGCATGAGGCGCATCGCGGTCATCCGGAGCGCGAGGCCCGATCGTCCGGCCCCGTGCACGAACACTCGATTGGCCTCGGCCAGCAGCGTGAGGGCACGCTCGAACGGGACGGGGTCCGCCGAGCGGAGAGCGACGAGGGTGTCCTGCAGTTCGCTCCCGATCGTGCCGAGGGCATCCGCGACGGTGGTGGTGGGCATGGGTCCGATGGTGCACTGGTGGCACGGCGCACGGAGCCGCCCGGGCGCACGGTCGCCCCGTCCGATCGGGTGGGACGGTCCGTCCGGGTGGGACGGGTAGGTTCGGTCTCCGTGGGATCGGACGTGCACACCTCGGCCAGTCGGACGGCCACGTCCGAGCACGCCCGGACCGTCGCCGAACAAGCCGACCGACACGCCCTGACGCTCGAGTCCGTGCTCGCTGCCCTCCGCTCGGGCAGGCTCTCCGACGCGGCCGCCCGCGCCGAAGCCGTCGAGATCGCCTCCGCCGCACTCGTCGAACTCCGGACGTCGAGCGACCGACAGCGCAGCAGCCTCCTCGAACCCGTGACCGGCGCGTTCTCACGGCTCCGCGCCGACCTCCGTCCGCTCGTGCGCTTCGGCGACCTCGACGTGCAGTTCGTCGAGCCGCCCGCGACAGGACGGGCCCTGCCAGGGGACGTCGCCCACAGCGCCCGTGCGATCGTCCGGACCGCGGTCCTCGCGCTCGTCGACGACGGGGCGGCACGGAGGGTGCGCATCCAGTGGGACTGCGACGGGCGGAACCTCCTCATGCAGCTCCGCGACGACGGCGCCGGCACACTCGACGCGCACGACGACGCCGTGCGCCCCATCGCCGAGCGGGTCGTCGCCCTCGACGGCACCCTCGCCGTGGACTCGACCCCGGGTTGGGGTTCCACGCTCGACATCGCACTTCCACTCGACCCCTCGCCGACAGCGCTCGACGTGCCGGACGACACCGACCTCACCGCACGGGAGCGCGACGTGCTGCGGCTGGTGGCGACCGGGGTCGGGAACCGGGAGATCGCCGAGGGGCTCGGCATCAGCGTCAACACGGTCAAGTACCACGTGGCGAACCTGCTCCGGAAGCTCGGGGCCCGCACCCGCGCGGAGCTCGCCGCGTTCAGCGTGCGGGGCTGATCCGGCCGTACGGCGACCCGACGGACCGGCGCCCGTCGTGCACTTTCCGCACCGGCCCCGTCGTCGGCGACCGTCCGGCGGGCATCGTGGTTCCATCACTTCGGACACGAGCTGCGTGTTCCCGACCGCGCACCACGACCGAGAGGCCACGACATGCCGTCGAGATCGAGCAGGTCGGTGCGGGAGCGACTCGGCGGGTGGACCTACGTCCTCGTCGGGTGCGCGGTGGTCGTCCTCGTCGAGGTGATCGGCCACGCGCTGTCGTTGACCGAGCTCGTGGTCACCGAGGACGCTCCGGGAGCACCGCCCGCCAGCGCTGACCGCCAGCCTGCCGCAGCGCGGTCACGCTGAGGACGACGACGGCCCCGGCGCGAGCACCTGGAACATGACGTGGTCGCGCCACTCCCCTGCGATGCGCAGGTACTCCGGCGCCGTCCCGAAGCGCACGAACCCGTTCCGCTCGAGCACCCGTTGCGACGCGACGTTCTCGGGGAGCGTCTCCGCTTGGACCCGGTGCAGCCCGAGTCGTCCGAACGCGTGCGCGACAGCGAGCCGGACCGCGGTCGTCGCGTGCCCCCGGCGGAGGCGGTCACCCCGGACCCAGTACCCCATAGCGCACGACTGGAGTGCTCCCCGGGTGATGCCGCTCAGGTGATGCGCCCCGTGATCTCGCCCTCTGACTCGATCACGAACGGCACGGTCGTCCCGGCTCGGGCCGCTGCCAGTGCATGCACGATCACGTCGTCCTGCCCGAGCTCGGGCCCGCGCCGATCGTCGACATCGACGACGACGACACCGTGGACGTGCGGCTGCGCTTCGTCGAGGTCCACGTGCAGGAACGGGCCGTCGTCGTCGCACACGACGACCGCGCGGTGCGTGTGGAAGTACGCCGGCGCAACGGGGTCGAGCTACCGGGTGTGGGTTTGGCTGGGAGCCGTCACACGCCCGGGACGGGACCGGTAGAGCGCCGGGAGACAGTGCCGGGTTGTTGGGCAGCAAAATCCGAAACGTCCCCGTGCAAGGTTGTACGGGGACGTTTCGGAGGATGGGTTACCAGAGCCAGTAAATGTTCTGGAACCAGTTCCACGCTTCGTACGCGTACGTATCAGCGGTGATTATTGCGCTGACTGTGGCCATGATCTTTACGAAGTTTTCCAACGAGTCGTGCTTGAAAATACGGAAAAAACGGCCGTAACCGACGCAGCGTGTAGTACGGTGGGCAGACGGATCGGGATTCGGAACGGGACTACTGACGGTCATGTGAGGGCTCCTTCGGGAGTCTGAGCGGGTCTGGCAAGGGTCATGGGACGTCTCTCTCCGACAGTGGTGCGCCCTCGCCGTCCAAAGTTCGGACGCAACACTGACTATGTGAAGCAGTCGCCTCAGCCCAGCGCTGAGGCGTTCTGCATTTCTTGCTGCCCTCAGGCTACAGCCGACCACCCATTTCCGGGAACGAGAGCGAGAGAAAGTGTTACACGCGTGGGATTCGACTTATGGGTGGGGTGTCAATGCCCCCGCAGGCGGATCCCTTTGTTTATGCGGAAGTTAGGGCCGGCCCTGCGAGGCGCCTAAGCCGGAGAACATCGCAACTCGATCCTGGTGAGCGAGCGTCATCGGCGTGTCGATCCGTGCGAGAGTGACGGGTGAGGGCCAGACCGCCCGCGACACGTCCGACCGGTCCACACGCACCGGCTACGGCAGCCCCGCGGCTCTTGCTCGAGTGATGAGACGAACCGATCGTCCTCGCACCAAGCACCACCAGACGAGTTCTACACAGTGACCTGATCAGCGCTGGCACGCGGGGGTCGGCGCTTGACTGTGGAGGCGAGCATGAACTTCTGTTCGATGCTCTCAGTGGTGGTCCCCTAGATCCCGCCCGCGGCAGTCGCCGTCATCCTCTTACTGTCCCGGCAGACAGTGGCCGTACCGATCTTCGGGCTGGTGGCCTTCGCGTTGGCCGCTGACAGGCAGCACGAGCAGAAACCGCCCAGCACGTGGTGGACAGGCTCACGGGCGAGGAACTCGACGGAACCGCCGGGTCCCCGGCCCCTCCTGACGAAAAGAACTAGCGATGGACCTCCGAGTGAACCTCATCTCATCTACGCTCTGCTCATGAGTGTCACCGTGATCATCCGGCCCAAGCAACGGACCGAAATTCAGCACCTGCCCTGGCAGGCGAAGGGGGCTGGCTACAAGACCCTGGAGGACATGATCGGAGCTTCCCGTCGGGGTCAGGTTGAGTACGACGCCAGCACTAGAACCTGGTCTGTGTCCCGAACCCACTCGAACGCCGTCATCCTCGGTCTGGCTGCTCGGTACGGTCGAGTGAAGGTCATTCAGCACGGTGGAGTCGACAAGTGTGTCGAGGCCTGCTGGAAGTCCGGGCATCCCGAGAAGGCCTGGGAGTGCGAGTGCGCGTGCGCTGGGCGCAACCATGGGTCGGGATACCCGTACAAGGTCAACGTCGGCGGCAACAGTGCCGGCGGGGACCTCTCCGTTCAGGCAAGCGAGCCGCGGGTCTTCTACGTCGACTAGCGGCGGACGCGACCGCTCCACCGGAGGCGTATTGGCAGGCGGTCAGCGTTCCACGCCGGGCGAGCTCGGCGCGCAGCGCACCGCGGAGGGCGACGAGGACCGCGCATCGCGCGCTAGCTCACGATCGGCGTGTGACGATCGCCGCCAGCTCCGCGGCGCCCCGTGGCTCGACCAGGCGCAGGCTCGTGGTGCTCATCGTGCGGAGGGTGTGGGATTCGAACCCACGAGACATCACTGCCCACCTGTTTTCAAGACAGGCTCCATCGGCCGCTCGGACAACCCTCCAGTGACGCGACCACGTGGCGAGACGTGACCGCGTCCCGGGAAGTCTAGCGGGCCTCCAGGACGACGAGCGAGGCGACAATCGCCGCTGGGTGTCAACGCTACCGCGGCAGCGTGTCGAGCGCTGCGGCGAGCCCGTCGTCCGTCACGCCGCCCGTGAGCTCGTTGCCCGCGTCGACCACGTCGTCCGGGGCCTGGCCCATCGCGACCCCGCGTCCGGACGTCGACGCCCACCGCAGCATGTCGATGTCGTTCCGACCGTCCCCCGCGGCGAACACCCGGGAGCGCGGGATGTCGAGCCACTCGCGCACCCGCTCCATCGCGGTGGCCTTCGTCACGCCCTCGGGAGCGATGTCGAGCCACGAGGTCCAGCCGACGGAGTACGAGACCTTGTGCAGTCCCATCCGCTCGACGACCTGCAGGAAGTCCTCGGTGTCGTGTCCCGGGGAGATCACGACGACACGGGTCGCCTCGACGCCGAGCAGTTGGTCGAAGGGGACGTGGTCGCCCTGTACAGTCATGGTGTCGTCGGGGAAGTTGCCGGACAGCAGGAAGTGTCCGTGCTCGTCCTCGACGCCGAACGCGGCGTCGGCGAGGGCGCCGTGGATGGTCTGCAGTACCTCGGTCGGGTCGAACCGCTCGACGTGCGCGTGCTCGTAGGTGCCGTCCTCGCGGCGGCGGAGCGTGAGGGCGCCGTTCGCGACGACGAGGTACTTCGGGCGGATGCCGAGGGTGTCGAGCAACGGCACCGTCATGCTCTCGCTGCGCCCGGTGGACAGCATGACCTCGTGCCCCGCGGCCTCGGCGTCACGGACGGCGGTGACGACGGTGTCGGTGATGACCCCGTCCTCGCGCATGGTCGTGCCGTCGATGTCGAGCGCGACGAGCCAGCGCTTCGTCCGCGCCGGGGCACCGCCACCAGCGGCGGCAGCAGGGCCGGCAGCCGCGGCTCCGCCCTCGCCGGACCCGTCGACGAACCGCTCGTGGGAGGTCATCGGGGCTCGATCACCTCGACGCCGCCGAGGTACGGACGGAGCACCTCGGGCACGACGACCGAGCCGTCGGCCTGCTGGTGCGTCTCGAGGATCGCGACGATCCACCGCGTGGTGGCGAGCGTGCCGTTGAGGGTCGCGACGGGCGCGGTCTTCCCCGACTCGGTGCGGTACCGGATGTCGAGCCGACGGGCCTGGAACGTCGTGCAGTTCGAGGTCGAGGTGAGCTCGCGGAAGGTGCCCTGCGTCGGGACCCACGCCTCGATGTCGAACTTGCGCGCCGCACTCGTACCGAGGTCTCCGCCGGCGACGTCGATCACGCGGTAGTGCAGCCCGAGGTCCTGGAGCATCGACTCCTGGTACCCGACGAGCTTCTCGTGCTCGGCCTCGGCCTGGTCCGGGTGGACGTAGGAGAACATCTCGAGCTTGTTGAACTGGTGCACGCGGAGGATGCCGCGGTTGTCCTTGCCCGCGGACCCGGCCTCGCGGCGGTAGCAGGTCGACCAGCCGGCGTAGCGGTGCGCCTCGCCCTCCGCGAGCGGGAGGATCTCGTCGGCGTGGAACCCGGCGAGGGCGACCTCGCTCGTGCCGGTGAGGTAGAGGTCGTCGGCCTCGAGACGGTACACCTCGGCGGCGTGCTCCCCGAGGAACCCGGTGCCGGCCATCGTCTCCGGTCGGACGAGCGTCGGGGTGATGAGCGGCTCGAACCCGGCGGCGACGGCACGGTCGAGGCCGAGCGACATGAGCGCGATCTCGAGCCGTGCTCCGAGGCCGCGGAGGAAGTAGAAGCGGGAGCCGGAGACCTTCACACCGCGCGGGATGTCGATGATGCCGAGGTGCTCGCCGAGGTCGGCGTGGTCCTTCGGCTCGAAGTCGAACTCGGGCTTCGTGCCGACGGTGCGGAGCGTGACGAAGTCGTCCTCGCCACCCTTGGGCACGTCCGGCAGCACGACGTTCGGGATCGCGCGGACGACCCTGTCGAATGTCTCCTCCGCGGCGGTGACGGTGGCCTGCGCCTCCTTCACCTGCGCGGCGAGCGCCTGGGCCTGCTGCACGAGGGCGGCCTTCTCGTCCTTCGGCGCCTTCGCGACGGTCTTGCCGAAGGCGTTCTGCTCGGCGCGGAGGGACTCGAACGAGGTGATCGCGCTCCGCCTCGCCGCGTCCGCGGCGACGGCGTCGTCGACGACGTCGACGGAGGCGCCGCGCGCCTCCTGCGAGGCCTTGATGACGTCCGGGTTGTCACGCAACAGCTGGGGGTCGATCACCGCACCATCCTAAGGGGACCGCGCCCGCAGTCGGCCTGGAGGCCCGTGGCGGGCCCGCCATGCGCCTCCAGGCCGGTTCATGGCCAGCCGGGCATCCCCTCGCAGCATCCGGTCGGTACCGTGGCAGCATGTCGACCCCATCGGAGACCGCATCTGCGGATGCCCTCCAGACCGAGCAGCGGACGGCCGCGGTGGTCTACAACCCGGTCAAGGTGCACCTGCCGACCCTCGAGCAGACGATCGAGCAGCTCCAGCGCGACGCCGGCTGGGCCGAGACCCTGTGGTTCGAGACGACGGAGGAGGACCCGGGTGGCGGGATGGCACGCGCCGCGATCGAGGCGGGGGCGGACGTCGTCGCAGCCGCCGGCGGTGACGGAACCGTCCGGGCGGTGGCCGAGGTCGTGCACGGCTCGGACGCGGCCCTCGCGCTCCTCCCGAGCGGGACGGGCAACCTGCTCGCCCGCAACATGAAGCTCCCGCTGGACGACCTGCAGGCGAGCGCGCGGACGATCTTCCACGGGGACGACCGCCCCATCGACTTCGGCACCCTCACGGTCGAACGAGAAGGCGGTGAGCGCGAGCAGCTCGGCTTCCTCGTGATGGCCGGTCTCGGGCTCGACGCCCGGATGCTCGCCAACACCCGGCCCGAGCTGAAGAAACGCGTCGGGTGGCTCGCGTACGTCGACTCCCTCTTCCGCTCGGTGCGCGACGCCGACGCGTTCGAGTTCCGCTACCAGCTCGACGACGAGGGCAACCACTCGGCGCGGGCGCACTCGCTCATCGTCGGGAACTGCGGGCAGCTCCAGGCCGGGGCGATCCTGCTGCCGGACGCCGAGATCGACGACGGTGTGTTCGACATCGCGGTGATGCGACCGCGCGGGTTCTTCGGGTGGGTCCGGATCGGCGCCCGGGTGTTCTGGGAGAACGGGATCCTGCGGACGTTCCGGCGGTCCTCGTTGGCGAAGACGGTCGTCGGGCAGAAGCTCGTGACGGCCTCGCGTGAGGAACGCCCCCTGCGGTACCTCCGCGGGCAGGAGTTCACGGCACGGCTCGAGCGTCCGGACGAGTTCGAGGTCGACGGCGACCCGGTGGGGAAGATCGTGGCGTTCCGCTCCCGCATCGACCCGCTGGGCCTCCGGGTCCGCGTGCCGGCGCCGGGCGACGACCGCCACGGCTCGCGCCAGGTCCCGTAGGGGGCGGGCGCGGCGCTACCGCGCGTCCGGGCGCGACTCCGTCGGCCGACGGCCGTTGCCGACGGCCGTTGCCGACGGCCGTTGCCGTCGGCCGTCCGCGTCGTCGGCCGTTGCCGCCGGCCGTCCGCGTCGTCGGAGGGCGTCGCACAACCAAAGTCGTGCCGAACCGCCGATCCGCGTGGTTCGGCACGACTTTGGTTGTGCGCCGACGAAGCGCGCCGCAACCGCCGCCACCGCTGAGCGGGCCGCGGCCGCGGCCGGGCGCTACCGCGCGTCGGGCTCGCCGGAGACGATCGCCCGCAGCCAGTCGCGCGCCTCGACGAACGCCTCGTCCGAGTACCGCGCGGGCACCTCGGGTCGCTGCCCGTCGGCCCGCGGGTAGGACCCGAGGAACGTCACGCGCGGGCTGAAGCGCCGGAGACCGAGCAGCGCGTCCGCCACCCGTTCGTCGCGCACGTGCCCGTCGAGGTCGATGACGAACCGGTAGCGGCCGAGCTCGTCGCCGATCGGCCGCGAGGACAGCAACCCCATGTTGATCCCCCGCGTCGCGAACTGCTCGAGCATGTCGACGAGGGCGCCGGGGTGCTCGCTCGGCAGCTCGACGATGACGCTCGTCTTGTCGGCTCCGGTCGGCTCGGGCAGCGCGAGCGTCCGCGACACGAGCACGAACCGCGTCACGGCCGAGGCATTGTCACCGATCGAGGACGCCAGCACCGCGAGGTCGTGGTGGTCGGTGATCCCGGGAGGCGCGACGGCGGCGTCCGCGATGGGGTGCTCGTCGAGCAGGGACACGGCGGCGGCGACGTTCGAGGACGCCGGGATGTGCCCGTGTCCGGGGAGGTGCTGCTCGAGCCACTGGTGCGTCTGGGCATAGGCGACGGGGTGGGCGTTCACGGTGCGCACGTCGGCGAGGGTCGTGCCGTGCCGTGCGACGAGGACGAAGTCGACCGGGACGAGGTACTCCCCCACGATCCGCACGCCGGGGATCCGGGCGAGGGCGTCCTGCGTGGCGCTGACTCCGCCGTCGACGCTGTTCTCGATCGCGATGACGGCGCCGACCGACCGCCCGCTCATGACGTCGTCGAGCGCTTCGCCGACGTTGTTCACGCTCCGCCAGGGCTTGCCGGCGGCGGCCTCGACGAGCTTGAGCGCCGCTTCGGTGAAGGTGCCGGCCGGTCCGAGGTAGGAGTACGTGTCGGAGGGCTCGGCGGGCGTGTTCATGCGGCGAGCCTATTGCAGCCCGAGCGCGCGCCTACTGCGGCGGCTGCCGCTGCCCCGTGAGCCGCTCCTCGCAGATCGTCGGGGCGTCGTCCTCGCGCGGGTAGGTCAGCGCGGCGAAGCGACCCTCGGGGTCGAGCCGTCCGAGCAACGCCTTCGTGATCGCGTCGAGTTGCCCCGTCTGCTCGTCCGTCAGCGCGTCGATGACGAACGTCCGCGCGGTCCGCACGTGCTGCGGCGCCGCCTCGACGATGGCCGCGTAGCCGTCGTCGGTGAGCCGCACGTCGGTCGCCCGGCGGTCGTCGGTGGAGGGGCAGCGTGCGACGAGCCCGCGCTTCTCGAGCCGCGACACCACGTGGGACAGCCGGGGCAGGGAAGCGTTCGTCGCCGAGGCCAGCGCGGACATCCGCAGCGTGCGCGACTCCGTCTCGGAGAGCATCGCGATGACCATGTAGTCGAAGTGCGTCAGGTCGGCGTCACGCTGGAGCTGCTGGTCGAGCGCCGCCGGCAGGAGCTCCATGACCGCGACGAGCTTCATCCACGCACGGAGCTGCGCGCGGTCGAGCCACGGGGTGTCGTCGGTCGGCTCGGGCATGGGCCGAGTCTACCGATTGGTTGTCGGTTCAACCAGTGCTCGTGGACGATTCCTCGACATCAGGCCGCCGACGACGAGGACCGCGATCACCACCACGAGCAGCACCCCCTCGACGATCGCCAACCGGACGCCGTAGTCGAACGGCAGGATCGTCGGGTTCTTCTGCTCGTGTGCCTTCGCCGCGATCTCGGGCAGCACCACGAGGGCCAGCACGCTCCCGAGCACCACGGCCGACTGGACGACAACGAGCACCCACGCCCGGATCGAGCGCCCGGTCCGGCGGAGCAGGAGGCCGGCACCCACGACGAAGGGTGAGAGCACGGCGTCGTGCAGGACGACAGCGCCGAGCAACCAGGTCGCGAGTCCCCAGATCCGGTTCGGTCGCACGGTCGTCACGAGGACGTACGCACCGAACGCCATCACCAGGACACCGAGCACGACGAGCACGATCCGCGCGGCCCTCATGCGATCACCTCGATCTTCTCGATCCACTTCGTCTGCAGCACGCCGGGCCGACCCGGAGCGATGATGCGCGCCGGGAACCCGTGGTCGAGGTCGAGCGTCGCACCGTTCAGCTCGAGGGCCACAAGGGTCGTCGGGTCCTCCGCGTACTCGGGCCCCATGTCCATGATCCGGTAGCCGCCGTGCCGCTCGAGGCTCGTCACGCGGACCTTCGACCCCGGCTCCGCCTGGACGGCGAGCAGCAGGTCGCGCATCCGCACCCCACGCCAGGTCGCCATCTGACTCCAGCCCTCGACGCAGGAGATCGGTAGTTCGGCCTGCGCCGTCCCGAGCGCGACGAGCTCGGCGCGCGAGAACGTCCGACTGACGGCCGGTCCGACGACGGTGAGCGCCCAGTCCGCGGCGGTCGCGGTCGCGAGGACCCCCGCCGCCCGCGCCGTCCGGTTGACGGGCAGGTCGTTCGGACCGCGGTGCCGCTGGCGCGCACCGAACACGTTGAACGGCTCGGCGAGCGTGCTCGACTGGCCGGCGGTCAGGGCGACGACGCCGACGGTCGCGGCGGTCACCCCGGCGAAGAACCCGCGTCGGGCGATCCGCTGCCGTCGACCGTCGGTCGCCTCTGCGGACGGCCTGGAGGCACGGCTTGCCTCCGCCTCGTCGGCCCGCGTCGACGGTGCGGGAGCGCCGTCGACCCAGCGGAGCAGGCGGCCGGTGAGGCCGCGGGGGTACGAGGTGACCGTCTGCCGGCCCGGGTGGTCCGTAGCGGGGTCGAGCCGTGCCTCCCGGTCGACCGCCGGCGGCAGCAGCTCGCTGCCCACCGACGCGTCCGGCACGAACCGGCCGTGCTCGTCGTACGAGTCGCGCGACCGCCAGTACCGCGCGATGACCCGCAGCTTGACCGCGACGTGCACGATGAGCGAGCCGATGATCACGTAGGCCAGCGCGTTGTGCACCTGCTTGAACGGGAACGGCCACGGGTACCACTGGTACGTGTTCAGCAGCCCGGTCCCCACCTGCACGATGGCCGCCGCCACGAGCACCGCGATGGAGAGCCGCTCGAGGAGGTGCAGGAAACCCCGCACCGGGGGGACCTGGACCAGGGCGGGCATCACGGTGTTGAGCTTCGCGAGGAGCAGCGGGATGATCGCGATCCCCGTGGTGATGTGCAGGCCCTGCGTGAACTGGTAGAGCTGCACGGGACGGGTGGGGAAACGCATCCACGGGAACGGCTGCTGGAGGAGGTAGCTGTAGACGCCGGTGCCGAAGCACACGAGGAACGCGATGCCGAGCAGGCGACCGAGGACCACGGCCGAGCGGGCGTTCCGGTTCGGCGACGCCATCGCGGATCGTGCATCCAGGAGCAGCCGCCGGACCGTCGCTAGCCTCGACCCACCATGAGTGAACGTCTCCGCCCCGGCCGACCCACGCCGACCGTCCTGGTGCCGACCGTGCTGGCGGTCGTCGGGGTGCTCGCCCTGGCGGGCGTCGTCGCCTACGGCGTCACGCATCTGGGGTTCCTCCGAGCTGGTCATCGTTCCCCATTCGTCGCGTGGACCCTGATCGCTTGGACGGTGTTCGCGGCGTCGGTGCTCGCGCTGCGGTTCGTCCCCTCGCGGTGGACGACCTGGCTCGTCGTCGGCGGCGGCCTGGTGGTCGGGCTCGCCGCGCTCGCGGGTCCGCCGAACACCAGCACCGACTCTGCCCGGTACGCCTGGGACGGGATCGTGCAGCACGCCGGGATCTCACCGTACGCGCACACCCCGCAGTCCGAGGCGCTCGCCGGGCTCCGGCCCGACTGGCTGTTCCCCGACAAGGTCGACGGCACGTGCAAGCCGATCGAACCGCGGTTCCGGGGGCTCGGGGACGGCGCCGACGGGCACTGCGTGGCGATCAACCGCCCGGACGTCGTGACGATCTACCCGCCGATGGCCCAGCTGTGGTTCGCGCTCGTGCGCGCGTTCGTCCCGGCGACCGCGCAGTACATGCCGTTCCAGGTCGCGGGGCTGCTGCTCTCGCTCGGCGTCACCGTCGGGCTCGTCGCGGTCCTCCGGCGCACGGGCCGGCCGGTCTGGTGGGCGGCGCTCTGGGCGTGGTCGCCGCTCGTGGCCTCCGAGGCGGTCACGAACTCCCACGTCGACGCCCTCGGGGCCGCGCTGGCGACCGCGGGGGCGGTGCTCGTCGCGTTCGGCCGGCCGATCTGGGGCGGCATCGCGCTCGGGGCGGCGACCGCGTCGAAGCTCATCCCCGCACTCGTCTACCCGCCGCTCCTCGGCAGGCGTCGGCACTGGTGGGCGATCCCGGTCGGCATCGCCGTGTTCGCGCTGCTGTACGTGCCGTACGTCATCTCGACCGGGCCGAAGGTGCTCGGGTACCTGCCCGGGTACCTCTCCGAGGAGGGCTACGAGGACGGGTCCCGGTTCGCCCTCGTGTCGCTGGTGTTCCCCGGCGACGCGGGCACGGTCGTCGTCGGGCTGCTCGTCCTCCTCGCGGCGTTCGTCGCCTGGCGCCTGGCCGACCCGGCGGCGCCCTGGTCCGGCGAGGTGCTGCTCATCGGCGTGACGTTCCTCGCCGTGACCCCCCGCTACCCCTGGTACGCCCTGCTGCTCATCCCGTTCGTGGCGCTGTCCGGCCGGTGGGAGTGGCTGTCGATCGGGCTCGCGATCGCCCTGCGCGGGGTGTGGCCGTCGACCCCCGCCTACCGGTGGTGGCTCGCCGCGGCGGTCCTCGTCGTGGTGGTCGGCACGCTCGCCCGCACCAGACGCTCCGACTGGGCCCGGTGGCGAGACCGGCTGCTGTTCCGCGACGGCCGGGCAGCGCACGCACCCGCGATGTCGTCAGGTATGCGGCCCCCCGAGGACGTACGCTGACGCCATGGCTCCCGCGACGCTGCTCGGTTCGACCGGCGCTCCCTCGGCGGACGCGCTGCTCGACCGCTTCGGCCGCCGCGCCGTCGACCTGCGGGTGTCGCTGACCGAACGCTGCAACCTCCGCTGCACCTACTGCATGCCGGCCGCCGGTCTGCCGTTCGCCCCCGACGACGCACTCATGACCGCGGCGGAGATCGAACGGCTGGTCCGCCTCGGGACCACGCGGTTCGGAGTGCGCAAGGTCCGCTTCACGGGCGGCGAGCCGATGCTCCGGCACGACCTCGTCGACGTGATCGCACGCTGTGCAGCGCTGCCGGACGCCCCGGAACTGTCACTGACGACGAACGCGATCGGTCTGGCGCACCGAGCCGACGCGCTGTACGCCGCAGGCCTCCGGCGGGTGAACGTGTCGCTCGACACCGTCGACCCCGACGTCTTCACCGAGGTCACCCGGCGGCCCTTCCTCGACAAGGTCATCGCCGGACTGTCGGCCGCCCACGACGCCGGACTCGCGATCAAGGTCAACGCGGTGCTGCTCCGCGGCGTCAACGACCACCTCGCGCCGGACCTCATGCGTTGGTGCCTCGAGCGCGGGTACGAGCTCCGCTTCATCGAGCAGATGCCGCTCGACAGCGACCACGCCTGGGAGCGCTCGACCATGATCACCGCGGCCGAGACCCGTGCGATGCTGTCCGCCACGTTCGGGCTCGTGCCGGACGAGGCCCCGCGCGACGGCGCTCCCGCCGAACGGTTCCGGGTGTTCGCACGCGGGGCGGACGGCACCCTCGGTGCGGAGCTCGGCACGATCGGGATCATCGCGAGCATCACCGAGTCGTTCTGCGCCGACTGCACCCGCACGCGCCTCACCGCCGACGGCCACGTCCGGAGCTGTCTGTTCTCCGACGACGAGACCGACGTCCTCGGCCCGATGCGGTCGGGCGCGACGGACGACGAGGTCGCCGAGCTCTGGCAGCGGGCGATGTGGGCGAAGCCCCGCGACCACGGCGACGACAGCGACGACCTCGTGCACCCGACGCGGGGCATGAGCGCGATCGGGGGCTGACGGTGACGACGGTGCGGTTCTTCGCGGCGGCCCGGGCCGCGGTCGGTGCGGACGAGGTCGCGGTCGACGTCGCGACGCTGCCGGTCGCCTCGCTCGACCAGGTGCTGGCAGCGGTCACGGCGGCAGACCCGGAGCGGTGGTCGGCGCTGGTGGAGCGGTGCTCGTTCCTCGTCGACGGGGTCAGCACGCGGGACCGCTCGACCTCGCTCGTCGGGGTGGAGACCGTCGACGTCATGCCGCCGTTCGCCGGCGGCTGACACCCGGGCGACCCGGGGCGCTCGCCCGCGCTACGGCGCGATCGACAACACGATGAACGCCGCGAAGATCACCAGGTGCACCCCGCCCTGCAGCCGCGTCGCTCGCCCGGGCAGCACGGTGAGCACCGCGGCGACGATCGTCAGCGCGAGCAGCACGATCTGCGCCGACCCGAGCCCGAGCAGCAGCGTCCCGGGCATGAAGAGCGACGCCACCGCGATCGACGGGATCGTCAGACCGATCGACGCCATGGCCGACCCCATCGCGAGGTTCAGGCTCGTCTGGATCCGGTTGCGCGCCGCGGCCTTCGACGCCGCGATCCCCTCCGGCAGCAGGATGAGCAGGGCGATCACGACACCGACGAACGACGGCGGGAAGCCCACCGCCGCTACGCCGGCCTCGATCGCGGGTGACTCCACCTTCGCCAGGCCGACGACGGCGACGAGCGCGAGGAGCAGCAGCCCGAGCGACACCAGCGTCTGCCGACCGGTCGGGGTCGCCGCGTGCACGGTCTCGTCGTCCGGCGTGGCCCGGGTTCCCGGACCCACCGGCAGGAAGAAGTCCCGGTGCGCGATCGTCTGGGTGAAGACGAACAGCCCGTAGAGCGCGAGGGACGCGATCGCCACGAAGACGAGCTGCACGCCGGTGAAGGAGGCATTGTCCGTCCCCGTGGTGAACGTCGGCAGGACGAGCGTCAGCACCGCCAGCGCCGCGACGGTCATCGTCGCCGCGGAGGCACCCTCCTGGTTGAACCGGACGGTGTGGTGCCGGATCGTCCCGATGAGGATCGCCAGCCCGACGAGCCCGTTCATCGTGATCATCACCGCGGAGAAGACCGTGTCGCGGGCGAGCGTCTCGGCCTTCGCCCCGCCCGAGCTCGACAGCGCGATGATGAGCGCGACCTCGATGATCGTGACGGCGACCGCGAGCACGAGTGACCCGAACGGCTCCCCCACCCGGTGCGCGACGACCTCGGCGTGGTGCACCGCGGCGAGCACCGTCCCCGCGAGCACCACGGCGACGAGGACGACGACCACCGTGCCGAGGTCGTGCCGGCCGAAGGTCAGCGCCAGGACGACCGCCGCGACGACGGGTACCGCGACGGGCCAGGCCTTGCCGATCCAGGAGGTCATCCGTCGATCCTCCCACCGTCCGGCTCGTAGACCACCACCTCGTCGGCCGGGACGCTGATCCGACAGGTGTCGCCGACCGCGAGTCCGAGCGCCGCGAACCGTGTCAGGGTGACGTCGGCCACGAGCTCGCCCGCCACGACCCGGACGAGGCCGTCCCGGGGTTCGACGGCGTCCACGCGACGCCCCGCCCCGTCGTCGTCCCGCGTCAGGAGCGCGGCCGTCGGGTGGTAGGCGGCCAGGGCGGACCGGCCGGGAGGCACGGTGCGCGTCGCCGACGCCAGTTCACCGCCGTCGTTGGTCACCACCCCGCCGCTGGTCGCCCTCCCGGGCACGGTCACCAGGCCCGAGAACCGGGCGGCGAAGGCGCTCCGCGGACGGCCGAGGACCGCATCCGGAGTGCCGCGGTCGACGACGCGACCGGCTTCGACCACGACGACACGGTCGGCGAGCGCCATCACCTCGACGGGGTCGTGCGTCACGAGCAGCGTCGGACGTCCGGCGGCCGCGGCGACGAGGGCGGCGCGGACCTCCTGCCGGGCGGTGACGTCGAGCGCCGAGGTCGGCTCGTCGAGGAGCAGCACCGCCGGGTCGGCGGCGAGGGCGCGGGCGATCGCGACGCGCTGGGCCTGACCGCCCGAGAGCGTCCTCGGTGCCCGGTCGGCCAGCGGGAGCGCCCCGACGGCGGCCAACGCGTCGCGGGCGCGGCCACGGGCCTCCCGGCTGGTGGCACCGACCGCTCGCGGTCCGAAGGCGACGTTCGCGACGACGGAGCGGTGGGGGAAGAGGTCGGGGCGCTGCGCGACCAGGCCGATGCGTCGGCGGTGGGTGGGCACCGAGCGGACGTCGTCGGAGAGCGTGCGTCCGTCGAGGACGACCGCACCGCCGTCCGGACGGACGAGCCCGGCGAGGACGTCGACGACCGTCGACTTGCCGGCGCCGTTCGGGCCGACGAGGGCGACGCACTCGTCGGGACCGACCTCGAGCGCGACGTCGACGTCACGGGCGCGGACGACGACGTGCGCCTCCAGGCCGCTCACGCGAGCACGCTCCGGTTGCGCAGCGACGAGACGCCGATGACGACCACGGCGACGACGACCAGCACGAGCGAGAGCGCGACCGCGGTGTCGGGGTCGATCTCGCGCTGGAGGTAGATCTCGAGCGGGAGGGTCCGCGTCACGCCCTGCAGGCTGCCGGCGAAGGTCAGGGTTGCTCCGAACTCGCCGAGGGCCCGGGCGAAGCAGAGGACGAGCCCTGCCGTGATGCCCGGGAGGATCCGCGGCGTGGTGACGGTCAGGAAGGTGCGGGTGGGGCTCGCGCCGAGGGTCGCCGCGACCCGTTCGTACCGGTCGCCGCCGACGCGGAGCGCACCCTCGATCGACGACACCAGGAACGGCATCGACACGAAGGTCTGTGCGATGACGACCGCGGCCGTGGTGAATGCGATCCGCACCCCGTGGTCGTCGAGGAACGCGCCGATCGGGCCGAGCCTGCCGAACGCCGCGAGGAGCGCCAGGCCGCCGACGACGGGCGGCAGGACGAGCGGCAGCAGCACGACGGCGCGGGCCACCCCGGTCCACCGCGACGTCGACCGGGCGAACACCACGGCGAGCGGGTAGCCGAGGACGAAGGCGATGCCGGTCGTCGCGGCGGCGGTGCCGAGGCTCAGTCCGAGGGCGGTGCGGGAAGCGGGCGAGGTGACGAGTGCGACGAACGACCCCCAGTCGACGCGACCGACCATCGCGAGGACGGGCACGACGACGAACAGACCGCCGAGCACCGCCGGGACCGGGAGCCACCACGGGAGGGGACGGCGCATCGGTCAGGGCTTCCCGAAGCCGGCGTCGGCGAGCACCTTCTGGCCCGCCTCGGACAGGACGTAGGCGGTGAACGCCTTCGCGAGCTCGGGGTCCGTGGACTCCTCGAGCACCCCGATCGGGTAGGTGTTGACCGCCTTCGACGCCTCGTCGAACCGGACGCCGTCGACCTTGCCGTCCGCACCCGCGACGTCGGTGACGTAGACCAGACCCGCGTCCGCCTGCCCCGACTCCACCTTGCCGAGGACGTCCGTCACGGACTGCTCCTCGCTCACCGGGTGGAGCTCGATGCCGGTGGCCCGTTCGACCTCAGCCGTGGCCGCGCCGCACGGCACCGGCGCGGCGCACGTGACGACCTGCAGCCCGTCGCGGGTGAGGTCGTCGAGGCCGGTGACGTGCTCCGGGTTGCCGGGGGCGACGGCGATCTCGAGGGTGTTCGTCGCGAAGTCCCTCGGCCAGCCCGCGGCCACGTCGGTCCCCGCGATCTTGTCCATGTTGGCGTCGTCCGCCGAGGCGAACACGTCCGCGGGTGCGCCGTTGCGGATCTGCGTGACGAGGTCGCTCGAACCGGCGAACGAGAAGCGGACCGTCGTACCGGGGTGCGCGCGCTCGAACCGGTCGCCGAGCGTGGTGAACGTCTGCTGGAGCGAGGCGGCGGCGAAGACCGTGATCGAACCGGAGAGCGCGCCGGACGACGAGGACGCGGAGTCCGTCGCCGTGGGTGCGCCCTGCGTGGAGCACCCCGCGAGCGCGAGCGCCGCGATGATGCCGGTGGTCAGGGCCGTCGTCCGCAGGAGCGTCTTCACTCCGTCAGCGTAGCCGCATCTGCGTCTGCGTCTGCGTCTGCGTCTGCGTCTGCGTCTGCGTGCACCGTCGGTCGTCCCTCGGCTCGCCAACCGGCGATCCCGCCGTCGAGGACGACGACCGGGCGGTCGAGCGTGCGCGCGTAGGCGGTGGCCCGTCGCCCGCTCGCACAGACGGCGACCACGGTGCGGCCGTCGGGTCGCAGCAGCTCGGGCGTGATGCTGCCGGAGATGATCCCGGTCGCGCGTTCCTCGGGCGTGCGGACGTCCACGAGGACGAGCGTCGCGGCCCCGGCACCGGTCCGGGGCGCGTCGGCGCCGAGGGCGTCGGCGAGCGCCGACGGTGCGATGGTCTCGGGCTCCGCGTCCACCACCGGCGTCGGCCGTCGCGAGCCGGGCCCGCGCCGCAGGGGGCTCTCGGTCCACCGCCACCGCCGGGCGTCGACCGTGAGCACCCGGCCGAGGAGCGGCTCACCGAGTCCGGCGACGAGGGCGGTCACCTGCGCGGCCATCACCGAGCCGACCGCACCGCAGAGGGCGGGCAGGACGCCGTCGAGCGCGCACGAACCCTCGTCGGGCAGCACGTCGGGGTGCAGGTCGTGGAAGTCGACCGGGTCCGCTCCGGCGTCGTGGAACACCGAGACCTGGCCGTCGTAGCCGAGGACGGTGCCCCAGACGAACGGGATCCCGTGGGCCGCGCACGCGTCGGACACGGACCGGGTGACGACGACGCTGTCGGCGGCGTCCACCACGACGTCGTACCCGGCTACCTGCTCCGGTGCGAACGTCGTCGTGAGCGCGACGACCTCGAGCGACGGGTCGACCGCACGCAGGCGCTCCGCAGCCACCTCGGCCTTCGGGCGCCCGACGTCCGCGAGGCCGAACAGGACCTGGCGGGCGAGGTTCGACGGGTCGACGACGTCGTGGTCCACCACGGCCAGTCGACGGAGACCCGCGCCGGCGAGGTACTGCAGCACGGGGGCTCCGAGGCCGCCCGCCCCGACGACGAGGACGCTGGCGTCGGCGAGTGCGGCGAGGGCGCGGTCCCCGGCGCCCTGCAGCGCGGCGGTGCGGGAGGTCAGCGCCCGGCGGACGTCCACGGGCGGGGTCACTCGCGACCCGCCGTGAGGTCGGGCTCCGGGACCTCGACGGACACCATCGTGGCCTTCACCGACGCGACCGCGACCGAACCGACCTCGAGCCCGAGGTCGCGTGCTGCCTCGGCACTCATCAGCGACACGACCCGGTGCGGGCCGCTCTGCAGCTCGACCTGGGCCATCACCCCGTCGACCACCAGGTCGGTCACGATCCCCACGAAGCGGTTGCGCGCCGAGCTCCGGACGCCCGACGGGTCGCCGAGTTGCGCGCCCCGACGTCGGGCGTGCTCGGCGAGCTCCCGCCCGTCGACCACCGCACGGCCCGCACCGTCGTCGTGGCGGGTGAAGGTCCCACCGTCGACGAGTCGTCGGACGGTGTCGTCGCTCACCCCGAGGTACGTCGCCGCGTCGCGGATCCGGAGCATCGTCATGGTGCCTGACGATAGTCCGTGCTCCGGCACGGAACCGGCATGTGAACTCTCAGTGGACGGCACGGTGCACCCCGGCACTCGCCCAGGCCGCCCGGATACGGTGCAGGACGTGAGTTCCCCCCGTACCGACACCATCAGGGTGCAGCCAGGCCTGTCCACGGCCTCGGTACGGGAGCGTCTGCGGGCGGTCCCGAGCGGCGTGCGCGTCGCCGTCGTCCGGACGCCCGAGCTCACGGTCGGCGCCCTCGGGGTCCTCGTGGCCGCCGCCTTCGCCTGGGTCCCGTCGCTCTGGTACGACGAGGCCGCCACCGTCACGAGCGCCCAGCGCACGTGGCCGCAGCTCTGGGCCGAGCTGCACAACGTCGACGCCGTGCACGGGCTGTACTACGCGCTCATGCACGGGTGGTTCTGGCTCGTGGGGTACACGCCGTTCACGCTCCGCTTCCCGAGCGCCCTCGCGATCGGCGTCGCCGCCGGCCTCGTGGTCGCACTCGGGCGTCGCCTCGGCGGGCGGCGGTTCGGCATCGCCGCGGGGCTCGTGTTCCTCGCACTCCCCCGTGTGCAGTGGGCCGGCAGCGAAGGACGCTCGTACGCGACCATCACGACGTTCGCGGTGTGCCTGACGCTCGTCGGGCTGACCGCCGTCCGTCGGTCCCGGTCCGGCCGGAGTCTCCACTGGTGGGTGGCGTACGCCCTCCTCGCCGTCGTCGCGATCACCTTCAACGTCTACCTCGCCCTCGCGGTCGTGGCGCACGGCGTGACCTTCCTGTGGACGATGCTCGCCGACCGCCGTGCCCGGAGCGCCGACCACGGAGTCCGCCCCCTCGCACCGGGCGGCTCCCTGCTGCGCTGGGCGATCGTCTCGGTCCTCGTCCTCGTCGCGGTCACACCGTTCGTGGCCGCCGTCGCCAGCCAGTCCAAGCAGGTCGCCTGGCTCGCCCCGATCAACGACCGCACGTTCGCGCAGGTGTTCGCGACGGCCTGGTTCGGTGGCGTCGACGTGTACGCCGCCGTCGCGTGGGCGCTCATGGTCCTCGGCGT
This sequence comes from Curtobacterium sp. NPDC089689, assembly GCF_044749145.1. Lineage (NCBI taxonomy): Bacteria > Bacillati > Actinomycetota > Actinomycetes > Micrococcales > Microbacteriaceae > Curtobacterium > Curtobacterium sp. NPDC089689. The sequence continues at coordinate 92,939 of NZ_JBIVHJ010000002.1, read as the reverse complement.
CGTCACCGCCCTGGTCGCGGCGCACCGCTCGTCCGCCACGGTCCGGTCGCTGTTCCGCGCCCAGGCCGTCCGCGTCGCGCTGCCGCTCGTCGTGGTCCCGACGCTCGCGCTCCTCGTCGCCACCGCGATGGGCCGACACCTCTACACGCCGAAGTACGCCACGTTGAGCCTGCCGTTCGTGGCGCTGCTCATCGCGCTCGGCATCACGGTCATCCGGAAGCGTGCACTGCTCGCCGGGGCGCTCGTCGCCGTGCTCGTCCTGTCCGTCCCGACGTCCGTGCTGGTGAAGCTCCCCCGGTCGAAGCAGGACTCCACGTGGTCCGTGGCCGCCTCGATCATCGCCTCCGAGCGGTCGCAGCAGCGCGACAGCGACGAGGGGGTCGTCTTCGGCAGCGTCTACGGCCACCCCGGGACGACCGCCGACATCATCCGGCAGTCCTACCCGAACGCGTTCGCCGGCATGACCGACCTCGCCGTGCGGAAGGACGGACCCGCTGCCGGCGTCCTCTGGGACCAGAACGGCGACCTCTCCTCGACGATCCCGAGCCGACTCGGCGACATCGACACCGTGTGGTTCGTGGGCGGGACCGTCAAGGCGCGGAACATCGAGCCCGAGACCACGCAGGTCCTCGCGGAGCACGGCTTCACCGCCGTGCAGCACTGGAAGACCGGCACCGTGGTGCTCACGGAGTACCAGCGCTCTTGAGCAGGGCCGGCCGCCGCACGGCGCGTCCGCTGTCAGTGCACGACTGTCAGTGCACGACTGTCAGTGCACGACGCGGGCGCCGTGCACCGGGCCCGCGGCACGCACCGCCACCAGCCCGGCGGCGCTGAGCTCCACCTGCACCTCGAGCGCGGCGTCCCGGTCCGCCACGAGGAACGCCACCGTCGGTCCGCTCCCGGACACGAGTCCCGCGAGCGCTCCGGCCTTCTCGCCGATCTCGAGCGTCTCCGCGAGCGAGGGCTGGAGCCGCATCGCCGGGGCCTGCAGGTCGTTGTGCAGGCAGTCGGCGAGCAGGTCCGGGTCTCCCGCGCGGAGCGCCTGGAGCACGTTCGCCTCGACCACCGGGGTCGTGGGCGCCGGGGCGATGTCGGCACGGTACCGCTCCCGGTGCTCGTCGAGCGCACGGTAGACGGCGGGTGTCGACAGTCCGGAGTCGCTGAGCGCCAGCACCCACCGGAACTCCCCCTTCGCGAGCGCCGGGCTGAGTTCGTCACCGCGGCCGGTGCCGACCGCGGTGCCGCCGGCGAACGCGAACGGGACGTCGGCGCCGAGCTGTGCGGCGAGCCGCAGGAGTTCATCGCGGCCGAGGGCGGTCCCCCAGAGTGTGTCGACCGCCAACAGGGTGGCCGCGGCGTCCGCCGATCCCCCGCCCATCCCGCCGGCGACGGGGACGTGCTTCTCGATCGTCAGACGGACCCCACCGCGGTGTCCCGAGGCGTCCGCGACGAGCCGGGCTGCCCGGATCGCGAGGTTCGACTCGTCCGTGGGCACCGCCGTGGTGTCGATCGGACCCGTGAAGGAGACCGAGAAGTCATCGGCCGGCTCGGCGATCACGTCCTCGTAGAGCGACACCGCCTGGTACGCCGTGGCGACGTCGTGGTAGCCGTCGTCCTGCAGCGCACCGACGGACAGGAACACGTTGATCTTGCCGGGGGCGCGCGTCCGCACGCGGGTCGGTGCGGCCAACGAGGTCATGGCTCCAACCTATCCCGCGGCCGGAGCACGTTCCTGCGCGTGACGGCCGAGCTGCCGGCACCCGCCCCAGCAGGCAGCCGGCAGCCGGCTACGACCGTGCGGCCGCGAACCCCTGTGCGAGGTCCGCGAGGACGTCGTCGATGTGCTCGAGCCCGATCGACAGACGGATGAGGCCCTCGCCGACACCCGCGGCCGCACGCTCGGACGGCGTCATCTGCACGTGCGTGGTCGACGCCGGGTGTACGACGAGCGATCGGACGTCACCGATGTTCGAGACGTGGTCGAACAGCTCGAGGGCCCCGACGAACCGACGACCGGCCTCGAGCCCGCCGTCGAGGTCGAACGCCAGCACGGCGGACGGCCCGGCCGGCACGTAGCGCTGCGCCAACGCGTGCCACGGCGACGAGGGCAGCCCGGCGTAGTGCACGCCGAGGACCTGGTCGTGCGCATCGAGCCAGGACGCCACGGCGGCGGCGTTCGACACGTGCCGCTCCATCCGCAGCGACAGCGTCTGGATGCCCTGCAGCACGAGGAACGCCGTGAACGGGGCGATCGCCGGGCCGAGGTCAGCGGAGAGCTTCGAGCGGGTGCGCTGGATGAACGCTCGCGGACCGAACTTCGCCGCGAAGTCCGTCCCGGCGAACCCGGAGTGCTCGACGCTGGTCAGCTGCGGGTACTTCTCCGGGTGCGCCGCCCAGTCGAAGTTCCCCGAGTCGACGATGAGCCCGGCGATCGCGCTGCCGTGGCCGGCGAGGTACTTCGTCGCCGAGTGCACCACGATGTCCGCACCGTGCTCGATCGGACGCACGAGCCAGGGCGTCGCGATGGTGTTGTCGACGATGAGCGGCACGCCGGCCTCGTGTGCGACACCGGCGACGCCCGCGAAGTCGAGTACGTCGCCGCGCGGGTTCGGGATGGACTCACCGAAGAACGCGCGGGTCTCCGGACGGACGGCAGCCGCCCACTCGGCGAGGTCGGTGGGGTCCTGCACGAAGGTGAACGTGATGCCGAGGTCTCGGAGGGTCGACGCGAAGAGCGTGTACGTCGCGCCGTACAGGGAAGCGCTCGACACCACGTGGTCCCCGGCACGAGCGACGCCGAGCACCGCGAGGGACGTGGCGGCCTGTCCCGAGGCCAGCGCGAGCGCACCCACCCCGCCCTCGAGGTCCGCGATGCGCCGTTCCAGCGCGGCGGCCGACGGGTTGTTCACGCGCGAGTACGTGTGGCCCGGTGCGTCGAGCAGGAACCGCGCTGCGGCGTCCTCCCCCGAGGGGTACACGAACGCGGCGCTCTGCGCGATCGGCGGCACGTTCGCGCCCCAGCCCGGGTCAGCCTTGAACCCTGCTCGGATCTGCCGGGTCTCGAAGGCCCAGTCGTCCTCGACCGTGGCCATCAGACACCCGCCCCGGACGGCACCGGCACGGACGGACGGACGAGCGGGATGACCTGCTCGCCGAAGCGCTCCATCTCCTCGAGCTGCGGCGAGAACTGCAGCAGCAGGGTGTCGACCCCGGCGTCCTCGAACTCCTTGATCCGGTCGGCCACCTGCGAGGGGGTCCCGACGAAACCGGGGCGCAGCCCGCGGTTCGACACCGAGTAGTCCTCCAGCGAGGGCACGTGCTCGAGCTGCGACTTCGAGATGAAGTCCTGGTAGGACTCGTAGGCCTTGCCGTGCTGCACGTCCGTGATCCGGGCGAGCTCGGCCTGCGCCTCCGCCTCGGTCTCGCGGACGATGACGTACGCCGCCATCCCGAACGCCTCGAACGGCTCGAGCCCCGCGTCCTCGCGCCGGCGACGCATCTCGGCGATCTTCGTCCGGAGCTCCTCGACGGTGCCGCCGTGGGTCACGTACGCGTCGGCGTAGCCCGTGATCGCAGCCTTGCCCGCCTCGCTCTCACCGCCGGCGTAGATGCGCGGCGTCACGCGCGGCTTCGGTTCGAGGTGGGCGTTCTCGACGTCGTAGTACTCGCCGTGGAACGAGTACGGCGTCTCGCGCCAGAGGCCCTTCATCACCTCGACGAACTCCGCCGTGCGCTTGTAGCGGTCGTCGTGCTCCGAGAAGATCCCGCCGTACTGCTTGGCCTCCTCGGCCCACCAGGCGCTCACCACGTTGAAGGTGAAGCGGCCGCACGAGATGTCGTCGATCGTCGCCGCCTGCTTCGCGGTGACGGCCGGCAGGTGGTAGCCGGGCCGCATCGCCGCCATGATCTCGAGCCGTTCGGTCGTCGCCGCGATGGCGGCCGCGAGCGACCACGCCTCGAGCGACGGCGCAGCCGTCCCCTTGATGTCGTTGAGGTTCAGCTCCGGCACGAGCGTCAGGTCGAAGCCGATGCGCTCGGCTCGCTGCGCGAGCCGCTTGACGTAGTCGAAGGTGACGGGCATGTCCTCGTCCTCGACGTTGCGCAGCCAGCCGCCGAAGAGCGGGGTCCAGTATCCGAATCGCACGGGTGGGTTCCTTGGGTGGTGAGTACCGGCCTGGAGGCACGGGGCGGGCCCGCACCGTGCCTCCAGGCCGTGGGTGGCTTGGTCCTCAGACCGCGGCGGTCTGGTACTGCGCGGCCAGCAGGCCGCCGGTGAAGCGCGCGATCGCGCGCGGTCCCGAGACCGGTGCGACGGCCTCGACCGCGGGGTTGTAGTTCGTGTTCGTGTTGATGTCGTAGACGACGTGGCGGCCGTCGGTGGTCTCCATGAACTCGACCCCCGCGATCGGGATGCGCTGCTCGGCCAGGAACGTGCGGAGCTGCTGCACGAGCGGGTGCGACGCGGTGACGTCCTCGCGGACGCTGAACGCGGCCGGCGCGTCGGCCGGGGCCTCGGTGCCCGGCACGTCGCACACGGCACCGGCGATGGCCTGCGGGACCTCGCACGCGTCGGCGGGGCAGAGCTCGAAGCTGCCGGCGCTCGTGTCGACACGGACGGCGTACACGAACTCGCCGCCGACGAACTCGAGGCGCGTGATGAACGGCTCGCGGGCCGTGAGGTACTCCTGCAGGAGCGTGATGCCGTCGACCGGGGCCTCGAACTCGGGGCTGTCGACGTACGCGTCGAACTCGGCGAGCGAGTCGAACCGGCGCACCCCGAGGCCCTTGCCGCCCTGGTTGTGCTTCGTGATGAAGGGGACGTCCTGCCCGCCCGTGAAGGTCCGGGCGGCGTCCTTGAGTCCCGCTGCCCCGAACACCGCCGTGGTGCGCGGCACGTCGAACCCGGCGTCGCGCAGCAGGCCGTGCTGGGCGACCTTGGACACCTCGAGCTCGAGGACGTGGCTGCCGTTCACGACCGTCCGGCCGGAGCGCTCGAGCCAGCCGAGGAGCGCCCGGGTGTACTCCTTGCTGTGCTCGTGGCCGCGGGTGTGGCTCGACGCCGACATCCGGCTCCAGTAGACGCCCGGCGCCGGCTCCGCGGCGAGGTCGATCTGCCCGTCGGTGAGGAGGATCTCCTCGACCGGGACGCCCTCGGCTGCGAAGGCGGCGGCGAGCGGCGGGAACCACTCGGGGTTCTCGTGGATGACGTACACGCGCGGAGAGCTCACGCGCCCACCCTAGGCACGGCGTGTGACAGCGAGCCAGGTGTGTGACGCGGTGCTACCTCGCCGCACCGGATGCGTCGAACTGCTGCGAGCCGACGACGCCGAGGAGCTCGAGCTTCTGCGCGTCCTCGGTGCCGGGCGGCGCCGTGAAGAGCAGGAGGGCCTGCGCCCGGTTGTCGGTGTGCAGCACCTGGCAGTCGACGGTGATGCGGCCCAGCTCCGGGTGGACGAAGGTCTTGTGGTCCTCCCACCGCGTGCGGACCTCGTGGAGTGCCCAGAGCTCCCGGAACGTGGGACTCTCCCGCTCCAGGTCGGCGATCAGCTGCTGTGCCCGACGGTCCCCGGGGCCGGCAGCACCCACCGCCGCGCGGAGACTCGCGACCTGTGCCCGCGCGAGGCGGTCGTGCTGCTCCGGCGCGTACTTCGCCCGCTCGGCGTCGGTCGTGAACCACCGCCACGGCTGGTAACGCTCGTTGCCCGGCAGGTCCACCGTCGAGCCGAGGAGTGCCGCCGCGAGCCGGTTCTCCACGAGGGTCTCACCGAGGTCGTTCACCACGATCGCCGGGGTGTCCGAGAGCCGGTCGAGCACCCGGAGCACCGCCGGGTCGACGTGGTCCGAACGGTGCACCCGGACCGGCGCGTTGTGGCCGGCCAGGTGGAACAGGTGGTCGCGCTCGTCGAGGGAGCAGCGGAGCGCGCGAGCGACGGCGGCGACCATCTGCTCGGACGGCTGCGGCCCACGCTGCTGCTCCAGTCGGGTGTAGTAGTCGGCGGACATCCCCGCGAGGGCCGCGACCTCCTCGCGCCGCAGACCCGGCGTCCGCCGGCGTGCACCCGACCCGAGGCCGACGTCCTCGGGCCGCAGGGACTCGCGGCGGCGGCGGAGGAAGTCGGCGAGGGCAGCACGGTCCATGCAGACATCGTGCACCGCGTACCCGGTCCGAGCCAGGGATCGGCGGTCCCCCGATGAGCGCGCTCTGGTTCCACGGGCGACCGGCGAGGATCGTCGAGGACATGGACATCACGAACGCCACCGTCTTCATCCCCGGCGCGACCTCCGGCATCGGCCTCGGACTCGCGCTCCGCCTGCAGGCCGCCGGCAGCACCGTCGTCATCGGCGGGCGTCGGGCGGCCCTGCTCGACACCCTCCACGAGGAGCACGGCTTCGACACCGTGGTCGTGGACGTCGCCGACCCGGCGTCGGTCGCCGCGGCCGCCGACACCGTGCTCGCTGCCCACCCGACGCTGGACTCCCTCGTCACGATGTCCGGGATCATGCGGACCGAGGACCTCCGGGACCCCGGGCACGTCGAGACCGCGGTCGCCACGATCGAGACGAACCTGCTCGGCACCATCCGGCTCGTCGACGCGTTCCTGCCGCACCTGCTCACCCGTCCGGCCGCGACCGTCGTCACGGTGTCGTCGGGCCTCGCGTTCACCCCGCTCGCTGCGACGCCGACCTACGGCGCGACGAAGGCCGCCGTGCACTCGTACACGCAGTCCCTGCGACAGCAGCTCGTCGGCTCGTCGGTCACCGTCCTCGAACTCGTCCCGCCGGCGGTCGCCACGGACCTGCTCGGTGGCGCGGACTTCGGGGGCATGCCGCTCGACGACTTCCTCGACGAGGTCGTGGGGCTGCTCGCGTCCGGGGCCGCGCCGGAGATCCTCGTCGAGAACGTGCTGCCGCTCCGCTGGTCCGAGCGGGACGGGACGCAGCAGCAGCTCATCGAGGTGCTCGCCGGTCGCGGGCACTGACGGCGAGCGGCCGGACACTCAGTCCGTGGCGGGCCCCACGTCACCGTCGCGTGCCTCCCGTCGGCGCACCCAGCGGTCGACCGCGCGGCTCACGAGCCACAGCGCCAGGACGCTTCCGACGGCCACGAGCGACGAGTCGACCGGACGGCCCACCATGCGAGCGGCGACGTACCCGAGCAAGAGCGCGATCACCCAACTCAGCCGGGTGAGCGGTGCGGGGCTCGGCGCTTCGTTCTCGGTCTCGTCGTCGTCGGGGCTGTCGTCAGCGCTCATCCGAGCGAACGCGACACCCCAGACGACGAGCAGCACGCCGAGCGGGATCGCGACCCACGCGGCGTCACTCGTCGGGTCGTGCACGGCCGCGGCGACGGCGAGCACAGCGACCACGACGCCGCCGACGACGAACGACGCGGTGATGGCACGGGCGAACTTCGAGGGACGTTGCGGCACCCGGTGAGCGTAGCGGTGTTCCGGGTGTCCGAGGACTCCCCCGTTCGGCCGTGACGCCCGTTCGGCCGCCGCGCCCGTCCGGCCGTCCGGTGGTCAGAGGCCGGCGAGCAGTTGCTGCAGGTCGGCCTTCGCGTCGGGCATCCGCTCCGGACCGGTCAGCCGCTCGCGTTGCACGCTGACCCGGACCGTCCCGGGCTTGGGGCCGTCCTCGGTGTTGAGGAGGACCGACTCACGATCCGGGAAGGTCCAGCGAGCCGACGGTCGCTTGCCGCCGCGACTCTGCGACGTCGGGTCGGACCCGAGCGCGTCGGTGACGACGGGGAGGATGCGGTCGAGCACGGCATCCCGCTCGCCGGGGAGCTGCCGTGAGGCCGAGACCGCGAAGGTCCCGTCGGAGCGCTGCCCTGGGATCCGCAGCCCGCGCGCCTGCTCGTAGCCGATCGCGACTCCCTGCGCCCACCATCCGTCGACGCCCTGCTCCACGAGCCAGGCGGCGATCGCGGTGTGACCGAGGTGCTGGCCACCGGCGGCGTCGAGCTCGGCATGCCAGTCGTCGGGGTACCTCCCCGTGGCCGCGAAGATGCGCTCCGGTCCTGCGCCCTGCGAGTGCGATCGCACCGTCCCGTCGTTCATGCGGTCAGCGTAGGGCCGGCGCGATCGCACCACACCGTTCGGCGTGTCAACTACGGAGAGCGCGCACTGCAGCGACCGTGTCGTTGCTCACGCACAACGGGAGCTCGCCGACGGACGCGAAAGCGGCGCGAGTGGTGACGACCGCTGACGCTCCAGCGGCCCACGCGGTCACGATCTGCAGCGCCACGGAGACCGGCACGCCAGCCGCAGACATCAAGTCCTTCACGTCGGGCAGGACCCCGTCGAGCGGCACCACGTGCACGCTCGACGATCGCAAGTGTTCCTGCCACGCCTCCACCAGCTCAGGTCTCCCGAGGTGGTCGACGATGTCGAGCAGTTCGACTTCGAACACAGACGACACGATCATCGCTGTCTCGTGGAGATCGAGGTGGGCCAAGAACGCGGCAGCGTTCTCGTGGCCCGGTTCCGACGCGACGAGGGCGCGGAAGATGAACGCCGGATCGAGCAGCACTCGGTCGATCGGGCCCGTGCATTCGTCGAAGGTCAGGACGCCGTCGCAGCCGAAGTCGATGTGCGCTCCAGGAGCAGCGTTCACGCGTCGTACCGGGATGCGAGGTACTCGCTGATGGGCTTGTCGAGCCGCACCGTTTCCGAAGCGCGGCGCAAACGCTCCTGCCGCTCCGCGGGGGTGCCCTCCAGCGGTGGCCGCCGCGCGAAGAACGCAGCCATCTCTTCAGGGGCGTACTTCCGGACGCGTTCCCGGATCACAGCGACTCGCTCTGCCTGTGTGGCGCGGCCTCGGTGCGGTGCAAGCATCGTTCCTCCTCGGTTGGTCTCGGAGAAACTACGCACTTCGCGGACGGGTCACCAAACATTTCGGATGTCCAGTGCATGCTGGTCAGCCCGCCGCGAGCACCGTCCGCCCGAGACGCACGAAGTCGTCCACTCTGATGACCTCCCCGCGCGCCGTGGGGTCGATGCCGGCGGCGGTCAGCACCTCGGCCGCCCGGGCGCTTCCGCCGAGCACGCCCGACAGGCTCTGCCGGAGCATCTTCCGCCGCTGCTGGAACGCGGCATCCACGAGCACGAACACCCGCGACCGCAGGGCATCGTCGCCGGGCTGCTCACCGCGGTCGAACCCGACGAGCACGCTGTCGACGTTCGGCACCGGCCAGAACACCTGACGGCTGACCTGACCGGCGATCGACCACGAGCCGTACCAGGCAGCCTTGACGCTCGGGGATCCGTAGACCTTGCTGCCCGGGTCGGCTGCGAGCCGGTACCCGACCTCGGCCTGCACCATGACGAGCGCGCGCTCGATGCTCGGGAAGGTGGCGAGGAGGTGCAGCAGCACCGGGACGGAGACGTTGTACGGCAGGTTCGCCACGACGTGCGTCGGTGCTTCCGGGAGGTCGGACGCCGCCACGGTCAGGGCGTCCTGGTGCACGACCCGGAGCCGCGCGTCCGGCTGCATGGCCGACACCGTGGCCGGGAGCTGCGCAGCGAGGCGTCCGTCGATCTCGACCGCGGTGACGGACGCGCCTGTCTCGGTCAGACCGAGGGTGAGCGAGCCGAGGCCCGGGCCGATCTCGAGGACGCGGGACTCCGGCGTCACCCGCCCCGAGGCCACGATGCGACGGACGGTGTTCGCGTCGTGCACGAAGTTCTGCCCGAGCTTCTTCGTCGGGGTGACGTCGAGCTTCGCGGCGAGGTCACGGATCTCCGCCGGTCCGAGGAGCGCACCCACGACTACTCCGCCACCGTGACGGGTTCGGCGTCCCACGCGCCGTAGACGGTCTCGGTGTTCGACGCGATCTGCGCGGCGAGCATCGACACGTCGGTGCGCAGGGTCTCCGCCATCGAACGCAGCGTGAGCGGGATGAGGTACGGCGCGTTCGGCCGGCCACGGTAGGGCGTCGGGGTGAGGAACGGCGCGTCCGTCTCGACCATGATGAGGTGACGCGGTGCGACCTCGAGCGCATCGCGGAGGTCCTGCGCGTTCTTGAACGTCACGGTGCCGGCGAAGGACATGTACCAGCCCCGCTCGGCGCAGAGACGGGCGAGGTCGGGCCCACCCGAGAAGCAGTGGAACACCGTGCGCTCCGGTGCGCCGACGCGGTCGAGGACCTCGACCACGGCGTCGTGCGCGTCGCGGTCGTGGATCGTCAACGCGAGGTCGTGCTCCTTCGCGATGCGGATGTGCTCCTCGAACGAGCGGACCTGGGCGGCGCGACCGTCCTCACCCGTGCGGAAGAAGTCGAGGCCGGTCTCCCCGATCGCGCGGACACGGGGCAGGGCGGCGAGCTCGGCGATCCCCGCGAGGTGCTCGTCGAGGCTGCCGGCCGCATCGAGCACGGGTGCTTCGTTCGGGTGCAGTGCGACGGCCGCGAGCACGCGCGGCTCGCGGGCGGCGATGGAGGCGGACCACTGCGAGGTCGCGAGGTCGGTACCGACCTGCACGACGCCCCGGACACCGACGCTCGACGCACGGTCGAGGTGCTCGCGGTACTCGAGCGGCCCGTCGCCACCTTCCCCGACGCCGTCGGCGATCTCCATGTGGGTGTGGTTGTCGTACACGGGGACGACGAGCGCCTGCGGCAGGGGCGGGTACGTCAGGTCGCGCTTCGACCCGCCGCCCGATCCCTCGCCGCGGGCACGGACGTGCGCCGCGTCGGTCACGCTGCGCCCTGCTCCGGCTGCTGCTCGATGCGCGGGAAGAGCCCGGACTCGAGCGGCACGACCTGCGCCGCCGCCTGCCACTCCCATGCCCGGTCGATGCGCTGCTCGGCGATGGACCCGCCGGCTCCGATCGACGCCCAGAGCTTCTCGGTCGCCTTCGGCATCACGGGCGAGACCAGGACCGCGACGGTACCGAGGCCGCGCAGCGCGGTGACGAGCACGGTCGCGAGCCGCTCGCGCTTCGTGTCGTCCTTCGCGAGGGCCCACGGCTCCTGCTCGGTGATGTACCCGTTCAGGGCGTCGACGAGCTCCCAGACGGTGGCGATCGCGTCGTGCGGCGCGAAGGAGCCCACCGCGGCGTCGGCCCGCTCGGTCACCGAGCGGGCGAGGTCCTCGACGGCACGATCCGCGTCGGTCGACGCACCGGCCGCCGGGACGACGCCGTCGAAGTACTTGCCGAGCATCGCGACGATGCGCGACGCCAGGTTGCCGAACCCGTTGGCGAGCTCGGCCTGGTACCGGGCGGAGATGTCCTCCCAGCTGAAGTTGCCGTCCTGCCCGAAGGTGATCGCGCGGAGGAAGTAGTAGCGGAAGGCGTCCGACCCGAAGGTGTCGGTGATCTCCGACGGCGCGATGCCGGTCAGCTTCGACTTGGACATCTTCTCGCCGCCGACGAGGAGCCAGCCGTGCCCGTAGACGCGCTCCGGCACCGGGAGCCCGGCGGCCATGAGCATCGCCGGCCAGATGACGGCGTGGAACCGGGCGATGTCCTTGCCGACGATGTGCACGCTCGGCCAGAGACGCTGGAAGGCTTCGTCGTCCTCGGAGCCGTAGCCGAGCGCGGTGACGTAGTTCAGCAGTGCGTCGAACCACACGTAGAGGACGTGGTCGTGGTCCCAGGGGATCTGGATGCCCCAGTCGAAGCTGGACCGCGAGATCGACAGGTCGCGCAGACCCTGCTTCACGAACGAGATGATCTCGTTCCGGACGCTCTCGGGCTGGATGAACTCGGGGTTCGACTCGTAGAGGTCGAGCAGTCGCTGCTCGAAGTCGGACATGCGGAAGAAGTAGTTGCGCTCGGACAGCACCTCGACCGGGATCGAGTGGATGGCGCAGACCTGCTGCCCCTCGTACGCCCCGGTGCCGGCCACGAGGTCGCTCGGCTGCTTGTACTCCTCGCACCCGACGCAGTAGAACCCCTCGAACTCGCCGGCGTAGATGAAGCCGTCGTCGTACAGCTTCTGCAGGAAGGCCGTGACGCCGCGCTCGTGACGCTCGTCCGTGGTGCGGATGAAGTCGTCGTTGGCGACGTCGACCGTCTCGAGCAGGGGCTTCCAGGCATCGGTGACGAGCCGGTCCGCCCACTCCTTCGGGGTGACGTCGTTCGCCGAGGCGGTGCGCAGGATCTTCTGCCCGTGCTCGTCCGTCCCGGTGAGCAGCCAGGTGTCCTCGCCGCGCTGACGGTGCCAGCGCGCGAGCATGTCCGCGGCGACCTCGGTGTACGCGTGCCCGATGTGGGGCACGTCGTTCACGTAGAAGATCGGCGTGGTGATGCTGAAGGAGGACCCGTCGGACATGCGGACCATCCTACGGGCGCGCGGAGCGCGCATGACGCGGCTGTGGAGAAGCCGGCCTGGAGGCGCGTGGCGGGCCCGCCCCGTGCCTCCAGGCCGCTGATCGCCACGTTACTTCGCGGCCAGCGCGCCCTCGTAGAGGTCGCGCTTGGACAGGCCGGTCGCGTCCGCGACCGCCGCGGCGGCCTCCTTCATGCGCGACCCGGCGGCGACCCGCTCGAGCACGAGCCGGACGCCGTCGTCCAGCGACGTGACGTCGTCGCTGCCGGACGATCCCTCGACGACGACGCAGATCTCCCCACGCGATCCGTCGGCGGCCCAGGCGGCGAGCTCACCGAGCGTGTCTCGGCGGACCTCTTCGTGGAGCTTCGTGAGTTCCCGACACACGACCGCGCGGCGGTCGTCGCCGAACGCGGCGACCATGTCGGCGAGGGTGTCGCCGAGCCGGTGCGGCGACTCGAAGAAGACCATCGTGCGACGCTCGCCCGCCAGCGCCTCGAACGACCTGCGCCGCTCGCCCTGCTTGCGCGTGGGGAAGCCCTCGAAGGTGAACCGGTCGGTCGGCAGGCCGGACACGGCGAGCGCCGTGAGGACCGCCGACGGACCGGGGATCGCCGTGACCGTGACACCGGCCTCGGCGGCCGCTGCCACCAAGGGGAACCCGGGGTCGCTGATCGCGGGCATGCCGGCGTCGGTGAGGACCACGACGTCGTCGTCCTGGGCGAGTGCGACGACGTCGGCGGCACGCTCCCGCTCGTTGTGCTCGTGCAGCGCGATGAGCCGCGGCCGGTTCTCGATCCCGAGCGCGCGCATGAGGTGCACCGCGGTGCGGGTGTCCTCGGCGGCGACGACGCTCGCGTTCGAGAGGGTCTCGACGAGCCGGCGGGAGGCGTCCCCGAGGTTGCCGATGGGGGTTGCTGCGAGCACGATCACCCGTCCATTGTCGCCGCACGACGACTGTCCACAGCACCCCGGAGGTCGCAGCCGGGTCATGGAGAGCCTCCGTAGGATGTCCGCGATGACCAGCGAGCTGACCGACGACCGCCGGGACGTGGCGGACCGCCCGACCGGCTCGCGACTCGACGACTGGTGGGCGCACGTCCTCCGGACCGGCACCCAGGTCGCGGTGTGGCGGTGGACCGGGCCGCTCGCGGTGACGCTGCTCGCTGCCGTGCTGCGGCTCGTCGGCCTCGGCCACCCGCACTCGCTCGTGTTCGACGAGACGTACTACGTCAAGGACGGCTGGTCGATCGTGCACCTCGGGTACGAGGGCACGTGGCCGGCGAACCCGTCGGAGAAGGGCGCACCGACGACGGACCAACGGTTCGCCGACGGACAGACCGACCTGTTCTCGCAGGCGGCGGAGTTCATCGCGCACCCGCCGCTCGGCAAGTACCTCATCGGCCTCGGCATGCTGGTTTTCGGGGCGGACAGCTCGTTCGGCTGGCGCATCACGGTCGCGGTGCTCGGCATCGCCACGGTCTTCCTCACCGCCGTCATCGCCCGGTCCCTCTTCCGTTCGACCGCGATCGGCACCCTCGCCGGTTTGCTGCTCGCGGTCGACGGCCAGGCGATCGTGCTGTCGCGGGTGACGCTGCTCGACGGAATCCTCACGTTCTTCGTGGTCCTCGGTGCCGGTGCCCTGCTGCTCGATCGCCGGTGGACGGAGCGTCGACTCGACCGGTGGGTCGCGCGACGGACCGCGGCCGGGCGGGACACCCTGTGGGGGCCGTTCCTCTGGTGGCGGCCGTGGTTGATCGCGATGGGGCTCGCGCTCGGGCTCGCGACGGCGACGAAGTGGTCGGGGATGTTCTTCCTGGCGTTCTTCGCGGTGTACTCGGTGCTCAGCGACATGATGATGCGGCGGCGGGCGGGCATCGAGTTCTGGTCGTCGAGCGCGTTCCTGCAGCAGGCTCCGGTGTCGTTCCTGCTCACCGTGCCGATCGCCGCGGCGACGTACCTGGCGTCCTGGACGGGCTGGTTCACGTCGCGGGACGGGTGGGACCGCGACTGGATCGCGAACGGCGGCGAACGTTGGACCGGTCTGCTCGCGTGGGTGCCGGACAGCCTGCAGAACTGGTGGCACTACCAGTCCGAGATCTACGGGTTCAACATCGGGCTGCACACACCGCACTCCTACCAGGCGAACCCGCTCCTGTGGCTCGTCATGCAGCGACCGACGTCGATGTACTACGTCGGGACCGATGCCGGTCAGGACGGCTGCACGGCGTCCCGCTGCGGCGAGGCGATCACCGGGATCGCGAACCCGTTCATCTGGTACGCCTCGGTCATCGCGGTGGTCGCCTTGCTCGTGTTGTGGGTGCTGCGTCGGCGCTGGGAGTACGGCTTCGTGCTGATCGGTGTCGCGGCGGGCTACCTGCCGTGGCTGATGTACGTGAACCGGACGGTGTTCCAGTTCTACACGATCGCCTTCGAGCCCTTCATGGTGATGGCACTCGCCGCGGCGATCGGGTTGGTGCTCGGTCGCCGGACGGACGAACGGTCGCGCCGGACCCGGGCGATCGTCTGGGTCGGCGTGTACCTCGGGGTCGTCGTGCTGGCGTCCGTGTACTGGTACCCCATGTGGACCGCGATCCAGATGCCGTGGGACTTCATCCGGTCGCACTACTGGATGCCCAGCTGGCTGTAGCAGCCTCGGCCGGGTTCAGCTGCCCGGCTGCAGCGCCCGCTCGAGGGCTTCCCGGTCGAGCGGCGTGCCGGACATCGGGTCGGCGTGCTCCGGGGGCATCACGCCGTCGATGAGCACCTGGGCGTAGCGCCGCCAGGCGTCGGGGTCGGTCGCGCGGGTGGTGTCCGCGACCGCGCCGAGCATCTGCGTGAGCATCGGCAGGTCGCGGTAGTCGAAGCCGTCGCGCACGACGCCGGCGGTCTTGGCGCGACGGATGATCTCGGACACCTGGGTCTCGAGCCGGTTGCGCTCCTCGACGATCGACGGGCGGGCCTTGCCGGCACGCACGATGGCGTCGGCGAGCGCCCGGTCGCGCGCGCGGAACTCGAACACGCCCATCAGGTACACGCGGAGCGACTCGCGGGGGTCGAGCTCCTCGGCAGCGCGGGCGGCGGCACCGTTCATCGCCTCGAACTTCGTCGCGAGCAGTGCCTCGATCAGGGCGTCCTTGTCGGCGAAGCGGCGGTAGACCGTGCCGACGCCGACCCCGGCCTCGTGCGCGATGTCGTTGAGCGTGACCGAGAGACCGCGTTCGGCGAAGCACTTCCGCGCCGTCTGCAGGATCAGCTCGCGGTTACGTGCTGCGTCCGCGCGCAGGGGGCGGTCGAGGTCGGTGGTGCTCATGTGGCCAAAGCTAGTTGACGATTCTGGGAACAAACGGATGCGGTGACTCCGTTTCGGTCTACACTGGGACACAAGCGGATGCCGAGCATCCGTTTCTCTCCGGTCGATCCGACCACCCTCCCCCCTCCACCTTCCAGAAGGAGGCTGCCCGTGACGGCAGAACAGACCGCGCCGACCCCGACCGGGTCCGCGCCCACCATCCAGGACTCCCCGCCCGCCGCTCCCGAGCGCGCCAGCCGCCGCTGGATCGCCCTCGCGGTCATCGCCCTCGCCCAGCTCATGGTGGTGCTCGACGCCACGATCGTGAACATCGCGCTGCCGTCCGCCCAGGCCGACCTCGGCTTCGGGACCGACCAGCGCCAGTGGATCGTCACCGCCTACTCGCTGGCGTTCGGGTCCCTCCTGCTCCTCGGCGGACGACTCGGCGACCTCTTCGGCCGCAAGAACACCTTCATCATCGGGCTCGTGGGCTTCGCGCTCGCCTCCGTCCTCGGCGGCCTCGCGGACTCGTTCGGGCTCCTCGTCGCGGCACGCGCACTGCAGGGCGTCTTCGGCGCGCTGCTCGCCCCGTCCGCGCTCGGCATGCTGACGACGACCTTCCGCGACCCGAAGGAGCGCGGAAGGGCCTTCGGCATCTTCGGGTCCATCGCGGGCTCGGGTGCTGCACTCGGCCTGCTGCTCGGCGGGGTCCTCACCGAGTACGCGACCTGGCGTTGGTGCCTCTACGTCAACGTGGTCTTCGCGGTCCTCGGCGTGATCGGGGCGCTGGTGTTCATGGCGAAGCCGCCGAAGGCCGACCGCCCGCGGATCGACGTCGCGGGCGTGCTCACCATCACGGCCGGTCTGGTCGGGATCGTGTACGGCTTCTCGAACGCCGAGACGAACGGCTGGGACGACCCGCTGACCATCGTGATGCTCGCGGCCGGCGTCGTGCTCGTCGCCGCGTTCGTGGTCATCGAGACCCGGGTCGCGCACCCGCTGCTGCCGCTCCGCGTGGTGCTCGACCGCGACCGAGGCGGTTCGTACATCGCGATCGGCCTCGTCGCGATCGGCATGTTCGGCATCTTCCTGTTCCTGACCTACTACCTCGAGCAGACGCTCGGGTTCACGTCGCTGCAGACCGGTCTGGCGTTCCTGCCGATGCCGCTCTCGATCATCGTGTCGTCGACGCAGATCGGCGGACGGCTGCTGCCGCGGGTCGGCCCGAAGGTGCTCGTGTTCGCCGGCGGTCTCGTCGCTGCGACCGGGCTGCTCCTGCTGCTCCGGACCGACCTCGACAGCACCTACGCGGGCACGGTCCTGCCCGCGCTCGTCGTCATCGGGCTCGGGATGGGCACGATCTTCTCGTCCGCCATCAACACCGCGACGACCGGGGTCGCCCGGGCCGACGCCGGAGTGGCGTCCGCGACGGTCAACACCATGCAGCAGATCGGCGGGTCGATCGGCACGGCACTCCTCTCGACGATCTTCACGGACGTCGTGAAGGACCGTCTGTCAGACCTCTCCGCGGCGCCGACGAAGCTCCAGGAGGCGCAGGCGGTGCTCGACGGCTACCACGTGGCGTTCGGCATCTCGGCCGGCGTCCTGGTGCTGGTCGCCCTCGCGGGCGGGCTGCTCATCAACCGGCAGTCCGTGCGGCTCGCGAAGCTCGAGCACGCCGCGACGACCGCGACGGGGAGCATCGCGACCGCCGCGCACTGACGGTCCCAGGCACGTCACGACGACCCGCTCGGCTCGGTGCCGGGCGGGTCGTCCGCGCGTTGCGTGGGCGGGGCCGCACTCGTGGGTGGCTGGGGCTCGTTGCCGCTGCGGAACGACCGGACCGCTGTCGGACGACGACGGTCCGGTCGCACGTTGCACGCGACGGAGATCGCGGACGCGGGGCTGCGACACCGGCCGACCACGGCCGCGCGCCACGCCCGCGCGCCGCGCCCGACCGCGCCAGCGCGCCGCACCGGGCCCCGCCCGCACCGCCCGGGAGCCGAATCGCGCGGCACGGAACGGCCCGCAGTTGCGCAGTGTTGCGGTTCCCCTCGCAGGCGTCAGGGGTCCTCGTTACGGTGGGCGGCATGGCCCCCGTCCTGACCTCGCCGCTCGTGTCGACGCAGTGGCTCGCAGACCACCTCGGTGCTGACGAGCTCGTGGTGCTCGATGCCTCCGTGCACACGTCGGGGACCGGACTCGAGACGACCTGGCGGTCCGCGGAAGACGCCTACGCCGACCGTGGGCACGTGCCCGGCGCGCGCTACGCCGACCTGCTCGACGACTTCTCCGCGCCGGACGGCGACGTCCCGTTCACGCGGCCGAGCGCCGAACGGTTCGAGTCCGCCGCGGGGCGCCTCGGCGTCACGAACACGTCGACGGTCGTGGTCTACGACGACGGGGTCGGGCAGTGGTCGGCTCGCCTCTGGTGGATCTTCCGGTCGTTCGGCTTCGACTCCGTGGCCGTGCTCGACGGTGGCTTCACGAAGTGGCGCGACGAGGGGCGTCCGGTCCGGATCGGTTCCCTCGCCCGCTCGGCGCAGGCTCCCGGGTCGCACGCGTTCCTCGCGGGTGAAGAGCGGCCGCTCTGGGTCGACCACGACCGGGTGCGGCGTGCGACGACTGGTGTCGAGCCCGCAGCGCTCGTCCTCGCGGCGGACGACACCGCGCTCGGCGACGACCACGCTCCGGTGATCCCCGGCAGCACGGCGATCCCGGTCGGCGCCCTCGTCGACCCCGACACGAACGCCTACCTGAAGGGGCGCGCGCTCGAAGCGGCCTTCGCGGAGGTCATCGGGTCGGACGAGATCGTCACGTACTGCGGTGTGGGCACGGCCGCGTGCGTGGACGCCCTCGCGCTCACCGTCCTCGGGCACGACCGGGTGCAGGTGTACGACGGGTCGCTCATCGACTGGTGGCGCCGCGAGCCGGAGTCGGTCGCGTCCTGAGCGCGCGAGCGCACGCGCGCACAGCGGCCGCGCAGCGTGCGAGCGCACGCGCACGCACCGGCTGCGCAGCGCACACACGCACGCGCACAGACCGGCCGCGCAGCGCGGCGCGGCGCGGCGCGGCGCGCGAGCCCACGCGCGCACACCGTCGGCGCCACCCGCGCCCGGACCCGCACGCCGACGCCGCGCCAGCGCAGGCCGAGCCCCTTCGCGACGTCCGCCGCGCGACCGACGCGCCCCGCGCCTCCCGGCCGCACTACCGTTGCACCATGAGCACGAGACGCGCGGTCATCCTCGGCGGCACCGGGGGCATCGGCTCCGCGGTCGCCCGGCACCTCCTCGACGCCGCCGACGACTGGCAGGTCGAGGTCGTCTCCCGCCGGGGCGGACCCGTGGCGGACGCCCTCGTCGCCGACGGCGCGACCTCGACCACCGGCGACGCCCGTGACACCGCGCTGCTCCGGTCGCTGCTCCGACCCGGCGCCGACCTCGTCGTCGACACCGTCGGGCGGACGCGCGACGACGCCCTGCGGCTCCGGCCGTTCCTCGACGACGCGGGGTCCACCGTGTTCGTGTCCTCGAAGGCGGTGTACGTCGACGAGCAGGGACGGCACGGCAACTCCGTCGAGCGTCCGGTGTTCGGCGGCCCGGTGAGCGAGCTGCAGCCCACGGTCGTGCCGAACGACGCCGACCCGACGAGCCGCGACGGCTACGGCGCTGCGAAGGTCGCTGCCGAACAGGTCCTGCTCGACCACGGCGCCCCGGTCACGGTGCTGCGTCCGTCGAAGGTGTACGGCCCGCACATCGGGCGTCCGCGGGAGTGGTTCGTCGTCCGACGGGTGCTCGACGGTCGGGAGCGCGTCCTGCTCGCGGACCACGGTCGCGGCGTCGACCACACCACCGCCGCATCCGGCATCGCCGACCTCGTGGGGCTGGTCGCGGACCGGCCGGACCGCCGCATCCTCAACGTCGCCGACGAGATCGCACCGTCCGTCCTCGAGATCGTTCGGAGCGTCGCGGGCCACCTCGACCACGAGTTCGACGAGGTGCTGCTCGACGAGGACGCCCCGGCGTTCGTGGGCGTCACGCCGTGGTCGTCGCCGAGCCCGTTCGTGCTCGACACGACTGCCGCGCGGGCGCTCGGCTGGCATCCACCGCGCTTCGACCAGGCCGTCGTCCCCGAGCTGGACTGGCTCGTCGACACCGCGCACCGG
This sequence comes from Curtobacterium sp. NPDC089689, assembly GCF_044749145.1. Taxonomy (NCBI): domain Bacteria; kingdom Bacillati; phylum Actinomycetota; class Actinomycetes; order Micrococcales; family Microbacteriaceae; genus Curtobacterium; species Curtobacterium sp. NPDC089689. Next base: position 73,205 of record NZ_JBIVHJ010000002.1, on the reverse strand, counting down.
ATCCCGACGGACGGCGACGTGCCGTGGGCCGACGACCCGTTCTGGGAGCGGATGTTCGACTACGGCCCGGAGGACGCCGCGCTCGCCCTCCTCATGCTCGGTCGGGGCTGACACGTGGTGCGCTCGGAGGTGCTGTTCATCGGCGGCCGGTCCGGCGTCGGCAAGTCCACCGCCGCCGAGGCACTGCACGACCTCCTCGTCGCCGCCGACGTCCGGCACGTCGTCATCGAGGGGGACGCGCTCGACCTGGCGCACCCCGCGCCGCACGTCGAGCACCCCGAGGCACACCTCGCGGAGCGGAACCTCGCGACGATGTGGGAGCGGTACCGTTCGCTCGGGCACCACCGCTTGATCTACACGAACACGAGCTCGGTGCTGCACCTGGACGTGCTGACCGCCGCGATGGGCGACGACCCCCTGGCCACCGCGGTGCTGCTGCGTGCGGGCGACGCAGCCGTCACGGACCGCCTGCGTCGGCGGTCCGGTGGTCGCCTCCCCGAGGCGCAGCTCGCGCACAGCACCAGGACGGCCGGGAGGCTCGACACGGCTGTCCGAGGCGACGTCACGCGGGTGGACACGGACGACCTGACGCCGGAGGACGTGGCCCGTCGGCTCGCGTCGCTCACGGGGTGGCACTTCCCGCGACCGGCTGTGGACTGAGCGGTTCCGTCCACAGTCTGACTCGCACGCTGGCCCGCCCAGGGCGGTCGGGGCAGGCTGGACGCATGAACGACAACCGCCTCGGCTCGGCCGTCAGCCCCTACCTCCGCCAGCACGCTGCGAACCCGGTGGACTGGCGCGAGTGGGGCCCGGAGGCCTTCGCCGAGGCTCGCGAGCGGGATGTCCCCGTCCTCGTGTCGATCGGGTACGCGACCTGCCACTGGTGCCACGTCATGGCACGCGAGAGCTTCTCGGACCCGGCCGTGGCCGACCTCCTGCGGCAGGACTTCGTGGCCGTCAAGGTCGACCGCGAGGAACGCCCGGACGTCGACGCGAGCATGATGGCCGCGGCGAGCGCCTTCACCGGACAGCTCGGCTGGCCCCTCACCGTCTTCACGACGCCCGATGCGCACGTGTTCTTCGCGGGGACGTACTTCCCGCCGGAGCCGGTGCAGCAGGTGCCGTCGTTCCGGCAGGTCCTCGGCGCGGTGCTGGACGCCTGGCGTGAGCGGCGAGCCGAGGTGGACGCGAACGCCTCGGCCATCGCGGCGGCGATCCGGCAGGGCGCCGAGGCGGACGCGATCGTCGCGTCCGGCGACCGACGCGACGGGGACGAGCCGCGCCTCCCGTCGTTGGACACGATCCATGCGGTCCTCGACCAGCTGCGGCAGGCGGAGGACACCACGTACGGAGGTTTCGGGGGCGCACCGAAGTTCCCCGGTGCGCCACTCCTCGAACTGCTCGGCGACCTCGCGGCGGACGACCCGGCCGACGGTGCGGATGCCCTCGGGCTGCTCGGCCGCACGCTGGGGGCGATCGCCGGCTCCGAGCTCACCGATGCCGACGGCGGGGTCTTCCGGTACGCGACGCAGCGTGACTGGAGCGTCCCGCACTACGAGCGGATGCTCTACGACAACGCGGGACTGCTGGCGGTGGCCGAGTCCGCGCAGGCACGGGGCATCGCCGCGTTCCTCCGCGACACCCTGCGTCGACCGGACGGTGCGTTCGTCGCGGCGCAGGACAGCGAGTCGACGATCGACGGGCGCCGGGTCGAGGGCGAGTGGTACCGCCGTCCGCTGGCCGAGCGCGCGACGCTCGATCCGCCGCCCCTCGACGACCAGGTGCTGACGGGCTGGAACGGCCTCGCGGTCCGGGGGCTCGCCATCGCCGGAGCGCGGTACAGCGACGACGAGATGATCTCGCTCGCCAGGGGCGCGGCGGACGCGGTCCTCGCGGCGCACGTGCGTGACGGGCACGTGGCGGTCCGGTCGAGTTCGCCGCGTGGCACGTCGAGCGCTCCGGCGACGATCGAGGACGTCGGCCTGCTCGCCGAGGGGCTGCTCGAACTCGCGCTCGTCACGGGCGAGGTGTCCTACGCCTCCGCCGCACAGGTCCTCGTCGACGACGGCCTCGCCGGTCGCTTCGGTGTCGACCCGGTCCTCGACTCGGCGGGGACGTCGACCGGCGAGCAGCCGCAGACGGCGCTGCGGTCGGGGACGGTCGGCCTCGCGTCGGCGGCGGCGACGCTCGCAGCGCTGACGGGTGAGCGCTCGTACCGCGACGCGGCCGATCGGCTCGTCGCCGATCGTGCCCGGTCCGGGACGGAACGACCGCTCGGGTACGCCGACGCTCTGGGGCTCGCCCTGGCGCTCGGGCGACCGTCGCGCGAGGTCGTCGTCGTGACCGCCGACCTGGCCGACCCGATGCGGTCAGCGGCGTTCGGTGCACGACGTCCCGGCACGACGATCGCCGCTGTGACCCCGGCGCAGGCCGATGCGTGGGCGGCCGCGGGCTTCGGACTGTTCGAGTCGCGGGCCGCGCTCGATCCGGCGGCGTACGTGTGCCACGACCGGGTGTGCGCACTGCCGGCGACGACCGTGCGCACGCTGGTCGACCAGCTCGCGAGCTGAGCGGACGGCGTCGAACGGACCGGACGTCTCAGCGGCGGCCGCGCACCACCCGACCGGTCCGTGCGAGGTTGCCGCAGATCTCGGTCGCGAGCACGGCGATCAACGGGACCGTGAAGGTGACTGCCCAGACCGCGGCGGAGAGGCTGAAGGCCCAGTTGTCCGGGCTCCCGGAGCCGGGAACGAGGGCAGACCAGCTGAAGGCAGCGGCGATGAAGAGCACGGCTGCGAGCGCCGTCCGCGCGATGCTCTTCCCCGTGAGCTGCCCCGTGAAGACCGACGCGGGTCCGAGCGGTGCCGCGAGCGCGGACCAGGCGACGAACGCCTGCACGACCGCGTGTCGAGCGCGGAGGACCGAGACGCCCAGCCACAGCGCGCAGGCGAGCAGCAGCGTCGTGATGAGCGCCACGGTGACGACGGCCCCGGTGCCCCCGGCCGAGCCCAGCCCGGACGCGACCGCACCACCGACCACAGCGAGGGCGACCGCTGCGGTCCCACCCCAGAAGCGGCGCGCGGTGCTCAGTTCAGCGTCGAGCGTCCGCACCGACGCCGGTGCGTCCCAGGCGTGCTCGCGCGCGTTCGCCGCTCCGTGCACGGCATCTCGCGCACCGGGACGGATCCACGTGTTCACCGTCGCTGTCCCTCTCCTCCGACGCTCGTCGGTGCCGCCACCGGCGTGTCCGACCCTCGGACGACGCGGTGGACGCTCGTCGCGATCTGCGCTCCGAGCCAGGTCATCTGCGGCACCTCGGCCTCGTCGGGCGCCAGTCCCACGGTCAGGGAGAGCGTAGCGGGCAGCCCCGGCACGGGGAGCATGCACACCCATGCGCCGAGGCGGTCCGGGTCGAGCTGCGGGAGTCGACTGCGTGCCGCGACGATCTGTTCGTCGTCGACCTCGACGGCCGTGAGGAGCACGGCGACGCCGTCTCGACCGTCATCGAGTCGGAACGACTCGACGGATCGCACCACGCCGACCGAGCCGACCACGCGTTCCGCCACGCCGACGGGGTTCAGGTCGCCGAGGTCCGGCAGCCGGAAGAGTCGTACTCCGAAGGCCCAGACGGTGGTCTGCCACGGGACCTCGTCGTCACGGTCCTCGGGGCGCCTCGTCGGCACCTGGGTGACGACCGCGCCGAAGTGCTGCCACACATCACTCCCGACCGTCGCCCGGAGGTGCTGTGCTGCGTCGACGAGTGCGTCGAGCGACGCCCCGTCGAACGCGTCCCCGTCCACCGCTGCCTGCGCGCGCAACTGCTCCGCCGTCTCGTCGGCGGTGTCCTGCGCGGCGACCTCGATCCAACCCGCGGGCAGCGCGACGGCGATGTCCGTGGTCACCGGGTCTCGTCCCGGAGCGTGGTGCCGGAGTCGACCAGGTCCTTCGCGCTCGTGATGCTCCAGTACATGGCCGAGTGGAAGAAGTCGTTGTTGACGGCGTACGAAGCCGTGGCGACCGCACCGCCGCCGTTCGTGCCGATCCCCGCGAACGACACCTGGGGGACGAACGCGCCGGCCCGGATGTTGCTCGTGGCCTCGGTGGCGACGGGACCGATCGCGCGGGCGACCCCCATGCCGACGACCGTCGCCGCGCCCTGCACGACGAAGGCCTGCGCCGCGCCCCGTTCGCCGTGGACGACACGGAGTCCCTGGATCCCCAGATCGACGAACGACGACACCTTCGCGACCGTGCCGGCCACGCTCGCCACGGCGAACGCGGGCGGGAACACGAAGCCGACGAGGAACGCCACGACGGAGACGATCGTCGCGACGGCGCCGATGATCTTCGCCAGCTTCTGCAGGATGGGCGCGACGTTCTCCATGAACCAGTCGAACTTCTCGGAGATGAAGTCCCCGAGTGCCTTCCAGTCCACGAGGCCGGATGCCCACTGCCCGGCCCGTTCGAGCCACCCGGGTTCGGTCGGAGCAGCCTGCATCGCCGTGTCGAAGGCTGTCGCGACGACACCGGCGCGCTCGGTGACCTCCGCCTGCAACGCCCGGGCACGGCTGAGCACCCCCTGGAGCGCATCGTGTGCGGCGCTGACGGCGAGGTCTGCGTCGCGGACCGCGTCGTCGTGGTCGTCCTTCGCCTGTTGGTCGGCGTCGTCCGCTGGCGACTCGATCGACGAGCGGTAGCTCATCGCGGTCTGGACGCTCGTCGCTGCGGCGGCCGCCTCCTGCTCGAGCGCGTCCGCACGGGTCCGGTAGCGCGGGAGTTCACCGACCCATCCGTCGAACGCCCGGCTCGCCTCGGAGAAGCTCTGGTGCGCTGCGCGGACCCGGGGTCGGAGCTCCTCCGACATGGCGGACCGGAACGCCTCCGCGGTCCGTCCCTCCCAGTCCTCCTCGCCTGTACCGCTGAGGACGGCATCGACCTCGGCGAGCTTCTCGGTGGCGGCACGGAGTTCAGCAGCGACGTCCGCGCCCGTGGCGGAGTCACTGGCGACGGGATCGAACCCGAGGGTCGGGTACGAAGCGGTCACGACGTCCCCTCGATCCCGTCGGCCAACTGCTGGTCGGCGTCGGTGAAGGTCTTCGCGATCTGGTCCAGTGCGTCGCTGCTGGCACCGGTGTACTTCGCGAGCTGCCCGATGCCGTAGTCCCACGTGTCGCCGAAGTCCTGGAGCTTGCTCCGCAGGACCTCGATGTCGGTCGTCGCTCCGGCACGGGAAGTCATGGTCGCGAGCGGGTCGCGCACGAGTCCGCCGACGTGGTCGAGCGACGTGCGCGTTCGTTGCAGTGCGCCCAGGTCGATGAACAGGTCGGCCATGGTTCGGTTCTCCCCCCGGAGGATCTCGGTCGGTCGTTCAACGCCGGAACGTTACCGCACCGGATCGTCGAGCGTGCTCTGCGGGGTAACCTGGAATGCTCATGACTGCCACGCCCGTCATCACGTACCCGCCCGAGCTGCCCGTCTCGCAGCGGCGGGACGACATCGCCGCCGCGATCCGCGACCACCAGGTCGTGATCGTCGCCGGTGCGACGGGGTCCGGCAAGACCACCCAGCTGCCGAAGATCTGCCTCGAACTCGGCCGCGAGTCGATCGGGCACACCCAGCCCCGCCGGATCGCAGCGCGCACCATCGCCGAGCGGGTCTCCGAAGAGCTGGGCGGCGAGCTCGGCGACCTCGTCGGGTACCAGGTCCGCTTCACCGACAAGGTGTCCGCGAACACGAAGATCAAGCTGATGACGGACGGGATCCTCCTCAACGAGATCCACTTCGATCGTGATCTGAAGCGTTACGACACGATCATCATCGACGAGGCGCACGAGCGGTCCCTGACGATCGACTTCCTGCTCGGCTACCTCAAGCGGCTCCTCCCCCGGCGGCCGGACCTCAAGGTCATCATCACGAGTGCGACGATCGACCCCGAGTCGTTCTCGCAGCACTTCGGTGGCGCCCCGATCATCGAGGTGTCCGGCCGGACGTACCCGGTCGAGGTCCGGTACCGCCCGCTCGTCGCGGACGACGGCGACAGCGCAGACAGCGACGGCGCAAGCAGCGACGGCGGCGACGACGACGAGGACGACCCGCGGACCGACGACCACGGGAACGGGAACGGAAACGGCCGTACCCCGGACGACCGTGACGTCCTCCAGGGCATCACCGACGCACTCGACGAACTCGCCCGCGAAGACCCGGGCGACGTCCTCGTGTTCCTCTCCGGCGAGAACGAGATCCGCGACGCGCAAGAGGCGATCGAGGGCAAGCGCTACCCGGGCACCGAGGTCCTCCCCCTCTACGGTCGTCTGTCCGCCGCCGACCAGCACCGAGTGTTCGAGCGACGCAGCACGCCGGGCATCCGACGCCGGATCGTGCTCGCGACGAACGTCGCGGAGACGAGCCTCACGGTGCCCGGCATCAAGTACGTCGTCGACACCGGGACGGCCCGCATCTCCCGGTACTCGCCGCGGGCGAAGGTGCAGCGCCTCCCGATCGAGGCGATCAGCCAGGCGAGCGCGAACCAGCGTTCGGGTCGCGCCGGCCGCACGAGCGCGGGCATCGCCGTCCGGCTGTACTCGGAGCAGGACTTCGAGCGTCGGTCCGAGTTCACCGATCCCGAGATCCTCCGCACGAACCTCGCGGCGGTCATCCTGCAGATGATCTCGCTCGGCTTCGGTGACATCGAGTCGTTCCCCTTCCTGCAGCCGCCGGACTCCCGGGGGGTGAAGGACGGTCTCGACCTGCTGCGCGAGCTGCGGGCCGTGGACGGTGACGGGCGGATCACGAAGGCGGGTCGACAGCTGACGCGGCTGCCCATCGACCCGAGGCTCGGCCGGATGGTGCTCGAGGCCGGTCGCCAGGGCGTCGGCCGCGAGGTCATCGCCATCGTCAGCGCCCTGAGCATCCAGGACCCGCGCGAGCGTCCGCTCGAGAAGCGTGCACACGCCGACCAGCTGCACGCCCGCTTCGCCGACCCCACGAGCGACTTCCTGACACTGCTCAACCTGTGGAACCACATCGAGGACAAGCAGGACGAGCTCTCGTCGAGCGCGTTCCGGCGGTTGTGTAAGGCCGAGTTCCTCAACTACCTCCGCATCCGCGAGTGGCAGGACCTGTACCGCCAGCTCTCGCGCGCGGCGAAGCAGGTCGACGTCCGCGTGGGGCAGTCGCGGAGCGAGGACGGCGACGCGGTGCACCGGTCGCTGCTCGCCGGACTCCTCAGCCAGATCGGGCTCCGCGACCGCGAGAAGCGCGACTACCTCGGCTCCCGGAACACCCGGTTCGTGGTGTTCCCGGGCAGTGTCCTCGCGAAGAAGCAGCCCGACGCGGTGATGGCCGCCGAACTCGTCGAGACGAGTCGGCTCTTCGCCCGCACGGTCGGCAAGATCGACCCCGCGTGGGTGGAACCGCTCGCCGGTGACCTCCTCAAGCGCACCTACGGTGAGCCGCACTGGGAGAAGAAGCAGGGCGCCGTCGTCGCCCACGAGCGCGTGACCCTGTTCGGCGTCCCCGTCGTCCAGCGGCGGCGCGTGCAGTACAAGCGCGTCGACCCCGAGCACTCCCGTGAGCTGTTCATCCGGCATGCCCTCGTCGAGGGCGAGTGGGACTCGCAGCAGGCCTTCGACCGCGAGAACCGCCGTCTCCGCAAGGAGCTCGAGCAGCTCGAGGAGCGCACGCGCCGACGGGACATCCTCTTCGACGACGAGAAGATCGTCGACTTCTACGACGCCCGCATCCCCGCGGACGTCGCGACCACCCGCGATTTCGAGGGATGGTGGCGGAAGGCGAGGCGCGATCAACCGGACCTGCTCACGATGCGCAGGTCGGACCTCCTGGCCGAGGACGCGGCGGAAGCCGCGCAGGACCAACAGGAGTACCCGGCCCAGTGGCGGTCGGGCGACCAGCGTCTCGCGATCAAGTACCGCTTCGAGCCGGGTGCGCAGGACGACGGTGTGAGCGTCCAGGTGCCCCTCGCGCTGCTCCCCCGGATGCGCGAGGAGGGGTTCGACTGGCAGGTGCGGGGCCTGCGCAAGGAGCTCGTCACGGCGCTGATCAAGTCGCTGCCGAAGCAGATCCGCAAGAACATCGTGCCCGCGGCGGACTGGGCGGAGAAGATCGTCGCCGAGCTCCCCGACGACGCGCCGACGGAGCCGACCGAGTCGTTCCGGTCGACGCTGGCCCGGACCATCCAGCGCATGACGTACGTGCCGGTCTCGGAGTCCGACTTCGACCTGACCCGCGTGCCGCCGCACCTGCTGCCCACCTGGGCCGTGGTCGACGAGCGCGGGCGGAAGGTCGAGACCGGCAAGGACCTCGCGGCCCTGCAGACGAAGCTGAAGGACCGGACGCAGCAGAGCGTCGCCTCCGCCACGGCGAAGGCGAACCGGCCTGGAGGCGCTGCTCGCGTCGCGCAGGCCGGTACCGACCTCGAGCGGTCGGGTCTCACCGCGTGGCCCGCCGGTGACCTCCCTCGCGTCCTCGACACGAAGCAGTCCGGCGGGGTGATCCGCGCCTACCCGGCGCTGGTCGAGGAGGGCTCCGGTCCGAAGGCGACGGTCGCGGTGCGGCTGCTCGCCACCGATCGCGACCGTGCGGTCGCGATGCCCGCGGGTGTCCGTCGACTCGTCATGCTCGCGGTGCCCTCGCCGGTGTCGTACATCCAGCAGCACCTCACCGCGCAGGAGAAGCTCGCCCTCGCCGCCTCGCCGTACTCCTCGACGCAGGCGCTCTTCGACGACGTCCTCGCCGCGGTCGTCGACGCCGGCATCCGCGCCGCGCACCCGGACGGTCTCGTGTTCGAGCGGGCCGCGTTCGAGCGGGTCCGCGACGCCGTGTCCTCCACCGTCGTCGACACGATGTTCACCGCGGTGTCCGAGGTCGCGGCCGTCCTCACCGCGCACCGCAACGCCGAGCGGGCGATCAAGCAGGCGAACGCCATGTCGCTGCTCGGGGCGCTGACGGACATGCGGCAGCAGCTCGAACGGCTCGTGTTCCCCGGGTTCGTGGCAGTCGCCGGGCTCGACCGGCTCCGGCGCATCCGCGTGTACCTGCAGGGGGTCGAAGCGCGCGTGCAGAAGCTCCTGCAGAACCCCGGGCGCGACGCGGCCTGGATGCGCGAAGTCACCGTCGCCACCGACCGCTACACCGACGCCGGCGGGGCGTTCCCGCCGCAGGTCGGTGCGCACGCCGAACTCGTCCACGCGCGCTGGATGCTCGAGGAGTTCCGCTTGAGTCTCTTCGCGCAGGAGCTCGGGACCGCCGAGACGGTGTCGCTGCAACGGATCACGAAGGCCCTGGCCGCCGCGCGCTGACGGGGCTAGCGTGTCGGCCATGATCGGCACGCTCGACGTCGTCGTCCTGGACTGCCCGGACCCCCGCGCACTGGCGCGCTTCTACGTGGAACTCCTCGGCGGCGAGATCGTCGCCTTCGACGAGGACTGGGCGGAGATCGCGCTCCCCTTCACCGACCTCCGGCCGATCCTCGCGTTCCAGCAGGTCGCCGACTACCGCGCGCCGGAGTGGCCCGGGCAGGACGTCCCGCAGCAGAGCCACCTCGACGTGAAGGTCGACGACCTCGACGCCGGGCAGACCGCGGTGCTGGCGATCAGCGGGACGGCGATGGGATCCGGGACCGAGACGTTCCGCGTGTACCTCGACCCGGCCGGGCACCCGTTCTGCCTCATCCGACCGAACGACTGAGCGGGCGCACCGACCGGGCGCTCCGACCCAGCCGCAGCGCGCTTCACCGGGCCGGGTCGGTCGCGAGCCGGGCGTACACGCACAGGTCGTGCCGCACGCCCTCGATCGGGTACGCCTGCCGCAGCGTGCCCTCGAGGGTGAACCCGAGCCGCTCCGCGACCGCGCGGCTCGGCAGGTTGTCGGCTGCGGTCCGGAGTTCGACGCGGAACACCCCGTCGTCGAACAGCGCGTCGAGGAGGGCCTCGACTGCGCGAGTCATCACGCCCCGCCCAGCGGCACCTGACGCCAGCCAGTAGCCGACCTCGGCCTTCGCCGTCGCCGGGGTGATGCGTGCGACGAGCGCGCCGACGACGGCTCCGTCGAGCACGATCGCCGTCGGGACCCCGGTGCCCTCGGCCCACCCGGTGAGTCCCGGGGTCAGGTACGTGAGGACGTCCTCGGTGGTGAGGTCCGGCCGGGCGAGTTCCTCCCACGGCCGGAGGTGGTCGAGGTCGGCCAGCACGAGGTCGCGGTACGCCTCGGCCACGGAGTCGTCGGCGAGGACGAGCGACACGTGGTCGTCGACGACGATCGGCAGCCGGACCGTCATGCGCCGGGTGCTGCGGTCGCGAGGCCCTCGACGACCTGCACGTGCGGCAGCCCCGCGAGCACCGCGCCCGGCAGGAACAGCTTCGCGCCACGGAGCCCGGCGCCGATGACGACCTCGGGAGCGTCCTGCACGCGCGCGTCGACGTACACCGGCCACGACGACGGGAGGCCGATCGGGGTGATGCCGCCGTACTCCATGCCGGTCAGCGCGACGGCCTCGTCCATCGGGGCGAAGCTCGCCTTGCGGACGTCGAGGAGCTTCTTGACGACGCGGTTCACGTCGAGACGGGTGTGGGCGAGCACGATGCACGCGGCGTACCGGACGTCCTCGCCGCGCCTGCCCGCGACGACGATGCAGTTCGCGCCGCCCTCCACCGGGAAGCCGTACGCCTCGGAGAACGCCGCCGTGTCCGCCAGCTCCGGGTCGATCGACGCGGCCTGGACCCGACCGACGACGTCGGCGGGCAGTGCGACGAGCGCCTCGGCGACCGGGATCGCCAACTGACCGGAGGCGACGAGGGCGGGGACGCGCTGCAGTGTCGGCATGGCTCCACCCTAGGGATCGGGGCCACACTGGCTCTCATGACCGCGCTCCGCCCCGTCGACCTCGCCGCCTGGCCCCGCCGCGAACACTTCGAGCACTACCGCGACCGGGTGCCGTGCACGTGGGAGATGACCGTCGAGCTCGACGTCACCGACTTCGCCGAGACGGTCAGCCGCACCGACCGTCGCACCTACGCCTCACAGCTGTGGGCGATCGCGTCCGTGGTGAACCGCCACGAGGAGTTCCGGATGCAGCTCCAGGAGGACGGCTCGCCGGCGGTGTGGGACGTGGTGCACCCGATGTTCACGGTGTTCCACCCCGACACGGAGACGTTCTCGGTGCTGTTCGTCCCGTTCGACGAGGACCCGGCACGGTTCCACGCGGCGGCCGTGTCGACGATGGAGCGCTACCGGGACGATCACCGGATGTTCCCGCAGCCCGAACGTCCCCGGAACGTGTTCGACGTGTCGACGCTGCCCGGGACGTCCTTCACCGGCTTCGCGCTGCACGTGAAGGAGGGCTTCGACCACCTGCTCCCGGTGTTCACGATCGGGCGCTACCGGTACGTCGAGGGCCGGACGATGATGCCGATCGCGGTGCAGGTGCACCACGCGGCGGTCGACGGGTTCCACGGTTCGCGGTTGTTCGCCGAGTTGCAGACGACCTTCGCGGAGGCCGGCTGGCTCCGCGGCTGACGCTGCACACACCGAGCGAGACCGCACGACCAGCGCCGGAACCCGCAGCCGCTCAGGCCCGCTCGTCGATCGACCGCGCTCCCGGCACGGGCGGCGCCGGGTCGTCGGCGGCGTCGGGGTCCTCCGCCCGGGCCCACTTCACGGTCCACCGCACGAGGGGCTGCACCCGCTCCCATGCATCGACGACGTCGGACAGCGGGCTGGTCAACGGCAGGTGCCGGAGCGCAGCGTAGTGCTGCATCCGGAGCAGCTCGATGCGCGGGTGGTCCGCGTCGAACCCTCGCGGCGCGGTCTTGAGCGGCGGCCCGGCGAGCTCGAACCCGGCGTCGGTGAGGTCGTCCAGCACCCGCTGCAGCGCCGCGGCGGCCTGCGGGTGCTCGTCGATCGCGGTCCGGGCGGCGTCGAGCTGCGCGCGCGACGGGGTGTAGAGACCACCGCCCGCCTGGATGCCGTCGGCACCGGCGCTGAGGTACACCCCGCCCGCGGTGAGCCCGGTGTCCTCCCGGTAGGGCCGCTTGTCCGGCGTGAAGCGGAGGTCCCGGTGCTGCCGGAGCACTCGTCCGGGCCCGTAACGTCGCTCGGCCTCGTCGAGCAGGGCCTCCATCGGTGCCTCGACGTGCCGCTCCCATTCCTCCCGGTGGTCCTCGAACCAAGACTTCTCGTTGTGCTCGGCGAGCCCGCGGAAGAACGTGGCGAGCGCGGGGGTGAAGGGCCGATCGGTCATGCCGGCCAGTGAACCGCCGCCGACTGCGACCCGCCCGACGCCCCGGGGTACGACGCCACCCACCGCCCGGGCAGCCGCCGGGAGGACGGTGGGCCGATGCCCCACGACGAACCCACCACACCGACCGACTTCACGGCACTGGCGGTCTCCCGCGCCCTCGACAACGTCGCCGACGGGGGCAAGCCCTTCGCCTGCCTGATCGTCCGCGACGGCGAGGTCGTCGTCGAGGCCGTCAACCACGTCGCCCAGACCGGCGACCCGACGGCGCACGCCGAGATCCGCGCGATCCGTGCTGCCGCCGAACAGGGCATCACGGACCTCGGCGGGTACGACGTCTTCGTGACGGCGTACCCGTGCCCGATGTGCCTCGGTGCGCTCTACTACGCGCAGCCCGACCGGGTCGTGTACGCCGCGACACGGGAACAGGAGGGCGAGCACTACGAGGACGGCAACCGCCTGATGACCCTCGGCAGCTTCTACGACGAGTACGCCAAGCCCGTCGAGGAGCGCACGCTGCGCGCCGAGCAGGGCCGCGTCGACGACCCGACCGCGCCGTTCCGAGCGTGGAGCGCCCGGCACGCGGACTGACGCAGTGGACGCACCCCGGTGACGGACGGGAGGTTCGGGGCGGGCCCGCACCGTTCCTCCCGTCCGTCACGTCGTCCGTCAGGACGCGCGTGCCTCGAGCGCCTCCTCGAACTCACGACGGACGGCGTCGCCCCCGCGACGCCGCCATTCCCGAACGGTGTCCCTCCAGGACGCCACCGGCGCCCTGCCGAGCAGGACGTCGTTGATCGCGTTGGTCGCGAACGTACCCACGGTCGGTCCCTTCGTCGAGTTGGTCGGCGAGTACAGGCCGTAGGTGGGGTTGGGCAGGCCGTCGTCCAACCACGACGCAAGGGACCGGTACACGGTGTCGGTCATCCCGGGTCGCCCCGCGTAGTAGAGCGGCAGCGGGCACTCCGTGAAGTACTGCAACGGGAACTCGCCGAGGGCCGTCTCGCTGTTGCCGACCGTCGTGAGCACGGGGGCGCCGTCGCGGTACTCGAAGTCGCGTCCCTCGATGCCGAACTTCCGGTACGTCCAGGCCTCCGTGCCGAACGGTGAAGCGCACCAGTCCAGTACCTCGAGGAGCATCCGCACGCGGCGATCGTCCCCGGCGGCGACGGCTGCGATCGTGTTGTTCGGGTCACCGAGCCAGGGCTTCGGCTTCGCCCCGCCGGGCCCGACGAACGGTGCGAGACCGAGCTCGAACCCGCTGCCGGGCGTCGCCTGCCCGAGGATGCCCGGGATCGCGCTGTACGTGTCGGACAGCATGAGCGCGGACCCCTGCACGAGCCACACCTTGCCGTTGTAGGCGGTGATGCTGTCCGGGTGCACCAGGTCCTCGGCGATGAGTCGACGTGACACGTCGAGCAGTTCCCGGTACTCCTCGGTCTCGTACATGTGCGTCAGGGATCCGCCGTCCTCCCGCCACTGGTTCGGGACGCCGAGCATCGGGGCGAGGATGCTCGTCGGGACCGAGGCCAGCGCCCACCGGTTCGCGTGCGGGTCGGACACCCTGCGGCAGAGCTGGAGGAACTCGTCGAGACTGCCGAACCCCGGGTCGACACCGAGCCGGTCGAAGCGGTCCTGGCGCAGGTGGAGGACCTGGGAGGTCAACGGACCGCGGGGCACCGGCACACCGTAGATACCTCCGGAGAAGACCGTCCCGCGCCACGACGCAGTCGGCAGGTTCGCCAGGTACGGGTAGTCGCGGACCCCGGCACCGGAGAGGTGTGGGCTGAGGTCCGCCGCCTTCGCCTCGAGGAACTGGGGCAGGTAGGAGAAGCCCTGGTTGATGGTGAAGACGTCGCCCAGGGTGTCGCCGGCGACCTGCGTGGCGAACTTGTTGGGGAAGTCCGCGTTCGGTGTGATCGTCAGCCGCAGGTCGACCCCCATGTGCTCGTCGAGACCCTGCCAGTACGGGTTGTTCCCCTTCGACGGCGGCACCGGGGAGTTCGTCGGCACGCTGCCGCGGACGATCGACCCGTCGCCGGGTCTGCCCCGCGTGGGTACGAGCCGGTCGGGGATCGACCGGAACGCGCTCGGCATGAGCGCGCTCGTCTTCGGCAGGACGGGCGCAGGTCCGCCCTGCCACGGCACGTAGTCGGGCAGCGCGACGGCCTTGTTGATCGCCTTCACGTCAGTGGAACGGGTCACGGTGCTGCACCCGGCCAGGAGGCTCGTGGCCGCGATCCCGAGTCCGCCCCCGATGAGGGCGCGGCGGGTGATGTTCGTGGTCATGGTTCAGCCCTTCACCGCGCCGGTCAGGACACCCTTGGCGAAGTGTCGCTGGAGGAACGGGTAGACGACGAGGATCGGCACGATCGAGACGACGAGGATCGCCATCTGGATCGAGGCCTGTGGGGGCAGCGCGTCCGAGGAGGTCCCGAGGTCGGATCCGCCGAGTTGCGCGTTGTTGATGACGTAGGTGCGCAGCACGAGCTGCAGCGGCCACTTCGCGGTGTCGTTGATGTAGAGCAGCGCGTTGAAGAACGCGTTCCAGTAGCCGACCGCGTAGAAGAGGCCGATCACGGCGAGGACCGCCTTGGACAGCGGGAGCACGATCCGCCAGAACACCGCGAAGTCGCCGGCACCGTCGATCCGCGCCGACTCGATGAGCTCCTTCGGGATCGCCATGAAGAACGAGCGCATGACGATGACGTTGAACGCGCTGAGTGCCGTCGGGAGGATCAGTGCCCAGTACGAGTCGAGCAGGCCGAACTGCTTCACGACGAGGTAGTTGGGGATGAGTCCTGGCGCGAAGAGCAGGCTCACGAGCACCAGGGACAGCACGAAGCCCGAGCCGTACGAACCCGGCCGGCTGAGGGCGTACGCGAGCATGGCGCTGACGAAGAGGCTGATGAGGGTCCCGACGAGCGTGATGCCGATGCTGACGACCATCGCGCGGGTGACCACACCGCCGGCGAAGATGCTCCGGTACGCACCGAGGTCGAGCCCGCGTGGCCACATCACGAACCCACCTGCCTCGTTCACCTGGCTGGTCGGCGCGAGGCTCGTCGAGACGATGCCGACGAACGGCAGGATCACCGCGAGGCAGATCACCAGCAGCACCGCGCCGGTGAGCAGTCGTCCGGGGAGCGGTGCCTGGTCGGGTCCGCCCCGCTTCCGCTTCGTCCGGCGGGGCACGGTCACGGTGTGGGTCGCGGTCACTTCTGGTCCTTCTGGTAGACGCCCGCTTCGCCGAAGACGTGGGCGAGCTTGTTGGCGCCGAGCACGAGCAGGACGCCGACGACGCCCTTCACGAGTCCGACCGCGGCGGCGACGCCCCACTGGCCGCCCAGCACGCCGTTGTTGTAGACGTACGTGTCGAGCACCTCGCTGGCGGCTCGGCCGACGGCGGCCTGCTGCAGGAGGATCTGCTCGAAGCCGACCGTGAGCGAGTCGCCGAGCCGGAGGATCAGGAGCAGCACGATGATGCCGCGCATGCCCGGCAGGGTGACGTGCCACAACTGCCGCCACCGCGAAGCGCCGTCCATCTTCGCCGCCTCGTACAGGCTGGTGTCGATCTGACTCAGCACGGCGAGGAAGAGGATGGTCGCCCATCCGGTGTCCTTCCAGATCACCTGGCTCGTGAGGAGCGCGATGAACCCGTCCGGGTTACCGAGGAAGTCGATGGCATCGCCGCCGGCCGCACGGATCGCGTTGTTCACGAGCCCCGAACCGCCCAGGATCTGCTGGAAGACCGCGACGACGATCACCCAGGAGAGGAAGTGCGGCAGGTAGAGGATCGACTGCACGACCTGCTTGATCCGATCGGACAGCAACGAGTTGAGCATGAGGGCGAGCACGATCGGCGCGGGGAACACGAAGACCACCTGCACGAGCGTGATCACGAGGGTGTTCCGGAGGGCGCCCAGGAACTCCGGGTCGCCGTCGAACACCACCGAGAAGTTGTCCCACCCGACCCACGGGCTCCGTCCGAGCGGGACGAACGGCAGGTACTCCTGGAACGCGATCGCGTTGCCGAGCAGGGGTAGGTAGTGGAACGCGAAGAGCAGCGCCACCCCGGGCAGCCCCATGAGCAACAGCACCCGGTCCCGCCGGATCCGCTGCCACGCCGTCCGTCGTCCGTCAGGCCGCCGTGGCGGCGAACCTCGTCGATCAGCACGTGGTTCGGTGTGCGCGCGGTCCGGCGCGCGGACGTCGAGCTTCGTCACTCGGTGGCCCCCTCCGTTGGATTCCTGCAGGCGACCCTCCCGCCGCGAGCAACCGTTCGGCAACGTGTTGCCACCTGTTTCCATCGTTGTAACGGTCCATCGCTCCGCAGCGCTCCCCTGCTCGCGGCGGTCCGTACCAGCTGCGTGCCAGGGTGGGGACATGACCTTCGAGCAGCACGCGCGCTCCTTCGGCAGCGCGGTCGAGGCCTACGAGCACGGGCGACCGGGGTACCCGGCCGAGGTGGCCGACTGGTTGGTCCCCCACGCGGCGCGGCGACTCGTGGACGTCGGGGCGGGGACCGGCAAGTTCACCCGGACGCTCCTCGGCCGCGGCGCCGAGGTCGTCGCGGTCGAGCCGGACCCGGCGATGCGGGCGCGGCTCGCGACGCTGCTGCCGGATGTCCGCGCGCTGGACGGCACCGGTGAGGCGGTGCCGCTGCCCGACGCGTCCGCGGACGCGCTGACCTTCGCGCAGTCCTGGCACTGGGTCGACCCGGCCGCCGGCATCACCGAGGCCGCACGGGTCATCCGGCCCGGCGGCGTGCTCGGCCTCGTCTGGAACGTGCGCGACGAGTCCTCGGACTGGGCGCAGCGGCTCGGCGACGTCATCACGCGGCCCGAGGCCCAGCGGATGTCGTACGACGACGAGTCGGTGCCCGACGGGCCGTTCGGGAAGCGGGAGCACCGCGTGTTCGAGTGGGTGCACGAGCAGGACCGGTCGGCGTTCCTCGACATGGTCCTGTCGCGCAGCTACGTCATCGTGCTGCCGGACGCCGAGCGCGCCGGACTGCGTCGAGCGGTCGAGGAGCTCCTCGACACCCACCCGGACACGGCCGGGCACGACGTCGTCCGGGTGCCGTACCGCACGCACGTCCACCGGTACGAGCGGCGGCCGTAGCGCGGCCAGCACTGGCGCGGCCAGCCCGTGCACGGCCGACCCCGGGCGGTACGCTCGGACGATGCGCGCGACCGTGCGGGAGGTGGCCGCCCTCGCCGGGGTGTCACCGAAGACCGTCTCCAACGTCGTCAACGGCGGCGTCCCCGTGCGCCCGGAGACCCGGGCGCGCGTCGAACAGGCGGTCGCCGAGCTCGGGTACGTGCCGAACCTGTCGGCCCGCGGGCTGCGGAACGGCCGGTCGGGCGTCATCGCGCTCACCCTGCCGGAGATGCGGAACCCCTACGCCGCCGAACTCACCGAGTGGTTCGTCGAGCTCGCCCGCGACCACGGCTGGGTCGTGCAGCTCGACCAGACGGGCAACGACCCCGAACGCGAGCAGGACCTCGTGTCACGCGCCCGCGCGCACCTCGTCGACGGGCTCGTGCTCAACCCGGTGACGCTGAGCGCGAGCGTGCTGGCCTCGACCGAGGGGCTCCCGCCGACCGTCGTGATCGGCGAGGTCGAGCCGGAGCACGTCGACCAGGTGCACGTCGACAGCCGGGCCGCGGCGGAGGAGGCGACGGCGTTCCTCCTCGGCGCCGGTCACCGGCGGATCGCGATCGTCGGTGCGGCGGCCGCCGTCCGGGCGACCGCGACGAGCGAGCTCCGCGAACGCGGACACGGCGATGCGCTGACCGCGGCGGGCATCCCCGTCGACGCAGGGCTCCGGGTGCCGCTCGACGACTGGTCGACGGCGACGGCAGCCCGCGCGTTCTCTGCGTGGCTGGACCGGAACGACCTGCCCGACGCGGTGTTCGCGTTCACCGACTCGATCGCGTTCGGCGTCCTGCACGTGCTCGCCGCGCGTGGGGTCCGGGTGCCGGAGCAGGTCAGCGTGATGGGGTTCGACGACATCGCGGCGGCGGCGTTCGCGATCCCCGCCCTCACGACGGTGGCGTTCGACCGGAAGACCCTCGCGGGTGCAGCGCTGCGGCTGCTCGCCCGGCGGATCGACGACCGGACCGCGCCGCCGGAGACGTTCGTGGTGCCGCACCGGATCGTCGAGCGCGCGAGCGTCACCCCGCGCTGACGCCCGGCAGGGCGCGCGTACGCTCCGCCGCATGACGAGCGACGACGCGACGATGCCGACCCTCGTGGCCACGGTGCTGCAGTCCCCCGAGCCGATCCGGTTGGCGCGCTTCTACGGGGCGCTCACGGGGTGGACGGTGCACGAGGACGACCCGACGTGGGCGCGGGTCCGGCCGGTCGACGGCGCTGGTCTGTCGGTGCAGTACGACCCGGAGTACGTCGCCCCGGTCTGGCCGAGCGAGGCCGGCGCGCAGAACATGCAGCTCCACGTCGACTTCCAGGTGGAGGACCTGCCCGGTGCCGTCGCCCGGGCCGTGGAACTGGGCGCCCGCGAGGCGGCGTTCCAGCCGCAGGACGACGTCCGCGTGCTGCTCGACCCGGACGGGCACCCGTTCTGCCTCTTCCTGCCCGGCGTCTGAGCGGACCGCGGGCGCGGGCGGGCGGGCGCAGGCGCCGAGACTCGGCTGGGCGGACAGTTCCGTGGTCGTCGCGCCGCGAAGGTGTCCGCGGAGCCGAGACTCGGCCCGGGCTGAGCCCGACCGAGCCCGCCCGGCCGCGTCTCAGTCGGTGGCGGCGAGCACGGCCTCCCGGGTGCGCGGATCGCCGAGGATCCGGAAGTGCCCGCCGACCGGCAGCCGCACGTTCGTCGCCCCGGCGAGCTCCGACCCCTCCGGGATGAGCGTGTCGAACACCCCGTAGACCGAGGTGATCCGCGCGTTCACCGCGAGCTCCCGCCCTATCGCCGCGAGCACCGGGTCCGCGGCACGGAAGACACGGAGGTGCGCGACGGGGGCCAGCCTCGCGAGCGACGAACCGCCGAACGGCGTGGAGACCGCCACCATCCGGTCGATCCGGCGGTCGGGGTCGAGCGACGCCATCGCGTACTTGCCGATGAGGCCGCCCTTGCTGTGCGCGACGAGCAGCACCTCGTGCAGGTCGTGTTCCTCGAGGTACGCGACGACCTCCTCCGCCGAGGCGGGCACGGGGCGGACGTTGTGCCGGAGGACGGGCAGCACGTGCACGGGGTGGCCACGGTCGTGGAGCGCGTCCATCAGTGGTCGCATGAAGTGCCACGTCTCGTAGACGCCCGGGATGACCACGACGGGCGGCCGGTCGCCGTCGAGGTAGTCGTCCGCCGTGGTCGGTCCGAGGCTCCGCACCTGCCACCGGGCGGCGTAGAGCCAGTCGCGGACGGCCCACGCGGCGCGCGTGAGCAGCCCGACGGGAGGCACGGATCGCCCCTCCGGGTCGGCCTGCGTCGTCGAGGCGGTCGGGTCGGTCATCCGAGGCGCTCCAGGGTCTCGACGCGGCGGAACTCCGCCACCAGGTCGGCGAACGCGACCGGGCGGTGCTCCTGCACGTGGTGCGCGCCGGGGAGCTCGACGAACGCGCCGCGGCGGGCGTGGGCGGCGACCCGGGCGGCCCAGGCGTGGCGGGCGATCGGGTCACGGTCGCCGCGGACGACGAGCACCGGGACGTCGAGGCCGGTGACCCGCTCGAGCAGCGGGTAGCGGAGCATCGGACCGAGCTCCCGGACGTACTGTCGGACGCTGCGCAGGTAGTCGGTGAGGACGACGGCGTTCATCCGCGGCCCTTCGGCGAACGAGTCCCGACCGAGGTCGACGGCCTGGTGGAACAGCGTCCGTCGACGATCGTCCACGACGGGCCCGACGAGGACGACCGACGACACCGCGTCCGGGTGGCGGAGCCCCGCCTCCACGGCGACCTGCGACCCCATCGACTGCCCGACCACGACGAGTTCCCCGGCGCCGCGGGACCGTGCCGCGCGCACCACGAGGTCGGCCAGCTCCTCGGCGTCGAGCCGTCGACCGGCCGGTGGCAGCCCGCCGAAGCCCGGGAGGTCGACGGCGACCGTCCGGTGCGTCCTCGCCAGCGCCTGCTGCGAGCGGGCGAACGAGCGGTGGGACATGCCGATGCCGTGCACGAGCAGCACCGTCGGGACCAGGGCGTCGTGGAGGCGACCGGCCGGCGCCAGCGTCCGGAGCCGCACGGGCAGCCCGTCGACCGACACCGTCTCGACCTTCGCGCGCACGGCACCGACGCTACGCCCGGGTCCACAGTGCAGCGTCAGCGTCGTCATCACCGGTTGATAGCCGGGCGGTGTGCACTCGTCACCATGAACGACACCGATCCGACGACCCCGTCGGCCGAACCCCGCCGGTACCCGTCCGCCCCGGACGGCTGGGGCGCCGCGCCCGCCGCCGCTCCGAGCGGGTGGGACGCCGCACCGACCGCCGGTCAGACGGCGACGGACACCCGCACACCCGGCACGGACCCGTACGCCGCCGAGTGGGACACCGCGCGGCAGACACCGACTCCCTGGTACGGCAACGCCCAGGCCCAGGGGCGAACGAAGCCACGCCCGCCGTGGTTCTGGCCGGTCATCGCGGCGGCGGTCGGGGTGGCTGCGCTCCTCGTCGGCGGCGGCGTCGGCTTCGCGATCGGGCACGCGATCGGCGGAACGCAGTCCCAGGGCACGTCGCAGTTCCCCGGCCGTGGGACGAACGGCTTCCCGGGGTACGGCGGCGGCACCGGGCAGCAGCCCGGCAGCACCCAGGGCGGCACCGACTCCGGGTCTGGTAGCTGACCAGGCGCGCCGCTATCCTCCGAGCATGCGGAAGGTCACCTCGGGTCTCTTCACCTCGGTCGACGGCGTGGTCGACGAGCCCTACAAGTTCCAGCACGACAGCTTCGACGACGAGCTCGGCGCGGGCATGACGGCGTTCATGTCCCGCACCGACACGGTCCTCCTCGGCCGGAACAGCTACCTCGAGTGGGCGGAGTGGTGGCCGGCGCACGCCGACGACCCGTTCGGCCGGTGGATCAACCCGATGCCGAAGTACGTCGCGTCGACCACGCTCGGCGACGACCTCGCGTGGGAGAACAGCACGCGCATCACGGGCGACCTCGACGCCTTCGTCCGCGACCTCAAGCAGCAGGACGGCGGCGACATCGCGGTCACGGGCAGCATCTCGGTCGTCCGGCACCTGCTCTTCGCCGGGCTGCTCGACGAACTCCAGCTCATGATCCACCCGGCGGTCGCCGGCCCCGGCCGGCGGCTCTTCGAGCCGACGGACCCGCCCACGCGCCTGACGCTGGTCGACAGCACCGTGACGAGCAAGGGGAACGTGCTGAACACCTACACGCGGCGAGACGGCTGACGGAGCCTGGGCGGGCCTCCAGGCCGGGTCGGTGGTGAGCGCCCCGGTCATCGGAGGGCCCTGAGCGCGCGTACCCTCGGAGGCGACCATCCGCCGTCCGAGGAAACCAGGGAGCTCATGCCGCAGGACACCCGCCCACACGTCGTCATCGTCGGTGGAGGCTTCGCCGGCATCGCGGCCATGCGGGAGCTCGCGGACGCCGACGTCCGGGTCACACTCGTCGACCGCCACGTCTACAACATGTTCCAGCCCCTCATGTACCAGGTGGCGACCGGCGGCCTGAACGCCGGCGACGTGACGTACTTCCTCCGCAGCCTCCGGGCGAAGCAGTCGAACGCCGAGTTCCGGCACGGCCTGCTCACCGGCATCGACCCGGTCGAGCGGATCGCCGAGATGTCCGACGGCGAGCACCTGCACTACGACTGGCTGATCCTCGCCAACGGCGTGAACACGAGCTACTTCGGCACACCCGGCGCGTACGAGTACGCCTACTCGATGTACTCCCGGTCCCAGGCGCTCCGTATCCGCGACGAGCTGTTCACCCGGCTCGAGGAAGCCGCCGCGAACCAGGGCCCGGACGAGATCAAGATCGTGATCGTCGGCGGTGGTGCGACCGGCGTCGAGATGGCCGGTGCGCTCGCCGAGCTCCGTGACCAGGCGCTCGTCGGCGCCTACCCCGAGATCGAGCGCGGCAACATCTCGATCACGCTCGTGCACCGCAGCGGCGAGCTCCTCAAGCCGTTCGCGCCGCGCCTGCGTCGCTACGCGGCGAAGATCCTCCGGAAGCGCGGGGTCGTGCTGCGGCTCAACACGGGCGTCGCCGAGGTCCGTCCGGACGGCGTCGTCACCGCCGAGGGCGAGTTCATCCCGGCCTCGCAGGTCATCTGGGCCACCGGTGTCGCGGCGCACAAGGAGGTCTCGGGCTGGGGCATGCCGCAGACCCACGGAGGCCGGATCCAGGTGGACGACGACCTCCGCGTCAAGGGTGTCGACCGGGTCTTCTCCGCCGGTGACATCGCCGCCCAGGACGACGCGCTCGCCCAGCTCGCCCAGCCGGCGCTCCAGGGCGGCAAGCACGTCGCGAAGCAGATCAAGCGCCTGCTCGAGGGCAAGCCGACCGAGCACTTCAAGTACTTCGACAAGGGGACGATGGCCACGATCGGCACGAACGCCGCGGTCGCACAGCTCCGCGGCGGGATCACGATGGTCGGCCCCGTGGCGTGGGCGGCGTGGGTCGCGGTGCACATCGCCTCGCTGCTCGGCAACGGCAACCGGCTGTCGACGCTGTCGCACTTCTTCGTGCGGTACCTGTGGTTCATGCGGAAGCGGGCGATCCCGATCGTCGGCGACGTCCGGCCCGTACGGCCGAACGGCGACCGCGAGCCCGAGCCCTGGCAGATGCAGAAGGCCGAGTAGGCGTCGGGAGCGCGGGGACGGTTCCTGCACTCGTCGTCCGCGACGACACACGCGTCGATCGACGCCCGCGTTGTCGAACCCGCTCGGCACGCGTCAGGCGCGAGCGGCAGGAGCACGCACGGCGCGCCGTGGACGCGACCCGACGCCGGACGGGAGGCGCGGTGCGGGCCCGCACCGTGCCTCCCGCCCGGCGGGTGGTCCGCCGGGCGCGGCCGCGCTACGCGCCGCGGACCGGGAAGTATGCCCCGCCCGCGATGTCGTCGAGCAGCCCGACGCCCGTCGGCTCCCACCCGAGCAGTTCGCGCGTCGCGTCCGAGGTCGCCGACATCTCCATCGCGAAGAAGCGGCCGATGAAGCCGAAGTGCTCCTCGGCGTCGGCCGGGTCGACCGACGTGATCGGGAGGCCGAGTCCGGCCCCGATCGCCTCGGCGATGTCCCGCGTCGGGATGCCGGACTCCGCGACGGCGTGCAGCCGCGTCCCCGCCGGGGCCTGCTCGAGTCCGAGCCGGACGAGCCGGGCCGCATCCGTGACGTGCACGGCGGCCCACTGGTTCGTGCCGTCCCCGACGTAGCCGGACACCCCCGTGCGCTGGGCCGCAGCGACGATCGCCGCGATGAAGCCGTGGTCGCCGGTGCCGTGCGTGGTCGGGCTGAACCGGGCGGCGATCGCACGGACGCCCTGCGCGACGAAGTCGAAGCCGCGGTTCTCGCTCCCACCTCGTGGGTGTCCGGGCCGACGTACGGGCTGGCGTCCGACTCGGTCGACGGGCGTCCCTGGGCGAGCATGCCGACGCCCGAGGCCACGACGAGCGGCCGGTCGGTGCCGACGAGCGCCGACGCGAGGGTCTCGACGGCAGCACGCTCGGCGGCGTTCGTCGCGACCGGGTCCGCCCAGTCGTGCTTGTTGGCGAGGTGGAGGACCCCCTCGGCGTCGGCGGCGCCGCGGTGCAGGGCCTCGAGGTCGTCGAGGTCCCCGCGGAGCACCGCGGCACCCTTCCCCTCGAGCGCGGCGGCGGAGGCGTCCGAGCGGGCGAGGCCGGTGACGGTGTGTCCAGCGGCGAGCAGCTCGTCGACGGTGTGGGAGCCGATCCATCCGGAGGCCCCGGTGACGAACACGTGCATGTGCGTTTCCCTTCACGGTGTCCGTGGCGCTGATGTCACGAACTGACATCACGGTAGCACTTGATGTCAGTCGCTGTCATCAGTAGACTGCCGACATGGTCCGATGGCAACCCGGTACGCGCGAGCGACTGCAGTCGACGGCGATGCAGCTCTTCGCCGAGCAGGGCTACGACGCCACGACCGTGGCCGAGATCGCCGGGGCGGCCGAGGTCACCGAGCGCACCTTCTTCCGGCACTTCGCCGACAAGCGCGAGGTGCTGTTCGCCGGGCAGGACGACTTCCTCGCGATGTTCGCGGACCCGATCGAGCAGTCCCCGGACGGCACCGCGCCGTTCGAGCTGGTCCGCCTCGCGATCACCGCCGCGGGTTCGTTCTTCGACCACGAGAAGCGGCCGTTCTCCCGCGCCCGCCAGGCGATCATCGAGGCGAACCCGGCCCTGCAGGAACGGGAGCTCGCCAAGCTCGCGACCCTGAAGATCCACCTGGGTGCCCTCCTCCGCCACCGCGGCGTGGGCGAGCCCGCCGCGACGATCGCCGCCGAGACGGCCGTCACGGTCTTCCACCTCACGTTCCAGCAGTGGATCGCGCCGGACGAGGACCGGTCGTTCGAGGACGTCGCGGCCGAGCGGCTCGACGCCCTGACGGAGCTCGTGCACCCCGTTCGTTGAGACTCCTCTTACCTCGGGCGAGCATCCTGTAACGATCAGGTCACGGTCCGCTCGTCGGTCCGGGCAGCAGAACGATCTCGCAGGAGGCGACCGTGGCGACCACCACGATCTCGCCGGAGCGGACCCGCAGCACCTCCGCACCGGCCACGACCGACGGCAGCACGCACGCCGACGGCACCGCACGCAGGGACGGCAGCACGACTCCCCCGCCGCCGTTGACGTCCCGTGCGCCCGCGCTCGACGGGCTGCGCACGATCGCGATCCTCGCCGTGATCCTCTACCACCTCCACGTGTCGCACTTCGACGGCGGCTTCATCGGCGTCACGGTGTTCTTCGTGCTCTCCGGCTTCCTCATCACGACGCTGCTGCTCGGCGAGCGCCGCAAGACCGGCCGCATCCGCCTCGGCTCCTTCTGGGGCAAGCGCGTGCTGCGGCTCTACCCGGCCCTCATCGCCTTCGTGGTCGTCGGACTCGCGCTCTGGAACTGGGTCGGCGACTACAAGGGCGCGACGTTCTCCGCCGGCGAGGCCGCGTTCATCGCCCTGAGCTACACGGGCAACCTCTTCCGCTCGTTCTGGGACACCACGCAGGGCGTGTTCGCGCACACGTGGAGCCTGTCGATGGAGGAGCAGTTCTACCTCGTCTGGCCGCCCGTGCTCGTGCTGCTCTTCGCGATCCGGTCGCGTCGCCGGTGGCTGATGGCCGGGCTCGGCGTGGTCATCGTCGGCGCTTCGGTCGCGTCGTTCCTCAGCTACGAGAAGCCGAACGGCGGCGCGACCCCGGACGTGTACTTCTCGCCCGTGCTCGGCGTCGTCCCGCTCGCGACCGGGTGCCTGCTCGCGCTGCTGCTCGACGACGAGCGCGTCCGTCGCGTCGCCGCGGGCATCGCCGGCCACCTGGCGACATGGCTCGGGCTGGCCGCCCTCGTCGGTGTCCTGCTCTGGATCGACGGGGACTGGACGCAGCACGCCTCGACGTTCGGTGTGGTCCTGCCCGTCACCGGCCTCGTGTCCGCGGTGCTCATCGGCGGGCTCGTCTCCGTCCGCACCCCGGTGTCGGCGGTGCTCGCGTGGACGCCGATGTCCTGGTTCGGCCGTCGGGTGTCGTACTCGGCGTACCTCTGGCACCCGCTCGTGATCGCGCTCCTCGGGACGTTCGCGATCGGTGCGTGGGGCAAGGTGTGGCTGGTCGGTGCGGCGCTCCTCGTGGCGGTCGGCGCGGCCTACGCGGTCGAGGTGCCGGTCGAGAAGGCCCGCAAGCGCTTCCGCGAGGCCAAGCGTCTCGTCGCCGCTGATCGCGCCGCGCGCGAGCACGCCACCGCGTAGCGCCGGCAGCGGCTGTCGGGCGCGACCAGACGACCGACGGGAGGCCCGTGGCGGCGCCGCCACGGGCCTCCCGTCCGTGTGGTGGTCGCGTCCAGACCCTGCAACGGCACGCGCGCGTTCCGACCACGCGCGCGTCGTTCGACGGGTGCGGTGTCGAACGCGCGCGGTTCGTGGATCCGGTGGCGGAACCCAGCGCGCCGCACGGAGGACAACCTGGGACACCGGCGGCGGGGTCGGGCCTACGGTCCGGTGGGCGTCGCCACGGTGGCGGCGCCCGAGGAGCGACCATGACCCAGCGCGGCACGACCGCCACCCCTGCCGGACGGAACGGGTTCCTCCGGCGCATGACGTTCGCGTGCGCGTGGGGTGAGGGCCTCGACGGCTTCGACCTCGGCGTCATCAGCGTCGCCCTGCCGTCCATCACGATCGCGCTCGGCCTCGACCCGGTGCTCGCCGGGCTCATCGGCGCGAGCTCGCTGATCGGCATCTTCATCGGAGCGCCACTCGCCGGGTGGCTCACGGACCGGTTCGGCCGCAAGCGGGTCTTCACGATCGACGTCCTGCTGTTCATCGTGCTCGGGCTGCTGCAGGCGTTCGTGGCGGACGGCTGGCAGCTCTTCGTCGTGCGCGTGCTGCTCGGCATGGCGATCGGTGCGGAGTACTCGATCGGCGCGGCGATGCTCGCCGAGTTCGCGCCGTCGAAGGACCGGGGCCGACGGCTCTCCGGACTGCTCGTCTGCTGGTACGGCGGGTACCTCGTCGCCGTGGTCACGGCCTACGCCCTGATCGACTGGGCCGGGCTGAGCTGGCGGTGGGTCCTCGTCACGAGCGCACTCCCCGCGGTCGTCACGGCGCTGGCGCGGCTGGGCTTCCCCGAGTCACCACGGTGGCTGCTGCAGCACGGACGGACGGAGGAGGCCCGGACGATCGTGACCGAGCGGCTCGGCGGCGACGCGTACTTCCGCGACGAGCAGTACGCGGCCGAGGAACAGCGCGAGGGCGGGTACCGGGTGCTGTTCGCGAAGGAGAACCGGCAGCGCCTCGCCTTCATCTCGCTGTTCTGGGCGTGCAACGTCGCACCGTACTTCGCGATCTTCACCTTCGCGCCGACCGTCCTGAAGTCGCTGCAGCTGCACGACGAGGCGACCGGCACGATCATCGTCAACGCCATGGCCGCGATCGGTGCGCTCGTCGGCATGCTCACGATCGAGCGGCTCGGCCGACGCCGCCAGCTCATCCCGCCGTTCTGGATCATGGCCGTCGCCCTCGCGGTCGTCGGGCTGTGGGGCTCGGCTCCGGGCATCGTCGTCGTCCTCTGCTTCGCGGTGTTCTCGTTCATGAACGCGGCGCAGGGCAACCTCACCGCGGTGTACCCGATCGAGGTGCTGCCGACGGAGGTCCGCTCGACCGGCGTCGGCTTCGCGGCCGCGTGCAGTCGGGTCGGTGCCGCCGCGGGGACCTTCCTGCTGCCGATCGGCATCGACTCCATCGGCATCGGTGCGTGCATGCTCATCGCCGCCGCGATCTGTGTCGTCGGAGCGCTCCTGTCCCAGGTGACGGCGCCGGAGACCACCGGCAAGGGTCTGCACGACACGAGCACCCAGCCCCTGCGCGAGCAGGCCCGGACGACGACCGCCGCCCGGTGAGCCGGTCCGGGGTGCGCACCTGCACGGGGACGGCGGCCGTGGTCCGTAGGCTCCGAGCGTGACCACCGAGCGCGTCGACGTCCTCGTCGTCGGCGGCGGCCCCGTCGGCTGCTTCGCCGCGGCGCTCCTCGCCGAGCGCGGCATCGACGTCGCGGTCTGGGAACGACGTGCCGACCCGCCGAGCGGCTCCCGCGCCATCGGCATCCACCCGCCGTCGCTCGACGCCTTCGCAGCGATCGGTCTGGACCGGGCGGTCCTGTCGGAGGCCGTGCTCGTCCGCACCGGTGTCGCCCGGAGCCGGGGCCGCGAGCTCGGTGCGCTCTCCTTCGCGGGCGCCTCGGCCACGCACCCGTACGTCGCGACGCTCGACCAGCACCGGACGGAGACGCTCACGCGCGGGCGGCTGCCAGCGGGAGCCCTCCGGACCGGCACGACACTGACCGGCCTGCACCAAGACCGGTCACGTGTCCTCGCCGAGGGGACCGGACCGGACGGCAGCCCACGGTCGGTCGAGGCGGCGTTCGTCGTCGGCGCCGACGGCGGCCGCAGCACGGTGCGGCAACTGCTCGGCATCGCGACCCGTGGGCGGGACTACCGCCACCGCTACGTGATGGGCGACTTCGCCGACCCCGAGGACCCGTCGGCACGATCGACCGCGCTCGTCGACGTCGGGCCGGACGGGGTCGTCGAGTCGTTCCCGCTGCCGGGTGGTCGACGGCGGTACGTGGCGCTCGTGGGCACGACCGGCGAGGGCTCCGACCGCTCGGACTCCACCGGAACGGCGGCCGCCCGTCTCGCCGACGTCGTCGCCGAGCGCACCGGGTCGACCCCGGACCCGTCGACCTGCACGATGACGAGCGACTTCGGCGTCCGCCGACGGGAGGCCACCCGGACCGGCATCGGTCGGGTCGTGCTCGTGGGCGACGCGGCGCACGAGATCAGCCCGATCGGCGGCCAGGGCATGAACCTCGGCTGGCTCGACGTGGCGTCACTCGTGCCGATGCTGGCGACTGCGCTCCGGGCCGGTGCGGGCGCGACGGTACCGACCACCGCGCGGACGGCGTGGGCGCGGCGTCGCCGAGCCGCTGCCCGGCGTGCGGCGCGGCAGGCCGAGGTCAACATGGCGCTCGGACTCCCCGCCGGGGTCGTCGGGTCCGGTGGCCGGGACGCGCTGCTGCGCACGGCGTTGGCGCTCCCCACGGCGTCGACGCTCTCCAGCCTCTACGCGATGCGCTGGGCCTGAGCGGGGCCCGCGCCCCGGTCGATCAGGGGACCAGCCGAACCCCGCCGGTCAGGGGACCAGCCGAACCCCGCCGGTCAGGCGACGAGCCGCGCCCCGGCCGGTCAGGCGACGAGCCGCGCCCCGGCGACCGCGAGCTCGACGACGAGCACGAGCGACGACGCGATCACCAGCCGGAAGAGCCCGCGCTTCGGCCGACCGGCGAACACGAGCCGCACGCCGACCACGGCCAGCACCACCACGACGACCGTCCCGACGACCGCCAGCACCGCAGCACCCGCGCCCGTGGCACCGGCCCCGCCGAGCTGCCCGCCGAGCACGAGCAGCGCCGCGACGACGAGCGCGCCGAACGCGAGCACACCCGCACCGCGCAGCCCGAGGCGGTGCGGGAAGCCCCGGACCCCGGTCGCCGCGTCGTCGAGCAGGTCCGGCAGGACGTTCGTGCAGTGGATCGCGACACCGAACACCGCTCCGGTCGCGATCGCCCACCACGCCGGCCAGGCACCGCCACCGCCGGCCGACACGGCGACGACGGGCAGCAGGCCGAACGCGACGACGAACGGCACGACGGACCAGACGGTGCGCTTGAGCCACGCGTCGTACGCCCAGCCCGCAGCGACGAGGACGACGTGGGCGACGGCCGCGACCGGGCCGAGCAGCACCGACAGCACGACGGCCACGCCGGCCGTGACGAACGCCGCCGTCCGGACGGTCCCGACGGCGATCAGGCCTCCGGCGACGGGCTTGTCCGTCCGCCCGACCGCGCGGTCACGGTCGGCGTCGATCCAGTCGTTGGCGAGACCGATCGACAGCTGCCCGGCGACGACCGCGAGGGCGACGAGCACGACCAGCCACACGGGGTGCCCGACGGCCGCGGCGGCGACCGTCGCGAGGACCGTCACGGTGACGGTCGGGCCGGGGTGCGACGACGCGAACAGCAGCCGCGCGGTCGAGGGGTGGCTCACCCGGCCGAGCGTACCGACGGTCGACTGCGCGTCGCGTCGGGGTGGCGGCGGCGCAGCACACCGGACGCGAGCGCGATCCCGAGCAGCACCACCAGTCCGCCCACGGGCTCGTTCCAGCGCAGCGGCTCACCGAGCACGAGGACGCCGAGGGCGACCCCGACGACCGGCGTCAGGTACGTCACCGTGGACGCCCGTCCCGCGCCCCACGCCCCGACCAGCCGCGTGTTCCAGGCGTAGGCCAGCCCCGTGCCGACCGCGCCGAGCGCGACCATCGCAGCCACGATCCTCCAGTCCAGCCGCACCGGACCGGTGGCGATGACGGGCGCGACCAGCAGCATGAGGACCGCCGCGAGCGTGAGCTGCACCGTGGCGACGGTCGTCGGGTCCTGTCCGCTGCCGACGCCGAACCGGCGCAGCCACGCGAGGCCGATGCCGTACGACGCGGTCATGCCGAGCAGCGCCACCTGACCGGGGACCGTGGCGAGCACCGCCGGGTCGCCGACGAGGTCCCACGGTCCGACGAGGACGAGCACCCCGACGATCCCGAGCACGATGCCACCCAGCTGTCGGCGGCTGAGTCGCTCGGACGGCACGAGGACCGCGAGCGCGAGGAGCGTCATGATCGGCGTCGTCGCGTTGTAGATGCTCGCGAGGCCGGACGGCACCGTCTGCTCCGCCCAGGCCATGAGCGACGACGGCACCGCGTTGAGGAACACCGCCACGACGAGCAGGTGTCCCCACACCCGCGGCTCGCGGGGCCACTTCCGACGAGTCGCGAGCAGCACGACGACGAGGGTGACCGCGCCGAGGGCGGTCCGCACGGTGGCGACCTGCTGCGGCGCGAGGCCCTCGAGTCCGATCTTCGCGAAGAAGAAGCTCGAACCCCAGGTGAGGGCGACGAGGACGTAGAGGAGGGCGTTCACGAGGGCTAGCATCGATCACCACCGCACATGTGTCGAACGCATGTGCCTCATGCCGCCATGAGGAGGACGCATGACCGTCTCGATCCCCCAACTCCGAGCCTTCACCGCCACGGTCGACGCCGGATCGTTCACCGGCGCCGCCGCTGCCCTCGGCGTCGGACAGTCCGCCGTGTCCCATGCGGTCGCGGGGCTCGAGCGCGAGGTCGGCGGTGCCGTCGTGCACCGCGGAGGCGCCGCGACCGCCACCCCGCTCGGGGAACGCCTGCTCGCCCACGCCCGCAGCGCGGTCGCCTCGATCGACGCCCTGGAGGCAGTGGTCACCCCCGCCACGGCGCGCGGCACCGTGCGCCTCGCCGCCGTCCCCACGGTTTGCCAGGGGCTGCTCCCCCGCCTCCGCGAGCTGTGGGCGGTGACGCTGCCGGACGTCGACGTACAGGTGTACGAGGGCGACGACGAGGAGATGCCGGAGTGGCTCGAGGGCGGCACCGTCGACGCCGCCGTGCTCGTCGACCCCGCGCCGGTACCGACCGGTGCCGTGGTCGTCGCGCGGGACGAGATGGCCGCCGTCGTCCGCCGGGACCACCCGCTCGCGAGCCAGACGGCGCTCACGCTCGACGACCTGCACGAGGACGGCCTCGTCGCGGGTGGCGGCGGGTGCGAGGAGCAGATCCAACGGCTGCACGAGCTCGACGGGCAGCCGTTCCGGTGGGCGCACCGGGTGCGGGAGATGAACACGATGTTCGGGATGATCCAGCGTGGCGAGGGCGTCTCGATCGTGCCGACGCTCGGACGGAGCATGCTGCCGGACGACCTCGTGATGCTGCCGCTCGAACGACGGCTCACCCGCACGCTCGTGCTGAGCGGACCGTCGTCCCGGCCGTGGCACCCGCTCGCACAGGCGCTCGTCGACGCGGTCCGGTGACCACCAGCGGCCGCGAGCAGGATGGCGTGATGGCCGAGACCTACGTGAAGACCTTCACCGACCAAGACGAGGCGACCGCGGAGGCCGCCGGGCTGGAGTGGCTCGCCGAGGCCGAGGACGCCGGCGGCACGCGGATCGCCCGGGTCCTCGCGCACCCGGAGCCGCGGGTCCTGCACCTCGAACAGATCAGCGACGGGGCGCCGGCGGCGGAGCAGGCCGAGCGCTTCGGCCGGTCGCTCGCCCACACGCACGCGGCCGGTGCTCCGCACTGGGGCGCGCCCTCGCCGGGGTTCCCGCAGCAGGGCTCGCTGCGGATGGGTCGGTCGCGGACGGCGTTCGTCTCCGCCGCGGACGCCCCGGACACCTGGGGCGAGTTCTTCGCCGAGTACCGGATCCGCGACTACGTGTCGCGCATCGTCGACCAGGGCGGGTTCGACGGCGCCGAGGCCGCGGTGTTCGAGCGGGTGGCCGAGCGCCTCGAGGACGGCGAGTTCGGCGCACCGCAGCCGTCGCTCGTCGGGGACGGTCCCGCGCGGCTGCACGGTGACCTCTGGGCGGGGAACGTGCTCTGGCCGACACCGGGGCAGCCGGTGGACGGCACGACGCCGACGGGCGCCGTGCTCATCGACGCGAACCCGCACGGAGGGCACGCCGAGACCGACCTCGCGCTCCTCGGGCTGTTCGGGCTGCCGCGGCTCGAGACCGTCCTCGCGGCCTACGACGAGGCGTCCCCGCTCGCCGACGGCTGGCAGGACCGCGTGGAGCTGCACCAGCTCGCGCCACTGCTGCTGCACGTCTTCCTGTTCGGCGGGTCGTACACGGGGGCGGCGCTCCGGGCAGCCCGGCGCTACGCCTGACGCGGACCCCCGCCGACAGGTCTTAGGGAGCGCCAAGGCGGCACATCGGCGCGTTCGGGGAACGCCCGGGAACCTCATCGTCATGACCACGTACCCGACCCCCGTGACCGACCGTCGCGAGCGCACCCACCCCGGGACCACCACCCGGGACCGCCGCCCGCCACTCGCTCGCCTGTTCCTCGGCGAGCGTGAGGACGCCCGCTGGCTCCGGCCGGCGTTCTGGGCGCTCCTCGCCCTGACCGCCGTCGTGTACCTGTGGGACCTCAGCATCTCCGGGTACGCGAACAGCTTCTACGCCGCCGCCGTCCAGGCCGGTACGAAGTCGTGGGAGGCGTTCTTCTTCGGCTCCCTCGACTCGTCGAACTTCATCACGGTCGACAAGCCGCCGGCATCGCTGTGGGTGATGGTGCTGTCCGCGCGGCTGTTCGGCTTCTCGTCGTTCAGCCTCCTCCTCCCCCAGGCGCTCATGGCCGTCGGGTCGGTCGCGCTCGTCTGGGGCACCGTCCGCCGCACCCTCGCACGTCTCGGGGCGACGACCGCGAACGTCGGGGCCCTGCTCGCCGGGTTCGTCGTCGCGGCCACCCCCGCGGCGGCGCTCATGTTCCGGTTCGACAACCCGGACGCGCTGCTCGTGCTGCTCATGACCGCCGGCGCCTACTGCACCGTGCGGGCACTCCCCCGGGGCAGCTGGCGGTGGATCGCCCTCGCCGGGGTGGCACTCGGGTTCGCGTTCCTCACGAAGATGCTGCAGGGGCTCCTGGTGCTGCCGGCGTTCGGCCTCGTGTACCTGGTCGCCGCGCGGACCTCGTGGGGTCGTCGTGCGATCGGACTCGGCATCGCGGCGGTCTCGCTCGTGGTCTCGGCCGGATGGTGGGTCGTCGCCGTGTGGCTCTGGCCCGCGGAGTCCCGCCCCTACATCGGCGGCTCGACGAACAACACCGTGCTCGACCTGGTCTTCGGCTACAACGGCCTCGGCCGCATCTTCGGCGGCTCGGGCAACGGCGGCGGGATGGGCGGCGGGACCGCCGGGTCGTCGTTCGGTGGCTCGACCGGGCTCGACCGGCTGTTCTCGTCCGAGATGGGGCTCGAGATCTCGTGGCTCCTGCCCGCGGCGCTCCTCGCGCTGGTGCTCGGCCTCGTGGTCGTCGGTCGGCGACACCTCGGTGACCCGGTCCGCGTCGGACTCGTGCTCTGGGGCGGCTGGCTGCTCGTCACCGGCCTCGTCTTCTCGTACATGTCCGGGACGATCCACCCGTACTACACGGTCGCCCTGGCCCCGGCGATCGCCGGCCTCGTCGGCACCGGCGGCGCCCTCCTCTGGAGCGTCCGGCACCGCGTGATCGGCCGCCTCGGACTCGCGGGCATGGTCGGCATCACCGCGTACTGGGGGTTCTGCCTCCTGAACGAGGACCCGACCTGGCTGCCCTGGCTCCGGTGGGTGGTACTCGTCGGCGGTCTCCTGTCGACCGCCGCGATCCTCGTCGGCAGCGTGCCGACGCTCCGGAAGCTCGTCGCGGTCGGTGTCCTCGCCGGCACGCTCTTCGGACTCACCGGCACGACGGCCTACGCCCTCGCCACGACGACCGTCGCGCACTCCGGTTCGATCCCGAGCGTCGGTCCGTCCGGCAGCGGCTCCGGTGGCTTGGGTGGCGGCACCGGCGGCGGACAGCCGGGAGGCACGGGAGGCCCCGGCGGATCGGCCTCCGGTTCCGAGGGCGACAGCTCCGACAGCTCGGACGGCACCCAGCAGGGTCCCGGCGGCACGCCGCCGGACGGCGCCTCGGGCGAGGCCCCGTCGATGCCGGACGGCACGTCCGGTAGCCAGGGCGGCACCGGCACCCAGGAGGGAGCGGGCACTCAGGAGGGATCTGGCGGCGCGACGTCCGACGGCGGGTCGGGGACGGGCCTCCAGGCCGGTGGCGGCGCGATGGGAGGCGGAGGCGCGTCGACCTCGTCGGCCCTCACGAAGCTCCTCGAGTCGACGGACACGACCTGGTCCGCCGCCGTCAACGGATCGCAGTCCGCCGCGCAGCTCGAACTCGACACCGACACCGCCGTCATGGCGATCGGTGGCTGGTCGAGCGACCCGACGCCCACCCTCGCCGAGTTCAAGGCGTACGTCGCCGCGGGCAAGATCGGCTACTACATCTCGTCCGGCAGCGGCGGCGGGATGGGCAGCGGCTCGTCCACGGCCTCGGCCATCCAGGAGTGGGTCGCGGCGAACTACAGCAGCACCACGGTCGGTGGCTCCACGGTCTACGACCTGAGCGACCCGACGTGATGTGCGACGAGGGCGCGGATAGGCTCGCCGACATGGCCGGCACCCCGCTGCAGCGCACGGACGGCACGCCCGTCCGCGCCCTCGTCGTCGACGACGAGCACGCGCTCGCGGACGCCGTCGCCCTCGCGTTCGCGGGCGACGGCTGGGCCGTGCGCGCCGTGCACCGCGGACGGGACGTGCTGTTCGCCGCGCGGGAGTTCCAGCCGGACGTCATCGTGCTCGACGTCATGCTGCCGGACATCGACGGGTTCGAGGTGCTCGAACGGCTCCGCGACGCCCGGGACGACGTCCGCGTCCTGTTCCTCACCGCGCGGGACGCCCCCGAGGACCGGCTCGCCGGGCTCACGGGCGGCGGTGACGACTACCTGACCAAGCCGTTCGGCATCGAGGAGCTGCTCGTGCGGGCACGCATCCTCGCCCGGACCTCGGCTCGGGTCGCGGCAGCAGGACCGGCCGGGATCGTCGTCGGCGACCTGCACCTCGACGAGGACGCCCGGAGTGTGACCCGGGACGGCGACCCGCTCGAACTGACGCCGACGGAGTACGAGCTGCTGCGGCACCTCGCCCGGAACGCGAACCGGGTGCTGTCGCGGGAGCAGATCCTCGCGAGCGTGTGGGGCATGGACTTCGGGGCGTCGTCGAACCTCGTGGACATGTACGTGTCGTACCTCCGCAAGAAGCTCGACGCCGGCCGGGAGCCGATGCTGCAGACCGTCCGTGGGGCCGGGTACGTGCTCCGCCCGACGACGTGAGCCGGATGCGTCGGCCGGGTGCCGACCCGGCGGGTGCCGTGCGGGCGCCGTCGCTGCGGTGGCGGATCGTCGGGGCGGTCGCGCTGCTGCTCGTCGTCACGAACGTCGTGGTCGGGGCGGTCACCGTCGTGGCGTTCCGGGAGTACCTCGTGGGGCGGCTGGACGCGGAGCTCGCCACGGCAGCGGGGCGGGTCGTGGGGGACGGGAGGCCGCCGGGGTCGGGGTCGGGGTCGGGCTCGTCCGGCGGTTCCGCCGGGCAGCCGGACCCGGACAACGAGTTCATCGGTGCGCCGGGGCAGGCCGCCGGGACGGTCGTGGCCGTCCTCCGTTCGGGGTCCACCGTGCTCGCCGGCTACACCGACAGCGAGGGTCGGCAGCACGGGCTCACGGCCGCGCAGAAGCGCACGCTGTCGGCGATCGACCGCGACGGCACGCCCGTCACGGTGCAGCTCGGAGCGCTCGGCGCCTACCGGGCGCAGGCCGTCGGCAGCGGCGGGGACGTCTTCGTCACGGCGCTCCCCCTCGGGGCGCTCGACTCGACCATCACCCGACTCGTCCTGGTCTTCGGCGGCGTCACCCTGCTCGGGCTCCTCGTCGCCGCATGGGCCCTCGCACTCACCGTCCGACGGGCGCTGCGGCCGCTCGAACACGTCGCCGGCGTCGCCTCCGACGTCGCCGCACTCGACCTCGAACACGGCGAGACCGACATCACCGCCCGGGTCGGCGCAGCCGACCTCACCGCGAACCGCGAGGTCGGGCAGGTCGGCACCGCGCTCAACCGCCTGCTCGGCCACGTCGGTCAGGCACTCACCGTCCGCCGCGAGGCCGAGTCCGGCATGCGGACCTTCGTCGCCGACGCCTCCCACGAGCTCCGCACGCCGATCGCCACCGTACGGGCCTACGCCGAGCTCTCGACGACCTCGACCGACCTCGACGCGGTGCACGCGAACGTCGGCCGGATCGCGACCGAGGCCGTCCGGATGGGTGACCTCGTCGAGGAACTGCTGCTGCTCGCACGGCTGGACGCCCGGGCGCTCGCCGGGACCCCGCCGCTCGCCGTCGACACTCTCGACCTGACCGCGATCGTGGTCGAGGCGACGATGGACGCCCGCACGACAGCGCCGGACCACCGCTGGACCCTGGAGGTCGACGACGACCCCGTGACCGTGGACGGCGACGCGGCGCAGCTCCGGCGACTCGTGCGGAACCTGCTCTCG
The DNA here is from genome assembly GCF_044749145.1 of Curtobacterium sp. NPDC089689. Classification (NCBI taxonomy): domain Bacteria; kingdom Bacillati; phylum Actinomycetota; class Actinomycetes; order Micrococcales; family Microbacteriaceae; genus Curtobacterium; species Curtobacterium sp. NPDC089689. The sequence continues at coordinate 36,244 of NZ_JBIVHJ010000002.1, read as the reverse complement.
AATGCGGCGCACCACACGCCGAGCGGATCGGCCGTCGTGGTGTCCCTGCGGCGTGCGCCGGGAGCGCCTCGGCCCTCCGTCCGACTCGTCGTCGCGAACGACGGGCCGCCGATCGATCCGGAGCTCCTGCCGAACCTGTTCGACCGCTTCACGCGCGGCGAGGCCTCACGCTCACGGGAGCACGGCACGAGCGGCCTCGGTCTGGCGATCGTGCGGGCAGTGACCACGGCCCACGACGGGACGGTCCGTGTGGTGTCCGAGCCGGGGCGCACAGCGTTCACCGTGGAGTTGCCCGCGACGTCCTGAGCCGTTCCGGTACGCTGCGGGGAACGAACGGGGGCACCATGCCGGACGACTACACGCGACTCCCGGAGAGCCCGCGCCCCGAGGACCTCGTGGTCGAGGTCCCGGCGTTCGAGGACGACCGCCCGCAGCCGGAGCCCGAGCCGCCAGCGGCAGCTCCGGAGCTCGTCGCCGCGACGCGGTTCGCCCAGACCTCGCACGCGGCGCCGACGATCCGGCGGACGCAGGTGCGCGCCGGCCTGTGGATCGCGGGCGTGCCGATCGTCGTGCTCGCCGTGATCGCCGTGGTGCAGGTCCTCACCGGCGTCGTCGACTGATCGCCCGGATGCCCGCGGGGCGTTCTTAGGGCCGCCACAGGGTCCTGCTGCGGAGCGCATGAGCCGGCTGCCGAACCTGATCGGCATGACGGAGACGAACCAGCCCCTCGACATCGACATCGTCGTCCCCTGCCACAACGAGCAGGACACGCTCGCCGCGCACGTCCGCCGGCTCCACACCTTCTGTCGCACCTCGCTGCACCACACGTGGCGCATCACCATCGCGGACAACGCCTCGACCGACGACACCGCCCGCATCGCCGACGACCTCGCCGCGATGCTCCCCGAGGTCCGCGCGGTGCACCTGCCTCTGAAGGGCCGCGGCCGGGCGCTCAAGGCGGTGTGGGGCGCGTCCGAGGCGCAGGTGCTCGTCTACGTCGACGAGGACCTCTCGACCGACCTCGCCGCACTCGAGCCGCTCGTCGCCCCGCTGCTCTCCGGACACTCGGACCTGGCGATCGGCACGCGGCTCGCGGGGTCGTCGCGGGTGGTCCGGGGCGGGAAGCGCGAGTTCATCTCCCGCTCGTACAACCTGCTGCTGCGCACGACGATGAGCGTCGGGTTCTCGGACGCGCAGTGCGGGTTCAAGGCCGTCACCCGCGAGGCCGCGCAGCACCTCCTGCCGCTCTGCGAGGACGACGCGTGGTTCTTCGACACGGAGCTCCTCGTGCTCGCCGAGCACGCCGGGCTCCGCGTGCACGAGGTCCCGGTCGACTGGGTGGACGACGTCAACTCCTCGGTGCACATCGCCTCGACGGCGACGGAGGACCTCAAGGGGATGTGGCGGGTGTCACGGGGCCTCGCGACCGGACGCATCACGGTCGCCCCGGTCTACGACGCGATCGGCCGCCGTCCGTTCACCCCGCCGCACGTCGGGATCGTCGGGCAGGTCCTGCGCTTCGGTGCCATCGGTGTCCTGTCGACGGTCGCGTTCGCGGTGCTCTACGCGCTGTTCCGGCCGGCGATCGGGGCGCAGACGGCGGACTTCACCGCGCTGCTGCTGACCGCGATCGGCAACACCGCGCTCAACCGGCGCTTCACGTTCGGGGTCCGGGGCCGGGCGGGCGCCGGGATGCACCACGTGCAGGGGCTCGTCGTGTTCGGCATCGCGTGGGCCATCACCGCGGGGTCGCTCGTCGTCCTGCACGCGACCACCCCGGACGCCACGCACGGGACGGAGATCGTGGTCCTCACCGCGGCGAACCTCGTCGCGACGCTCGTGCGGTTCGTGTTGTTCAAGGCGTGGGTGTTCCGCTCCCGTCGGCGCCCCGAGCTCATCCGCCCCTGTACCACGCCGGCGGCGGACGCGTCCACGGCGGCGCGCACCGAGCCGATCCCGGTCGACCAGCACCGCGCGGCCTGAGCGGCGCGGAGCGCGCCGCACAACCGAAGGCACCTCGAACCACGGAGATCCGCGGCGCGAGGTGCCTCCGGTTGTGCGGACGTGAAGCGCACCACGCGCCGCGCCGCGCGCCGCGCCCGTGCGCGGGCGCCGCGCCCGCGCACCACGCGCCGCGCCCGCGCACCGCGCGGCGCCCGGAGCGCCCGGAGCGTCCGCGCACCGGGCCGGACGCGCCTGCCGGAGCCGCGCCGCGCCTCCCGTCCGGCCGGTCTGTTGCGTCGGCGGTATACCAACCCGTAGCATCACCTCACCGCACCACAACCCCACAGGGCCCGGCCGTCACCACCCGACGGCCTGCCCGCGGCGAGCGCTCCGAGGATGCAGCGTGGCCGTCCGCTGCCTGTCGGCACACGCTCCACTGGACCCGCACGTGAACCACTCCTCCTTCGGTCTGTACGACCCTGCCCGCGAATCGAGCGATTGCGGCGTCGGCTTCATCACCCGCCTCGACGGCACGCCGACCCACGACGTGATCCGCAAGGGCGACGAAGCGCTCTGCTCGATCCCGCACCGCGGCGGCAAGTCCGCCGAGGGCGTCGGCGACGGTGCGGGCGTGAGCATCGACCTGTCGGTGGAGTTCTTCAGCGCGATCACCGGCGAGGCACTGCGCGCCGGCCACTTCGGTGTCGCGAACTGCTTCGTGCCGGGCGACACCACGCCGGCCGGCGCCGCCGAGCGCGCCGCCGCCGTGCAGACCGTGACCGACGCGATCGAGCACGAGGGCTTCGAGCTCCTGCTCGTCCGCGACGTCCCGGTGGACCACTCGGTCGCCCGGCCCGAGGCCGAGCAGTACCAGCTGCCGATCGTGCAGTGGGTGTTCCGTGCGCCCTCGTCGTGGGAGCGCTCGGAGGTCGACGCCGCGGCGAACCGGGCGCTCCTCGCCGTCGAGCGGGTCTCGTACACGCAGGCCGCCGAGGCGCACGCCCCGCACGCCGCCCTGTACCCGCTGTCGCTCAGCGCCCGGACCCAGATCCTCAAGGGCCGCCTGAACTCGGGCGAGGTCATCTCGTACTTCCGCGACCTCACGGACCCGCGGCACTCGGTGCGGACGCTCTACTTCCACACGCGGTTCTCGACGAACACCGAACCGCACCCGACGATGGCGCAGCCGTTCCGCCTCATGGCGCACAACGGCGAGCTGAACACCGACCGGAAGAACCGCCTGTCGGACGAGGCGCTCGCGCGCGCCCGTACCCGGAGCATCGTGCGTCCGCCGGGGCAGTCGGACTCGAGCCGGCTCGACCAGACCCTGCAGAGCCGGGTGTTCGACGACGGCCTGGACATCGTCGAGGCCGTGGTGTCGCTCATGCCGCCGGCGTGGGAGAACGACCGCACGCTCTCCGCCGACGTGCGGGACATGCTCGAGTACTTCTCGCTGTACGAGGAGAAGAACGACGGCCCGGCCGCCGTGATCTTCAGCGACGGCGACGTGGTGGGCGCTCGGCTCGACCGGCTCGGGCTCCGCCCGCTGCGCACGGTGCAGACCGACGAGTACCTGATGGTGGCGTCCGAGGCCGGCCAGGTCACCTTCGAGCCCGAGGGCGTCGTGCACCGGGGCCGGATCGAGGCGGGCGGCATGCTCGTCGTCGACCACCGCACCGGGTCGCTCATGCGCTCGGACGACGTGCTGCGGATGCTCGCCGGCCGCCGCGACTACGGCAGCCTGCTCGACGCCGCGCGCGTGAACCTCGACGACCTGCCGGCACCGGACTACCGGCGCGGCACGACGACCCTCGGCTACGACGGCGACCTCTCGCTCCCGGGCCGGTACGTGGCGTACTCGCTGAACCAGGAGAGCTTCCGGTTCATGCTCGACCCGATGCTCGCGAACGGGTCGGAGCGGATCTCGGCGATGGGCTACGGCAACGCCATCAACGCGCTCAGCGACACCGAGGGCGGCATGGCGAAGTACTTCTCGCAGCGCTTCGCCCAGGTGACGAACCCACCGCTCGACTCGATCCGCGAGGCCGACGGCATGTCGATGCGCGTCGCCCTGGGCAGCAAGCCCGACGGGACGGGCAGTGGCGACGGCACCGCGGCCCGACAGCTCGTCGTGCAGTCCCCCGTGCTCGGGCACCTCGACATGGTGCGCCTCCGCGACCAGGACATCGTGCCGCTCGAGCGCTTCGACATGCTCTACGTGCCGGTCCTCGGAGACGAGCAGGCGAACGCGGACGCCGTGCGCGCCGCGACCGAGGAGCTCGCGGACGCCGTCGCCGCGTTCGCCGAGCGCACCGGCGGCATCGCGGTCCTCACCGACCGCAGTGTCTCGTCGACGCATGCTGCCCTCCCCGTGATCCTCGCCGTGGCCGCGGTCAACCAGCGACTCATCGAGACCGGGCTGCGGCTGCGGGTCTCGATCGTCGCCGAGTCCGGTCAGCTGCCATCGTCACACCACGTCGCGACGGCCCTGGGCTTCGGGGCGTCGGCTGTGTACAGCCTGTCGGCACGGCTCCGTGCGGAGGAGAAGTACCCCGCCGAGGCTGCCCCGGCCGGCGAGTACACCGCGACCGACCTCGCCCTGAAGCGCTTCCGGAAGGCCGCCGAGAAGGCCCTCGCGAAGACGATGGGCCGCGTCGGCCTGTGCACCGCCGAGAGCTACATCGGCGGCGAGTTCTTCGAGCCGAACTACCTCGACACCGGCGACGACCTGTTCGCCCGGGTCTTCCCGCACATGGACGCTCCGGTCGGCGGTGTCGGCTTCGCCCGCATCGCGCAGGCCGCGACGGACTGGCACGAGCGCGCCCGGAGCGTCGCGACCGAGGGCCAGGTGCCGCTGCTCGGCCTCTTCAAGGAGCGCTCGGACGGCGCCGGACACTCGTTCGGCGTCGCGAGCGTCCGCGGCTTCGGCGGCATGACCGAGGAGCGTCCCGCATTCGAGCGCTCCGGCGACTCCGACGCGCTCCGGCTGCTCACGCTCGGGCAGCTCGACGACTCGTTCGGCATCACGGACGCCGCGTACCGGAACACCGGGTACGACCGGCTGAGCGACGCCGAGATCGACGCGCACCGGGTCACGCCCGGCTACGTGTCGTTCCTGCAGACCACGCACGACGAGCGGTCGCGTCGCCCCGCGGCACTCCGCGACGTGCTCGCGCTCCCCGCGGACGTCACGGGCATCGACGAGGCGGAGGACTTCGCCCGCGAGCTCGGCCGCTTCGCGACGCGCGGGAACGCCAGCATCACGGTGCGCGGGCTCGCCGGTTCCCGTGACGACGCCGAGGGACTCCCGGGAGGCACTGGGGCCACGCCGCCGGTTCCGGGTCGACGCGCCAGCGGCGAACCGGCCGTGCCGGTGGGGACCCGCTTCCGCCTGCAGCTCACGTCGACCGGGTCGACGGGTGCACTGCGCCACCAGGCACTCGCAGACGGGCTCGCCCTCCTGCACCCCGGCACGGTCGACGTCGACTCCGTCGCCGACGACCAGGTGACGCTGCGCGCCACCGGCGCGGCCGCCGACCTGCTCGGACTCCTCCAGCAGGCCCCGGCGAGCGTGGACGTCGCCGAGGTCCAGCCGGCGCACGAGATCACCCGCACGCTGGCGTCCGGCGCGATGAGCCACGGTGCGCTCGTCGCCACCGCGCACGAGGCGGTCGCGCACGGCACGAATATGGTCGGCGGGATGTCGAACTCGGGCGAGGGCGGCGAACACCACTCCCGCTACGGCACGATCCGCGGCTCGCGCATCAAGCAGTTCGCGTCCGGTCGGTTCGGCATCTGGGCGGGCTACCTCGCCGACCCGATGCTCGAGGAGCTCGAGATCAAGATCGGCCAGGGCGCGAAGCCCGGCGAGGGCGGGCAGCTCCCCGCGCCGAAGGTCACGGTCGACATCGCCGCGGCCCGTGGTGGCACGCCCGGCGTCGAGCTCATCTCGCCGCCGCCGCACCACGACACGTACTCGATCGAGGACCTCGCGCAGCTCATCCACGACTGCAAGGCCGCCCGGGTCCGGGTGATCGTGAAGCTCGTGTCCTCGGAGGGCATCGGGACGATCGCGGTCGGCGTCGCGAAGGCCGGCGCGGACGTCATCAACGTCGCGGGGAACACCGGCGGGACCGGTGCCGCCGCGGTCACGAGCCTGAAGTACGCCGGACGTTCGGCGGAGATCGGCGTGGCCGAGGTCCACCAGGCCCTCGTCGCGAACGGCCTCCGTCAGAAGGTCACGCTCCGCTGCTCGGGTGCGCACCAGACCGGCTCCGACGTCGTCACGAGTGCGCTGCTCGGCGGGGACTCGTTCGAGTTCGGCACGACCGCGCTGATGATGCTCGGCTGCGTCATGGCGAAGAACTGCAACGTGAAGTGCCCGGCGGGCCTCACCACGAACGCCGAGGCGTTCGAGGGCGACCCGCGTGCGCTCGCGCAGTACCTGCTCAACATCGCCCACGACGTGCGGCAGATCCTCGCGCGCCTCGGCCTGCGCTCCCTGCGCGAGGCCCGCGGGCGCACCGACCTGCTGCAGCTCCTCGACCACCCGGCGAGCGTCGGTCGGCTCGATGTCCGGAACCTGCTCGCGCAGGTGCCGGAGAAGGTCGTCACGGACCCGGAGTACCTCGAGAAGGACTTCCGGACCGACGACGCCCTCATCGAGCAGGTGCGTGCAGCGCTCATCGACGGCCACGAGCACGCCCTGACCGTGGACGGCATCGCGCTGGGCAACGCCGACAAGTCCGTCGGCGGGCAGCTCGGCATCGACGTCGAGCGCATCCTCAACCACGAGCTGCGCGGCGTCGACCTGTCGGCGCACCCCGCGATCACCACCGACGACCGCGGTCGCCGACGGCTCGTCGACGGTGCCCTGACGATCCACACGAGCGGGTCCGCGGGGCAGTCCTACGGCGTCTTCACGAACGACGGCACGACGCTCGAGCACGTCGGCACCGCGAACGACGGCGTCGGCAAGAGCCAGTCCGGTGGTCGGATCGTCGTCCGGGCGCCCGGCGGCGGCAGCGTCGAGCGCGGCGGGAACGTCCTCGTCGGCAACTTCGCCCTGTTCGGCGCCACGGGTGGCCGCACGTTCGTCGAGGGTGAGGCCGGCGACCGGTTCGCCGTCCGCAACTCCGGCGCGACCGCGGTCGTCGAGGGCGTCGGCGACTTCGGCTGCGAGTACATGACCGGCGGTGCCGTGTTCAACCTCGGTGCGTACGGCAAGGGGCTCGGCAACGGCATGTCCGGCGGCTTCCTGTACCAGTACGACCCGTCGGGCGCGGTGACCGAGCGGGCGAGCACCGACTCGCTCCTCGTGTTCCCCGTCACCGAGACCGAGCGCGGTGCGTTCCACGAGGCCGCTGCGAAGCTCCTGCTCGAGTGGCACCTCGAGGCCACGGGCTCACTGCTGGCCGCACGGCTGCTCGACGAGTGGGAGACCACCCGTGCGCACGTGTACGTCGGCATGCCCCGCGCGCTCCTGCTCAGCCAGGACGCCGACGAGATCCTCGCGGCCGCGACCCGTCCGGAGCTCCTCGACGAGCTCGCGAGCTCCGTGGCGACCGACAAGCTCCGCGCGTTCAAGGTCGACTACCGCGACCAGCGCACCGTGCTCGACGGTCGTGCCCCGGCGCTCGGTGACCAGGGCGAGGACATGTTCTCGCTGCTGTCGTCGTACACCGTGCTCGGGGTCGCCCAGGACGTCGCGCACGAGCGGGTACCGGGCGCCGGAGCGTCCGACCCGCGCGTGACCGAGGCCGTGAAGAACCTCATCCTGACCGAGGACTTCCAGGTCAAGCAGCGCGTCGTGAAGTACCTGCGCGGGACGTTCGACCGGTTCGCCGACGACGAGCTCGCGACCCTCATCGCCGTCAAGCGGCTCGACGACTCGAAGCGTGCGCTCGCGCAGCGGAACAACCGGAGCACGGACATGCCGGGCACCACGGGGTGGATCATGCACCAGAACGCCAAGAACGCCGGACGCGTCCGGGCTGCCCGCTTCGACGAGCTGCTCGCGAACGCCGCGCTCGAGGACATCGCCGGCCGCGCCCCGCAGGCCCCGACCGAGGCGGTGTCGGCATGACCACGCTCCCGCCCACCGGGCAGCTGATCCCGGTCGACGCCCCGTTCTCCGCCGCGCAGGAGTCCTGGCTCGCCGGGTTCATCGCGGGCATCGCCGCCGCGGGCAAGCGTGCCGCCGGTGGTGCCCCGACGACGACGATCGACGTGCTGTTCGGCACGCAGACGGGCAACGCCGAGTTCCTCGCGGACGAGCTCGTCGCCGGCGCGAAGGCCCGCGGGCTCGGCGGCCGGGCGACCCCGCTCGACGCCGTCACGCCGGAGCAGCTCGCCGGGATGTCACACGTCCTCGTGGTCACCTCGACGTACGGCGAGGGCGAGATGCCCGACAACGCCGGACTGTTCTGGGACGCGATCCAGGCGTCGACGGTCCCGCGGCTCGAGGGCCTGCAGTACGCGGTCCTCGGTCTGGGCGACACGAGCTACGACGAGTTCTGCCAGGCCGGCAAGCTCCTCGACACCCGCTTCGAGCAGCTCGGCGCGACCCGCATCCACGACCGCGTGGACTGCGACGTCGACTTCGAGGACCCGGCCGCCCTCTGGAGCGCCGCGGTGCTCGACCGCCTGGCCGCCGAGGCCGGCGCACAGCCGGCCGCTGGTGGCCCCGCCGCCGGGGCGACCACCGGGTCCGCCGCAGCCGACGGGGCGGGCGCGAGCCGTGCCTCCCGGCCGGGTTCCCAGTGGAACAAGCGCAACCCGTACCGCGCACCGCTCGTCGTCAACCGCTTGCTCTCCTCGCCGCGCAGCGCGAAGGAGATCCGGCACTTCGAGTTCGACCTCGGCGACTCGGGCATCGAGTACGCCGCCGGCGACGCGCTCGCGGTGGTGCCGCACAACGACCCGGCGCTCGTCGACCAGCTGCTCGGGCACCTCGGGGCGGACGGCTCCGCGGACTTCGACGGGCGGCCGCTCGCCGAGGTGCTGCGGCTCGACCGCGAGATCCGCACGCCGTCGAAGGACCTCGTGGCCGACCTCGTGCAGCGTGCTCCCGCGTCGGAGCTCGCGGCCGTCGTGTCGCACGGCGACAAGCACGAGCTCGACCGGTGGCTCTGGGGGCGGGACGTCCTCGACCTCCTGCGCGACGCCGGGAGCGCGGCGCCGACGATGGAAGAGCTGCTGCCGAACCTCCGCGGGCTGCAGGCTCGGCAGTACTCGATCTCGTCGAGCCCGCTCGCGCACGAGGGCCGCGTCCACCTCACGATCGCGTCCGTCCGCTACGGCGACGTGCACCGCTCCCATGCGGGTGTCGCGTCCACCTACCTGGCCGACCGTGTGCAGGCCGACGGCGAGGTCGACGTGTACCTCCAGCCGAACGCCGCGTTCGGGGTGCCGGCCGACGGCGACGCTCCGGTGGTCATGATCGGCCCGGGCACCGGCATCGCACCGTTCCGCGGGTTCCTGCACGAGCGCGCCGCCGCCGGGGCGACCGGCCGCAACTGGCTGTTCTTCGGCGACCAGCACCGCGACACCGACTTCGTGTACGAGGACGAGCTCACCGACCTGCAGGAACGGGGCGTGCTCACCCGGCTCGACCTCGCGTTCTCGCGCGACCAGGCCGAGAAGGTCTACGTGCAGACGCGGATGCGGGAGCAGGCGGCGGAGCTGTACCGGTGGCTCGAGGACGGAGCGTTCGTGTACGTGTGCGGCGATGCCTCGCGGATGGCGAAGGACGTCGAGCAGGCGCTGCTCGACGTCATCGCGGAGCAGCGCGGGCGCGGTGTGGACGACGCCGCCGCGTACGTGGTCGACCTGCGGCGCGCGAAGCGCTACGTGCGCGACGTGTACTGAGGCGGATCGCCCGGCGCCTGGCGCCCGGCGGCCGGCGGCCCGACGCGCGGCGCGGGGCGGCCCGACGCGCGGCGCGGGGCGGCCCGGCGCGCGGGGCACCCGGCACTCGGCGCGCGGTGACGCTCGTCGCGAGTCGCCCTGCACACGGGGACCGCGAAAGCGACAGACGGGCATGAAGCGCGCTCGACCGGACCGCGGAAGCGACAGATCACGCTGGCGGACGCCCGCGATCTGTCGCTCTCGCGAAAGCGACAGATCCCGGGGCCGCCCACGCACCCCTTGCGCAGTGCGCGCAGCCGGCGCAACGTGCAACCAGATGGTTGTACGAACCGAACTCACCGACGCCGAGGTCGACCGCGTGTTCCACGCGCTCGCCGACGCCACGAGACGGGACATCGTGCGGCGGACCCTCGCCGACGGTGTCACGGTCTCGGTCCTCGCGGCGGCCTACGACATGTCGTTCGCCGCCGTGCAGAAACACGTCACCGTCCTCGAGGGAGCAGGACTCGTGACCAAGGAACCCCGCGGGCGCGTCCGCATCGTGCGCGCCGACCCCGAGCAGCTCGACCGTGTGCGCGGCCTGCTCGAGGAGTACGGCCGGCTCTGGCACGGCCGTATCGACCGACTCGACTCCCTCCTGGCGAGCGACGACGAGCGCTGACGCACAGCAACGACGAACACCAGCACGACCACGACCTGCGACCACCGACTCGACGAGGAGCCACCATGCCCGTGACCAGCGTCCACACCGACCCGGAAGCCCTGACGACCACGCTCGTCGCGGACTTCCCCGTCCCGGTCGAACGACTCTGGGGAGCGTTCACCGACCCCCGGCAGCTCGAACGGTTCTGGGGCCCGCCGGGCTTCCCCGCGACGTTCTCCGCGTTCGACCTCCGCCCGGGAGGCCGTGCCCGCTACGACATGACCGGCCCGGACGGCGAGGTCTACCGCTCCGTCTGGCTCGTCATCGCGGTGGACGCCCCGACCCGACTCGCGTTCGACGACCTGTTCGCCGACGAGTCCGGCGAGGTCGATCCGTCGCAGCCGGCGAGCACGAGCGTCCTCGACTTCGAGGCGACGGACACCGGCTCACGCGTCCGGGTCACCACGACGTTCCCGGACGCGGCCGCGCTCGAGACCCTCCTCGCGATGGGCATGGAGCAGGGCTACGCAGAGGCGTTCGGGCAGCTCGACCGGGTGCTCGCGGACCTCCGGGAGTACGCGCTCGGGAAGGGCGTCGTCACCGAGGTCCTCGACGACACCCACGTCCGCTTCACCCGCGCGTTCGAGGCCCCGCGACACGTGCTCTGGCGCGCGCACACCGAGCCGGAACTCGTGCGTCGGTGGCTGCTCGGCCCGGACGGCTGGGCGATGACGGTCTGCGAGAACGACCTCCGGCCGGGCGGACGGTACCGGCAGGCCTGGGCGCCCGTCGGGGACACCGAGGGCGAGCCGTTCGGCTTCGAGGGCGAGAACGCCGTCGTCCAGCCGGAGCGCCGACTCGTCAGCACCGAGGCGATGACCGGGGCACCCTACCCGCCGAACACGAACGACCTCACGTTCGACGAGGTCGACGGCGCGACGCTCCTGACCCTGCTCGTCACGTACCCGAGCGTCGAGCAACGGGACGCGATCCTCGCGACCGGCATGACCGACGGCATGGAGGCGAGCTACCGGCGTCTGGAGCGCGAGGTGCTCGCGACGGCGTGACCGGTCGCGTCACGGCGTGACCAGCAGACGGCCGGGAGGCCCGTGGCGGCGCCGCCACGGGCCTCCCGGCCGTCACCGGGTCGCGCCGGGCGCGGGGCGCCGCGAACGTGACAGGGTGCGGCCCAGGGCGCCCCCGCGTCAGTCCTGCGTCGTCGGCTCGTAGCGGCGGGCACCGCCACGGACCCCGGCGAACCGGTACGGCCCGGTCGTGACCCGCGGCCGCTCGGTGTCCTCGCTCGTCGCGGCACCCGCGGCGTGGAGCTCCCGGTACGCGTCGACCGTCAGCGGGACGCGGGCGTCGAGCATCGACCGGACGCGGCCCTCCCGGCGGTGCGAGCGGTACCCGGGCCGGACGATGCCGGTCAGGAGCTCGCCGACGCTGCCCGAGCCGTAGCTGAACATCGCGATCCGCTGCCCGTCGAGGTCGTCGTCGAGGTCGAGCAGTGCCGCGAGGGCGATCCAGATCGACGCCGTGTACGTGTTGCCGGTCTGCTTGTTGTACGTGAAGCCGATCGCGAGCTCGGCGTCGTCGAACGGCTGCCCGACGTGCTGCGCGAGCTTCCGGTGCGCCTTGATCGCCATCTTCGTGAACGGCTGGTGGTGCACCCAGCGCGTGATGTCCTCGTAGCCGGGTCCACCCTGCGCCACGAGGTCGTCCCAGGCCCCGACGAACGCGTCGACGTAGGCGGTGACCGACAGGCGACCGTCGACGAGCGCTGTGGAGCGGTCGTTCGGCCGCCAGAAGTCGTCGACGTCGGCGGTGAACACACCCGCGGCCGGTTCGATCTCGATGAGGTCGGGGTCGGCGGTCACGAGCACCGCCGCGGCACCGGCACCCTGGGTGGGCTCGGCCGCCGTGTCGACGTCGTACCGTGCGACGTCGGCGGCGATGACGAGCACCCGTTCGTGCGGCGCCCGCGCGACGATCCCGAGGGCGAGCTGCACGGCGGCCGTCCCGCCGTAGCAGGCCTGCTTCAGCTCGACGACCCGGACGGACTGCGGCAGCCCGAGCAGGCCGTGCACGAACACGCCGGCGGCCTTCGACTGGTCGACGCCGGACTCGGTGGCGAACAGCACGGTCCGGATGCCCTCGACGCCGTGGCGGTCGATGATCTCCTTCGCCGCCGCTGCTCCCATCGTCACGATGTCCTCGTCCGGCGCGGGCACGCTGAAGGCGTCCTGCCCGATGCCGACGTGGTACTTCGCCGGGTCGACGCCGAGCCGCTCGGCGAGGTCGTCGAGCTCCAGCACGTGGTGGCCGGTCGCGATCGCGATGTCGTGGATGCCGATGGCGGTCATGCTGCACCTCCTGCTGCCGCGCCGCGTCGTTCCATCGCGACGTGCGCTGCCATGAGTTCTCCCGGGTTCGTCTGCGCCGCGAGGAGCGACAGCTCCCCGCACAGCACGGTCGCCGCGCACAGGGCGGCCAGGCGGCGGGCGTTCTCACCGGGGGCGCGGTCCTCACGGCAGCCGAGCCGCACGAGGGCGTCCTCGACGACGGGCAGGTCACCGCCCTTCCCGTTGCCGACCGTGCCGACGATGAGGTGCGGCAGCGAGGTCGCGAAGTACAGGTCGTCGCCGCGGACCTCCGCGGACGTGATGCCCTGGGACCCCTCGACGATGTTCGCCGCGTCCTGGCCGGTGGCGAGGTAGAACCCGAGCAGCATGTTGGCGTAGTGGGCGTTCGCGGAGCGCAGGGCGCCGGCGATCGTGGAGCCCACGAGGTTCTTCGCGACGTTCAGCTCGGCGATCCGCTCGGGGGTGGAGCGCAGGCGCTTCGAAACGACTTCCCCCGGGATGACGATCTCGGCGATGGTGTTGCGGCCGCGACCGCGGATGCCGTTCACCGCGGTGGCCTTCTTGTCGGTGCAGAAGTTGCCCGAGATGCTGACGTAGCGCAGACCCGGCTCCCACGACAGGATCGCGGGCAGCAGCTTGTCGGCCGCCTGCGTGACCATGTTGTGGCCCGAGGCGTCCCCCGTGGTGAACGCGAAGCGGAGGAACAGCAGGTCGCCGACGATCTCGGGGTGCACCTCGATGAGCTTCGCGAACCGGCTCTGCCCGGTCACCAGCGCCTCGAGCTCGTCCTGGCGCGCGAGGATGCGACCGGCCGCGACGTGCGCTGCCGCGGCGCTGTCCGCCCGGACCACGACGGACCGGGTCATGCGCTCGTCGACGACGGTCGCGACGATGCCGCCCTCGACCATGCGCGAGATGCGCGCCCCGCGACCGACGGACGGCCACAGCGGCGATTCGTAGGTGGCGAGCGGGACCTCGTGCTCCCCCTCGACCGCGTTCCCGGAGACGCGGATCGGCCCGACCCACTTGGTCGGGATCGGCGTGGTGGTCGGGTCAGTCATCGAGGTCTCCTTCGGGCGCCTGCACCGCGACGCTGAGGTGCCTGATGTCGTGCGCCTCCCAGGCGCGGTGAATGGCGGTGAGGTCGGTGTCCGCCGGGACGAGCGCGATGCCGCAGTCGCCGCCGCCGGCTCCGGACGGTTTCGCCGCGCCGCCGGCCTGCTCGACGACGTCGCACAGGGTGGCGAGCCGTTCGGTCTCGATCTGCGACCCGACGGACGCGCCGAGGCGCTGGAGCAGGACGCGGGCGCGTCGGAGCGCGTCGAGCGTCCGCTCGGCGTCGCCGGACTGGAGGCCCGTGGTCAGGTCGTCGACGCAGGCCCGGCTCTCGTCGAGGAACGCCTGGTACCCGCCGTCGCGGTGCTCGCGCACGACGCTGACGAGCTTGGTGGTCGACGCGGGCGAACCGGTCCAGCCGACGAGGAGGCGGAGGTCGGTCGGCGCCGGCAGACGCTGCACGTCGAAGCCGGTCCAGGCGTCGGTGTCGTCGAGGATGCCCGAGACGCTGCCGTCGCCGCGGTCGGACGCGGATCGCAGCATCGCGGCGAGCAGTTCGCGGTCGGGGGCGCTGTAGCGGAGCCACCCACCGAAGGTGCTCGCGGCGAGGTCACCGCCGGAGGCCCGCGGGTTCACCCGGATCGTCGCCAGCAGCGCCACGCGGAACCGGTCGCGCTGCGTCAGGCCGATGCCGTAGAAGCGGTCGAGGGCGCCAACGGTCGCGACGGTGACCGCGGCGGACGACCCGAGGCCGAACTTGCGCCCGCTCGCGTCGTCGAGCTGGCTCTGGATCCGGAGGTCGTGGAACCGCGGCGCGATCCCCCGCTCGGCGCGGAGCTTCTCGACGAGGTCGATCGTCGCCATCACGTAGTCGTACGGGTGGTGCTCCCGGTCGAGCGCGAGGCCGTCCTCGGCACGGGTCCACGTCAGCGGCAGGTGGCCGTACTCTTCCGAGTGCACGCTGCCGGACCCGTGGCCCTCGCTGACCCGGGCCGTGATGGCGCGGTCGAGCGCGATGAGCACGGACGGTTGCCCGGGCTCGACGACGGCGTACTCCCCGGCGACGAACAGCTTGCCGTGGGCGCGGAACTCGATCACTCGGCGGACTCCTCCGGTCGGACGACGACCGGGGCGGGTGCCTCTCCGGTCGTCGCGGTTCGTTCGGAGCGGACGAGGTGCGCGCCTGGTCCGGTCCCGGACTCGATGACGTCCCCGTGCCCGGCGAGGGCGGTGGCGACGGCGGACCGGTCCTGTGGTGTGGTGAGCACGACCACGTTCGGGCCCGCGTCGGCGGTGGCGTACGCCTGCAGTCCGGCGGCGCGGAGCTCGGCGACCGCGTCGAACACGGCGACGCTGCGAGCGGTCAGGTAGCGGATCGGGGGGAAGGCTCCCTCGATCGTGGCGTGCATGCGGAGGGCGTTGCTCTCGGTGAGCTCGCCGATGCGGAGGAAGTCCCCGGCTGCGCAGGCCGTGAGCACCTCGGTGACGGTCTCCGTC
Source organism: Curtobacterium sp. NPDC089689 (assembly GCF_044749145.1). Lineage (NCBI taxonomy): Bacteria > Bacillati > Actinomycetota > Actinomycetes > Micrococcales > Microbacteriaceae > Curtobacterium > Curtobacterium sp. NPDC089689. The sequence continues at coordinate 20,869 of NZ_JBIVHJ010000002.1, read as the reverse complement.
GTCGAGGTCACCCAGGCCGGGTAGAACGGCGACGTCGCGATGGTGCGGCGCATGGCCTCGCGGGAGCCGATCGGTTTCGGACCGGCGTCGATCGTCACCACGACCATGGCCATCGGCGGGGCGGGGACCGTCTCGGCGTACGAGCCCTGGTCGTCACCGGCGTGCCAGACCGCGACGCCTCCCGGGATCGACCGCGTGGCTGACCCGGAACCCCGGCGGGCGAGCCGGGACAGGTCACGCTCGGACAGGTCCAGCCCGTACGCGGCCGCGGCGGCGGTCGCGAGGGCGGCGAAGCCCGAAGCGCTCGACGCGAGGCCGGCACCGGTCGGGACGGTGTTCTCACTGACGACCGAGGCGTGCTCGGTCGACCCGGCGAGCGTGCGCACGAGGTCGAGGAACTGCGTGACCCGCACCAGCGCACCGTCGGTCGTGACGGCGCCGTTCAGCGTCAGGGTGTCGTCCGCCGTCCCGCCGACCGTGACCGTGGTGGTCGTCGGGAAGACGTCGAGCCCCATCGAGACGCTGCCGGTCGCCGGCAGCGCGAGGGTCGCGTCCGCCTTGCCCCAGTACTTGACGAGGGCGATGTTGGGGTGCGCGACGGCCGTTGCGGTGGTCATGCGCGGTCTCCGATCGTGGTGGTCCAGGTGGCTGCGGCACCTGCGCCGCGCAGGGCTGCCGCGATGCGGTCAGCGTGGTCGTCGTCGGTGGCGAGGGCGAGGACGCAGCCCCCGCGGCCGCCGCCCGTGAGCTTCGCGCCGAGGGCACCGGCCGCACGTGCCGCGGAGACGAGCCGGTCGAGGTCGTTGCTCGAGACGTCGAGGTCGGCGAGCAGCCCGTGCGCGGCGTCCATGCTCGCACCGAGCGCCTGGGCGTCCCCGCGCTCCAGGGCGGTCCGGGCAGCTCGGGCGAGCTCGCCGATCGCGTCGACCGTCGCTCGGACCGCGACCGGGTCACGCTCGAGACGGTCCCGGACGGACGCGACCGCTTCGCGCGTGTGCCCGGGGACGCCGGTGTCCGCGACGACGAAGGTGCACCGCGCTCCGAGGGCGACGGGTTCGACACGGCCGCCCTCGAACCAGACGGGGGCGTCCGCGACGACCCCGCGCGCGTCGAGTCCGGACGGGCGCCCGTGGGCGATGCGCTCGCACTCCTGGACCAGCTCGTGGTGGGCGTCGGCGTCGAGGGTCTCACCGAGGGCGTCGGCCACGGCGGCGGTGACGGCGGCGGCGACCGCAGCACTCGACCCCATCCCCCGGGCGGTCGGGACGTCGCTGTCGACGCGGACGTGGAACCGGCGGTCGGTCACGCCGAAGTGGCGCAGCGTCGCGGTCACCGCGGTGACGGTCGGCAGGACGGCCGCGGGCGCGGTGTCGAGGGGGCCGGTGTGCACCGCGGACTCGAGCAGGTGACCGGTCGCGGGGTCCGTGTCGGGGCCGCGGTCGACGCGCGCGGGGTCGGGCTCGACCGGGGTGACCGTCGCGACCACGACCGCGTCGAGGACCGGCAACACGAGGGCGGGTGCGCCGTGGACCACGGCGTGCTCCCCGATGAGGATCGTCTTGCCGTGGGAGGCGGCGCGTCCCGTGCGGCGGGTGTCGCCGGCGGCGGGGGCCGCGGTGTGGTCGAGGTGGTTGCTGGTCATCGTGGGTCACGTCAGCCTAACCGTCCGTGCCCATGCGCGTGCTCGACGCCGGCCGTACCCCGTCGGTGAGCGACCTCCACGCCGGCGCGGCAGGCGGCGTACGGTGATCGTCAGCATGCTGACGATCACAGGAGGCACCGCATGAGCACCCCACACCCCCGCGCCGTCGAGGACCCGGCCGCGATCGACCGCCGGCGCTGGGCCGGCCTCGTCGTGATCAGCGTCGCCGTGTCGCTGATCATCGTGGACTCGACCATCGTCAACGTCGCGATCCCGAGCATCGTCCGAGACCTGGACATCGGCTCGACCGCGGTGCAGTGGGTGCAGGAGAGCTACACCCTGGTGTTCGCGGCGCTGCTGCTCGTGTTCGGCTCGCTCGCCGACCGCCTCGGGCGACGGCTCCTCATGGTGACCGGCGTCGCGGTGTTCGCGGCGGCGTCGGTGCTCGCCGCGCTGGCACCGACCGGCGAGCTGCTCGTGCTCGCCCGCATCGTCCAGGGCGTCGGCGGCGCGATGGTCCTCCCGACGACGCTGTCGCTCGTCAACGCGAACTTCACCGGCCGCGAGCGCGGCATCGCGTTCGCCGTCTGGGGGTCGACGATCGGGGGCATGGTCGCCGTCGGGCCGCTGCTCGGCGGGTGGCTCACGACCTCGTTCTCGTGGCGCTGGGCGTTCGGCATCAACATCCCGCTCGGCGTCGCGATCGTCGTCTGCGCGTTCCTCTTCGTCCGCGAGTCCCGCGACGCCGTGCACGCCGGCCGGATCGACGTCGTCGGGGCGGTGCTCAGCGTGCTCACGAGCGCGTCGCTCGTGTTCGGACTCATCGAGGGGCGGACCTACGGGTGGTGGACGAACGCCGAGCGGCTCCGGATCGGCGACTGGTCGTGGCCCGGCCCGCTCTCCCCCATCCCGTACGCGTTCGGGCTCACCGTCGTCGCCGGCGTGCTGTTCGTGCTCTGGACGCTGCGACGGCAGCGGCACGGCCGCTCGACACTCATCGCCCTCGACCTGTTCGGCATCGCGTCGTTCCGCGGCGGCTCGATCGCGGCACTCATCGTGTCGCTCGGCGAGTTCGGCATCATCCTGTCGCTCCCGCTGTGGCTGCAGAACGTGCTCGGCTACTCGGCGCTCCAGACCGGGTTCGTGCTGCTCGCCCTCGCCGTCGGGTCCTTCGTGGCGAGCGGGTTCGCCGCGACGGCCGGACAGCGCATCGGCGCCCTCCGGATCGTCCGGCTCGGCATCGGCGCGGAGATCGTCGGCGTCGCCGCGGTCGGGTTCGTCGTGTCGTCGTCGACGCCGTGGTGGGCGATCGTGCCGTGCCTGTTCGTGTACGGCTTCGGTGTCGGTCTCGCCACCGCGCAGCTCACCGGGGTCGTGCTCCAGGACGTCCCGGTCGAGCGGAGCGGTGAGGCCTCCGGCGCACAGAGCACGGCGCGGCAGATCGGGTCCGCGCTCGGCATCGCGGTGCTCGGCACCGTCCTCTTCACCTCGACGAACACGCTGCTCGAACACCGACTGGAGGACGCCGGCACCCCGTCCGCGACCGCCTCACAGGTGGCCGACGCGGTCGTGACGTCCTCCGGCGGGGCGATCGCCGGACTCCGCGAGCAGGACCCGTCGGCCGCGGACGCCGCAGCGGAGGCCTTCAGCGACGGGACCCGCGCGGCGGCGTGGTCCGCTGCGGGCTTCCTCGTGCTCGGTCTCGCCGCGACGCTGCGGCTCCGGGCATGGCGTCCCGACGACGAGGACTGACGCATGTATCGGTTGTGCACAACTGAGTTGCGTGCAACACTGTCGTCATGCCCGTGACCGACGAGATGGTGTGCTTCTCCCTCTACGCCGCCTCCCGCGCGACGACCCAGGCATACCGGACGATGCTCGAGCCCTGGGGCCTGACGTACCCGCAGTACCTCGTGCTGGTCACCCTCTGGATCGAGGGCGACCAGACCGTCTCGTCCCTCGGCGACCACCTGCAGCTCGACTCCGGCACCCTGTCGCCGCTCCTGCGCCGCATGGAGCAGGCCGACCTCGTCCGCCGCGAGCGACGGAGCACCGACGAGCGCGTCGTCACCGTCAGGCTCGGCGACCGCGGGCGCTCGATCCGCCCCGAACTCGCGCACGTCCCCGCCCGCATCGCACAGGGCATGGGGCTGCCGGACGAGCAGGCCGCGCTCGAGCTCATCGGCACACTCCAGCGCCTCACCGCCACCATGCACGCCGCAGCCGAGCCCCGGGCCGACGAGCCCGCCGGCGCGACGCAGCAGCAGCACTGACCCCCACGAAGGAAGGAACCACATGGAAGCCCTCTACACCGCCGAGGCCCTCTCCACCGGTGCCGGCCGCGACGGCCGTGTCGCGACCAGCGACGGCTCGTTCGCGCTCGACCTCGCGATCCCGAAGGAGATGGGCGGCTCGGGCAACGGGACGAACCCGGAGCAGCTGTTCGCCGCCGGGTACGCCGCCTGCTTCCACTCCGCACTCCAGGGCGTCGCCCGGGCGCAGAAGGTGAAGATCACGGACTCGTCCGTCGGCGGCCGTGTGCAGATCGGCCCGAACGGCGACGGTGGCTACCAGCTCGCCGTGCTGCTCGAGGTCGTGCTGCCCGGACTCGAGCACGACCAGGCCCAGGCCCTCGCGGACGCCGCGCACCAGGTGTGCCCGTACTCGAACGCCACCCGCGGCAACATCGACGTCACCATCACCGTCTCGGAGGACTGACCATGACCGACACCACCCCCACCGCCATGCGCGCCGTCGTCCACCACGAGTTCGGCGAGCCCGCCGACGTGCTGACCGCCGAGGAGCGCCCGGTCCCCACCCCGGGCGCCGGCGAGGTCCTCGTCCGCACCGTCCTCTCCCCGATCCACAACCACGACCTGTGGACCATCCGCGGTACGTACGGCTTCAAGCCCGAGCTCCCCGCGGCCTCCGGTACCGAGGCGCTCGGCGTCGTCGAGGCCCTCGGCGAGGGCGTCACGAACCTGTCGGTCGGCCAGCGCGTCGCCGGTGGCACCTTCGGCGTCTGGGCCGAGTACTACGTCGCGAACGCCGCGGGTCTCGTGCCGGTGCCGGACGCGATGACCGACGAGGACGCCGCGCAGCTCGTCTCGATGCCGTTCAGCGCCATCAGCCTGCTCCACTCGCTCGACCTGCACGAGGGCGACTGGCTCATCCAGAACGCCGCGAACGGTGCGGTCGGCCGCATGGTCGCGCAGCTCGGCAAGGCCCGCGGCATCAACGTCATCGGGCTCGTCCGGCGCGCCGCCGGTGTCGAGGAGCTCCGCGAGCAGGGCATCGACCGCATCGTCGCCACGGACGCGGACGACTGGCAGGACCAGGTCCGCGCGATCACGGGCGGCGCCCCGATCATCGCGGGCGTCGAGTCCGTCGGCGGCAAGGCCGCCGGTGACATCGCCTCGGTGATGGGCGAGAACGGCACCCTCGTCGTGTTCGGCGCGATGGCCTCCCCCACCCTCGAGATCCCGTCCGGCAAGGTCATCTTCGGCCAGCTCACGGTCAAGGGCTTCTGGGGCGCGGTCGTCAGCAAGACCATGGACGCGCCGCTCAAGCAGCAGCTCTTCGGTGAGCTCATCTCGCGCGTGCTCGACGGCTCGCTGACCCTCCCGGTCTCCGAGGTCTTCCCCTTCGAGGAGGCCCGCGCCGCGGCGCGCGCCAGCGACACCGCAGGCCGCGTCGGCAAGGTGCTCCTGCGCCCGTAGCGCACGCAGCAGACGGACTGGAGGCGCGGTGCCAGCTGGTACCGCGCCTCCAGTCCGTCAGGCGGCGGGGACCAGAGCCCGCAGCGCGTCTGCCTGACCGAGCCACCCGACCGGGCGGCCGTCCCCGTCGACCACCGGCAGGCCGGCGGTGTCCGACGCCTCGATCACGTCCTGCACGACCCCGTCGAGCTCGACGTCGTCGTGGACCGCCGTCACGTCGGACGCGACGTCGAGCACCGGACGGTCCGCGAAGTCCACGTCGGTGAGCACCGATTCGCCGGCGGACCGCGCGGACACGACGCCCGCGAAGCATCCCTCGGCGTCCACCACGACGACCGGTGCACCACCGCCGGACTCGACGGCCACGAGCGCCTCGGCTGCGGTCGCGGTCACCGGTACCAGCGCGCCGAGCGGCCGCGCGGCACCACCGACCGTCGCCCCCGAGGACCGGCGGACCGGGACCGCCGAGTCGGTCAGGTCCACGCCGCGGCGACTGAGCTTGAGCGTGTACACGGTGTCGCGCGACAGGACCTTCGACACCGCCGTCGCGATGACGACCGCGACGACGACCGGCAGGACGAGCGCGTAGTCGCCGGTCAACTCGAAGAGCATGATGCCCGCCGTGATCGGTGCGCGGGTCGACCCGGCGAACACCGCTCCCATCCCGACGACCGCGAACGCCCCGATCTGCCCGTGCAGGGCCGGCTCGACCACCGCCGCGGCCTCGCCGAAGGCCGCGCCGACCATGGCCCCGATGAACAGCGACGGCGCGAACACCCCGCCGGAACCGCCGATCCCGAGCGTCAACGAGGTGGCGAGCACCTTCCCGACCACGAGCACGGCGAGGAACCCGAGCGCGTACTGCCCGGCGACCCCGTGCTCGAGGACCGGGTACCCGACGCCGTACATCTGGGGCAGCGCGAGCAGGAGCAGGCCGAGGAGCAGGCCGCCGACGACGGGCCGCAGCCACTCCGGACCGCGGCTCGCCCGCCACAGGAGGTCGCAGGCGTCCTCGACGAGGTACAGCACCCGGGTGAAACCGATGCCCACCGCTCCCGCGACGAGCCCGAGCAGCGCGAAGAGCAGGTACTCCGGTGCGGTGACCCCGCCGATCGCCGGCAGGTGCAGGAACGCCGAGTCGCCGAAGACCGCGCGCCCGACGAGCGCCGCTGTCACGCTCGCGATCGCCACCGCGCCGAACGACGTCGGCGTGAAGTCGCGGAGGAGGAGCTCCAGCGCGAAGAAGACCCCGGCCACGGGAGCGTTGAACGTGGCGGAGATGCCGCCGGCCGCACCGCACGCGACGAGGGTCTTCAGCCGGACCTCGGGCATCCGCATCCACTGGCCGATCGTCGAACCGAGTGCCGAGCCGATCTGGATGATCGGCCCCTCCCTGCCGACGGAGCCGCCTGCCCCGATGCAGATCGCGCTCGCGAGGGTCTTCACGACGGCGACGCTGCCGCGGATCCGACCGCCCTTCCGGTCGACCGCGAACATGACCTCGGGCACGCCGTGCCCCCGCGCCTCGCGCGCGAACCGGTGGATGAGCGGCCCGTAGAGCATCCCGCCGACCGCGGGGGCGAGCACCACGAAGCCGGCGCCGAGCCACGGGACCCACGGGTTCGCGGGGTGCCCGCTGGTCGCGGAGTAGTCGGCGTGCCCGCTGAGGACCCACGTGGCGTGCTCGATGAGCCAGCGGAAGACGACGGCGGCGAGCCCGGCGCCGGCACCGACGACGAGGGCGGGCAGGGCGAGTCGGACGGCGGCGCCGCCGAAGCGGGTACCGGCGGCGTGCAGGTGGGAGCGGGCGGGAGCGGATGTCGACACGGTCCTCCAGAGTTGTACGAGCACAATGATTGTACGCGTGCAACTACAGGGAGGCGAGCACTGCTGGGTCAGCCCCCGAAGGCCGAGACCTCCTCCGGCAGCGGCTCGTCCATCGCCGTCCGCAGCGCCCGCATCCCGGCGACCACCGCGGGCCGCTCCGCCTCGGGCACCCGCTCCAGCACCTCCGCCAGCTCACGGCTCCGTCGCGCGCTGACCTCGTCGACGAGCGCCCGACCGCGGTCCGTCGCGGCCACCAGCACCTCACGCCGGTTCGCAGCACCCGGCCGGCGCTCGACCCAACCTCCGGCCACGAGGCGGTCGACGTTGCGCGTCAGCGTGGAGGGTTCGACCGCCAGACGCTCGGCGAGGTCGCCGGCACGGGTCGGCCCCAGCGTGGTGACGAGCACGATCAGCCGGAACTGCGGGACGGTGACGTGCTCGAGAGCGGGCGTCAGCGAACGCGCGACGATGCCGAGCAGCCCTCGGGACGCCGCGAGCACCTCGTCGATCTCAGCCATGCCCACCATCCTCGCAGCCCGTCACATGGCTTCCTTGATCCCGCGACGCACCAGCCAGGCGTTCACCGGGTAGGCACACACGAACCCGGCGACCATGGCGAGCTGCATCGCCACCCAGAACTCCGGCGAGAAGACACTCGCCCGCCCGCCGAAGAGCGCGGGGAACACCACGAGCTGCCACACGGCCATGAGCCCGTACATCCCGATCTGCCACGCGACGATGCTCAGCGTGTCGGCCTTGAGGGCGGCGACGAGCCCGGCACGGACGCCGAGTCCGCGCATCGGGGCGATGGCGAAGTACTGGAAGCCGATGCCGAGCAGGTAGGCGAGGACGAAGTCCACGATCCACCCTGCGACCATGCGGTCCTGGTAGAGCGAACCCAGCCCGACGACGGCACCGATCGCCGGGAACCAGGCGAGCCCGAACTCGCCCACCAGGTCGCCGAGGGCACACCCCGCGCCACAGTGGCTCGTGTCGATCGCCGTCCCGGCCCACCGGCCGTGGTCCGGCGCGGTCGCCCTCCCGCGTCGGAGGTAGATCACGAGCCAGACGACGCTGCCGAACAACATCGTCAGTGGCCAGACGAGCGCCATCACCCGCATCTGCGGCGGGTGCCGGACGACGTCGACGGCGACGAACGCCGCGCAACCGACCGCGACGACCAGGAGCACCGCGCAGAGCGCGGTGAGCGGGGACGGGAAGGCATGGATCCCGAGCTCGACCACGGCCACCACCTCGACTTGTACGCGTACAACGACAGGACGAGCCTACGGTCGGGTCACCACGCTGCTCTCAGCCGGCTGACTGACGGACGGGAGGCCCGTGGCGGATCCGCCACGGGCCTCCCGTCCGTCAGTCGTGCGCGGTCAGGCGCGCGCCTTCTTCTTGTCGACCACGAAGATGTTGCCGGTGGTGACGCCCTCTTCGACCTCCTCGAGGGTGCGGCCGCGGCTCTCCGGCACGAACTTCCAGATGAAGAGCAGAGCGAGGACGCCGACGACCGCGAAGCCGAAGAACGTCCCGGTGATGCCGGTCGCCGCCACGATCGTCGGGAAGTACAGACCGAGGAACGCGTTCGCGATCCAGAGGCAGAACACCGCGATGCCCATGCCGAGCGCGCGGATCTGCGTCGGGAAGATCTCCGACAGGACGACCCACACGGCGATGTTGAGGAAGGTCTGCATCGATCCGACGAAGGCGACGACGAGGAACAGGATCACCCACGGGCGCGCCGGGTTGCCCGTCACGAGCAGCATCGAGGCGATGCCGATGAGGAAGTGGCACACGGTGGTCAGCGAGAACCCGATGAGGAGCGTGGTCCGCCGGTTGATGCGCTCCATGTTCGCGAGGGCGATCACACCACCGATCACGGCGATGACACCGGGAGCGATGTTGGCGATGAGCGCTGCCTGCGCCTCGAAGCCGGACTCGATGAGGACCGTCTGGCCGTAGTACATGATCGAGTTGATGCCGGTGAGCTGCTGGGCGACGCCGAGCCCCGCGCCGATGAGCACGATGCGGATGAGCCACTTGTTGCCGAGCAGCGTGCGCCACCCGCTCTGCCGCTGGACCTTCGCCTCGAACTCGTTCGTCCGCTTGATGTCCTCGAGCTCCGCCGTCGCGCGCTCCTTCGAGCGGATCTGTCCGAGCACCTCGAGGGCCTCGTCGTTGCGCCCCTTCGACGCGAGCCACCGCGGCGACTCTGGTACCCGCAGCATGCCGACGAACAGCGCGATCGCAGGGAGGGCACAGACGGCGAGCATGACGCGCCAGACGCCACCACCCTCACCCCAGAGGCTGCCGATGATCGCGTTCACCACGAACGCGGCGAGCTGCCCGATCACGATCATGAGCTCGTTGCGGCCGGACAGCGAGCCGCGGATCTCGTAGGGCGCCAACTCGGCGAGGAACACCGGCACCACCGTCGACGCACCGCCCACCGCGAGTCCGAGCAGCACGCGGCCGACCACGATCACGCCGAAGGACGGGGCGAAGACGCAGATGAGGGTGCCGACGAAGAACGCGACGGCGAGCAGGATGATCGTCTTCCGGCGCCCCCACCCGTCGGCGACCCGACCGCCGAGCATCGCGCCGATCGCCGCGCCGAACAGCAGGGAGCTCGTGACGACGCCCTCGGTGAGGTTCGTCAGGCCGAGCTCGGCCTTCATCGGGTTCAGGGCACCGTTGATGACACCGGTGTCGTACCCGAAGAGCAGGCCGCCGAAGGTGGCGACGAGGGCCAGCACGCCGAGGCGGCGGCGGTGCGGCCCCGTGCCGACGGGGGGCAGTGCGACAGCCGGTGCTGTCGGCTTGATGTCGACCATTCGGTGACTCCTTCGTCCGTGATCGCGCTTCATCGCGTGGAGCGATCGTAACCCGAATCCATGTCCTGTCAATCAGTCATTCTGTCGTCAGGGCAATTGGATCGGTCCATAAAAGCCCTGATCAGTGTCGGAGCGGTCCAAACGGTCAGTGCTCGTCCGGCTCCCGCCGCGGGGACTCGTCACCGAGGACGTCCCCCAGTGAGGCCATGCCCGCACCGTGGTCCGTGTACCGACGCACCGTTCGGCGTGCCGCAGCACTCGCGGCCCCGGCGAGCTTCGGGTCGCGCCGAGCGGCGTCGGCGACACGGCCGGCGTGCCCCGCTGTGGACAGCAGCACGTTCGCGAGGGCTCGGGCACCACCCTGCTCGGGGACACCGGCGATCGACCACGCGGAGCGGACCTGCTCGTCGGGGCTGACACCGCGACGGGTACCCATCCGGTGCCAGTCCGACAGCACCCCCTCGGTGCGGTCGGCGGCGCGGGCGGATTCGTCGGACCGTCGACGAGCGGCATCCCGGGCGGCATCGTCGGCCAGGGCATCGCGTGCCGCGACCGACTCGGCTCGCGCTCGGGCCGCAGCGTCGTCCCCGCCGGACTCGGCGATGCGGGCGGCGTGGGCGGCTGCTGCTGCGGCGAGGATCTCGGAACGGTCCATGCCGACGACGCTAACGCCTGCGGCCGACAGCGAGCGACCGACGAGAGTCGTGGTTGACAGGAGCTCCCCTTGGTCTGTACCTTTTGGTACACACAAAACCGATCGGTACAAACTGTGTCGAACGGTACAAGCCGACCGGAGGAACCCGCGATGCCCCGACCACCGCTCCCCCCGTTCACCGCCGGATCCGCCGCCGTCAAGGCCCGAGCCGCCGAGGACGCGTGGAACACCCGCGATCCCGAGCGGATCTCCCTCGCCTACAGCGAGGACAGCTGGTGGCGGAACCGCTCGACCTTCGTGCAGGGCCGCCCCGCGATCGTGGCGTTCCTCGCCGACAAGTGGGAGCGAGAGCTCGACTACCGCCTCATCAAGGAGGTCTGGGCGTACACGGACGACGTCATCGCCGTGCGCTTCGCGTACGAGTACCACGACGCCGGCGGACAGTGGTTCCGTGCGTACGGCAACGAGAACTGGAAGTTCGACGAGGATGGTCTGATGACCCACCGCCACGCTTCGATCAACGACGTCCCGATCGACGAGTCGGAGCGCAAGTTCTTCTGGGACGCCTCCGGCCCGCGCCCGACCGACCACCCGGGCCTCAGCGAGCTCGGGCTCTGATGGCCCGGACCGTCCTCGACCGGTCGGACGTCGTCCTCGCCCTCGCGGGGGTGTTCCGCCGGCGTGGCTTCGACGGCGGATCGCTCTCCGTCATCCAGCAGGAGACCGGTGTCGGCCGCGGCAGCCTGTACCACTTCTTCCCGAACGGCAAGACCGACATGGCGGCCGCCGTGCTCGACCAGGTCGGCGAGTGGTTCGAGGAACACGTCTACGCTCCGCTGCGCACCGCCGAGGACCCAGCGGAGGCGATCGGCGCGATGGCGGAGGAAGTCGCGGGGTACTTCGTCTCCCGTGAGCGTGTGTGCCTGTTCGCAGCGATCTCACTGGGCGACGAGCAGGGAGCGTTCACCGGCCCCGTGCGGCAGTACTTCACCGACTGGGTCGATGCCCTCGCGACCGCGCTGCGCACCGGCGGGCTCCCCGCCGACGAAGCAGCCGAACGCGCGCTCGACGCGGTCGCGGCGATCCAGGGCGCGCTGGTCCTCGCGCGCGCTCACGACGACGACGCGGTCCTCCTCGGGATCGTCGACCGCACCAGGCGGAACCTCCTCGCCGACCGCTCCGAGCCACCGACCCGGTTCGCGCTGGCGCCCTCGCCCGGTTAGCATCGCGCCGGAGGGGGAACCATGAGGAAAGCACCGAGGACTGCCGCCGCACTGGGGCTCGTGACGATCGGCGCCGTGACGCTGAGCAGCTGCGCGCTGCTGCGGAGTCCGGAGCCCGTTCCGGAACCGACGCGCACCTCGCCGTCCGCGAGCGTCTCCGCGAGCCCGACCCCGACGCCGGACGAGTCGTCGGCCGAGGCCCTGCTCGAGGCATCGGCACACCCGCGGACACCGACCCCCGAGCCGTCGGAAGCGGCGGCTCCCGCGCCGACCCTGAGCCGGATCGCCGCCGGCACGGTCGTGGCGGAGGGGAACGTCGCGTCACCGCTCGGCAGCGTCCACTTCCACTTCCGCATGGTCTCCGACGGGGACGACACGTTCTCGGCGCAGTACTCCGGCTTCACGTCGACGCTGCCCGTCCCGGTGTCGGTCTCCCTGTTCGAGAAGCCGCGGGCGGTCGGCGACGGTCTCACCTACCGTGGCGTCGGCGACCACCAGCTCGGCGGCGCGACCGCGGCACCGGGATCCTCGGCGACGGTGCCGCTCGACGGTTCGGGCGTCGACCCGTCCGGGCTCACCACCCTCGTGACGTACTCGTCCGCCGGGCCGGACGCCGGGGTCCCGGTCGAGCTCGGCCCCGGCAAGGTCCTCGCCGTGACGACGGTTCGCTGGTCGGTGCCCGCACGGACGACGAACGTGCGACCCGTCGACGGTGGTGCGCGGTCGAACGCTGCCGGGAAGGTCACGGCGACGACGCCGAGTGGCGCGCCGAGGTCGTACGTCGTGGCGCCGGACGACCTCATCGGTGACGTCGCGGCGCGGTTCGGCATCAGCGTGCGCGCGCTCGTGTGGTTGAACGAGGGCGTGCAGGTGTTCGGCGACGACCAGTACCTCTACGAGGGAACGACGCTCAACCTCGACCCACTGGCGCGCTGACCCGCAGCCGTCACGGCCCGAGTCTCAGAGCGCCTGGCCCGAATCTCGGACTCAGCGACACTTCTCGGTGTGCGCGCACCGAGAACTGTCGCTCACGTCGAGATTCGGCCCAGATCCGACCCGCACGTGCGTGCGTGCAGACGGGAGGCCCGTGGCGGATCCGCCCCTCGCTCGCAGGCTCGCTCGGCGCACCCCGCACGACGCTCCGCGTCGCCGCCGAGCGGGGTGCGCCCGTCTGCTGTCCGGTCGCGTGCTACTTCCGCAGCTCCAGGTACTTCGCGATGAGCGCCTTGGTCGAGGAGTCCTGCGCGTCGAGCGCATCGCGGTCGCCCTCCACGGCCGGGGTGACCTGCAGCGCCAGCTGCTTGCCGAGCTCCACGCCCCACTGGTCGAACGAGTCGATGCCCCAGATGGTGCCCTCGGTGAACACGATGTGCTCGTACAGCGCGATGAGCTGCCCGAGGACGCTCGGGGTGAGCTCCGGCGCGAGGATCGACGCGGTCGGCTTGTTGCCCGGGAACGTGCGCGCGGCGACGATCCCCTCGTCCGTGGTGCCCTCGGCGCGGACCTCGTCGGCGGTCTTGCCGAACGCGAGCGCCTTGGTCTGCGCGAAGAAGTTTGCGAGGAACAGGGTGTGCACGTCGGTGCCCGGCTGGACGCCCTTGCCGTCGCCGGTCTCGTCCGTGAGGGGACGCGGCGGGTTCGCGATCGTGATGAAGTCCGCCGGGACGAGGTTCGTGCCCTGGTGGATGAGCTGGTAGAACGCGTGCTGGCCGTTCGTTCCGGGCTCGCCCCAGAAGACCTCACCGGTGGAGGTCGTCACCGGGCTGCCGTCCCAGCGGACGCGCTTGCCGTTCGACTCCATGGTGAGCTGCTGCAGGTAGGCCGGGAAGCGGTGCAGGTACTGCGTGTACGGCAGCACCGCGTGGCTCTGGGCACCGAGGAAGTTCGAGTACCAGACGTTGAGCAGCCCCATCAGGACGGGGACGTTCTGCTCGAGCGGGGTCGTGCGGACGTGCTCGTCGATCGCGTGGAACCCGGCGAGGAACTGCTCCCAGTTCTCCTTGCCGATCGCGACGACCACGGCGGTGCCGATCGCGGAGTCGACCGAGTAGCGGCCGCCCACCCAGTCCCAGAAGCCGAAGGCGTTCTCCGGGTCGATGCCGAACGCGGCGACCTTGTCGAGGGCGGTCGAGACGGCGACGAAGTGCTTCGCGACCGCGTTCGCCTTGTCCTCGTCGGAGCCGTCGGTGAGCCCGAGACGCTCCCAGAGCCACTGGCGTGCGAGCCGGGCGTTCGTCAGGGTCTCGAGCGTGCCGAAGGTCTTCGACGCGACGATGAAGAGCGTCGTCTCGGGGTCGAGGTCGGCGGTCTTCTCGTAGATGTCGGCCGGGTCGATGTTCGAGACGAAGCGGGCCTCGAGCCCCTGCTGCACGTACGGCTTGAGGGCCTCGTAGACCATGACCGGCCCGAGGTCGGAGCCGCCGATCCCGATGTTGACGACGGTCTCGATCCGCTTGCCGGTCACGCCGGTCCAGGCGCCGGAGCGGATCTGCTCGGCGAACGCGTAGACCTTGTCGAGCGTCGCGTGCACGTCGGCGTCGACGTCCTGCCCGTCGACGACGAGCGCCGGGGAGGCTCCGGCCGGGCGACGGAGCGCCGTGTGGAGGACGGCGCGGTCCTCGGTGACGTTGATGTGCTCACCGGCGAGCATCGCGCGGAAGCGCTCGGCGACGCCGGTGTCCTCGGCGACCTGCAGCAGGTCGGCGAGGATCTCCTCGGTCACGAGGCCCTTGGACAGGTCGACGGTGAGGTCGGCGGCCTGGAACGTGTACTTCGCAGCACGCTCGGGGTCGCTGTCGAACCACCCACGCAGGTCCGGGGTGAAGCCGTCGGCGATGGCGGCGAGCTTCTTCCAGCCGTCGGTCGATGTGGGGTCGACGGGAGCGGATTCGGTCACGAGGGGTCCTCCTGGATCACGTGGGAACACAGTCCGCCGGTCACCGCAGCACTGCGTCGCGGACCACGTTCGAGCGTAGTGCCGTCGCGGTGCGCCCGCGCACAGTCCGCGTTCGCTGTGGACGGACCCTCGCCGGGCCCCGCCTGTGCAGGACAGGTGCCGGATCCGGACCACCTCGGCGCCCGCAGCGTGCCCGGGTCAGGCGAGCAGCGCCTCCAGGGCGTCGGCGACCGGACCGTCGGACGCGGCCCGCCAGGCACGACCCGCCCACAGGTGCAGGCGGTGCGGATCGCCGCTCGCGGCGGCGTCGGTCCGGAGCGGCCGCGTGAGGTGGTGCAGCGCCGGGTAGCCGAGCGGCGCGTCCGGGTGCGCGCGGGTGAAGGCGTTCGCGAGGGCCCGGGCCGGGCGACCCGTGAAGGCCCGCGTGAGCACCGTGCGGTCGAAGGCCGCGTCCGCGAGCGCTGCGCGGTGGGTCGGCGACGTCTCCGCCTCGTCGGTCCGCAGCACGGCGGTGCCCACGGCGACCGCCGAGGCTCCGGCCGCAAGCTGCTCGCCGACGTCCTCCGCCCCGCCGATGCCGCCGGCCGCGACGACCGGCAGCGGCGTCGCCGTCACCACGGACCGGACCAGCTCCACGAGCGGCACCGCCCGCACGGGCACCCGCGGATCGAGCACGGCGGAGTGCCCACCGGCGGCCTCCCCCTGGACGAGCAGGACGTCGACGCCACGCTCCGCTGCCGCGACCGCCTCGACGGGG
Source organism: Curtobacterium sp. NPDC089689 (assembly GCF_044749145.1). Classification (NCBI taxonomy): domain Bacteria; kingdom Bacillati; phylum Actinomycetota; class Actinomycetes; order Micrococcales; family Microbacteriaceae; genus Curtobacterium; species Curtobacterium sp. NPDC089689. Next base: position 5,307 of record NZ_JBIVHJ010000002.1, on the reverse strand, counting down.
TCCGTCACCGACTGCACCGTGACGACGCCGCGACGCCGGAACGCCCGCACGACCGACGTGTCGGGCAGGCCGAACGTGAACGAGACGACCGGGACGGGGTCGTCGAGGAGCGCCGCGACCTTGTCCGACCAGGCGTCGTCGTCCTCGTGGCGGGGCGGCAGTGTCCGGCCGGCCTCGTGCTCGAGCTCGGCGCGGTAGGCCTCGTACGCCTCCGGGTCGACCGGGACCGGGTTCGGGACGAAGAGGTTCACCCCGAAGGCCTCAACGCCGGCTGCTCGGACCGCCGCGACCTGCGAGGTCATGGCGTCGACCGTCTGGTACCCGGCGGCGAGCTGCGCGAGGTGCCCGGCGCTGGCTGCGGCGACCACGAGGCCGGGCGCGCTCGGGCCGCCGGCCATCGGTGCGACGTGGACGGGCGCTGCGGTACCGAGGACTCCGGGCAGGGAACGCATGTGCCCATCCTGCCGCGGCAGCCGGCGAGCGTCGGGCCGTCGAGTATCAGGCCGTCGAGCATCAGGCCGTCGGTCGGAACCGCCGCAGTCGCAGGCTGTTGGTGACGACGAACACCGACGAGAACGCCATCGCCGCCCCCGCGAGCACCGGGTTCAGGAGTCCCGCCATCGCGAGCGGGATCGCCGCCACGTTGTACGCGAAGGCCCAGAACAGGTTCCCCTTGATCGTGCGCAGGGTCGAGCGGGACAACCGGACGGCGTCCGCCACGACCGTCAGCCGGCCGCTCACCACGGTGATGTCGCTCGCGGCGATCGCCGCGTCCGTCCCGGCACCCATCGCGATGCCGAGGTCGGCCGCCGCGAGCGCTGCCGCGTCGTTCACGCCGTCGCCGACCATCGCGACGACCCGGCCCTGGGCCTGCATCCGCCGCACGGTGTCGAGCTTCGACGCGGGGGTCGCCCGGGCGTGCACCTCGTCGATGCCCACGGCGTCGGCCACCACCCGTGCGGCACCGCCGTTGTCACCCGTGAGGAGCACCGGGCGCAGGCCGAGCGCGCGGAAGCGCTCGACCGCGATCGCCGACTCGTCCTTCACGGTGTCCCCGACCACGACCACGCCGAGGACTGCGCCGTTCCGCGCGACCACGACGGCGGTGGCTCCGTCGGCCTCCGCACGAGCGACCGCGTCCACCGTGTCCGACGGGACGTCGACCGCCCACGCGTCGCGCACCCATTCCAGGCCGCCGACGAACACGGCGTCGCCGTCGACGACGGCCTGGACACCGGCACCCGGGGTCGCGACGAAGTCGTCGGCGCGGACGACCTCGACACCGCGGTGTCGTGCAGCAGCGACCACTGCCCGGGCAACGGGGTGCTCGGAGCCGTCCTCGACGGCGGCGGCCAGGGCGAGCAGGTCGACGTCGCGGAGTCGGGGTAGGGGTCCAGCGCCGTCCGCGGGCACGACGGCCCGCACGGTCATCGCACCCGTCGTCACCGTCCCGGTCTTGTCGAGCACGATCGTGTCGACCGTCCGGGTGCGCTCGAGCACCTCCGGACCGCCGATCAGGATGCCGAGCTGCGATCCCCGTCCGGTCCCGACGAGCAGGGCCGTGGGTGTCGCGAGTCCGAGCGCGCACGGGCAGGCGATGATGAGCGTCGCCACCGCAGCCGTGAACGCGGCCGTGACGGAGCCACCGAGGACGAGCCAGCCGACGAACGCGAGCAGTGCGAGTCCGATGAGCACGGGCACGAACACCCCGGACACCCGGTCGGCCAGCCGCTGCACGTCGGCCTTGCCGGTCTGGGCCTCCTCGACGAGCCGTCCGATGCGGGCAAGCTCCGTCTCGGCACCGACCGCGGTGGTCGTCACCTCGAGCCGGCCGCCGACGTTCACGGTCGCCCCGGTGACGTGGTCGCCGGTCCGGACCTCGACCGGGACCGCTTCGCCCGTGAGCATGCTGAGGTCGACCGCCGACGACCCCGCCCGGACGACGCCGTCGCTCGGGATGCGCTCGCCCGGCCGGACGACCACCACGTCACCGACGACGAGGGACGACACCGGCACGCGCGACTCGTCCCCACCGCGGAGCACGGACGCGTCCTTCGCTCCGAGTTCGAGCAACGCCCGCAGCGCCGCCCCGGACTCCCGCTTCGCGCGGGCCTCCATGTACCGCCCGGCGAGCACGAAGACCGTCACGGCGGACGCGACCTCGAGGTAGAGCTCGGTCCCCTCCGGATCGGCGGCGAACCACGAGAACGACATGTGCATGCCGGGCATCCCGGCGTCGCCGAGGAACAGCGCGTACAGCGACCACAGGAAGGCCGCGGCCACGCCGACACTGACGAGGGTGTCCATCGTCGCGGCACCGTGCCGCGCGTTCACCCATGCGGCACGGTGGAACGGCAGGGCGCCCCACACGGCGACGGGCGCGGCGAGGGCGAGCGCCGCCCACTGCCAGTTCGGGAACTGCAGGACCGGCACCATCGAGAGCACGACGACCGGGAGCGCGAGCACCGCCGACACCACGAGACGTCGTCTGAGCAGTGTCGTCTCGTCGTCCGCGCGCGGCGTGTCCGTGGGTGCCGCTGGCGGAGTCGGGACCGTCGCCCCGTAGCCCGCCGACGCGACGGTGGCGATGAGCCGGTCGACGTCGACGTCGGCGGCGTCCTCGACACGCACCTGCGCCTTCTCGGTCGCGTAGTTGACCGTGGCCGTGACCCCGGGGAGCTTGCCGAGCTTCCGCTCGATGCGGTTCGCGCACGAGGCGCAGGTCATGCCCGTGATGTCGAGCTCAACGTCGCTCACGACCGCACGACCTCGTACCCCGCTTCCGCGACCGCGCTGCGGAGGACGTCGTCGTCGACGGGCGCGTCCGAGGTGACCGTGACGGTCGACGAACCGCCGGGCACGAGGTCGACCTCGACGCCCTGGACGCCGTCGACCTCGGACAGTTCCTCGGTGACGCTCATCACGCAGTGCTCGCAGGTCATGCCGGTGACGAGCAGGGTCTCGGTGGTCATGCTGGTTCCCTCCATCGGGTTCGGTCGGTTCAGGAGCGGACGAGGCGGGCGATCGCGTCGCTCGCCTCGCGCACCTTCTGGTCGGCGGCCTCGCCGCCCTCGGCGACGGCCTCGGCGACGCAGTGCTTGAGGTGGTCCTCGAGCAGCGAGAGTGCCACCCGTTCGAGCGCACGGTTCGCCGCGGAGATCTGGGTGAGGACGTCGATGCAGTACGTCTCGTCCTCGACCATGCGCGCGATGCCGCGCACCTGGCCCTCGGCGCGGCGGAGCCGCTTGAGCAGGTCGTCCTTGTCGCCGATGTACCCGACGTGCGCGTGCGTGTCCTCGTGCATGGTTCCTCCGCCCACGACAACAGGGTACCCCCCTGGGGTATTCCGGGTCACCAGGTCGCGGGACCACGACACCCGGACAGGGCCCACGCCGCCGGTTCCGGAGCGACGCGCCAGCGGCGGTCCGGCCGTGCCGGTGGGGAGAGGCACGGGTCGGCTCCCACGGATCGAGTCACGCCCGTCGGGGGGGGCGGTTGTCCACCCCGATCGTGTAAGCAGTCCCCATGAGCACCGCGTCGTCCAACGGGTTCCGGAAAGCGCGGTACACGCACGACGACGGCACGGACTACGGCACGATCTTCACGTCCGAGTACGCCGGGCGGCAGTTCGCGAGTGAGACCTACGCGACGCAGGACACCCGCTACGAGTACACGGTCGTCGGTGACGACGACCTCACCCTCCGCTCGATGCGGGCCCTCGGTGGCCGCCGTGGCGGGGTGATCGGACCGCGGACCGACCACGTGGTGTTCTGGCTGACCGAGGGCGAGCTCGAGATGCACTTCCCGGACCGGACGCGGGTCGTCCGACCGGGAACGCCGTACATCGCATCCGCGTCCGAGGCGTACCGCTTCGAGTCGTCCGGCACGATCTACCACGGCATCCACGTCGCTGACTCGTTCCTCCGGGAGGTCGGACAGCAGCTCGGCTTCCGGCTGCCCGACGGCCCGCTGCTCTTCGACCAGCAGGACGAGGCGATCGCACGACGTGAGCCACTCCGTCGGCTGCTCCGCGAACTGCAGTGCTCCCTCCTGGACGAGCGCGTGACCGGGCCCATGCGGACGGCCCTCAACCGCCGGCTGGCGACCGTGGTGCTCGACACGTTCCCGATCCGGAACCGCGGGGACGACGTGCCGGTGGCGAACCGGCTGCGGGACGCCGTGCGCTTCATCGAGGAGCACGGCGCCGAACGTCCGTCCGTCGCCCGCATCGCGGCGTCCTGCGGGCTGAGCGAACGCGGCCTCCAGGAGGTGTTCGCCCGCACGATGGGCACGAGTCCGCGCCGGTTCCTCCGCGACCACCGACTCGACCGGGTCCGGGACGAGCTGCTCCAGGGCGATGACCAGACCGTGTCGGCCGTGTCCGCCCGCTGGGGCTTCACCAACCCGGGGCGGTTCGCACGCGACTACCGGGAGCGCTTCGGCGAGGACCCGGCGGCGACGCTCCGTGACCGGTCGAGCGCGCGACTCCGGCTCGCGGTCGCGTTCATCGAGCAGCACGTCGACGACCGCCTGACGGTGTCCCGGATCGCCGAGGCCGCCGGTGTCCGACCGCGTCGACTCCAGCAGCTGTTCCAGGCCGAACACGGCACGACGCCGAGCGCCTACGTCGCCGCGGTCCGGCGACGGAAGGCTCCGGAGCCGGCCGCAGTCCGGACGCACTGAGGCAGCCGTTTCCCGCGTCCTGGTCGTCCGTGTCCCCCGCGGGGGTACAGGAATCAGTGCGCTCCGCGACCCTTCCTGGGAGTCCACTGATTCCTCTCAGACCGCCGTGACGACGGTCGGTGGTGCCCCGTCTCATCCGTGAACAGCAACCGCTGGGAACGCCCGGCGGGACACGGAAGGAGCAACCATGGCTGACACCACGACCACCTCGACCACCACCACGCCGCGCACCGCCGCAGCGAGCTCGTCCAGCGCCTCGGGCAAGACCGTCATCGATGACACGGTCGTCGCGAAGGTCGCCGGCATCGCGGCCCGCGAGGTCAACGGCGTGCACTCGCTCGGCACCGGTGCGGCCCGTGCGATCGGTGCGATCCGCGACGCGATCGGCCAGCGCGACTTCGGCCAGGGCGTCAAGGTCGAGGTCGGCGAGAAGCAGGTTGCCGCTGACGTCGTGATCGTCGCCGAGTACCCGGTCGCCCTCCAGCAGGTCGCCGACGGCGTCCGCTCCGGTGTGGCACGTGCCCTCGAGCAGATCGTCGGCATGGAGGTCGCCGAGGTCAACGTGACCGTCCAGGACGTCTACATCCCGGGCGACGACGACAACGACGACGAGAAGAAGGAGTC
>NZ_JBIVHJ010000001.1:1665288-1669585 GCF_044749145.1 Curtobacterium sp. NPDC089689 | reverse complement strand
CCGGGGGCCCGGGGGCGCCGCCCCGGGGGGGCGGCGGGGGGGGGGGCCGGGGGGGGCCCCCCCCCCGGGGGGGGGGCCCCCCCCCCCCCCGGCGGGGGGGGGGGGGCCCGGCGGCCCCCCCGCCTCCCGTCCGTCCGCTGCGACAGCAGCGCCGCTACGCGGCGACCAGGTACTCGTCCCAGTCCGCCTGCGGACGCTCGATCCCGCGCACCACCCACGAGGCGCCGTGCGGCGCCCTCGGGCGGAAGCGCAGCCGCCACCCCATCTCCTGCGGAGTGCGGTCACCCTTGGTGTTGTTGCACGCCAGGCAGCAGGCGACGAGGTTCTCCCACGAGTCCTGCCCGCCGCGGGACTTCGGCTGGACGTGGTCGATCGTGGTGGCGTGCCGGTCGCAGTAGGCGCAGCGGTTGCCGTCGCGACGGAGGACGCCGCGGCGGGAGACGGGCACGAGTCTGGAGTGCGGGATGCGCACGTACCGGGTGAGGATGATGACGGACGGACGGTCGTACGTCGACGTCGACCCGGTCACCGGGTGGTCGAGGTCGGCGGCGACGATGGCGGCCTTCTGGTTCATGACCAGCACGAGGGCCCGTCGGAACGAGATCACCGCGAGGGGCTCGTAACCGGCGTTGAGGACGAGAGTGCGCATGGGTTCCCTTCCGACGTGCCTGGACGGCTTCCAGGCGGTGCGGGTGCGCCGGACCAGGGCGTCGCGCAGGTGACCGTCGCTCGCGCGCACGGCCCCGGAACCACGAAGAGCACCACCCGGATGGGCAGTGCTCTCGTCATGACGGGGCGTGCTCGTGCACGCAGGCGGTGGTCGACCATATGTCGACGTGCGCGCGCCGACCCATGGTGCGGGTCGTGCGGAACGCTGACATGAGGTCTCCCTGCTCGCAGCCGAAGGGCCGGTGCAGCGTCAGGATACGTCGGAAACCGGCCCGGCACGAGGGTGTGCGGGCCGGTTCCGGCGATGTTCACGGGTTCGACGTGTCCGCGTCGACCGGAGGGAGGGCTCCGGGTCAGATCCCGAAGCGGACGATGTGGTAGTCGCTGGTCCAGATCGGGCGGATCGACACGGAGCCGCCGGGCTTCGGCGCGTCCATGATCATGCCGTTGCCCATGTAGAAGCCGTCGTGCGCCTCGTTGTTGAAGATGACGACGTCGCCGGGCTGTGCCTCGGACTCCGGGATCGTGGTGCCGGCCTGGTCCTGCAGGGGCACGGAGTGCGCGAGGTTGATGCCGTACTGCGCGTACACGAACATCACGTAGCCCGAGCAGTCGAACCCGGACGGGTCCGCGCCGCCGAACACGTACGGCGTGCCGATGTACTGCTTCGCGGTCGCGACGACGGCCGGCAGCGAGAACGGGGTGTTCGCGGCCTTCGACGTCGCGACGTAGTCGGCGGCGCTCGGGCCCGAGTACGAGGCGTACTGCGTGGCGGTCGCCGCGCGGGCCTTCTCGGTCGCGGCGGCCTGCTTCGCGGCAGCTGCCGCGGCCTTCGCCTCGGCCTGCTGCGCAGCCTCGGCGTCGAGCGTCGACTGGGCCGTCGCACCGTAGCCGTCGCGGCTGGTGCCGGCCAGGGCGACCGCGTCGGACACGGAGAAGTTCTGCTCGCCGGTCGTGCGGAGCTGGCGCTGGGCGGCGGCAGCGGCGTCCGAGGGCTGCTGGGTCGACGCGAACGCGGCCGGGACCGCCATCGTGCCGAACATGCCGGCCGCGACGGTCAGGACGAGGGGCGCGAGGAGCCGGCGCTTGCGGGCGGACGAGCTGGCCTTCGCCTGCTCGGCGCGCTGGGCGGCCTGTGCGGCACGGCGTCCACCGGCGAGCGGTGCGGTCTTCACGGACTGCGGGGCGGCAGCGCGCGCGGTGCGTCGGGTGGGGAGGGCCGTGGGGGCGTCGGCGGTGTTCGTCGGGTTCGCGGTCTGGTCGTCCGCGGCGGAACCGTTCAGCGTCAAGGGTGGGATCTCCGGCGCCTCGTCACCACGGTCCGGGGCATCGCGACGAGCTGGGGACTCGCCTGACCTGGGCCGTGGAACCCCATCCGTTCGTCATCGTTTCCGATCGAGGCAGGAGACGGGTTCGAGACGTCCTGCCACGGGTTCCCGGGTTCGGTGTCGGCCCGGGGACTCGCACGAGTGTACGTGGCCGTCGTTACCTTGTCGAGATGAAACGGGGACTTTGTAACAGAACGGTAAAGGCGAGCGGACGTCAGGCGTCGCCGCGTTCGATGTACACGTGCTGTGCGACCTCGCTCGGGAGCTCGATGCCGGAGTCCTCGCCGTCGACCCGCACCGCGACGTAGGCGCCTGCGCGCTGCACGCTCGCGACCCGACCGGGCATGACCCCGGCGGTCCGCAGCTGGTGGAGGAGCTCGGGTTCGAACTGCACCGGCTCACCCAGGCGGCGGATCGTCCCCGTGGCGACGGCGTCGGTGCCCTCGGTCGCGGTGACGATGTTCTGCACGCCGTCGAGGAAGCCGCCGGCGTCCGGCCCGCCGATCTCGGCCAGCCCCGGGATCGGGTTGCCGTACGGCGACTCCGTCGGGTTGCCGAGCATCTCGAGCAGCCGGACCTCGACCTGCTCGCTCATCACGTGCTCCCAGCGGCAGGCCTCGTCGTGGACGAACGCCCAGTCGAGCCCGATGACGTCGGAGAGCAGCCGCTCGGCCAGACGGTGCTTGCGCATGACGTGGGTCGCTCGCGAACGCCCCTCGGTCGTGAGCTCGAGGTGGCGGTCGCCGGACACGACGACGAGGCCGTCACGCTCCATGCGGGCGATGGTCTGCGAGACCGTGGGACCCGAGTGACCGAGGCGCTCCGAGATGCGGGCGCGCAGCGGGATGATCGCTTCTTCCTCGAGGTCGAGGATCGTGCGCAGGTACATCTCCGTGGTGTCGACGAGATCGGTCACGGTCCGCCTCTCTGGTCTCAGGTCCCGCCACCCTACTTGTTCGTGGTGACACTGGAGGACCAACACTTGCAAGGGTCAAGGAATGCCCTGGGATACCGCGCCGGTAGGATCGCTCCATGGCAGACATCGTCATCCCGTCCGACCTCCTCCCGACCGACGGACGCTTCGGCTGCGGCCCGTCCAAGATCCGTGGCGCACAGCTCGAGTCCCTCGTGACGCGCGGGGCGACGATCCTCGGCACCTCCCACCGGCAGAAGCCCGTGAAGGACCTCGTCGGCAGCGTCCGGCAGGGCATCGCCGACCTGTTCCAGGTGCCGGACGGCTACGAGGTCGTGCTCGGCAACGGCGGGTCGACCGCGTTCTGGGACGCCGCCGCCTTCGGGCTCGTCGAGCGCCGCGCCGAGAACCTGTCCTTCGGCGAGTTCGGCTCGAAGTTCGCCAAGGCCGTCGCCGCACCGTGGCTCGAGGCGCCGCACGTCATCGAGGCCCCGGGTGGTTCGCTCGCCGCCCTCGAACCGGTCGAGGGCGTCGACGTCTACGCCTACCCGCACAACGAGACCTCGACCGGCGTCATGGCCCCGGTGGTCCGCGCGCAGGGTGACGACGGCGCGCTCACCGTGGTGGACGCCACGAGCGCTGCCGGCGGTGCCGCCTTCGACGTGTCCGCGACCGACGTCTACTACTTCGCGCCCCAGAAGAACTTCGCGTCCGACGGCGGGCTGTGGCTCGCGCTGTTCTCCCCCGCCGCGATCGAGCGGGTGGAGCGCATCGCCGCCTCGGACCGCTACGTCCCGGAGTTCCTGTCCCTGAAGAACGCGGTCGACAACTCGCGGCTCGACCAGACGCTGAACACCCCGGCACTCGCGACCCTGCTCCTCCTCGACGACCAGGTCCGCTGGATCAACGAGTCGGGCGGCATCGCGTGGGCCGACGCCCGCACGAAGCAGTCCTCCGGGACGATCTACGACTGGGCAGCGTCGGTCGACTTCGCGACGCCGTTCGTGGCGGAGCCGTCGCACCGGTCGCAGGTGGTCGCGACGATCGACCTCGACGACGCGATCGACGCGAAGGCCGTGGCCGCGACGCTCCGCGCGAACGGCATCGTCGACACCGAGCCGTACCGGAAGCTCGGCCGCAACCAGCTCCGGATCGCGACGTTCACGGCGATCGAACCGGCGGACGTCGCGCAGCTCACCAAGGCGATCGAGTACGTGGTGGGCGAGCTGTCGCACTGACGCGCTGACGCGCTGACGCGCTGACGCGCTGACGACACACGGGAGGCGCGGGGGCCCCGGGCCCCCCCCCCCCCCGCCCGGGGGGGGGGGGGGGGGGGGGGCGGCGCGGGGGGGCGGGGCGGGGGGGGGGGGGGGGGGGCCCCCGGCGC
>NZ_JBIVHJ010000001.1:1162071-1665278 GCF_044749145.1 Curtobacterium sp. NPDC089689 | reverse complement strand
GCCGACGACCGCCCCGCCGCCCCGGCGGGGGGCGCGCCCCCCCGGGGGGGGGGGGGGCCGCCCCCGCCCCCCCCCCCCCCCGGGGGGGGGGGGGCCCCGCGGCCCCCGCGCCTCCCGTCCGTTGCCGGTCGCGTCGCGGACGACGCGCGTCGCGTCAGGACCGGTGGTGGTCCGGGTCGACCTCGCTCGCGTCGAGACGATCGACCTCGAGGTCGTCGTCCGGATCGACGGGGCGGACGCGCTGCGCGCGTCGCCGGCGTGCGCGCGGCGGTGCGACCGGCTCCGGCTCGTCGTCGTCGGAGTCCTCCGCGTCGTCGAGCTCGTCGACGTCCACGCCGTCGAGGTCGTCGTCGTCCGACTCGCTCAGGTCGTCCTCGTCGGTGTCGAAGTCGTCATCGTCCGATTCGTCGTCGTCGGCCTCGTCGTCGTCCGGGTCGTCGTAGTCGGCGTCGTCGTCCTCGTCCGACTCGTCGTCGTCCTCGTCGGACTCGTCGTCGCCGTCCCCGTGGCCGTCCTCGCCCTCCTGCGCGGCGCGGTACTCCGCGAGTCGCTCGGACCAGGGCACCCACTCGGGCGCGACGAGCGAACCGTCGCCGGGCATGAGCTCGACCTCGAGCACGGTCGGATCGTCGTCGCCGATCTTCGCGACCGACACGGTCCACCGCCAGCCGGGGTACCCCGGCATCCGGTTGGCGAAGCGGAGCGAGACGACGTCGTCGCCCTCGTCCACGGCGTCGACGAAGGCGCCGACGGTCGAGTCCGGCGTGACCTCGAGCAGGGCGGTGCGCGCGAGGCGCTCGTACTCGTGCGTGGGCATCAGGCGTCCAACTGGTCGGCGACGTGGCGGAGGATCGCGGCGAGGCGCTCCCCGTTCTTCGGGTAACGGCCGTGGCGGAGGTCGCCGCTGATGCGGTCGAGCTCCTTCACGAGGTCCTCGACGATCACGGCCATGTCGTCGGCCGAGCGACGGGACATCTTCGACAGCGACGGCTGCGGGTCGAGGAACCGCACGCTGAGCGCCTGCGACCCCTTCTTGCCCTGGACCACGCCGTACTCGAGTCGCGAACCGGCCTTCACCGTGGTGACGCCGTCCGGCAGCGAGGAGGCGTGCAGGAACACCTGGTCGCCGTCGTCGCCGGTGATGAACCCGAACCCCTTCTGGTCGTCGTAGAACTTGACCTTGCCGGTGGGCATGCGTGGACTCCTCGTGGTCGTGGAACGGCCGTGGTGCGTCGGATATCCTGGGTCGATGGCCAAGCCGACCCGATCCACCGGGACCCCCCGCTACGCAGCGGAGTCCTCGGTGACGTTCAATCGTACCGAACGCGTCCTCGCGTTCATGGTCGGCGGCATCATCGGCCTCGGCTTGCTCTGCTTCATCGCGACGATCGTCATGTGGCTGGTCGCGCCAGATGCCCGCGCGTCGATGCCGTGGCCGGTGGTGCTCGCGATCCCGCTGTACGGCTTCCCGATCGGCATGCTGCTCCTGTTCGTGCTCCTCGGCGTCGTCTGGACACGCCGGGCCCGCGAGAACCGGACGTCTCACTGAGGACCCGGACCCGGCACCGAGCGGACGGACGATGACGACCACCGCCGACCTCGCCGCCCGGCTCCGGGCGATGCCCGACGACGCCCTCGAGCGCCTCGTCGTGGCCCGCCGGCTGCCCGCGGCCGCACTCGCAGAGAGCGGGCCGCAGCACATCGCGGACTTCTTCGACCTGGCCGAGGCGCTCCGCACGGACGACGCGGTCGACGCCGCGATCGAACACCTGCCGCGGGCGGCGCTCCTCGCCCTCCGCGACGGCGTCGCCACGGACGCGCTCGCGCCGGCGGTCGCGCTCGGCCTCGCCGACACGGACGGCGGCGTCGACGACGCGGTGTCCGCCCGCCTGACCGCCCACCCCGACCTGGCGGTCGCGGTGGACCAGCCGGGAGGCCCGGCGCCGGCCCGCCACGCCGCCCCCGTCGACGACCACACGGCCCGGGCGAGGGGCGCCGAGCACGCGTTCCGCACCATGACCGTGCTCGCCGAGCTGCTCCGGGCCGTCGACGCCGGCGAGGTGCGCGAGCTCGTGAAGGGCGGCATCGGCACCCCGCTCGCCCGGACGCTCGGCGAACGGCTGGGCACCGACCCCGAGGTCGTCCCCGAACGCCTCAGCCTGCTGCGCCGGACCGGCCTGGCGTCGCTCGAGCGCGGCACGTGGAACGTCTCGGACGATGGTGACGCGTGGCTCCTCGCGCCGTGGGCCGAGCGGTGGACCACCCTCACGGGCGCTTGGCGGGGCGCGCTCGACCCCGCCGTGCGCGAGGTGCTCGACCTCGCGGGCGCCGACTGGCACGACCTCGTCGCGACGGGGCGCTGGGCGTACCCGGCCGGTGCACGGTGGCTCGACGCCGAACTCCTCACGGTCGCGGGCACGGGGAGCGCGCTCGGCCTCGTGGTCGACGGCGCCCTCACGACCACGGGTGCCGCCCTGCTCGCCGGCGCCACGGACGCGGCCGACCGTGCCGCCGCGGACCTCCCCGACACCGTGCCGGGCGTGTACCTCCAGCACGACCTCACCGTCATCGCGCCCGGGCCGCTCGCCCCGGCGGACGACGCCGAACTCCGAGCCGTCGCGACGCTCGAGGCCCCGGGCCTCGCAGCGCGGTACCGCGTGTCGGAGGAGTCGCTCGCCCGGGCCTTCCGGTCCGGACTCGACCGCGACGCGGTGCTCGGGCGGTTCGAACGGCTCTCGGTGTCCGGCGTGCCCCAACCGCTCGCCTACCTCGTCCACCAGGTCGCCGAGCGCGACGGCAGCATCGTGGTCGACCTCGGTCCGGGCGGCGTCGGCTCGGTCGTCCGGGGCACGGCCGACCAGCTCGACCTGATCGGTGTGGACGCCGAGCTCCGGCAGGTGTCGTGGGAGCGTCCGGACCTCACCACGTTGACCACCCGCTACCCGGCGCAGGTCGTGCACGCCGCGCTGCGCGACGCGCGGTACCCGGCCGTGCTGACGACCGCAGCCCAGGCGACCGTGGAGGCCGCGCCTCCCGTCCGCCGCGCAGCGGGACGCGACCCGCAGGAGGCGGCCCGTGCACTCGTGGAGCGCCTCCGGTTGACGACCCAGCGGGCGGAGGGCGAGCCGGAGCAGGAGTGGCTCGGCCGGCAGATCGACCTCGCAGTGCGCGGACGCACGCCGATCCGGCTCACGGTGCGCATGCCGGACGGCTCGGAGCGACCGTTCTCGATCGTCCCGACCTCGGTCGCGGCCGGTCGCGTCCGCGGCAAGGACACGGCGGTGGACGTCGAGCGGACACTCCCGCTCTCCCTCGTCGTGGCTGTGGAGAGCGACGCCTGATCCACACCCCGGCCCGTGCGCAGGCGGAGCGCCTAGGCTGATCCGTCATGAACGGACCGCTGATCGTGCAGAGCGACCGCACGGTGCTGCTCGAGGTGGCACACCCCGACGCCGAGGACGCGCGCCACGAACTGGCGGTGTTCGCAGAGCTCGAACGTGCCCCGGAGCACGTGCACACCTACCGCATCACGCGGCTCGGTCTGTGGAACGCCCGTGCCGCCGGGCACGACGCCGAGGCGATGATCGACACGCTCGAGCGGTTCGCGAAGTTCCCCGTCCCGCAGAGCGTCACGGTCGACATCCGCGACACGGTGTCCCGCTACGGTCGACTCGTGATCCGGCGCGAGGACCGGCCGGACGCACCCGCGATCGCGAACGCCCCCGGCGAAGAGCTCGAGCGTCAGCCGATGCTGCTCCTCACCGCCACCGACCCGACGATCCTCGCCGAGGTCACCCGGTCGAAGCGCATCAAGCCGCTCCTGGGCGACCAGCGCTCCCCGCAGGAGATCGAACTCCAGCCGTGGGCCCGCGGTCAGGTCAAGCAGGAGCTCGTGAAGCTCGGCTGGCCGGCGGAGGACCTCGCGGGCTACACGCCGGGTCAGCCGCACGCGATCGACCTCGCGACCGCCGACTGGCACCTCCGGCCGTACCAGGAGCAGGCCGTCGACACCTTCTTCGCGCAGGGCTCCGGCGTCGTCGTGCTCCCCTGTGGTGCCGGCAAGACGCTCGTCGGTGCCGGAGCGATGGCGACCGTCAAGGCGACCACGCTCATCCTCGTCACGAACACCGTCTCTGCGCGGCAGTGGCGTGACGAGCTGCTGCGGCGGACCAGCCTGACCGAGGACGAGATCGGCGAGTACTCCGGCTCCGTGAAGGAGATCCGCCCGGTCACGATCGCGACCTACCAGATCCTCACCGCGCGGCGGAAGGGCGAGTACACGCACCTGTCGCTCCTCGACGCGCTCGACTGGGGGCTCATCGTCTACGACGAGGTCCACCTCCTGCCGGCGCCGGTGTTCAAGCTCACGGCCGACCTGCAGGCGCGTCGACGCCTCGGCCTGACCGCGACGCTCGTGCGCGAGGACGGGCGCGAGGGCGACGTGTTCTCGCTCATCGGGCCGAAGCGCTACGACGCCCCGTGGAAGGAGATCGAGGCGCAGGGCTACATCTCGCCGGCGTCCTGCTACGAGGTCCGCATCGACCTGCCGCACGGCGACCGGCTCGAGTACGCGGCGTCCGGTGACGACGAGCGGTACCGCCTCGCCGCGACGACGCCCGCGAAGACCCCGGTCGTGCGTGAGCTCATCGAGAAGCACCGGGGCGAGCAGATCCTCGTCATCGGGCAGTACATCGACCAGCTCGACGACCTCGCTGCGTCGCTGGACGCCGCCGAGATCACCGGGGCGACGCCCGTCGACGAGCGTGAGCGACTCTTCCAGGCCTTCCGCACGGGCGCGATCGACGTGCTCGTGGTGTCCAAGGTCGCGAACTTCTCGGTCGACCTGCCCGACGCGACCGTGGCGATCCAGGTCTCGGGCTCGTTCGGCTCCCGGCAGGAAGAAGCGCAGCGCCTCGGACGGCTCCTCCGTCCGAACAAGGACGGCCTGCCGGCCTCGTTCTACACCCTCGTCACGCGTGACACCGTCGACCAGGACTTCGCGCAGAACCGGCAGCGGTTCCTCGCCGAGCAGGGCTACTCGTACACCATCCTCGACGCCGACCAGGTGGCGGCCGCCGCGTAGCGGCCTCCTTGCGGGGTTCCCGAAGGGCGGCCTGGAGGCGCGGTGCCAGCCCGCACCGCGCCTCCAGGCCGTCCCGTGCTCACGCACGCACCGCTCACAGGAAAGCCACAAGGAACGGTCAGAAGATGGGCGCATGAGCGATGGCCCCAAGATCCTGATCGTCGACGACGAACCGAACATCCGCGACCTGCTGACGACCTCCCTGCGCTTCGCCGGTTTCGCCGTGCGTGCCGTGGGCAACGGCGCGCAGGCCATCTCCGCCGTGCTCGAGGAAGAGCCGGACCTCATCATCCTCGACGTCATGCTCCCCGACATGAACGGCTTCGGCGTCACCAAGCGCCTCCGGTCCTCGGGCTACACGTCGCCGATCCTGTTCCTCACCGCCAAGGACGACACCGAGGACAAGATCACCGGCCTCACCGTCGGCGGCGACGACTACGTGACCAAGCCGTTCTCGCTCGACGAGATCGTCGCCCGCATCAAGGCCATCCTCCGTCGCACGATGAACGACGAAGAGGACGCCATCATCCGTGCCGGCGAACTCACGATGGACCAGGACACCCACGAGGTCACCATCGGCGACGCGCAGATCGAGCTCTCCCCGACCGAGTTCAAGCTGCTCCGCTACCTCATGCTCAACCCGAACCGGGTGCTCTCCAAGGCGCAGATCCTCGACCACGTGTGGGAGTACGACTTCAACGGCGACGCGGGCATCGTGGAGTCGTACATCTCGTACCTCCGCCGCAAGCTCGACCAGTACTCGGCCGAGCCGGTCATCCAGACAAAGCGCGGCTTCGGCTACATGCTCAAGGCGGCGAAGGCCTCCTAGGCGCAGGTCTTCACGGCGGCCGTCCGGTTTCACCGGGCGGTCGCTGTCTATCGTTGGGGCAGCATGCACACGCGAATGAGCCGCTGGTGGGACGGGATCTCCCTGCGCACCAAGATCACCGGGATCACGGTGCTCCTGGTCGCGCTCGGCCTGCTCGTCGCCGGGCTCGGCACGATGACCGTGCTGTCGACGTACCTGCTCACCCAGCTCGACGACACCGTGAAGCAGACGACGGAGCAGCTCGAGGGCCAGAACATCAGCGACGGCAAGCAGTACTGCGAACTGTCGGTCGTGCTGTCGCAGCGTGCCTACGTCGCCGCCTACAACGCCGACGGCGACCAGATCTGCCAGACGAAGACCAGCAGCCGGCCCGACATCCGGATGCTCGACTTCGCGCAGGCCTCGCAGAGCACGCAGCGGTTCTCGCTCTACGACAGCGCACACGACCACGAGTGGCGCGCGCAGGTCATCCCCGCCGCGCTGCAGAACCGGTCCGACGGCACCACCGAGACCGGGTACGTGCTCGTCGCGGTCTCGAGCGCCGACAACGACCAGACGATCCTCCGCTTCACCGTCATCTTCCTGTTCTTCGGCATCTCGGTGATGCTGCTCGGCGCCATGCTGACCAGGCTCCTCGTGACGGCCACGTTCGACCCTCTGCGCGACGTCGAGGACACCGCTGCGCGCTTCGCCGCCGGGGACTTCAACCAGCGACTCGAGGCGGACACCCCGAACACCGAGGTCGGGCGCCTCAACCGCTCCCTCAACGCCATGCTCGAGCGCATCGACACCGCGTTCGAGGACCGGGAGCGCACGATCGACCAGATGCGCCGGTTCGTCGGTGACGCCTCCCACGAACTCCGGACGCCGCTCGTCTCGCTCCGTGGGTACGCCGAGCTGTACCGCATGGGTGCCCTCCGCAAGGAAGAGGACGTCGCCCAGGCCATGGAGCGCATCGAGAAAGAGGCCCAGCGCATGGGGCTCCTCGTGCAGGACCTGCTCCAGCTCGCCCGCATCGACGAGTCCAAGCCGCTCGAGCTCGGCCCGGTCGACCTCGTGTCGATCGCTCGCGACTCCGCGCTCGACACCATGGCGTCGAACCCCGACCGCGAGATCCAGGTGCTCGTCGAGGACAGCGTCACCGGCGAGAGCATCCCGCAGGCCGTCCGCCCGGCGATGTCCGAGACCGGCGAGGTCCCCGCGTCGCCGACGTCCGCCTCCGCCAACACGACGGGACCGATCGCGTTCTCGCGCCAGACGATCGCTCGGCTCCGTGCCCGTCGGAACCGTGCGATGAGCCTCGACGCCGCGCCGACCGACGAGACCACCCCGCTGCCCACCGTCGTGCTGCCGAAGCGCCCCCCGATCGTCCTCGCCGAGGAGAACAAGATCCGACAGGTCGTGACGAACCTGATGGGCAACGCGATGCGCTTCACGCCGTCCGACGACCCCATCGAGATCGGCATCGGCGTCGACGAGGAGCGCGGGCTCGCGAACATCGACGTCATCGACCACGGCGAGGGCATCCCGCCGCAGCTCCGCGACAAGATCTTCCAGCGGTTCTGGCGTGCGGACACCTCGCGGGCGCGCGACACCGGTGGCTCCGGGCTGGGGCTCGCGATCGTGTCGGGCATCGTGCAGGCACACCACGGGTCGGTCGAGGTGTTCGACACCGAGGGCGGCGGCGCGACCTTCCGCGTGTGGCTCCCCCTGCTCCCCCGCGACTGGGCGCCCCCGGCCCCCGAGGCCGCCCCCGCCCCCTGACCCCGCGCGCGCACCGCGCGACCCCGGTTGGTCGCACAACGTGCCGCTCAACTCCGGCCGAGCCGACAGGTTCTGCGACCGGAGCGGCTCGCCGACGGCAGGTCGTGCGACCAAACCGCCGCTCACGCGACCCGTCGAGCGTCCCGCCGAACGACAAACGCCTGCCGAAGCCGTTCGAAGAGCACAGCCGGGCGCGACGCGTCGGCGCGGGTGGCGTGGATGACGAGCCAGTCGTTCACCGCGAGACCGTTGTCCCGACGCTGGTCGTGCTCGAACGCTGCACGCTCGCGGTGGTGCGCGCCGTCGTACTCGAGCGCGATCCGGTGCTCCGGCCAGGCCATGTCGACCCGCGCGAGGAAGACATCGCGCGCGTCGGACACCTCGACCTGGAGCTGGGGCTCCGGGAAACCGGCCTCGACGACCGCAAGCCGGAGCCACGTCTCCATCGCCGAGTCCGCGCCCACCCGCACGAGGCCGAGCACCTCCCGCGCCGCTGCGTTGCCGTGACTTCCCGGGCGGATCGCCGTGACGAGGTCGTCGACCGTCAGCAGTCCACCGGGTCGGACGAAGTGGTCCGCGACCGCGACTGCCTGGTGCACCGTGAGGAGACCGACGCTCTCTCGCCAGGCCTGTGCGGGAGCGCTGACGCGGACGCCGTCGCGCACCATCGTGTCGACCGGAGCGCGATGCCGGTGTCCCGTGACACCTCGTCGCCGCATCAGTGGACCGGTACCGAAGGTCGACACGTGCACCGGCTCGCCGACCGCCCGGCGAGGGAGCGGTGCACCCCACACCGCGAGTGCGGACGTGTGGCTCACGTGCTGGTCCGGGCGCAGCACCAGACCGACAGCACGGACCAGCGGGAGCGACGGGTCGGTCGTGCGCACGCCGTGGGTCGGGCGGAGCAGGTCTCCACGACGAAGTCGGTTCGCGCCGACCCCGGCCGCGGTGGCGTCACGGACGAGGAAGCCCGCTCGGTCGAGCTCAGGCGGAAGCGAACGGGGGTGGGTCATGCCGGGAGTATCACCCCGGGGTGAGTCCGCGGGCTCCCTCGGGATGCGACCTGTGGAGAACTGGGCGAGCCGCGCCTCCCGTGCGGAACTCGGTGGTCGCGCAACGTGCCGTGCGCGGAACGCCGTGGTCTCGCGAACTGTCGCCTACCGGCGACGAAGCAGACACGTTTCGCGACCAACCGGCCGCACCTACCCGCACGCGCCACCCCCGCACCCCGCACGCCGAGCGCCGCCCCCGCGCGCGGAAGGGCCCCGCACGCGCTGCGTGCGGGGCCCTTCCGATCACCTGGACTAGAAGTCCATGCCACCCGTGGGGTCGCCGGCCGGCATGGCCGGGGCCTTCTCGGGCTTGTCGGCGACGACGGCCTCGGTCGTGAGGAACAGACCGGCGATCGACGCAGCGTTCTGCAGCGCCGAACGCGTGACCTTGGCCGGGTCGATGATGCCCGCGGCCACGAGGTCGACGTACTCACCGGTCGCGGCGTTGAGGCCGTGACCCGACTCAAGCTCGCGGACCTTCGCGGCGACGACACCGGGCTCGAGACCGGCGTTCAGCGCGATCTGCTTGAGCGGCGCGTCGATGGCGACGCGGACGATGTTCGCACCGGTCGCCTCGTCACCCTCGAGGGAGAGCGACTCGAGCGCGACGGACGCCTGGATGAGCGCGACGCCACCACCGGCGACGATGCCCTCCTCGACGGCGGCCTTCGCGTTGCGGACGGCGTCCTCGATACGGTGCTTGCGCTCCTTGAGCTCGACCTCGGTCGCGGCACCCGCCTTGATGACGGCCACGCCACCGGCGAGCTTCGCGAGGCGCTCCTGGAGCTTCTCGCGGTCGTAGTCGGAGTCGGTCGCCTCGATCTCGGAGCGGATCTGACGGACGCGGCCCGCGATCTGCTCGTCGTCGCCGGCGCCCTCGATGATCGTGGTCTCGTCCTTGGTGATGATCACCTTGCGGGCCTTGCCCAGCAGGTCGAGCGTCGCGTTCTCGAGCTTGAGGCCGACCTCTTCCGAGATGACCTGGCCACCGGTGAGGATCGCGATGTCCTGCAGCATGGCCTTGCGGCGGTCACCGAAGCCCGGGGCCTTGACGGCGACGGACTTGAAGATGCCACGGATCTTGTTCACGACGAGGGTCGCAAGGGCTTCCCCGTCGACGTCCTCGGCGATGATGAGGAGCTGCTTGCCCGCCTGGATCACCTTGTCGACGACCGGGAGCAGGTCCTTGATGTTGGAGATCTTCGAGTTGACGATGAGGATGTACGGGTCCTCGAAGACGGCTTCCTGGCGCTCCGGGTCCGTGACGAAGTACTGCGACAGGTAGCCCTTGTCGAAGCGCATGCCCTCGGTGAGCTCGAGCTCGGTGCCGAAGGTGTTCGACTCCTCGACGGTGACGACGCCTTCCTTGCCGACCTTGTCGATCGCCTCGGCGATGAGCTCGCCGATGGTGGTGTCGGCGGCCGAGATCGACGCGGTCGCGGCGATCTGGTCCTTGGTCTCGATGTCCTTCGCGTTGGCGAGGAGCTGGTCGGAGACGGCGGCGACTGCCTTCTCGATGCCGCGCTTGAGCGACACGGGGTCGGCACCGGCGGCGACGTTTCGGAGGCCCTCGCGGACGAGCGCCTGGGCGAGCACGGTCGCGGTGGTCGTACCGTCACCGGCGACGTCGTCGGTCTTCTTCGCGACCTCCTTGACGAGCTCGGCGCCGATCTTCTCGTACGGGTCGTCGAGCTCGATCTCCTTGGCGATGGAGACACCGTCGTTCGTGATCGTGGGGGCGCCCCACTTCTTCTCGAGGACGACGTTGCGGCCGCGCGGGCCGAGCGTCACCTTCACGGCGTCGGCCAGGGTGTTCAGGCCGCGCTCGAGGCCACGACGGGCCTCCTCGTCGAAAGCAATGATCTTAGCCATGTGAGTTTCTCGTCCCTCCCGGACGTCGTCATGGGGGTCGTGCTGGCACTCAACGTGAGCGAGTGCCAACGCCGATTCTGGCACTCGCCGGGTGCGAGTGCAACACAGCTGGGAGGCACGGGCCGACTTCCCAGGTCGGGTCCGCTGCGAGCGCACCGGCACGAGCACCAGCGACCCACTGCGGGCGCCCCCGCGGACACGACGAACGCGCCGCCCCCGAGGGGACGGCGCGTTCCGGTGTGGTTCGGTGAATCAGGCGGGGCGGACCGCCTCGGCCTGCGGACCCTTCGCGCCGGTGCCGACGTCGAACGTGACCGCCTGCCCCTCCTCGAGGACCTTGTAGCCCGACATGTCGATGGCCGAGTAGTGCACGAACACGTCCTGGCCACCCCCATCGACGGTGATGAAGCCGAAGCCCTTCTCGGCGTTGAACCACTTGACCGTTCCGTTGGCCATGATTGTTGCTCCCTGCGGTGGTGCTGCTGCGATCGACGGCGCCGTCGGTGCGACACCTGGCAGTGACTCTTGCGCACGGAGGTCGATCCGACAAGAGGTGTGACGTCGTTTCACGTCCATTCCGTGCAATCGCAACGCGCCGGAAACACGTTCGTCACGAAAACGCACGGAAGGCGCTCGGGAATGCGCCTCAACCGGTGTAGTCGGACCCCAGGACGACGCTGACGTCGGCGTTCGGGAAGGCCGTCGACTGCTGCACGGCGGTGGTGCCGAGCGACTTCGCGATCCCCTGCGCGACCGCAGCCGACTCGGCCGAGCGGTAGTACACGATCGTCTGCGTGGTCCCGGTCGTGCCGGCGTCGCCCGTCGAGGTGATCTTCCACCCAGCCCCGGTCAGCGCCGTGCTGGCACGGCCTGCGAGCCCGGTCGTCGTGGTGCCGTTCAGCACGACGACGCTCGTGGTGCCCTGCTGCGCCGGGGTCGCGGCGGACGCACCCGCTCCGGAGCCCGACGACGCGGACGGCGTCGAGGACGGAGACGGCTTCGCGGTCGCGGACGCCGAGGCCGAGGGGGTCGGGGACGAGGCGCCACCGCCGGAGTCGTTGCCGTCCGAGAGTCCGGTGGTCGCCAGCCCGAGCCCGAGGACGCCGAGGCCGACGAGGACACCGGTGGCGAGGGCTGCCCACGCGAACACGATCCAGCCGCGGCCCCGACGCTGGGGGCCGCGGTGCGCACCGACGCGCGGGCCGTCGGTGGCGTCGTCGAACCGGTCTCGGGGGAATCTCTCGGTCATCGGTCCTCTTCACGGGGTTCTGGTGCGGCTCCGGGGAGCGCGAAGGTGCGCCCCGCTCGCGCCGTGACGCGGGCGTGCCGGAGTCGTTGCAGTCGGGTGACGAGCTGCGGGTCGTACGCGAGCGCCGCCGGGGAGTCGATCACGCGATCGAGCACCTGGTAGTACCGAGCCGGCGACATGTCGAATTCGACGCGGATCTCCGCCTCCTTCGTGCGGTCGTGCCGCGCCCGGTCGTGCTCGAAGGCGAGCACGTGCAGGTCGAGCTCACTGAGCGCGTCTGCGGGGGTGGTGGTCACGACGGTCCGATCACGAGGTGGTGGCGCGAGGCGGGTGGTACGGGTCTCGCACATCGTAGGGGTGCCGCGTCGCCGGACCCTGGCACGCCGCTGGACTGTCGCGAAGCCGGTCACAGGTCCCGGAGCCACCGCATCCGGGTCCCGAACGGGTCGCACACCGCGACCGCGACCCCGTCGAGCGAGACGGTCGCGAACGCGTCCGGGTCGTCCCGGTCGACGTCGGCGGGCAGGGTCGCCGCGACACCGTCGAGGATGCCGGTCCGCTCGAGGGCGATCCAGTGCGCGCCGCGCTCCGCGAGACGGTCGACGACCCGCTGCCGGTCCGCACCCGGCACGTACACGAGCGTCCCCGTCGTCAGGACCACCGGCTCGCAGCCGTCCGGCAGGTGGTCGAGTGCGCGGTCGAGGTCACCGGGCAGGGTCCCCCGCAGTCGGACGGGAGGCACGGCGATTGCCGCGGACGCCGCCGCACGCATCAGGGCGGTCCGGTCCGTCGCCTCGGGCGGAACGGCCTCGACGAGACGGTCGAACGCGCCCGGCTCGGCCAGGTCGATCGGGTTCGGGTCGAGGGCCACGCGGGCGGCGACGGCGGTCGGGCGCGCTGCCGGAGCGGGTACGGCACCGCGGGCCTCGGCGACGAGGTGGAGCACGGGACCGTCGGGGGTCGCGGTGTGCATCCGGACACGCTGCGACCCGTGCTCGACCAGGGTGAGGTCGAGCGTGACGCGGTCCGGGATCGAGCAGAGCCCCGCCGCGGCTCCGGCGTCGACCAGGCCGAGCGGCTGCGACGACCGCGCGGCGAGCGCCGCGAACAGCGGGACGACCGGCGCGGCCCGGCGCGGGTCGTTGGCCTGCACCGTGGCGGACGGGAGGCGCGCTGCCAGGGCGAGCCGTGCCTCCCGGCCGAGTGCGCGGAGCGCGTCGGGGTCCCGCGGGTCCGCACCCAGCCGCCGGGCGACCGCGAAGACCAGCTCGGGCTGCCGGCGCTGCTCCGGGACCGAGTCGAGGAGCGCGACGAGCTCGTCGTCGAGCGACCGTGCCCACGCGGCGTAGGACGGGGAGACCCCTTCGATGCGGTCGGCGTAGGCGCGGTAGCGGTCCCGCGTCGTCACGGGCGGTGCATCCCGACGTGGGCGATGCCGGCCTCCACGTACGGCTCCCCGAAGCGGACGAAGCCGTGCCGTTCGTAGAGCCCGGCGACGTACTCCTGCGCGTGCAGGACGAACGGCTCGTGCCCGTGCTCCGCGAGGACCGCCGCGACCAGCCGCCCCGCGATGCCCCGCCCGCGGTGTCGGGGGTCGGTGGCGACCCGGCCGATCACCCACTCCGGCGGGGTGGCGCCGGCCGGGTGGGCCTCGTCCGGAGCGGGTCGGACGAGGCGCAGGTACCCGACGGCTCCGGCGTCCGTTCCGAACCACCAGTGCTCGGTGTCCGCATGGCGGTCGCGGCCGTCGAAGTCCTCGGCGGTGACCCGCTGCTCGAGGGCGAAGACGCGGTTCCGGAGCACCACGATGCCGTACAGTTCGTCCGTCGTCAGACGGTCCCAGCGGGCGCGGTGCACGGAATGTTCGGACATCGGCGCGAGTTTACTGAAGGTGGCCGTCCAGCAGCGGCCGAGAGCAGGAGGAAGCAATGGCATACAACGTCGACAAGTCCGACGCCCAGTGGCGCGAGGAGCTCTCCCCGGACCAGTACGCCGTCCTGCGCCAGGCCGGTACCGAGCGCCCGTGGACGGGTGAGCTCCTGGACGAGGAGCGTGCCGGCGTCTACACGTGTGCGGCGTGCGGCGCGGAGCTGTTCAAGAGCGGCACGAAGTTCGACTCCGGATGTGGCTGGCCGTCGTTCTACGAGTCGGTCCGTCCGGACGCCGTGCAGCTCATCGAGGACAACTCCCTCGGCATGCAGCGCACCGAGGTCCGTTGCGCGAACTGCGGCGGCCACCTGGGGCACGTGTTCCCGGACGGCTTCGGCACCCCGACGGGTGACCGCTACTGCATGAACTCGATCTCGCTGAACTTCTCGGCGTCCGAGTGAGCGCGGACGCGTCCCGGTAGAGTGGGCGCGTCAGCCGGCATGGCGCAATTGGTAGCGCACCGTACTTGTAATACGGGGGTTGCGGGTTCGAGTCCCGCTGCCGGCCCGGATCCCCAGGGGAAGACGGAGGCCCGGGCGACTTGATCGCCCGGGCCTCCGGCGTACGTGGAACACGGATCAGGGGGTGTTCCTCATCGCTCGACGCGGTAACCAGCCGGTCGTGGGAAGAGGATGACACCGCATCGGAACCGAAGTCCACACGTCCGGGCCGATTGCGCGGCTTTCCGCATGGACGTCGCAGCGCGCGGTCAGCGGCCTCCCGTGATGTTGCGGTTCCGCTGCGCCACACCTGCGGTTCCGTACGGGTAGTCGTCGATGCGGGGAGCGCTCGCCTCCGTGAGTGACCGCAGCTCGGCCTCGTCGAGCACGAGGTCGGCGGCGCCGAGGTTGTCCTCGAGCTGCGACACCGTGCGAGCACCGAGGATGACGCTCGTCACGGCGGGCTGCGCGAGGAGCCAGGCGAGCGCGACCTGGGACTTCGATGCCCCGTGCGCGTCGGCGACGGCGGACACCGCGTCGAGCACCGCCCAGGTCCGCTCGTCGCCGTTGCGGGCCTCCCACGCCTCCATGCCGCGCTGCGGGTTCTCGCCGAGACGGGTGGCGCCGGTGGGGGCTTCGTCGCGCTGGTACTTCCCGGAGAGCCAACCGCCGGCGAGGGGCGACCAGGGCAGCAGACCGATGCCGGCGTCGAGGCAGGCCGGGACGACCTCGTGCTCGATGTCGCGGACGAGGAGGTTGTACTGCGGCTGCAGCGTGACCGGCGGCGCCCAGCCGTGGCCCTTCGCCTCGTAGACCGCCTTGGTGATCTGGTACCCGAGGTAGTTCGAGAACCCGTAGGAGACGATCTTGCCGGCGGAGACGGCGTCGTCGAGGAAGCGCAGGGTCTCCTCGATCGGGGTGAGGGCGTCCCAGGCGTGCATCTGGTACAGGTCGATCGTCTCGACGCCGAGCCGCTCGAGCGAGGCGTCGAGCGCGCGGGAGAGGTGGCGACGGGAGAGCCCGACGTCGTTCGGCCCGTCGCCCTGGGGGAAGCGGCCCTTGGTGGCGAGGACGACCTGCTGCGCCTCGGTGGGGTGGGACTTGAGCCAGCGGCCGATGATCCGCTCGGACTCGTTGCCGGAGTACACGTCGGCGGTGTCGACGAGCGTGCCGCCGGCCGCGACGAACGTGTCGAGCATCTGGTGGGAGGTGGGTTCGTCGGCTTCGCTGCCGAACGTCATGGTGCCGAGGGTCAGCGTCGACACCGATGTCCCGCTGTGGCCGAGGAGTCTGTAGTCCATGGCCGGGACGGTACGCCGGGGCCCCTCCGGCAGCGAGGACCTGCGAGTACCTGTCAGCGCCCCACGGACAGGGCGGTGTCCGTCAGGCGGACAGGGCGGTGTCCGTCAGGAACGCGATCGTCGCCTGGCGGGAGTCGCGCGACGTCGGGGCGCCGAACCGTGTCACTGCGTGGTCCCGCCCCGGAGGAACGCGATCGCCGCCTGGCGGAACGCGCGGGAAGTGGGCGCGTTGAAGTGGTTCCGCCCCGGGATCTCGAAGAACCCGGCGTCCGGTGCCGCCGCGGCGAGCCGCACCGCGCTGTCCTTGATGCCGTCCTCGCTCCCCGCCGCCATGAGGAGCGGCTGTGCCGGCGCGTTCTCCGGCGTCGGCTCGATGCTGTCCCGCATCCCCTCGACCATCGCGACGAGCGCCCGGAGGTCGTTGCCCTCGACGTTCCCGGCCATCGTGAGGTACCCGTTCGTCACCCGGTCCTCGATGGGCGTGCCGTCCGCGAGGTACGCCTTCGCCTGGTCCACGGCGACGCGTCGCATCGGGTCGGCGTCCGGGATCCCGCCGAGGACGGCCCGCGACACCCGGTCAGGCAGCTGCTCGGCGGTGTGCCAGCCGACACGCGCGCCGAGCGAGTAGCCGAGGTACGCGACGTCGTCGAGCAGGTAGGTGTCGATCACGCTGACGACGTCCGCGACGAGGAGCTCCATCGAGTACGCGGACGGGTCGTGCGGCTTCGCGGAGGCGCCGTGCCCGCGCTGGTCGAGCGCGACGACGCGGTACCCGGCGCGGAGCAGGTCGCGCGTCCACCCGGAGGCGTGCCAGTTGAGCAGTGCGCCGGAGGCGAAGCCGTGCACCGCGACGACGACGGGTGCGTCCGGGTCGCCGAAGTCGTAGGTCGCGATCGGGAGGCCGTCCGGGGACATCACGGCGCGGGGACGGGGCGCTTCGGGGACGAGTGACATGGCGACCCCAGGCTAGCGGGGCACTGTGGTCGCCATGGACGGGTACGGAGCGGATCAGATCCGGGCGGCGGAGCGGCCGCACCTCGACGCGGGTGAACCGCTGATGCACCGTGCGGCGGAGGGGCTCGCGCGGATCGTGTCGGACCTCCTCGACGACCCGGCCGTCCGGCCGGGTGACGGGCCGGGGTCCGTCCTGCTGCTGGTGGGCAGCGGCGACAACGGCGGTGACGCCCTGTTCGCGGGTGCGCGGCTGGCGACGGCCGGGAGGCACGTGTCGGTGCTGCGCGTCGGCTCACGTGTCCACGAGGCGGGCCTGGCAGCGGCGCTGGAGGCCGGGGCGCGCCTCGCCCCACCGGCACGGCCGGACCGCCGCTGGCGCGTCGCTCCGGAACCGGCGGCGGGGGCCCCGGACGGTCCGGCCGCACCAGCGACGGGCGGGACCGACGCGGGTGCGGCCGACATCCTGCGTGCCGCGGTACCCGACGAGGGCGACCGCCTGGCGGCCGTCGCCGCGGAGGCGGCGTCGGACGCGGACCTCGTGCTCGACGGCGTCCTCGGCATCGGGGCGAGCGGCCCCCTGCGCTCCCCCGCCCGCGAGGTCGTCGACGCGCTGCGGGAGCTCGCCCGCGACCAGCGGGCTCCGTTCGTCGTCGCCGTCGACGTGCCGAGCGGGATCGACGTCGACACGGGCGGGGTCGCAGACGACCACGTGCTGCACGCCGATGTCACGGTGACGTTCGGCGGGGTGAAGGCGGGGCTCCTGGTCGGGCCGGCTGCGACGCTCGCCGGGCGCATCGAACTCGTGGACGTCGGGATCGGCGCGGACCTCGCAGCCGTGGAGCCGCTGGTCCGCACCTGATCCCCGGGCTCGGTACCGCCGATCTCAGTGGTGCCGGTAGAGCTCCGGCTCGGGCAGGCCGTGGTCGGCGCGGATGCTGCGCGCGATGCCCTCGATCGCGACGAGCGCGTCGACGACCATCTCCGCCGTGACCGGGAACGGCATGTTGTGGATGGTCTCGCCGGCCTCGGTCGCGGCCTCGGCGACCGCGCGGAGCTCGTCGGTGTCGTCGACCGTGAGGCCGATCTCGGTGAGGGTGTTCGGCAGCCCGACCTTCGTGGTGAACACGACGAAGTCCTCGATCTCCTGCGCGGGGGCACCCTCGAGGACGAGCTGCGCCACGGTGCCGACGTTGACCTTCTGCCCGTGCGCGAGTCCGTGGGTCTGGGGGGCCGCGGTCAGGCCGTTGTGGATCGCGTGCGCCGCGGCGAGTCCGCCCGACTCGAAGCCGAGGCCGGAGAGGAGCGTGTTCGCCTCGACGACCTTCTCGAGCGCGGGTGTGACGACCTGGGCACGGACGGCCTCGATGGCCTGCAGGGCGTTGTCGTGCAGGAGCTGCCAGGAGAGCTCGGCGAGGGCGACGCCGGTCTCGGTCTGGAGCCCGCCCGCCATCGTGTCCGCGTTCGCACGTTTCGCCGCGCGGGCCTCGACCCAGGTCGCGAGCGCGTCGCCGATGCCGGCGACGAGGAACTGCACCGGCGCGTGCGCGACGAGGTTCGTGTCGATGAGCACGAGGTCTGGGTTGTGCGGGAAGAAGCGGTACTCGATGAACTCGCCCTCCTCCGAGTAGATGACGGCGAGGGCCGAGGTGGGGGCGTCGGTGCTCGCCGCGGTCGGGACGCTGGCCCAGCGGATCTCGGTGAGGTGACCGGCGGCCTTGGCGGCGTCGATCGCACTCCCGCCGCCCACACCGACGACGACGTCGATGTCGTGCTCGCGGATGGCCTCGACGAGGGCGTCGACCGCCGACGGCGTGGCGAAGCGGCCGAACCCGACCCGCTCGACGGGCAGCCCCGCGGCGTCGAACGCGGTGCGCACGGCGTCCTCGACGATCCCCCACACGACGTCGTCGGCGACGATGAGCGGGCGCTTGCCGATCGGCTCCACGAACTCGCCGATCCGGGTGATGGCGTCCTTGCCCTGCACGTAGCGCGCGGGGCTCATGACGGTGCTGACGGGAGTGGCCATGGTGCTGCGTCCTTCCTCGGTGCGACGCCCGCGATCTGTGCGACACGTGTCGACTGCGGGGCGCTGCCGACGTTACGCGGCCTGCCTCCGCGCGCTGTGACGTGGAGCACGCCCGGTCCGTACATTCGGGGCATGACGTTCAACGACGACTCGCAGCTCTCCGGCGGGAAGGTGAAGCGCCGCGGGCGCACGGCGGCGGTCGGCGGCGGTGCCGTGGGCGTCGGCGCGATCGTGGTGTTCCTCATCGCGCAGTTCACGGGGTTCGACCTGACCGGCGTCCTCGGCGGCGGCGACGGCCTCACCACGATCCAGCAAGGCGGGGACACCGTCGACGCGGCACCGGAGTGCCGGACCGGACGCGACGCGAACGCCTCGGTCGACTGCCGGATGGAGGGTGCTGCCGAGTCGCTCGACGCCTACTGGTCCGCCGAGGCACCGCGGCTCGGCATCTCGTACACGACGCCGACGTTCTACCTCTTCCAGGACTCGACGGACACGGGCTGCGGGACGGCGTCGTCGGCGACGGGGCCGTTCTACTGTCCGCCGGACCGGGCGCTCTACGTCGACACGTCCTTCTACGACGAGCTGCAGTCGCGGTACGGCTCGTCCGGGGGTCCGCTCGCGCAGATGTACGTCGTCGCGCACGAGTGGGGCCACCACGTCCAGCAGCTGCAGGGCACGTTCGCCGACACCGACCGCTCGGGCATGGGTGCCTCGTCGGGCAGTGTCCGCGTCGAGCTGCAGGCTGACTGCTACGCCGGCGCGTGGGTCGGCGACGCCGCGACGACGAAGGACGCCGACGGGCGGACGTTCTTCGAGCCGATCACCCGCGCGCAGATCGACGACGCGCTGTCTGCCGCGAGCGCGGTCGGCGACGACAGCATCCAGCGACGCTCCACGGGTTCGGTCGACCCGGACTCGTTCACCCACGGGTCGAGCGAACAGCGGCAGCGCTGGTTCCTCCGCGGCTACCAGCAGGGCGCGACGTCCTGCGACACGTTCAGCGTGCCGGGCAGCGCCCTGTAGCGGACCGGTGTCAGCCGGCGGACGGCGTGGCCGACGGGGTCCGGGTGGGCGTGGCCGAGGGAGTCGTCGTCGGGGTGGGCGTCGGCGTCGAGTCGGTCGAGCCGGCCGCACTCAGCACGAACGTGCGGAAGTCGTCGTTCGTGATCGGTGCGGTGAGCTCGTACTGCTGCCCGTTGACGAGGACGAGCGGCGTCCCCGGGAACGACGTGAGGTCACTGCCCGGGATCTTGCCGTCGGTGACGTCGTTCGTGCGCTCGGTCACCCACCGCGCGTAGGTCTGGTCCTCGATGCAGTCCGCGATCGCGCGCTGGCCGCGCATCCCGTCGACGCTCCGGACGACGCTGACGAGGTCGGCGTCGCTGAGTCCCGCGGTGCCCTCCTGCGGCTGCTCGGCGAACAGGGCCTTGTTGAAGGCGAAGAACTGGTCGGGCGAGCGGTCCGCGACGCACGCGGCGGCGTTCGCGGCACGGAGCGAGTACTTCGTGCCCTGTGAGCGGTTCGCGAGGATCGCGACGGGGTGGATGTCGACCGTCGCCGCTCCGGACTCGACGAGGCCCTCGATGTAGTCGCCGTTGGCCTTCTCGAACTGGCCGCACGTCGGGCAGAGGTAGTCGATGTAGGTCGTGATGTGCACGGTGCCCGCGCCGTCCGAGGCCGAGGCCGACGGGGTCGAACCGGCCGTCTGCGCTTCGAGGCCCTCGCCGATCGTGATGCCGCCCTGCGACATGTTCGACGGGCCGGGGCCGGCGGGCTGTGCGGACTGGACGAGCACGAGGGTCACGACCGTCGCCGCGGCGAGGAGCACGACGCCGATGCCGATCTGGATGCCGAGCCGGGCACCGCGCTGGCGACGCTTCTGCTGGGTCCGGTGCTTCTGCGCGCGCTGCCGGGCGGCTTCTCGACGCTCGTTCCGCTCGGCGCGACCGGCAGCTGCCCGCTCGGCACGGGCGTCACCCTCGGGGCGGTTGGTCATCGGTGTGTCGTCCTCCTGATCGGGTGTCCGCGCGCACCGTGCCCCCACTCGGCGGACGGACCCGGCGAGTGTAGTGGGCCGCTCTGGGAACCACCCAACCAGCCGAGAGGCACTGGCGCTCCTCGGGGAAGTCGTGTTGTATGAGCATCGATGGTCGACGGCGACCATCCGGGGCCCCCACGGGCAACCGCTTCACTACGGATCGTCCGGCACGTACCTGCCGGTGAAGGAAGGATCGAACGCTCATGGCGTCCGTCACCTACGACAAGGCAACCCGTCTCTACCCCGGAGGCACCCGCCCCGCGGTCGACTCCCTCGACCTGGACGTCGCCGACGGCGAGTTCCTCGTCCTCGTCGGCCCCTCGGGCTGTGGCAAGTCGACCTCGCTCCGCATGCTCGCGGGTCTCGAAGAGGTCAACTCCGGTGCGATCCGCATCGGCGAGCGCGACGTCACCGACGTCCCGCCGAAGGACCGCGACATCGCGATGGTGTTCCAGAACTACGCGCTGTACCCGCACATGACCGTCGCCGAGAACATGGGCTTCGCGCTCAAGATCGCCGGCGTCGGCAAGGAAGAGCGTGCCCAGCGCGTGCAGGAGGCCGCGAAGCTCCTCGACCTCGAGCAGTACCTCGGCCGCAAGCCGAAGGCCCTCTCGGGTGGTCAGCGTCAGCGCGTCGCGATGGGCCGCGCGATCGTCCGTCAGCCGCAGGTGTTCCTCATGGACGAGCCGCTGTCGAACCTCGACGCCAAGCTCCGCGTCCAGACCCGCACCCAGATCGCCTCGCTCCAGCGCCGCCTCGGTGTCACCACGGTCTACGTCACGCACGACCAGACCGAGGCCCTCACCATGGGCGACCGCATCGCGGTGCTCAAGGACGGCATCCTCCAGCAGGTCGGCTCCCCGCGTGACCTGTACGAGAAGCCGAACAACGTGTTCGTCGCCGGCTTCATCGGCTCGCCGGCCATGAACCTCCTCCCGGCCGACGTCGTCGAGGGTGGCATCAAGTTCGGCACGCTGAACCACGCCATCGACCGCGACACCCTGTCGAACGCCCGCTCCGGCAACATCACGGTCGGCATCCGCCCCGAGGACGTCATCGTGTCGACCTCGGGCGAGGGCCTGCCCGTCACGGTGGACGTCGTCGAGGAGCTCGGCGCCGACGGCTACCTCTACGGTCACGCCGACGTGAACGGCCAGCGCACCGACATCGTCGCCCGCGTCGACGGCCGTTCGCACCCGTCGATCGGGGACACGATCGTGATCTCGCCGAAGCAGGGTCACGTGCACGCCTTCGACACCGAGTCGGGCGACCGTCTCGACGACAAGGCCGTCGTCAGCGCGTAACGCTGGAACAGCCGAACAGGAGGCGCGGTGCCAGCTGGCACCGCGCCTCCCGTCCGTCCGACCGCCGACACCGGCCACCGCACCACCAGGAGCCAACCGTGCCCGACTCCCTGTCCATCACCGCAGCCACCGTCGACCCCGGCCTGCTCGACCTGCCGTGGGACCAGCCGCTCGAGGACTGGCCGGACGACGTCATCGTCGCGCTGCCGAAGGGCATCTCGCGGCACCTCGTGCGCTTCGTGCACCTGAGCGGGTACGTCGCCGCGGTGAAGGAGACCGGAGAAGAGGTGGCGCGCGCCGAGTACGAGATGCTCCGCACCCTGCAGCGCATGGACGTGCCGTGCGTGGACCCGGTCGCGGTCATCACGAACCGCGTCGACGCCGACGGTGAGCCGTTGCACCCCGTCCTCGTCACCCGGCACCTGCGCTTCTCGCTCCCGTACCGCGCGCTCTACTCGCAGACCCTCCGCCCGGAGACCGCGACCCGCCTCGTCGACGCCCTCGCCCTGCTGCTCGTCCGACTGCACGTCATCGGCTTCTACTGGGGCGACGTGTCGCTCTCGAACACCCTCTTCCGTCGCGACGCGGGGGCCTTCGCCGCCTACCTCGTCGACGCCGAGACCGGGAAGCTCTACCCCGGCGGGCTCTCGAACGGGCAGCGCGAGAACGACCTCGAGGTCGCCCGGGTGAACATCGCCGGTGAGCTGCTCGACCTCGAGGCCGGTGGGCGCCTCGACGAGAACGCCGACCCCGTCGACGTGTCGAACCGGATCGTCGCCCAGTACCGCATCCTCTGGAAGGAGCTCACGGGCACCGAGCAGTTCGACATCAAGGAGCGGTGGCGCATCAACGACCGGGTCGAGCGGCTGAACGCGCTCGGCTTCGACATCGAGGAGCTCTCGATCCACACGACCGAGGGCGGCTCGCAGGTGCGGATCCAGCCGAAGGTCGTGGACGCCGGACACCACCAGCGCCGACTGCTGCGCCTGACCGGACTCGACGCGGGTGAGAACCAGGCCCGACGGCTCCTCAACGACCTCGACGCCTACCGCGCGCGGAACGGCCGGGAGGCCCTCGACGAGGAGATGGTCGCGCACGAGTGGGTGTCGCGGGTCTTCGAGCCCGTCGTCCGGTCGATCCCGCGCGACCTCCGCGGACGTCTCGAGCCGGCCGAGGTGTTCCACGAGCTGCTCGAGCACCGCTGGTTCATGTCGCAGGCCGAGGAGCGTGCGGTCTCGCTGCCCGAGGCCACGACCGCGTACATCAACGACGTGCTCCGGCACCGGCGGGACGAGCGGCTCCTCATCAACCCGCCGACGTCCTCGATGACGCTGCCGATCCCGGTGGTCGGGGACGAGGACGCTGAAGTCGACGAGGACGTCGAGGACTGGCGCGCGGGCGTCTGACGCGTTCTCCGCTCGGTCACGACACCCCGCCGGGTGGGCGCCGACTGGTCACAGACCGTCGCCGACGGTGTCGCGTACGACCACCAGCCGACGTGTCCTGACCCTTCGACCGGCCTCTTCCCGCGCCAGGAGCAGGGATCGTCGCCTCCCGCTCGGGGAGGCGACCTGTCCTCGGGCGCGAGGCGCTAGACGGCGCGGCGGCGCCGGGCGACCTCCCACAAGGTGACGCTCGCCGCGATGCCCGCGTTGAGCGACTCCGTCGCCGACGAGATCGGGATCGACACGATGGCGTCGCAGGTCTCGGTGACGAGGCGCGACAGGCCCTTGCCTTCCGAGCCGACGACGATCACGATCGGGCGGTCGGCGAGCTCGAGGCCGTCGAGCTCCACGTCACCGTCGCCGTCGAGCCCGAGGACGAACAGCCCCATCGACTTGAGCGACTTGAGGGTCTGCGTCAGGTTCGGCGCCATCGCGACCGGGGTGCGGGCGGCGGCACCGGCGGAGGTCTTCCACGCCGACGCGGTCACACCCACCGAGCGACGCTGCGGCACGATGACCCCGTGCCCGCCGAACGCCGCGGTCGACCGGATGATCGCGCCGAGGTTGCGCGGGTCGGTGATCCCGTCGAGCGCGACCATGAGCGGGACCTCGTCCTTGGCGAACGCCCGCTCGACGATGTCCTCGGACACGGCGTACTCGTACGCGGGGACCTTGAGCGCGACGCCCTGGTGGACGCTGTCGTGCCCGGTGATGCGGTCGAGCTCGGGCCGCATCAGTTCGATGATCGGCACACCGCGGTGGTTGGCGAGCGCGAGGATCTCCTTCACGCGGTCGTCGACCTCGATGCGGGACGCGACGTAGAGCGTGGTCGACGGGGTCTTCGTGCGCAGGGCCTCGAGCACGGAGTTCCGACCGGTGACGAGCTCGGAGTCGTCGCTCTTGCGCTGCGGCGGGCGCCCGGACCGCTGCTGCGGAGCGCTCGAGGCCCCGTGACGACCACGGGCGGCGTCGAGCCGCTCCTTCGCCGCCTTGCGCTTGCCGGCGGGGTGGTACGGGCGGTCCTCGGCCTTCGGCGTCGGCTTGCGTCCCTCGAGCGCCTGTGCGCCCTGGCCGCCGGAGCCGACCTGCTTGTTGCCCTTGCGGCCCGACCGGACGGCGCCCGGACGGCCCTTCTTGCTCCCGGAAACGTTCTTCATGCTCAGCTCCTGTTCGGCACGGCCGTGGTCAGGCGATGCTCCAGCGTGTACCCGCTGCGGTGTCCTCGATGGTGATGCCCGCGGCGGCGAGGTCGTCACGCACGCGGTCGGCCGTCGCGAAGTCCCGTGCGGCCCGGGCGTCGGCACGCTCCTGCACGAGGCGTTCGACGAGGGCTGCGAGCGGGGCGGCCGAGGTGTCCTGACCGCCGCTCGACCAGTGGGCCGCTCGCGGGTCGATGCCGAGCACCTCCACCATCGCGGCCACCTGATGGTACGCGAGACCGAGCGCGTCCGCATCGTCGGCGTCGAGGGCGGCGTTCCCGGCACGGACCGTCTCGTGCAGCACCCCGAGGGCCTGCGGCACCGAGAGGTCGTCGTCCATCGCCTCGGCGAAGGCGTCCGGCACGCCCGGAGCGTCGTGGAGCTGCACGCCCTCGAGGCGCGGAGCAGCGCGGGACAGGAAGCCGGCGATGCGGTCGTACGCGGCCTCGGCCTCGGCGAGGGAGCCGTCGTGGTGGTCGATCGACGAGCGGTAGTGCGCGGCGCCGAGGAAGTAGCGGACGACCTCGGGACGCGCGGCGGCGAGGAAGTCGGCGGCGAAGATCGAGTTGCCGAGCGACTTCGACATCTTCTGCCCCTCGACGGTCACGAGACCGTTGTGGAGCCAGTACGACGCGAACGGGTCCCCCGCGGCCGTCGACTGCGCGAGCTCGTTCTCGTGGTGCGGGAAGCGGAGGTCGAGCCCGCCGCCGTGGATGTCGAACGCCGGGCCGAGGTACCGCCGGCTCATCGCCGAGCACTCGATGTGCCAGCCCGGACGGCCGGGACCCCAGGGGCTGTCCCACACGGCGGTGTCGGGCTCGCCGTCCTTCCGGCCCTTCCAGAGCGCGAAGTCCCGGGGATCGCGCTTGCCACGGGGATCGGCGTCGGCGGCGTCGACCATGTCCTCGCGACGCTGCCGGGTGAGCGCGCCGTACGACGCCCAGCTGCCGGTGTCGAAGTAGACGTCGCCCGAGCCGTCCTGCGCGGCGTACGCGTGCCCGCGCTCGATGAGCCGCTCGATGATCTCGTGCATCTGCGGCACGCTCGCCGTCGCCCGCGGCTCGTACGTCGGCGGGAGGATGCCGAGCGCACGGTACGCCGCGGTGAACTCGAGCTCGACCCGGTAGGCGCGGGCGAACCACTCCTCGTCGGTGCCGGCCGCGAGGTCGAGCACCTTGTCGTCGATGTCCGTGACGTTCCGGACGAGCGTCACCCGGTAGCCGCGGTACGTGAGCCACCGACGCCAGATGTCGTAGACGAGCGCGGAGCGGAGGTGCCCGATGTGCGGCGACGACTGCACCGTGGGGCCACAGACGTAGACGCTCACGTGTCCGTCGACCAGGGGCACGAGGTCGACGACGGCGGCGGCGCGGGAGTCGTGGAGGCGAACGGTCACGCCCCAAGCCTAGGACGCCGGTCTGTCGCGGTCCGTCAGGCCTGCCGGACGACGGCGGTCGCGATCGCCGCGAGCCCCTCGCCCCGACCGGTGAAGCCGAGACCGTCCGTGGTCGTGCCGGACACCGCGACGGGCGCACCCACGACGGCTGCGAGCGCGTCCTGCATCTCCGCACGCCTGGGACCGATGCGCGGTCGATTGCCGATCACCTGCACCGTGACCGCCGACGGTGCCAGCCCCACGGACGCGAGGAGCTCGACCGCACCCCGCACGAAGACGTCCCCGGTGGCTCCGGCGTACCGCGGATCGGAGGTGCCGAAGCGTCCGCCGATGTCTCCGAGCCCGCCGGCGGAGAGCAGCGCGTCGCACACCGCGTGCGCGACCGCGTCGCCGTCACTGTGTCCGGAGAGGCCCGGCTCCCCCGGGAAGTCGAGCAACCCGACCCGGCACGGCGCGGCCGCGTCGAACGCGTGCACGTCGACCCCGAGGCCGATCCGGACGCCCGCCTGCTCGGCACCCGCACGCGACCGGACGACCGACTCGGCGCGACCGAGGTCCCACGCCGTGGTGATCTTGAAGGCGTCGGCATCACCCGGGACGAACCGGACCGTGCGTCCGGCTGCCTGGAAGACGCCCGCGTCGTCGGTCTCGGAGCGCTCGGACACCGCGTAGGCCTGGCGGAGTGCCGCGAGCGGGAAGCCCTGCGGCGTCTGGACCCCCACGAGCGCCGACCGGTCGACGGTCTCGAGCACGACGTCGCCGTCCACGCGCTTCACGGTGTCCACGACCGGCAGGGCCGGGACGACCCCGTCGCCCGTCGTGGTCACCGTGTCGAAGACCCGCTCGAACTGCGTGGCCGGGGTCAGGCACCGCGCGGCGTCGTGCACGAGCACGACGTCGACCGAGTCGGGCAGCGCTGCCAGACCGGCCTGGACCGACGCGTGGCGATCGGACCCCCCGGGGACGACGGCGGTGTAGGCGACCGCCGCGCCCGCGACCGAGGCGACCAACGCACGACACTCGTCGAGGAGCGCCGTCGGGGCGACCACGACGACGAGCGCCGGTGACGCGAGGGTGAACAGCGGCTCGAGCGCCCGCGTCAGCATCACCCGCCCGGCGACGGGGACGAATGCCTTGGCGGTGCCGATGCCGAGCCGCGTCCCGGACCCCGCCGCGACGACGACGACCGCCCTGCTCACCCCGGAGGGGAGCAGAGCGGTCGCAGTGGTGTCCAGTGCTTCGGACGCGCTAGGAGGCGAGGACCTCGTCGAGGACGGTCGATGCCTTGTCCTCGTCGGTCTTCTCGGCCAGGGCGAGCTCGGAGATCAGGATCTGCCGGGCCTTCGCGAGCATGCGCTTCTCACCCGCGGAGAGCCCGCGGTCCTGGTCGCGGCGCCAGAGGTCGCGGACGACCTCGGAGACCTTGATGACGTCGCCGGAAGCGAGCTTCTCGAGGTTCGCCTTGTACCGGCGGGACCAGTTGGTGGGTTCCTCGGTGAACGGTGCCCGGAGGACCTCGAACACCTTGTCGAGCCCTTCCTTGCCGATCACGTCGCGCACGCCGACCAGGTCGACGTTGTCCGCCGGGACCTCGATCGTCAGGTCACCCTGCGTCACACGCAGCTTCAGGTAGACCTTTTCCTCGCCCTTGATGACGCGCGTCTTCACTTCAGAGATGGTTGCCGCCCCGTGATGGGGGTAGACCACGGTCTCGCCGACCTCGAATTGCATGTATCAGGCTCCGTTCCGAGACACCCAGTTTACCACAAGGGGTGTTCGGGTAAGGGTGCCCTGGGCACTCGCCCTCCCAGGTGATCGCTAGGATGGGGTCGGACCGTCCGGTCCCCAAACGTGATCTTCCGGAGGAATCTCTTGCGAGCTCGGGTACTCGTGTCCGTCGCCGTTGCGGCAACCATCGCGCTCGGCGCCACCGGGTGCGAGTTCGTCTCGCCGGTCGGCACTGCCGAGATCCAGCAGGTCACCGACGGCGTGAACGCCAGGACGGGTTCGATCGACATCCGGAACGCCCTGCTCATCTCGGACGACGGCGAGAGCGCCCGCTTCATCGGCACGTTCGTGAACAACTCCGACTCCGACGACGTCACGCTCTCGATCGAGGTCGGCGGCGACACCGAGATGATCGACGTCCCGAAGAACTCCCGGGTCGACCTCGCGGCGTCCGGCTCGGCCGCGACGCCCACCCCGACCAAGGGCACCGAGTCCAACGGCGAGGGGACGCAGGGCTCGACCCCGGCGCCCGGCACCGACGTCGTGTTCGACCAGGCCGACGCGAAGCCCGGTTCGCTCGTCAAGGTCTACTTCTCCTACTCCGGTGCCGAGGGTGTCTCGGTGAACGTGCCGGTCCTGACCACCGCGCAGGAGGAGTACGCGACCCTCGCGCCCACCTCGGCGCCGAGCGAGACGTCGGAGCCCTCCGACGCAGCGACCTCGGGCAGCACCGACGAGCCGTCGGGTGACGCGACCACCGAGGCCCCGATCAACCCGTAGCGCCCAGCGCCCGTCACACAGCGCGACCGCCTGGAGGCGCGGAGCCGGTCCCCGAGACCGGCACCGCGCCTCCAGTGCGTTGCGACCCGGCCGCGGGGCGGACGCGCGCCCTCCGCGTGACGCGGCGCGCTACGCCTCGATGCGGTAGCCGAGACCGCGGACCGTCACGAGGAGCTCCGGCGCGCTCGGCACCCGCTCGATCTTCGACCGGAGGCGCTTGATGTGCACGTCGAGGGTCTTCGTGTCCCCGAAGTAGTCCGAACCCCACACGCGGTCGATGAGCTGGCCGCGCGTGAGTACCCGCCCGGCGTTGCGCAGCAGCAGCTCGAGGAGCTCGAACTCCTTGAGCGGCATCGGCGTCTCCGAGCCGTCGACCGACACCGTGTGACGCTCGACGTCCATCCGGATGCCGCCGACCTGCAGGATGCCCGAGTCCCCCGGGTCGTCCTCGGTCCGACGACGGAGGACGGCGCGGATGCGGGCGAGGAGCTCCCGCGTCGAGTACGGCTTCGTCACGTAGTCGTCGGCGCCCAGCTCGAGCCCGACGACGATGTCCACCTCGGAGTCCTTCGCCGTCAACATGATGATGGGTGCGTTCGAGCGGGTGCGGATCTGCCGGCAGACCTCGGTGCCGGAGAGCCCCGGCAGCATGAGGTCGAGCAGCACGAGGTCGGGGTTCTCGGCGTCGAACTTCGACAGCGCGGTCACGCCGTCGGCGGCGACGGAGGTCTCGTACCCCTCGCGCTGCAGCAGGAACTCCAGGGGCTCGCTCAGGGCCGGCTCGTCGTCGACGATGAGGATCTTGGTCACGATGACTGCTCTTCCAGTTGCTCTTCGAGTGCGGTGGTCAGGTCGGTGTCCGCCTCGGGCAGGCGGATGGTGAAGGTCGAGCCCTTGCCGGGCTGCGACCAGACGCGCACGTCGCCGCCGTGGTTGCCGACGACGTGCTTGACGATGGCGAGACCGAGCCCGGTGCCGCCGGTGGCCCGCGACCGCGCGGGGTCGACGCGGTAGAACCGTTCGAACACGCGGTCGAGGTCGGCCTCGGGGATGCCGACGCCCTGGTCGGTGACGGCGATCTCGACGAAGCCCTTCGTGCTCCGGACACCGACGCCGACGCGGGTGTGGTCCGGCGAGTACTTGACGGCGTTCGCGATGAGGTTCGACACCGCCACCTGCAGGAGTCCGGGGTCGCCCATCACGCGGAGCTTCGTCTTCTTCGCGCGGACGATGTCGATGTCCCGGGCGCGGGCCACGACCTCGTTGGCGTCGACGGCCGCCTGCACGATGCGGTCGATCGACGTCTCCTCGCTGGACTCCAGCGCGTCGACCGACTGCAGGCGGGACAGCTCGATGATGTCCTTCGTGAGCGCGCCGAGCCGCTCGGACTCGGTGACGAGCTGCGCGGCGAACTTCCGCACGTGCTCCGGTTCGTCCGCGGCGGCCACGAGGGTCTCGGACAGCAGGCCGATGGCGCCGATCGGGGTCTTCAGCTCGTGCGAGATGTTGGCGACGAAGTCCCGCCGGACCTCGTCGATGCGCCGGCTCTCGGTGAGGTCGTCGGCGGTGACGAGCACGTACCGGTTGCCGAGCTGCGCCGCCCGGAAGCTCAGGTAGCCGATCAGCTCACCGTGCCGACCGCGGGGCAGCTCCATGTCCTCGG
This sequence comes from Curtobacterium sp. NPDC089689, assembly GCF_044749145.1. Lineage (NCBI taxonomy): Bacteria > Bacillati > Actinomycetota > Actinomycetes > Micrococcales > Microbacteriaceae > Curtobacterium > Curtobacterium sp. NPDC089689. The sequence continues at coordinate 1,635,223 of NZ_JBIVHJ010000001.1, read as the reverse complement.
AGCCCATCTCCCCGCTCGCGCGCACCCGGTCCACGAGGTCCCGGAGTTCCTTGTGCACGAGCCGTCGGCGCACGACCAACCCGACCGTGAGCGCCTGCGGCGAGGCCGCCACGACGGTGTTCGAGGGGTCGACGACCACGGCGGGGTTGTGCATCGTGGCGATCACCGCGGCGACGCCGTCCGGCAGCGTCCGTTCCGCGACGTCGGCTGCACGGGCCGTGCGCTCGGCGGTGATGATCAGCACCACGACGCCCGCGCCGAAGACCCCGCCGAGGAGCATCGACAGTGGCACGAGCCACGCGTTGTCCATGCCGTCAGTGTAGGGATGGTCATGCCCGGTTCGGACGCCGTTCACCCCGGTTCCGCACGGTTCCGGCCCCGTTCGGTCAGACGTTCAACCGCGCGTCACCGTCCGTTCACCTGGGATGACGACACTCGTCCGGTACCGCAACGAGAGGCACATCCCCCATGCGCGAAGTGTTCCAGCAGGAACTCCAGGACGTCCAGGAGCGACTGACCGAGATCGCCGGGCTCGTCGAGTCCGCCATCACCCGGGCCACCCAGGCCTTCAGCGAGTCCGACGTCGCGCTGGCCGAGGAGGTCATCGCCGACGACGCCAAGATCGACGAGGCCGCGAACAGCCTCGATGAGGTCGCGATCGACATCCTCGCCCGCCAGGCGCCCGTGGCCCGCGACCTCCGCGTCGTCGTCACCGCGCTCCGGGTCAGCTCCTCGCTCGAGCGCATGGGCGACATGGCCGAGCACATCGCGCAGCTCGCGCGGCAGCGCTTCCCCGAGAAGGTCGTGCCGAAGGGCCTCCGCGGCACCTTCAAGAAGATGGGCGCGCACGACGTCGCGATGGCGCAGAAGCTCACCCGGCTGCTCGCCACCGAGGACATCGCGCTCTCCGCCGAGATCCGCGACGAGGACGACCAGGTCGACGAGCTGCACGCGAGCGTCTTCGACTTCGTGCTCGGCGAGACCTGGAAGGGCAACCCGATCGACACCGTCGACGCGACCCTGGCCTCGCGGTACCACGAGCGGTTCGCCGACCACGCGGTGTCGATCGCGAAGAAGGTCGAGTACCTGGCGACCGGCGACTGGGCCGGCGCAGCGTCGGTGACGACCTCCCCCGCCTGACGGGCGGTTTTGCGGTCTCCCGGCTCTGACGGGAGGATCGTGGCATGGCTCAGGTCGCGATCGTCGTCAACGGGATGCCCGGTTCGGGCAAGAGCACGGTGGGCGCCGCCCTCGCCGAGGTGCTGGGCTGCCCCTTCCTGTCGAGGGACCGCATCAAGGAACCCCTGGCGGACCTCGCCGGTCCGATGATCGCCTCCCGCGACCTCGGCGCGATCGCCATGGACACGATGTGGTCCATGGCGCGGGCCGTCGAGAACGGGGTCGTCCTCGACGCCGTCTGGCTCCCGTCACGTGATCGCGACCTCCTGGAGTCCGGACTCGCCTCCGCCGGGTCGCCGCGCGTCGTCGAGGTGTGGTGCGACGTCGACCGGGCCACCGCCGACGAGCGGCTGCGCGAAGGGTACGAGCCCGGCACCCTCCCGGTGCGGCACGACGTGCACGGGGACCTCGCCGCGGTGCTCGCGTTCTGGGACGAGCACGAGGCGACGGCCGGCCCGGTCAGGCTGCCCGGCGTGCCGGTCGTGCGCGTCGACACCGTGGAGCCCTACGACGTCGGCGCCCTCGTGCAGGAGATCGCGTCGCACTTCGTCTGACGCACGAACGCCCCGCCGGTGTCCGGCGGGGCGTTCGTCGTCGTGCTGGGTATTACTTCTTGGCGCCCTGTGCGGCGACGGCGGCGGCACCGGCAGCGGCGGCCTCGGGGTCGAGGTAGTACGAGGGCTTCGTCGGACGGAAGTCGTCGTCGAGCTCGTACACGAGCGGGATGCCCGTCGGGATGTTGAGGCCCGCGATGTCGTCGTCGGAGATGCCGTCGAGGTGCTTCACGAGCGCCCGCAGCGAGTTGCCGTGCGCGGTGACGAGCACCGTCTTGCCCTCGCCGAGGTCCTTCGTGATGTCGGACTCCCAGTACGGCAGCAGCCGGTCGATCACGAGCTTCAGCGACTCGGTCTTCGGCAGCTGGTCGCCGAGGCCGGCGTAGCGGCGGTCACCGGCCTGCGACCACTCGGCGTCGTCCGCGATGGGGGGCGGCGGGACGTCGAACGAGCGGCGCCACTCCATGAACTGCTGCTCGCCGTACTCCTCGAGCGTCTGGGCCTTGTCCTTGCCCTGCAGGTCGCCGTAGTGCCGCTCGTTGAGGCGCCAGTCGCGCTTCACCGGGAGCCAGGCGAGGTCGGCCTCGAGCAGGGCGATGTCCGCCGTCTGGATCGCGCGGGTGAGCAGCGACGTGTACAGGACGTCGGGGACGATGCCCGACTCGGCGATGAGCTCGCCGGCACGCTTCGCCTCCTTCTCGCCCAGCTCGCTGAGTCGGACGTCGACCCAACCGGTGAACAGGTTCTTCTGGTTCCAGTCACTGTTGCCGTGACGGAGCAGGACGAGCGTGGAGGTCATGCTCCGAGTCTACCGAGCGGGTGCGCCTCGGTAGCCTGGGGTCCATGCCCATCGGGAACGTGACGCGCGGGACGACCGGGTACAACCGGCTCCGCCGCGTCGACCGGTGGATCGCCGCGCTCCCGGTCCTCCGCCGGACGTCCGACCCGCTCGTGGCCGACGTCGGCTACGGCGCCCGACCGACGACGACGCTCGAGATGCGCGACCGGCTCGCCCGTGTCCGGCCGGACGTCGAGGTGACCGGCATCGAGATCGAGCCGGACCGGGTGGCCCTCGCGAACGCCGGCACCCGCGACGGGGTCACGTTCCGGCTCGGCGGGTTCGAGACCCCGACGCCAGGTGGCCGGCGCCCCGCGGTGATCCGGGCGTTCAACGTCCTGCGGCAGTACGACGAGTCCGCCGTCGTCGACTCGTGGCGGATCATGCAGGACCGTCTGCAGCCGGGTGGCGCGCTCGTCGAGGGCACCTGCAACGAGGTCGGCCGGGTGGCGTCGTGGGTGACGCTCGACGACGTCGCCCCGCGGACCTTCACCGTGTCCCTGCGGCTCGCCGGACTCGACGTGCCGAGCGTCGTGGCGGAGCGGCTGCCGAAGGCCCTCATCCACCGGAACGTGCCCGGTGAGCGCGTCCACGGCTTCCTGCGCGATCTCGACCTGGCGTGGGCGGTCGCGGCGCCGCTCGGCACGTACGGCCCGCGGCAGCGGTGGCTGGCGGCCGTCGGCGGCATGCGGGACCGCGGCTGGCCGGTGCTGCACGGGGTGTCGCGCTGGCGCCTCGGCGAGCTCACCGTCCCGTGGGACGCGGTCGCACCGGCCGACGCCTGACCGCCGGGGTCGCCGGTCCGGGGTCGGGTTTGCGCGTTTCGTGGAGCAGGACGGGTCGGACGGGACGGACGGGACCGCGCGGCTACGAGCGGCGGACCGCTCCGAGGCGGGGCAGCCGCGGCACGTCCGCAGTGGCTCCGGCGCCCGGGGGCACGATCACCTGCTGCGCCGCGGTCACGACCACGTCGTCGGCGCGCAGCGTCAGCGTCGCATCGGGGTCGAGGGAGCGCTTGACGACCGCGAGCCCGATCGGCCCGAGCTCGTGGTGCACCGCCGAGGCCGAGAGCCGTCCGACCTCCTTCTCGTCGAGCAGCACGGGCGACCCGGGTGCCGGCAGCACGGCGTCCGAGCCGTCGAGGTGGAGCAGGACCGCACGACGCGGCGGGTGCCCGAGGTTGTGGACCTTGGCGACCGTCTCCTGTCCGCGGTAGCAGCCCTTCGACAGGTGCACGGCGGAGCGGAGCCAGTCGAGCTCGTGCGGGATCGTCCGCTCGTCGACGTCGGACAGCGAAGGACGCCAGGCGGCGATCCGCAGGGCCTCGTACGCGAGGAGCCCCGCGGCGGCGACGTCGGACGCGGCGATCGCGGCCGCGGTGCCGGGGGCGACCACGGCGATCCGGAGGGTCCAGTCGGAGGCGGGGTGTGCCTCCAGGGCGGCGTAGCCCCACCCACCGGGCGCGACCTCGGACCACGGGTCGACCCACTCGACCGCGGCGTCCGCGGGGCCGACGGCCCCGGCGAACCGGCCGAGCGTGACGAAGTCCGCCGACCGGTCGGTGACCTCGACGCGCAGCATGAAGCGCATCGAGTCGAGCCACCCGGCGAGCGGTGCTGCGTCGTCGGCCTCGGTGAGCAGCCAGACCGTCTCGCCGTCGTCGACGACGCGGGCGGCGTGCTCCACGCGACCCGAGGCGTCGAGCACGAGGGTCTCGGTGGAGACGCCGGGCCGGAGGCCGGTCAGGAGCTGCGAGGTGATCGAGTTGAGCCAGGACAGCCGGTCGGGACCGGTGACCGTGACGACGCCGAGCCCGAGCTCGACGACCGCTCGGCCGCGCTCGAGCAGCCGCTGCTCGCCGAGCGGGTTGCCGTAGTGCGCGGCCACCCCTCGGTCGCCCGCGACGAACCCCGGCCGCGACGCGAACGGTGTCGTCATCAGTCGACCTTCGCGAGCTGCCCCGAGGCGTGCGAGGTGAGCTCCTGCCCGAGCGCCGCGATGTCCCACGCCCAGAAGAGCTTGCCCTCGACCAGACCGTAGAGGCGCGTGGCCGCCGAGTAGTCCTTCGCGTTCGGGGAGCGCATGACGGCGTCGGTCGCGAGGTCGATCCGGCCCTTGAGGACCCGACCGACGTAGAGCTCGTTCACGCCGGTGGGGTGCACGATCGCGGCCTCGATGTCGAAGCCGTCGGTCGCGTTCCGCAGCGTCTCGACGCTCTGGGTCGTGCCGAACGGGGTCGGTCCGTCGCCGAGCAGCATCGCGGGGCCGCGGTCACCGGGCTCGTGCGGCCGGTCGAGTCGCCAGTAGCCCATCTCGGCAGCGAGCGGCGTGTGCGCGTCGTCGAGCAGCCACGTCGTGGACGAGTAGTTGAGGTAGGGCAGACCGTCGTGGCTGAAGCTCACGCGCTGGCCGAAGTCGTACTTCCGCGGTTCGCCGTCGGGGTCGACCGGGTACTCCACGACACCGGTGCCCTCCCACACGCCGACGAGCCAGGACAGCGGGACGAGTTCGGGCGCGAGACCCTCGGGCAGTTCGATCAACGCTGACCCTTGAACAGCTTCACGATCACGGTCACCGAGACGAACGCGATCGCGAGCGACGCCAGGCCGAGGAGGCCCACGTAGAAGAGCTCGAGCGCAAGCAGCGAATCCATGCTGCGAGTCTACGCGGACCGGCTCAACGCGCCAGGAGCACCACCGCGGTGACGAGGACGACGACGAAGGCCCCGGACGACGCGATGCTGATCCGCTCGACGAGGCCGTCCTTCGTCGCGGTGATGAGCTGGAGCACGAAGCTCACGAGGACGCAGAGCACGAAGACGAGCAGCAGCCACGCGAAGGAGTCCTTCTGCGCGAGCGCGATCACGAGGACGGCACCGACGACCGCGAGCAGCCACACGGGGAGCACGGACGTCAGCTTGAGGCGACGCTGGTCGGCGGGCGGCACGGGCTCGGTCACGCGCCCCATCATGACAGGCGCGGCGACGGGCGTCCGTCAGCGCCGACCGCCCGTCCACCCGTCCACCCGTCCACCCGTCCACCCGTCCACCCGTCCACCCGTCCACCCGTCCACCCGTCCACACCGTCCGCCCGGACGGCGGGCCACTTCCCGAGCATCACTAGGATGTGTCCACGACGTCCCCCACGCTCTGGAGGTCCTGTGGCCCAGCTCCTGGTACTCACCTCTGCCGCGCCCGGCGACGTCCTGCCGAGTCTCGGTCTCCTGAGCCACCGGATCCGCCACGTCCCCGCCGAGGCCGCCCAGCTCGTCAACGCACCCCAGAGCGACCTCGTGTTCGTCGATGCCCGCGTCGACCTCGTCGGCGCGAAGGCCCTCTGCAAGATCCTCGTGACGAGCGGTTCGCCGACCCCCATCGTGCTCGTCGTCACCGAGGGCGGTCTGACCGCGGTGAACAGCGAGTGGAACGTCGACGACGTGGTGCTCGAGACGGCCGGTCCGGCAGAGGTCGACGCGCGCATCCGGCTCGCGGCCGGGCGCGCCGCGAAGCAGCCGGCGAGCACGAAGATCCAGGCCTCCGGCGTCGTCATCGACGAGGCCAGCTACTCCGCGAAGGTGCGCGGTCGGCCACTCGACCTCACCTTCAAGGAGTTCGAGCTCCTCCGGTTCTTCGCGACGCACCCCTCCCGCGTGTTCACGCGCGAGCAGCTGCTCAGCGAGGTCTGGGGCTACGACTACTTCGGCGGCACCCGCACGGTCGACGTGCACGTCCGACGACTCCGCGCGAAGCTCGGCGACCTCGAGTCGCTCATCGGCACGGTCCGGAACGTCGGCTACCGCTTCAACGTCTACGAGGACGAGGCCGACCGGCTGGCAGGCCAGTGACCGTCGCGCTCGACGCGTTCACGGTCGCGGGCGAGCCGCGGCCGTTCTCCGACCAGACCCTGGTCGACGTGCGCGCGGATCGCGCGACGGTGCTCGGCGACGAGCAGGGGGTCGCCGTGGTGCGTGACGGTGAGCTCGAGGTCGCGGTCCGCCTGGAGGCCCGTGGCCGCGGACTCGGTACGGCCCTGGTCACGCAGGCGCTCGCCCTGGGCGGCGGGGCCGCCGCGGGGTCCGGGTCGGCGCCTCGGCTCGCGGAGGCGCCTCGGCTCGCGTGGGCGCACGGGGACCACCCCGCTGCGCGGGCGCTCGCGGCGCGGTTCGGCTGGACGGCCGTCCGCACGCTCCTGCATCTCCGCGCGCCGATCCCGTCGGAGGCTCCCGAGCCCGCGGTGCCGGACGGCTGGTCGCTCGCGGCGTTCCGCTCGGGCGACCCGGACGACGAGACCGCCTGGCTCGACCTCAACGCCGCCGCGTTCGCGCACCACCCCGAGCAGGGCCGGATGACGCTCGAGGACCTCCGCGCGCGGGAAACCGACCCGTGGTTCTCGGGCGACGACCTGCTGCTGCTGCGGGACGACCAGGGACGGCTCGCGGCGTCGTGCTGGCTCAAGGTCGAGGACGGCGTCGGGGAGTTCTACGCCGTGGCCGTCCGCCCCGACCTGCAGGGCCGAGGGCTCGGTGGCGTGCTCATGCGTGCCGGCTGGGGGCGTCTGGTCGGGCGGGGGCTCGACGCGGCAGCGCTGTACGTCGAGGGCGACAACGAACCGGCGCTCGCGCTCTACCGCCGGTCGGGTTTCACGCAGCACGCGACCGACGTGCAGTACGCCGCTCCCTGATCCCTGCACGGTGGGTCCGTTCACGCGGCGTTTCCACAGCCGTTACGTGCGGCCCTCGTCGCGGAGGCCGCGGGTGGCAGGATGTGGGCATGGACACCGAACCGCAGCTCGACGGCGACTCCGTCGCACCGGACCTCGACGACTTCGACGAGGTCGTCGAGGTGGAGCACGAGTCGCTGCCCTCGGACCGCTACTTCGACCGTGAGCTCAGCTGGCTCCGGTTCAACCAGCGCGTGCTCGAGCTCGGCGAGGACCGCACGCAGCCCCTGCTGGAGCGGGCGAACTTCCTCGCCATCTTCGCGTCCAACCTCGACGAGTTCTTCATGGTCAGGGTCGCCGGCCTGAAGCGACGCATCGACACCGGGATCGCCGTCCCGACCAACGTCGGTCGTGCGCCGAGCGACGTCCTGCGGGACATCGCCCGCAAGGCGCACGAGCTGCAGGACCGCCACGCGCACGCGTTCATCGACTCGCTCAAGCCGGACCTCGACGCCGCGGGGCTGCACATCGAGCACTGGTCCGACCTCGACGAGGCCGACCGCCTCCGGATGCGCGAGTACTTCAACGAGCAGATCTTCCCGGTGCTCATGCCGCTCGCGGTCGACCCGGCGCACCCGTTCCCGTACATCTCCGGGCTGTCGCTCAACCTCGCGGTGCGGGTGCGGAACCCGAAGTCGCAGCGGCAGGAGTTCGCGCGCCTCAAGGTGCCGCAGAACTTCTCCCGGTTCATCGCACTGCCCGACGACGGGTCCGGGCGCCAGCGGTACATCCCGCTCGAAGACCTCATCGCGAACCACCTCGACGACCTCTTCCCGGGGATGGAGGTGCTCGAGCACCACGTGTTCCGGGTCACCCGCAACGAGGACGTCGAGATCGAGGAGGACGAGGCCGAGAACCTCATCCAGGCCCTCGAGCGCGAGCTCCTCCGCCGTCGGTTCGGTCCGCCGATCCGGCTCGAGATCACCGAGGACATGGACCCGGTGACCCTCGACCTGCTCGTCCGCGAGCTCGACATCACGGAGCAGGAGGTCTACCGCCTGCCGTCGCCGCTCGACCTCGGCGGCCTGTTCGAGATCGCGAAGATCGCGCGCCCGGACCTCCACTACCCGAAGCACGTGCCGACGACTCCGGTGCAGTTCCAGCCGGGCGAGCCGAACACCAAGCCCGACCTCTTCGGTGCGATCAAGGCACGGGACGTCCTCGTGCACCACCCGTACGAGTCCTTCGCGACGAGCGTCCAGGCGTTCCTCGAGCAGGCCGCGGCGGACCCGAACGTCCTCGCCATCAAGCAGACGCTGTACCGCACCTCGGGCGACAGCCCCATCGTCGAAGCCCTCATCGACGCGGCCGCAGCGGGCAAGCAGGTCCTCGCGCTCGTCGAGATCAAGGCGCGCTTCGACGAACAGAACAACATCACGTGGGCGCGGAAGCTCGAGAAGGCCGGCGTCCACGTCGTCTACGGCCTCGTCGGGCTGAAGACGCACTCGAAGCTCGTGCTCGTCATCCGGCAGGAGGGCGGGACGCTCAAGCACTACAGCCACATCGGCACGGGCAACTACAACCCGAAGACCTCGCGCATCTACGAGGACATGGGCCTGTTCACGTCGGACGACACCGTGGGCAAGGACCTCACCCGTCTGTTCAACGAGCTGTCCGGCTACGCGATCGAGAAGAAGTTCAAGCGGCTCCTCGTCGCCCCGCTGCACCTCCGCAAGGGGCTCATCAAGCGCATCCAGGCCGAGGCCGACAACGCCAGGGCCGGCAAGCCGTCGGGCATCCGCATCAAGGTGAACTCGATGGTGGACGAGCAGATCATCGACGCGCTCTACCTCGCGAGCCAGGCCGGTGTGCCGGTCGACGTGTGGGTGCGCGGGATCTGCTCGCTCAAGCCGGGGATGGAGGGCGTCAGCGAGACGATCCGCGTCCGCAGCGTCGTCGGGCGCTACCTCGAGCACTCGCGGGCGTTCGCGTTCCACAACGACGGCGACCCGGTGGTCTTCATCGGCTCGGCGGACATGATGCATCGGAACCTCGACCGTCGCGTCGAGGCCCTCGTGCGGCTGTCCGACCCGGCACACGTGACCGAGGTGCAGGACATGTTCGACCTCGCCATGGCCGACGACACGAGTTCCTGGCACCTGGAGTCCGACGGCGAGTGGACGCGCCACTCGACCGACGCTGACGGGCGCCCGCTGCAGGACGTGCAGAATGTCCTCATGCGCAAGATCTCGGCCCGGAAGCGCTCGACTCGGTGAGCGGCGGTCCCACCGGTCCCGTCGTCGCGGCAGGAGCCGTCGTCTGGCGCGAGCAGGACGGACGGCCGCTGGTGCTGCTGATCCACCGCGGTCACCACAACGACGTCTCCTTCCCGAAGGGCAAGGTGGACCCGGGCGAGGGCGTCCCGACGACCGCCGTCCGCGAGATCGACGAGGAGACCGGCTACCGGGTGCACCTCGGCGCTCCGCTGGGCACCGCCGAGTACGTGCTGCCGAACGGTCGCGACAAGGTCGTGCACTACTGGTCCGCGCGGGTGTCGAACAAGGAGTTCGAGCGCGCCGGCAAGTTCCACCCCAACGACGAGGTCGCCTCGGTCGAGTGGGTGTCGATCGACGACGCCCGCGGCCGGCTCACCTACGACCGGGACGTCGAGATCCTCGACCGCTTCGCCGACCGCGCCGCCGCCGGTGAGCACAAGACGTTCGCGCTCATCGCACTCCGGCACGCCAAGACGGTCCCCGGTTCCGACTGGGACGGTCCGGACGCCACCCGGCCGCTGCTGCCCGTCGGCCGCTCGCAGGCGAAGGCCGTCGCCGCGCCGGTCGCGGCGTTCGGCCCGAAGAAGATCGTGTCGAGCACAGCGGCACGGTGCCTCGCGACCGTCGAGCCGCTCTCCGCACGGACGAAGGTCGGCGTGCAGTCGACACCGGACATCAGCCAGGACGCCCACGACCGCGGGGCCGCGAACGTCAAGGGCGTCGTGCTGCGGCGGATCGACAAGGCGAAGTCGACCGTCCTGTGCTCGCACGGTCCGGTCCTGCCGGACATCATCGCCCGCATCGCCGGTGCGACCGCGGACGGCAGCCGCCACTTCGACCTCCGCCGTGCGGCGATGCTGTCCGTCGGCGACTTCGCCGTGATGCACATCGCCGACGGCAAGCTCGTCGCCGTCGAGACGCACCGCAACACCATCGCCTCGTAGGACCCCGGTCCGAGTCGCCCCGACCAGCTACGTCGCCAGCGACCCGGGAGTGGCGGCGGTGAGTGGGGCCTCCAGGCCGGTCCCGGAGGCCGCTCCGACACGGCACCGGCGGCCGGGCGGCGCCCATGCGAACGCATGCGCCGCGCCTGGGCGCGGTGACCCGATCCTGCACCCCGCGCGAGTGCGTGTCCGCGTGCCGCGAGCGGGGCAAGGCCTCGTTCACCTGCCGTTCACCCGCGGGCACCTCCCGGGTCATCTCTCGTCCCTACAGTCGCTCCCGGGTCAGCACCGGCCCGAGGGACCAGCAGCGGTCCCGCCTGCACTGACATTCCCGAAGGGACCCCTGTGAACATCAAGCGAATCGGCACAGTCGCGGCGATCGCGATCGTCGGCGCCGTCGCGCTGTCCTCCTGCGCCTCGAACGAGGCCGGCGCCGGCAGCTCCTCCGCCGCGTCGAACTCGGACACCTCGAAGCTCTCCGGCACCCTGACCGGCTCGGGCTCGTCCGCGCAGCAGACCGCACAGGCCACCTGGACCGCCGGGTTCCAGAACGTCGCCTCGGGCGTCACGGTCAACTACTCGCCCGACGGCTCGGGCGCCGGCCGCAAGAACTTCATGTCGGGTGCGGCGGACTTCGCCGGCTCCGACGCCGCCCTCTCCGACGAGGAGCTCTCCGGCACCTTCGCGAACTGCGCCGCGGACTCGAAGGCGATCGACATCCCGGTCTACATCTCCCCGATCGCGATCGCGTACAAGGTCGACGGCGTCAAGGACCTCACCCTCGACGCGAAGACCATCGCGGGCATCTTCTCCGGCAAGATCACGAAGTGGAACGCCTCGGAGATCAAGGACCTGAACAAGGACGCCTCGCTCCCCGACGCGAACATCACCGTCGTGCACCGTTCGGACGACTCGGGCACCACGCAGAACTTCTCCGAGTACGTCGACGCGAACGCCGGCGACACGTGGGGCAAGGACCCGAGCCAGACCTTCCCGTTCCAGATCGGTGACTCGGCCAAGGGCACCTCGGGTGTCGCCTCGGCCATGGCCAGCGCCTCGAACGCCATCACCTACATCGACGACTCCGGCGCGGGCTCGCTCGACAAGGCGAAGCTCATGGTCGGCGACAAGGCCACCGAGCTCTCGGCCGACGGTGCCGCCCAGGTCGTGGCGGACTCGAAGGTCGTCAGCGGCCGTGCCGACAACGACCTCGCGATCGACGTGAACCGCACCGACACCGCGGACGGCGCGTGGCCGCTCGTCCTCGTCTCCTACGCCATCGCGTGCCAGGAGTACAAGGACTCGGCCAAGGGTGAGCTCGTGAAGGGCTACCTCGACTACGTCGTCTCGAAGGACGCGCAGGACGCCGCCGCGAAGGAGGCCAAGTCGGCCGCCCTCTCGAGTGACCTCATGGACAAGGCCGCGAAGGCCGTCGCCTCCATCAAGTAACGCCCCCTGAGCGCCCGGACGCCGGTCCCACCCAACACGACCGGCGTCCGGGCACTCGCCCGTCACGGCACCACCTCCCACTCCACCTCCCCGTTCGCCCGCCCGTCCGCTGCGGGTGCACGCCTCGCCACAGGAGCCCCATGACGACCGCACCGGCCCGCGAAGGGGCCACCGTCATCCCGAAGCCGAAGGCCGTCGTCCGCGTCGGCGACCGCGTCTTCTCCGCCGCCTCGGTCATCTCCGGCGGCATCATCCTGCTCGTGCTCGTGCTCGTCGCAGCGTTCCTCGTCTGGCAGAGCATCCCCGCCCTCGTGGCGAAGGCCGGCACCCTGCCGAACGACTCGGCGAACTTCTGGGACTACGTCGGGCCGCTCGTGTTCGGCACGGTCTGGTCCGCCCTCATCGCGCTCGTGATCGCCGTCCCGCTCTCGCTCGGCATCGCGCTCTTCATCTCGCACTACGCCCCGCGGCGGTTTGCCCCGGTGCTCGGGTACGTCATCGACCTGCTGGCCGCGGTGCCGTCGGTCGTCTACGGCCTGTGGGGCATCGTCGTCCTCGCGCCGTTCGTGAAGCCCTTCTACGCGTTCCTCAACGAGTACCTCGGCTGGTTCCCGCTGTTCTCCGGCCAGGTCTCCGGCACCGGTCGCACGATCCTGACCGCGTCGATCGTGCTCGCGGTGATGGCGATCCCGATCATGACCGCCGTGATGCGCGAGATCTTCCTGCAGGCACCGACCCTCAACGAAGAGGCAGCGCTCGCCCTCGGCGCCACCCGCTGGGAGATGATCCGCCTGTCGGTCCTGCCGTTCGCGAAGTCGGGCATCGTGTCCGCGATCATGCTCGGCCTCGGACGTGCCCTCGGCGAGACGATGGCCGTCGCGCTCGTCCTGTCGGTGTCGACGAACGTCACGCTGCAGGTGCTCACCTCGCTCAACCCGTCGACGATCGCCGCGAACATCGCGCTCCAGTTCGCCGAGGCCTCCGGCACCGCGCTGAACGCCCTCGTCGCGTCCGGTCTGGTCCTCTTCGTCATCACCCTGGTCATCAACATGCTCGCGCGGTACATCGTCCGCAAGCGAGTGAGCTGAGAGGTACGACCCGATGTCCCTCGCCCTCCGTCAGTCCGGCATGGCCGGCAACGTCTACGCCAACGGCAAGCTGCACAAGTCGGTGCCGTGGCTGCTCCTCATCGGCTCGTGGGTCGCCCTGATCGCCGTGTTCGCGCTGCTCAACGCCGGCGGTGCGGTCAAGGACTTCAACGTCGTCGCGGCGCTGTTCCTCGGCACGGTCCTGTTCGACGTCCTCATCGTCGTCGTGTCCCGCATCGTCGAGGGCGGGCGCAAGGCCGTCGACCGCCTGGTGACCTCCCTGGTCGTCACCGCGTTCGTGATCGCCGTCCTGCCGCTCGTGTCGCTCCTCTGGACCGTCCTCGCCGACGGCCTCGCGCGGTTCGACGCGCAATTCTTCTCGTACTCGATGCGCGGCGTCATCTCCGAGGGTGGCGGCGCGGTCCACGCCCTCGTCGGCACGCTCGAGATCACGCTGTTCGCGGCGCTCATCTCGGTGCCGATCGGCCTGCTCACCTCGATCTACCTCGTCGAGTACGGCAAGGGCGCGCTCGCGAAGGGCATCACGTTCTTCGTCGACGTCATGACGGGCATCCCGTCGATCGTCGCCGGCCTCTTCGCCTACTCGCTCTTCGCGCTCTTCCTCGGCCCGGGTGCCCGCTTCGGCCTGGTCGGCTCGATCGCCCTGAGCGTACTGATGATCCCGATCGTCGTGCGCTCCACCGAGGAGGTCCTGAAGATCGTCCCGATGGAGCTCCGCGAGGCCTCGTACGCGCTCGGCGTGCCGAAGTGGCTGACGATCGTGAAGGTCGTGCTCCCCACCTCGCTCGCCGGCATCACGACCGGTGTCATGCTCTCGATCGCCCGCGTCATCGGCGAGACCGCGCCGCTGCTGGTCACCGCCGGGTTCACCGCGAGCATGAACTACGACCTGTTCAAGGACCCGATGATGACCCTGCCGGTCTTCGCGTACACGCAGTACTCGCAGCAGGGCGCCAACCCGGTCCCGTTCGTCGACCGGGCGTGGACGGCCGCGCTGCTCCTCATCCTCATCGTGATGGCGCTCAACCTCCTCGCGCGCTTCATCACCCGCCTCTTCGCCCCCAAGCTCCCCCGCTAGCCCCCGGAAGGTCCACTGTGTCCAAGCGCATCGAGGTCGACGGCCTCAACGTCTACTACTCGAAGTTCAAGGCGGTCGAGGGTGTCGACATCACGATCGAACCCCGCACCGTGACCGCGTTCATCGGCCCGTCCGGCTGCGGCAAGTCCACGTTCCTCCGCACCCTGAACCGCATGCACGAGGTCATCCCCGGCGCCTGGGTCGAGGGCTCGGTCAAGGTCGACGGCGACGACCTCTACGGCGCGGGCGTCGACCCGGTGCTCGTCCGTCGCCAGGTCGGCATGGTGTTCCAGCGCCCGAACCCGTTCCCCACGATGTCGATCAAGGACAACGTGCTCGCCGGGGTGAAGCTCAACAACAAGCGCATCTCGAAGTCCGAGGCCGACGACATCGTCGAGCGCTCCCTGCAGGGCGCGAACCTCTGGAACGAGGTCAAGGACCGTCTCGAGAAGCCCGGCATGGGCCTGTCGGGCGGGCAGCAGCAGCGACTCTGCATCGCCCGGGCGATCGCGGTGCAGCCCGACGTGCTCCTCATGGACGAGCCCTGCTCGGCCCTCGACCCGATCTCGACCCTCGCCATCGAGGACCTCATCGAGGAGCTGAAGAAGGAGTACACGATCGTCATCGTGACCCACAACATGCAGCAGGCCTCGCGGGTGTCGGACAAGACGGCGTTCTTCAACATCGCCGGCACCGGTCACCCCGGCAAGCTCATCGAGTACGACGACACCGCGACGATCTTCTCGAACCCCTCCGTCCAGGCCACCGAGGACTACGTCTCCGGCCGCTTCGGATGATCCGCTGACGCGGCCGCGCACCGTTCGCGTCGTGCGCGCTCGGCCCCGTCGGACCTCGGTCCGGCGGGGCCGTCGGCGTTCCGGGGCGCTGCCCTGGTCGCGCAGTCGCCGTCCCGCCGTGGGCGGCCGGCGCGCTGTGGTCCGGACGCCGCGCTGCGGTCAGGAGGGGCGGCCGGGAGGCACGGGTCGCGTCCGACGCGCCCGCGTGGGTCCGGCCGGTGGTCGCCCCGGCCCGCAGTGCCGGACCTGGCACGGGTCGGCCGGCTCCGTGCGCGTGCAGGGATCGACGAAACACCCGTCGATCGACGAGTGGATCGTCGCAGTCACGACGCGGCAGCCCATGCGCGTACACGGGACGACGAAGCACGTGTCGATCGACACGTGCTTCGTCGGGACGCGCGCCTTCCGCGCGGGGAGGGAGAGGGAGCCCGCTACGCGTCGAGCGGGACCGCGGCGATCGGGGTCGTCGTCGGCTGCTTCGACCCACCGGCCGGCTCGACCGTGATGCCCACCGTGACGCCGTCCCGGACCTTGCCGGACAGCACCGCGGAGTGCACCCCGTCGGCGTACTGGTCCATCAGCCCGGCGGACGTGATCGCTCCGCCCGCAGCCTTCGAGTCGATGTACCAGAGCTCGTAGGTCTTGCCCTTCGGTGCGGCTTCGACGCCGTCGAGGATGACCGCCGACTTGCCGAGGTCCTGCGACCAGACGACCGTGGCCGTCCCGCCGCCCTGCACGGGAGTCGAGCTCCGCTGGAAGTCGGACGCCGCGTAGATCCCGTCGAGCACGCTCGCGCTCTGCGAGGTCACCGGCCGCGACTCGTCGCCCGGGTTCAGCACACCGCCGACGCCGAGTCCGACGCCGAGGAACACCACCGCGACGGCGGCAGCGGCGGACAGGGCGGCTGCCGGACGCTGGAACCACCGGCGGCGAGCCGCGGTCTCCGCCGGACCCGACACCGAGGCGGACGCGGGCGACGGGGCGGAGGCGGGTCGCGCCTCCAGGCCGGCGGCGGACGACGCAGGATCGGACGGCGCAGCGGCGGACGCCGCAGGAACGGAAGCAGCAGGAGCCAGCGGAGCCGCCTGCGGCGTGTTCTGGATCTGTGCCATGAGCGACGCCTTGAGTGACGCCGGCGGCTCGATCGGGGCGGTCGAGTACGCGAGCTGCAGCGCGGTCTCGCGCAGCGAGTCGGTCTCGGACCGGAGTTCGGGAGAGGACGCGAGGGCGACCTCCACCTGGGTGCGCTCGTCGTCGGACAGCGCGTCGAGGGCGTACGAGCCGGTCAGCGTGGACGGGTCGTCGTGTCGTTCGGTCATGAGGTCACCCCCATCTCGTCTCGGAGTCGGATCATCCCGTCACGGAGACGGGTCTTCACGGTGCCGATCGGGACACCCAGTTGTTCGGCCATCTCGCTGTGCGAGAAGCCTCCGTAGTACGCGAGCTGCACCGCCTGGCGCTGGAACTCGGTGAGCTTCGCCAACGCTCGGCTCACCCGCTCGTGCTCGATGCGGATCTCCACCGACTCGGACACCTGGTCGAACCCGGCCTCGAAGTCGCGGATGCCGATGCGGGTGTCGCGGTCGTGCGAGGCCTGCGATGCCCGGATCCGGTCGACCGCTCGGCGGTGTGCCATCGTGAGCACCCAGCTCGCCGCGGAGCCCCGCACCTGGTCGAACCGTGTGGCCTGCTGCCAGACCTCGAGGAAGACCTCCTGCGTGACCTCTTCGGACTGCGCACGGTCCTTCAGCAGCCGCGTCACGAGGCCGAGCACCCGCCCGGACAGTTCGTCGTACAGGTCGGAGAAGGCCGCCTGGTCGCCGTTCGCAACCCTGGTGAGGAGTTCATCGGGCGACGGCGGCGCCGGCTCCGCAGAGCCCCAGCGCTTCGTGTCGCGTTCCACGAGTGCAAGCATCGCAGGTTTCCCCCCTCTCTGTGCGTGGGGCGCTGCGGGTGTCCAGGACTCACGCAGCTGTTCGGGTGTGGTGGTGCTCGTTCTGAGCGAGGGGCCCGCGTGATCCGCAGGGAATTGACCGAATGGTGTCGGACCGGGTCGCGCGGGACCCCTCGCCGTGGTGAGGTCAGGGCCTCGCCACGGTGATGATTCGGTGCCCTCGTCCGGTCGGATTGGAGGACTGCTCGGGCACCTTCGCGGGCACGCCCGGAGGGTTCCGTGTCCTCCCTGCGAGAACGGATTCGACGCGTCCAGGGGTCGTTTCGTAGAGTGGTCGTCGCCGGGCCGCAGCAAGCCCCGGGCTCCAAATATCGCCGCTTCGAGCGGCCTCGCGCCGAGAGGCGCTTCTGCGGCTCGGCTTCACTCTGCCTGTCGGCGTTCGTCCGTCGGCTTCTGCCGCCGGCTGGCCGCTACCGGCTGGTGCGTTCCTGCCGGGAGGCACGGATCGCGGCGTCCGTGCGGGTCGCGTCCGGCGGTCGGCTGGTCAGTCGAGGCTGTCGCGGCGCCAGAGCGCCGCCGCCTCCGTCAGGTCGGCCGCGAGCTCGGTGAGCCGGAGCGCCCGGGTCGTCAGCTCGCTCGCGCGGTCCGCCGCGGTGAGGTCGGACTCGTCCGCCACCGCCGTCGCACCGGCCGCCGTGAGCCGGCAGAACGCAGCGCCGCGGTCGAGCGCCACCGCGAGGTCGCCGGTGTACAGGCCGTGCAGGATGCGGTCCGCGAGGGTCAGGATCTCCGCGGGCCCCGTCGGCTGCTCGGCACCGGCGACCGCCTGGTCGATCGTGCCGATCCGTTCCGTGCCGCGCGCGAAGAGGTACGCGATCTCCTCCGGCGCCTGACGGATGACCGTCCGCACGAGGTAGATCCGCCAGAGCGCCCCCGGCAGCGTGTGCGCCCCCACCCGCGCCCAGAGCTCCGCGATCGCGTCGATGCCGTGCACGTCCGTGTAGGTCACGAGGCGCTCCACGACCGCCGGGTCCGGGTCCTGGCGCACGCGGTGCAGCAGGGCGTTCGCGGTCTCGTGCGCGACACGGTTCACCACCGCCGGGTCCTCCCCGCCCTGGATCGCGGCGAACTCGGCATCGGTGAAGTGGACGGGACGGTGGTGATCGCGAGGCACCGCGACAGTGTAGGCGCGGCCACCGACGCAGCACGTCCCCCGTTCGCCGAGAACGCAACGGGCCGCTCGCGCGTACCGTGTCCCGGCAGGGAGGCACCCCTCCCGGACGTGAAGGAGAGGACCCTCATGAACGCCCTGCTCATCATCCTGGCCGTGATCGCGGTCATCCTGCTGTTCGTCGGTGGCTTCGCCGCCAGCCTGAAGTTCCTGCTGTGGGTCGGCATCGTGCTGCTCGTCATCGCGCTCGTCATGTGGCTGCTGCGGACGTTGACCGGACGTCGGAGCTGACGCGCTCGTTTCTCGACTGGAGGCCCTCACCCGCTAGCCTTGCGGGTGAGGGCCTCTAGCTCAGTTGGTAGAGCACCGGACTTTTAATCCGAGGGTCGTGGGTTCGAGCCCCACGGGGCCCACAGCTTCCCGGACTCCGGCTTTTCATCCGAGGGTCGTGGGTTCGAGCCCCACGGGGCCCACCTCAGAAACGATCGGGGTACAAACCCTCCACAGCTGACTCTTGTCCGTTCCACGGCGCTGTTCGGTCCGCGTTCAGCAGGCTGTTGGGTGGGCGCCGATAGTGTCGTTCCCGGATCCGAGCACCGGGTCCTGCACGACAGCACCGCCAGCGAACGAACGGGGTACACCGTGATCGAGCCCATCGAAGCCACGCACACCAGCGCCGACGGCGCGCGCCGCATCGTCGAGCTCGCAGCAGCCACCCACACGACCATGAGCGACGAACTGCTCCTCGACACGCTCCGCCGCAACGCGAAGGTGTCGACGCGCCACATCCGCGAGGACTTCGTCGAGGTCGCCAACGCCACCACCGTCCTCGGCTACGTGTGCCGACAGCGGTCCGAGTACATCGCCCTCCGCGGCGACGACCCAGCCTGGGCGCAGGAGGTCGGCCGGTACGGCACCGAGGCCCTCGCGGTCGAGGCGCTCCGCATGCGCCGCGCCTGACCTGCCGCAGAACACGCGAAGGCCGCCCCGTTCGGGGCGGCCTTCGTCGTGTGCGGTGACCGTCGCGCTTGATCGCTCCTCGCGAGACTCGGGTCGGCGGACACTTTCGCGACTCGGTGGCCGCGAAACTGTCCGCGGGGCCGAGACTCGGGCCGCGGGTCACCGAACCCGTCGCTGTGCGGCTCAGGACCAGACGCGGCGGATGCCCCAGGTACCGGTCCACGTCTCGTCGGGCTCGAGCCAGCGCAGGCCTTCGCCCGAGTTCAGGGCGTTCGCCGGCGCGGTCATCGGCTCGACCGCCACCGCGAGCCCGGTGCCGTCGCCCCGGGGGAACGTCCGGGAAGTGAACACCTGCACGTACGGGAACGACTCGTCCTGCCAGAGCTCGACGCCGTCGCCCTCCGGGCCGTGCAGCGTCGTGCGCCGGACGCCGTGCTCGTCGGCCGCGATGTCCGTGTAGGCGGTGTCGAGGTCCGAGTCGCCCGCACGACGCCCGGCGCGGAGGTCGGAGTCGGTGCCGGTGACGTCGAACGACCCGTCGGGCACCTTCTGCTCGTTCGTCGAGAAGGCCGTGGCGGCGTCGAGCGTCACGACGAGGTCCTCGGCGGGGGTGTCGCCGGCGCGGAGGTACGGGTGCGCGCCGACGGCGAAGGGCGCCTGGACGACGGAGCGGTTCGTGATCGTGTGGGTGACGCGGATGCCGTCGTCGACGAGCTCGTGGTGCACGCGGGTCTCGAGGGTGAACGGCCAGCCGTGCTGCGGGTGGATCGTGGCCTCCTGCTCGATCGACGACTCCGTCTGCGTCACGGTCCGGTACGGCGCGAAGCGGAGCAGCCCGTGCGAGGCGTTGCCGTACTTCGGCTCGGAGACGTCGAGCTGCTGGACGGCGCCGTCGAGTTCCCACCGACCGCCGGCGACCCGGTTCGGCCACGGCACGAGCACGATGCCGTCGGCTCCCGGCGGGGCCTGGTCCACACCGAACGGTTCGGTGAGGTCGAACCCGGCGACGCGGAGCTCGCGGATGCCCGCGGCGACCTCGGTCACGACGGCCTCGACGACGCCGTCCGGTCCGGCGTGGCGGAGGTGGTACTGGCCTCCGGTGGGGGCTGCTGCGGTCATGGCGGGCTGGTCCTTCCTGGGAACGCGGGTGGAACCCGTACTGCGGTGCTTCAGCGCTCGTCGGCGACGACGACCTCGACCCCGGCCGCGCGCACGGCGTCGACCAGGTCCGCCGGGGCCTCGGCGGTCACGACGACGTCGACGTCCTCGAGCGCACGGACGACCCCGATGTGGGCCCGGCCGAACTTCGACCCGTCCGCGACCACGACCGTACGCCGTGCCGTCGCGGCGAGCATCCGCTTGGTCTCGGTCTCGGGGAGGTTGACGTTCGTCAGGCCGTGCGCGACGTCGACGCCCGTGCCGCCGAGGAACGCGACGTCGGCGGCGATCATCGGGACCACGGTGTTGTTGAACGGTGCGACGAGCGAGTGCTGCAGTGGTCGGAGCGTCCCGCCGGTGACGATGACGGTGAAGCGCGGGACGGCGGGTTCGAGGGCGAGTGCCGTGGTGAGGGAGTTCGTCACCACGGTCACGTCGACCAGGTCCGTCCGCGCCACCAGGGCGGACGCCACCGCTGCGGGTGTGGTGCCGACGTCGAGCACGACGCACTCGCCGGAGCGCACGAGCGCGGCCGCGGCACGGCCGATCGCTGCCTTCGCGACCTGGTGCTCGACCGCGGTCTCCTCGAGCGGGCGCTCGCCCGAACCGGCCACGAGGCGGACCGCACCGCCGTGCACCCGCCGGATCCGTGCCTCCAGGTCGAGGGTGGCGAGGTCCTGTCGGACCGTCACCTCGCTCGTGCCGAGGGCCGCTGCCAGGGCGGCCGTCCGGACGAGCCCGGGTGCCCCCTCGACGATGGCGACGATGCGGTCCTGTCGGAGGGGCGCCGGGAGCGCGCCGTCGAGGAAGAGGTCGTCGTCGGTCACGTGCTCAGTTTCGTCCGCTTCCGTCTGCTTTCGCAACACTTCGGATCACGCTAGGCTGCTCCGGTGATCACCAAGCGCGCGACGAAGCTCGCGGACGGCCGCGACCTCTTCTACTTCGACGACGCCGACTCGACCCTGCCCGCCGAGCGGAGCATCGACCAGCGCGTCCTCGACCCCCGGCCGGACACGGCCCGGATGCGTCAGGACGTCCTCACGGGCGAGTGGGTGTCGATCGCGGCGAGCCGGCAGAACCGGGTGTTCCTGCCGCCGGCCGACCAGGACCCGCTGGCGCCGCAGAGCCCGGCGAACCCGTCCGAGATCCCGAGCGTGTACGACGTCGCGGTGTTCGAGAACCGTTCGCCGTCGTTCGGGCCGATGCTCGCCGGACCGGACGGCGCCGAGGACGCCCCGCCGTCGCTCGACGCCCTGACCGAGGTCGGACTCAACCGCCAGTTCCGCAGCGTCGGACGCTGCGAGGTCGTGTGCTTCTCCCCCGCCACCGAGGGTTCCTTCGCGTCGATCTCCGAGTCGCGTGCCCGCACCGTGGTCGAGGCGTGGGCGGACCGCACCGCAGCACTGTCCGAGCTGCCCGGCATCCAGCAGGTGTTCCCGTTCGAGAACCGGGGCGAGGCCATCGGCGTCACGCTGCACCACCCGCACGGGCAGATCTACGCGTACCCGTACGTCGCGCCGCGCACCCAGCGACTCCTGGCCTCGATCGAGCGCTTCGGGCCGGACCTGTTCGAGCAGCACCTCGCGAACGAGCGGGCGTCCGACCGGGTCGTCCTCGCCGGCGAGCACTTCACCGCCTTCGTGCCGTTCGCCGCGCGCTGGCCGATCGAGATCCACATGCTGCCGCACCGCCACGTGCCCGACTTCGCCGGGCTCACCGACGCCGAGAAGGACGAGCTGGCGCACATGCACCTCCGGCTGACGCGGGGGATCGACGAGCTCTACGGTGACCCGTCGCCGTACATCGCCGCCTGGCACCAGGCCCCGGTGCACACCGGTCGCGACACCGTGCGGCTCATGCTGCAGATCACGTCCCCGCGCCGCGCGGCGGACAAGCTCAAGTTCCTGGCCGGCAGTGAGGCCGCCATGGGCGCCTGGATCGGGGACCTCGTGCCCGAGAAGGCGGCCGAGTTCATCCGAGGAGGGATCGAACGCGCATGACGTTCCAGCAGGTCTACGGGTACGAGCCGACCGTGCGGTACTCCGCGCCCGGCCGGGTCAACCTCATCGGCGAGCACACCGACTACAACGACGGGTACGTGCTGCCCTTCGCCATCGACCGGCGCACCGTCGCCTCGATCGGGCAGCGGGACGACCGCGCGCTCCGGGTCGCATCAGCGTTCGACCCCTCGTCGGTGGTCGAACTGGCCCTCGACGAGCTCGCACCCGACCGCATGGACGGCTGGTCGGCCTACGTGTTCGGCATCGCCTGGGCGCTCCGGGAGCAGGCCGGCGCGGACCTGTCGAACAAGCGCGGGTTCGACGTCTTCATCGAGTCGGACGTCCCGGTCGGCGCAGGCCTGTCGTCGAGTGCGGCCATCGAGTGCGGCGTCGCGCTCGCCTTCAACGACCTCTGGGAGCTCGGACTCGACCGCAAAACGCTCGCCCGCGTCGGCCAGTACTCCGAGAACCACGCCGTGGGCGCCCCCACCGGGATCATGGACCAGTCCGCGTCGCTCCTCGGCGAGCAGGACGCCGTGGTCTTCCTCGACTGCCGGACGCTCGACACCGCGGTGGTCGACCTGGCGCTCGAGGCGAACGGGCTCGAGGTCCTCGTCGTCGACACCCGCGTCGAGCACGCCCACGCGACCGGTGGCTACAAGGCCCGTCGCGACTCGTGCGAGCACGGCGCGGCGGTGATGGGCGTCGAGGCGCTCCGCGACCTGTCGGTGGACGACCTACCCCGTGCCCAGGACCTGCTGGACGACGAGACCTTCCGCCGCGTCCGGCACGTCGTGACCGAGGACCAGCGGGTCCTCGACACGGTGCGTACCCTCCGCGAGGACGGCCCGCGGGCGATCGGTGCGCTGCTCGTGGCGTCGCACGAGTCCATGCGCGACGACTTCGAGATCTCGGTTCCCGAGCTCGACCTCGCCGTGGCGACCGCGATGGAGCACGGCGCCGTGGGCGCCCGCATGACCGGTGGCGGCTTCGGCGGTGCGGCGATCGCGCTGGTCGACCGGGAGGCCCGTGGCGCGATCGCGGACGCGGTCACGTCCGCCTTCGCGGCGGCCGGGTACCGCGAGCCGACCGTGTTCACCGTGCACGCGGCGCAGGGCGCCCGGCGCGACTGACGCGCGCCGGCCGCCGCGCGCGGCGCGTTTCGCGTTCGCACAACCAAAGGCGCTTCGAACCACGGGGATCCGTGGTTCGAAGTGCCTTTGGCTGTGCGGCGGCAGCCGCGTCAGCGCGCGTAGTCGGCGTAGCGGGACACGACCTGCACGTTCCCGATCACGAACGGGTGCGGGTTGCCGTGCGCGACGGCCCACTGCACCCAGGTCATCTCGACCGGGATCAGCAGCCACACGAGCACGGTAGTGCCGACGACAACGGCCAGCGCGAGTCCCATGACGGTGTGCTCGTCGAAGCGGACGGCTCCGCGGCGCGCGATCGCCACGACGAAGCCGACGACCGCGAACCCGATCGTGGTGAGCGTCCACCCGACCCACGGGCTGCTCGTGATCGTCGTCTGCGTGCCGGCGTGCGAGAACCCGGTCGACCAGGTCGCACCGAAGTGCTGCACGACGAGCGCGAGCAGCACGATCAGCACCATCCACCGGGCGTCCTTCGTGAGCTGCGACGGCTCGGGGCGCGCTCGCAGCACCGGCTCGGTCAGCGTCGCTTGATCCCCCATGGGGTGACCGTAGCACCGCGCAGGTGACTCGGCGGAGGTGATCCGTGCCTCCAGCCCGGGGCCGAGCGCGATCGGAACGCGGAAGCGACAGATCGCCGTGGCCGGGCCACGGTGATCTGCTGCTTTCGCGGAGGCGACCGGCAGCACCGACCGGCCGAACCGGCCGGCGCGCTCAGCGCAGGTGACGCTCGGCTGCCTCGACGACGTTCTTCATGAGCATCGCGCGGGTCATCGGCCCGACGCCGCCCGGCGTCGGCGACAGGAACCCCGCGACCGACGCGACCGCAGGGTCGACGTCACCGCGGAGCTTCGCCTTGCCGGTCTCCTCGTCGACGATGCGGCTGATGCCGACGTCGATGACCGCCGCACCGGGCTTGACCCAGCCCGGCTGGACGAGCCCCGCCACACCGGCCGCGGCGACGATGATGTCGGCACGGCGGCACTCGGCTGCGACGTCCTCGGTGAGCGAGTGCGTCAGGGTGGCGGTGGCCTCGAGCCGCGTGAGGAGCAGACCGAGCGGCCGACCGACCGTGAGCCCCTGCCCGATGATCGTGACGTGCTGGCCCCGGATCGGGACCTCGTACGCCTCGAGCATCGCGACGATCCCGCGCGGGGTGCACGGCAGCGGGGCGTCGATCGTGCCCGCACCACCGGGGACGGCGAGGACGAGCTCGCCGAGGTTGGTCGGGTGCAGGCCGTCGGCGTCCTTGGCCGGGTTCATCAGCTCGAGCATCGGGATCGGGTCGATGCCCTGCGGCAGCGGGAGCTGCACGATGAACGCCGTGACCCGGGGGTCGTCGTTCATCTGCAGGATCGCCGCGCGGATGTCGGCGGCACTCGCCGTCTCGGGCAGGTCGATGCGGACCGAGTCGAGCCCGATCTGCGCCGAGTCCTTGTGCTTGCCGGCGACGTAGGACACCGAGCCCGGGTTCTGCCCGACCATGATCGTGCCGAGGCCGGGCCGGAACCCGTGGTCGTGCAGACGGTCGATGCGGAGCTTCAGGTCGTCGAGGGTGCGGGCGGCGAGGGCGGTGCCGTCGATGCGGACGGCAGAGCCCTCACCGTCCCAGAGCGCCCGCGGCAGATCGGCCACGGCGGCGCTCACGCGTAGAGCGGGAACGCGTCGGCCAGCGCCTTCACCCGGGCCGAGAGCGCCTCGATGTCCGGGTTCGGCATGAGCGTCAGCGCGATGATGTCGGCGACCTCGGTGAACTCGGCGTCGCCGAAGCCACGGGTCGCCAGCGCCGGGGTGCCGATTCGGACACCGGAGGTGACCATCGGCGGGCGCGGGTCGAACGGCACGGAGTTGCGGTTCACGGTGATGCCGACCTGGTGCAGGAGGTCCTCGGCCTGCTTGCCGTCGACCTCGGACTCGCGGAGGTCGACGAGCACCAGGTGCACGTCGGTGCCGCCCGTGAGGACGTCGATGCCGGCGGCCTTCGCATCGGCCTGCGTGAGGCGGTCCGCCAGCAGACGAGCACCGCGGAGCGTGCGCTCCTGGCGGTCCTTGAACTCCGGCTGGCCGGCGAGGAGGAACGCGGTGGCCTTGGCGGCGATCACGTGCATGAGCGGGCCGCCCTGCTGCCCCGGGAAGACCGCGGAGTTCAGCTTCTTGAAGAGCGACTCCTCGTTGGACAGGATGATGCCCGAGCGCGGACCGGCGAGGGTCTTGTGCACGGTCGAGGACACGACGTGGGCGTGCGGCAGCGGCGACGGGTGCAGGCCCGCGGCGACGAGCCCGGCGAAGTGCGCCATGTCCACCCAGAGCGTCGCGCCGACCTCGTCCGCGATCTCGCGGAACTTCGCGAAGTCGAGCTGGCGCGGGTACGCCGACCAGCCGGCGATGAGGACCTTGGGCTGGTGCTCGATCGCCTTCGCGCGGATGTCGTCGTAGTCGACCTCGAAGGTCTCCGGGTCGACGCCGTAGGACACGGCGTTGTAGATGCGGCCGGAGAAGTTGAGCTTCATGCCGTGGGTCAGGTGGCCGCCGTGGGCGAGCTCGAGGCCCAGGATGGTGTCGCCGGCGGACGCGATGGCGTGCAGGACCGCGGCGTTCGCGCTCGCGCCGGAGTGCGGCTGGACGTTCGCGTAGGCGGCGCCGAAGAGGGCCTTCGCCCGGTCGATGGCGAGCTGCTCGGCGACGTCGACGAACTCGCAGCCGCCGTAGTAGCGCTTGCCCGGGTAGCCCTCGGCGTACTTGTTCGTGAGGACGGAGCCCTGCGACTCGAGGACGGCGCGCGGCACGAAGTTCTCGGACGCGATCATCTCGAGGGTGTCGCGCTGACGGCCGAGCTCGTTCTGCAGGACGGCTGCGATCTCGGGGTCGACCTCGGCGAGCGGGGCGTTGAAGGTCGACTGCACGGCGGCAGGCGTCAGATCGGTGATGGACACGGGACTCCTCGTTGTCTGTTCCGTCGCGCACACGCACGACGAGGTGGACCGGTGGGCGCGGCCCAGGCGTACGGCCGCGCACCGTGTCAGGTGTCGCTCCCCGATGGTGACCCATCCAACGCCAGTCGCGACCCCCCGATCGTACCGAGCGCACCGGTTCGTGTCACCCTGGTGGCATGACCCTGCTCAGCCCCGACGTCGACGAGCGGACGACGACCCGCTCCGACACGCCCTGGGTGACCGTGGTCTGGGACGACCCGGTCAACCTGATGTCGTACGTCACCTACGTCTTCCAGTCCTACTTCGGCTTCGGGCGGGCGAAGGCGGAGCGGCTCATGCACCAGGTGAACGACGACGGGCGGGCGATCGTGGCGACCGGGGCGCGTGAGGCGATGGAGGCCCACGTCGAGGCGATGCACGGGTACGGCCTGCAGGCGACGGTCGACCGGGCGCCGACCCCGTGATCCCCTTCGTCCGCCGTGCCGACGGCGTGCACCTCGGCCTGTCCTCCGGCGAGCGCGACGTCCTGACGTCGCTGACCGAGCAGCTCCAGCAGGTGCTCGCGGGCGACCTGTCCACGGATCCCGTGGCCACGCGCATGTTCCCCGACGCGTACCCGGACGACGACGCGGCGAGCGCCGAGTTCCGCCGGTGGACGCAGTCCGACCTGCTGACGCAGAAGACGTCGAACGCGGCGGTCGTGCACGAGTGGCTGACCGGGGTGCGTGACGGCGGGTTCTCCGCCGAGGACGAGCAGGCGTGGTTGCGGTGCCTCACGGACCTGCGGCTGACGATCGCGGAGCGCCTCGGCATCACGGACGCCGCGAGCGAGGAGGCGTCGTACCGCGCGGAGGCAGGGGTCGGCCTGCGGGACGTCTACGACTGGGTCGGGTACGTGCAGGAGCACCTGGTCGGCACGATCACCGCTCCGTGAGCCTCAGGCAGCGGCACGGGGACCGAGCAGTTCGTCGCGGTGCCGGCGAGCCCAGTCCGCGAGCGAGTGGGGAGGCTCCCCGGTGATGCGCTCGACTTCGTCGGTGAACGCGTCCACGCCGTCGAGGCCCCGTCGCGCGACCCGACCGAACTGCTGGCGGAGGCCCTCGGCCTGCCAGGCGTCGACCCCGCTCGCGCGGAGCACGGTCCGGAACACCCGGCTCGGCAGGTGGAGGTAGCGGACCGGGCGCCCGAGCCCGGCTGCGAGCCCGCGTGCGACACCACGGCCGTCGAGGAGTTCGGGGCCGGTGAGCACGGGCTCGGCACCGCTGTGCTCCCCACGGAGCAGGACGGTCGCGGCGACGGCGGCGATGTCGGCCGTGTCGATCCACCCGATGACGCCGCGGCCCATCGTCTGCGGGAAGATCCCCCGCCGGATCACCGGCCCGGACGCCACGAGGTTCGTCATGAACCCGGACGGATGGAGGATCGTCCGCTCGAGCCCACTCGCCCGGACGGCCTCGTCCACCTGCCAGATGGCGGCGGCCCACGGCATCGGCGAGTGCTCGGCCGCGTCACCGCCGGACAGGTGGACGACCGCGCGGACACCGGCCGCGCGGGCTGCGTCGACGGCGGTCCGCCCGTGCTCGGCCTGCCGTGGCGTCGCGGCCGTGACGAGGAAGAGCTGGTCGACCCCGTCGAGCGCCGCGGTAACGGCCGCGCGGTCACCGAGGTCGGCGAGGCGCGCGTCGGCGCCCTGTGAGGTGAACGTGTCCATCTGTTCCGGGCGGCGCACGATCGCCCGGACGCGGGCTCCCGCGCCGAGGAGCCGCTCGACGGTCTGACCGCCGACGTCCCCCGTGGCCCCGGTCACGGCGATGACGCGGTCGTTGTGCTGCATCATGGTCCTCCGTGGTATCAGTTTCCTGATACTGAACGGTACGCCGGTAGCCTGGAGTCGTGTCCCGGGAGTTCTCAGCAACGCGCGACGACGTCGACGCGATCGCCGCGTGGACGGTGATCCGCGCTGCCCGTACGCTCGCCAGGCGCCTCGGTGACGTGCTCGCGCCACTGGGGCTCAGCCCCGTCGAGTTCGGGGCGCTCGTGCAGCTGGCGGCCGGTGAGCAGCTCACCCAGGCGGAACTGGCCCGCGCGGTGGGCATCCGCCCACAGAGCGCCACCACCCTCGTCGGGGCACTCGCGGACCGCGGGCTGCTCGACCGGGGCTCCGAGCGCGGACGCGGACGGCCGTCGCGGATCACCCTGACGAGCACCGGCCGGGCACTGCTCGCCGAGGCGTTCCCGGTCGTGCTCGCGAGCAACTCGTGGTTCGCTGACGACGGGATACCCCTCTCCGCGATCCTCTCGCCGTTCGTCGGGGACGCCACGAGCCCGACGGACGCCGTGCCCTGATCGACAGGAAGACTTGCCAGTTTTCCTGTCGAAGTAGTACCGTTGCGGTATGACTGCCGACGGTGCACCCGACCTCGCCAGCGCGCTCCTGACGATCCACGGCCGCATCCGCCGGACCCTGCTCACGGGCAAGTCCGACGAGGTGACCGCCTCCCAGACCGCGGCGCTCGGACGACTCCTCCGGTACGGCGAGAGCACCGTCGCCGACCTGGCCCGGGCCGAGGGGGTCCGTCCGCAGTCGATGGGAGCGACCGTCCAGGCACTCGTGGACCTCGGGCTGGTCGAGCGCCGCCAGGACCCCACGGACGGGCGTCGGACACTCGTCCGCGCGACCCCGGCCGGTGCCGCCGCGCGCGAGGACGCCTGGTCGGCACGGAGCCGCGTGCTCGCCGAGCGCCTCGCGACCCTGTCCGCCGAGGACCGCGAGACGGTCGCCCGCTCCCTCCGCATCCTCGAACCGCTGGTCGAGCCGTGACCGCGACCGCACCCATTCCCACGCCCGCTCCGACCGGGGAGCACGGCGGCAGCGGCTTCGGCCCGAAGCTCCTCGTCCCGGTGCTCGTCGGGCCGCTCCTCAACCCGATCAACACCACGATGGTGTCGGTCGCGCTCGCGCCGATCTCCCGGGACCTCGGGATCGGTGCCGCGCAGGCGATCTGGCTCGTCGCGGCGCTCTACCTGGCGAGCGCCGTCGCACAGCCGACCATGGGCAAGCTCGCCGACCGGTTCGGACCGAAGAAGGTCTTCCTCACCGGCCTCGTCATCGTCGGCGTCGCCGGGGTCGTGCCCGAGGTCCTCACCGGCTTCGGCGGCGCGGTGACGGCCCGTGTGCTCATCGGCATCGGCACGTCGTCGGCCTACCCGGCGGCGCTCACGACGCTCCGGCAGCACTCGGCGCGGATCGGCAAGCCCACGCCGCCGCTGGTCCTCGGCGCACTCTCGATCACGTCGCTCGTGTCCGCCGCCGCCGGGCCACCGCTCGGCGGAGCGCTCATCGCGGCCTTCGGCTGGCACGCGATCTTCCTCGTCAACGTGCCGCTCGCCGTGTTCGGCATCGTCGTGTCCGCGCTGTGGCTGCCGTCCGACCGACTCCGCCCGCAGAACGACGACGACCTGCCGGTGCTGCAGGCACTCGACCCGGTCGGCTTGCTCCTCATGACCGGGACGGTGTCGGCACTCCTGGTCTTCCTGCTGGACGTCTCCGCCGGGCTCTGGTGGCTGCTCGGCACCGCGGTCGTGCTGCTCGTCGCGCTCGTGCTGTGGGAACTGCGCGCCGTGAAGCCGTTCGTCGACGTGCGGCTGCTCGCCCGGAACGGCGCACTGTCACGGACGTACGTGCGGCTGTTCCTGGTGTACCTGCTCGCGTACACGATGACCTACGGCTTCTCGCAGTGGGTGCAGGACGTCGCCGGGTACTCGAGCGACGCCGCCGGGTACATCCAGCTGCCGGCCGCGATCGTCGCCGGGGTCGCGTCCTTCCTCGTCGCGCGGAAGACCGCCGTCCGTGGTCCGCTCATCGCCGCTGCCGTGGTGCCGATCGTCGGCGGCCTCCTCCTGCTCCTGCTCCACGCCGGCTCGCCCGTGGCCCTGCTCGTGCTCACGCCGGCGCTGTTCGGCGTCCCGCAGGCCTTCGCGTCGGTGTCGAACCAGGCGGCGCTCTACCGGGTCGTCCCCGCGGAGTACATCGGCACCGCGGCCGGGCTCTCGCGGACGAGCGTGTACATCGGCGCGATCGGCGCGTCCTCGCTCATCGGCGGCGTGTTCGGGACGGCTCCCACGACGCCCGACCTGCACGTGCTCGCGTGGGTGATCGTCGGCGTCGCGGTCGCCGCGAGCGTCCTGACGATCGCCGACCGCGCGCTCGCCCGTCCGCAGGCCCACTGATCGAGCCGGTGGCGCGGCCGACGCCGCAGCGCGCACGCGGGCGCCGCCGGCGCCGCACGACCAAAGACGCAGCGAACCGCGTCGATTCGCGGTTCGACGTGTCTTCGGTCGTGCGCCGGGGCGGCCCCGTCGTCGACACTGAGCCCGGGCGGCGCCCCCGGCGCTGATGCAACCGCCTCGCGAGCGCAGGCCGACGGACGGAGGCGACCGGCGCCTCCAGGCCGACCGCTGGGACACAGGGCGACCCGCCGGAACGGCCCACGTCCACGACCACGACCAGCGCGCGGCAGCGCGCCCGGTACCCTGATCCGGTGACCGACCCGACGCCCGCGACCACCGCGACGACGCCCACGCACTGGACCCTCACGCTCGTCTGCGACGACCGTCCCGGGATCGTGCACGCCGTGTCCGGAGCCGTCGTTGCCGCGCAGGGCAACATCACCGAGTCGCAGCAGTTCTCGAGCGCGGACACGAACACGTTCTTCATGCGCCTCCAGGTCATGGCGCCGGTCGACCGCGAGGCCTTCGAGGAAGCCCTCGCACCCGTCGTCCAGCGCTACGACGCCCGCGTCCAGCTCGACGTCGTCGGCCGGCCGCTGCGCACGCTCGTCCTCGTGTCGAAGGCCGGGCACTGCCTCAACGACCTGCTCTACCGGCAGCGTGGCGGACAGCTCCCGATCGAGGTGCCGCTCGTGCTGTCGAACCACGCCGACCTGCAGGAGCTGGCGTCGTTCTACTCCGTGCCGTTCGAGCACCGCCCGGTGACCGACGCGGAGAGCAAGCACGACATGGAGCAGCGGATCCTCGAGGCCGTGGACGAGCACGACATCGAGCTCGTCGTCCTCGCCCGCTACATGCAGATCCTGTCGCCCGGCCTCTGCGCCGCGCTCGAGGGCCGCGCGGTGAACATCCACCACTCGTTCCTGCCCGGCTTCAAGGGCGCGAACCCGTACCGGCAGGCGCACGCACGCGGCGTGAAGCTCATCGGGGCGACGGCGCACTTCGTCACGAGCGACCTCGACGAGGGGCCGATCATCGAGCAGAACGTCGTCCGGGTCGACCACACGAAGGACCCCGCCGAGCTGGTGTCGATCGGGCAGGACGAGGAGTCCCGCACGCTCACCCAGGCCGTCCGGTGGATCGCCGAGGACCGCGTGCTCCTCGACGGCGCCCGCACCATCATCTTCAAGTAGGAACCGTGTCCGTACCGCAGAGCCCCGTCGACTGGTCCGAGACCCCCGACCCGCACGCCGTCCAGCCGCGCAGGCCCGGAGCCTGGGACGTGCTCAGGGCGGTCGTGTGCGGGTTCGGGCTGTTCTCGCTCGGGTACTGGGGCTACCTCGCCTGGCCGTACCCGCTGCCGGCGGTGTTCTTCATCGTCGGCGCACCGCTCTTCGCCGCGGTCGTCTGGTTCTTCTTCCGCTCGCCGCGCTCGCCGATCGAGACGGACATCGTCGGCAAGACGATCGTCGAGGTCGCGCTCGTCGTCGCCGCCGGCGCCGCCTGGGTGTCGATCGGGCACCCGGTCGTGGGGCTCGTCTTCGTCGTGGTCGCTGCGGTCTCGGGCGTGGTGCAGTTCCGCCGGGAGGCGCGGTGAGCGGCGGCGGCCCAGGTCCCGCCGTCGGCGGTCCCGCCGTCGGCGGTCCCGCCGTCGGCGGTTCCGGCCTGGAGGCGCGGCGCACACTGGTCCGGTCGGCCCGCGTCGTCGACGCAGCCGGCCCCACGGCGGACGGCTGGGTCCTCCTCGACGGAGCCGTGATCCGCGCGGTCGGCTCCGGCCCCGAGGCCCCGACGGCGGACGAGGTCGTCGACCTCGGCGACGCCGTCCTGGTGCCCGGGTTCGTGGACCTGCACGGGCACGGCGGTGGCGGCGCGGCCTACGAGGACGACTCGTTCGCAGCCGCACTCGCGGTGCACCGGGCGCACGGCACGACCCGGTCGGTCCTGTCCCTCGTCGCGAACCCGCTGCCGTCGCTCGTGGCCTCGCTCGCCCACGTCCGTTCGGTGATGGCCGACGACCCCCTGGTGCTCGGCGTGCACCTCGAGGGGCCGTTCCTGTCGCCGCAGAACAAGGGCGCGCACAACCCCGACTTCCTGATCGACCCGACGCCGGCAGCGGTCGACACCCTGCTCGAGGCCGGATCGGGCGTGGTCCGGCAGGTCACGATCGCCCCCGAGCTCCCGGGAGCCCTGCCGGCGATCGAGCGGTTCGTCGCGGCGGGTGTCATCGTCGCCGTCGGCCACACGGTCTGCTCGTACGACCAGGCCAGCGCCGCGTTCGACGCGGGCGCGACCCTGCTCACGCACGCGTTCAACGCGATGCCGGGCATCCACCACCGTGCGCCGGGCCCGATCCCCGCCGCGGTGGCCGACGACCGGGTCACGCTCGAACTCATCCTCGACGGGGTCCACGTCCACCCGTCCTCGGCGTCCTTGCTGCTGTCGTCGGCGCCGGATCGCGTCGCGCTCATCACCGACGCGATGGGTGCCGCCGGAGCTGCCGACGGCTCGTACACGCTCGGGTCGCTCGGTGTGACGGTCGCGGACGGGGTCGCCCTCGTCGCCGGGACGGACACGATCGCCGGGTCGACGCTCACGCAGGACCAGGCGCTCCGGAACGCTGTCGGCCTCGCGGGTCGGACCCTGCCGGAGGCCGTCGCGGCGCTCACCACGGTGCCGGCGCGTGCCCTCGGCCACGGGGACCACCTCGGCCGGATCGCGCCCGGGTACGCCGCCGACCTCGTCGCGCTGACGCCGTCGCTCGAGGTGACACGGGTGTGGGGAGCCGGGCGCGCGATCGTCTGAGGAGTCGGAGGGCACCAGCGCGTCGTTATGCTCGCACCGTGGGGAACCGGGGCATCTACGTCGAGACCGTGATCGCGGCCGACCTCGAGCGGGTGTGGGCGGCGACGCAGGACCCGACCCAGCACGTGCGGTGGGACGTCCGGTTCTCGGAGATCCTGCCCGAGCGTGACGCCGACGAGGACGCCGTGCGGTTCTCCTACGTCCGGCGGTCCCCCGTGCACGACGTCCACGGCACCGGTGTGAGCATCGGCGAGCGCCGACGTCCCGACGGCACCAGGACCTCCGCGCTCCGGTTCTCGACCCCGGACCCGCTGTCGCCGATCCGCTCCGGCCGTGGCTACTGGCGGTACGTCCCCACCGACGACGGCCGCACGCGGTTCATCACCGGCTACGACTACGACAGCGGCTGGGGTCCACTCGACCTCGTCGTCCGCCCGTTCCTCGGGTGGGCGACCGCCTGGAGCTTCGACCGGCTCCGCCTCTGGCTGGAGGGCGGTGGCGAGCCGGAGGCTTGGCCGCTCACCTCGGTCCTGCAGCCCTGGCGTCGGGGCCGGCCCCGTGCCTCCAGGACGCTCCGTGCACCCGCTGGCGGGTCCCGACGAGCCGACCACCTGCACGACGCGCCTGCCACGTTGGCAGCGCTCCCCGACCCGGGAGGCGACCCGTGACCTCCGTGTTCGAAGCGGCGCTCGGTGCCGACTTTCAGCGGCTCCACCCCATGATGCAGCGCCGGTTCGGCGTCGGGCTCGACGCGGCCGAGGCGTGCACGGGGCGCGGCGTGATGGCGTCGATCCGTCGCGGACCGTGGTGGACCGTGCCGTTCCTGCAGATCGGGCGGCTGCGGAACATCCTCGTGCCCGACGTCGGGACGGACGTGCCGTTCACGATCGAGAACTACCCGTACCGTGACCGCTACGGCCGCGAGACGGTCACGTTCGTGCGGACCTACACGACGAAGCCCGGACGGACCGCTCGCTTCGACGCGACGATGGTGCTCGTGGACGGACGGGTGCTCGACTACCTCGGATCGCACCAGCACCTGGCGGTGGACCTCGACCTCTCGGTCGACGAGCGCGGCGGTCTCGTCCTGCGGTCCGACGCGCAGCGCTTCTACGAGGGGCCGATCGCCTTCCGTTTCCCGATGCTCTTCAGCGGGCGGGCGACCCTGCACGAGTGGTGGTCGGACGAGGACGCGGCGTTCCACGTCGACCTCGAGGTGCACAACCGCGTGTTCGGGTTCCTCTTCGGGTACCGCGGGACGTTCACGTGCGAGTGGACGCCGGCGACGGACGCCCCGGAGCGGTTGAAGCCGGTGCGGACCGAGCTCCGGACCTGACCGTCAGACGGACGCCGCGGTCCCGCGCACCTTCCCCACGACGACGTCCACGATGCCCGCCACGAGCGCGGCAGCGACGAACACGAGCGCGACCCCGAGGCCGAGCGGCAGCCCCTGCCCGTAGTCGCCCTTCGAACTGGCGAGTGCCGAGTAGAAGACACTGCCGACCGCCGCGATGCCGATGGCCGAGCCGACGCGGGCGCCGACCTGGATGAGACCACCGGCGGAGCCGCCCTGCTGGACCGGCACCTCGGACAGTGTGAGGGTCTGGTTCGGGGAGATCGTGAGGCCGGACCCGACACCCGCGACGAGCAGCGGCACGACGAGCCACCAGCCGAGGTCGGAGCGGTAGTGGTTCGCGACGACCCAGATCACACCGCCGAGCCCGAGCAGCACGAGGACGGTGCCGACGACGATGAGCTGCCGCCCGAAGCGGTGCACGATCCGGCCACCGATCGTCGACGCGATGCCGGACCCGATCGCGAACGGCACCGATGACAGGCCGGCGAGCAGGGCGGAGTACCCGAGGCCGGACTGGAGGGCCAGCGTCAGGACGAAGAACAGCGGGGTGAACCCGGCGAAGTACAGCGTCGCGAGACCGACGCCGAGCGAGAACGACCGGCGGCGGAACAGGGCGAGGTCGATGACCGGCTCCTTGCTCTTGCCGTAGTGCCGCTCCCACAGCACGAAGAGCACGGCGAACACGACCGCGACGACCACGAGCCAGTACTTCGCGTTGCCCTTCCACACCTCGGACTGCACGAACGGCAGCAGGAGCGCGACCACGGCGGCTCCGAGCAGCACGATCCCGACCGGGTCGAAGTCGTGCTTCCGGCCACGCTCGGCCTTCGCCGCCGCGGGGAGGTACCGGAAGGCCAGGAGGATCGTGACGAGCCCGACTGGCAGGTTCACGAAGAACACGAACCGCCACCCGTTCTCGGTGCCGAACGCCGTGATGAGCAGACCGCCGACGAGGGGGCCGATCGCGGTGGCGATGCCCACGGTGGCGCCGAAGAGCCCGAAGGCCGTGCCCCGCTCCTTGCCGCGGAACAGCTGCTGGATGAGGGCGGTGACCTGCGGGGTGAGCAGGCCGCCCGCGAAGCCCTGCACGAGCCGCGCGATCACGAGCACGAGTCCGTTCGGTGCGAAGCCGCAGAGGGCGCTCGCGAGCGTGAACAGCCCGACGCCGATGACGAACATGCGTCGGCGGCCGGAGGCGTCACCGAGTCGGCCGCCGGGCACGAGCAGGAGACCGAACGCGAGGGCGTAGCCGGAGAGGATCCACTGCACGGCCTCGGGGGTGGCACCGGGCAGGCCGGACGAGATCGACTGCAGCGCGACGTTGACGATCGACACGTCGAGGAGCACGATGCCACCGCCGAGCAAGCAGATGACGAGGGCCTTCCAGCGGTTCGGGTCCGGCTGGTCACCGTCGTCGTCGCCGCCGGCGTCCCGACCAGCGGGCGACGCGGGCGCGGCCGACCGGGCCGGAGGCGCGGACGTGGGGGTCGACGGCGCAGCGGGCGTCTCGACGGCCGCCGCGTGGTGGGCGGCGTGGTGTGCGACGGTGGGAGCCGCATCGGGCTCGACGGGTTTGCGGTGTTCGGCAGCCATGACACCGCCACGGTAGGCGCGTCGGGCGCGGCGGCTCGCAGCGTCCGGCGCCTGCGCGTACCCCGGCGGCACCCACCCTGCGAGGATGACTGCATGAGCGTCATGGTCTCCGCGTTCGACGCGCACCGCACCCGCACGAGCGAGAAGTACACGGCCTTCCCGCCGGAGGTCCTGCCGATGTTCGTCGCCGAGATGGACTCGGTGCTCGCCGAACCGGTCCGGGACGCGCTCGTCGCGGCGGTCACGAACGGCGACACCGGCTACGTGGGGCACGGCCGAGCGCTGCCCGAGGCGTTCGCCGACTTCGCAGCCGACCGGTGGTCGTGGCGCGTCGACCCCGACCTCGTCCGGACGACCACGGACGTGTCGGTCGCTGCGGTGGAGACGCTCCGACGGATCATCGAACCGGGCGAGCGTGTCGTCATCATGCCGCCCGTGTACCCGCCGTTCTGGGACTACGTGACCGAGGCCGGCGGAACCGTGGCCGAGGTTCCCCTGCTGCCGCCGGCGGAGGAAGCGGCTGACACCACCGGCGCGACCACGGCCGACTGGCGGATGGACCTCGACGGCGTCCGCGCGGCCCTCGCGGACGGCGTCCGGACGATCCTGCTCTGCAACCCGCACAACCCCCTCGGCCTCGTGCACCCCCGGGACGAGCTCGCCGCCCTGGGCCGCCTCGCCGCGGAGTACGACGCCGTGGTGGTGTCCGACGAGATCCACGCGCCGCTGACCCACGCCGACGCGGTCTTCACGCCGTTCCTCGACTCGTGCCCGGAAGCCGCCGACCTCGGCGTCGCCCTGACCAGCGCGAGCAAGGCGTGGAACCTCGCCGGGACGAAGTGCGCGCTCATGGTCGGGGCGTCGGAGCGAGCACGGGCGTGGTTCGACGGCATGCCGACCGAGGTCGTCGAACGCACCGGGATCCTCGGCTACACCGCGAGCGTGGCGGCGTTCCGCGCGGGCGGGCCGTGGCTCGCGTCGCTGCTCACCGAGCTGACCGTGAACCGGCGGACACTGGCCGAACGGCTCGACGAGGTGCTGCCCGGCGCACGGTACCGGCAGCCGCAGGCGTCCTACCTCGCCTGGATCGACCTCGGCGCACTGCCGTTCGGCGACGACCCCGCTGCGGTCCTGCTGGACCGGGCGGAGGTCGCCCTGTCACGCGGGCTCGACTTCGGCCGGCAGGGAGCAGGACACGTGCGCCTGAACTTCGGCTGCTCCGCCGAGACCCTCGACGAAGCGCTCAGCAGGCTCGCGACGGCGCTCTGAGCCCCCGAGTCACTCGAACCGCTGCCACTCCGGCTTGTTGTCGTACGTGTACCGGTAGTAGTCCGCGAGCCGGAGTCCGGCGGCGGCCTCCTCGTCGACGACGACGGTCGCGTGCTGGTGCAGCTGCAGCGCCGACCCGGGCACGAACGACGACAGCGGCCCCTCGACCGCGGCGGCGACGGCGTCCGCCTTCGCCGAGCCCTGCGCGACGAGCACGAGCTCGCCGGCCTCGAGGATGGTGCCGAGCCCCTGCGTCATGCAGTGCGTCGGCACCTGGTCCGGGGAGTCGAAGAACCGGGCGTTCGCCTCGCGCGTGGACGGCGCGAGGGTCTTGATGCGCGTGCGGGACGCGAACGACGACGTCGGTTCGTTGAAGCCGATGTGGCCGTTGGCCCCGATGCCGAGGATCTGCACGTCGACCCCGCCCGCGGCACGGATCGCGGCGTCGTACTCCTTCGCGGCGAACTCGAGGTCGGCGGCGCGGCCGTCCGGCACGCGGACGCGCGACGGGTCGAAGCCGAGCGGGCCGACGACGTCACGGGCGATGACGGACGCGTAGGACTCCGGGTGCTCGAGCGGGATCCCGACGTACTCGTCGAGGGCGAACCCCCGCGCCTCGGCGAACGAGATCTCGCCGGCGTCGACACGACGCTGGAGGTCGGCGTAGATGCCCTGCGGGCTGGACCCGGTGGCGAGACCGATGACGGCGGACGGCTTCTTCGCGACGACGGAGGCGATCTTGGCCGCGGCGACGCGACCGACCTCCGCCGGCGTGGGCAGGATGATGATCTCCACGGTCCCACCCTACTGGTCATGACCAGTCCGCGACAGGGTGTGCCGTAGCGTGGGTGCGTGCCGACCCCCGACTTCGTCCTGTCCCTCCGCGAGCGCATCGGGAACCACCCGCTGTGGCTCACCGGCGTCACCTCCGTGGTCACGCGCGGCTCCGGCGACGACCGCGAGCTCCTGGTCGTCCGACGTGCCGACACCGGCGCGTACACGCCCGTCACCGGCATCGTCGACCCCGGCGAGGAACCCGCCGTCGCCGCCGCCCGCGAGGTCCTCGAGGAAGCCGACGTCGTCGCGGAGGCCGTGCGGCTCGCGTGGGTGCAGGTGCTTCCGGAGATGACCTACCCGAACGGCGACCGGGCGCAGTACCTCGACCTCGTGTTCGCGTTCCGCTACGTCTCGGGGACGCCGTTCCCTGCCGACGGCGAGAACACCGAGGCGTTCTGGGCGCGGCTCGACGCCCTGCCGCCCATGTCCGAGGACATGCGCGCCCGCGTCGACGCCGCGCTGGCGGACGAGGTGGCGACGCGCTTCCAGCGCTGACGGGCGGACGGGAGGCGCGCTGCGGGGTCGCACCGCGCCTCCCGTCCGGTGCTCAGTGCGTGGGCGCGGTGCGCTCCCCCACGGGCGCGACCG
This sequence comes from Curtobacterium sp. NPDC089689, assembly GCF_044749145.1. Lineage (NCBI taxonomy): Bacteria > Bacillati > Actinomycetota > Actinomycetes > Micrococcales > Microbacteriaceae > Curtobacterium > Curtobacterium sp. NPDC089689. The sequence goes on along the minus strand of NZ_JBIVHJ010000001.1, from coordinate 1,596,395 downwards.
CGACCGGTGCGCCGGTCAGGCGCACGGCCACCGGGTCGCCGGCCGCGCGCCGGTCACCGACCTCGTGCTGGACGGTGACGATCGTGTCGTCGTCGAGGCGGACGGTCGTGCGGCGGATCGACCCGAGGAAGCTCGTTGAGACGACGGAGCCGGTGATGCCCTCCGCGGCGAAGGCCACGTCCTCGGGGCGGACGTAGGCGACCACCGGGCCGTCCGCCGCCGTGCGGTCGATCGCCGGCACCGTGAAGCCGTACACGAACACGTCGCCGCCGCGGAGGTCGCCGTGCATCCGGTTCGACTGCCCGACGAAGTCCGCCGTGAACGCCGAGGCCGGAGCGCGGTAGAGCTCCTCGGGGGTGCCGACCTGCTCGATGTCCCCGGCCCGCATGACCGCGATCCGGTCGGAGACGGCGAGCGCCTCCTCCTGGTCGTGGGTGACGAAGACGGTCGTGATGCCGAGGTCGCTCTGGATGCGGCGGATCTCGTCGCGGAGCGAGACCCGGACCTTGGCGTCGAGCGCGGAGAGCGGTTCGTCGAGCAGGAGCACTCGGGGGCGGGTGACGAGGGCCCGGGCGAGGGCGACCCGCTGCTGCTGCCCGCCCGAGAGCTGGTGCGGGTACCGGTCGGCGAACTCGGCGAGGTGGACCATGTCGAGCGCCTCGATGACGCGCTCGCGACGCGCGGCTGCCGGGACCTTCCGCATCTCCAGGCCGAACGCGACGTTCTGCCGGACCGTCATGTGCGGGAACAGCGAGTACTGCTGGAACACCATGCCGATGTCGCGGCGGTTGACCGGCACACTGCCGACGTCCGAGCCGTCGATGCGGATGGTGCCGGCGTCGACGGCCTCGAGGCCCGCGAGTGCTCGGAGGGCGGTGGTCTTGCCGCAGCCGGACGGCCCGAGGAGCGAGACGAACTCGCCTGGCTCGATCCGGAGCGACAGTCCGGCGAGGGCCCGGTGGGCACCGTAGTGCTTCTCGACGCCGACGAGCTCGACCGTTGCGCCGGTGCTCGCGAGCGTGGCGGGTGCGGCGGGTGCGGTGGTGGTCATGCGGACTCCTTCGGGGCGTGCCGGCGGCGTGCGCCGACCCGGCCGATGACGACGAGCAGCACGAACCCGAAGAGCAGCGCTGCGAGCGAGAAGATCGCGGCGACGTACGGGTCGGTCGACTGCACGAGCAGCAGTGCCGTCTGGAACGTCGTGCGGGAGAGGAACGAGGCGAGGGTGTACTCGCCGAGGACGACCGTGATCGTGAGGAAGCACGCGGCGGTGATCCCGCGTCGGAGGTTCGGCAGGAGGACGCGCCACGTCACGGTCCACCACGAGGCGCCGAGCGACCGGGCGGCCTCGGACAGGACGGCGACGTCCATCGCCGTCAGCGCGGCCGCGATGGGGCGGAACGCGAACGGCAGCGACACGATGCCGATCGCGAACGCGAGCGTCCAGGCGCCGGACCCGAACACCTGCGACACCACCTGGTACACGGGGATGAACCCGACGACGAGCACCACCACGGGGACCGTGATCGGCACGATGCACACGAACTCGAGCACCCGACGGAGCCTCGGGTAGCGCAGTGCGGTGATGATCTGCGCGGGCAGGAGCACCAGGAGCACGATCGCCACCGTGATGACGGCGATGAGCAGCGAGGCGCCGAGGCCGTCGAACACCGGCTGGTAGGTCGCGGCGTTCACCGGGTCGGTGAGCGCCGTGTAGTGGTCGAGGGTCAGGCCGCCGTCGGTGCCCTGGCGGAACGTGAACTGCAGGAGCGCGACGAGGGGGAGGGCGAAGACGAGGCCGACCACGACCAGCACGATCGCGGCGGTGACCCGGGACGGGGCCGGGCCGAACCGGCGGGGGCGACCCGTGCCTCTCCCCACCGGCTCGGCCGGTCCGCCGCTGGCGCGTCGCCCCGGGACCGGCGGCGTGGGCCCCGATCGGGTCCGCGGAGCGGTGCCCGCGGTCACCGCTGCCACCTCGCGGCCCGTCGCTGCAGGAGCGAGTAAACGCCCATCACGACCGCCATCACGATCACCATGCCGAGGGCGAGCACCCCGGCGACGTTCTGGAGGCCGATGATCGTCTCGCTGGTGAGCTGCGCGCGGATCGTCAGCGGGACGATGCCACCCTGCGAGATGAGCGCCGCGGCGGTCGCGAACGAGGAGAACGCGTTCGCGAAGAGGAGCAGCAGCGACCCCCAGAACGCCGGCGCGAGGACGGGCAGGGCGATGCGCCGCCAGTACGTCGCGCGGGAGGCGCCGAGGGTGGCGGCGGCCTCGCCCCACTGGGCTTTCACGCCCTCGAGGGCGGGCATGAACGTGAGGACCATGAGCGGCACCTGGAAGTAGACGTAGGGCAGGACGAGCCCGGGGACCGTGTAGAGGAAGGCACCGCCCGCGTTGAGGTCGACGCCGAAGGTCGACACCAGCCAGGTCGTCACGAGTCCCTGCACCCCGATCGTGGCGATGAACGCGAAGGCGAGCATGACGCCGCCGAACTGGGCGAGCACGCTCGCCGCGGCGTCGATCACGGAGCGGACCATGCCGTCGGGCCGGAGCGCGGACAGCGCCCAGCACACGACCGCGCCGATCACCGCGCCGACCACGGCGGAGACGGCGGAGAGGCCGAAGGACGCTCCGAAGGCGCGGAGCACGGTGGGGTCGGCGAACGCGGCGAGGTTCGCGAACGTGAACGCGCCGTCGCCGGTGGAGAAACCGCTGCCCACCGCGATGACGGCGGGGACGGCGAGGAACAGGAGGACGTACGCGGCGAACGGGGTGAGGCCGAGCCACGCGACGCCGCCGCGGCGCCGGACACGGGGTCCGGCGCCGCGGCGGGCGGTGGCATCGGCGGCTGCGGTGGTCGCGCCGGTCACCGCAGCCGCCGCGCTGGTGGCGGCCGGCCCGGCGGTGACGGGGGCGGACGGTGCCGCGGTGCCGGGGGCGGCGGGCCCCCCGGGGGCCGATGCGGTGGTCATGTCGGTCAGGAACCCATCGTGGCGGACCACTTCGCCGACAGGACCTTCGCGGCGGCCGTGACCTGGTCGTCCGTCAGCTCGACGTAGTCCTTCGGCATGCCGCCTGCGGCCTCGAGGGCGTCCTGGTCGACCTTGCCCGACTTCTCGAGCGCGGCGAGGGTGGACGGGAACGCACCGGCCTGCAGGTAGAGGTTCTGCACGTCGGGGCTCGCGATGTACTCCTGCCAGAGGCGCGCGGCCGCGGGGTGCGGGGCGTCCTTGTTGATCGCCTGCGAGTAGTACGAGCCGAGCGCCTGCCCCTCGGGGACGACGGTCTTCCAGTTCTTGTTGCCCGACGACCCGGCGGCCGGGCCCCAGGCGAGGTTGTTGTAGGACCACTGGATGACGACGGGGGTCTCGCCCGAGGCGACCGTCGCCTGCGAGGGCAGGACGTTCTGGAAGTTGCCGGCCTGCTTGAGCTTGCCGAAGTACTCGACGCCCTTCGTGATGTCGTCCGCCGACCCGCCGTTCTCGAGGGCCGCGAGGTACACCGCGCTCGCGGCCTGGTTCGCCTGCGTCGGGTCACCCGCGATCGAGACCTTGCCCTTGTACTCGGAGCCGAGCAGGTCGTCCAGGTCCTTCGGGGCGGTCTTCACCTTCGACGAGTCGTAGCCGATCGACATCAGGCCGGTGTAGTCGCGCGTCCACTTGCCGTCCGCGTCCTTGAGCGTGTCCGGGATGTCCGACCAGTTCGCGACCTTGTAGTCGGTGAGCAGGCCGAGGTTCTGCTGCATGACGGCGTTGCCGAGGTCGAGCACGTCCGGTGCGGTGGACTGGCCCTTCTGCGACTTCACCGCGGCGACCTCGTCGGCGCTCGAGCCGTTCGGGTTCGCGGAGTTGACCTTGATGCCGTACTGCTTCGTGAAGCCGTCGATGATCTTGCCGTAGTTCGCCCACGACGGCGGCAGCGCGATGACGTTGAGCTGGCCCTCGGCCTTGGCGGCCTTCACGAGGGCGTCCATGCCGCCGGCGGACTCGGCGCTCGTCGCGGTCTTCCAGTCGGAGTCGTCCTTCGTGGACGCGCTGCTCGTCGCCGAGCAACCGGCGAGGGTGACGATGGCGGCTGCCGCGAGGGCGATGCCGGCGAGGGTGCGCTTGTGCTGCACGGGGTGTGCCTTCCGGGTCGGAGATCCGTTCCGCACGACTGTGCGACTCGGTCGGTGACGAGGATGGCCGGGGCCGGTTTCCGGCCCGGATCGGCACGGTGAACGGGGATCGAACAGTTGCTCCCGCGACGGTGCCCTTGCGGTGATGACGTGCCGGTGGTTCGCTGTCCGCGTGCAGTTCACGACGACGGTCCTGCTGGCCCGGAAGACGGCCACCGGACTCCCGGTCCCGCCCGAGGTCATCGACGCGCTCGGCGCCGGGAAGCGCCCGCCGGTGGTGGTCACCATCAACGGCGGCTACACGTACCGGTCCACGGTCGGGGTCATGGGTGCGCAGTCGCTCGTCCCGCTGTCGGCGGAGCACCGCGAGGCCGCCGGGGTCGCCGCGGGCGACACGGTCGAGGTCACGATCGACGTCGACACCCTGCCCCGGACCGTCGACGTGCCGGACGACCTCGGTGCGGCACTCGACGCGGCCGGGGTGCGCGCGGCCTTCGAGACGCTCTCGAACTCACGGCAGCGCGCCCTCGTCGACCCGGTGCTCCAGGCGAAGGCACCCGAGACGCGGGCGCGGCGGGTGGAGAAGGCCGTGGCGTCCCTGCACGCCTGAGCCGGGGCGCTGCCGGGTGACCCGCGGCAGTGCGGTGCGCAGCCGGTCGGCGCGCGGCCGGTCGTCGGCGCGTGGCCGGACGTCGGCGCGCGGCCGGTCGTCGGCGCGTGGCCGGACGTCGGCGCGCGGCCGGTCGTCGGTTCGTCAGGCGCCGAGTTCGACCAGGACCCGCGGGATCTCCTGGACGAGCTCGCTCGCGACGTAGCCGAGCGGCCCGACCTGCACGGCCAGTCGGTCCCCCGCCGCCGCGTGGACGTACGACGACCACGCGACCGCCTGCGCCGGGTCCGCTCCCCGTGCGAGCAGCCCGACGATCGCGCCCGAGAGCACGTCGCCGCTGCCGCTCGTGCCGAGGCCACCCGACCCCGTCCCCTTGAGCCACGTCCGACCCCGCGGTGAGGCGATGGCGTCACCCAGTGCGACGACCGCGCCGTACCGTTCGGCGATCGCGACGGCGTCCGCCACGGTGTCCTCGCCGCACGCCCGACCGAGGAGGCGCTCGGCCTCCCCGGAGTTCGGCGTCATCACGAGCCGCCCCCACAGCGGCTCGAGCTCCTGGCGGAGGTCGGCCGCGACGCCGAGCGCGAAGGCGTCGAGCACCACGAACGTGTCCGGTCCGACCGTCCGGGCGAGGCTGGCGACCAGGTCCCTCGTGCCGTCCGGTTCGTCGAGTCCGGGGCCGATCAGCACGGCGTCGGCGCTCGCAGCGGCCTGGGCGATGCCGTCCCCGGCACCGACCGCGACGTGCCCGTCGGCGTCCTCGTCGAGGGGCTCGACCCCGGACTCGGGCACCGTGACCGCCACCGTGGGCGCGACGCTCCGCGCCACCGCGAGGGTGAGGCGTCCGGCCCCGACCCGGAGCGCGGCGAGCGCCGACAGGACCGCGGCCCCCGGCGTCCGTGCGGCACCACCGACCACGAGGACCTGCCCCCGTCCGTACTTCCCGGCGCCGGGCTCGGGCAACGCCCAGTCGCGGAGGAAGTTGGGGGTGATCGGGTCAGCGGACACGGGCGTCGTCCTTCCGGCCACCGTGCTCGGTGACCTCGTCGTCGTCGAGGTGGCCGACCGAGGAGAACTCCTCGAGTGACCACGGGCTGCGCGCGTCGTCACGCCGCAGCCGGGTGAGGGAGGCGTTCGCGACGGTGTGCGTCCGGGCGAACTCCATGAGGGCGGGTTCGTCGAGGTCGAGGCAGACGGCGACCGTCAGCATGACCACGGCGTCGTGCGCGGCGACGACCAGCCGCTCGGTGTCGTGCAGCCGGTCGACGTCGGCGAGGACCGAGCGGAGCCGCAGCACCACGTCCACCCAGGACTCCCCGCCCGCGGGCCGGTGGTAGTACTTGCCCAGCCACTCGCGGCGGCGCTCCTCGTCGGGGTACCGGTGGCGCACGCCCTGCCGGGTGAGGAGGTCGAGGACGCCGAGCTCACGGTCCCGGAGGCGTTCGTCGGTGCGCCGGGGCGGTTCCTCGAGGCCGCCGTGCTCGAGCGCGATCCCGATCGTCTGCTGCGCGCGGCGGTAGGGCGACACCCAGAGGGCGACGGGCACGTCGTCGAGGCCACGCTCGGCGAGCTCGGTGCCGAGCGCTCGGGACTGTCGCTCCCCCAGCGGGCTCAGCGGGACGTCCGCGTCGCGGTGTCCGGCGTCGATGACGTCGGCTCCGTCGGCCTCGGCGCGGGCGGCAGCGACGTTCGCCTCCGATTCTCCGTGGCGGACGAGCCAGATCTCCGTGACGGCCATGCGCGCCACGGTAGCGACGCCTGCCTGGGTCGCCTCACCGCGGGGCCGGTCGTCCCTGGGCATACGCGGGGAGCCCGAGCAGTGGTCGCCGAACCGACCGCCCCGGTGCTCCGCCCGGGCCGATCAGTGCACATGACCGAACACCTCCCCATCGCCGTCCTCGGAGCCGGGGCCGCCGGCACCGCCACCGCCCTCGCCCTCGCGCACGCCGGCCACGACGTCACCCTCGTCGATCGTCGGGGCCTCCTCGAGGGCAAGAGCAACGGGACGCCCGCGCGGCTCGGCCTCGGGTTCCACCACGCCGACCGCGCCACCGCCCTCCTGCTGCTCGAGCACACGATCGACTTCGTCACCCGCATCCCCGGCTGCACGCTCGCCGACCGGCCGGGCGCGCCGGCGTGGATCCGGCACGCGCGGTACTTCGTCGCCCGCGACTCGCTGTTCTCCCCGGCGGAGATCCGGTCGACGCACCGGGCGCTCGAGGCGCGGTACGCCGCACTCTGGGCCGAGCACGGCGGCCGACCCCCTACGGCGCAGGACGTGCCTCCCGGCCGTCGCCGCGCCCGCAGCGCGGCGCCGGGGGAGCGCACCCGAGCTCCCCCGACGCCGCAGCCTCTCCGTCGGACCCGCTGCCTCGGGTCCGGCTCGTCCTCCGCTAGGCCCGTCGGACCCGCAGCGTGACGATCTCGAACGGGCGCAGGGTGAGCACGACCGGCTCCCCGGCACCCCAGGACGACGACTCCACCGGCCGCTCGAGCAGGTCGACCGCGGAGACGGACGCCACGTCGAACCCGAACGACACCCCGACGTCGGACGCCCGACCGCCCGAGGCCTCGTAGAGCCGGACGACGACGTCGCCCGAGCGGTCCTCGGCGAGCTTGACGGCCTCGACGAACACCTGCGGGGACGACACCGTCACGAGCGGGTCGACCACGGCCGACCCCGGCACCGACCGCACCGGCAGGTTCAGTCGGTAGCCGGAGTCCGCCGCGTCGAGCGCGGTCGCCCCGACCCGCAGCACCGTGCGGAACACGTGGTGCCCCTGGTCGGCGTCCGGGTCCGGGAACGTGGGTGCGCGCAGCAGCGACTCACGGACGAGGGTCGTGGTGCCGCCGTCGGCGCGGGTCGACCGGGTGATGTCGTGCCCGTAGGTCGAGTCGTTCGCGACCGCGACCCCGAACCCGGCCTCGGCGACGTGCACCCACCGGTGGGCGCTCGTCTCGAAGCGGGCCGAGTCCCAGGAGGTGTTCTGGTGGGTCGGCCGATCGATGTGCCCGAACTGGATCTCGCTCGAGGCGACGGACGCCCGGACGTCGAGCGGGAACGCCAGCTTGAGGAGCTTCTGGTGCTCGTGCCACTCGACCTCGGTCTCGATCCGCAGTTCAGGGGCACCCTCGACGGCGGAGTAGCGCGTCGTGATCGTCGACGACCCGAAGGACCGCTGCACGACCACGGTGTCACCGTCGACGGTGACGTCCGAGGCGTCGAGCACGGTGCCGTTGCGCTGGTAGGCGCGGTCGATGTCCCACGCCTCCCACTGGTTCGGCGTGTCGCGGAACACGGTGTACTCCGCGCCGGCGGAACCCGGTGCGATCGCGTCGCGGCCGGTCGCGTTCGCCACGAGCGACACGACGTGGCCGGCCGCATCGACGGTCGCGGTGACGACGCCGGTGTCGAACACGAGGTGGTCGCCGTGTCGGACGGGAGGCACGGCTCGCTGCCCGTCGGTCGGCGAACCTCCCAGGGCGGTCACCCCGCCCGCGGCCACGGGCGAGGCGTTGAACCGGACGAGGTGCCCGCCGGCAGCCGCGGTGTCGGCAGCGCCCTCGCCGGCGGCGGACGGGCTCGGAGCGTCGACAAGTCCGGCGCCGTGGCCGCCGACCGCGGCCGAGGCGGCACCGACCCCGGCGAGCGCCTCGGCCCCGCCGTTCGCGAGCGCGGTGGTCGCCGTGCCGATGAGGCCCTCGAGGACCTCGGCGACCCGGGCGTAGTTCTCCTCGGCGACCTCGTAGACCCAGGCGATCGACGAGCCCGGCAGGATGTCGTGGAACTGCTGGAGCAGGACGGTGTGCCAGGCCTCCTCGAGTTCCTCGTACGGGTAGTCGAGGCCGTGGCGGACGGCGGCCGTGGCGGCCCAGAGCTCGGCCTCGCGGAGCAGGTGCTCCGAGCGGCGGTTGCCCTGCTTCGTCCGGATCTGCGACGTGTAGGTGCCGCGGTGGAACTCGAGGTACATCTCCCCCGACCACACGGCGGGCTCGGGCAGGACGCGCTCGAGCTCCTCGAAGACGTCGGCGGGGGTGCCGAGCGTCACCCGCGGCGAGCCGTCGAGGTCGTGCTGGCGGCGGGCCGCGGCGACCATCTCGCGGGTGGGTCCACCACCGCCGTCGCCGAAGCCGTAGAGCAGCATCGAGGTGTTGGCGACGCCCCGCTCCTTGTTCTGCCGCTCGCCACGGTGCAGGTCGGCGGGCGAGACGTCCGAGTTGTACGTGTCGGCCGGGGGCAGGTGGGTGAGGACGCGGGAGCCGTCGATGCCCTCCCAGTGGAAGGACGTGTGCGGGATGACGTTCGTCTCGTTCCACGACGGCTTCTGCGTGACGAACCACTTCGAGCCGGCGGCGCGGACGATCTGCGGCAGCGCACCCGAGTAGCCGAACGAGTCCGGCAGCCAGGCCTCGGGGGTGTCGATGCCGAACTCCTCGAGGAACAGCCGCTTGCCCGCGACGAACTGCCGCGCGAGCGCCTCACCGCCGGGCAGGTTGGTGTCGGACTCGACCCACATGCCGCCGACCGGGATCCAGCGTCCCTCGGCGACCCGCTGCTTGATGCGCTCCCAGATCGACGGGTAGCCGTCCCGGATCCAGGCGTACTGCTGCGCCGACGAGCACGCGAAGGTGAAGTCCGGGTCGCGGTCCATGAGGTCGAGCACGTTCGAGAACGTCCGAGCGCACTTCCGGATCGTCTCGCGGACGGGCCAGAGCCACGCGGAGTCGATGTGCGCGTGGCCGACAGCGATCGCGCGCTGCGCGGACCCGGAGGCGCCCACGGCGAGCAGGGGCGCGAGGACCGCACGGGCGTCGGCAGCGGTGCCGGCGACGTCGTCGGGGTCGAGTGCGTCGGCGGCGCGTTCGAGGCCGCGGAGGAGGTCCGCGCCGCGGGTGCCGTCGGTGGGCAGCTCCCCCATGAGTCCGCGGAGCACCCAGAAGTCCTGCTGGAGCTCCCAGACGGTGTCGTCGCGCTCGACGAGTTCGATGCGGCGGACGCGGTAGATCGGGTCGGAGCCGGCGGTGGACTTCGAGCCGAGCGGCGTCGCGCCCTGGAAGGAGTCGCCGCCGATGTCCGGGTTGGCGGCGGCCTCGACGTAGACCTCGAAGGTCTCGCCGGGGCCGACCTCGAGCGGGACGGTGTCGTTGTGCGGCTCGATGCCCTTGATCGTCGTGCCGTCCGGACGCCACGCGAGCCCCTCGGCCTGGAAACCGGGGTTCCGCTTCGTGAAGCCGAGGTCGACGAGGAGTTCGGCGGTGGTGCCGGGTGCGGTGCCGAAGTCTGCCGGGACGGTGCCGCGGATCCGGAACCACGTCGTGCCCCAGGGCTTCCCACCCCAGGCGCCGCCGTCGAACGGGGTGTACTCGGCGGCGACGGCGGTGGCGAACGGCACCGGTTCGTCTGGTACCTGCCAGGCGTCGATCGTGACGGGGGCCGAGCGGCGGTGCACGGCGGGGTCGATGCGGTCGCGCACCAGGCGGGCGATCCGGGCGTGGACGAGCGGTTCGTCGGAGTGCATGGAGGAGGTTCCTTCCGGCTCAGCCCTTGATGCCGCCGGCGAGGGCGTTGCCGCCGCCGAGGCCCCGGGACACGAGCACGTAGAGGGCGATGACCGGCACGGAGTACACGATCGAGAACGCGGCGAGCTGCCCGTAGGCGACGGCGCCGTTCTGGCCGAAGAAGTTGAAGATGCTCACCGCGGCGGGCACCTTGTCGGGCGAGAGGAGCAGCACGAAGGGGACGAAGAAGTTCCCCCACGCCTGGATGAACACGAAGATGAACACCACGGCGATGCCCGGGCGCATGAGCGGGATCACGATGCGCCAGAGCGTGGTGAGCATCGAGGCGCCGTCGGTCCAGGCCGCTTCCTCGAGCGACACCGGCACCGAGTCCATGAAGTTCTTCGCCATCCAGATCGCCATCGGCAGGCTGGTGGCGGCGAGGAAGAAGATGCAGCCCCACACGTTGTCGATGAGGTTGAGCGACACGAACAGCGCGTAGACGGGGACCATCATCGCGGTGATCGGCAGGCCGGTGCCGAACAGGATGCTGTAGAGGAACGGCTTGTTGACGCGCATCTTGTACCGGGACAGCGGGTACGCGGCGAGGATCGCGACGACGACCGTGACGACCGCGGTGCCGCCGGAGAGCAGCAGGCTGTTGCCGAGCGGGATGAACGACAGGTCCGGGGTGAGCACCTTCGCGAAGTTGTCGAGCGTGAACTGCGTCGGCATCTTCACGGACAGGGACGCCTGCGTGTCGAGCGACGCGAGCACGAGCCACAGCAGCGGCACGGCGAAGCAGACGGCGATGACGAGCAGCACGACGTTCGACACCCAGCGCATCGTGCGGCCGCGCGGGGAGGTCATGTGGAGGGCGCCGGGGGCGGTCACCGCGCGGGTGGCGTTGGCGACCGGGCGGTCAGCGGTGAGGGCCATGGTCAGTCCACCTCCGGCTTCAGCGCCTTGATGTAGATGATCGAGAAGACCGCGCCGACGATGAGCAGGATCGTCGCGATCGCCGTCCCGAAGCCGAGCTGCGAGAACTTGAACGCCTCCTGGTACGCCAGGATCGGCAGCGTCGACGAGTTCGTGCCCGGTCCGCCACCCGTCATCACGAAGATGAGCGTGAACACCGACAGCGTCTGCAGCGTCGTGAGCATGAGGTTCGTCGAGATCGAGCGGCGGATCACGGGGATCGTGATGTACACGAGGCGCTGCCAGCCGGCGGCACCGTCGACCTCGGCCGACTCGGTGATCTCCTCGGGGACCTCCTGCACGGCGGCGGAGTAGACGAGCATCGAGAACGCCGTGCCGCGCCAGATGTTCGCGAGGATCACGGACAGCATCGGCAGCGTGTAGAGCCAGTTCGGCCCGGTGATGCCGAAGATCTTGAGGAACTCGTTGAGCGTGCCCTGGTCGTTGAAGAACGCGTACGCGGCGAAGGAGGCGACGATCTCGGGCAGCACCCACGCGGCGACGACGAACGTGCCGACGATCGATCGGACGATCTTGTTCGCGCTGCGCATGAGGAGCGCGAGCCCGAGACCGAGCACGTTCTGCCCGACGACGGCGGAGGCGAGGAGGAAGACGACGGTGAGGATGACGGACTTCGGGAAGTCCGGGTCCTGGAACAACTCGACGTAGTTCTTCAGCCCGACGAACTGCTGGTCGGAGGCACCGACGCCGGTGAGCGCCGAGTTGGTGAACGACCCGTAGAACGACGAGATGACGGGGCCGAGCAGGAAGATGACGAGGAGGACGACGGCGGGCAGGAGGGGGACGGCCCGTCCGACGTTCCGCAGCGGCTTCCGCTTGCGCGGCGCCGGCGGGTCGGTGCGCTGCGGCGCACCGGGCGCCGACAGGGTCGGCGCGAGGGGGGTGCTGGACACGGTGGGTTGCCTTCCGGGTGCGGAGAGGGTTCCGAAGGTGGAGAGGGACGGACGGGAGGCGCGGCGCACGACGCGAGCCGTGCCTCCCGTCCGTCAGGTGGTGACGTCCGTCAGGACGTGCCGTCCGTCAGGACGTGCCGTCCGTCAGCCGGCGGAGACGGTGTTGTCCTTGCCGACGACCTGCTCGACCGCTTGGTCGTACGCGGCGGCGGCCTGCTTCGGGCTCTGCTGCCCGGTCATGACCGACTCCATCGCGACCTGGATGGCGTTCGAGACCTGCGAGTAGTCGCTCGTCGCCGGGCGGAAGTTGGTGTGCTCCACCAGCCCGGAGAAGAACTTGAACGTGGGGTTCGCGTCGGTGTAGGCGCTGTCCTCGGCGACGTCCTTGCGGACGGCGATCTGGCTGTTCTCGGTGTCGTACTTGAGCGAGCCGTCCTTGTCGAGGAACTTCGTGATGAAGTCGAACGCCGCCTGCGGGTTCTTCGAGTTCTTGCCGACCGCGAGCGTCCAGCCACCCGACATCGAGTTGTAGCCGGGCTCCTGACCGTTCTGCGTCGGGAACGCTGCGGTCCCCATCACGTCGTTCCACTCGGACCACGGCGCGGTGCCGGTCTTCAACCAGGTACCGGACTGCCACGAGCCGTCGAGGTCGATCGCGAGCTTGCCCTGCGGCAGCCACGTCTGGGCGATGGTCGTGCCGACGTTGGTGTCGAGTGCCTGCTGCGGGGTCGGGCCGAGGCCACCCTGGTAGACGTCCTTCACGAACTGCAGCGAGTCCTCGAACTGCTTCGAGCCCGTGACCCACTTCTTGTCCTTGTAGAGCGTGTTGCCGTCGCCGTCGGCGCCGTACAGGAGCATCTCGAAGCCCTGCATGGTCGAGGCCTCGCCCTGCGCCTTGCCCGAGTAGATGTTGAACGGGATGACGCCGGAGTCCTTCTCCTTGATCGTCTTCGCCGCGGCGAGGACGTCGTCCCAGGTCTTGGGCTCCCACGGGACGGGGAGGCCGACCTTCTTGAAGATGTCCTTGTTGTACCAGAGGGCCCGGGTGTCGGTGCCCATCGAGACGCCGTAGGTCTTGCCGTCGACGCCTTCACCGGCCTGCTTGGCGTTGTCGTAGAACTGGTCCCAGTCCTTCCACTTCGCCGTGTACTTGTCCAAGGGCAACAGGTAGCCGGCCTGCGCGTCCGCCTTGATGAGGAAGGTGTCCTCGTACATGACGTCCGGCGCGGTGGCCGGCGCCTTGTTCATGAGCGCGAGCTTCGTGTAGTAGTCGTTGCCCTGCGCCTGGATCGGCACGAGGGTGACCTTCTTGCCCGGGTACTCCTTCTCGTACTCCTTCTTGACTTCCTTCATCTGGGCGTCGAGCTGCTGGAAGGCGCCGAACTTCTGGTACGCGATCTTGATGGTGTCGCTCGAGGCGGACCCTGAGCTGGAACAACCCGCCAGTCCGACCGCGGCGACTGCCACGGCTGCGAGACCGGCGATGATTCGGGTGCGGCGTTTCATCGGTGCTCCTTTGCACGGGATGTCCGCGGGTGCCGTCACCCGCGCGCAGGATTAGTCCAGCGTATTGACTTATCCGTGTCAAGAGGGAGTCCGGTACCGTTCCGGAACGACCTCACACCGTGGTGGCGCCGCCGGTCACCGTGGTGCCCCCGGCCTCGGGCACGTCGACGAGCAGCACGCTCGGGCGTCCGACGTGCCGCCCCTGCCGGATCACCACGCGGTCTCCCGGCTGCGCGGCCCCGACCGCGCGGAGGTACGCCCCGGTCGACGCCGCAGCCGAGCCCGTCGCCGGGTCCTCGGTGATGCGGCCGGCGGGGAACAGGTTCCGGGCCTCGTACTCGAGCGGCCCCGTGCGGTGCAGCACCGTCACCGTGCCGGCCCACCCGGCTTCGTCCTTCAGCTCGGCGAGCACGCGCGGGTCGAACCGGAACTGGTGGAAGAGCTCGGCGTCGGCGAGGACGAGCACGGGGTGGCGGTTGCCCGCGAAGGACTCGAGCACCGGGAACCCGTCCGCGATGTCGTCCGGTCCGATCCCGGTCACGTCGAACAGCCGGGCGAGGTGACCGGGGTCGACCTCGCGCGTCCACGGCTCGACGCTCGTCATCGCCAGGAGCACCGCGCCGTCCGCACCCGTCGTCGTGCGCACCGCGATCTCCCCCGCCGGGGTGACGAACACGCGGTCCCCGGTGCCGTGCCGCTCGGCGAGCGCGACCCCGGTGGCGACGGTGGCGTGCCCACAGAACGGCACCTCGGCCGCGGGCGAGAAGTACCGGACGACCGGGCGGTCCAGGGTTCCCCCGACGACGAAGGCCGTCTCGGAGTGCCCGACCTCGCGGGCCGTCGCCAGCATCTCGGCGTCGGACATGCCGGCCGCGTCCAGCACGATGCCCGCCGGGTTGCCCCCGCCCGGCTCGGCGGCGAAGGCGGTGTACCGGAGTATCTCGGGGGTCATCCCCCGACGGTACCGCCCGGTGCGGCGCGGACCGGGGTCAGCGCCGGATCAGCAGGGTGCTCGCCCGTGGCGACAGTGCGGCGTCGAGCACGAGGCACGCCGCCCCGACCGCCGCGACGTCGGCGCCGCGGTCGCTCTCGTCCACCACGATCGGGTGCTTCGGGACGAGGAGCGGCGACGCCACGATCGCCGCACGCGCGGCCGGGAGCGCAGCCGGAGCGATCCGCGACCAGAACGGACCGCCGAAGACCACGCGGTCGAGGTCGAGCAGGTTCACGATGAGCACGGCCGCGTTCCCCATGACCCGGCCGGCGTCCGCCGCGAGCGCGTGCGCGTCCGGGTCACCGTTCACGATCGCCGCGGCGAGCGCGTCCCACGCCCGGTCGACCGAGGCCGCGTCCGTGACCTCGCCGAGCGCCAGCCCGCGGGCCGCTGCGATCTGCACGAGACGGTCGGGGGCCACCGCGGCGCCGACCTCCCCGCGGGTACCGGAGCCGTCCGGGGTCCCGGCGAGGGGGCCCTGGTCGACCATGATGTGTCCGGCGTCGCCCGCGTTCGCGCCCACGCCCCGCACGGGTTCGTGGTCGAGGACGAGCCCGACGCCGAAGCCGGTGCCGAAGTACACGAAGGCGAAGTTGCGGGCGGCGGACTCCCCCGCCAGGAACATCTCGCCGACCGCGGCGGCCGTGACGTCCTTCTCGAGCAGCACCGGGTAGCCGGTCGCCTCGGCGAGCGCGTCACGGAGCGGCACGTCGCGCCACCGTGGCAGGAACGGCGGGTCGAGGACGACGCCGGCCTCCGCGTCGATCGGTCCGGGACTCGCGATGCCCACGCCGAGGACGGTGTCGACGTCGACCTCCGCCCCCACGACGAGCGCGTCCACGGCGTCGGCGATGGTGCGGACCACCTCGGCGGGGTCGTCCGCGGTGGGCGTCGAGGTGGTGCTCTGCGCGACGACCGTGCCGGCGAGGTCGAGCAGGACGTAGGTGACGATCGCCGGGTCGACGTGCACGCCGACCGCGTAGCGGCTGCCGGCCTCGAGCCGGAGGATCGTTCGTGGCTTGCCCCGGCCGGAGACGACGGTGCCGGACTCGACGATCATGCCGGCCTCGATGAGGAAGCGGGTCACGTTCGAGACGGTCTGCGCGCTGAGCCCCGTGCGCCCGGCGAGCTCCACGCGGCTGAGTCCCTCGGGCGAGCGTCGGACGGCGTCGAGCACGACGGTCCGGTTGAACCCCCCGATCGACGGGAGGTTCGCTCCTCGCCGGTGCTCTGCCATGTCGCGACCATACCGCCCCGCCGTCCGGGCCCCGCACGGTGACAACGTTGCGGTATCGGTCCACGCGGCTCGCTGGCCCCCGGACTGGCGGCACGGATACGCTGACCGCATGGCCGATCTCCGTCTCGAACAGCTCTCCGCAGCGACCGCCGCCGCGGCCAACTCCCTGACGCTCAAGCCGGGGCAGGAACAGTTCGTGCAGCCGACCACCTACGGGCAGGCGGAGTCGGACGTGAAGCCCAGCTCCGCGTGGACCCGCGTCGTGCTCGACGGTGACGAGGTCGTCGGCATGATCATCGGTACGTTCGACGCCGACAACCCGGAAGAAGAGCTGCGCAGCGCGATCTGGCGGGTCAACGTCGCGGCGACCGCACAGGGCCGGGGCGTCGGACGCTTCGCGGTGCACGGCCTCGCGGACGAGGCACGCAGCCGGGGGTTCGAGCGTCTGACCGTCGTGTACGAACCCGGCGGCAGCGGCAGCCCCGAGGCCTTCTTCCGTGCGCTCGGCTTCGACTTCGTGCGCGAGACGCAGTACGGCGACCACTTCGCGGTCCTGACCCTCGGGTGATCCCTGACCCTCGGGTGATCCCTGACCCACCCGTGAGCGCCGAGGCGTCACCGGCGTTCGACTTCGGTGCCGCCGTCGCCGAAGTGGTCCGGAGCATCCCGTCCGGCCGCGTCATGACCTACGGCGACGTCGCCGCGGTCCTCGGGTCACGTGCCTCGCGCGCGGTCGGCAAGGTGATGGCCCACGAGGGCGCCGACCTGCCCTGGTGGCGGGTGGTGCGGTCCGGCGGGCACCCGCCCGTCCACCACGAGGCGCGCGCGCTCGAGCACTACCGCGCGGAGGGCACGCCGCTCGTGCACGGCGCCACGGCCTGGAGGCTCGACATGCGTCGGGCGCGCTGGTCACCCGACCCGGGTGACCGGTCGGACGACGTGACGGGCGAGGCGGGCGCGCACCGCGCCTCCCGGCCGGGTCACGCCACCGCCGGACCGGACCAGGGCTACGACCCGACGGATCCCGGGTTCCCGACCGACCCGTTCTGAACCGCGGTGTCGCGTCCCGTCTCGTCGCGGGCCGCCGCGCTCGGACCCGGCACGGGTCCACCCGAACCGCTCGCGACCGCTGCCGTCACGGCGACGTCCGGCACGCCGGCGGACTCCGACGGCCGCAGGTCGCGGATGCGTCGGGCGGGGACGCCGGCGTAGAGCCCGCCGGCGCGGAGGTGTCCCGCGACGACCGCACCCGCGGCGACCACGACGTCGTCCTCGACGACGGCGCCGGGGAGCACCATGGTCCGGGCGCCGATCCAGACCCGCTGACCGATCGCCACCGCACGGCCCGAGGCCGTCCGGTCCCAGTCGCCGGCGGCGTCGATGCCGTGGTGGCTCGTGACGATGAGCACCTGCATGCCGATCGCGGTGTCGTCGCCGATCGTCACGGGGGCGACGGCCTCGACCGAGACGTGCTTGTTGCAGAAGACGCCGGTGCCGATGGTCAGGTTCCGGGCCGAACCGGTGAGGGCGAACCCGACGCCAGGGCCGGACCCGACGTGCGCTCCGGCGAGGTTCAGGAGCCCACGACGGACCACCCGCGGGACGAGCGCCGAGCCGAGCAGGGTGCTGAAGAGGACGTGCTCGGTACCGTACGTGAGGTCTTCGCGCAGGCGGGCCGCCGGGCCGCTCGGGGTGTGGGTCACACGCGAACAGTAGGTCGGTCCTGCCGTGTCCGTCCCCTGCTCCGGCGACTCTTGCGGGTTCCCGCTGCCGAACCTGTCAGAGGTCGAAGCGTGCGCCCTTCGGGTTCGCCGGGAGCAGGCACAGGACGAGGAACACGAGCGTGCCGACACCGGGCACGACGTTCACGAACAGCCAGAACCCGGACAGGTTCGCGTCGTGCAGCCGTCGGGCGCCGAGTGCGAGCGAGCCGATCAAGGTGACCAGGCCCCAGAGCACGAAGAGGTACGAGCCGACGGGGTTCTCGAACAGCGGCGAGTCCGGGGTGAACGCCTGCGGCACGAGCTGCAGCGCCAGGCCGATCGCGAGCGACGTGATCCACCACCACCAGAACTCGGCACGGGACGCCCGACCCGTGAACACGGTGTACTTCCGCCAGAACCGTCGGACGGCCTCGGCGAAGGGTGCGCCGTAGAAGGGGTCGCGCAGGGCGACGCCGCCGGGCTGCACGCTGTCGTTGCTCATCCTGCAAGCCTGCCATCCCGTGCCGGGATCGGATGGGTCACTCGTCGCGAGGAGACGATGCCGAGGGTGCCGCGGTGTCGACCGCGGTGCGCAGGACGCCCGAGATCCGCTCCGCGAAAGCGCTGGTGATGTGCTGTCCGTCCTCGCGGACGAGGACGTTCCCCACCGTCGCGGGACAGACACCCGCATCGTCGCAGTACCAGCCGGTCGTGTCGACGAAACGCGCGTTCGGTCGTTCGTCGGTGACGCGGCGTTCAGCCGCGGCGGCCAGGGCGTACGACTCGGAGAGCCTGGTCGCACAGGCGTCCGGACCGGTCCACCGGAGCGCCGCGCACCGTGCACGGTCGGGTCCCTGTGGCACGGCCGCGAGGAACACGACGGCGGCGCCGGACGGCTGCACCGCGTCGGCGAGGTCAGCCGCGGCGCGGTACCAGTCCGCCGCAGCGCGTTGACCGTCCGGCCGCCCGACCTGCTGCGCCAGACCGTCGTAGGCGTGCGTGACGATGACGACGTCCGGCGCCGAACGGTTGACCTCGCGGATCGCCGCCGCTCGCTGCGCGTCACACCGTGCGCGTGCAGCTGGGGTCTTCCCCTCGACGGCGATGCCGATCATCGGGCACCCGTTCGCCGTGAGTCCCCGGACGAGCGCATCCGTTCCGAACGCGAGCTCGACCGCAGGCATCAGGGAGGCTCCGACCGAGCTGCCGACGACGGTCACGGATCGTTCCGCGCGGGGGTCGCCGAAGCGACAGGATCCCGGGTCGGAGACGTCCGTCCAGGCACACGACTCGAAGCCTCCGGGTGGGCCGGACAGGTCCGAGTCGAGGCCGGGGACCAGATCGGCCGGCCAGGACCGCGCCCGGACGCCGTCGTCGACCGCCGCGGAGAGCGCTGCCGCGTTCCACGGCGGACCCACCGTGTGCTCGTGGCCTCCACCATCGTTGCCGTCCGTCGACGGCGCACTGGTCACAGGAGCCACGATCGCCAGCACCGTGGCCACGGACACCGTGGCGAGGACCGCCGTCGGGAGCCGACGCCTCGTGCTCCGACCGAGCCGGAGGGCAGGCACCTCGACGAAGCGCCGGGAGAGCAGGCCGAGCAGCACGCCGACGACGATCGAGATCCCCGCGCCGGCGACCCGCTGCCCGGGGAGGAGGACACCGACGCCGATGACCACCGGGTAGTGCCAGAGGTAGATCGAGTACGAAGCATCGCCGATCGCCTGCACCGGTCGGGACCGGAGCAGCGGGAGCGGCGCGAGCCCGCGACCGGCGGCGAGCACGAGGGCCGTACCCGCGACCGCGAGGAGCGCGTCCGGGATCGGCACTCCGCCGGAGGGCGGGCCGACGACCGTCGCCGCCGCGATCGCCACGAACCCGGCGACCACGAACCCTGCGCGGACGCGGTGTCGGTCCCGGAGCCGCTCGGAGCGAGCACGGCCTGGTGGGGAGGCGACGGGGACAGAAGCGGCACCGAGCAGGGCTCCCACGCCGAACTCCCACGAGCGCACACCGGTGTCGAAGTACGCAGCGCTCGGGTCGACCACCCCGGCGATCGCTGCCCAGATCGCCGATGCGGTCAGCAGCGCGACGGCCACCTGGACCGCCACGGTTCGGTATCGGCGTGGACTCCTCGCTCGCGTGACCCTCCACGCGGCGAGCGCCAGCGCCGGGAACACCAGGTAGAACTGCAGCTCGACGCTCAGTGACCAGAAGTGCTGGAACGGGGACGCCGCCGAGGACACCGCCCAGTAGTCGGTGTCACGCGCCAGGAAGACCCAGTTGACCACGCCCAGCGCCGCCGCGGCGCCGTCGCCGAGGACCGGAGCGGATGTGCCGCTCCGGAGCATGACGAGCGACGCGAACGAGACCATCACGATCGTCGCCGTGGCGGCCGGCGCCAGGCGCCAGAAGCGTCGGGCAGCGAAGGCGAGCACTGCGAAGCGGTCGCTCGCCGACTTCTCCCGGACCATCGACCGGGCGATGAGGTACCCCGAGACGACGAAGAAGGCGTCGACGCCGATCCAGCCCGAGGGCGGGCGCCCCGTGGCGTGCACCGACACGACCGACAGGACGGCGAGGGCGCGGAGCGCGTTGATGTCGGCCCGGAAGCGAGAGGTGCTGCTCACACCGGAATACTAGTGTTGGTACATGACATCCACCCAGAGCAGCGCTCCTCCGTCGCGCTCGCCGACCGGGCCGGACGAACGACGCGCCCCGGCGGACCGGGGCGCGTCGTCGTGTCCGGCTCGGATCACACGAGCGAGTCGCGCCAGGCCGCGTGGAGCTGGGCGAACCGTCCGGTGCCGGCGATGAGGTCCTCCGGCGTGCCGTCCTCGACGATGCGTCCGTGCTCCATCACGAGCACGCGGTGCGCGATCGCGACGGTCGACAGGCGGTGCGCGATGATCACGGCCGTGCGGTCGGCGAGGAGGGTCTCGAGGCCCTCCTGCACGAGCCGCTCGGACGGGATGTCCAGCGACGCCGTCGCCTCGTCGAGGATGAGCACCTTCGGGTCGGCGAGGAACGCCCGCGCGAACGAGAGCAGCTGACGCTGCCCCGCGCTCACCCGGCCACCACGCTTGTTCACGTCGGTGTCGTACCCGTCCGGCAGCGCCATGATGAACTCGTGCGCGCCGACCGCCTTGGCGGCCCGCTCGATCTCCTCCCGGGAGGCCCCGGGCTTCCCGAGCGCGATGTTGTCCGCGACCGAACCGGAGAACAGGTACGCCTCCTGCGTGACCATGACGATCGCGCGGCGCATGTCCTTCGTGTCGAGTTCCCGCAGGTCCACCCCGTCGAGCTGCACGGACCCCTGCGACGGGTCGTAGAAGCGCGCCATGAGCTTGGCGAGCGTCGACTTCCCCGCACCGGTGGACCCGACGAGGGCGATCGTCTGGCCGGCCGGGATGTGCAGGTCGAACTCCGGCAGCACGACCTTGTCCGCGTTGTACGCGAACACGACGTCGTCGAAGTCCATCTTCCCGCTGGCGTCGGCGAGGCGGGTGGGCTTCACCGGGTCCGGCACGCTCGGCCGCTCCTCGAGCACCCCGGAGATCTTCTCCATCGCGGCCGAGGCCGACTGGTACCCGTTGTAGAACATCGCGAGCTCCTGCGCCGGGTCGAAGAACCGCTTGGCGTACAGCGCGACCGCGAGCAGCGCGCCGACCTCGAGCGACCCGCCGACGATCCGGAAGCCGCCGACGACGACCACCGCGGCCAGCGTGACGTTGCCGATGAGCACGAGCACCGGGTCGAAGGTCCCGAACAGGTTGAACACCTTCGTGTTCGCCAGTCGGTAGTCCTCGACGTAGCGGCCGTACTCGTCACGGTTCCGGGACTCCTTGCGGAAGGCCTGCACCGCACGGATGCCCGTCATCGTCTCGACGAAGTGCACGATCACCCGGGCCGAGGTGACGCGGGTGGCCCGGAAGAGCGTCTGCGAGTTCGACTGGAACCAGCGGATCAGGAACCACAGGGGCACGAGCGACACCGCGAGCACGAGCCCGGACGTCGGGTCGAGCGCCACGAGGGCGATCGCCGTGAACACCATGTAGAGCACGCCCTGGATGAGCTGGTTCAGCCCCGAGTCGAGCAGCTCGCGGATGGAGTCGAGGTCGCTCGTCTGGCGGGAGATGATCCGACCCGACGTGTACGTCTCGTGGAACTCGAGCGACAGCCGCTGCGTGTGCAGGAACACCCGCTTGCGGAGGTCGAACAGGATCGCCTGGCTGATCCGGGCCGCCAGCACGGTGTACCAGGCGGTCAGGACCGCGCCGGCGATCGCCACGACGATGTACGTCGCGACGACACCGAACGCCGGCACCCAGTCGTTCCGGTCGAGCACCGCCGGCAGGGCGTTGTCGATGCCCCACGCGATCAGCGCCGGACCGGCGACGGTCCCCGCGGTGGAGACCACGACGACGATGCCGAGCAGCACGAGTCGGGCCTTGAGCGGAGCCGCGAGCGACCCGAGCAGGGCGAGGGAGCGACGCCGCAGGCGCTTGCTCTCCGCCTTGGTGAAGTCGTCGCGCTCCTCGCCGCGGACGCCGAGCGTGGTGATCGACGCGGTGACCGGCTGCTGGACGTCGTCGACGTCGGGCGCGTCGGTCGACTGCGCCGCCGTCTGGGCTGGCAGTTGCTGTTCCTGCTGGCTCATGCCATCGCCTCCTCTCGTGCGGTGGCGTCGTCCTCGTCGAGCGAGGAGATGACGTAGCGGTAGTGGTCGTTGGTGGCCATCAGCTCCGAGTGGGTGCCGACGGCGGTGACGACGCCGTTCTCCATGAGGGCGACGCGGTCCGCGAGCGTCACCGTCGACGGACGGTGCGCCACGATGAGCGACGTGGTCTCGGCGAGGACGCGGCGGAGGCCCGCCTCGACCCGGGCCTCGGTGTCGACGTCGAGCGCCGACAGCGGGTCGTCGAGGACGAGGACCGACGGGCGGGCGGCGATCGCACGGGCGAGCGCCAGACGCTGCCGCTGACCACCGGAGAGCGACAGCCCCTCTTCCCCGACCCGGGTGTCGACGCCCTCGGGCAGGTCGTCCACGAAGGACGCCTGTGCGATGTCGAGTGCCTCGCGCATGACGGCCTCGGCCTCGTCGCCGGACAGGTCCGGCCGTCCGAGCAGCACGTTGTCCCGCACCGAGGTGGAGAACAGCGTGGCGTCCTCGAACGCGACGCCGACGTGCCGCCGGAGCTCCTCGCGCGTGAGGTCGCGGATGTCGACGCCGTCGATCGTGACCGAACCGCCGGTGACGTCGTACAGCCGGGGCACGAGCGAGAGCAGCGTGGTCTTGCCGCAGCCGGTGAGTCCGACGAGCGCCATGGTCTCGCCCGGACGGAGCTGCAGTTCGACGCCGTTGATGAGGTCCGGGTACTGCGGGGCGGAGTCCTGGTAGCGGAAGTGCACCGCGTTGAAGGACAGCGCGCCGTGCGGCTCCGCGATCGTCTTCGGCTCCTGCGGGTCGGTGATCGTGTTCTCGGAGTCCATGACCTCGAAGAAGCGGTCGACCGCCGTGCGGGTGTCGAAGGTCATCGAGAGCAGGAAGCCGATCGACTCGATCGGGAACCGCAACACCGTCGCCGTCGCGAAGAAGCCGAAGAACTGGCCGACGGAGAGCTGCCCCTGCGACGCCAGGTAGATCCCGGCGAGGAGGCACAGCGCGAACGCCACGTCCGGCACGAGCAACAGCCAGAGCCAGATGCCCGCGATGGCCTTGGCCTTCTCGATCTCGGTGCCGCGGAGCGCCTCGGCCTGCTCGCTGAACTCGTCGAGCTTGTGCCGACCACGGCCGAACGCCTTGAGGACGCGGATGCCGTGCACCGACTGCTCGACGCTCGTGGCGAGGTCACCCACCTGGTCCTGGCTGCGGCGCGCCACCACCGAGTACTTGCGCTCGAACAGGAGGCCGTTCACCCAGAGCGGGATCGACGCGACGAGGAACACCAGGCCGAGCAGCCACCCGAAGGAGAACAGCACGGCGAAGCCCACCACGATCGTCACGATGTTGACGACGAGCAGGACCACGCCGAACGCCAGCCAGCGGCGGATGAGCGACAGGTCGGACACCGACCGGGAGAGCAGCTGGCCGGACTCCCAGCGGTCGTGGAAGGCCACCGGCAGGTCCTGCAGCTTCGCGTAGAGCGCGTTCCGCATGCTCGTCTCGATCCGGGTGGACGGGCGCATGACGAGCCGACGGCGCGAGGCGATGAAGAACGCCTCGAGCACGCCGAGCGCGAGCACACCGAGACCGGCGGGCCAGATCTGTGCGGCGTCCTTCGAGGACAGCGGCCCGTCGACGAGCCACTGCAGGACGTACGGGATCGCGAGCGCGACCAGCGAGGCGCCCATGGCGACGAGCACGCCGCCGATGAGGCGCCGCTGGTGCGGCTTCACGTAGGGGTAGATCCGTGCGATGGCACGGAGGGTCGAGGGGCGGTCGGTGGACGGGCGCGCCTGGTCTGGCGTCTTGGACATGGGGTCTGCGTCCTCGTGCGTCGTGCCGGTCCCCCGGGACCGGTCGCTGCTGTCGCAGCAGCCGGCCTGGAGGCACGGTGTCCGTTGCGTGGTGGTCGTCGGCCGAGCGGGTGGTCGCGTCGTGGGCCGTCCCCGCCCGGTCGGGCGGGTGCGGTGTCGCGTCGCGGCCGTCCGCCACCGCTGGTCGTGCGGTGTCGGTTCGGTCGGAGTGCACCGGGGACGTGGTGGTCCCCGGGTTCAGGCGTGGGCTCGCGCAGGCCCGTGCTCGTCGTCGCCGGTGGTCGT
This sequence comes from Curtobacterium sp. NPDC089689, assembly GCF_044749145.1. Taxonomy (NCBI): domain Bacteria; kingdom Bacillati; phylum Actinomycetota; class Actinomycetes; order Micrococcales; family Microbacteriaceae; genus Curtobacterium; species Curtobacterium sp. NPDC089689. The sequence continues at coordinate 1,572,066 of NZ_JBIVHJ010000001.1, read as the reverse complement.
CCGGCGACTCGTCGCGTGCTCGTCGTCGTCGGAGGAGACCGACGGCTCGTCGCTGGCTGTGGGAAGCAGCCCTACGCGGACAGCGGTGCCGCGACGGCGGGCGTACCCGGGAACGGGTACGGCGCGACGGCCGCGGGTGCGATCCGCGGTCGTGCGTCGGGAGCGGTCCCCACGAGGCGCACGATGTCCGCACGGGCTGCCATGGCCGTGGTTCCGGTCGTCGTGTGCATCGTCACTCCAGTCGTCGTCTTCGTCACCGTTGTGTCCCGCGGTGCCGCCGACCGCTCTGCAGTGTCCTGCTGGGTCGTCGGCGTGCCTGTCGCGGAGCCTTACAGACTATTCACAGTCGAACGTGGTGCGCAAGCGTTTTCCGCAGTTGCCGGTCGCTCCGGGTAGATGGACTCAGTGGAAGAAGTGCCGCTCACCCGTGAGGTACATCGTGACGCCGGCTGCCTTCGCGGCGGCGATCACCTCGTCGTCGCGGACGCTGCCGCCGGGCTGGGCGACCGCGCGGACACCCGCGTCGAGGAGCACCTGCAGGCCGTCGGCGAACGGGAAGAACGCATCGGACGCCGCGACCGATCCGGCGGCACGGTCACCGGCGCGGCTGACCGCGAGGTGGCACGAGTCGACCCGGTTGACCTGGCCCATGCCGACACCGACGCTCGCGCCGGCGTTCGCCAGCAGGATCGCGTTCGACTTCACCGCACGGCACGCCTTCCACGCGAACGCGAGGTCGGCGAGGGTCTGCTCGTCCGCGGGCTCGCCCGACACGAGGGTCCACGTGGACTGGTCGAACCCGTCGAAGCGGTCGGCGTCCTGGACGAGGAAGCCGCCGGAGACCTGCTTGACCTCCTGCGGGACGAGCGCGAAGTCGGCCGGGAGCTGCACGAGACGGATGTTCTTCTTGCGGGAGAGGACCTCGAGGGCCTCGGGGTCGAACGCCGGGGCCACGACGACCTCGGTGAAGATGTCCGCGACGGTCTCCGCCATCCCGAGCGTCACCGGACGGTTCGCCGCGATGACGCCGCCGAACGCCGACAGCGGGTCGCAGGCGTGTGCCGCGGCGTGGGCGGACGCGATCGGGTCGGACGCGTCCGTCGGGGCGACCGCGATGCCGCAGGGGTTCGCGTGCTTGATGATCGCGACGGCCGGCTCGGCGAAGTCGTAGGCGGCGCGGACGGCCGCGTCGGCGTCGACGTAGTTGTTGTACGACATCTCCTTGCCGTGCAGCTGCGTCGCCTGCGCGATGCCGGTGCCGTGCTCGGAGCGGTAGAGCGCCGCACGCTGGTGCGCGTTCTCGCCGTACCGGAGGGTGGCCGCCAGCCCCGCGTCGACCGTGAGGTGCTCCGGGAAGTCCGCACGGGCCTCCCGGTCGTCACCGTCGCTCGCGTCGGACGCGACCACGTCCGTCGCGAAGTACGAGGCCACCGCCGTGTCGTAGGCCGCCGTGTGCGCGAACGCCTGCGCCGCCAGGCGCTTCCGGAGGTCGAGCGTCGTCCCGCCGGCGCGGACGGCCTCGACGACCTCGGCGTAGGAGCTCGGCGAGACGACGATCGCGACGTTCGGATGGTTCTTCGCCGACGCGCGGACCATCGCCGGACCGCCGATGTCGACGTTCTCGACCACGGTGGCGGTGTCCGCACCGGACGCCACCGTCTCGACGAACGGGTAGAGGTTCACGACCACGAGTTCGAAGGCCTCGATGCCGAGCTCGGCGAGTTGCTGCTCGTGGGACTCCAGGCGGAGGTCGGCGAGGAGCCCGGCGTGCACGGACGGGTGCAGGGTCTTCACGCGGCCGTCGAGCGACTCCGGGAAGCCCGTGACGCTCGAGACGTCGGTGACGGCGAAGCCCGCGTCGCGGATGGTCTGCGCGGTCGACCCCGTCGAGACGATCTCGACGCCGGACTCGGCGAGCGCACCGGCCAGCTCGAGCAGGCCGGACTTGTCGGAGACCGAGATGAGCGCGCGGCGCACGGGCACCACGTCACGGTCGCGGTACAGGCTGGGGTCGGCGGCGTGCACGCTCATGCGTTCGAGGGGCCCTTCAGGTCGGTCTTGCCGTTGGCGATGTCGAGGACGGTCTGGATGAGCAGGCGACGCTCGACCGGCTTGATGCGGTCGTGCAGCGTCGACTCGGAGTCGCCCGGCAGCACCGGGACGCGCTCCTGCGCGAGGATCGGCCCGGAGTCGACGCCGTCGTCGACCGCGATGACGCTCGCGCCGGTCTCCGTGACGCCGGCGGCGAGGGCGTCCCGCACGCCGTGGGCGCCGGGGAACTCGGGCAGGTACGCGGGGTGGGTGTTGATGATCCCCGGGGAGAACTCCGCGACGACGGCCGGCGGCAGCAGGCGCATGAGCCCGGAGAGCACGAGGAGGTCGGGCGTCCACGGGCGGATCTGCTCGGCGAGCGCGGCGCCCCACTCGGCACGGCTCGCGTACCGGGAGTAGGGGACCGTGAAGGTCGGGATCGAGAACTCCTCGCCGAGTCCGAGGCCCTCGGCGTCGCGATCGGCCCCGATCGCGACGACGCGGGCGGGGTACTCGGCGACCGTGGTCGCCTCGAGCAGCGCCCGCAGGTTCGACCCGGTACCGGAGATCAGGACGACCAGTTCGAGCACGGTGTCCAGCCTACCGGGGCGCTCGGGCGTGCTACTCCGTCGACTTCGGCTTGCGCCACCAGGGCAGCTCGTCCTCGGGGATCTGGTCGGTGCGGTCCCACTTCGGGCGCGAGGGGGCGACGTCGGCGCGCCGGGGGTCGTGCGGCGGGCGCACGGGTTCGGCACGGTCGACCGCGTCCGTGTCGTCGTGGTGTCCGGCGACGAACTCCTCCGTGCTCCACGGGAACGCCGGCTGCTGCTCGGTGCCCGGCGCGGTCGGCAGCGGCACGGGCTGGTCGCCGACGCGGTCGCCGCCGTGGTCGCCGCCGATCCGGTCGCGGACCGCGGCCGCGCGGTCACGGACGCCACCGCGCACCCCGTCGGCCGCACTGCGCAGGCGGTCCCGTACGCTCCCGAGGGAGGCGCGAGCCGGCTGGCCGTCGGTGGCGGCCGTGCGGTCGACCCGGTCGGAGGCGACGACGTCGGTGCGCGCCCACTCGGGCAGCTCGACGTCCTCGTCGTCCGCGTGGTCGGGTCGGTCCCGACCGGCCGTCGGCGTCGGGACGGGGCCTGCTCGCTCGTCGTCGAGCCCGGTGACCGGCTCGGTGACGGCTCCGGTGGCGGAGAGGTCCGCTGCCGCTGCGCCGGTGGTGCGTGTGGAGCGGGGGTCGTGGACCTCCTCGACGACGAAGCGGTGCACGTCCGTGGTGCGCCCGGCCCCGGCGCGGTCGAGCGCGTCGATCAGCGATCCGGCGTCGGCGTCGGCGTCCGCGTCCGCGTCGTCCTCCGCCGCCTCGGTCCAGCGCTCCCGCCGCTCCGGCAGCCGGACGAGGTCGCTGCCGACGGCGAGCGCGACGACCGCCGGCACCCCGACCTCGAGGGCTGCGAACACCCCCACGACGAGTGCGTGCGGGCCGACGTCGGCGAGCCGCCCCGGCCCGAGCGACCCCGAGGACACCCACGCCACCGCGCCCGTGAGCACGCCGGCGACGAGCCCGGCCGCGACGCCGCCGAGGGCTCGGTGCAGCGCGGAGTCGGCGTCACCGAGTGCCCGGACGAGCCGGGGTCGCAGGAGTCCGGCGACCGCGAACCCGGCGACGACCGGCACGAGGACCCAGACGAGCCCGAAGGTGTGCCCGGACGCCGGCAGCGCGCCGAAGACGGGGATGCCGGGGATGGGACCGAGGACCGTGCCGACCGGGGAGACGCTCGAACCGGTGCCGATCGCGAACCCCGGCCCGACGAGCCACGCGGTGGCCCAACCGACGAGGTCGGGCAGGAACGCGAGCTGTCCGACCGTCAGCGCGATCCCGCCGACCACCCCCGCGTGCGACCGCTCGTACAGCGTGATCACCTCGGCGAAGGAGGCGAAGAGCAGGACCGCCACCACGAGTCCGGCGACGGCGACGACCGCGGCCGTCGCGGCGGTACCGGCACGGAGACCGAAGCCGGCGACGGCACGCCAGACCGCGGGGACCCGCTCGACGAGGTCGATCGCCCGCTGCGACACCGCGTCCGCCGGGAGCGTCCTGCGCACGCGGCACACCTCGGAGGCGACGAAGGCGGGGATCCCGAACCAGAGTGCGGGGAAGACGACCGCCTGCCAGGTGCTCGGCTGTGTGGCGGCGGAGGTCGACGACAGGGCGACCGCGAGGCCGAGGACGGCGACGACCGCGGTCCCCACGAGCACGCCGGTGGTCCGGTGGGCGGTCTCGGCGAACCGACGTCCGGCACGGGCCCCGAGCCAGGCCGTGACGATCGCGAACCCGAGCGCGGCGAGGGTGACGTGGATCGGCGCCGACGCGCCGCTCACCCCGGACGCCTTCGCGGCCGCCGCCCCGAGCAGGAAGGTGACGTCGACCCCGTGTCCGACGAGCCACACGCTGCCGCTGGCCTTCCAGAACACGTCCCAGTCGACCTGCAGCCCGTACTCGAAGCCCCAGAGCAGGGTGAGCGGTACGAGGGCGATCCCGACGCCGACACCGACCGTCACGATCCCCTCGATCGCGGCGAGCACGGCGGTTCCCAGGCGGTTCATCCGGGCCAGGGTACGTGCTGGCCGGGCTTCGAAGAGGAAGCCGCGCGGTGACCACTCGACCAACTCCTTGCTCAGTTTGTATTTCGTATTCATAATGTTTGTATGCACACTCTTGCGCTCGCTGCCCGGAAAGCCGCTCGCCTCACCACGCTCAGGCTCCGCAACGCCACCGCGGGGCACGCGTGCGTCGCTGACGAGGGGCCGGTGGTCAGCATGACGAGCTACGGCGAGCGCATCGCTTCGGCGCACCTCGCGCTGGAGAGCATCGCGGCGGGATCGCTGCGGCCCGGCCGGCTGATCCTGTGGCTCGACGACGAGCACGCCGTGCGCGCACCGACACCCGGCCTGCGGCGACTGATCAGACGAGGTCTCGAAGTCCGCCTCGCCGAGGACGACGGTCCGCACAAGAAGTACTACCCGTACGTGCAGTCCGAGCGGATCCACCGGGTACCACTGGTCACGGCGGACGACGACTGGCTCTTCCCCCACCGGTGGCTCGAGACCCTGATGCGGGCGCACGCCGTGGACCCGTCGACGAACACGACGCACCGCGCGCGTCGCATCCCGCTCCTCGACGGCGGCATCGCCCCGTACGCTCAGTGGGACCGGATCGGCATGCGGGGCGCCTCACCGAGGAACCTCGCGACCGGCGGTTGGGGCCACGTGATGACGCCACGCATGCTCGATGGGCTCCGCGACCGTCACCACGAGTTCCGGGCGACCGCACCGCGGGCCGACGACATCTGGTTGCACCGGGTCGCCGTTGAGTCCGGCACCGCGCCGAAGTCAGTCGGACGCTACGACCACCGGCACATCCTCCACGTCCCCATCGGCTCGGGCCCGACGCTCGCGGAGACGAACGTCGACGACGGCGGGAACGACCGACAGGTCGCCGCGGCGTGGACGCCCGACGTCGTCGCGCGCATCGCAGCGGCAGCCTGAACAGCGGGAGGCACGGCGCGAACCCGCACCGTGCCTCCAGGCTGTTCCGGACCGACGGTCCGACGAAGCTGCTAAGCCGTCGCGGCGGCGACCACCTCGCGCAGCAGCGCGGCGGTCTCGGACGGCGTCTTGCCGACCTTCACGCCGGCCGCCTCGAGTGCCTGCTTCTTCGCCTCGGCCGTGCCCGCGGAGCCGGACACGATCGCGCCGGCGTGACCCATGGTCTTGCCCTCGGGCGCGGTGAAGCCCGCGACGTAGCCGACGACCGGCTTCGTGACGTGCGCCTTGATGTAGTCGGCCGCGCGTTCCTCGGCGTCACCGCCGATCTCGCCGATCATGACGATCGCCTCGGTCTCGGGGTCGGCCTCGAACGCGGCGAGCGCGTCGATGTGCGTCGTGCCGATGACCGGGTCGCCGCCGATGCCGATGGCGGTCGAGAAGCCGAGGTCACGGAGCTCGTACATCATCTGGTAGGTCAGGGTGCCGGACTTCGAGACGAGCCCGATCGGCCCCTTCCCGGTGATCGTGGCCGGCGTGATGCCGACGAGGGACTCACCGGGTGTGATGATGCCGGGGCAGTTCGGGCCGATGATGCGGGTCGTGCCGCCCTTCGCCTTCGCGTGCGCCCAGAACTCCGCGGAGTCCTGCACCGGGATGCCCTCGGTGATGACGACGACGAGCGGGACCTCGGCGTCGATGGCCTCCATGACGGCGTCCTTCGCGAACGCCGGCGGGACGAACACGATGGAGACGTCGGCGCCGGTGGTGTCCACGGCCTCGCGGACGGAGCCGAACACCGGGAGTTCGACGTCGCCGTGCGTGACGGTCGTGCCGGCCTTGCGGGCGTTCACGCCGCCGACGACCCGGGTACCGGCCTTGAGCATGAGCGCGGTGTGCTTGGTGCCTTCACCGCCCGTGATGCCCTGGACGATGACCTTGGAGTCCTTGTTGAGGAAGATCGACATTGTTCTGCAGGCTCCTTACGCCGCGGCCGCGGCGAGCTCGGCGGCCTTCTCGGCCGCATCGTCCATGGTCGCGGCGACGGTGACGAGCGGGTGCGCCGCCTCCGCCAGGATCCGACGACCCTCTTCCACGTTGTTGCCGTCGAGGCGCACGACGAGCGGCTTGGTGGCCGAGTCGCCGAGGATGCCGAGCGCGGCGACGATGCCGTTCGCGACGGCGTCGCACGCGGTGATGCCGCCGAAGACGTTCACGAAGACGCTCTTCACCTGCTCGTCCCCGAGGATGACGTCGAGGCCGTTCGCCATGACCTCGGCCGAGGCGCCGCCGCCGATGTCGAGGAAGTTCGCGGGCTTCACCCCGCCGTGGCGCTCACCGGCGTAGGCGACGACGTCGAGCGTCGACATGACGAGTCCGGCGCCGTTGCCGATGACGCCGACCTCGCCGTCGAGCTTCACGTAGTTCAGGCCGTGCTGCTTCGCCTTGGCCTCGAGCGGGTCCTCGCTCGCGGTGTCCTCGAGCGCCTTGTGGCCCTCGTGCCGGAAGTCGGCGTTGTCGTCGAGCGAGACCTTGCCGTCGAGCGCGAGGATCTGTCCGTCGCCCGTGCGCACGAGCGGGTTCACCTCGACGAGGGTGGCGTCCTCGCCCTGGTACACGTCGTAGAGCTTGACGAAGACGTCGGCGACCTCGTCGACGAGCTCCGCCGGGAACCCGGCCTGCTCGGCGATCGCCCGACCGGCTGCGGCGTCGATGCCGGTCAGCGGGTCCACCTCGACGCGGGCGAGGGCCTCGGGCTTCTCGACCGCGAGCTGCTCGATCTCCATGCCGCCCTCGACGCTCGTGAGCGAGAGGTACGAGCGGTTCGCCCGGTCGAGCAGCACCGAGAAGTAGAACTCCTCGGCGATGTCCGCGCCCTGGGCGACCATCACGCGCTGCACGGTGTGGCCCTTGATGTCGAGGCCGAGGATCGCCTGCGCGTGCTCGTACGCCTCGTCGGGGGTCTTCGCGACCTTGACGCCGCCGGCCTTGCCGCGACCGCCGACCTTCACCTGCGCCTTGACGACGACCACGCCGCCGATCTTCTCGGCCGCTGCCCTCGCCTCCTCGGGGGTGTCGGCGATGATCCCCTGGAGGACGGGGACGCCGTAGGACTCGAAGAGGTCCCTGGCCTGGTACTCGAAAAGATCCACGCTGTTCTTCTTCCCGCACGTTCCGTGCGATCGGCATCGGTTACCCGGTCGCCACACTCCACATCGAGGGTCGCTCGATGTCGAGACAACGGCCGCGGGTCAGCCTAGCGCCGGCAGGTGGACGCAGGGTGCGCGGCAGGGGCGGTCGCGCGGGACGCGCGGTGCGCTGGCGGCCGGGAGGCACGGGTCGTCTCCGCAGGGCAGCATCCGCAGGGCGCATGGCCGGGCGGGCGCCCAGCGGCACCGGACGAGGGTGACCGCGTGCTCGACGAACTCCGTACCCGCGCCGCCGACGTCTTCGGCTGGGACCTCCGACCCGCGCAGGAGACCGTCATCGACGCGGTCCTCGACGGCCGTGACGCCGTCGCCGTGATGCCGACCGGCTCCGGCAAGTCCGCGATCTACCAGGTCGCCGGACTCGCGCTCGACGGACTGGTGATCGTCGTCTCGCCCCTCGTCGCCCTGCAGGAGGACCAGGTCGTCGGGCTGGAGGACCACCCCGACGCCCCGCGGGCCGTGACGGTGAACGCGACCCACTCGCGCCGTGACCTCGACGACGCCTGGGTGCAGGTCGAGTCCGGCGAGGTCCGCTACGTCTTCCTCGCTCCGGAGCAGCTCGCGAAGGACGAGGTCGTCGACCGGCTCCGTGCTGCCGGGGTCGCCCTCGTGACCGTCGACGAGGCGCACTGCGTGTCCTCGTGGGGCCACGACTTCCGTCCGGACTACCTCGTCCTCGGCGAGGTCGTCGAACGGCTCGGCCGGCCGCCGGTGCTCGCGATGACGGCGACGGGGTCGTCCCCGGTGCGTGCCGAGATCATCGAACGCCTGGGGATGCGCGACCCGCTCGTGCTCGCCACCGGGTTCGACCGGCCGGAGCTGCGCTTCGAGGTCGTGCGGCACGCCGACGCCGAGGACAAGCGCGAAGCGGTCGCCGAGCAGGTCGCCGGACTCGAGGGCGCCGGCATCGTCTACGTCGCCACCCGCGCGGAGACGCTCGAGTACGCCGACGTCCTCGTCGAGGCAGGGCGGCGCGCGAAGCCGTACCACGCGGGCCTCCGCGTCCGTGACCGCGAGGCCGTCCACCACGCGTTCCTGGACGGCGAGATCGACGTGGTCATCGCGACGAGCGCGTTCGGCATGGGGATCGACAAGCCCGACGTCCGTTTCGTGGTGCACGTCGACGTGCCGGAGTCGGTGGACGCCTACTACCAGGAGGTCGGGCGCGCAGGACGCGACGGCCAGCCCGGGGTCGCGACGATGCACTACCGGGCGGAGGACCTCGGCCTGCGGCGCTTCTTCGCCTCCGGGAGCCCGCGGCCGGCGACCCTGCGCGCCGTGTTCGACGCCGTCCCCGCCGAGGGGGTCGTCGCACGGTCCGAGCTCGCCGAGCGGTCCGGTCTCGCCACCCGGACCGCAGGGCGCGCCGCGAACGCCCTCGTCGAGGCCGGAGTCCTGGTCGACGGCTCGGACGGAGTCCGCCGCGCGGACGGCGCTCCGACCACCGCCGAGGCAGCGGCTGGGCGCGCGAAGGACCGCGCGGCCGAGCGGGAGCAGATCGAGGAGTCGCGCATCGCGATGATCCGCCGGTTCGCGGAGACCGACGAGTGCCGTCGCCAGTTCCTCCTCGGGTACTTCGGCGACGAGCTCGCGGAGCCGTGCGGCAACTGCGACACCTGCAGCGCCGGGACCGCCGCGGCCGCGCACGCCGCCGACGGGTCGAACGACGTCTCGTGGCCACCGGACGCTCCCGTCGAACACGCGGAGTGGGGCCGCGGGACGGTCATGAGCACCGAGGACGACCGGCTGACCGTGTTCTTCGAGTCGGCGGGCTACCGCACGCTCGCGCTGGCCGACGTCGAGGAACGGCACCTGCTCGAGCGCGTCTGATCGAGACGCCGGGGCGAGGAGACGCGGGCTCACAGGGGAAGGCGCGGTCGCTCGACCACCCGTCGGCGACCGCGCTCCACTCCCCCGAGCACGCCAGAGCATGCACCGGTGTCGTGTCGCGGAGGTGACCACCGGGTGAACGCGACCCGAACCTGGTCCGCTCCCCGCGCCTCCAGGTCGGTCCGGTGCGTGCACCGGACACCTGTCCCCCGGACCGTCCTGTCCCTCCGACCCCCGCCGCGTACGCAGGAGGACCACGACGAGAGGAACACCACATGAGCACCGACGTCAACCAGGCCGCCCAGGAGCGCCTCGGCGGCATCATCCAGGACCGCGCCTTCGACCGCTTCGGCGAGGTCTGGGCCGAGGACGTCGTCGACCACGACCCGGCGCCGGGCCAGGCGCCCGGGCTCGCCGGCATCGTCGACTTCTGGCAGGACTTCACGACGGCGTTCCCGGACCTCGAGCTCACCCCGGACCCGCTGGTCGTCACCGACGACTTCGTCACCGCGGTGTTCACGATCCGCGGCACCCACACCGGGCCGTTCCAGGGGCACGAGCCGACGGGCCGGTCGTTCGAGGTCCGCGGCATCCAGGTCTCGAAGTTCCGCGACGGCAAGATCGTCGAGCGCTGGGGCGCCACCGACGAGCAGGGTCTGGCGCAGCAGCTCGGGCTCGACGACGACGCGGGCGAGCAGGGCGACGTCCGCTTCGTGTCCGCCTAGGCGCGGCGCGTAGACAGGACACCCACGAACGAGAGGAACCCCATGAGTGACCCGGGAACCACCCCGAACGACGGCTTCGACACGGAGGGCTTCCGCGACGACGACGTGGACACCGAGCACACCGGCCCGTACGAGGTCGACGACCGCGAGGAAGCCCTCGATACCGTGACGAACGACGCGGTCGGTGGCGAGACCGTCGAGCCGCAGCCCGGCGACGGCACCGCGTCCGGCCCGACCGGCGGAGCCGAGCGCGAAGAGGCTCCGGACCTGTGGGAGCACGACGGCGACGAGGACCACCCCGACCTCGGGAACGACCTCGGCACCAAGCCGCTCTGACACCGGCGCTGACTAGCATCGGGGCGTGTTCTCCCGACTCCAGCAGCGTCTGCGCCGCCACCCCGTCGCGGCGCGGCTGGTGTCGGTGTCGGGCCTGCTGCTGATCGCGGCTGCCGCCACCCTCGGCGTCCGCTCCGGTGTGACGGCGTGCGGGCCGCAGACGTTCGGTCCCGCCTGCACGGCCGGGAACCTCGGCTGGCTCGCGTTGCTCGCGGTCGGTGTCCTCGCCGCGGTCGTCGCGGGGACCGGCGTCCTGTGGCCGATCCCCGCCATCTGGACGGTCGCGGCGCTCCTCTCGGCGGCACGCGAGGACGTCGGGAGCACGACCTTCCTCGTCGTCGCGATCGCCTTCGGCCTCGCCGCGCTCGTCGCGGCGATCTGGGTGGACGTCTCGCCCCGCGCACGACAGCGGCGGGCACGACGTGACGACTGAGCGGTCGACGGGCACCGACCGGACGGGAGGCGCGTCGCACGACCCGCGCCGTGCCTCCCGTCCGTCGTCCGGTCGCGATCGTGCACTCCGTCACCTGCTGGCGGACAGCACGCCCGTCGCGGCGGGCGGCCGCGCCATCCTGCTGCAGATCGCGGACCCAGTGGTCGCGGCCGGGGTCCGACGGCACTCCGACTTCGCGCGGCGGCCGCAGCAGCGGCTCGCGCACACCCTGTCGTTCGTCTTCGCAGTGACCTCGGGCACGCCCGCCGACGCGGCGATCGCGGCCTCCTTCGTGAACCGCGCGCACGTGCCCGTCACGGGGGCCGACGACGTGGACCGGCAGCTCTGGGTCGCCGCGACGCTCTTCGACTCGGCGCGGCAGGCGCACGCTGCCTTCGGGTCCGACGTCTTCGCCGTCCGGGCCGAGGAGGTCCTGCAGGCCTACGCGCCGATCGGAACCGCGCTCCGGGTGCCGCCGTCACGCTGGCCTGGATCGGTGGCCGCGTTCGACCGGTACTGGGCGGAGACGCTCGACGGGCTGACCGTCACCGACGACGCGCGCGGTGTCGTCCGCGACCTGTTGCACCCGCGGTTCGCGCCCTGGTGGGTACGGGCAGCGATGCCGCTCGTGCGGGTCGTGACCGTCGGGATGCTGCCGGAGCGGATCCGGGCCGGGTACGGCTTCGCGTGGGGTCCTCGGGAGCGGCAGCGGTACGAGCGGGCCGTGCGGGTGCTCCGCGTCGTGCGCGCGCTCGTGCCGGGGTGGCTCCTGCGGCTGCCGGGGCCGTTGCTGGTCCGGGCGATGCGGCGGGCCGGACGTCGGCGTCAGCCGGCCAGGACCCGGACCGCGTAGTCCCCGACCATCACCACGTCGCCGGGTCTGGCCACGACCTGCGCGCCGCCGACGCTCGGCTCCTGCGCACCGGAGGCACGCACCACCACGGTGCCGTTCGCCGAACCGAGGTCCTCGACGACGAGGCCGCCGTCCCCCGTCGGACGGACCGCCGCGTGCTCGCGCGAGACCGAGCGCCCGGGGTCGTCGAGCAGCACCTCCCGCCGACCGGGGGCGATCGCCACCTTGCGGCCCAGGACCACCGGCTGGTCCAGCGGCACGACGTTGCCCGGCGCGACCTCGAGGACGAGCCGCGGCACCACACCGATCGTCGGCAGCGGCGGCTCGGTGTGCACCACGACGTCCGGCTCACGGTCCGACACCGGGGCGCTCGGGAGGACCCACGCGCGGGAGAGGTGACCGGCCTGCCGGTCGCGCTCGACCTCGGCGTGCGTGACGACCGGCCGTTCCGGTGTCCCCTCGTCCTTGCGACGTCGTGCCACGGTGTACCCCTCGTTCTGGTCCTTGTCCCCACCTGGTGCGAGATGCAACGGAATCCAGTATCGTCGAGCCGGCCGGGGGCTCCCGGTACATCAAATACCGCATCGGGAGGGTATGCACATGGCAAACGTCAACGTCACCTACGACGATCTCCGCAACCAGGCTTCGCAGCTCCGCAACGGCCAGAAGGCCATCGAGGACCAGCTGAGCCAGCTCAAGAGCCAGATCGACAACCTCGTGTCGTCGGGCTACGTCACCGACAAGTCGTCGAAGGCGTTCGACGGGACGTACTCGGAGTTCAACTCCGGCGCGACGCAGACGATCCAGGCGATCGACGGCATGGCCGGCTTCCTCGAGAGCGCCGCGAACACGCTCGAGTCCACGGACGAGCAGCTCGCGTCGAGCATCGGCTAGTCAGGCTCTGCACGACGGTGGCCGGCACCTGGGGGTGCCGGCCACCGCACTCGCCGCAGGGGCGGCGACCAGGAACAGGAAGACCAGGAATCCGCCGGGGGAACCGTGGCCGGCACGATCAAGCTCGATCTCGACCTGATCGGCAATCTCGCATCCCGGCTGCACGGCGACTTCGAACACGTCGCCTCGAGTGCGGCCGACTACAAGACCGGCGTCGGTTCGATGACGATCACCAGCGCCATCGACGTATTCGCCGGCAACTGGGACATCCGGCGCGGACGCCTCCAGGAGTCCATCAAGGCAGTCGCCGAGATGGCCGAGAGTGCGCGAGACCTGGCCGTTCCTGGACGCGACAGGTGCCGTGGTCGCCCGTCGCTGGCAGTTCCGCTCGGGCTCCTCGACCATCACCGTCACCGGGATCGGCGATCACCCTTCGGCGTTCGCTGCCGCTGAAACGTCGCTGGAAGCGTTCGTCGGACGCATCCGCAGCGCGACGTGAGCAAACCCCGTTCCCCCACACCGCGCCTCCAGTCCGACAACCCGTCCACAAGCCGGACGCAACCCGGCCTGCACGACGCAGGAACCTGCGAGAATCGACCCATGAGCGGCAGCACGACGCTGCGGGGGGCCTCGACGGGGTGTTCCGCGACGACCAGGACCCACCGCGTGGCAGGTGTCGCGTGCGCCTGACGTTCACCGCCACCCACCTGCCGACCGACGCGACTGCCGACTTCGTGGTGGAGTGCGACGAGGACACCGTCCTCGGCGAGGTCGTCGAGATCGTCGCCCGCCGGTTCGGCCTGAGCGCCGAGTCCATCGTCGAGGTCGCCGTCGACGCGGTACCGACGACCCCGCACGCCCGCCTCGGTGACGGCGTCCTGCTCGAGGGGGCCCGACTGACGTTCGGCGCACCCGCACCGGTCCTCCCGCTCCCTGCCGATCTGCCCAGCGTCCGCATCGTCGGCGGCCCGGGTGCGGGCACGGTCGTGGTGCTCGACGCGGGGGTCGCGCACGTCGGGTCCGCGCCGGACGCGACGGTGCACCTGCCGGACCGCACGGCTCCCGAGTACGCGGCGGTGCTGCGGCTCGACCTCAACCGTCGCTTCACGATCATCCCGACGCGGGGCTCGCGCGTCCTCGTCGACGGATCGGAGGTCGACGTCGAGACCCCGGTCGAGCCGGGGGTCGTCGTCGCGATCGGCGACACGCTCCTGTCCGTCGCGGTGCCGGACGCCGACCGCGCTGCGATCACGCTGACGCCGGGTGGCGGAACCCTCGACTACACGCGGCCGCCGCGGCTGCTGCCGGAGGAGACCCCGACGGTCTTCAAGCTGCCGGCCGCGCCGGGGCAGCAGTCGCGACGGTCGATCCCGATCATCGCGGCGCTGGCGCCGCTCGGCATGGCGGCCGTGATGATCTCGATCTTCCACAACGTCGCCTACCTGGCCTTCGGCCTCATGTCGCCGATCATCATGTTCGGCAACGCCTGGTGGGACCGCCGGAACGGCAAGAAAACGCACCGGCAGCGCGTGGCCGAGTACGAGGAGACGAAGCGAGCGGTCGAGGCGGACGCCCTGGAGGCCGTGGCCCGGTACCAACGCGAGTCCCGCACCAGCGCACCCGACCCGGCGACGGTGCTCGACATCGCCCTGCGGCGTCGCGCCCGCCTGTGGGAGCGTCGCCGGACCGACCCCGACTACCTGACGCTGCGCGTCGGGACGGCGGACGTGCCGTCCGGCGTGGTGCTGGAGGACCCGGCTGCGCTGGAGCACCGTCGTGCGGTCGACAAGCTGGCGGAGGACGTCCCCGTGGTCGTCGACCTCGTCGAGCATGGTGTCGTTGGGATCGCCGGGCGCGAGGAGCACACGAAGCACCTCACGTCGTGGCTCGTCGCGCAGCTCGCCGTGCTGCAGAGTCCCCGGGACACGCAGTTCGTCGTGTTGACCGACGCGCAGTCGTCCGCGGAGTGGGCATGGCTCCGCTGGGTGCCGCAGGCGCGCCCGGGCTTCGGGCAGGACGCGGTGATCGCGATCGGCAACGATGCCGAGACGCTCGGCGCCCGCGTGGCGGAACTGGGGCAGGTGATCGACTCCCGACAGCGGGCGCTGCGGGAGTCCGGCGCGCGGGTCGTTGCGGGGCCCGACGTCGTCGTGGTGCTGGACGGCGCCCGGCGGCTCCGAGCCCTGCCCGGACTCATCCGGATCCTCAAGGAGGGCCCCGCGGTCGGTGTGCGGGCGATCTGCATCGAGGAAGAGGCCCGGCTGCTGCCGGAGGAGTGCTCGGTCGTCGTGACGGTGGGTCCCGAGCGCATCCGGGTGGCCGCCCAGCGACAGGCGACGATCACCGACGTCCGCCCTGATCGGGTGCCGGACGGCTGGTTCGAGTCGGTCGCCCGGGCGATCGCGCCGATGGTCGACGCCGACGACGAGAGCGATGCTGGTGGGCTCCCGACGTCCTCGCGGCTGCTCGACGTCATGCTGCTCGAACCGCCGACGGCGAGGGCGATCACGGGAAAGTGGGGCGTCCGTCCCCGGACGACCGAGGTCGTGGTCGGCGAGAGCCTCGACGGCCCCTTCGCGTTCGACCTCCGGCGTGACGGTCCGCACGGACTCGTCGCGGGCACGACGGGCTCGGGGAAGTCCGAACTCCTGCAGACGATCGTCGCCTCGCTCGCGGCCACGAACACGCCGGAGGGGATGAACTTCGTCCTCATCGACTACAAGGGCGGCGCCGCCTTCCGGGACTTCGCGCCGCTGCCGCACACGGTCGGCATGGTGACCGACCTCGACACCCACCTCGTCGAGCGGGCGCTCGAGTCGCTCGGAGCCGAGCTGCGCCGCCGCGAGCACCTGCTCGCCGAGGCCGCCGCGAAGGACATCGAGGACTACGTCGAGCGCCTCGGCCGGGGCGAGCCGCTGCCCCCGATGCCGCGGCTGCTCATCGTCATCGACGAGTTCGCCAGCCTGGTACGGGAGCTTCCCGACTTCGTCACCGGCCTCGTGAACATCGCCCAGCGCGGGCGATCGCTCGGCATCCACCTCATCCTCGCCACGCAGCGACCGACGGGTGTGGTGTCGAACGACATCCGGGCGAACACGAACCTGCGGATCGCGCTCCGGGTGACCGACTCGAGCGAGAGCACCGACGTCATCGACGCCGGGGACGCCGCGCAGATCCAGAAGAGCACGCCCGGTCGGGGGTACATCCGTCTCGGTGCCGGAGCCCTGCTGCCGTTCCAGTCCGGCCGGGTCGGGGGCCGCCGTCCGGGCACGACGTCGAACCGGCGACGTGCGGTGTGGGCGGGCTCGGTGTCCTGGTCCTCGCTCGGCACACCGCCCCCTGCCCCGCCGAAGTCCGAGGACCGTTCCGACGACGACCGGACGGACCTCCAGGAGCTCGTCGCCGCGGTGGCGGGTGCTGCCGAGACCCTCGGCGGGCCGGAGCCGTACCGTCCGTGGCTCGACGCGCTGCCGGAGTCCTTGATCTTCACCGACGTGAACGACTCCGCGTGGGAGCTCGACGTCCCCTCGACGACCTCGTCGCGCGTGAACCCGCTGCCGTTCGCCCTGCAGGACTTCCCGGGCGAACAGGCACAGCGCGTCCGCAGCCTCGACCTCGACACCGACGGCCACCTCTACGTCGTCGGTGCACCGCGCAGCGGACGGTCCCAGGTGCTCCGGACGATCGCGGCGGCCGTCGCCCGCAACACCTCGTCGGCAGACGTGCACGTGTACGCCCTCGACTGCGGCAACGGTGCGCTCCTGCCGATCCAGGCGTTGCCGCACGCCGGCGCGGTCGTCCAGCGTGTGCAGACCGAGCGGGCGCAGCGGCTCCTCGCCAAGCTGACGCAGGAGCTCGCCCGTCGCCAGCAGGTCCTCGCCGACGGCGGGTTCGCGAGCATCGTCGAGCAGCGCGCCGCGGCGGTCTCACCGGCCGACCGGCTGCCGCACATCGTGTTCATGCTCGACCGGTGGGAGGGCTTCGTCGGATCCCTCGGCGAACTCGACCACGGTGCCCCGACGGATCAGGTCATGACCATGCTCCGCGAGGGCGCCAGTGTCGGGATCCACTTGGTCGTGACCGGCGACCGGCAGCTGCTCTCGAGCCGGATGGCCACCCTGGTGGAGGACAAGCTCGTGCTGCGCCTGTCCGACCGGGGTGACTACGGCCTCGCGGCACTGAACCCACGGAAGCTGCCGGAGCAGATCCCCGACGGTCGGGCCTTCACCTCGGAGACCGCCGTCGAGACGCAGATCGCCCTGCTCGCCGCCGCCGGGACGGGTCAGGCGCAGGCCGCCGCCATCACGGCCTTGGCGACGTTCGCGACCGGGCGGGACGCAGGAGTCGAGCGCTCGCGTCGGCCGTTCCGGGTCGACCAGCTCAGCGGCCCCGTGCCGTTCGACCGGGCGTGGGAGATGCGGACCGACGACGCCGACCTCTTCGGGCTCGTGGGCATCGGTGGCGACGACCTCGCCGCGATCGGCCCGGACCTCGCGCAGGCCGGTTCGTTCGCGATCGGCGGTCCGGCGAAGTCCGGCCGCAGCTCGGTGCTCCTCTCGATCACTCGGTCGGTCCTGCGGGCCGGCGGCCAGGTCGTCCTCGTCACCCCGCGGCAGTCGCCGTTGCGAGCGCTCGCATCGGAACCGGGGGTGCTCGCCGCGCACGAGGGCACCGACATCACGGACGACCTCTTCGCGCCGTGGTTCGACGACCAGCCCGGCCGACGCGTGCTCGTCATCGACGACGCCGAACTCGTGAAGGACGCGCCGGCGAAGACGTGGCTGCAGGGGTTCGTGAAGCGCGCGGCGGACGGCGGCCAGGCGATCGTCGCAGCCGGACTGACCGCCGAGTTCGGGGTCGGATTCACCGGCTGGCAGGTCGACATGAAGCGAGCTCGTTCGGGCGCGCTCCTCAGCCCGCAGGCGATCACCGAGGGCGACCTGCTCGGCATGCGCCTGCCCCGGAGCTCCGTGGTCGAGCGGGTCCAGCCGGGGTCGGCGATCGTGCACCTCGGAGACGGAGAACTGGTCTCGGTGCAGGTTCCCGTTCCGTGACCAACAGGTACTTGTCACACTGACAAATACCGTGCTACGGTCGGACCATGGCAGTCGAACTCAGCACCTGGGACACCCAGGGCACACCGACGACACTGACGTTCTCCACCATGCGGTTCCCCGCCGGTGAAGCCCACGTCAAGGTCGTGGACGACGCCGACGCGGGGGCGACCACCGAGATCGCGACCCTGCGCGGCACGAGCGGCGACGACCTCCTCATGCTCGGCATGTGGGCGGACGCGGTCCGGCAGCGGGGCGCACGGTCCGTCGCGCTCGTCCCGTACCTGCCCGGCGCGCGGCAGGACCGCGGCCTCCCCTTCGGCGCGAAGGTCTACGCGGACGTCCTCAACGGGTTCCGCATCGACCAGGTGATCGCCTTCGATCCGCACTCGCCGGTCATCGTCCGACTGGTCGAGCGGCTCACGGTCGTCACGAGCGAGCACGTCGTCTGCGACACCGTGCTCGCCGGCTCCGACTACAGCGGGGTCATCGCCCCCGACAAGGGCGCGGTCGCTCGGGCCTCCGCAGTCGCCGTCGCCGCGGACCTGCCGCTCTTCCGTGCCGAGAAGCACCGGAACCCCGACACCGGGAAGCTCGACGGCTTCTCCTGCGAAGCACTCCCTGAGACCGGTCGCCTGCTCGTCGTCGACGACATCTGCGACGGCGGCGGCACCTTCATGGGCCTGGCCGGCGCCACCGGCCTGCCGAAGGAGCGCCTGGGCCTCTGGGTGTCGCACGGCGTCTTCTCGGGCCGCGCCCCGCAGCTCGCCGACCACTTCGGCGAGATCGTCACGACCGACAGCTACCCCGCACAGCAGGACGTCCCCGGCCTCCGCACCGTCCCGCTCAGCCCGTACCTCACGAAGGAGATCCGATGACGACCACCGCCAGCACCGTCACGACGACGGGCCTCGAGCCCCGCATCACCACCCCGAGCCCGATCGCGCCGCTGCTCGCCGTCGACGGCTACAAGCACTCGCACCGGCAGGTCTACCCGGCCGGCACGACCCGCATCCTCATCAACTGGACGAACCGGTCGAACGGGCACATGCCGAACTCGACGCACGCCGTGGTCTTCGGCCTGCAGGCGTTCATCCAGCGCCACCTCGTCGAGGCCTGGGCGCCGTTCTTCGCCGCCGACGAGGACGAGGTCGCCGACCTGTTCGAGCAGGCACTCCAGGGCTACTTCGGCCCGAACCACATCGGCACCGACCACGTCCGTGCACTGCACCGGCTCGGTTACCTGCCGCTCGACGTCAAGGCGCTGCCCGAGGGAACCCTCGCCCCGATCGGCGTCGCGACCCTCACCATCGAGAACACGATCGACGAGTTCTTCTGGCTCCCGAACTACATCGAGACCGCCCTGTCGGCGTCGATCTGGCACCCGTCAACCGTCGCGACGAAGGCGCTCGAGTACCGCGACCTCATGGAGGACTGGGCAGCGCGCACCGGTGCGGACCCGGCGAGCATCGACTTCGCCGCCCACGACTTCTCCTTCCGAGGGCAGTCGAGCATCGAGTCGGCCGCCGCTGCCGGCGCCGGTCACCTGCTGTCGTTCCTCGGCACCGACTCGATGCCGTCGCTCGACTTCATCGACCGCTACTACCCCGGCGACAACGGCTGGGTGGGCGCCAGCGTCCCCGCGACCGAGCACAGCGTCATGTGCGTGCGCGGCGCCGACGGCGAGCTCGAGACCTTCGAGCAGATCCTCGACGTCTACCCGACCGGCATCGTCTCGGCGGTGAGCGACGGCTTCGACCTGTTCAAGGTGATCACCGAGACGCTCCCGCAGCTCAAGGACCGCATCACGGCCCGCGACGGCAAGCTCGTCATCCGCCCAGACTCCGGCGACCCGGTCGACATCGTCACGGGCACCGTGCACGGTGTCCCGGAAGACGAGCTCTTCCGGCCCGGGCGCAGCAACGAGGAGAAGGGCGTCGTCGAGCTCCTGGACGAGCTGTTCGGCCACACCGTGAACGAGCAGGGCTTCAAGGTCCTCGACCAGCACATCGGCGTGATCTACGGCGACAGCATCACCCTCGACCGCGCCCGGCGCATCTACGAGCGTCTCGCCGCGAAGGGCTACGCGAGCGACACCATCGTCCTCGGGATCGGGTCGTACACGTACCAGTACATGACCCGCGACAACCTCGGCAGCGCGGTGAAGGCGACCTGGGCCCTCGTCGACGGGAAGCCGGTCGACATCCAGAAGGACCCGAAGACCGGCAGCGGCAAGAAGAGTGCCAAGGGTCGGATCGCCCTGCACCGTGACGCGGACGGCGAGATCCGGCAGACCGACGAGGCGAGCGCCGAGGACGAGGCCACGAGCCTCCTCCAGACGGTGTGGGTGGACGGCCGGTTCACGGTCCTGCAGTCCTTCGCCGACGTCCGGGCAACCCTCCGCGCGGAACGGGCCGCGCGCGCAGCGCGCCGGGCGCGGGCGTGACCAACGCCACCTCCGCGGCCCGCGACCAGCCGCTCATCGCGATCGACGTCGTCCCGGTGTCGTTCACGACGGCGGACGGTCTGCGGGTCGCGACCGCGCGTCGGCCGTACGCCCCCTTCGCCGGCCGGGAGGCACTCCCCGGCGTGCTCCTGGACGCTGCGGAACGCCTCGTCGACGGCGCAGGGCGCGCACTGCGGACCAAGACCGGGATCGAGGCGGCTGCGGTCCGGCACCTCGCGCAGGTCGGCGCGTTCGACGGACCGTCGCGTGACCCGCGGGACGCCGCGATCAGCATCGCGTTCATCGCGGTGGTGACCCCCGGGGTGGACGCACCGCCCACGGTGTGGCGGCCCGTCGACGGGGCCGAGCCGGGCCTCCCGTTCGACCACGACACGATCGTCCGGACGGCCGTCGACCAGGTGCGCACGCGGCTCTGGCGCGACGTTCCGTTGACCCGCGCGCTGCTCGGCGAGGTGTTCCCGACCTCCGCGGCGGCGCAGCTGCGCACGGCGCTCCACGGCAGCGCGCCCGATGCCGGCAACCTCAACCGCTCCCTGCGCACGAACCCGGCGCTCGTGCGGGCCGCGGCGTCCTCGGCGGCGACCACGCGGGGCGGGCGTCCCCCGGCGACCTGGACGTGGGTGGACTGAGCGCGGTTGGCTGGGGCCATGTCCGCTTCGCTGTCCGGTGACGACTCCCTGCACCTCCCCGAGTTCGACGCCCCGCCCGCGTCGCCGATCGACCTCGCCCGGCAGTGGCTCCACGACGCCGACGAGCGCGAGGTGTCGGAGCCGCTGTCGATGACCCTCGCCACCGCGGGCGCCGACGGCCGGGTGTCCGCGCGCACGGTCGACGTGAAGCGCCTCGAGGACGACGGGCTCGTGTTCGGCACCTCCACGCTGAGCCCCAAGGGTCGGCAGCTCGCCGAGAACCCGCACGCGGCGCTGCAGGTGTACTGGCGCGAGACCATGCAGCAGCTCCGGTTCGAGGGCCGGGCCGTGCAACTCTCCGACGAGGCATCCGACGCCCTGTTCGCCGACCGGTCGCCGAAGTCCCGCGCCGCGACCGCGATCGCCGACCAGTCGGACGTGCTCGAACCGCGGACCCTGCAGGACCTCATCGACGACGCGAACGTCCTGCTGTCCGAGACCGACGACGACGTGCCCCGTCCGGAGGGCTGGGTGGCCTGGCGGCTCGAGCCCGAGATCGTGGAGTTCTGGCACGGCAGCCGCGACCGGATGCACCGGCGACTGCAGTACGTCCGCACGTCGGACGGGTGGGACGCCGCGCGGCTCCAGCCGTAGCGGTCCGACGCGAGCCGTTGCGCCCGCCGGCGCTGTGCCCGCGGGCGTGCGCCGTCGCGTCCGTCGGCGTGCGCCCGTTCGCACAACCGGAGGCGGTTCGCATCGCGGAAACGCGCGGTTCGACGTGCCTCCGGTTGGGCGCCGAAGTCCGGCATGCCCGCTGGCGCGCGCCGTGGCGTCCGCGGGGTGCGCAGCGTTCGCACAAGCAAAGTCGGCTCGAACCGCGGAAACGAGCGGTTCGACGTGCCTTCGGTTGTGCGCCGACGTCCCGCGCGCGCCGTCGCGCGCCGTCGCGCCGCCGCCGCGTTTGCTGGCGCCGCGCCCGCTGGCGCCGCGTCGCGTCGCGTCGCGTCGCTAGAGCTTCTCGATGGGGGCGATCTTGATGAGGAGCTTCTTGCGGCCCGCCGAGTCGAACGCGATCTCGGCGATCCGCTTGGCGCCCTGCCCTGTCACCGCCGAGACCGTGCCCTCACCGAAGTCGAGGTGCTTGATGCGATCGCCGGCCACGAGCTCGAGGTCGCCGTTGTCGCGGACCTGCCCGGACACCCGGTTCGCCCACTCGGTCTTCGGGCGGGTCTTCTGCGCCGCGGCAGCCCGGTCGTACGACCCGCCGCCCCAGCCACCACCACCGCGGTAGCCGCCACCTGCGCCGCCAGCACCGCCCGCGCCACCGAGGCCACCGCGCCGTGCGTTCAGTGCCCGCGGCTCGGTGCCACCGCGGCTGTTCGCCATGCCCGGCGACTGCTTCCACTCGATGAGCCCCTCGGGGATCTCCTGCAGGAAGCGGGACGGCATCGCCACGTTGACGTCACCGAACTGCGCGCGGGTCATCGCGAGCGACAGGAAGAGCGACTTCTTCGCGCGGGTGATCCCGACGTAGAAGAGCCGGCGTTCCTCGGCAGGCCCGCCCGGTTCGTTCGCGGACATCCGGTGCGGCAGCAGGTCTTCCTCGACGCCGGTGAGGAACACCGCGTCGTACTCGAGGCCCTTCGCCGTGTGCAGCGTCATCAGGGACACCGTTCCGGAGGAGTCGTCGAGCTCGTCCGCCGCCGCGACGAGGGAGACCTCGGTGAGGAAGTCCGAGAGCGTGCCGTCCGGGTTGTTCTTCTGGAACTCGCGCGTGACCGCGACGAGCTCGTCGATGTTGTCCGCCCGCGCAGCGTCTTGCGCGTCGGGCGACTTCCGGAGGTTCTCGAGCAGCCCGGAGCCGTCGAGCAACTGCGTCAGGGTGTCGACGACCGGCTGGTCCTGGGCCTTGGCGGAGACGTCGTCGAGGAGCGCCGCGAACGCGGTGATCGCGTTCCGGACCTTCGGACCGAAGCCGAGCTCGTCCGCGTGCCGCAGGGCCTCGCGCATCGTCGTCTCGTGTTCGTCCGCGTACCGTTGCAGCGTCGTCTCGGTGACCGCCCCGATGCCGCGCTTCGGGACGTTCAGGATGCGGCGGAGCGCCATCGGGTCGGCCGGGTTGGCGATCGTGATCAGGTACGCCATCGCGTCCTTGATCTCGGCGCGCTCGTAGAACTTCGTGCCGCCGAGCACCCGGTACGGGATCGCCGCCCGGATGAAGATCTCCTCCAGCGCACGCGTCTGCGAGTTCGTCCGGTAGAAGACCGCCATGTCCCGGTAGGCCGTGCCGCCCTCGTGCAGCCGCTGGACCTCGTCCGCGACGAACTGGGCCTCGTCGTGGCCGGTGTACCCGGTGAAGCCGACGATCTTGTCGCCGGCGCCGACGTCGGTGAACAGGTTCTTCGCCTGCCGGTCGAAGTTGTTCGCGATGACGGCGTTCGCGGCGTCGAGGATGTTCTGCGTCGACCGGTAGTTCTGCTCGAGCAGGATGACCTTCGAGTTCGGGAAGTCCCGCTCGAACTCGACGATGTTGCGGATGTCCGCCCCGCGGAAGGCGTAGATCGACTGGTCCGAGTCACCGACGACGGTCAGTGACGCCGGCGCGATCGACCCGTCGCGCTCCCGCATGCGTTCGACGTGCTGGCCGGCGTCCTCGAGCGCGTCGACCTGCTCGACGGGCACCGGACGGGTGAGCTCACGGATGAGGGCGTACTGCGCGTGGTTCGTGTCCTGGTACTCGTCGACGAGGATGAACCGGAACCGCCGCTGGTACAGCGCCGCGACGTCGGGGAAGGCCCGGAAGAGGAACACCGTCTGCCCGATGAGGTCGTCGAAGTCGAACGCGTTCGCGCGACGGAGCTCGTCGGTGTAGCGGCGGAACACCTGGGCGAACATGACCTCTTGCGGATCGTTCGCGTTGATGTTCCGGACGTAGGTGTCGACGTCCTGCAGCTCGTTCTTGAGCTTGGAGATCTTCGACGCCGCCGCACCGACCGTCAGGCCGAGCTGGTCCGCCTCGTACTCCTTGATGATCCGCTTGAGGAGCGCACGGGAGTCGGCCGAGTCGTAGATCGTGAACGACTGCGAGAACCCGAACCGCTCGGCCTCGCGCCGCAGGATGCGCACGCACGCGGAGTGGAACGTCGAGATCCACATGCCCTCGGCCTCGTTGCCGACGAGGGCGCGCACCCGCTCGCGCATCTCGGCGGCGGCCTTGTTCGTGAACGTGATCGCCAGGATCTGCGACGGCCAGGCCTCGCGGTTGGCGAGCAACAGCGCGATCCGCCGTGTCAGCACGCTGGTCTTGCCCGATCCGGCACCCGCGACGATGAGCAGGGACTCGCCGCGGTACTCGACGGCTTCCTTCTGCTGGGGGTTCAGACCCGCGGTGAACGGGTCTTCGTAGGCAGCGGCCCCGCCACCCTGCTCGGGCGACGAGTCGAATGGGTCCAGCACGATCGTCATGTCCGCAACAGTCTAGGCGGGGCCCCCGACAGCCGAAGCGGGCCCGACGCTCGAACGGGCGCGGACGGCGAGGTCCGTGTGGTCCGCGAACACCCCGTCCACACCGGTCCGGACGATCGACGTGAACCACCGCTCCCAGTCACCGTGCGCCGCCACGTCGCCGCCTCGCCGGAGCGGTGCCGGCAGGAAGCGGTTCTCCGGCCGCAGGGTCCACGTGAACACGTCGAGCCCGGCGTCGTGCGCCCGGCCGACGATCGCGCTGCGCACCGGCCCGCGGTCGTCCACCGCGCGGGTGTCGACGCCCGCCATCAGGGTCCCCAGGTCGAGGCTGATCCCGTGGAACTCGGTGGCGAGCTCCGCGAGCGCCTCGTCGGACCGCTCGGACGCGTAGGAGGGGGCCAGCGACCCGTGGGACGCGACCTCGTCGGCGGCGCTGCCCCGCGCCTCCTGGAGGTACACGAGCCGGCCACCGGTCCGACGCGTGCGGAGGTCGCGGAGCACGCCCTTCTCGAAGCTCTCGACCGTGAGCCGCTCGTCCTGCCGCCACCCAGCGCCCGCGAGCACCTCGTCGAGCATCGCGCCCATCGGGAACCCGGCCCGCTCGAAGTACGTGGCGTGCTTGACCTCGGCGACCAGCCCCACCGGCCGAGGGGCGTCGTCGAGGATCGCGAGGAGGTCCTCGAGCCGCAGGATCGGGTCCTCGCCGTCGTGCGCTGCGGAGGCGGGTCGCAGGGCGGGCAGCCGCTCGCGGGTCCGCAGCGTCTGCAGCTCCGCCCACGTGAAGTCCTCGGTGAACCACCCGGTCAGGGTCTGCCCGTCGACCGTCTTCGTGGTCCGCCTGTCGGCGAACTCGCGGTGGTCGGCGACGTCGGTCGTGCCGGAGATCTCGTTCTCGTGCCGCAGCACGAGGACGCCGTCGCGCGTCGGGACGAGGTCGGGCTCGATCGCGTCGCACCCCATCGCGATCGCGAGGTCGTAGGCGCTGCGCGAGTGCTCGGGACGGTGTCCGGACGCGCCGCGGTGGGCGATGACGAGGGTCATGCGTGCACGGTACCGGCCTGGAGGCACGGCTCGCCGCCGTCGTTCAGCCCACCTCCGTCAGGTGCTCAGGCCCGGCACGGCGAACTCCGAGCCGGGCCTGCGACGATCGCCGCAGGCGACCACGGGACGGCCGTTCCGCTCGCCGCGAATCCACAGCCTTCCAGGCCACCTGGTCCGTAGGCTGAGAGGACTCGAATCATCCATGAGAGGACACCATGGCCTTCAAGCCCGGTTTCGACCAGTCCCCCGCCTTCAACGACGCGGGCCGGAACGCCTGGGGCGCGGGCGCCGGACAGCAGCAGGCTGGCTGGGGTCAGACGCCGCAGCAAGGGATGACCCCTGACCAGCTGCAGTACATGTACGACCGTCCGTCGGCCTCCCCGGTCGACACCGACCGCATGTCGTACGAGGACACCATCGTCAAGACGCTCCTCGCCTTCGGTGTGCTCGTCGTCGGCGCGGTGGCCGGTTGGAACCTCCCGCCGGTCGTCTGGATCGTCGCCATGGTGGTCGGCTTCGTCCTCGCCCTGGTGAACACCTTCAAGAAGAAGCCCTCACCCGGACTCGTCCTGGCGTACTCCGGCGTCCAGGGCCTGTTCGTCGGTGGCATCTCCGCCGCTTACCAGGGAGCCTTCGGCGGTATCGTGCCGCAGGCCGTCTTCGGCACGCTCGGCGTGTTCGCGATCACGCTCCTGCTCTTCCGCTCGGGCAAGATCCGCGCGACGCCGAAGGCCACGCGGTTCTTCCTCGTCGCGATGGTCGGGTACCTGGTCTTCCAGCTGATCAACCTCGTCCTCATCTGGACGGGCGTCACCCAGGGCACGTTCGGCGTCATGAGCCAGCCGAGCTTCCTGTTCGGCATCCCGTGGGGTGTGATCATCGGCATCTTCGTCGTGATCATGGCGGCGTACTCGCTCGTGCTCGACTTCGACCAGATCAAGACGGGCGTCGAGCGCGGCGCTCCCCGGATCTACGCGTGGACGGCGGCGTTCGGTCTCGTCGTGACGATCGTGTGGCTGTACCTGGAGATCCTCCGCATCCTCGCCATCATCGCGAGCAGCTCGCGCAACTAGCACTCGCGCGCAGCAGGACCAGGAGGGCCCCGGCGAACACGCCGGGGCCCTTCGTCGTGCCAGGGCCCTGAGCGCGCGCGGGTCGACACCGAGCATCCCCGACACCGGTGGACCCGGCCGCCGCGTGGTCGCACATCCCCGCGTGCGGATGCCCAGCGGTCACGGGGTGTCGGCATCCTCGACGCCGAGCGACGTTTCGTGACCGGTCGAGGCCGAGCAGACGGGGCGTCGTGCCCACCCGAGACAACGGCAAGCGTGCAGCGGCGTGCGCGCAACGGCACGAACGGGAACAGTGCGCCCGCGCCCCGGACGCACGAGGGCCCGGCACGCAGAACGCGCGCCGGGCCCTCGGGCGTCAGGGAGTGACTACTCCCACTCGATCGTCCCCGGCGGCTTCGACGTGACGTCGAGCACGACGCGGTTCACGTCCGGGACCTCGTTCGTGATGCGGTTCGAGATCTTCGCGAGGGTGTCGTACGGCAGGCGCGTCCAGTCGGCGGTCATGGCGTCCTCGGAGGACACAGGACGGAGCACGATCGGGTGGCCGTACGTGCGGCCGTCGCCCTGGACACCCACGGAGCGGACATCGGCGAGCAGGACGACCGGGCACTGCCAGATCTCCTCGTCGAGGCCGGCCGCGGTGAGTTCCTCGCGGGCGATCTTGTCGGCGGCACGGAGCAGCTCGAGGCGGTCCTTCGTGACCTCGCCCACGATGCGGATGCCGAGCCCCGGACCGGGGAACGGCTGACGTCCGACGATGACCTCGGGCAGCCCGAGCTCGCGGCCGACGGCGCGCACCTCGTCCTTGAACAGGGTGCGCAGCGGCTCGACGAGCTCGAAGGT
The DNA here is from genome assembly GCF_044749145.1 of Curtobacterium sp. NPDC089689. Classification (NCBI taxonomy): domain Bacteria; kingdom Bacillati; phylum Actinomycetota; class Actinomycetes; order Micrococcales; family Microbacteriaceae; genus Curtobacterium; species Curtobacterium sp. NPDC089689. The sequence goes on along the minus strand of NZ_JBIVHJ010000001.1, from coordinate 1,544,636 downwards.
CATGTCCTCGGGCAGACCGCCGACGTTGTGGTGCGACTTGATGTTCGCCGTGCCGGAGCCACCGCCGGACTCGACCACGTCGGGGTAGAGGGTGCCCTGCACGAGGAACTTGACCTCGCCCGCCTCGTCGTCTCCGCGAGCTTCGAGCACGAGCGCCTCGGCGGCGGCCTCGAAGGTACGGATGAACTCACGGCCGATGATCTTGCGCTTCTGCTCCGGGTCGCTCACCCCCGCGAGGGCGTCGAGGAACTGCTGCTCCGCGTCGACCGTGACGAGCCGGACACCGGTGGAGGCGACGTAGTCCTCTTCCACCTGCTTGCGCTCGTCGGCGCGCAGGAGTCCGTGGTCGACGAACACGCACGTGAGCTGGTCACCGACGGCCTTGTGCACGAGGGCTGCGGCCACGGCGGAGTCGACGCCGCCGGAGAGCCCGGCGATGACGCGCGCGGAACCGACCTGCTCCTTGATGCGCGCGACCTGCTCGTCGATGACGTTGGCGGAGTTCCAGTCACCGGGCAGCCCGGCGGCGCGGTGGAGGAAGTTCTCGAGCACGGCCTGGCCGAACGCCGAGTGCTTGACCTCGGGGTGCCACTGCACGCCGTACAGCTTGCGCTCGTCGGACGCGAACGCCGCGACGGGGGTCGACGCGCTCGACGCGAGCACCTCGAAGCCCTCGGGGGCCTTCGCCACGGAGTCGCCGTGCGACATCCACGTGACCTGCGACGCCGGCTGGTCGCCGAGCAGCACGCTGTCGGTGCCCGTGACGGTGACGTCGGTCGCGCCGTACTCGCGCTGCCCGGTCTGGGCGACCTCGCCGCCGAGCGCGGTCGCCATGGCCTGGAAGCCGTAGCAGATGCCGAGCACCGGGACGCCGAGGTCGAGGATGTCGCCGTCGAGCGAGGGCGCACCCGGTTCGTAGACGGACGACGGACCACCGGACAGCACGATGGCCGAGGGGTCCTTCGCCTTCACCTCGTCCGCGGTGATCGAGTGGGGGACGATCTCGCTGTAGACGTTGGCCTCGCGGACGCGGCGAGCGATGAGCTGCGCGTACTGGGCTCCGAAGTCGACGACGAGGACGGGACGCTGGTCGGTCTCGCTCACCGAGCGGCCTCCTTCTCACGCTGCTGGGCAGCGGTCAGCTCGTGGTAGGTGTCCATGGCCTTCTGCTGCATGCGGTGCTCGACCACGAAGGACATGAACGGGATGATGCCGCCGAGGGCGATGAGCAGGAAGCGCGAGGGCCTCCAGCGCATGACGCTCCACAGACGGAAGTCCGTGAAGAGGTAGAGGACGTACAGCCAGCCGTGCGCGATGAGGATCGCGATCGACAGGTTGAACGTGCCGGGAGCTTCGCCGGCCGTGCCGTTCGGGACGAAGAACGGGCCGTTGCCGAGCTGCATCTCGAGCTGCAGCGGCGTGTACTTGATGATGACCTCGACCACGAGGGCCAGGAGCAGCACACCGGTGATGTACGCGGAGACGCGGTACCACTTCACCGCTCCCGGGATCTTCGGGACGTCGCGGGGTCGGACGGTCAGAGCCATATCGGCCATCCTACCGTCGGTCGACGAGCGCCCCGTCGGCGCTGTGGAGGCGCTCACGGCGGTCCTCTTCCTCGCGCTCCCAGGCGTCCTTCACGAAGCGGTACCAGAGGAACACGGCGAACCCCGCGAACACGGCCCACTCGACCGCGTAGAAGAGGTTGAGCCAGTCGAACTGGACCTCGCGCGTCGGTGCACGGTCGGCGATGGTGCCGAGGTCGGCCGCCTTCGCGGTGGACCCGTCGGCGACCACGTACCCGAGGTACATGCGGTCGTCGAACTGCTTCCACGTGTTGACGAACCGTGCCGGCGCCACGGCCGAGTACTCGCCCTCGGTGTAGGTGTCCTGGTCGGGCGACTCCTCCGGGTAGAGCCGACCCTCGATCGTCATCGTCTGCCCGTCGGCGACCCGGTCCCCGCCTGCGACGGCTGCGGCCCGCCGGTCGGACCAGCCGATCACGACCGGGAGGCTCGCGCCCGTCCCGGAGTCGACGAGGTGTCCGACGGTCTGGTACGTCCCGCCGCCGCTCCGCCCTGTCAGGACGGTGGTGTCACCCGCGACGAAGGTGCCGGTGACGGTGACCTTCTGCCCGGCGAGCGCCTCGGTGACGGGCTTCATCGGAGCGAGGGCGTCGTCGAGCGTCCGCTGCGTCTCGGTGGTCGCGGGCAGGGGCTTGCCGTTCTGGATGCTCCGCTCGAGCTGCCACTTGCCCAGGAACGCGAACACCGCCGCGAGCACGAGCGCGAGCAGCAGCAGCGCGATCCACTTCGGTCGTCGGGCAACGGCCCACATCTGTATCAGTACTCCGGATCGCGCTGTCGCACCGGGCGTTCGGGACGCTCGGCGGGGATCTCCACCGACGACGTCACGGGTTCGTCACGGGGCTCCGGTGCACCATTCTCGCGCTCTTCCCTCCCAGCGGCCTCCACGAGCGCGAACTCCTCCGCGAACTGGCGGTCGCGTTCGGCGCGACGGGCAGCCCTGGAGGCGTCCTCGTCAGCGACCCCGGCCTCCGCGGCCGAGTCGATCGCCTCGTCGAGGGCGGGTCCGGACGCGCCGACGGGCACGGCGCCCCCGCGGCCGCCGAGCCGCGCGCGGAGGCGCTGGCGCAGCCGCGCGACGCGCGCCGGACGCACAACGAGGCGGCCGATCCGGTCCGAGTTCACGGCGAGCAGCGGACCCAGGACGGCCATGACGAGGACGTAGAGGCCCGCGAACGCGGTGATCCGCGCCTCCAGGCCGGCGGCAGCCGAGAGCGTCGCGAGGATCAGTGCGAACTCGCCACGGTTCACCAGGATGACGGCGGTGTTGATCCCCTGCTGGACGTTGAACCCGTTCATGCGGGCGACGATCTGACCGGCGACGGCGTTGAGCACGACGGTCATGCCGATCGCGCCGAGGACCGGCCAGAGCACCTCGCCGAAGGTCGACAGGTCGAGTCCGAGACCGAAGTTCACGAAGAAGAACGCCGCGAACACGTCGCGCATCGGCAGGGCGAGCTGCTCGATGCGGTCGCGGTAGCGCGTGGCACCGCAGAGCAGGCCGATCACGAACGCGCCGATCGCGTCGGTGACGCCGAGGATCTCGCCGATCCCGCCGAACATCACCGCGAGGCCGAAGAACAGCACCGTGAAGAGCTCGTCGTCGCGGGTGGCGAAGATCTTCGACACCCACTTGCCGGCGAACCGGGCGAGCGTGAACATCACGATGAGGAAGCCGAACGCCAGCGCGAGCTTGCCCACGACGCCCCAGATGTTCGTGTCGCCGGAGAGCACGACCGACACGATCGCCAGGTAGATGGCGATGAAGACGTCCTCGATGACGGTGACGCCGAGGATCATCGGCGTCTCGTCGTTCGCGAGCCGCCGGAGTTCGATGAGGAGCTTCGTGACGATCGCACTGGACGACGTCGCGGTCATGCCCGCGATGATCAGGGCTTCGCGGGTGCCCCAGCCGAGCGAGAACCCGAACGCGAAGCCGATCCCCATGTTGATGGCGACGTAGGTGCCACCGGAGACGAGGAGCTTGCCGGCGTTGCCGTAGAACTCCTCCTGGTCGAACTCGAGTCCGAGGTTGAACAGGAGGAGCACGAGCCCGAACGTCGCGATGAGCTCGATCGTGTGCGACTCGACGTTGAGGCCGATCCACGGGGTGTGCGGGCTCGCGATGAGCCCGACCACCATGTAGATCGGGATCGCCGGGAGCCCGATGGTCTTGCCGAGGCGTCCGAGGACGTAGGCGATGACGAAGAGCACACCGATGGTGAGCAGCTCACCACCCAGGTGCACGCGTCAGCTCCGGCGCGGGGCCTCGGCCGGTGCGGCCGCGAGCTCTCCGCTGCGGTAGAACGAGAAGGCCTTGGCGACCTTCTCGGGCGCGCCCGCGACGACGATGGTGTCGCCGGGGAACACGACGAAGTCCGGCGAGGGCGCGGGGTTGGCGCTGTCGCCACGGACCACCGCGACGACCGTCAGGCCGATGAACCCCGAGTCGTGGAGGTCGCCGAGGGGCTTGCCCGCGATGGTGTCCTCGTAGTCGACGGAGAACCAGTCGATGCTGAGGCCGGGGATCTCGTCGAGCTTGTCGAGGCCCTCGGTGATGCGGGTGCCGCCGAGCAGCTCCGCGAGGGTGTGCGCTTCGTCCTCGCTGAGGCGCAGCGACACCTTTTCCGACTTGTCCGCGCCGTCCGAGACGTCCGCGAAGGAGATGAGGTCGGAGTGTCCCGACCGGTGCGTGATGACACCGCACTTGCCACCGTCGTCGGTGTAGAAGCTGTGCAGCACGCCGACTCCGGGGAGCTTGACGCGATGGACGTCGACCATGAGATGGCCTCCCTTTCCGAGTACCACGATGATAACCACCGGCAGGGTCGGGGCATTCCGGTGCCCGGGATCGTCCTCCGGGCCGATGTCGGTGGCCGTGCGGCGGCACTACGGTCGCCGCATGACCTCCAAGTCCGTCGCGGTCGCTGGTACCGCCGTCGTCGTCGCCTACGCGGCGCTGCTCGCGGTGAACGCGCTCGTGTCCGAACCGCTCTCGGTCGCACCGGGCCGCTCGCTCGCGGCGGTCTACGCGCACGTCGACGCGATGGGGAACTCGTCCGCGCAGGACGTCGTCGGTGTGCTGGTCGTCGCGGGGATCGGCGCGCTCCTCGGCGTCGGCGTCGCCGTGCTCGGCACCCGGCAGCACCTGCCCGCGTTCGTCGTCGTGGCGCTGCACCTCGGCCTCGTGGTCCTCGGCGCGGCCGCGGTCTTCCAGTCGTCGTGGTTCCTCGGCATGGACCTCGCGGACTCGTACCCGGGCTCCGGCGGCCCGCACACCGTCTGGCCGACGGTGCTCGGCTGCACGAGCGGCGCTGCGCTCGTCGCCCTGCCGTTCGTGCTCGTCGTCGGCCAGGCCCGGCACGTCCGGCGCACCGCACGCCGGACGCGGGCCGCCTGACGGGCGCGCACCGCGCCTCCAGGTCGGTCTGGAGGCACGGTGCGGGTCGGCGACGTCCGTCGCCTACCGGGGTTCGCTCGTCTTCTCCCCCACCACCTGCTCGTCGGACGCCTTCGCGCCGTCCGCGCCGCTCGACCGGCCACCACCGACGACGACGTCGTCCTCGTCGAAGCCGAACGCGATGTCCGGCGCCTCGAGGCGCACGCGGTCCGCGGACTCGTCGTCGGGCTGGAGCTGCGACTCGCGCTCGGCAGCGACGCGCTTGAGGTAGTTCGAGACCTCGTTCTCGGTGGTCTCCTGGTCCCAGCCGAGGACGTCGGCCATGAGCTTCGCCGCGACCGGGGCCGCCGACTCCCCGCGGTCCCACGCCTCGATCGAGATGCGGGTGCGGCGGGCGAGGACGTCCTCGAGGTGCAGCGCGCCCTCGTGCGAGGCCGCGTACACGACCTCGGCCCCGATGTAGTCGTCGGCCTGCGGCAGGGGTTCGGCGAGCGAGGGGTCCTGCTCGACGAGCGCGAGCACCTCGGTCGCCAGGGTGCCGTAGCGGTTGAGCAGGTGCTCGATCCGGACCTTGTGGACGCCGACCTGCCGGGCCGTACGGCCGCGCCGGTTCCACGCGGCGGGGTAGCCCTCGGCGCCGAGCAGCGGGATGTCCTCGGTCGTCGACTCCGGGATCCTGCCGTCCATCGCGGCGACGGCCTCGTCGATGGCGTCCTTGCCCATCACCCGGTACGTGGTCCACTTGCCACCGGCGACGACGACGAGTCCGGGGGCGGTGTGCGCGACGACGTGCTCACGGCTGAGCTGCGAGGTCTGGTCGGACTCCCCGGCGAGCAGTGGGCGGAGGCCGGCGTAGACACCCTCGACGTCCTCGCGGGTGAGCGGGACCGCGAGCACCTTGTTGACGTGCTCGAGGATGTAGTCGATGTCCGCCGCGGTCGCCGCCGGGTGTGCCTTGTCGAGGTTCCAGTCGGTGTCGGTGGTGCCGACGAGCCAGTGCCGACCCCACGGGATCACGAAGAGGACGCTCTTCTCGGTGCGGAGGATCATGCCCGTGTTCGACTGGAAGCGGTCGCGCGGGATGACGAGGTGCACGCCCTTCGACGCACGGACCTTGAACTGCCCGCGCGTGCCGACCATCGCCTGGGTGTCGTCCGTCCAGACGCCCGTAGCGTTGACGACCTGCTTCGCCCGGATGTCGAACTCCTCGCCGGTCTGGATGTCGTGCGCGTGGGCACCGACGACACGTTCCCCGACCTTGATGAAGCCCTCGATGCGGACCCGGCTCGCGGCGTGGGCACCGTACGACGCCGCGGTGCGGACGAGTGAGGCGACGTAGCGCGCGTCGTCGACCTGGGCGTCGTAGTAGGTCATGCCGCCGACGAAGGCGTCCTTCTTCAGGCCCGGCATGTTCTTGAGCACCTGCTTGCGGCTGAGGTGCCGGTGGTGCGGGACTCCCGGCGGACGGCCGCCGGACCAGCTGAACACGTCGTACATCGCCATGCCGATGCCGATGTAGAAGCGCTCCCACACGCGGTGGTTGAGCGGGTAGAGGAAGCGGACGGGCTTCACGAGGTGCGGGGCGATGCGCTGGAGGAGCAGGCCGCGTTCGATCAGTGCCTCGCGGACGAGGGCGAAGTTGAGCTGCTCGAGGTAGCGGATGCCGCCGTGCACGAGCTTCGACGAGCGGCTCGACGTCCCGGAGCCCCAGTCGCGGGCCTCGACGATGCCGACGCTCAGACCACGGGTGGCTGCGTCGAGTGCACTGCCGGCCCCGACGATGCCACCACCGACGACGAGGACGTCGACCTCGTGCTCCTTGAGGGCCGCGATCGCGGCCGCGCGTTCGTCGGGTCCGAGCTTCACGGTCGGGTCGAACCCGACACCGCCGGGCAGGCCGTCGGTCGTGGTGCTGGTGGTCGTTGCCTTCGCCATGGTCGCCTCCGGTTCACGGTCGGCGCCGGAGCGTCACTGCTGGTGGTACGGCGCCACGACCACTTCTACTCGCTGGAACTCCTTGACGTCGGAGTATCCGGTCGTCGCCATCGACCGACGCAGGGCGCCGACGATGTTCGCGCGGCCGTCCCACGTGGGGGTCGGGCCGTGCAGGACGTTCTCGAGCGGGGCGATCGTGCCGACCTCGACCCGACGGCCGCGGGGCAGCTCCGGGTGGTGCGCCTCGGCACCCCAGTGGAAGCCACCGCCGGGGGCCTCGGTCGCCCGGGCCAGCGCGGTGCCGAGCATGACGGCGTCGGCGCCCGTGGCGATCGCCTTGACGACGTCGCCCGCGGTGTCGAGCCCGCCGTCGGCGATGACGTGGACGTACCGTCCGCCGGACTCGTCCATGTAGTCACGGCGTGCACCGGCGACGTCCGCCACCGCGGTCGCCATCGGCGCGTGGATGCCGAGCGCGGCCCGGGTGGTCGACGCAGCGCCGCCGCCGAAGCCGACCAGGACGCCCGCGGCACCGGTGCGCATGAGGTGGAGCGCCGACGTGTAGGTCGAGGCACCGCCGACGATGACGGGGACGTCGAGCTCGTAGATGAACTTCTTGAGGTTGAGCGGTTCTTCGTCCTGCGAGACGTGCTCGGCCGACACGGTCGTGCCGCGGATGACGAACAGGTCGACCCCGGCGTCGACGACGGTCTGCGAGAACTCCTGCGTGCGCTGCGGGCTGAGCGAGCCGGCGACGGGGACACCAGCGGCGCGGATCTCGGCCAGGCGTGCGGTGATCAGCTCGGCCTTGATCGGCTCCGAGTAGATCTCCTGCATGCGCTTGGTGACGTTGCCGTCGGCGAGGGCCTTGATCTCCTCGTAGTACGGCGCCGGGTCCTCGTAGCGGGTCCACAGGCCCTCGAGGTCGAGCACGCCGAGGATGCCGAGCTTGCCCATCTGGATGACCGTGGCCGGGGAGGCGACGGAGTCCATCGGGGCGGAGAGGATCGGCGACTCGAAGGTGAACGCGTCGATCGTCCACTGCACGCTGACGTCGCGCGGGTCTCGCGTGCGTCGCGAGGGGACCACCGCGATGTCGTCGAACGCGTACGCCCGTCGTCCGCGCTTGCCTGCACCGATCTCGACTTCACTCACGCGCACAGCCTACCGGGCGGCCTCCACGGCGGTCCCCGACCGGGTGGACGGTGCCGGACCGGTCGTGCGTCCCGCCCCGCGCAGTGCGGTCTCGACCAGGTCGGACAGCAGATCGGGGTAGTCGACCCCGACCGACGCGAACATCTTCGGGAGCTGCGACTGCGCGGTCAGCCCGGGCATCGTGTTCACCTCGTTGAGGACCACCTCGCCGTCAGGGGTGACGAAGCAGTCGACGCGCGCGAGACCGGCGCAGCCGAGGCGGGCGAAGAGCGTCCGGGCCACCACGTCGACGCGCTCCGCGACGGCGGGGTCGAGCGGTGCGGGCAGCACGAACCGTGCGGAGCCGTCGTACTTCGTGTCCGCGTCGAAGAACCCGGCCGCGTCGTTCAGCACCTCGAGCGGCGGCCCCACGACGAGCTCGCCGTCCGGGCGTTCGAGCACGGCGACGTCGACCTCGCGCCCGGTCACCATGCGCTCGACGAGCACGCGGTCGTCGTGGGCGAACGCCTCGGCGAGCGCGGCGTCGAGCTGGTCGGGGGCGTCGACGCGGCTCACACCGAAGCTCGACCCGCCCGCCACGGGCTTGACGATCCACGGCATCGGACCGACCGCTGCTCCGAGCGACGTCGCGTCCGCACCCGCGTCCTGACGCTCGTCGCGCGTCAGCAGTGTGCCCGGTGCGACGGCGACCCCGGAGGCCTGGGCGACGAGCTTCGTCGCCCACTTGTCCATCGCGACCGCCCCCGCCCCGACGGGCGATCCGACGACGGGCACCCCGGCGAGGGCGGCGAGTGCCGCGAGCGACCCGTCCTCCCCACCCGGGCCGTGCACGGCGGGGAACACCACGTCGGCCGCGGCGAGCACCGCCGCGGCCTCGGGGAACGAGCACGGCAGGTCGGCCGAGCGCCAGCCGCCGTCGCGGTCGATCGTCAGGCGCGCGACCGCGTACCGGGTGGGGTCGAGGGCGGCTGCGACCGAGGCGGCGCTCGCGAGGCCCACCTCGTGCTCGCTGTTGGCGCCGCCGCCGATGACGACGACGCGGACGGGCTCGGTGGTGCTCATGCGGTGCTCCTGCTGTTCGTGGTGGCGACGGTGCGCGCGATGCGGCCGCCGAGTCCGGTGACGATCTCGTGGGGGTTCGTGTCGGCCCAGTCGGCCCAGTCGGTGGCGGTCGGTCCGGCGCCGGCGGGCACGCCCGCGGGTCCGATCAGCGTGGCGACCTCTCCGGGCACCACGGGCGACCCGGGCAGCCCGGTCACGTCGAGCACGACCTGGTCCATGTTGATCCGCCCGACCACGGGCACGAGCTGCCCGCGGAGGCCCACCCGCGCGGAGCCCGACGCGGCGCGGGGCACACCGTCGGCGTACCCGACCGGCAGCACGGCGAGCACGGCGTCCCGTGGCGCGGTCCACGTGCCGTCGTACCCGACCGGGGTGCCCGCACGGACCGAGCGCACCGCGACGACCGGCGCGGTGACCGTCATCGCGGGGACGAGTCCGGCACCGGCGGGGCCGATGCCGACGAGCGCCGCCCCGACCCGCACGGCGATGCCGGCCAGGTCGGCCCCGGCGAACGCGGCCGGGGTCCCGCCGAGGTGCAGGTCGACCGGGTGCCCGAGCGTCAGGTCGGCCGCGAGTCCGGCGAGCCGCAGGAGGGTCGCCGCGCGCGACGCCGAGGCACGGTCGGCGTTCGGCACGTGCCCCATCACCGCCCGCACGACCACGTGACCGGCGCGTTCGGCGGCGGCTGCGGCGTCGAGGAGGCCCTGCCAGCGGTGGGGTTCGGCGCCCTCGCGCGCCATCCCGGTGTCGACGTGGAGGTGCACGACGACGGGGGTGCGGGTCAGCCGTCCGGCGTCCGTCACGGCGGCCAGCGTCGCCTCGTCGCCGACCGCGACCTCGATCCGCTCCCGCGCGGCGGCGGCGAAGTCGGCCCCGGGGAGGTGCAGCCAGCAGAGCAGGCGGGCGTCGATGCCCGCGGCCCGGAGCACGAGCGCCTCGGCGAGGGTCGCGGTGCCGAGTGCGGACGCCCCCGCGGCGAGCGCCGTGCGACCGACGACCTCGGCGCCGTGGCCGTAGCCGTCGGCCTTCACCACGGCGACGAGGTCGTGCCCGCGGGCGGTGATCCGGCGGACGTTCGCGGCGATCGCGGCGGGGTGCACGGTGCGGAGCGGCCCGACCGCCGGTGTGGTCGGCACCGGTGCCGCGAGGACGGTCACGCGACGACCCGAGGGTCCACCGCGCCGGCGCTGCGCGCCGCGGCGCGGGACGCCTCCGGGACCGCCGCGTACCGCGCGGCGGCGGCTCCCGTCCGGTGCGCCCAGTACCGGTCGCCGTGGCTCCAGTGCCACCACTCGGTCTCGTAGTTCACCATGCCGACCGGTTCGAGGACCGAGGCCATGAGCGCTCGGTTCGCCCGGGCTTCGTCGTCGATGTCCGGCGAGCCCGTGGAGCACCGGCCGCCGCTCTGCTCGGGCGTGTCATCGATCGCCGTGCCCATCCAGAGCTGGTCGCCGTCGTCGTCCACGAGGGTGCAGTCGACCGCCGCACCGGCGACGTGCGGCGCCGCCTGCGCGGGTGCGACGAAGCGGGAGACGAGGTCGTCGAGCTCGCCCGGGGTGACGCCGGGGTGGAGGGCGGCGAGGGTCGCACGGTAGTCGGCGATGATCGCGCACTGGGCCGCGAGCGTCCGGTACCCCTCGACGACGAGCAGGTGCACGCCGGCGGGCAGGGCGCGGTCGGCACGGGCGAGGCGCTCCGCCACCCCGCGGCGGACGAGTCCGCCGACACCGGTCGAGGTCGTGCGGACACCGAGGTCGGCCACGGGCACCAGCGGCTCGCGCCGTGGTCGGACGGGGACCGCGAGGACGCGAGGGTCGTTGATGAGCGTGGGCACGCACTCAGCGTGGCGGCAGGGTGCCCGCGGCGGATCGGGGTCGCGGGTGAGCGCTGTCGTCCCGGAGGATGAACTGCGATCAGCCGCGCGACCGACGCTTCCGCAGGACCCGCAACGTGAGGCCGAGCAGGACCGCGAGCACCACGAGGACGACGAGCAGCACCGCGGCGACCTTCACGAGCAGCGCGGCGCCGACGAACAGGGCGACGAAGAGCAGCCAGACGACGGCGTCGAGCGCGCGGGGACCTGGAGTGCGCACCTGCACCACGGTAGCCGACCGTCGGAGCCGACCCGTGCCTCCAGTCCGTTGCCGGGGGCGTGCCGACCCGACCGGCGGAGCGGCCCCCACGGGCGGCCACCGACACGGGAATGGGGCCGTGCGGCGCGGAGCGTCCACGCACGGCCCCACCCGGTGCGGATCCCACCCCCACAGCGGGACCCGCGGCCGACCGGCGCTACCGCGCCGAGTCGACGTCCTTGGCGAGCGTCCCCAGGTACAGCTCGATGACCTTCGGGTCGTCGGCGAGCTCACGCCCGGTGCCCGAGTACGCGTTCCTCCCCTGGTCGAGCACGTACCCACGATCGCAGATCTGCAGACAGCGTCGCGCGTTCTGCTCCACCATGATGATCGACACACCGGCCTTGTTGATCCGGCGTGTGCGGATGAACGTCTCGTCCTGCCGCACGGGTGAGAGGCCGGCGCTCGGCTCGTCGAGGAGCAGCACCTTCGGGTCCATCATGAGCGCCCTGGCCATCGCGACCGACTGCCGCTCACCGCCGGAGAGCGACCCCGCCCGCTGGTTGCGGCGCTGCGCGAGCACCGGGAAGAGGTCGTAGATGACCTCGAGGCGCTCGGCGAACTTCCTGGGCCGGAGGTACAGCCCCATCTGCAGGTTCTCCTCGATGGAGAGCGACGGGAACACGTTGTTCGTCTGCGGGACGAAGCCGACGCCCGCCTGGACGAGCTTGTTCGCCTTGAGGTTCGTGATGTCCTCACCCTGCAGGCTCACGGACCCCTCGCGGACGGAGACGAGGCCGAAGAGCGCCTTGAGGAGCGTCGACTTGCCGGCGCCGTTCGGGCCGATGATGCCGATGAGCTCGCCGGGGTAGCAGTCGAGGTCGCAGCCGTTGAGGATGTTCACCCCGGGCAGGTAGCCGGCGACGAGGTTCTTCGCGCTCAGGACCGGCTCGCGGTCCAGGGTGGCGGTCGCCGCCTGCGGCGCTTCCGGCGCTTCCGGCGTTTCCGGACTGGAGGCGCGGCTCGAGTCCGCAGCGTTCGGTGCGTCGGTCATCGGGTCGCCTCCTGCTCGTCTTCTTCCTTGACTTCCTCGGCGAGCTCTTCGTAGGTCTCCTCGGTGAGGAGTGAGTCGTCGCCCAGGTCGGTGTCGTGGTGGGCGCCGAGGTACGCGTCGATGACGGCCTGGTCGTCCATCACGGTGTCCGCCGGTCCCTCGGCCACGACCTTGCCCTCGGCCATCACGACCACCCAGTCCGAGATGTGCCGGACCATGTGCATGTCGTGCTCGACGAACAGCACGGTCATGCCGTCGTCGCGGAGGGACTGGATGTGCCCGAGGAGCGACTGCGTGAGCGCCGGGTTCACGCCGGCCATCGGCTCGTCGAGCATGATCATCGTCGGGTCGGACATGAGCGCGCGGGCCATCTCGAGCAGCTTCCGCTGGCCGCCCGACAGCGAGCCGGCGTAGTCGTCTGCCTTCGTGTCGAGCTTGAAGCGGGCGAGGATCTCCTCGGCCTTCGCGGTGATGGCCCGCTCGCGGGGTCGCCAGAGGGCAGGGACGAGCGCGGCGAAGAAGTTCTCGCCCGGCTGGTCGCGCGCTCCGAGCAGCATGTTCTGCATCACCGTGAGCCGCGAGAGCGCCTTGGTGAGCTGGAACGTGCGGACCATGCCCTTGTTCGCGATGTGCGTCGCGCTCGTCTTCTGCAGCGTGTCACCGTTGAAGCGGGTCGTCGCGCCGGGGCTCGGCTTGTCGAACCCCGTGAGCAGGTTGAAGAACGTCGTCTTGCCGGCGCCGTTCGGGCCGATCAGGGCGGTGATCGAGCCCCGCTGGACCTCGAGGTGGTCGACGTCGACCGCGGTCATGCCGCCGAAGCGACGGGTGACGGTGTCGACCGTGAGGATCGGGTCGGCCTTGGGGTGGCTGTACTCAGACACTGAACGTCAGCTCCTTCTTGTTGCCGAGGAGTCCCTGTGGACGGAACACGATGAGGAGCATGAGCGCGACGCCGACGAGCACGTAGGAGAACTGCTCCGCCTGCTGCTGGTTCATGATCGAGTCGGGGATGAAGTCGCTCGCGACCGTGCGGATGAAGAGTCGGACGACGAAGAACAGCACCGCGCCGAGCACCGGCCCGAACACCGTCGCCGCGCCGCCGAGGATGAGCGCCGTCCAGATGAAGAACGTCATCGATCGGCCCATGGCGTCGGGCTGCACGGAACTCGGCAGGACGTAGATCACGCCGGCCAGGGCCCCGAGCGCGCCGCCGAACACGAGCGCCTGCATCTTGTACGAGTAGACGTTCTTGCCGAGGGAGCGCACGGCGTCCTCGTCCTCGCGGATCGCCTTCACGACACGGCCCCACGGGCTGCGCATGAGGAGGAAGAGCACGAGGGTGAAGAGGGCGACGAGGCCCCACGCCGCGAGTCGGATCCACCAGCCGTTCACGCCGTTGTTCGAGTACGTGAACCACAGGATGGTGGTCGTGCCGTCCGGCAGCGGGCTGATCGCGTTGAACGGGTCGCGGTAGGTCGAGCCGGCGATGCCGTTCGAGCCGCCGGTGGTGTCCGTGAGGAGGCTCGACCGGCCGACCATGCGGATGATCTCGGCGCCGGAGATCGTCACGATCGCCAGGTAGTCGCCGCGGAGCCGCAGCGTCGGGATGCCGAGGATGACCGCGAAGACGATCGCGATCGCGAGGGCGATGAGCACCGCCACCACGAAGGGCAGTCCGTTCGTGATCGAGATCGCGAAGCCGTACGCGCCGAGCAGCAGGAACGCCGCCTGGCCCATGTTCACGAGCCCGGTGAGGCCGAAGTGCACGTTCAGACCGATCGCGGCGAGGGCGAACGCGGCCGTGGTGGGTGCCAGGGCCTCCTGGCTGAGACTGCTGAGCAGGTTGACGAAGTAGTCCATGACGCGCTCCCTTAGCCGATCCGCTCGGCGCGACCGAAGATGCCCTGCGGCCGGAACAGCAGGATGAGGATGAGGATCACGAGGGCCGTGGCGTACTTGAAGTCACCCGGCAGCACGAGGTTCGTGAGCTCCACGACGATGCCGATGATCATCGAGCCGACGAGCGCCCCGTACGCGGTGCCGAGACCGCCGAGGGTCACCGACGCGAACATGAGGAGCAGCAGCTGGAGGCCGGTCTGCCAGTTGACACCGTTCAGCACGAGGCCGAGCATCACGCCGGACAGCCCCGCGAGGCCGGCGGCGAGCGTCCACACGAACCGGATCACCCGGTCGACGTCGATGCCGGACGCCGCGGCGAGCGCCGGATTGTCCGACACCGCGCGGGTCGCTCGACCGAAGCGGGTCTTGGCGAGGAAGAGCCCGGTGGCGACGAGCACGACGAGTGCGATCGCCATCGCGACGTAGGACTGCACCGTGAGGGTGATGCCGGCGAACGTGATCGTCTCCGGGTTGCCCTGCTGGATCCGGACGGTCGCGGCGCCGAAGAAGTACTGGAAGGCGTACTGCGCGGCGATCGAGAGGCCGATCGTGACGATCATGAGCTGCGTCAGGCTGATCCGCTTCCGCCGGAGCGGCCGCCAGATCGCTGCGTCCTGGAGGTACCCGGTCGCGGCGCAGAGCAGCGTGACGACGATGCCCGTCACCCAGATGTTCCACCCGAGCTGGTTCGCGAAGACGTAGGCGAGGAGCCCGCCGAGGGTCACCTGCTCACCGTGCGAGAAGCTGGAGAGCCCGGTGGTGCCGTAGATCAGCGAGAGGCCGATCGAGGCGAGCGCGATGAGGAGCCCGAGTCGGATGCCGGAGGCGAACTGCTGCCAGGCGCGCGTGAAGCTGAAGCTGCTCGTGTCGGCCTGCGTGGTGGCGCCCTGCTGGTCGGAGAGCTGGAAGATCTGCCCGACGTTGGCGTTGAGCGTCGCGGTCACCTTGCGCTCGGCGTCCGCGGCGTTCGTCAGGTACTGGCCCTTCGGCAGGGAGTCCTGATCGACACTGACCGTGTACTGTCCCGGCGTCGTGATCGTCACGGACCAGCGACCGGAGTCGTCGGTCGTCGCGGTCTGGGCGAAACCGCCGGCGCCCGCGACGTCCACCGCGACGCCCGCAGCGGGGTCCCGCTCGGAGTCGAGGATCGTTCCGCGGATGCACCCGTTCGTCGGGCTGACCACGCACGGCCCGGTCGAGGCAGACGCGCTGGCGCTGGGACTGCTCGTCGCCGCCTGGGCCGCGGGCGACACTGCCCAGTCGACCGCGAAGGTGGCGAGGAAAGCGAGGAAGAGTACTGCGGCGAGGACCAGGCGGCTGCGGCCTGGCGCCCCTCGGCGGAACCGGCGCCGCAGCGCTGGTCCCGGCGGAGTGATGGAACCCACGGATGAGCCTCTCGTTCGGATAGTCGAGGACCCTAGGGAGTTTTTGTGTCCCCCGTGTTTCCACCACGTTCCCTGGAGAAATCGTGCCCTGACCGTGATCCTGCACAGGTTCTGCGGTGTGCCACGGTCCGGAATGCGCGCACACCCGCGCGCGTTACCATTGCTCATCCGGAACCCGTCGCTGCGTTCCCGGTGTCTCGACCACTTCAGGTGCCGCCCCACGACACCCAGCCCACGAAGGGGACTCATGGACCAGCCGGATCCGTTCGGATTCATCGGACTCACGTACGACGACGTCATGCTCCTGCCCGGGCACACCGACGTCATCCCGAGCGAGGCGTCCACGACGTCCCGGCTCACCAAGCGCATCCAGGTGCACGTCCCGCTGCTCTCCGCGGCGATGGACACCGTCACCGAGGCCCGCATGGCGATCGCCATGGCACGCCAGGGCGGCATCGGCATCCTGCACCGCAACATGTCCATCGCCGACCAGGCGGCAGCGGTCGACAAGGTCAAGCGCTCCGAGTCGGGCATGATCACGAACCCGGTGACGACCACCCCCGACGCCACCGTGGCCGAGGTCGACGCGATCTGCGGACAGTTCCGCGTCTCCGGCCTGCCCGTGGTCGAGGGCGACGGCAAGCTCGTCGGCATCATCACGAACCGCGACATGCGCTTCGTCGCCCCCTTCGAGCACCAGACCACGCTCGTGCGCGACGTCATGACGAAGGCGCCGCTCATCACGGCGCCGGTCGGGATCGACCCCGACGACGCCGTCGCGATCTTCGCCGAGCACAAGATCGAGAAGCTCCCCCTCGTGGACGAGGCCGGTCGCCTCAAGGGCCTCATCACCGTCAAGGACTTCGACAAGAGCGAGAAGTACCCGGACGCCACAAAGGACGACGCCGGACGCCTGCGCGTCGGCGCCGCGATCGGCTTCTTCGGCGACGCGTGGCAGCGCGCGACCGCCCTGCTCGAGGCCGGTGTGGACGTGCTCGTCGTCGACACCGCCAACGGCGAGAGCGAGGGCGTGCTCGACATGGTCCGCCGGATCAAGGCCGACCCGGCGTTCGCCGGTGTCGACGTGATCGGCGGCAACGTCGCGACCCGTGCGGGTGCGCAGGCCCTCATCGACGCCGGCGTCGACGCGGTCAAGGTCGGTGTCGGTCCCGGGTCGATCTGCACCACCCGCGTCGTCGCGGGCGTCGGCGTCCCGCAGGTCACCGCCGTGTACGAGGCCTCCCTCGCGGCGCGTGAAGCCGGCGTCCCGGTCATCGCCGACGGCGGCCTGCAGTACTCCGGCGACATCGCGAAGGCCCTCGTCGCCGGCGCCGACACCGTGATGCTCGGCTCACTCCTCGCGGGCACCGACGAGTCCCCCGGTGACCTCGTCTTCGTCAACGGCAAGCAGTTCAAGGCGTACCGCGGGATGGGCTCCCTCGGCGCGCTCCAGACCCGTGGCAAGAAGACCTCGTACTCGAAGGACCGTTACTTCCAGGCCGACGTCCCCTCGGACGACAAGCTGATCCCGGAGGGCATCGAGGGCCAGGTGCCGTACCGCGGCTCCGTCGCGAACGCCGTCTACCAGCTCGTCGGCGGCCTGCGGCAGTCGATGTTCTACGTCGGCGGCCGGACCATCCCGGAGCTCAAGGCCCGCGGCAAGTTCGTCCGGATCACCCCGGCAGGGCTCAAGGAGTCGCACCCGCACGATGTGCAGATGGTCGTCGAGGCCCCGAACTACAGCCGTTGATCGGTCCGCGCGACCGCCCCGGACGCCCCGTTCCTCAGTGAGGAGCGGGGCGTTCGTGCATCCGGGGTACGGCACGGTTGTGCGGCTGCTCAGCTTTCATCACGGGTCTGTAACGAAACATCCAGGGGTGGATGATCGTCACACGGGCGAAACAGATCCGCTCTAGCTTTCTCGACATCCCACGCGGAGGACACCGCGCTCGACCCGATGCGGTCCGGCCCCCGCGCAGAGAAAGGGCTCCACGGATGATCAGAACCACCCGTGCCACCTCGGCACTGGCAGTGGCGGGGGCGGCAGCGCTCCTGCTCGCCGCGTGTTCCACCACCTCGGGCGGCAGCTCGCCTTCGGAGTCCGCCTCCGGCGGCGCGAAGAAGGACCCGGCCGCGAGCTGCAAGGCTCCGGACTCCCCCAGCACCGACGCGCTGAAGATCGGCACGATCCTGCCGCTCACCGGTTCGCTCGCGTACCTCAACCCGCCCGCCGAGTCCGGTGTGGGCCTCGCGGTCGAGGACATCAACGCGGCCGGCGGCGTGCTCGGCAAGGACGTCTCGATCAGCCCGGCGACGGACTCCGGCGACAGCAACGACATGACCGTGTCGAGCGCCGCGGCGACCAAGCTGGTCAACGCGAAGGTCCCGGTCGCGATCGGTGCCGAGTCCTCGTCCGTCACGCTCAACGTGATCGACCAGCTCACGAGCAACTGCATCGTGGAGATCTCCCCCGCGAACACCGCGACCGACCTCTCGGGCTACTCCTCGTACTACTTCCGGACCGCTCCGCCGGACTCGGTGCAGGGTTCGGCCCTCGGCCAGCTCATCACGGGTGACGGCAACGCCAAGGTCGCGTTCCTCGTGTTCAACGACACCTACGGCACGGGTCTCCGCAACTCGGTGCAGGCCGCGGTCGAGGCGTCCGGTGGCCAGGTCGTCTACGGCGGCAAGGGCAAGGGCCAGGAGTTCCCGCCCGGACAGACCACGTTCTCGTCCGAGGTGACGGCGGCGCTCGACTCGAAGCCGGACGCGATCGTCGTCCTGGCCTTCGACGAGACGAAGTCGATCATCCCGGAGCTCAAGGCGCAGAACGCGAACATGTCGAGCATCTACATGTCCGACGGCAACACCGCGGACTACTCGAAGGACTTCGACAAGGGCACGCTCGAGGGCGCGCAGGGCACCATCCCGGGCGCCTCGCCGAAGGACGACCTGAAGAAGAAGCTCGCCGCGTTCTACAAGGAGTCCTCGGGCAAGGACCTCGCCGACTACTCGTACGCGGCCGAGTCCTACGACGCCACGATGCTCGCCGCCCTCGCCGCGGTGAAGGGCAAGGGCACCGACTCCGGCACGATCCAGGAGAACATGGCCGCGGTCTCCGGGGCGGACGGTGGCACCGAGTGCTCGACGTTCAAGGAGTGCTCGACGCTCCTCGGTGACGGGAAGGACATCCACTACACGGGTCCGTCCGGCATCGGGCCGTTCGACGACAACAACGACCCGTCGAGCGCCTACATCGGCATCTACAAGTTCGACGGCGACAACAAGCCCGTCTACCAGAGCGCCATCCAGGGCTCGGTCTCGAAGTAGGCACGACCAAGTACACGAAAGCGACAGTCCCCCGCGGTGTGACCGCGGGGGACTGTCGCTTTCGCGGTGGAGAGGGAGGATCGCGTCGCGATCTCGGCATGACCGTCCGCAGGACCGGCCGGGAGGCACGGCGCGCGTCCGGCAGGTCAGGCCGGGTCCGCCACCGGCGCGGCCTGGGCACGACGCCGCGAGGACCGTGCCGCGGCGAAGCTGTCCACCGTGAGCACGACGAGCGCCAGCCACACGATCGCGAAGCCGATCCACCGCTCGGGCGGCATCGGCTCGTGCTGCACGACCACACCGACGAGCAGCTGCATCACCGGCGCGAGGTACTGCGTCAGCCCGAGGGTCGACAGGCTCACCCTCCGCGCCGAGGACGCGAAGAGCAGCAGCGGGACCGCGGTCGCCGGGCCGGTCAGCACCGTGACGAGGACGTGCACCCACCCCTCGCTCGTGAACGTCACACCGCCGCCGAGGCCCGTCACGCCCATGACAACGAGGGCCACGACCGCGATCGGCAGCAGCCACACGGTCTCGATCGTCAGGCCGCTCAGCGCGTCGACCGTCCCGCCGACCCGCTTCTTCACGAGTCCGTACAACCCGAACGAGAACGCGAGCGCGAGGGAGATCCCCGGCACCTGCCCGTACCCGACCGCGATGACGACGACCGCGACGACGCTGATGCCCACGGCCGTCCACTGCGCCGGACGGAGGCGTTCGCGCAGCACGACGACGCCGAGCGCGATCGTGACGAGCGGGTTGATGAAGTACCCGAGCGCAGCCTCGACGGTGTGGCCGGTGGTCGTCGCGGCGACGTACACGGTCCAGTTCACGAGGATGAGCACCGCGGCGAGGCCCATCACGAGCATCACCCGGCGCTGGGCGATCAGTGAGCGGGTCCGGAGCCACGAGCGGGTGACGGCGATCGCGACGACGCAGAACACCAGGCCGAAGACGATCCGCCACGCCACGATCTCGAACGCGCCGGCCGGGGACATCGCCGCGAAGAGCAGCGGCATGAGTCCCCACAGCCCGTACGCCACGATCGCCTGGGCGACGCCGACGGATGCCTCGCTGCGGGCCGGGCGCACGGTCGTCGGTTCACTCACGGAACCATCCTAGGAAGCGGCACCGACGGTGCGGACCGGCACCGTGCCTCTCCCCATCGGCACGGCCGCCCCGCCGCTGGCGCGTCGCATCGGAACCGGCGACGTGGGCCCGTGCCGGAACGCGCAGTGACCACCCGCCGGACCGAGCGCGGACGCACGAACGCCCCGCCGATCAGGTGGCCGACGGGGCGTTCGAGGAGTGGGCTGGACTCAGCGCACGACGACCGCGAGGACGTCGCGGGCCGAGAGGACCAGCAGGTCCTCGCCCGAGTACTTGACCTCGGTGCCGCCGTACTTGGAGTAGATGACCTTGTCGCCGACGGCGATGTCCAGCGGGATGCGGTTGCCGTTGTCGTCGACACGGCCCGGGCCCACGGCCACGACCTCGCCCTCCTGGGGCTTCTCCTTGGCGGTGTCCGGGATGACCAGACCGGAAGCGGTGGTCTGCTCCGCCTCGACCTGGCGGATGACGATGCGATCCTCGAGCGGCTTGATGCTGACGGCCACGGTGACCTCTTCTTTCTCGGTACAGACTCGGTACAGATGAAAACCGGGTTGGCACTACGCACAGGAGAGTGCCAACGCCAACTCTAGGGGGTCGTTGGCACTCGGTCAATCCGAGTGCCAACACGGTGGACTCGGTGTGCACCTGGGAGGATCGGAGGATGGACGCCGCCGATCTCGCCCAGCTGCTCACCCCCGAGGGGATGGCCCTGCTCGACCGTACTCCGAGCGTCTCCGACGGCGGCGAGATCGTCCGGCTCGTCTCGCGCCTCCGCGGCGAGGGGCACGACCCCGGACTCGTCGCCGCCGTCCTGACCCAGGCGAAGCTCCGACAGAGGGCGGGCGCGAAGTTCGGTCCGTTCGCCTCGCGCATGCTCTTCACCGAAGCCGGACTCGAGCAGGCCACCCGGCTGCAGGTCGCCGCGCAGCACGCCGGCCGGTTCGCCGCCGCCGGACTCTCGCGGGTCGCCGACCTCGGGTGCGGGATCGGCGGCGACGCGATGGCGATGGCCGCGCTCGACCTCGACGTCACCGCGGTGGACCGCGACGAGGTCACCGCGGCGGTCGCGACGCACAACCTCGCGCCGTGGCCGGGCGCCCGCGTGGAGCTCGGCGACGCCGCAGCGTTCGACCTCTCCCGCGTCGACGGCGTGTGGATGGATCCCGCCCGCCGCACCGCCGGACACGGGAACACCCGGCGCCTGGCCGACCCGGACGACTGGTCGCCGTCGCTCGACACCGTGTTCGCCGCCGCGACGACCACCCCGACCGGCGTGAAGCTCGGCCCGGGCATCGACCGCGACCTCATCCCAGACACCGCCGAGGCGCAGTGGGTGTCCGTCGACCGCGAGGTCGTCGAGCTGGCCCTCTGGTTCGGCCCGCTGGCCCGTGACGGGGTCCGGCGCGCCGCGACCGTGATCGGGGCGCACGGGGTCGCCGAGCTGACCGGGGCCGCCGATGCCCCGGACGTCTCCGTCGGTGCCCTGGGTACCTACCTCTACGAGCCCGACGGAGCCGTGATCCGCGCACGGCTCATCGGGGACCTCGCCCGCTCGATCGACGGTCGCATGCTCTCCGACGGCATCGCCTACGTCACGTCGGACCAGGCCGTCACGACGCCGTTCGCGCAGGGGTTCCGGGTCGTCGACACCCTGCCGCTCGACGTGAAGCAGCTCGCGGCACGGTTGGCCGCGGACGACGTCGGGACGGTCGAGATCAAGAAGCGCGGAGTCGACGTCGACCCCGCGCAGTTCCGGAAGCGGTTGCGGCTCCGGGGGCGGCGCGCAGTGACGCTCGTGCTCACCCGCCTGGAGGGACGGCACACCGCGATCCTGTGCGAGCGGCTGGGCGAGGTGGCCGGCTAGTCCCCCGGACGCCGCGACGGCCCCCGCGGGTGCGGGGGCCGTCGTCGTGGGTGCGTCGTGTGCGGGTCGTGCGTCGGGTTCAGAGGATGAACGCGCCCGTCGAGCCGAGGTCGTCGGAGTAGCCCGACCCGCTGCGGGCAGCGATGGAGAGCGCGATCAGGAGTCCGATGATGAGGATCCAGAGACCCGTCAGCGCCCAGCCACCGATGATGCCGGCGAGCGCGAGTCCGCGGCCGCTCTCCCCGTTCTGCTTGATCTTGCCGAGGGCGACGTGGCCCATGATCGCGCCGGCCGGGCTCGTGAGGATGATGATCGGCCAGATCAGGATGCCGGCGAAGGCGAACACGATCGAGAGGATCGAGAGGGTGTTCGTCTTCGGGCGCTGCGCGTAGGGCTGGTAGCCCGCCGCGGCGTACTGGCCGCCGTACTGCTGCTGGCCGTACTGCTGCTGGCTGCCGTACTGCTGCTGGCCTCCGTACTGCGGCTGCCCGTACTGCTGCTGGTTCGGCGCAGCGTACGGGTTGCTCGGCGCGGCGTACGGGTTGCTCGGCGCGGCGTACGGGTGCTGCGGCGCCCCGTACCCCGGCTGCTGGCCCGGCGCGGCGTACGGGTTCTCCTGCCCGGGCGTCGCGTACGGGTTCTGCTGCGAGCCGGTCTGCTGCGCGCCGTACGGGTTCTGGCCGTACGGGTTCTCGGGCGGCTGCGGGGCGCTCGGCGGTTGCGGCGCGCTCGGTGCTTCACCGGGTGCCGGGGTCGACGTCGGGTCGGACGCACGGCTGCCGTCGGGCTGCGGGGCGCCGGAGTACCCGCTGCTCGCCTGCTCGTCGGACTGGCCGGGTCTCGGCCACTGGTTCTGATCGGACACCGCGTCCACCCCTCCCGGCACCCACTCGTCGGACACCGGCCCCCATCGTTCCACACGGAGCCCGAGCCCGTGCAGGACGCCGAGCGGTGCCGCCGGGCCTCAGACCTGGACGGTCGTGACCGGCAGCGTCGAGTCGGCGGCGATCCCGAGGTCGCTCGGCGCGTGCCCCTCGGCGACGAGCCGTGCACCGACTGCGGCGATCATCGCGCCGTTGTCGGTGCAGAGGTCGAACGGCGGGATGCGGAGCGCGACACCGGCGGCTGCGCAGCGTTCGGTCGCGACGGCACGCAGGCGGGCGTTCGCCACCACCCCGCCGCCGAGCAGGAGCCGGTCGACCCCGGTGTCGCGGCACGCGTTCAGGGCCTTCGTGAGGAGCACGTCGACCACGGCCTCGCGGAAGGACGCCGCGACGTCGGCGACGGGGACCTCGCGGCCCTCGTCGCGGCACTTCTCGACCCAGCGGGCGACGGCGGTCTTCAGCCCGGAGAACGAGAAGTCGTACCGGTGCGCCGCCATGTCCTTCGGCAGCGTCAGGCCGCGGGGGAACCGGATCGCGGTCGGGTCGCCGTCCGCGGCAGCCCGGTCGATCTGCGGGCCGCCCGGGTACGGCAGGCCGAGCAGCCGCGCGACCTTGTCGAACGCCTCGCCCGCGGCGTCGTCGATCGTCTCGCCGAGGAGCTCGACGTCACCCACGAGGTCCCGCACGAGCAGGAGCGAGGTGTGCCCGCCGGAGACGAGCAGCGCGACCGTGGGCAGTTCGATCTCGGAGCCGTCCGAGCGCAGCACGTCGGCGCCGACGTGCCCGACGAGGTGGTTCACCCCGTACAGCGGCTTGCCCGTCGCGACCGCGAGCGCCTTCGCAGCCCCGACCCCGACCATGAGCGCACCGGCGAGCCCGGGTCCGGCGGTGACCGCGACGGCGTCGAGCTCGTCGAGGGTGACACCGGCGCGGTCGAGCGCTTCGTGCAGCGTCGGCGTCATGGCCTCGAGGTGCGCCCGTGCGGCGACCTCGGGCACGACGCCGCCGTACCGGGCGTGCTCGTCCATGCTCGACGCGATGACGTTCGCGAGCAGGGTGTTCCCCCGGACGATGCCCACGCCCGTCTCGTCGCAACTCGTCTCGATGCCGAGCACGAGTGGTTCAGCGGTGCTCATCGAGCGCCTCCTGTCCGATCGGCCCGACGGAACCGGTGCCGGGTGCCGCGGGCAGCTCCGCGCGCATCACCCACGCGTCGACGCCGTCCGGCTGGTAGTAGCGGGGCCGCGTGGCGATGTGCTCGAAGCCGAACGCGGTGTACATCGCCTGCGCCACCGGGTTGTCCGCCCGCACCTCGAGGAAGACCTCGTGCACGCCGCGACGACGCGCTTCGTCGAGGAGCTCCGTGAAGAGCACCCTGCCGATGCCGCGCCCGCGCTGCTCGGCGGCGACCGCGATGGTCTGCACGTCGGCGACCGGGTTGCCCGCGAGCGAGGACAGTCCGGCGTACCCCACGACCGTCGGCGCCGTGCCCTCGGCCACGGTCTCGACCACGACGTAGTACCCGTGCGGCGAGTACAGCTCGCCGGACATCTGCGACGCCGACCAGGCGTCCGTGGGGAACGACACGTGCTCGAGCCACATGATGTCGTCGAGGTCCTGCGGGTGGGCCGGTCGGAGCCGCAGCCCGTCGGGGAGGCCCGTCACCGGACGACCCGCTTCGGGGCTCCCGGCATCGTCACGTCGGGGTCGCGCAGGTAGAGCGGGGTGTCGTCGGCGAAGGGAGCGCCGGAGGCGAGACGATCCGCGGCGAGCGCGCCGAGCCTCCAGGCCGGGATCGCGACGGCGGTGATGCGCTCCCAGGTGACCGCTTCCGGACGGGAGGCGCGGATCGCCTCGTCGAGGTCCGCCGGCTTGGCGAGTCCCGGGCCGGCGACGCGGACGCCGTGGGCGTCGTACGCGGACCAGTAGACCTCGCGGCGCCGGGCGTCCGTCAGGACGACGAACGGACCGGGCCGCGGCTGATCGGTCTGGGGCTGGTCGGCCGCGACGGCGTCGTGACTCACTAGTGGGAGGAAGGGGACGCCGCGCGCCGCGGCGAAGGTGCGGGCGGCGGCGATGCCGACGCGGAGGCCGGTGAAGGGGCCGGGGCCCATGCCGGCGACGACGCCGGTGATCTCCGCCGGGGTGACCCCGGCCTCCGCCAGGACCTCGGCGAGGAAGGGTCCGACGACCTCGGCGTGACGGCGGGAGTCCTCGGTGCTGCGGCTGGCGAGCTGCTGGCCGGTCGACGGGTCGACGACGGCGACGGACGTCCCGGCGGAGGTGTCGATCGCGAGCAGCACCCGTCCATCGTAGGCGTCCCCGACGGTTGCTCCATCGCTGTGAGCGGAACGCCGGAACGGTGACCTCCCCACGACGTAGCGTCACCGACATGGAACTGCTCTTCGTGCACGGCGCCCTCGTCCGCGACGGCGACTGGTGGTGGTCGCCCACGGCAGCACTGCTCGACCGCGCTGGCGTCCGGAGCCGTTCGGTCGCCCTCCCGAGCTGCGGCGAAGCACCGGCGGCGGACGGGACGTCCGGCCTCGTGGCCGATGCGGCCGCGCTCCGTGCAGCGCTCGACGACGTCGACGACCCCGACGGCGCGGTCGTCGTCGGACACTCCTACGGCGGGACCGTGATCGCCGAGGCGGGCCGCCACCGGGCGGTCGCTCGGCTGCTGTTCGTCTCCTCGTACCTCCCGGACGTCGGCACCGCCCAGGGCACGATCATGGCCGACGAACCGGACCCGGTGTCGATCGGTGACGGGGGCGAGGGGCGGCTCGCGGTCAGCGGGTACGACGCCGCGTCGTTCGGGGCGCGGTTCCTGCAGGACGCCGACCCGGACACGCAGCGGGCGGGCTGGGAGCGGGTGACGGCGCAGGACGCCACCGCCTTCGTCACGCCGACGACCGGTGCGGGATGGCAGGGCGTCGACTCGACCTACGTGGTGTGCACGGAGGACCGGAGCACCACCGTCGGCCTCCAGCGCTCCCACGCAGCGCGGGCGACGCGGTCGGTGGACGTCCCCACGGGACACCACCCGTTCGTCACCCGACCGGACCTCGTGGCGGAGCAGGTGCTCGCGCTGCGGTGACGGGCCTAGAGCCGGACGCCGGCCCAGCGGCCACCGGTACCGGTCACGATGACCCGCCGGGGTTCGTCGGGCACGTCGTCCGGGTCGAGGTCCTCGTCGGCTGCCCGGTCACCGGCGCTGCCCGTCGCCCGGACGATCTCGACGTCGAGCACGTCGTCGGTGATGCCGTCGACGAAGCCGCGACCCCACTCGACCACCACGATCGAGCCGTCCCAGTCGAGGTCCAGGTCGTCGAGCTCCAGCGGGTCCGACAGGCGGTAGGCATCGACGTGCACGAGGTCCGGCCCGCTCGTCGTCGGGTGGGTCCGGGCGAGCACGAACGTCGGGCTGGAGACCTGCCCCCGGGCACCGAGTGCGGCACCGAGGCCCCGCGTGAGCGTCGTCTTGCCGGCGCCGAGGGGACCGGTGAGCACGACGAGGTCGCCGGCGCGCAGGACGCCCGCGAGCCGTGCACCGAGGTCGCCCATCTCCTCCGTCGTGGCGACGGTGGTGTCGAGGAGGACGCGCGGTTCGGTCATCGCTCGCCCCGGAGGTACTCGGCCACGTGCCCCTCGGCCTCGTGCCCCTCGTACACGCGGGGCACGCGCTCACCGATGCGGCAGACGATCTCCTCGCCGATGGTGTCGAGCGCCTCGCCCCACTCGAGGACCGTCATCTCCCCGTGCTCCCCCGTGCCGAACAGCGTCACGGTGTCCCCGATCCGGACCTCGTCGTCGCCGACGTCCACGAGGAACTGGTCCATCGCGACCCGGCCCGCGATCGGGTACCGCTTCCCGTTGATCGCGACCTGCACCCGTCCCTGCGCGAGTCGCGGCACACCGTCCGCGTACCCGACCGGGACGAGCGCGAGGGTCGTCTCCGCGGTCGTGCGGTACGTGTAGTCGTACGAGACCCCCGTGTCGACGGGCACGCGCTTCGTCTTCGCGACGGAGGCACGCAGCGTCATCACGGCCTCCAGACCGAGGTCGGCTGCGGAGACGCCGTCCGCGCCCGGGATGCCGAACAGGTTCGCCCCCATCCGGACCATGTCCTTCCGGAACTCCTTGCGTTCGAGCCCCGCCAGCGATGCGGCGACGTGCCGCACCGGGAGGTCGAGCCCGGCGTCCTCGGCCTGCTCGACGGCCTCGTCGAACGCGGCGACCGCGGCGGTGTCCTCGTCGTCCGACGACTCCGCGAGGTGCGTGTACGCGGCGACGACCTCGATCCGACCGGCGCGCTGGGCGTCGAGTGCTGCGGCGACGAGGGCCGGCCAGTCCTCCGGCGTCGCGCCGTCACGGTGGAGGCCGGAGTCGAAGCCGAGGTGCACGCGCGCGGGTCGGTGGTCGACGGCGTCGACGATCCGCTGCAGCTCGGGCACGTTCGAGACCCCGAGGTCGACCGCGGAGTCGATCGCGTCGCGGAAGTCGAGGTCCGGGGCGTGCTGCCACGTGAACACGCGGACGTCCTCGTCGACGCCGATGGCCCGGAGCCGGAGGGCTGCCGGGACGGTCAGCACGCCGATCCACCGCACCCCGGCGTCCACCGCGGCGAGCGCGATCGGCTCCAGCCCGTGGCCGTACGCGTCGGCCTTCATGATCGCCATGAGCTCGACGGGTTCCATCCACTCGCGCACCAGGTCGAGGTTCGCCCGGTAGGCGTCGAGGTCGACCGATGCCTGTCGCAGTGGTGCGCTCACGTGGTCCTCCGCTCGACGCTGCGGCCGATGCGGGCGACGACCTCGTAGTTGATGGTGCCGATCGCGTCTGCCCACTCCTCGACCGCGGGGTCGCCGTCGGCAGGGTCGCCCCAGAGGACGACCTCGTCGCCGACCTGCACCGCGGCGTCGCCGACGTCGATGTGCATGGCGTTCATGGCGACGCGCCCCACCACGGGGAAGCGACGGTCGCCGATGCGGACCGAGACGTGGTTGCCGAGTGCTCGGTCGAAGCCGTCCGCGTACCCGAGGCCGATGACCGCGAGGCGGGTGTCGTGCTCGGCACGCCAGGTGAACCCGTAGCTGGCGCCCTCGCCCGCGCGGACCGGGACGGTCCGGAGCACCGCCGCGGTGACGCGCATCGCGGGACGGAGGCCGAGGTCGGCCGAGGTGCGGTCCGCGAAGGGGCTCAGCCCGTAGAGCGCGACACCGACGCGCGCGATGTCCCGGCGGGTCTCCGGCACGGCGATGCTCGCGGCGCTGGCCGCGAGGTGCACCATGTCCGGCACGATGCCGTTCGCCGCGAGGCCGTCGAGGGCACGCTGGAGCGCGGCGTCCTGGTCGAGGTCGTCCGACCGCGAGGCGTTCGCCAGGTGCGACATGAGCCCCTCGACACGGGTGCGGGAGCCGCTGCGGACGAGTCGACCGGCGGTCTCGAAGAGCTCGGCCCACTCGGACTCGACGGCGCCGTTGCGGCTCAGCCCGGTGTCGACGCACACGTGCACGGCGGGCACCTCGGAGTCGGCCGCTGCCGACAGCTGCGAGACACTGGAGACCGCCGGTGTGATGCCGTACTGCGCGGCGCGACGGAAGTCCTCGTCGGGGGCGTGCAGCCACGCGAGGATGCGGATCCCCTCGTCGATGCCGACCTCGCGCAGGGCGATCCCCTCGTCGATGTCCGCGACGCCGAGCCACTCCGCCCCGGCGTCCACGAAGGCCCGCGCGGCGTCGGCCGCGCCGTGCCCGTACGCGTTCGCCTTGACGACCGCGATGACGCCGGACGGTGCCACCTGTTCGGCGACGGTCGCGTAGTTGGCGATCAACGCCTCCCGGTCGACGGTGATCCCGGTGAACGCGCTCACCGCGCGTCACCCCCTCCGGCCTGGAGGCGCGGGTGCAGCCGCGCCGACCGGCGCGGCAACCGAGAGTGGCTGGTCAATCCGACTTCCCTTCGATGATCACGAACGCCGTCGCGATCCCTCCATCGTGCGACAGCGACAGGTGCACGCTCGTCACGCCACGCTGCTCCGCCACCTGCCGAGCACCCTCGTGGAGGGTCAGCGACGGGTTCCGCTGGTCGTCCGCGACGACCTCGAGCTCCTGCCAGCTCAGGCCCGCGCTCGTGCCGAAGGCCTTGATGAGCGCCTCCTTCGCGGCGAACCGGGCGGCGAGCGACGCGGCGGGCCGGGGCTCCCCGTCGCGGACGAGCTCGGCCGGCGTGAACAGGCGCGTCCGGAGCGCCGGGGTGCGCTCGAGCACACCCCGGAAGCGTTCCAGGTCGACGACGTCCACCCCGATGCCGATGATCACGAGCGACTACTCGACGGTGACCGACTTCGCGAGGTTGCGCGGCTGGTCGACGTCGAGGCCCTTGGCCGCGGCGAGCTCCATGCCGAACATGTGCAGCGGCGCGACCGCGAGCAGCGGCTCGAACAGCGGCGTCGCGAGCGGGATGCGCAGGACCTCGTCGGCGAAGGGCAGCACGGCGGCGTCGCCCTCTTCCGCGATGGCGATCACCCGGGCGCCGCGGGCGCGGATCTCCTGGATGTTCGACACCACCTTCGGGTGCAGCGAGCGGCTGTCGCGCGGCGACGGCACGATGACGAAGACGATCTGCCCGGGCTCGATCAGGGCGATCGGACCGTGCTTCAGCTCACCGGCGGCGAAGCCCTCGGCGTGGATGTACGCGAGCTCCTTGAGCTTGAGCGCCCCCTCGAGCGCGATGGGGTACCCGACGTGGCGGCCGAGGAACAGGACGCTCCGGGTGTCCGCCATCCAGCGGGCGAGGTCCTTGATGCCGGACGCGTCGTCGATGGTCTGCTGCAGCTTCGGAGCGAGGCCCTCGAGCTCGGCGACCTGCTCGGCGATCTGCTCGGCCGTCAACGTCCCGCGCAGGGTCGCGAGGTGCAGCCCGAGCAGGTACAGCGCGACGCCCTGCGCGATGAACGCCTTCGTCGAGGCCACGGCGACCTCGGGTCCGGCGTGCGTGTAGATGACCGCGTCGGACTCGCGCGGGATCGTCGCGCCCTGGGTGTTGCAGACGGAGAGGACCTGCGCCCCCTGCTCACGGGCGTACTTGACGGCCATGAGCGTGTCCATGGTCTCGCCGGACTGGCTGATCGAGACGACGAGCGTGCGCTCGTCGAGCACGGGGTCGCGGTACCGGAACTCGTGCGCGAGCTCGACCTCGACGGGGACACGGGCCCACTGCTCGATCGCGTACTTGCCGAGGATGCCGGCGTAGGCGGCGGTCCCGCACGCGATGACGATGACACGCTCGACGGTCGCGAGGCGCTCGGCGATCGGGTCGAGGTCCGTCAGGGTGACGGCGCCGTCGTGGACGCGGCCGAGGATCGTCTTCGCGACGGCCTCGGGCTCCTCGCTGATCTCCTTCGCCATGAAGGACGACCAACCGCCCTTGTCGGCGGCCGAGGCGTCCCAGTTGACCTCGAACTCGCTCGGCGACGCCGGGGTGCCGTCGAAGTGGATCACGTCGACGCCGTCGGGGCGGATCGTGGCGATCTCGTCCTGTCCGATCGCGAGGGCCCGCTGCGTGTACGCCACGAACGCGGCGACGTCGGAGCCCATGAAGTTCTCGCCGTCGCCGAGGCCGACCACGAGCGGGGAGTTCCGCCGGGCACCGACGACGACGCCGGGCTGGTCGGCGTGCACGACGAGGAGCGTGAACGCGCCCTCGAGCCGCTGCACGGCCTGCTGCATGGCGTCCGTCAGGTCCCCGGTCTCGCGGAACGACCGCGCGACGAGGTGCGCCGCGACCTCGGAGTCGGTCTCGCTGGTGAACTCGACGCCCTCGGCCTGCAGCTCGGCGCGGAGCTCGGCGAAGTTCTCGATGATGCCGTTGTGGATGAGGGCGAGCTTGCCGCCGTCCGCGAGGTGCGGGTGGGCGTTGCCGTCGGTCGGCCCGCCGTGCGTGGCCCAGCGGGTGTGACCGATGCCGGTGCCGCCGTCCGCGATGGGGTGCGACTCGAGTTCGTCGACGAGCGCCTGGAGCTTGCCGGCCTTCTTGGCCGAGACGAGGTCGCCCGGACGGTCGACGACGGCGATGCCCGCCGAGTCGTAGCCGCGGTACTCGAGCCGACGGAGTCCTCCCAGGAGCACGTCCTGACTGCTGTTGCTGCCGACGTAGCCGACGATTCCACACATGGCGTCGATCCTACGGTCTGCCTGGGCGGTGACCCTGCCAAGCGGCCGGATCGATGCCGTCTCGTCATCTGACGGTTTCTGCCGTAGTCTGATGTTCACCACAGACCGGATCAGATTGTGAGAGATGCGCGCCGAACTGAACCCGTACGCCCCCGGTGCCGGCTTGCGGCCGCCGGAACTCGTCGGACGCCAGCCCGAGGTCGACGCGTTCGACCTCCTGGTCGCGCGGTCCCGTCGCGGCCAGACCTCGCGCAGCCTCGTCCTGCACGGGCTCCGGGGAGTCGGCAAGACCGTCCTGCTGAACCAGTTCCGGGCGCAGGCCGACTCGGCCGGCTGGCTCGTGGTCGACGTGGAAGGGCAGACGTCGGACTCGGGGCAGCAGACCACCCGTCGGCGACTCGCCCGTGAGATCGCCCTCGCAGCACGCCGTCTGCACCGAGGAAGGGCGCTGACCTCCGCAGTGCGGGACGCGCTGGCCACGGTGAAGGCGTTCAGCGTGCAGTTCGGGGGCATGGGGTTCTCCGTCGACGTCGAGGCCTCGGTCGGGCGCGCAGACACCGGCGTGATCGAGATCGACCTCGAAGAGCTCGTCGAGGACCTCGCGCCCGCACTCCGCGAACAGCAGCGGGTGCTCGCGCTGTTCGTCGACGAACTCCAGGACCTCGAACCCGCGCTGCTCGCCGCGTTGATCTCCGTGCAGCACCGGGCGGGCCAGCGCGAGTGGCCGTTCGTCGTGGTCGGAGCCGGGCTGCCGAGTGTGCCCGGGGCGCTCACCACGGCGAAGTCGTACGCGGAGCGCCTGTTCGACTACCGCGAGATCGGCTCGCTCCCCTCCGGGGCCGCTGCGGACGCGCTCGTCCTGCCGGCGCAGCGGTCCGGGGTCACGTTCGATCCGGACGCGCTCGACACCATCGTCGACGCGGCGGGCGGCTACCCGTACTTCCTGCAGACGTACGGATCTGCCGCGTGGGACCTGGCGGCGGACAAGCGGATCACCCGAGCGGACGCCGACGGAGCCATCGAACGCGGGAACGCCGAGTTGGACAGCGGGTTCTTCCCCGGGCGCTGGGCGAGTGCGACGCCCGCTGAGCGCCAGTACCTCGTCGCGATGTCCGACGACCCTGAGGGTGAGTCCTCGACCGGCGAGGTCGCGAGCCGCCTGGGCGTCCCCGCGAAGGCCACCAGCCAGGCGCGTCAGGCACTCATCGGCAAGGGCATCGTGTTCGCGCCGCAGCGAGGGCGGATCGCTTACACGGTGCCGCACATGCGGGCGTTCGTCCGGCGACAGGCTGATCTCGACCTGGTGGACTAACGTCCGTCACATGGGACGGTTCGACCACATCGAGATCACGACGCTGCACGGTGAGCACACCACGTTCGGGCAGTTCTCCGACAAGGCCGTGCTCGTGGTGAACGTTGCCTCGCGGTGCGGCCTGGCGCCGCAGTACGAGCAGCTCGAGGAACTCCAGAAGGCGTACGGCCCGCGCGGCTTCACGGTCCTCGGGTTCCCGAGCAACCAGTTCCTGCAGGAACTCGGCTCGTCCGAGGCGATCGAGGAGTACTGCTCGACGACCTGGGGCGTCACGTTCCCGATGTCCGAGAAGGTCAAGGTCAACGGCAAGGGCGCTCACCCGCTCTACCAGGCACTCAAGGAGACGCCGGACAGCGCGGGCAAGGCCGGCCGGGTGAGCTGGAACTTCGAGAAGTTCCTCGTCGCGCCGGACGGCACCGTGACGCGGTTCCGTCCGACCACCAAGCCGGACGCCCCCGAGGTCGTCGCCGCCATCGAGGCGGCCCTGCCCGCCTGACGGGCAGCCGCATCCGGCAGACGCGCTCCGGCGCACCGGACGGGAGGCGGGGCCACGTCGGCCGGTTCCGGACCGACGCGCCAGCGGCGGGCCGGCCGTGCCCGATGGGGAGGATCACGTGAGCGCGCCTGCTCACGTGATCCGGGCCTCCCGTCGGTACGCTCGTCCCCATGCCGATCACGGACACCACCGTCGCGCACCCGACCCCCTTCGTGGAGATCCCCCGCGACGAGTGGGCGCAGCTCGCGCCGAGGGAGCACCTGTCCCTCACCGAGACCGAGATCGTGCAGCTGCGCGGGCTCGGCGACCGGTTGGACATGCAGGAGGTCCAGGAGGTCTACCTGCCGCTGTCACGCCTCCTGACGCTGTACGCGGCCGGCGCCCGCAACCTGCACGCGTCGACCTCCGCCTTCCTCGGGGAGCGCGCGAGCCGGACGCCGTTCGTCATCGGCGTCGCAGGCTCCGTCGCGGTCGGCAAGTCCACCGTCGCGCGACTGCTGCGCGAACTGACGAAACGGTGGCCGGACACACCCCGCGTCGAACTCGTGACGACCGACGGGTTCCTGTACCCGAACGCCGAACTCGAGCGCCGCGGGATCATGGACCGCAAGGGCTTCCCGGAGTCGTACGACCGTCGGTCCCTGCTGCGGTTCGTCAGCCAGGTGAAGAGCGGCGCGGCGGAGGTCCGTGCACCGTTCTACTCGCACCTCGTCTACGACATCGTCCCCGACGCCGAGGTGGTCGTCCGGCAGCCGGACATCCTCATCGTCGAGGGACTGAACGTGCTCGCGGCGCCGACCAACGGGCGCCTGGCACTGTCCGACCTCTTCGACTTCACGATCTACGTCGATGCGAAGACGAAGGACATCGAGTCCTGGTACGTCGACCGGTTCCTCGCCCTGCAGGAAGAGGCGTTCTCCAGCCCGGACTCCTTCTTCCACCGCTTCGCCTCGCTCTCGCGCGAGGACGCGGTGCGCACGGCGACGGAGGTGTGGCGGGCGATCAACGAGCCGAACCTCGTCGAGAACGTGCTTCCGACGCGCTCCCGGGCGACCCTCGTGCTCAAGAAGGGCGCGAACCACAAGGTCAACTCGGTGCTGCTCCGCAAGATCTGACGCGGGCGGGCGTCACGGGGAGCACGCGTCCGCGGCGCGGATCGCGCTCGCACGACCAGCGGATCGCGCTCGCACAACCAAAGGCCCTCGGAACCACGCGATGACGTGGTTCCGAGGGCCTTTGGTTGTGCGGCGGCATTTCGCGCCAGCCGCAGCAGCAGGGTTCGGCGAGCGGACCCTACGCAGCGTCCTCGATCGCGAGCCGCGCGCGCACGACGTCCGCGAGGTCCTCGGCGATGCGCTCGGCATCGGCCTGCGACGCCGCCTCGACCATGACCCGCACGACGGGCTCGGTCCCGGACGGCCGCAACAGCACGCGCCCGGAGTCCCCGAGCGCAGCGGTGTGCGCCGCGACGGCCTCCTGCACGCCCTGGTCGTCGAGGCCGGTGCGGTCGACGCCCCGGACGTTGAGCAGGACCTGCGGGAACACCGTCATGCACTCCGCGAGCTGCGCGAGCGACTTGCCCGTTCGCGCCATCTCCGCGACGAGGTGCAGCCCCGTGAGGATGCCGTCGCCCGTGGTGGCGTACTCGTGGAAGATGACGTGGCCGGACTGCTCGCCGCCGAGGGAGAACCCGCCCTCGTTCATGCGCTCGAGCACGTAGCGGTCCCCCACGGCGGTCTGCTCGACCGAGATGCCGGCGTCCGACATGGCCCGGAAGAGCCCGAGGTTCGACATGACGGTCGCCACGAGGGTGTCCGACGCCAGCTGCCCGCGCTCCTTCAGCGACAGCGCGAGGATCGCCATGATCTGGTCACCGTCGACGGCGTTGCCCGCGGCGTCCACCGCGAGGCAGCGGTCGGCGTCGCCGTCGTGCGCGATGCCGACGTCGGCCCCCGCCTCGAGCACGGCCCGCGCCAGGTTGTCGATGTGGGTCGAGCCGACACCGTCGTTGATGTTCACGCCGTCGGGGTCGGCGCCGATCAGGGTGACGCGGGCACCGGCGTTGACGAAGACCTCGGGCGAGACGGCCGAGGCCGCACCGTTGGCGCAGTCGAGCACCACGTGGATACCGTCGAGCCGCGCCGGGAGCGTGCCGAGCAGGTGCACGACGTAGCGGTCCTCGGCGTCGGCGAACCGCGTGATCCGTCCGACGTCGCCGCCGGTCGGGGTGGGCGCCGAGTGGTCGTGCATGGCCGCCTCGATGCGGTCCTCGACCTCGTCCGGCAGCTTGCGGCCGCCGGCGGCGAAGAACTTGATCCCGTTGTCGGGGGCCGGGTTGTGCGACGCGGAGATCATCACGCCGAAGTCGGCGTCGATGTCCGCGACGAGGAACGCGGCAGCGGGGGTGGGGATGACCCCGGCGTCGAGCACGTCGACGCCGGCGGAGGCGAGCCCGGCGGCGACGGCCGCGCCGAGGAACTCACCGGAGACGCGCGGGTCGCGCGCCAGGACCGCGCGGGGGCGCGGTCGACCGGACGCCCGACGGGCGTCCGCATGGTGTCCGTGTGTGAGCACGGCCGCGCTGGCCTGGGCGAGACCCAGAGCCAGCGCGGCCGTTAGCTCGCCGTTGGCGAGACCACGAACACCGTCGGTACCGAACAGACGCGGCATTGCGATCGGGTTCGGTGAGCGACTAGCGCTTCGAGAACTGCGACGCCTTGCGGGCCTTCTTGAGACCGGCCTTCTTGCGCTCGATGACGCGGGCGTCACGGGTGAGGAAGCCGGCCTTCTTGAGCGCCGGGCGGTTGTTCTCGCGGTCGATCTCGTTCAGCGCACGCGCGATGGCGAGGCGGAGCGCACCGGCCTGACCCGAGGGGCCACCACCGGTGATGCGGGCGGTGACGTCGTAGGCGCCGAGGAGTTCGAGCACCTTGAACGGGTCGTTGATCAGCTGCTGGTGCAGCTTGTTCGGGAAGTAGTCCTCGAGCGTGCGGCCGTTGACCGTGAACGCGCCGCCACCGGGGACGAGGCGGACGCGGGCGATGGCCTCCTTGCGGCGCCCGACGGCACCGCCCGAGACGTTGAGGATCTGGCGGGGAGCAGCCTCGGCAGCGGCGGGTGCGCTCTCCGTGGTGAAGCTCTCCGGGGTCTGGTCGAGGGAGTCAGCGATCTGTGCCATGAGTTGTATCAGTCCTTGAAGTCGTCGTGGCCGTCGTTACTGCGCGACCTGGTCGAAGGTGTACGCCTTGGGCTGCTGCGCGGCGTGCGGGTGCTCCGCGCCGGCGTAGACCTTCAGCTTCTTGAGCTGCTCACGGCCGAGGGTGTTCTTCGGCAGCATGCCGCGGATCGCCTTCTCGACGGCGCGGGTGGGGTGCTTCTCGAGCATCTCCGGGTAGGAGGTCGCCGTGAGGCCGCCCGGGTAGCCCGAGTGACGGTAGTAGACCTTCTTGGCGAGCTTGGAGCCGGTGAGGGCGACCTTGTCCGCGTTGATGATGATGACGTAGTCACCCATGTCCATGTGCTGGGCGAAGGTGGCCTTGTGCTTGCCGCGCAGGAGCGCAGCCGCGTGGGTGGCGAGGCGGCCGAGGACGACGTCGGTCGCATCGATGACGATCCAGTCGTGCTGGACGTCTGCCGGCTTCGGGGAGAACGTACGAGTCACAGGTGTGCTGCTTTCGTGTCGAGGTGAGGAGTCCGTGAATCCCGCTCCGGTGGGTGTTCCCCGCGCGATGCACGTGGAACTGCCCGGTGGAGGGCTCATCTGACTGTCCGGCGCACGGGGCGCACAGACCAAGGAGAGAGCCTACCCGACGCGACTCGCGTTGTCGAACGCACCCAGCAACGGACTGGAGGCACGGTGCCCGCTGGCACCGCGCCTCCAGTCCGTCAGGTGGTTCCGGCCGTCAGCCGAAGAGGCCGCGCAACCATGCGATCAGCGCTGCGATCGCAGCGGCGACGGGGCCGCTGCCCGCGTGGCCGTGGCCGGGCTTGCCGGGTCCGTCGCCGGGCTTGCCGGGCTGGCCCACGCCGGGCAGGTCGATGCCGACCACGATCGGGTCGTGGTCGCTCGCGCGGTAGACGTCGTCGCGGTACAGGTCCGTGACGTTGTAGTCGTGGCGCGAGTACTCGAGACCGACCGACTCGACCGAGTTGATGTTCCAGATGTCCACGCCCGTCACGGTCTTCAGCGCGGCCTTCGACGCGAACACGTGGTCGAGCGACCCGCTCAGCCCGCTGAAGACGTACGACCACTCGGTCGGGTCCTCGGACGGGCCGAGATCCGTGTAGCCGGCGTCGTCGAGCACCGTGACCGGGTCCTCCTGGCTGTAGGCGTTGAAGTCGCCGAGCATGAACACCTTGTCGGTGCCGGCGGTCTTCTGCATCGTCGTCGAGAACGCCACGAGCGCCTTCGACTGCGCGACACGGGAGGCGTTGGAGGCACCCTGTCCGTCGCCCTGGTCGGCGTCCGCGCCCGTCCCGGAGCCCTTCGACTTGAAGTGGTTCGCGATGACGAGGAACGTGTCCGCCTGCTTCGGCTTCTCGACGCCCTTGCCCTTGCCGGGCTTGCTCACGACCGGGGCGAAGGCCTGCGCGAGCGGCTGTCGTGCGTTCGCGAAGGCGGCGTCGTCGAGGATCGTCGACCCGCCGACCGGCTGCACGCGGTCCTGCTTGTAGATCAGCGCGAGGCGGATGACGTCCTCGCTGGCAGGGACCTTCGCCGGCGACTTCGCGTAGGCCCAGGTGTCCTTGCCGGTCGCCGCGTTCAGGGCTGCGACGAGGGTGGCCACGGCCGCGTCGCGGTCCTGACCGAACCGGGCCGAGTTCTCGATCTCCTCGAGCGAGACGACGTCGGCACCGAGACCGTTGATCGCCTTGACGATCTTCACCTGCTGGCGCGCGAGGTCGTCCGCGTTCGCCGCACCACGGGCGTCGCAGCCGCCCTTGACGGTCACGGGGTCGCCGTCACGGTCCGTGTAGTACGTGCACCCGGTGAGCTGGTCGCCGGTCGTCGGGAAGTAGTTCAGGACGTTGAACCCGGCGAGCGTGACGTCCCCGCCGACGTTCTCCGGCGCTGCGGTGCGGACGTTCGAGAACGACACCGGCAGGTCCGCTGCCGGGGTGGCCCCGGTGATCGGCGAGGTCGGCTGGAACTTCCACGCGTCGTTCCGGAAGTCGAGGACGACGGGCTCGTCGAAGGTCGCGGCGGCGCCGACCGTGACCGGGCCCTGGGTGAGCCAGGAGACCGGGATCGACTGGTTCGCGGCACTGAGGAAGTTCGTGCTCGCGCCGTCGTCGAGCACGACCTTGCGCGCCGCGTTGTCGGCGACGACGGCGGCGGCTGCGGCGCTGCCCGGACGGGCGACCTCGGTCGGCTGGAGCAACCGCTGCTTCCCGCTCGCGAGCACGACCTCGCCGTACTGGTTCGTCGTGTAGTTGTCGGCGACCGTGTAGTCCCCCTGCGGCGCGACGAGCATGCTCTCGAGCGACTCGCGCTGTGCATCGGTGCGCGGGAGGGTGAGCGTCGCGGGGACAGGCTTCGCCACGCCGTCCTTCGGCAGCTGCTCGAGCCCCGCGGCGGTCGGGACGGTGAGCTCGGTCAGGCCGTTGAACTCGGAGACCGTGCCCGTGAGGCGCACGACGTCGCCGATCGCGACCTTCGTCGCGGTGGCCGACGAGTACACGAAGACCGCGTCGGAGGCCGTGTGCGTCGCCAGGTCGAGCGCTCCACCGGTTCCGGCGGTCTGGATCGTGTAGCCGTTGAACCCGCCCGTGGCGTACACGGCGGTGACGACGCCGTCGGTGCGCACGGTCTTGCCGACGTACGGCGAGGTGTCCGTCGACCCCTGCAGCTGCGCGATGGTGACCTGCTCGGCCGGTGTCGCGGGCGTGCCCGGGTCGGTCGGGTCGGTGGGGTCGGTCGGGTCCGTCGGCTGGGTGGTCTCGCCGGCCGCGTTCTCCGGGGTGACCGTGCTCGTCAGCGAGAAGTCCGCCGCGTTCGAGTCCGTGTCGGTCGTGCCCGTCCGGGTCAGCGCGTCGGGCACCGAGTTGGCCGTGCCGGCCTTCGCCACCGCGGTCTCGAAGGTGTTCGACGTGCCGTAACCGAGCAGGTCGACGACGCCGGGCGTCCCGGTCGTGACGGCACCGGCGGGGAGGGTCAGCGCACTCGCCCGGTCGGCGAGGACGAGCGTGCCCGTCGACCCCGACGGGTTGAGCCCCGTGACGGCGTCGGCCTCGGGCAGCGCCTGACCGGTCGACCCGTTGGACCCCATCTGCACGAGGTACGTGCCGTGCGCGGGCACCGAGCCGGCGAGCCTGCCGACCGACGGCGCACCCGTGCTGGTCGCGGCGCGGTACTGGAGCGACCACCCGTCCACGCTGATCGGGGCGTCGGTCGGGTTGCCGAGCTCGACGAACTTGTTCGTGAACGGCTGGTTCGCGCTGCCGCCCTTGAGGTAGGCCTCCTCGATGACGAGGCCGGTGCCGTCCGGGTTCGCCGACGCCGGGGCGGCGGCGACGAGCGGGGCGGCGACGAGTGCTGCGGCGGTGACGGCGCACACCAGCGTGCGGCTCGTCACCCCCGCCGAGCGTTCGGTTCGGAGCATGAGGACCTTCGCGTTCGTGGGTTGGCTCCCCCCGGTCGGGGGGCAACGACCCTCGGAACCTACCTGTCTGGACGGTCGCTCAGGTTGCGGACAGGTAAATGATTGCTTCCCGGTACGAACGTCCCGGGACCACTCAGTGCGGGACGGGCAGCCACTCCGACCCGACGCGGTGCACCGCCGGGCCGTGACCGGGGAGCAGGATGCCCGGCATCGGCAGCGCTCGCGCCGACTCGAGTGCCCGTTCCGGGTCGGCCGTGAAGAACGGCGTGATCATCCGGGGGCGCGGCGACCAGGACGCCGGCTGCGTGTCGTGCCGCGACACCACCGCGTCACCCGTGACGATCGCGTCCGCGGCCGGGAGGAGGTACGCCGTCGACCCGGCGGTGTGGCCGTCGGCCGGGAAGGGGGGTGATCGCGCGGCCGTCGAAGTCCGCGGCGGTGAAGGCGCGGACGGTCGGGACGGTCGTCGGTCGGAGCGCGTCGGACGCGATCGCCCGGGCGAGCCACCGGAGCACCCGTGGTGCCGCGAGCCGCCCGCCGATCTCCGCGGGGGTGACCTGCTGCCGCCCGGGACCGCGGACGTTGTCGACCTCGTCCGCGTGGGCGAGCACCTCGACGCGCGGGAATCGTTCGAGGATCCCGGGGATGCCGCCGACGTGGTCGACGTGCCCGTGGGTGACGTACACGCGGCGGAGGTCGTCGAGGTCGTGGCCCGCCCAGCGCACGGTGTCGAGCACGAGGTCCGTGTCCGCGGGGTACCCGGCGTCGATCAGCGCGACCCCGTCCTCCTCGGCGAGGACGACCCAGTTCGACACCGGTCCCTCGACGAACACCACACCGGGCGCGACGGAGACGACGGACCGGGCGGTGCGGGAGCTCATCCCCCGACCGTACCGGTGGCGGGTCCGTCCACCGTCCGGCGCGCACGGGTCTGGTCGGCCCGCGCCGCGAGCGCGTCGTCGGCCGGGTAGCCGACCTCGGTCAGGGTGAGCCCGCGGGCCGGCGCCACCTTGAACTCGCTGGTGCGCTGCTGCGCGCGCCGCAGCGCCTCGAGGCGCTCCGGGCCGAAGCGGCCCTCGCCGACGGCGATGGTCGCCCCGACCATCGCGCGCACCATGGAGTGGCAGAACGCGTCGGCCTGGAGGCTCGCCACCAGTGTGCCGTCCGGCTCGCGGTCCCAGCGGAACTCCTGGAGCGTCCGGATCGTGGTCGCCCCCTCGCGCGGCTTGCAGAAGGTCGCGAAGTCGTGCAGCCCGAGCAGCACCAGCGCACCGCGCTCCATCGCCGCGGGGTCGAGACGCGTCGGGTGCCAGGTGGTGTGTCCGCGACGACGTGGGTCGCGGGGTGTGTCGGCGTCCGCGACCCGGTACTGGTAGCGACGCCAGAGGGGGGAGAACCGGGCGTCGAACCCGTCCGGGGCGATCGAGGCGCGCGTGACCACGACGTCGCCCTCGGGCGCCGCGATGCCGTTCACCCGCTTCACGAGACCGTCCAGCGGCG
This sequence comes from Curtobacterium sp. NPDC089689, assembly GCF_044749145.1. Classification (NCBI taxonomy): domain Bacteria; kingdom Bacillati; phylum Actinomycetota; class Actinomycetes; order Micrococcales; family Microbacteriaceae; genus Curtobacterium; species Curtobacterium sp. NPDC089689. The sequence goes on along the minus strand of NZ_JBIVHJ010000001.1, from coordinate 1,503,813 downwards.
AGCGCCCGGTGGTGCCGCGCTTGGCCCGCAACGCCCCCCACTGTTCGGGCGAGAGGTCGAGGTGGGCGACCTGTCCGGTGGCGTGCACGCCGGCGTCCGTGCGGCCCGCGACGGTGAGGACGGGCGGCTCGCCCCACCGGGTGAAGACCGTGGCGAGCGCCGACTCGAGCGCGCCCTGCACGGTGCGGAGGCCCGGCTGGCGGGCCCAGCCGGAGAAGGCTGCTCCGTCGTACGCGATGTCGAGCCGGAGCCGCACGCCGTCGGGGGTCTCGGTGTCGCTCACGCCCCCACGGTAGCGGTGTCAGTGGCGCGTCAGTGGCGTGTGAGCGGGCGGCTGCACGATCGACCCCGACATCGACGAAAGGAACCTGCGATGACCACGACACCCCTCGCGGTGGAGGCATCCGGCCTCGTGAAGACCTTCGGGACGAACCGCGCCGTGGACGGTGTCGACCTCCGCGTGGAGGCCGGCACGGTGTACGGCGTGCTCGGCCCGAACGGCGCCGGCAAGACGACCACGATCTCGATGCTGGCGACCCTGCTCGCGGCGGACGCCGGCGAGGCCCGCGTGTTCGGGCACGACGTCCGGCGTGAGGCCCAGACGGTCCGCTCGCTCATCGGCGTGACCGGACAGTACGCGAGCGTCGACGAGACGCTCAGCGCGACCGAGAACCTCGTCATCTTCTCGCGGCTGCTCGGGCTCTCCCGTCGCGACGCGAAGGCGAAGTCGTCCGAGCTGCTCGACCGCTTCGGCCTGACCGAGGCGGCGTCCCGACCGCTCAAGGCGTTCTCGGGCGGCATGCGTCGTCGGCTCGACCTCGCGGCGAGCCTGATCGCGCAGCCGCCGCTCATCTTCCTCGACGAACCCACCACCGGGCTGGACCCGCGGACCCGGGCGCAGATGTGGGACACCATCCGGGAGCTCGTCGCGACCGGGTCGACGGTGCTCCTCACCACGCAGTACCTCGACGAGGCCGACCAGCTCGCCGACCGCATCGCCGTCATCGACCACGGCCGCGTCGTCGCCGAGGGCACGGGTGACGAGCTCAAGGCCTCGATCGGCACCTCGTCGCTGCAGCTCCGGCTGACCGACGGGCTCCGGCTGGACGCGGCGCGGACGATCGTGCGCACCACGCTCGGCGTCGACGCGGTCGCGAGCCCCGAGGGCTCCCGACTGACCGCACCGATGACCGACCCTGACCGGGTGACCGACCTGCTCGTGTCGTTCCGCGAGTCGGGCATCTCCCTCGCCGAGATGAGCGTGCAGAAGCCGACCCTCGACGAGGTCTTCCTGACCATCACCGGCAGACCGACGGACGCCGACGCGACCGACGGTGCCGACCGCGAGCTCGAAGGGAGCATCGCATGACCACCATCGCCCCCACCCCGACCTCGACGCCCCGCGTCACGCCGCGCGCCGGCGTCGGCAGCACCGGACTCGCCGCGACCGTCCGACAGTCGTTCACGATGGCCTACCGCGGACTCGTGAAGATCCGCCGGACGCCCGAGCAGCTCTTCGACGTCACGCTCATGCCGATCGTCTTCACCGTGATGTTCACGTACATCTTCGGCGGCGCGATCTCCGGCGACATCGGCAGCTACCTGCCCGTGATCATCCCCGGCATCCTCGTGCAGACCAACATCACGTCGTCGATCGTCACCGGCGTCCAGCTCCGCGAGGACATGGACAAGGGGGTGTTCGACCGCTTCAAGTCGCTCCCGATCGCGCGCATCGCACCCCTCGCGGGAGCCCTGCTCGCCGACACCGTCCGGTACGCCATCGCGACCACGATCACCTTCACGGTCGGGATCATCATGGGGCTGCGGCCCGAGGGCGGTCCTGCGGCCGTCGTGCTCGCCGGGCTCCTCGTGATCGTCGTCGCGTGGGCGATCAGCTGGATCTTCGCGTACTTCGGCGTGGTCGCGCGCACGGCGTCGAGTGTCTCCGGCATCGCGAACCTCGTGCTGTTCCCGCTGACGTTCCTGTCCAACGCGTTCGTCCCCGTCGACACCCTGCCGAGCTGGCTGCGCTGGTTCACCGAGGTCAACCCGATCTCGCACCTCATCACGGCGGTCCGTGAACTCGTGAACCACGGCGCGGTGACGGGTGACCTCTGGATCAGCCTGCTCGGCGCGGCGGTCGTCGTCGCGGTCTTCGCCCCACTCACCGTGCGGACCTACATGCGGAAGGCCTGAGCCCCCGCCCGCAGGTCCTCGAGCACCGCGCGCGTCGCCGCCACGGCCTCGTCCCGGTCCCACCGGGTCGAGGCCGTCTCGGCGTCGCGGAGCACGTCGGCGCCGACCGCCGCGGCGATCACGGGCCGGAGCCGCTCGTGCGAGAGCACCGCGAAGTCCTGCCGCGTGCCGAAGCGCACGGCGAGTGCCCAGCACCGCGCAGCCGCGTCGAGGGATCCCTCGCGGGCGGCGGCGAGCGCCAGTCCGGCGAGGGTCGTCCCGACCACGGGCAGGTCGGTCCACCACGGCCGGACCCGGAGCAGGGCGAGTGTCGCGTTCCGCATCCGTCGCGCGACCGCCCGCTCGGCCGGCCGGAGCCCGTCGAGACCGCCCGCGCTCTCGTCGACCGCGGCGATGCGGGCGGCTCCGGCCATGAGCCGCCAGTTCGGCGCGGGCCCACGACGCTCGGAGGCGACCTCCCACGCCGCGGTGTACTGCTCGGCCGCCGCGACGAGGTCGCCCTCCGCCCGTCGGCACTCGGCCTCGATGGCGAGGGCGATCACCGCGACCTGTGAGCCGTCCGCCTCGGGCCCGCGGCCGCCGGCGGGTCGGTGCTGGAGCTCCCGGGCCACCGCCCGTGCCCGGTCCACGTCGCCGGTCGCTGCGGAGCACAGGCCGACGGACCAGCCGATCTCGTACAGGTCGTCGTCGGCGGCGAAGCGCTCCAGACGCTCGCGCGCGCGCTCGGCCGTCGCGAGGGCCTCCTCGTAGCGGCCGGTCTGCGCCAGGAGCTGGGTCATCGTGACCGCGGACGTCCCGGTCGTCCAGGCGTCCTCGGTCCGGTCGGCGAGCACCCGTGCCTGCTCGGCGTACCGGAGTGCCGCCGCCGGCTCCCCGCCGTTCTCCGCGAGCGGCGCGCTCAGCAGGTTCGCGATGCACGCGACGCCGTCGTCCGCGTCGTCGCGGAGCCGGTCGAGGAGCGCCGTGCCCTCGTCCGGACGGCCCAGGGTCAGGAACAGCGCGGCGACCGCGTCCACCACGGGCTGTCCGGTCGTCGCCGTCCGCCGCCACCGCCGGAGCGCGGACATCGCCCACGCGGTGGTCCGGCGGTCGTCGAAGGCCGACGCAGCGCCCGCGACGACGAGGGAGACGTGCGCGGCGGCGCGGTCCGTCGGTCCGGGCGGTCGGGAGCGCAGGACCGCGACGAGGTCCGGTGCGACCGAGGTGATCTCGCCCTGGGTCCCACGCAGCGTCCAGTGGGCACCGAGCGCGGCGAAGAGCTGCGCGGCCGACGGTGCGTCCTCGTCGCGGAGTGCCCAGCGCAGCAGCAGGACGAGGTTGTCGGCCTCACGACGCACCTCGTGGAACCGTTCGAGCTGGTCCGCCCCGGTGATCGTGAACAGGTTGCGGTCGGCGCTGAACGCCCGCCCCCAGTCGACCATCGCCCGCCGGACCGCCGCGGTGCTGCCGCGTTCGGCGAGGCGAGCGGCACCGAACTCCCGGACGGTCTCGAGCAGGCGGTACCGGACGGGGCCGTCCTCGTGCTCGACGAGCTGCACGAGCGACTGCTCGACGAGTTCGGCGAGGTCGTCGAGGACGTCGAGGACCTCGCGCGGCTGCTCGGCGGGACCGGTACCGGCGGCGACCGCCTCCACCGCGTCGACCGTGAGACCGTCCGGGAACAGTGCCAGTCGCGGGAGGAGGTCGCGTGCCCCGGACCCGAGCAGCCGCCAGCTCCACTCGATGACCGCGAGCAGGGTGCGGTGCCGCTCGGGGGCGCTCCGGTCCCCGCCGCGCAGCAGGGCGAACCGGTCGTCGAGCCGGCGCTCGATCTCCTCGACGGCCATGCCACGGATCCGGGCAGCGGCGAGCTCGATGGCGAGCGGCGAACCGTCCAGCCGCGTGCAGATGCGCCGGACGGCGTCGACGGGGAGCACCGCGCCGGGCCGTGCTGCACGGGCGCGCTCGGTGAACAGCCGGACCGCGGCGCCGTCGGCCTCGACCGGCAGGGGCGCGAGCGGTGCCACGGCCTCGCTCGCGATCGCGAGGGGCGCACGCGACGTGGCGAGCACCCGGAGTTCCGGAGCCGCGGCGAGCAGCTCGGCGGTGAGCGCGGCGACCGGTCCGATGAGGTGTTCGCAGTTGTCCAGCACGAGGACGGTGGGACCGTCGGTGAGCGACCGGACGACGCGTGCCCAGAGGTCCGTCACCACGGTGTCGCGCAGGGACCTCGCCGACCGCACCTCGGCGATCCCGAGCACCGCTCCGAGGGCAGGCACGAGGTCCTCGGCCACCGCGAGCGGCGCGAGTTCCACGATCACGACCGCGGTGTCCGTCGGCAGGTCGGCCGCGACCGCCTGCGCGAGCCGGGTCTTGCCGAGCCCGCCCGCGCCGAGGACCGTGACCAGCCGGTTGCGGGACAGGAGGTCCGTGACGGCGGCGAGGTCGGCCTCCCGTCCGACCAGCGTGTTGGGCGCGGCGCGCAGTCCGACGCGTCGAGCCTGCCCGGTGCGTGCCGCGGACCGGCGCAGCAGGTCCGCGTTCAGGCGGACGAGGTCGCCGGAGGGGTCGGCGCCGAGTCCCTCGGCGAGCCGGTCCCGGTGGGACGCGAAGACGGCCACGGCCTCGGCCGTGCGTCCGGCTGCGTCGAGGGCCCGCATGGCCCCGGCGACGGCGACCTCGTCGAACGGGTTGGCGTCGGCCTCGGCGGACCACACCTCGGCGGCTTCGTCGGCCCGCTCGGCGTCGAGCAGGGCGCTGCCGAGGGACCGCTGGAGCGCGCGGTGGGCAGCGGCCGCACGCTCACCCAGCGCGTCGCCGAGGTCGCCGTCGACGTCCTCGCCCGGCGTCCCGCGCCAGAGCGCGAGCGCGGACCGCAGGACGTCGACGTCCGACGCGGCAGCAGCCCGCTCCGCTCGGAGCAGGTCGACGTCGTCCGGCTCGCACCCGAGTGCGTACCCGGTGGCGGTGGACCGGACGAATCCCTCGGCGGCGCTGCGGCGCAGGCGGGACACCATCGTCTGGAGGGCGGCGCGCGCGTCGCGCGGACGGTCGTCCGGCCACAGGTCGTCGATCAGCGAGCCGGTCGACAGGGACAGCCCCGGCGCGAGGACCAGGGCGGTCAGGAACGACCGGGCGAGTGCTCCCGTGACCGCGGTCGGCTCGCCGGACGGCCCCTCGACCTGCACGGGTCCGAGGACGGCGAGTCGGGGACGCACGGTCACCCCGCGAGTCTACGGAGCGACCCGCTCACCGCCCGGTCTGCTTCTTCCCGAACGGTCCGGTCTGGGTGTCGACGTCCTCCGTGGCCCGCTTCTCCGACTCGATCACCCCGCGCAGCGCCACGATGGCACTCGCCGTGACCGTCACCTGCGACGGGTTCGAGCGGCTCGCGTCGAGCGCCGCCTCGAGGGTCACCACGGCCTCGTCCCCCTCCTCGGCCGGGCAGTCGCCGCGGACCACGCACGCCACCTGGCGCAACGCGGCAGCGAACGGCTCGGCGAACGCGGGGTCGGGGCGTCCGATGTTGTCGGCGACCGGACCCGAGCGCGCGACGAGCTCGGTGAGGTCCGTCGTGTACCAGGCAGCACGTTCGACCGCACGGAACCGGGCACCGTCCGACTGCAGGCGCGCCCGGGAACCACGGAGCGCACCACGCGGGTTCATCCGCCGGCTCTCCTGTGCGGTGGCGACCCGGTCCCGCACGTCCGCGATGGCCTTGTCGAGCCGCTCCTGCTGCCGGTCCCACGCGGCGGTGTCGGGCTCACCGTCCACGAGCACGTCCGCCAGGTCGTCGAGCTGCTGCGCGAGCACCGCGTTCACCTGGTCGATGCGGCGCTCCGCGTCCCAGAAGTGCAGCGGCGGGAACACCGCGAAGTTCACGGCGAGGCCGATCGTGATCCCGATGGCCATCTGCACGATGTACGCGAACGAGTAGCCCTCCGCGTTGCCGCCGCCCACGAGCAGCACGAAGAGCGCGGCCATCGGCACCCAGGAGTACCCCTCGCCGAGGATCCGGAACCCGCTCACGAGGACACCGATGCCGACCACGAGGGCGACCGCGATCACGCCGGGGTCGCCGACGAGCATGGTCACCCAGGCGATGACGATCCCGAGCGTGATGCCCACGAGCGTCTGCACGCCCGAACGGATGCCGGCGAACACGGTCGTCCGCATGGCGACGATCGCGCCGAGCGGCGCGTAGTAGGGGTACTCGGCGGCGACGCCCGGGGCGTACTTGGCGAGGACCCACGCGATGGTCGCGGCCAGGGCCGCCTTCGCGGCGAGCAGCAGGCGCGGCTGGGTGCCGGAGTCGCGGCTCCAGCGCCAGATGCGCCGTCCGGCGCCGGTGATGCGTTCTGCTCGTGCCATGGCGTCGGTGAGGTTACGTGGGTGCGCCTGTGAGCCGTGGCCGTCCGGTCCGTCGTGCGCGGCGACGGCCGGGAGGCCCGTGGCGGGCCGGCACCGCGCCTCCCGTCCGTCGCGCGGTCGCGTCCCGACCCGCTGCCCGGCACCGGACACGAGGGGACCGGGCGCGAGGAGGCCGGACACGAGGAAGCCCCCGCGACGTGCGTCGCGGGGGCTTCCTCGTGTGGTGCTGGTGACTACTTGGCGTCGTCGGCCTTCGTGTCGTCCGCCTTGGCGGCAGCGTCGTCCTCGACCTCGGCGGCGGCTTCGGTCTCGGTCTCGGCCTCGGCCTCGACCGGCGCGGACTCCTCGGTGGTCTCGGTCGCCTCGACCGGGCCCTCTTCGGTGGTCTCGTCAGCGGCCGGCTCCTCGACCGGGGCGGCGGCGGCCGGAGCCGCGTCGCGCTTCACCGGGGCGGGCTTGCCCGACACCGGCTCGAGGACGAGCTCGATCGACGCGAGGGGAGCGTTGTCGCCCTTGCGGAAACCGAGCTTCGTGATGCGGGTGTAGCCGCCCTGACGGTCCTCGACCTGCGGGGCGATCTCGGTGAACAGCGTGTGCACGACGGACTTGTCGCGCAGGATGCTGATAACGCGACGACGGGCGTGCAGGTCGCCGCGCTTCGCGAACGTGATGAGCCGCTCGGCGACCGGGCGGAGGCGCTTGGCCTTCGTCTCGGTCGTGGTGATGCGGCCGTGCGTGAAGAGGGCGTTGGCGAGGTTGCTCAGGAGCAGGCGCTCGTGGGCGGGACCGCCACCGAGGCGGGGGCCCTTGGTGGGCTTCGGCATGTCAGTTCTCCAGTGGTGATGGTGGTGCGTGCTGACTCAGCACGCGTGCGCTCGCGCGCGAGGTCAGTTGCTGGACTCGTCCTCGTCGTACCCGCTGTAGAAGTGGGCGCCGTCGAATCCGGGGACGGTGTCCTTGAGGGACAGGCCGAGCTCGGTGAGCTTGTCCTTGACCTCGTCCACCGACTTCTGACCGAAGTTGCGGATGTTCATGAGCTGCGTCTCCGAGAGGGCGACGAGCTCGGACACCGTGTTGATGCCCTCCCGCTTGAGGCAGTTGTAGCTGCGGACCGACAGGTCGAGGTCCTCGATGGGGGTCTGCAGCTCGTTCGAGAGCACCGCGTCGACCGGCGCGGGGCCGATCTCGATGCCCTCGGCCGCCGTGTTCAGCTCGCGGGCGAGACCGAACAGCTCGACCAGGGTGCGGCCGGCCGAGGCGATGGCGTCGCGCGGCGAGATCGCCGGCTTCGTCTCGACGTCGACGACCAGGCGGTCGAAGTCCGTGCGCTCACCGGCACGCGTCGCCTCGACGCGGTAGGTGACCTTGAGGACCGGCGAGTAGATCGAGTCGATCGGGATCTGACCGGCCTCGGAGAACTCCGAGCGGTTCTGCGTCGCCGACACGTAGCCGCGGCCACGCTCGATCGTGAGCTCGAGCTCGAACCGCGCGGTGTCGTTCAGGGTCGCGATGACGAGGTCCGGGTTGTGGATCTCGACGCCGGCCGGGGCGGAGATGTCCGCCGCGGTGACCTGACCGGCACCCTGCTTGCGCAGGTACGCGGTGATCGGCTCGTCGTGCTCGCTGGAGACGACGAGGCTCTTGATGTTGAGGATGATCTCGGTGACGTCTTCCTTGACACCGGGCACGGTGCTGAACTCGTGGAGGACGCCGTCGATGCGGATGCTGGTGACGGCCGCGCCGGGGATCGAGGAGAGGAGCGTGCGGCGCAGCGAGTTGCCGAGGGTGTAACCGAAGCCCGGCTCGAGCGGCTCGATGACGAAGCGCGAGCGGTGCTCGGAGATCGACTCCTCGGTCAGGGTGGGGCGCTGTGCAATGAGCACTGTGGGATTCCTTTCGGCGGAGTGTCCGCTATATGACACTCGGCGGTACGACGGGGCCGACCGGGCCCCGACGGGTCTGTTGAGTTGTGATCACGCGCACCGACGGCCGCGAACGGCTCGTCGTGCGCGATCGAACGACCAGGAATGGCCGGCCCCGCTCGCCCCGGTCAGGGAACGAGCGGGGAACGGCCGGTTGCTCCTCGCGTCAGACGCGGCGACGCTTCGGCGGGCGGCACCCGTTGTGCGCCTGCGGCGTGACGTCGTTGATCGAACCGACCTCGAGGCCGGCGGCCTGGAGGGAACGGATCGCGGTCTCGCGGCCCGAACCCGGACCCTTCACGAAGACGTCGACCTTCTTGACGCCGTGCTCCTGCGCCTGACGCGCGGCGGACTCGGCGGCGAGCTGCGCCGCGAACGGCGTCGACTTGCGCGAACCCTTGAAGCCGACGGCACCCGAGGACGCCCAGCTGAGGACGGCACCCGACGGGTCGGTGATGCTGACGATCGTGTTGTTGAACGTGCTCTTGATGTGGGCCTGGCCCACGGCGACGTTCTTCTTCTCCTTGCGACGCGGCTTGCGCGCGGCAGTCTTGGGGGTAGCCATGATGATCTCCTATCGGGCCTTCTTCTTGCCTGCCACGGTGCGCTTCGGTCCCTTGCGGGTACGCGCGTTGGTCTTGGTGCGCTGACCGCGCACCGGGAGACCACGACGGTGGCGGAGACCCTCGTAGCTACCGATCTCGACCTTGCGGCGGATGTCGGCGGCGACCTCGCGGCGGAGGTCACCCTCCACCTTGAAGTTGCCCTCGATGTAGTCGCGGAGGGCGACGAGCTGGTCGTCGGTGAGGTCCTTGACGCGGATGTCGCCGGAGATGCCGGTCTCGGCCAGGGCCTGGACGGACCGGGTACGGCCGACGCCGTAGATGTACGTGAGTGCGATCTCCACGCGCTTCTCGCGCGGGATGTCGACGCCTGCTAGACGTGCCATGTGCTGGCTGCTCCTGTGGTTGGTGGAGGTGTGGCGCAGTACCGGTGCCCGGGCCTCCGCCCCGAGGTGTCCCCCGCTGCCGGAGCCGCGGGTTCTGGTACTGCGTGTTCGGTGTTGAGTTGTGGGTCCTGCTGGGAGCTCAGCCCTGGCGCTGCTTGTGGCGCGGGTTGCTCTTGCAGATCACCATGACGCGACCCTTCCGGCGGATCACTCGGCAGTGCTCGCAGATGGGCTTGACGCTGGGGTTGACCTTCATGGTTGGTTCCTCGTGCTCGCTGGCTTCGTGCTCGGCGGGTTCGCCGGGCCGTTCCTTTCCAGCTCGCGGATCACTTGTAGCGGTAGACGATCCGGCCGCGGGTCAGGTCGTACGGGCTCAGCTCCACGATCACGCGGTCCTCGGGGAGGATGCGGATGTAGTGCTGGCGCATCTTCCCGGAGATGTGCGCGAGGACCTTGTGTCCGTTGGTCAGCTCAACGCGGAACATCGCGTTGGGCAGAGCTTCGAGCACCGAGCCCTCGATCTCGATGACGCCGTCTTTCTTGGCCATAGCCTCACTGTCGCTTGGTTGGATTACCGGTGTGATCCCCGAGCCGGTCTGCGGGTCGGGCGCCACGCCCGGAGGGCATGACACACCAAAGATCGATCCTACGTGTTCGACGCCGGATTGCCAAGTGCGCGCGGCCCCGGCCCCTCGACCTGGGGCTTCCCGGACCGAGCCTGAACGTTCCACAGTGGTTGCCTGGCCCGTTCTGGGCCGTCTCGAGTGCACCGGCCGTACCGTGTCACGGCAGCCCACCGAACGGAGAGAACCGTGCCGAAGACCCGCGGCCCCCTGGCCCGCCACGGACGCCTGCCCCGTCGTCGCGCCTGGGCGTCGGCCCTCGGCATCGTCGCCTCCGTCCTGGCGGTCGCCCTCGTCAGCGGCACCAGCGTCGCCGCGATCGCCGGTGGGACACTCGCCACGAAGCCGAAGACCGTCGCGCTCAGCAAGGACGACCAGCAGGTCGCGGACACCGCCGACATCACCGCGATGCCCGGTGGCGCGAACATCCTGCTCATCGGCAGCGACACCCGCGTCGGCCAGTTCGACTCGGACGAGGACGTGCAGGGCGCCCGGAACGACGTCACGATCCTCGTGCACATCTCGCAGGACCACCAGCAGTTGACCGCCGTGAGCTTCCCGCGCGACCTCATGGTGCCGATCCCGGCGTGCAGCAACCCCGCCACCGGGACGACGTACCCGGCATCGACCTCGGCGCAGTTCAACACCGCACTCGGCAACGGCGGGGTCTCCTGCGTCGTCGACACCGTGGAGAACCTCACCGGACTCCGCATCCCCTACGCCGGACTCATCACCTTCGACGGCGTCATCTCGATGTCCAACGCGCTCGGCGGCGTCGACGTCTGCGTGGCCCAGCCGATCAACGACACCTACACCGGGCTGCACCTCACGGCCGGCGAGCACACGCTCCAGGGCTCCGACGCGCTCGCGTTCCTCCGCACCCGCCACGGCGTCGGTGACGGCAGCGACCTCGCCCGCATCAGCTCGCAGCAGGTGTTCCTCTCGGCGCTGCTCCGGAAGATCACCTCGGGCGACACCCTGTCCGACCCGGTCACGCTCTACCGCCTCGCGACGGCGGCCCTGCAGAACATGACGCTCTCCGACGGCCTCGCGAAGGCCCGGAGCCTCGTCGGTCTCGCCACCACCCTCCGAGGCATGAGCACGTCGAACATGCTCTTCGTGCAGTACCCGGTCGTGGACGACCCCGCGGACACCGCTCGGGTGATCGTGTCGCAGGAAGCAGCACACGTCCTCAACGTCGCGCTGCAGACCGATCAGCGGACGTCGCTCTCCGACTCGACCACCGGACGCGCGTCCGAGGAGTCGTCGAGTGCGGGGAAGTCGTCGGGCGGCTCCTCGGGATCGACGGGCAGCGCGTCGCCGGGGACGTCGTCGTCCTCGAGCGGAGCGTCGTCCTCCGGCGGGACGTCCTCCTCCGGCGGAACGCCGTCCGCGGCGGCCACGTCGTCGGCGACGCCGACGGCCACCGCGACGCCGCTGCCGTCCTCGATCACCGGACAGAACGCCGACGAACAGACCTGCTCCGTCGGCAACTGAACCGACGGGGCGGGGACGAGCCGCGCCTCCAGACCGGTCTCGTCGCGACCCGCTGACGGGCGGCACCGTCGCGACCCGCTGACAGGCGGTACCGCCTGGAGGCCCGTCCTACGGGATCGGGACCGGCGTCACGCCCAGCGGGGCCAGGCCCGCAGCGCCGCCGTCGGCGGCGGTGGTGACCCAGATGCCGTCGGCGTGCACCGCGACGCTGTGCTCCCAGTGCGCGGCGTCCGAACCGTCCAGCGTCCGAACCGTCCAGTCGTCGTCGTCGGTCGAGCTGTCGATCGTCCCCGCGGTCACCATCGGCTCGATCGCGACGACCAGGCCGGGCTTCACCGCCGGACCAGCGCCGCGTACCCGGTAGTTGAAGACCGGTGGGTCCTCGTGCATGGACCGTCCGATGCCGTGCCCCGTGTAGTCCTCGACGATGCCCCAGGCGCCGGTGTCCTCGATCGCGTCCTCGACTGCGGCGCCGACCTCGTTGAGGTGCTTCGCCGAGGCGAGGGCGGCGATCCCGTGCCACAACGACCGTTCGGTCGTGTCGCAGAGCTTCTGCCGCGCCTCGGACAGCGCAGCGTCGCCGCCGGGGACGACGATCGTGAAGGCGCTGTCGCCGTTCCACCCGTCGACCTCGGCACCCGCGTCCACCGACACGATGTCGCCGGGCTGCACCAACCGGTCACCCGGGATGCCGTGGACGACCTCGTCGTTCACGGAGACGCACAGGGTGTGCCGGTAGCCAGGGACGAGCTGGAAGTTCGGCACGCCACCACCGTCGCGGATGGTCCGCTCGGCGATCGCGTCGAGTTCACCGGTCGTGATGCCGGGGCGGATCGCGGCGCGTACCGCGTCGAGCGCCTGGGCCGTGAGCAGCCCCGGACGCACCATCGCGCGGAGCTCCTCCGGCGTCTTGTAGACGGAGGGCTTGCGGAAGCGGACCACTTCGGGTCAGACGCCCGCGGTCAGCCCGCGCGACGCGAGCGCCGACTGGATGCGGTCGCCGACCTCGTCGATGCCACCGAGGCCGTCGACGTCGAGCACGAGCCCACGCTCGGCGTAGGCGCCGACGATCGGGGCGGTCTGCTCGACGTAGACCTCCTGCCGACGACGGATCGTCTCCTCGTTGTCGTCGCTGCGGCCCTGGTCCTCCGCGCGCTTGAGGAGCCGACCGACAAGTTCGTCCTGGTCCGCGACGAGCTGCACGACGGCGTCGAGCTGGGTGCCCTGCTCGGTCAGCAGCGCGTCGAGGTACGCGACCTGGTTCAGCGTGCGGGGGTAGCCGTCGAGCAGGAAACCGTGCTCGGCGTCCGACTCGGCCAGCCGCGACTTCACGAGTTCGTTCGTCAGCTCGTCCGGCACGTACTCGCCGGCGTCCATCAGCTTCTTCGCCTCGATGCCGAGCGGAGTGCCCTCGGCGACGTTCTTGCGGAAGATGTCGCCTGTCGAGATCGCCGGGACACCGAAGGCCTCGGCGATGCGGCCGGCCTGCGTGCCCTTCCCGGCTCCGGGAGGTCCGACGATGATGAGACGTGCGCTCAACGGAGAAGCCCTTCGTAGTGACGTTGCTGGAGCTGGGAGTCGATCTGCTTCACGGTCTCGAGGCCGACACCCACGATGATGAGGATGCTGGCGCCACCGAACGGGAAGTTCTGGTTCGCACCGAAGAACGCGAGGGCGCCCAGCGGGATGAGTGCGATCAGACCGAGGTAGAGCGAACCGGGCAACGTCACCCGGGTCAGGACGTAGTCGAGGTACTCGGCGGTGGGGCGTCCGGCACGGATGCCCGGGATGAAGCCGCCGTACTTCTTCATGTTGTCGGCGACCTCTTCGGGGTTGAAGGTGATCGCGACGTAGAAGTAGGTGAACCCGACGATGAGCAGGAAGTACAGGACCATGTAGAACCAGTTGTCACCCGAGGTCAGGTTGCTCTGGATCCAGGTCACCCACGCGGCCGGCGCGGAGCCGTCCGAGGGCTGGTTGAACTGCGCGACGAGGGCCGGCAGGTACAGCAGGGACGAGGCGAAGATGACGGGCACGACGCCGGCCATGTTCACCTTGATCGGGATGTAGGTGTTGTTGCCGCCGAACGTCCGACGCCCGACCATGCGCTTGGCGTACTGGACCGGGATGCGCCGCTGCGACTGCTCCACGAAGACGACGGCCATCATGATGACCAGGCCGACGAGGATCACGAACAGGAACAGCTCGAAGCCGTTCGACTGCTCGATCGCCCAGAGCGCCGACGGGAACTGCGCTGCGATCGACGTGAAGATGAGCAGCGACATGCCGTTGCCGATGCCGCGCTCGGTGACGAGCTCGCCCATCCACATGATGAGGCCGGTGCCGGCGGTCAGGGTGATGACCATCAGCATGATCGCGTACCAGCTGTCGTTCGAGATGATCGACGAGCAGGAGGCCGACGCGTTCGTGCCGAACAGGGCACCCGAGCGGGCGACGGTGATCAGGGTGGTGGACTGCAGGACACCGAGCGCGATGGTGAGGTAGCGCGTGTACTGCGTCAGCTTGGCCTGACCGGACTGGCCCTCCTTGTAGAGGGCGTCGAAGTGCGGGATGACCACGCGCAGGAGCTGCACGATGATCGACGACGTGATGTACGGCATGATGCCGAGCGCGAAGACGGAGAGCTTCAGCAGCGCGCCGCCGGAGAAGAGGTTGATCAGGTCGTAGAGACCCTGCTGCGAGGACGCGCTGGCGAGGCAGCTCTGCACGGACGCGTAGTCGACGAACGGGGCGGGGATGTACGACCCCAGGCGGAAGAGCGCGATGATCGCGAGGGTGAAGCCGATCTTCTTGCGAAGGTCTGGGGTGCGCATGATGCGCGCGACCGCTCTGAACACGAGGACTCCGAACTTCTGGGACCGGGGCCGTCGAACGCGACCGTTCCGGTGTCGGTCGGCAGGGCCGACCAGGCCGACGGACGTCGGCCACTGTCAAGGAAACCGTAACGGCGGCCCGTGCGCAAACGCACGGGCCGCCGACGGAGGTTACTGGGAGACGGTGCCGCCAGCAGCCGCGATCTTCTCGGCGGCGGACGCCGAGACCTTGTCGACCGAGACCGTGAGCTTCACGTTGATGTCGCCCTGACCGAGAACCTTGACCTTCTCGTTCTTGCGGACGGCGCCCTTGGCGACCAGGTCCGCGACGGTGACGTCGCCACCGTTCGGGTAGAGCTCCGCGATCTTGTCCAGGTTCACGACCTGGTACTCGACACGGAACGGGTTCTTGAACCCGCGGAGCTTCGGGGTGCGCATGTGCAGCGGCATCTGCCCACCCTCGAAGCCGACCTTGACCTGGTACCGAGCCTTCTGACCCTTGGTACCGCGGCCGGCGGTCTTGCCCTTCGAGCCCTCACCGCGACCCACACGGGTGCGGTCCTTCTTCGCACCGGTGGCCGGGCGGAGGTGGTGCAGCTTCAGGACCTGCACGCGCTCGTTCTTCTCGTCGCTCATGCGTCGACCTCCTCGACCTTCACGAGGTGCGCGACCGTCGCGACGTACCCGCGGTTCTGGGAGTTGTCCTCACGCTCGACCGTCTGGCCGATGCGCTTGAGACCCAGGCTGCGGAGCGTGTCGCGCTGGTACTGCTTCTCGCTGATAACGGACTTCGTCTGCGTGATCTTCAGCGTCGCCATCACGCACCTGCCTTCTCGGACGCGGCACGCGCTGCGGCGGCCTCGGCACGCAGCAGACGGGCCGGGACGACCGCGTCGACGTCGAGGCCACGGCGGACTGCGACCGCGCGGGGCTCCTCGAGCTGCTGCAGCGCCTCGACGGTCGCGTGCACGATGTTGATGGTGTTCGACGAGCCGAGCGACTTGCTCAGGACGTCGTGGATGCCGGCGCACTCGAGCACGGCGCGGACCGGACCACCGGCGATGACACCGGTACCGGCAGCGGCCGGACGCAGGAGCACGACACCGGCAGCGGCCTCACCCTGCACCGGGTGCGGGATGGTGTTGCCGACGCGCGGGACGCGGAAGAAGTTCTTCTTCGCCTCTTCGACGCCCTTGGAGATCGCCGTCGGGACCTCCTTGGCCTTGCCGTAGCCGACGCCCACGAGGCCGTTGCCGTCACCCACGACGACGAGCGCCGTGAAGCTGAAGC
Organism: Curtobacterium sp. NPDC089689; assembly: GCF_044749145.1. Lineage (NCBI taxonomy): Bacteria > Bacillati > Actinomycetota > Actinomycetes > Micrococcales > Microbacteriaceae > Curtobacterium > Curtobacterium sp. NPDC089689. Next base: position 1,488,152 of record NZ_JBIVHJ010000001.1, on the reverse strand, counting down.
GACGACCACCCTTGACGACCTTCGAGACGCGGTTGATGGTCACCACGCGCTCGAGGAACTGGCTGTCGCCACCGCGGTTGTTGCGGTCGCGGCCCTGCTGACGGTCACGCCCGCCGCCACGACGGCCGCGCTGGTCGGCGGAGTCGCGGTTGTTCGACGCGGAGCCAGCGGCGGTCTCGACCGGACGCTCGGCCGTGGCCGCGGCCTCGGTCGTCGTCTCCTTGGCGGTGTTGCTGGTGGTGTTCGCGGTGTCGCTCACAGGTTCAGCCCTCCTTCACGGGCGCCATCGGCGATCGCGGCGACGCGACCGGCGTACTTGCTGCCACCACGGTCGAAGACCACGGCCTCGACGCCGGCGGCCTTCGCGCGCTCGGCGAGGAGCTCACCGACGCGACGGGCCTTGGCGGTCTTGTCGCCGTCGAACGAGCGGAGGTCGGCCTCCATCGTCGATGCGCTGGCGAGGGTGTGACCCTTCGCGTCGTCGATGACCTGCACGAACACGTGACGCGACGAACGCGTGACGGCCAGACGCGGGCGCGCCTCGGTGCCGGTGATCTTCTTGCGGAGTCGGTTGTGACGGCGCGCCTTGGCGGCCGACTTGCTCTTTCCTCGGATACCGAGAGCCATGATCACTTACCTGACTTTCCGGCCTTGCGGCGCACGATCTCGCCGGCGTAGCGGACACCCTTGCCCTTGTAGGGCTCGGGCTTGCGCAGCTTGCGGATGTTGGCGGCCACCTCGCCGACGGCCTGCTTGTCGATGCCGGTCACGGTGAGCTTGTTGTTGCCCTCGACGGCGAACGAGATGCCCGCGGGCGCCTCGACCGTGATCGGGTGGGAGTAGCCCAGCGCGAACTCGACGCTGGTGCCCTTCGCCTGCACGCGGTAACCGGTGCCGACGACCTCGAGGCCCTTGGAGTAGCCCTGGGTGACACCGACGATGTTGTTCGCGATCAGGGTGCGGGTCAGGCCGTGGAGCGAACGCGAGGAGCGCTCGTCGTCCGGACGGGTGACGAGGACCTGGTTCTCCTCGACCTTGGCCTGGATGGGCTCAGCGACGACGAGCGCGAGCTCGCCCTTCGGGCCCTTGACCGCCACGTTCTGGCCGTCGATGGAGACGGTCACGCCGGCGGGGATGTCGATGGGAAGACGTCCGATTCGAGACATTGTCGATCACCACACGTAGGCGAGGACTTCCCCACCCACGCCCTTCTGCTCGGCTTCGCGGTCGGTCAGGAGGCCGGACGACGTCGAGAGGATCGCCACGCCGAGGCCACCGAGGACCTGGGGGATCTCCGTCGACTTCGCGTAGACCCGGAGGCCCGGCTTCGAGACGCGCTTGATGCCGGCGATCGAGCGCTCGCGCTCGGGGCCGTACTTCAGGTCGATCGTGAGGGTCTGCCCGACGCGGGCGTCCTCGATCTTCCACTCGCTGATGTAACCCTCGCGCTTGAGGATCTCAGCGATGTTCTTCTTCAGCTTGGAGCTGGGAAGCGAGACGGCGTCGTGGTGCGCCGAGTTCGCGTTCCGCAATCTGGTCAGCATGTCTGCGACCGGATCGGTCATCGTCATGATGCGTATCCATTCTCGCCTGGTTTCGACACCCGTTCCACGAATGCCGACCTGAGCGATCGGGGTCCCCGGGCGGCTCCCGGAGACCTGTGTGTTCGTGCGTGCGGGCCGGAGGACGTGAATCCTCCGGCCCGCACCGCCCGAAGTATCTTAGACCGTCTGCTCGGCAGAACGGAACGGGAACCCGAGCTGCTTGAGCAGCGCGCGGCCCTCGTCGTCCGACTTCGCGGTGGTCACGACGGTGATGTCGAAGCCACGCACGCGGTCGATGCGGTCCTGGTCGATCTCGTGGAACACGGACTGCTCCGTGAGACCGAACGTGTAGTTGCCGTTCCCGTCGAACTGCTTGTCGCTGAGGCCGCGGAAGTCGCGGATGCGGGGCAGGGCGAGGGAGATCAGGCGGTCGAGGAACTCCCAGGCGCGGTCACCGCGGAGGGTGACGTGCGCACCGATCGCCTGACCCTCGCGCAGCTTGAACTGCGCGATGGACTTGCGAGCGATGTTGACCTGGGGCTTCTGACCCGTGATCGCCGTGAGGTCCTTGATGGCCCCCTCGATGATCTTCGAGTCACGAGCAGCCTCGCCGACGCCGGTGTTCACGACGACCTTGACCAGGCCGGGGACCTGGTTGACGTTCGCGTACCCGAACTGCTCGGTGAGGGCAGCCTTGATCTCGTTCTTGTACTTCTGCTTGAGGCGCGGCTCGACCTTGGTCGCCGGCGCGGCAGTCGTGTCGGTCATCAGAGCTTCTCACCCGACTTCTTGGCGTAGCGGACGCGGACGGTCTTCTTGACGCCGTCCTTCTCCACCTCTTCGGTACGGAAGCCGACGCGGGTCGGCTTCTTGGTCTTCGGGTCGACGATGGCGACGTTCGAGACGTGGATCGGAGCCTCGTGCTGCTCGATGCCACCGGTCTTCGAACCGCGCTGGGTCTGGCCGACGCGGACGTGCTTCGTGACGAAGTTCACGCCCTCGACGACGACGCGCTCCGAGTCAACGAGCACCTCGATGACCTTGCCCTGCTTGCCGCGGTCGCCGCCACGCTCCTGCGTGGCGCCCGTGATGACCTCGACGAGGTCACCCTTCTTGATGTTCGCCATGGCTTACAGCACCTCCGGCGCGAGCGAGATGATCTTCATGAACTTCTTGTCACGGAGCTCACGACCGACCGGACCGAAGATGCGCGTGCCGCGCGGGTCGCCGTCAGCCTTGAGGATCACTGCCGCGTTCTCGTCGAACTTGATGTAGGAGCCGTCCTGACGACGGGTCTCCTTCTTGGTGCGAACGATGACCGCCTTGACGACGTCACCCTTCTTCACGTTGCCGCCGGGGATGGCGTCCTTCACCGTGGCGACGATGACGTCACCGAGACCGGCGTAGCGACGGCCCGAGCCGCCGAGCACGCGGATGGTCAAGATCTCCTTGGCACCCGTGTTGTCGGCGACCTTCAGGCGGGATTCCTGCTGAATCACTGTTGTCTCCTGTTCCGAAGCAGGCGGGGGCCTACTTGGCCTTCTCGAGGATCTCGACCAGGCGCCAGCGCTTGGAGGCGCTGAGGGGACGGGTCTCGCTGATCACGACGAGGTCGCCGACACCAGCGGTGCCGAGCTCGTCGTGGGCCTTCACCTTGGACGTGCGGCGGATGATCTTGCCGTAGAGCGCGTGCTTCACGCGGTCCTCGACCTCGACCACGATGGTCTTGTCCATCTTGTCGCTCGTCACGTAGCCGCGGCGCGTCTTGCGGTAGCCGCGGGTCGAGGCGGCGGAGGTGTTCTCTTCGTTCGCCATCAGTTCTCCTCGGCGGTCTCGGCCTCGGTCGACTCGGCGGGCTTGTCAGCCTTCTTCGTCGACTTCTTGGCCTTCGGGGCGGTCTCGACGGGCGCGGGGGTGGCACGGATGCCGAGCTCGCGCTCGCGGAGGACGGTGTAGATGCGGGCGATGTCGCGCTTGACGGCACGAAGACGGCCGTGGCTCTCCAGCTGGCCGGTGGCCGACTGGAAGCGGAGGTTGAACAGCTCCTCCTTGGCCTTCTTCAGCTCGTCGGCGAGCCGCTCGTTCTCGAACGTGTCGAGCTCAGTCGGACGGAGCTCCTTGGAACCGATCGCCATTATGCGTCGCCCTCCTCGCGCTTGATGATGCGTGCCTTGAGGGGCAGCTTGTGGATTGCACGGGTCAACGCCTCGCGGGCGATGTCCTCGTTGACGCCGGAGAGCTCGAAGAGCACACGACCCGGCTTGACGTTGGCGACCCACCACTCGGGGGAACCCTTACCGGAACCCATGCGGGTCTCGGCCGGCTTCTTCGTGAGCGGACGGTCCGGGTAGATGTTGATCCAGACCTTGCCGCCACGCTTGATGTGACGGGTCATGGCGATACGAGCGGACTCGATCTGCCGGTTGGTCACGTACGCCGGGGTGAGCGCCTGGATACCGAAGTCGCCGAAGCTGACCTTGGTGCCACCGGTCGCCTGACCCGAACGCTTCGGGTGGTGCTGCTTGCGGTGCTTGACTCGACGGGGGATAAGCATGGTTACGCCTCAACTCCTGCGCCGGCCGGCGCGTCCTGCGGGGCCTGCTGCTGACGGCCGCCACGGTCGCCGCCACGACGGTCGCCGCGCTCGCCACGGGGGCCGCCACGACGCTCCGGGCGCGACGAACGCTGGTTCGCCTGCTCGCGAGCGAGCTCCTTGTTCGTGATGTCGCCCTTGTAGATCCAGACCTTCACGCCGATGCGGCCGAACGTGGTCCGGGCCTCGTAGAAGCCGTAGTCGATGTTCGCGCGGAGCGTGTGCAGGGGCACGCGGCCCTCGCGGTAGAACTCCGAGCGCGACATCTCGGCGCCGCCGAGACGACCCGACACCTGGATGCGGACACCCTTGGCGCCGGCGCGCTGTGCACCCTGCAGGCCCTTGCGCATGGCGCGGCGGAACGCGACACGGGCGGAGAGCTGCTCGGCGATGCCCTGCGCGACGAGCTGGGCCTCGGTCTCGGGGTTCTTGACCTCGAGGATGTTGAGCTGGATCTGCTTCTTGGTGAGCTTCTCGAGCTCACCGCGGACGCGCTCGGCCTCGGCGCCGCGACGACCGATGACGATGCCCGGACGCGCCGTGTGGATGTCCACGCGGACACGGTCACGGGTGCGCTCGAGCTCGATGCGGGCGACGCCGGCACGGTCGAGGGTCTTCTTCAGGTACTCGCGCACCTTGATGTCCTCGGCCACGTAGTCGGCGTAGCGCTGACCGGCCTTGGTGCTGTCGGTGAACCAGTGCGAGACGTGGTCCGTCGTGATCCCGAGACGGAAGCCGTACGGGTTGACCTTCTGGCCCATTACTTGCTCGCCTTCTTGCTCGTCGCGGCGGCCTCAGCCTCTTCCGGCGTCGCGAGGACGACCGTGATGTGGCTGGTGCGCTTGTTGATGCGGAAGGCGCGGCCCTGGGCACGCGGCTGGAACCGCTTCAGGGTCGTGCCCTCGTCGACGAAGACGCGGCTCACGTAGAGGTCGCGCTCGTCGAGGAAGCTGTTCGTCGAGTCCGCCTTCACCCGGGCGTTCGCGATCGCCGAGGCGACCAGCTTGTACACGGGCTCCGAAGCGGCCTGCGGCGCGAACTTCAGGATGGCGAGCGCCTCGTGGGCCTGCTTGCCGCGGATCAGCTCGATGACGCGACGGGCCTTCTGAGGCGTGACGCGGATGTGTCGCACGCGTGCGATCGACTCCACCATTTCGTTCCTCCTCTGCGTCCCCGCGTTAGCGGCGACGGCCCTTCTTGTCGTCCTTCACGTGACCACGGAAGGTGCGGGTCGGCGCGAACTCGCCGAGCTTGTGACCGACCATCGACTCGGTGACGAACACCGGGATGTGCTTGCGGCCGTCGTGCACGGCGATCGTGTGCCCGAGCATGTTCGGGACGATCATCGAGCGACGCGACCAGGTGCGGATCACGTTCTTGGTGTTGGCCTCGTTCTGCGTGACGACCTTGCGGAGCAGGTGCTCGTCGACGAAGGGGCCCTTCTTCAGACTGCGTGGCATCTTCTGAACTCCTACTTGCGCTTCTTGCCGGCGTTACGGCGACGGACGATGAGCTTGTCGCTCGGCTTGTTCGGCTTGCGCGTCCGGCCCTCGGCCTGACCCCACGGGCTGACCGGGTGACGACCACCGGAGGTCTTGCCCTCACCACCACCGTGCGGGTGGTCGACCGGGTTCATGGCGACACCACGCACGGTCGGGCGGACGCCCTTCCAGCGCATGCGGCCGGCCTTGCCCCAGTTGATGTTGGACTGCTCGGCGTTGCCGACCTCGCCGATGGTGGCGCGGCAGCGGGCGTCGACGTTGCGGACCTCGCCCGACGGCAGGCGGAGCTGCGCGTAGGGGCCGTCCTTGGCGACGAGACGCACCGAGGCACCGGCGGAACGGGCCATCTTCGCGCCGCCACCGGGGCGGAGCTCGATCGCGTGGATCACGGTACCGACGGGGATGTTGCGCAGCGGCAGGTTGTTGCCGGGCTTGATGTCGGCGCCCGGGCCCTGCTCGACGACGTCGCCCTGCTTGAGCTTGTTCGGCGCGATGATGTACCGCTTCGTGCCGTCCACGTAGTGCAGGAGCGCGATGCGCGCGGTGCGGTTCGGGTCGTACTCGATGTGTGCGACCTTGGCGTCGACGCCGTCCTTGTCGTGACGACGGAAGTCGATCACGCGGTACTGGCGCTTGTGGCCACCACCGATGTGACGGGTCGTGATGCGGCCGGAGCTGTTGCGCCCACCGGTCTTCGGCAGCGGACGAAGCAGCGACTTCTCCGGCGTCGAACGGGTGATCTCGGCGAAGTCGGCGACCGACGAGCCGCGACGACCGGGGGTCGTCGGCTTGTAGTTACGAATAGCCATGATTTATCCCTCTGGTCCTCAGCCGACAGCCGTGAAGATGTCGATCGAACCGGACTTGAGCGTCACGATGGCGCGCTTGGTGTCCTTGCGCTTGCCCATGCCGAAACGCGTGCGACGGGTCTTGCCCGGACGGTTCAGCGTGTTGATGCTCGCGACCTTGACGTCGAAGATCTTCTCGATGGCGAGCTTGATCTCGGTCTTGTTCGAACGGGGGTCCACGATGAACGTGTACTTGCCCTGGTCGATCAGGCCGTAGCTCTTCTCCGAGACGACCGGCGAGATGATGATGTCGCGCGGGTCCTTGTTGAAGCCGCTCATGCGGAGACCTCCTTCGCGGACTTCGACGCGATGAAGGCGTCGAGTGCGCTCTTGCTGAAGACGAGGGCGTCGGACTTGAGCACGTCGTAGGCGTTGAGCTGGCCGTACGAGAGTGCGTGGACACCCGGCAGGTTGCGGATCGACTTGAGCGTGAGCTCGTCGTCCTGCTCGAGCACGACGAGCACGTTCTTGACGGGCGCGACCTTCTCGAGGAGCGTGCGGGCGGTCTTGGTCGACGGCACCTCGGCCGGGACGAAGGACTCCACCGCGGAGATGCGGCCACCGCGGGCGCGGTCCGAGAGCGAGCCGAGCAGAGCAGCGGCGATCATCTTCTTCGGGGTGCGCTGCGAGTAGTCGCGCGGGGTCGGTCCGTGGACGACGCCACCGCCGGTGTGCTCCGGAGCGCGGACCGAACCCTGACGGGAGCGGCCGGTGCCCTTCTGCTTGAACGGCTTGCGACCGGCACCGCGGACCTCGCCGCGGTTCTTGGTCTTGTGGGTGCCCTGACGCGCGGCGGCGAGCTGCGCGGTGACGACCTGGTGGATCAGCGGGACGTTGGTCTCGACGTCGAAGAGCGCGGCGGGCAGCTCGATGCTGCCGGCGACGGCCCCGGTCGCGTCGAGGACGTCGATCGTGGTTGCGGTCTCGGTGGCCATGATCACTTACCCTTCACGGCGGTGCGGACGAAGACGGAGCGGCCACGAGCACCGGGGACGGCGCCCTTGACGAGCAGCAGACCCTTCTCGGCGTCGACGGCGTGCACCGTGAGGTTGAGGACGGTCACGCGCTCGCCACCCATGCGACCGGCCATGCGCATGCCCTTGAAGACACGCGACGGGGTCGACGAGGCGCCGATCGAACCGGGCTTGCGGTGGTTGCGGTGCGCACCGTGCGATGCGGAGACGCCGGCGAAGCCGTGGCGCTTCATGACACCGGCGAAGCCCTTGCCCTTGGAGGTACCGACGACGTCGACCTTCTGGCCCGCCTCGAACGTGTCGACGGTGAGCTCCTGGCCGAGCGTGTACTCAGCGGAGTCGTTGGTACGGATCTCGGTGAGGGTGCGACGCGGGGTCACGCCTGCGGCCTCGAAGTGGCCGGCGGTCGGCTTGTTGACCTTGCGCGGGTCGATGGCGCCGGCGGCGATCTGGATCGCCTCGTAGCCGTCGCGCTCGACGTTGCGGATCTGGGTGACCACGTTCGGGCCGACCTCGATCACGGTCACGGGGATGAACTTGTTGTTCTCATCCCACACCTGGGTCATCCCGAGCTTCTTGCCGAGGAGGCCCTTGACGGTCTTGGTGGAGTTCGCCATTGGTCAGCCCCCTTACAGCTTGATCTCGATGTTGACGTCGGCCGGGAGGTCGAGTCGCATGAGCGAGTCGACGGCCTTCGGCGTCGGGTCGACGATGTCGATGACCCGCTTGTGCGTGCGCTTCTCGAAGTGCTCGCGCGAGTCCTTGTACTTGTGGGGAGAACGGATCACGGTGACCACGTTCTTCTCGGTGGGGAGCGGCACCGGGCCGACCACGGTCGCACCGGCACGGGTCACCGTGTCGACGATCTTCCGGGCCGACGTGTCGATGACCTCGTGGTCGTACGACTTGAGCCGGATGCGGATCTTCTGTCCCGCCATGTGTCTCTTTGTCCTCTCTGCGCCGCGCACCCTCTCGGGCCGCCTGACGCCGCCTGCACTCCGCATTCCTGCGGGCCAGGCCGTTTACCTGAACCAACCGGCCGCATCCACTGGGGATGACCGCTGTTCTCCTGTCAACCGCGCGGGCGACCTGGGCCGTCCAGCGTGGGCATGTCGCTTCCCCCACACTCCGGGCACAGCAGTGCTCGTCGTGCTTCGCGGGGGATTCGATCGTGTTCTGCTGCCTGCGGCCCAACCCAGCCCTGCTGAACAAGGGGGTTGTGCACTGCCAGAGCAGTGATCCTGCGGGCGCGGACGCCCTGCGGAATTCGGAACCGGACAAGTCTCCCATAGGCACGGCATCCGTGCAACCCGGGCGTGTCGCGGATCGCGGGCGTGTCGGGATCGGCGCACTTCCCCGGAACGGCGGGGATCGGCCGGCCTGGAGGCACGACCCGCCCCCGCCACGCAGCGTGCCCTCCCGACGTGGTCGGGAGGGCACGACGAACGCGGCCTGGAGAACGCCCGGCCGACTCGCGACGCGAGTCCTACTCGGCGGTCACCGGGGGCACGAACCACGGCGGGAAGACGGCGACCCGGGGCGCGTGGCCGCCGTGCTCGGCGAGGATCGCCTTCACCTGCTGCCGCGCGCGGTCGTTCGGGACGCCGATCACCGCGACGGACGAAAACGGCACGCTCGGCCCGGCGAGCAGCTCGAGGCCGTGCATCTCCGGGTCGGTGAAGTCGGTGCGGCGGATGAGGTTCGTCGCCGCCTCCGGGCCCACGGCGAACCGGACGTCCTCGGCCTCGGCGTCCTGGTCGGCCACGATCACCGAGGCGCCGAACGCGGACACCGGTACGACGAGCACGACGTAGTCGGTCGCGCGGGTCCGGCGGGCGGCGTCGGACCACCGCTCCCCCTCGGCACCGCGGCGGAGCTCGTCCCAGCGCGTGGCGTCGGGCGACAGCGAGAACGTGACGTGGGCGGCGACGGGCGACCCGTCCGGCGCCGCGGCCTCGGAGCGCGCGGCACGGGTGTCCGTCGAGCTGACGTCGACGGCGGGCGTCGCGTCGGTCGCGGCGACGATCGCGCCGTCCGACACGATGCCCGGCAGGTTGTCGATGTGGGTCGCGTGATGCGCCCGCAGCGAGGCGAAGACGCGGGGTTCGGGCAGGTCCGGGACGGCCGAGCGGAGCGGCCCGCCGGGAACGCGCGCGGGAGCGGGCGTGGAGCGGAGGTCGGTGGTGATGCGGGTCCGGCGTGGTGCCGGGGCGGTGGGTCCAGCGGGGGTCTCCCGCTGGCGGGGGGAACAGATGTCGCAGAGCTCGGTGGGGAAACCGTGGATGCACTCGTCGGTCACGACTGTCGGGGGTCCTTCCGTGCCGGGTGTGGGGTGGGCGGCACGGTGGTCAACGGTACGTCATCCGACGCGCTCCGCGGTCACTGCCGGTAGAGCAGTGCACGGACCTCGGACTCGGCGGCGTGCAGGCGCCCGGGGTCGATCGTCTCGCCGTGGTCGTACGCGTCCAGGAGCCGGGGGTCGATGTAGCTCTGCCGACACACGGTCGGGGTGTTCCCGAGCTCGTCGCTCGCGGCCTTCACCGCGTGCGAGACCGCCTTCTTGCGCTTCGCCTGGCTCGACTGGGGTCCGGTCCTCGCGAGGTCCACGGCGGCGGCGACGGTGCCGTGCAGCGTCCGGAAGTCCTTCGCGGTGAACTCGTCCCCGGCGCGCTCCTTGACGTAGGCGTTGATGTCCTCGGCGGAGAGCGGCTCCCACTCTGCCCCGCGGCGCTCGCGGAACGAGAGCAGTCGGGCGTTCGGTCCGCGACGCTTCATGCCGGCGATCACCGTCGCGAGGTCGGGGTCGTGGATCGACGACGACCACTCCTGTCCGCTCTTGCCCGGGAAGTCGAGCTCGATGTCGTCGCCGGAGACGTGGGCGTGCGCGCAGAGCAGCGTCGAGAGCCCGCGGCTGCCGTGCTCGGTCGCGTACCGCTCGGACCCGACGCGGAGCGATCCCTGGTCGAGCATCCGGAACGCCGCGGCGAGCGCGCGCTGTCGGTCCGGCTCCGGGCGACGCAGGTCCTGCGTCACCATCCGTCGTGCTGACGGCAGGGACTCGGCGAGGGCGAGCGCACGGTCGTACTTGATCCGGTCCATGCGTTCGCGCCAGCCGGGGTGGTACATGTACTGCCGTCGTCCGGCCCCGTCGATGCCGGTGGCGAGGATGTGTCCGTTGTCGTACGGCGAGATCCAGACGTCGTCCCACGCCGGCGGGATGACGAGGTCCTCGAAGCGCTGGCGGACCGCCGGGTCGGTGACGGTCTTCCCGTCGGGGTCGCGGTACGAGAAGCCGCGACCGGAGCGGACGCGGTGGTAGCCGCGACCGCCGGTCGCGGAGCGTCGGAGACGGGTCACCCCTCCGAGCATGCCCACCCGACCCTGTGACGGACGGGAGGCACGGATCGCGGTGATCCGTGCCTCCCGTCCGTCCTGGCGCCGGCTACGCGCGGCGGCGTCGTCGCAGGACCAGCAGGACCCCGCCGGTGGCCATCGCGAGCAGCGCGAGCAGCGCACCGATCCCGAGACCGGCCGCGCCCGTGAAGGCCAGGTCACCTCGTGGCTGCCCGCTGACCGTCGCCGGGTCGCTCACCCGCTTCGGGTCGCCCGGACGGACCACCTGCGCGGAGGACTCGGACTGCAGCGTCGGTGTCGAGACGCTCGCGGTGTTCGTGATCCGGTCCGGTGCGTCGTCCGCGACCCGCACCGTGATCTGGAACGCGACGGCGGAGTCGACCGGCAGCGCCTCCGTCAGCGTGCACGACACCGTCCGACCGTCCGTGCACGTCGCCGCGCCACCGTCGTCGACGCTGACCAGGCTCAGGCCGGCCGGCAGGCGGTCCGCCACGACGACGGGACCCGGGTCCTCGGTGAGACCGTCGTTGCGGACCGTCACCGTGTAGCCGACGGTCTTCCCGCGCACGACCGCTCCCGTGTGGGTCTTCGTCACCGACAGTGCCGAGGCCGGTGCCACGGCGGTCTCGTCCGCGTCGGCGTTGTCCTCGGTCGAGGTCTCCGGCGTCGTGGTGGCCACGGTCGCCGTCGGCTCGACGCCGGGGTAGGCGTCCACCGTCACGGTCTGGTGCACCGTGATCGCGGGGGCGAGCGTGCCTGCGACGAGGGGGCCGTCGAGCATGAACGTCACCGTCGTGGTGCCGTCCGCGTGCTCCTCGACCGACGCGACCGTCCACCGCGGGTCCGCCTCCGTGGACACGTACGTCAGGCCCTTCGGGAGCGTGTAGGTGGCGGTGACCGCGGCGGCGTCGGACGAGCCGTCGTTCCGGACCTGGATGGTCTCGGGGAGGTCCTTCCCGATGACGGCCGTCCCGGCGTGGCCGATCGCGACGGCGACGTTGGCCGTCCGACCGACGGTGATGGGGCTCTCGGCGCTGCCGTTCGACCCCGAGGTGGACGGCGTGCCGGACCCCGTGACGCGTGCCGTGTTGACGAGCGCGTCCGACGTGTACCCGGACGCCACCGCGGTGGTCAGCCAGAGTGCCGGGGCGTCCGCACCGGCGACGACCGTCGACGACAGGTCGCAGACGACCGCTCCCGGTGTCGTCGTCGCGTCGCACGACCACGCCGTGCCCGTCGCACTGCGGAACGTCAGGCCGGCCGGCAGGTCGTCGGTGACGACGGTCGTCGGCTGCGCGTTGGACGGACCGGCGTTGTGCACCTGCAGCAGCCAGACCTGGTCGGTGCCGGCGGTGACGGTCTTCACCGCGGTGCGCTTCCCCACCGCTGCGACCGGCGTCTTCGTCAGGCCGAGCGACGCGTGCGTCGTGACCTCGACGTCGGCACCGGACCGGTCGTCGTCAGTGCCCGGGTCGCTCGTGGCGCTCGACACCGCGGCCACGTTGCGGAGCGTTCCGGCCGGGGTCCCGGACGCGATCGCCGCGGTCACGTGGAACACCGCGGTGTCTCCGGCCGCGAACGTGTCCGTCGACCAGGTCGTGACGTCCGCGCCCTGCTCCCACGAGTCGTCGTCGGAGGTCACCTTCGTCACGGTCATGCCGGACGGAGTGGTGTCGCTCCACACGGCGTGCTGCGCGTCCGACGGGCCGTCGTTGTGGACCGTGACGTCGTAGGTCACGTCGGTGCCGGCATCGGCGGTGGGGGCGCTCGTCCGCTCCTTGACGACGGAGAGGTCGGCGTGGGTGGTGACGTCGACCGAGACCTCGTCGAACGCGGTCTCGCCCTTCGCGGTCACCGGTTGCGCGGTCACCCGGTTGCTGATCGACGGCACGGTCGTCGAGGCGGGCACCCGTACCGTCAGGACGATCGTGTCGGGGTCGACCGCACCGACCGCGATGCCCGCTGCGCTCGTGAGCGTGAGGAGCCCGCCGTCGTTCGACTCGAGCGTCCAGTGGTCCTTCGTCTCCTGGGAGAGCCCGAGGAACGCGACGCCTTCCGGCAGGCGGTCCTGGACGCGGATGCTCGGCCGCTCCGGGGCGCCAGCAGGCAGGTCGCTCGGACCGTCCGGGTTGGAGACGGTGATCGTGTACGTGACCTCACGGCCAGCGTCGACCGAGGCGACGTCGGCGGTCTTCTCGACCACGAGTCCAGCCGTCTGCGTCGCGTCACTGCGCCCAACGGCCGAAGCCGGCGGAGCGTTCGTCGCCCGGACCGCTGCCTCGTTGACGAGCGCCCCGCTCAAGGAGGACGGCGTCGAGACGCGGAACGTGACCGTCGTCTCCTCGCCCGCGGCGAGGGTGCCGTCGAGCGTGCACGTCACGGCGGTCCGGTCGTCCTGGGCGTCGCACGTCCACGCGCCGTCGGTCTGGGGTCCGTCGCCGGCCAGCCGGGTTCCGTCCGTCAGCTGGTCGGTGACCCGGACACCCCGGGCGTCCGCCGTCCCGACGTTCTCGACAGTGATCTTCCACGTCGCGTCCTCACCCGCGACGAGGACTCCGTCGAAGGCCTTCGCGACCGTCAGTGTGGTCGAGTCGTCGACGGGCGTCGACACCTCGTTGCTGGTGTCGTTCCCGGGCGTCGGGTCGGTCGTCCGGTCCGGCTCGACCGACACCGAGGCGGTGTTCTCGATCGTCCGGTCGGCCGTGACGTCGGAGTGGACGGTCGCGACGACGGTAATCACCGAGGAGGCACCGTTGGCCAACCCGGTCCGCGTGCAGTCGACCGCGTCGTCCTGCACCGAGCAGGTCCAGCCGACGCCGGACGCCGAGGTGGTGGTCACGGTGTCGGGTAGGTCGTCGTGCACGGTGATCGGGCCACGGGCGTCGGAGACGTTGCCCGCGGCGGTGTCGCGGACGTTCTGCACGGTCAGCGTCCACGAGATCTGCTGACCCGCCTTGGCCTGGTCCGTGTTGCTCGTCTTCGTGATGGCGAGGTCGGCCTGTGCGATCGGCGTCAGGCTGGCCGAGTCGGAGTCGTTCGCGCTGTTCGGGTCGAACGTCTGTCCCGGCCCCTGGGCGATCTCCGCGGTGTTCGTGATCGTGCCGAGATCGGCGTCGGCCGGCAGCGTGAGGGCCACGTCGAGCTCGGGGAAGGCGTCCCCCTTCGCCACGACGGCGCCGTTCACGCAGGCCCAGGTGCTGTCCTCCGGCGTGCACTGCCACTGCGTCGCCTTCGTGTCAGCGGTGCTGAACGCGAGCGCCGCGCCCTCCGGCAGGTCCTTCGGGGTGTCGATCACGGTGGTGCCGTGCGCGGCGTCCGGACCGGTGTTCGTGACAGTGATCGTCCAGGCCTTCGGCGTGGTGGCCCCGGCGACGACTCGGGCGTCGGTCGCCTTCTTGGTCACGGCGAGGTCTGCGGCGCCGATCGCGGTCGCGGCGGTCGCGGCCGTCTTCGTGGTCGAGCCCTCGTAGGTGACGAACCGGCCTGCGCCACCGTTGTACGAGGTGCCTCCGGCTTTGTCGGTCACCGTGCTCGTCACGCTGTTCGTGTGCTTGACGGTGAACCCGTTGCCCGGGTCGTCCGTGGCGGCGGCGGACGGCGCGGCGCGGTACGTGAGCACGATCGTGCCCTTCGCCGGCATCGCGCCGAGGTTCGCCCAGGTCAGCGTCGCCCCGTCCACCGCGGGTTCCACCTGCTTCGCGGTGCCGTTGATCGAGACCACTGCGCTGGCCGACGTGTACGTCCAGTTGGCGGGGAGGGTGTCGACGGCTGCGACGGTCTTCGCGCTGCCACCGGTGTTCTTGAAGGTGACGGTGAAGGTGGTGTCCTGTCCGACGTAGGCGAGATCGGACGACGCCCCCTTGTTCACGTCGACCTTCGGGAAGGACGGGGTGACGCTCGCCGATGTCGAGACCGCGTCGTAGACGGCTCCGTCGGAACCGACGGGGAGCGACGAGTAGCTGCTCGTGGTGACCGTGTTCCGGAGCGCGGCGCCGGTGAGCTGCTCATCGGACGCGAACCGCGCCGAGTACGTGAGCGTGGAGGTCGCCCCTGCGGGGATGGTCCGCGCCGCCCAGACGACCTGGGTGCCGGCGCAGGAGCCGCCCTGGGGCGTGATGGTCGACGTCTGGTCCGTCGAGATCACCTCGACGCCCAGGGGGACGCAGTCAGTGACAGCGACGCCGTAGGCCGGGGCGGTGCCGGAGTTCTTCACGGCGACGCGGTACCCGAAGGACGTCCCGGGCTCGACCGTCGTGACAGTGGTGCTCCCGACCCGTGCGTCCTTCGTGATGGCGAGCTTCGGCTGCACGACGACGGCGTTCGCCGGGTTCGCAGGCTTCGTCGAGGTCACGTCCGAGCCATCGGACCCGGGAGTGTTCCGGTCCCACGTCAGGGTCGCGGTGTTCGACAGTGTCGTGGACGCCGGGGCCTTGGTGAGTGTGACCGGCACCGTGATCGTCAGGGTCCGCACGTCGTCCGAGCTCGTGATGTCCTGGAAGGTCAGGTCGATGGCCTGTTCGGTGTCCGCATCGCTGGCGACCGTGGCGTTCGACCCGTCCGCCCAGGTCGCCGTCACCGCGCCGGGGTTCGTCGTCATCCCGACGGGCAGCGAGTCCTGCACCCGGGGCGCGTACATCGCGACCTTCGCCGGCACGGTGACGACGATCGTGTAGGTCGCCGAGTCGCCCGGGCGCACCGTGACGGACTTCGTGTTCGACGGATCGGTCGAGGTGGTCCCGTTCGCGGTGCCGTCCGCGTTCCAGGCGTTGGCGGTCAGCGACTTCGTGATCGTGGGCGAGGCGACCGAGACGGTGTCGTCGTCGGACGCCACCTGGACGAACGATGCCGTCGTGTCGCTGTAGTCGGTGTCGAGGCTGGACGAGATCGCGCGGGCGGTGTTCACGTACCGGCGGCCTGCGGGCGCGTCCGTCGTGAGCTTGCCCGTCACCGTCACGACCGCGCTGGCCCCGGGTGCGAGGACACCGTCGGTGCCGACGGACCAGGCGTGCAGGGTGGTGCCGTCGGCGCAGTCGGCGCGGTCGGCGAAGTCGGCGCTGCTGGCATCGTCGATGGTCCCGCCGGTGGTCGTCCCGAACTCGAGCGAGCTCGGGAAGCAGTCCGCGACGATCAAAGAGCGTGCCTCGGTCGTCGACGAGTCGTTCGTCGCCGTGAGGGTGTACGTGATGGTCTCGTTGCCCGCGACCGGGCGACCGCCGAGGTCATCGGTCTTCCTGATCGTGACGTTCGGCGCCGTGATGGCCGTGGTCGCGTCGTCGGTCGCCATCGTCGCGTGCCCCGCGGGATCCTCCGAAGTGAACGTCGCGACGTTGCGGACGGTGCTGGGAGGAACGGTCGAGGTGTGCACACCGGTGTCGCGGGAGACCGTGAGGCCGGTCACGGTCACCGAGAACGTCAGCGGGTCGGTGCCGTCGTTGTCGAACGGGTCCGGGAACTCCACCGTGCCGTCCGTCGTGAGCGTGAAGTCCTGTCCGGTGGGCGAGTACGTGACCGTGCCGGCCTGCGCGTCGCCCCGACGCGCACTGACACTCGCGCCGCCGGGCAGCGTCAGCGTCCACGTCGTGGCGTCCGAGGTCCGGAGACCACTGACTTCGCTGAGCGGGTCGACGAGCGTGCCCTTGCCGACGGTCGTCCCGGCCGGGATCGTCACGTCGTAGGTGTAGGAGACCGCCTCTCCCGGGACGGCGTCGGCCTTGTCGACGGTCTTCTGGACGGCGGCGGACGGGACCGCGACGGCCGTGTGGGCGTCCGCGTTCGCGGCGGTGCCTTCACCGTCCCCGGCTGATCCGCTGAAGACGCTGTCGTCGCCGGTGGCCGGGATCCAGGTGACGCTCTCGTCGCCGGTGTTCGTCCGGGTGGTGAACCGGGTCACGGAGGCGTCGTTCCGGTAGGTCGTCCCGACGTACGCCTGGTCCGGCACGTTGATCACGTACGTCAGGTCGACCGTACCGTTGGGGGCGATGGCCGGGAGGCCTGACCAGATGATGAACTGGCGGTCCTGGTACGTCGCTGCTGCGCCGGTGGGCGCGTCCAAGCAGGAGACCGAGACCGTCTGGCCGCCGACAGTGTCGGTGATCGACCCCTGCTCGACGTCGTCGCAGGTGATGCCGGCGGGGAGCGCGTCCCACACGGTGACTCCCGCGATCGACAGGTCCGAGCCGTCAGCCGGATCGTTGCCGACCGTCAGCTGGTACTGCAGCGAACGGCCTTCGGTCGTCGTCTTCGGGTCGACGTCCGCGGTGAGCTCCGAAGGGCTCGGACCGGTCCGAACGATGTGCTTCTCGAGCGTCGCGGTCGGGGCACCGGTCACCGTGTAGTTCGCCATCGTCCGGAGGGACGTGACGCCGCCCTTGGTGTCCTGTTGGGCGTACTTCATCAGGTTCTGCGTCAGGTCGGCCTTCGTCGTGCTCGACCCGGGAGCGCCGATCTTCGCCGCGACGAAGAGCACGAGCGTGGTCGTGTCGCCGGTCTGCGGCAGGTAGGTGCCTGAGGCCCCGTCCACGGAGTGTCCGATCGCGAACGTCGCGGTGGTCGCCGTCGTCTCGCCCGACTTCTCGACGTCCTCCGCCGCGACGGTGTTGCCCGACGAGGAACCGCCGAGCGCCCAGTCGGTGCCCTCCGTCCAATCGGCTCCCGTCGCAGTGCCGTTCGGCAGGAGGTCGGTCACCGTGGCGTTGCGGGTCTGGGCACCGGCGCCGAAGTCCACCTCAAGCCGGAAGCACACGGTGTCGCCCAGGGTGAACCCGCCGGCGTCCTTCACCGAGTACCCGGCGGTCTGCGCGGCACACTGGGCGGCCGTCGTCACACCCGTCATCGCGTCACGGGAGAGGACCTGCTTCGAGATGCTCGGACCGCTCGACGTGATGGTCGCCCGTGAGTCGTCGACGACCCGCTGCTCGCCGGTGTCGCCCGCGACCCCGTCGGACGTGCCGGTCATCTGCACGGTGTTCGTGTAGTCGTCACCGACGGCGGTGGGACCCTGCTGGTTCGACGCCGAGTAGCTCGAACGCATCAGACCCGCGTAGGTGATCGTCTCGGTGGCGTTCGTCGGCATCGCGGCGGCGTGCGGTGTCGCGGACGAGTCGGACGCGTCGGTGGCGGCGAGCGTCATCGCCATCGTGAAGCCGCCCGTTCCCGGGTTGTAGGTGACCGAGTCGACCGTGGCTCCGTTGACTGCCTTGTTCAGGGTGGAGTTCGTCCGCGGGTCGCAGTCGGCGGGGTAGGACCCGTTGCCGTCGACCTTGAGGACCGTGTCCGCTGGCACCGCGGGGCAGATGCCGTTCGGGATCTCGTCGGTGAACGAGATGCCCTCGGCGCGCTCGTACTCACCGGTACGGATGGTGAGCGTGTAGGCGGCGAGGTCGCCGGCCGTGAAGGTCGTCGGTTCGACCGCCTTGGCCACGGCGAGGTCCATCGCCTCGACGGTCAGGGAGTCCTGCGCGGTCTGGACGCTCCCGGTCTGCCCGGCCGCGTCGCGCCCCTGGTAGGAGCCGGATGCGATGGCGACGTTCTTCTGCGCCTTGCCGTTCGACTCCTCGTCAGCGGTGTCCTGACGCGTGGACGCACCGTTGTTGTTGTCGAGGTTCGCGCCCTGTCCGAGCGACTCCGCCGTCGGCTCGGTCGCGGTGGCGTCCTTGCCCGGCTGCCCGGAGAAGTCCATGGTGTTCTCGTGGAGCGGGACGGCGGCGCGGTACGCGATGGTCTGGGTGGCACCGGCAGCGAAGTCGCCCAGGTTCCACACGACCTTCGTGAAGACCTTCGTGTCGTCCTCCCCGGGCGCACCGAGGACGGTGTCGACGCTGACCGGGTCCGTGCAGCTGGCGAGTCTCGTCGCCGTACCGAGCGGCTGCGCGCCGTCGTACTCCACGCCCGAGGTCGTGTGCTCGACGTCGCCACACTGCAGGAACTCGAGTCCGGCGGGCAGGTAGTCCGTCACCGTGACGCCGGTCGTCGCCGCCTGCTTCGTGTTCGTGACCGTGAGCGTGTAGGTCGTCGGCTGCGCGTGCACGCCGCGCACGAGCTCGTGCTCCGAGCTGGGCTCCGACTTCACGATCTTCAGCGCGGAGACGTCGGTCGAGGCGAGCTCGCTCTTCGCGCTGTCCGTGAACCCGTCGGCCGGTGCCCCGTCCGCGCCGAACGTCGGCACCGTGCGGGCGTTCGAGTTGGCGGCGACCTGCGCCGTGCCGGTGAACGCGCTCCCCACCGGGAACTCCGCGTCCGACGACTGCACCTTGAACGTGATCGCCTTGGCATCGCCGGAGACCAGGTCCGAAACGTTCGCCCAGGTGAGCAGGGTCCCGACGACCGCTCCGTTGACGTCCGTCACGTCACTGATCACGGGTTCACCGACCGCGGTGCCGGCGCTCGCCCCGACGTAGGAGACCCCGACCGGAAGCGTGTAGGTGTACCCGAGGTTGTACAGCGACTGCGCATCTGCCGGGTTCTTCGCCGTGATCGTCACTGACGCCTGCTCGCCGTTGAGCACCGACCCGTCGGCCTTGACCGCGACCGTCATCGCCGATGCGGCAGCCGCGACGGGCTGCGCGAACGCAACGACCGCGAGCAGCCCCGCGAAGAGTGCCGTCACCACCAGCATCGCGAGCGCGCGGGGACGGACGGAGAGCAGGGTGGGGCGCATCGAGGGTGCCTTCGGGTCGGCGTCCAGCAACACGAAGGCAGCGCACGACAGCGCCGGGCAGGCAGGGTCCTGCACCGGGGAAGGCGGGTGTTCGGGTCACCACACGGAGCCGGATCGGCCCCGCGACTCGACGGTATCGAGTTGCGGCAAACCGCAACAACACCCCGTGCGGGGTACACGAGGTCCCACCTTGTGGGGACAAGTCAAGTCCCAGGCCGGCCACACGACGGACGGGAGGCACCGCTCACCTGGTGAGCCGTGCCTCCCGTCCGGTGGGTGGTCGCGTGGGTGGGGCGCTACGCGCCCGCGTTGTCCCCGTTGTTCCCGTTGTTCCCGATCTTGTCGTCGAGGTTCTCGGCGGTCTTGTCGATCTGCTCGTCGAAGCGACCGCCGGTCACCTTCTTCAGGCCGTGCGCGAGACCGTGGATGATCTTGTCCGAGACCTCCTCGGCCTTGTCGCTCTTCAGCGCTTCCTCGATCTTGTCGCGGTTCTCGTCCACGAAGGCCTTCGCCTTGTCGGTGACCTCCTCCGCCTTGGCGGAGACGTTCTTCTGGACGTCGTCGAAGCCGGCCATGGTGCCCTCCCTGTCCGGCCGGCACAGGCCGACCGCTCGGTGGCCGGTCCCTCCGGCCGCTTGCCGTACATGGTGCACGAAACCTCACGTCCTGTCCCGTCTGCGCGGGAGAACGGCGGTTGAACACCACGTCCGAACGACGACAGCGGGGCCGGGCCCGAAGGCCCGACCCCGCTGCAGCAGGTAACCGGAGTTACTTGATGATCTTCTCGACCGTACCGGCGCCGACCGTACGACCACCCTCACGGATGGCGAAGCGGAGGCCCTCCTCCATGGCGATCGGCTGGATCAGCTCGACCGACATGTGCACGGTGTCACCGGGCATGACCATCTCGGTGCCCTCGTCCAGGGTGATGACACCCGTGACGTCGGTGGTGCGGAAGTAGAACTGCGGGCGGTAGTTCGCGTAGAACGGGTTGTGACGCCCACCCTCGTCCTTGGTCAGGATGTACGCGTTCGCCTCGAAGTTCGTGTGCGGCGTGACCGTACCCGGCTTGACGACGACCTGGCCGCGCTCCACGTCCTCACGCTTGAGGCCACGGAGGAGCAGACCCGCGTTGTCGCCGGCCTCAGCCGAGTCGAGCAGCTTGCGGAACATCTCGATGCCC
This sequence comes from Curtobacterium sp. NPDC089689, assembly GCF_044749145.1. NCBI lineage: Bacteria > Bacillati > Actinomycetota > Actinomycetes > Micrococcales > Microbacteriaceae > Curtobacterium > Curtobacterium sp. NPDC089689. The sequence goes on along the minus strand of NZ_JBIVHJ010000001.1, from coordinate 1,467,498 downwards.
GTGACGGTGGTCTTCTGCGTCGGGCGGATGCCGACGATCTCGACCTCAGCGTTGACGTTGAGCTGACCGCGCTCGACACGGCCGGTGATGACGGTGCCACGACCGGTGATCGTGAAGACGTCCTCGATCGGCATGAGGAACGGCTGGTCGGTGGCGCGCACCGGGTCCGGGACGTTCTCGTCGACAGCGGCCATCAGGTCCTGGACGGACTTGACCCACTTCTCGTTGCCCTCGAGCGCGCCGACGGCCGAGACCTGCACGACCGGGGCGTCCTCGTCGAACTCCTGCGAGCCGAGGAGCTCGCGGACCTCGAGCTCGACGAGCTCCAGGATCTCCTCGTCGTCCACCATGTCGGACTTGTTCAGCGCGACGACGATGTAGGGGACGCCGACCTGGCGGGCGAGCAGGACGTGCTCACGCGTCTGGGGCATCGGGCCGTCGGTGGCGGCGACCACGAGGATCGCGCCGTCCATCTGCGCCGCACCCGTGATCATGTTCTTCACGTAGTCGGCGTGACCGGGGGCGTCGACGTGCGCGTAGTGACGCTTCTCGGTCTGGTACTCGACGTGCGAGATGTTGATCGTGATGCCGCGCTGGCGCTCCTCGGGAGCGTTGTCGATCTGCGCGAAGTCGCGAGCCTCGTTGAGGTCCGGGTACTGGTCGTGCAGAACCTTGGTGATCGCCGCCGTGAGCGTGGTCTTGCCGTGGTCGACGTGACCGATGGTTCCGATGTTGACGTGCGGCTTGGTGCGCTCGAACTTGGCCTTGGCCACTGTGGGTCCTCCTCAGGACTCGGATCGCATGCCCCCGGTCGTGGACCGTTGGCCTGCAGGGTGTGTGTCTTTACTGTACTTGGTGACGAGGGGCCCGTCGCCGGGCACCCTCGCCTGTGGAGCAGCGCTGGAGCGCTACTCCCCCTTGCTCTTCGCGACGATCTCCTCGGCGACCTTGGCCGGGACCTGTGCGTAGGTCTCGAAGGTCATCGAGTAGACGGCGCGACCAGAGGTCTTCGACCGGAGGTCGCCGACGTAGCCGAACATCTCGGACAGCGGCACGCTCGCGCGGACCACCTTGACGCCCGAAGCGTCCTCCATCGAGGCGATCTGGCCACGACGGGAGTTCAGGTCACCGATCACGTCGCCCATGTACTCCTCGGGCGTACGGACCTCGACGGCCATGATCGGCTCGAGGATGACCGGGCCGGCCTTGCGGGCGGCTTCCTTGTAGGCCATCGAACCGGCGATCTTGAACGCCATCTCGGAGGAGTCGACGTCGTGCGACTGACCGTCCTTGAGGATGGCCTTCACGCCGACCGTCGGGTACCCGGCGAGGATGCCGACCTGCATGGCGTCCTGGATACCGGCGTCGACCGACGGGATGTACTCACGCGGGACGCGGCCACCGGTGACGGCGTTCTCGAACTCGTAGACCTTCTCCGCCGTGACCTCCATGGGCTCGAGCGCGATCTGCACCTTCGCGAACTGACCGGAACCACCGGTCTGCTTCTTGTGGGTGTAGTCGTAGCGCTCGACCGGCTTGGTCAGGGTCTCGCGGTAGGCCACCTGCGGCTTGCCGACGGACGCCTCGACCTTGAACTCACGCTTCATGCGGTCGACCAGGATGTCGAGGTGGAGCTCGCCCATGCCCTTGATCGTGGTCTGACCGGTCTCGGCGTTGAGCTCGACGCGGAACGTCGGGTCCTCTTCCGCGAGCTTCTGGATGGCCGTGGAGAGCTTCTCCTGGTCGGCCTTCGTGTTCGGCTCGATGGCGACCTCGATGACCGGCTCCGGGAACGTCATCGACTCGAGGACGACCTGGTTGCTCGGGTCACAGAGGGTGTCACCGGTGGTGGTGTCCTTCAGGCCGATGACCGCGTAGATGTGACCGGCGGTGACGTTGTCGACCGGGTTCTCCTTGTTGGAGTGCATCTGGAAGATCTTCCCGATGCGCTCCTTCTTGCCCTTGGTCGAGTTGATGACCTGGGCACCCGACTCGATCGAGCCCGAGTAGACGCGGACGTAGGTCAGGCGACCGAAGAAGGGGTGCACCGCGACCTTGAACGCCAGGGCCGAGAACGGCTCGGAGGCGTCGGGCTTGCGGATGATCTCCTTCTCCTCGTCCTTGACGTCGTGGCCGATCATCGGCGGGACGTCGAGCGGCGACGGGAGGTACGAGATGACGGCGTCGAGCATCGGCTGGACACCGCGGTTCTTGAACGCCGAGCCGCAGAGGACCGGGTAGACCTCGGACGCGATCGTGAGCTTGCGGATGCCAGCGCGGATCTCGTCCTTGGTGAGCTCCTGGCCGTCGAAGAACTTCTCGAGCAGGGCGTCGTCGGACTCGGCGACGCGCTCGATCAGCTTCGCGCGGTACTCCTCGGCACGGGCCTGGAGGTCCGCGGGGATCTCCTGGACCTCGTACTGGGCACCCATGGTGACATCACCCTTGGCGTCGCCCGGCCAGACCTTGGCGTGCATCTCGATGAGGTCGACGACACCGACGAAGTCGTTCTCGGCACCGATCGGGAGCTGGAGCACGAGCGGCTCCGCACCGAGGCGGTTCACGATCGTGTCGACGGTGAAGTAGAAGTCAGCGCCGAGCTTGTCCATCTTGTTGACGAAGCAGATGCGCGGGACGTCGTACTTGTCGGCCTGACGCCACACGGTCTCGGACTGGGGCTCGACGCCCTCCTTGCCGTCGAAGACGGCGACCGCGCCGTCGAGGACGCGGAGCGAGCGCTCCACCTCGACCGTGAAGTCCACGTGACCGGGGGTGTCGATGATGTTGATCTGGTTGTTGTCCCAGAAGCAGGTCGTCGCGGCCGACGTGATCGTGATGCCGCGCTCCTGCTCCTGCGCCATCCAGTCCATCGTCGCAGCGCCGTCGTGGACCTCACCGATCTTGTGCGTGATGCCCGTGTAGAACAGGATGCGCTCGGTCGTCGTGGTCTTGCCGGCATCGATGTGCGCCATGATGCCGATGTTGCGGACCTTGTTCAGGTCGGTGAGCACGTCCTGTGCCACAGGGTTCCTCCGGAAGAGTTGTAGGAGAGATGGGCGTCCGTTCCGGGGCGCCGGGGTTCTTGACCGCCGACGCCCCGGAACGGTGCCGGGACTACCAGCGGTAGTGGGCGAAGGCCTTGTTCGACTCGGCCATCTTGTGCGTGTCCTCACGGCGCTTGACCGCGGCACCGAGACCGTTCGACGCGTCGAGGATCTCGTTCATGAGACGCTCGGTCATCGTCTTCTCGCGACGGGCCTTGGCGTACGAGGTCAGCCAGCGGAGCGCGAGGGTGTTCGCGCGGTGCGGCTTGACCTCGACCGGGACCTGGTAGGTCGAGCCACCGACGCGGCGGCTGCGGACCTCGAGGGTCGGACGAACGTTGTCGAGCGCCTTCTTGAGCGTCGCGACGGCGTCCTGCTGGTTCTTGGCGGAAACGCCCTCGAGTGCACCGTAGACGATGCGCTCGGCGAGGCCCTTCTTGCCGTCCAGCAGGATCTTGTTCACGAGCTGCGAGACGATCGGCGCGCCGTAGACCGGGTCTGCGACGACGGGACGCTTGGGAGCGGGACCCTTACGAGGCATTGACTCAACCCTTCTTCGCGCCGTAGCGGCTACGCGCCTGCTTACGGTTCTTCACGGCCTGCGTGTCGAGCGCACCGCGGATGATCTTGTAGCGGACACCGGGCAGGTCCTTCACACGACCGCCACGGACGAGCACCATCGAGTGCTCCTGGAGGTTGTGGCCCTCACCGGGGATGTAGGCCGTGACCTCGGTGCCGTTCGAGAGCTTGACACGAGCGACCTTGCGCAGTGCCGAGTTCGGCTTCTTGGGGGTGGTGGTGTAGACGCGGGTGCACACACCACGCTGCTGGGGGTTCGCCTTCAGGGCGGGCGCCTTGGTCTTGGTGACCTTCGGCGTACGACCCTTGCGAACCAGCTGCTGGATAGTAGGCAACTGTTCTCCTGGTTCTTCGCTCGTGCTCTCCGGCCGGCGCGGACCGCCGGCTTCCTCGTCCCACACCGAGGACCGCCTGTCGGCGGATGGTTCGGTGGGGGACGGAGTGGCCCGGATGCGGCCGTCGGCCGTCCGGACTTTCGGGCGCGCCCGAGGGCGCACACCCGGTAGAGCCTACCCGCGGCACCACGCGAAATCAATCCGGGCGCGTCGCCCTGGAGGCCCGTGGGAACCGCCCTGGGCGAACGCCGGTCCGGTGGGTCCTCCCGCGGCCGGCGGGGCCGCGTCCGACGTGGGCAGCCCGGTCGGGGCGACCCGTGCCTCCAGGCCGGACGCCGCGCGTCAGGAACCCGACTCGGACGACGACGGGGCGACCGCGGAACGGAAGGTCGCCCCGTCACCGTCGAACCCCGTGATGTACCCGCTCGCATTGACGTTCATGGGGCCGGCGGAGGCCGTGCCGACGCCACCCGGACCGGAGATGTCCGCGGTGAAGGTCGCGCGACCGTAGGTTGTCGTCGTGACGAGCCATCCGCCGGACGACCACTCGCCGACCGAGACGACCGGGCGGGTGCCGAGCGTCCAGCGCTCGTTGGTGTACGTGTAGGACGGGTCCTCGCCGTAGGCGTAGAAGCTGCACCCGGACGGCGCCGGGTCGTGCGACGCGATGCACCCGTCGACCCAGGCGTCCACTGCCTTCGTCGCCGCGCTCCTGCCCGCCGACGTGAGGGTGGCCGTCATCGCGACGGGGCTCGACGCGGTGCCGCCGAACCCGCTGACCGTGGCGGTCTCGCTGCCGGACTCGACCCACTTGCCGCCCCTGATCGCGACGTCGTAGCTGCCGGGGAGGGCGGTGAGCGTCGCCGTGCCGTCCTTCGAGGTCGTGACGGACCTACCCGCGACCTCGAGCGGGGTGCGGGCCGGGCCGCGGACCGACACGTCGACGGCGCCGAGCCGGGGCGGCTGCAGCTGCCAGACCGGGAACACACCCCAGTCGGTGCCGGTCCGGCTCAGCTCGAACGTCGCCGGGACGTCCTGGCCGCCCTGGCGGAGTGCGGTCGTGACGGCGGCGCTGTCACCGCTCGTCCGGACCGCGGTGACGCGGTAGCCGCTGATCGTCCGCTCCGCCTTCGCGTAGGCGGCGTCGGTCAGCAGGGCGTCCCCCTCCTCGCGCTCGATGCCGGCGGAGTCGAGCGCTGCCTCGGCCTTGCCGGCCACGAGGTCGTCGAGGAAGGCACGGACCGGCCGGTCGGCCGTGTGCGTGCTCATGCCGTTCGCGTATCCGATGCCGCCGCCCACCACGAGGAGGACGAGCGCAGCCGCGCCCGCGAGGATCCCGATGAGCGCGCCGCGCCGCAGACGCCGACGGGGACGTGCGGGATCCGGGACCCGGGTGCCGCGGATGGAGTCGACGGGCGGGACCGCTCCCCAGCCGTGGTCGTGGTCGGTCATCGTGCCCCCGGTCGCCGTGCGTGGTCGTCGCACGGCGCGGCTCGCGGTGTCGCGTCGTGCGGGGCGATCCTACCGCGGACCGCCGTCACTCCCCCGGGCGTCCGGGGCCGGTGCGGACGTGCGGCCAGGGCCTCCCGAGACCGGGCCGGGGCCGCTGCCGGAGCCTTCCGAGGCCGCCCCCGTCGCTCGCGCCTGGTGTCGGACGACGGCGATCCCCCCGACGACGCAGACCAGGGCGACCACGACGGTCCCGACCACGAAGGGCCCGAGCGCGGAGCCCGCCGGGAAGACGAGGAGCTCCGTGGCGTCACCCCGGAGCAGTGCGTACCCGACGGCTCCGACACCGAGCATCACCAGGTACGAGGTTGCTGCGGCGACCAGGCCCGTGACGCCGGGGTTGCCCTCACGGGCTCCGGCGGCGGTCGCGAGGAACACCACGATCGCGACCGAGACCACCATCGCGGGGCCGAGGTACGGGGTCGCGTCGGGCTGGGTGATCGGTTCGACGTCGGCGAGGAGCGCCTCGAAGCCGGACACCGCGACGACGAGCGCGATGAAGAGCACGGACGTCATCGTCGCGATCAGCCACCGGGACATGGAGCGATCGTATCGCCGGGGTCGGCGGCACGGGCGGGTCCCGCGGGGTTCGGCTCGGCTCGGGTGTCAGCCGTCAGGCCAGTTCGGGCTGCTCGGGCACGCGGTCCTGCTGCTGGCACTCGTGGTCCTGCTGCTGGCGCTCGTGGTCCTGCTGCTCCCGCTGTGCTGCCGCGACCAGGGCGAGGGCGATCGTCGCGGTGATCACCGGGACGGTCTCGGTCATGGGGGCCGGGGCCGTGGGTGCCTCGCCCGCGGTGTGGACGCGGGCCTCCTCGTACGCCTCGGTGCGGACGTGCGCTCCGGTGTCCGGCTCGGTCGTGTCGTCGTGGTCGGTCGTGTCGTCGTGGTCGCGGAGGGCCGGGCCGACGACCGGCAGGACCACTGTCGTGGTCGGGGGCTCGACGAGGATCGGACCCGTCGTCGCCGCCACCGGCTCGCCGCGCCTGGCCGCCCGTCGCGTGCGCAGCATCTTCGTCAGGACCACCACGGCGACGATCGCCCAGATGCCGTTGACGATGAGCGACGGGATCGCGTGGTGTGCTCCGACGTTGACGGCGATCGCGAGGCCGCCGACGAGGTTGAGCAGCTGGTAGACCGGCCCGTTCGGTAGCTTGCCGGTCGAGAACAGGATGTAACCAGCCAGGACGGTTACGGCTCCGAACCAGCCGAGGAACTCCACGATTCCGTTCAACACGCGCGACTCCGGGCACGACGAGGAACAGCCCACGAGCGGGGCCGTTCGAGAGGGGGATGAGCAGCCACGAGCGCGGCGTCGGGAGCATCGTACGCAGACGAGGACCCCCGACGGAAGAGGGTGTGGCGTGGCGCGTCACGCCCCAGTCTGCGGGGGTCCTGCGGAGGGGCGGTCAGCCCTTGTCGGCGGCGGTCGAGTCCTCGTCGGAGAGCACGTACACGTACCCACCGAAGGTCCACGTCGTCGCGTCGCTCGAGCCACTGTCGGAGCCACCGGTGGTGGACTGCGCGGCCGTCGACGAGACGGCGTTCACGAGGAACAGCCGGGGTCCGTCCTGCATGCCTCCGACGAATGCCAGGGCTTGGTCGAACGAGCCGTCGACGGACACGGTCACCGGGATCGCGGAGAAGTTGGCGGGTGTGATCCGCGGGTCCGTGACCGTCGACGCCGTCGGGCTCGGCGACGCACCCCCGGTCGCCTCCGCATCGGGGGTCGCCGTCGCGGACGCCTCCGGAGAAGCCGTCGAGTCGGTTCCCGGTGCCGTGGCGGTGGTGGATGTCGGCTGGGTGTACGCCAGGGCGTCGGCCGTCGTGATGGCGGACACCTTCACGCCGCTGCGCGCTGCGACGGCGTCCACCGATGCGTAGAACTTCGACATCGAGGCGCTGGCCGGGACGGAGTCGGTGAGGGTGGCGAGTTCGGCTTCGAGCTTCGGGAGGCTCTTCGCCCGCTCCTTGAGTCGAGCGAGCTCCGAGGCCGTCGTGCGGTTCGTCGCGTCCACGCCGACCTGCTGCTCCCGGTCGGCGGCGGCCTGCGCGAGCTGCGGCTGGACGCCGAAGAAGAAGCCGGCGAGCGCGACGATCACCATGGAGGCGACGGCGAGGAGCATGCTGAGGCGGTTGCGGGTCATCTCACTTCTCCTCTTCCAGGTCGTACTTCCGGTCGAAAGCCTCGTCGTCGACGTGGATCGTCATGTTGACCGTGTACGCGCCGGTCGTCTCGTCGAGGGTCACCGAGTTCGCGGTCGCATCGACGAAGCCCTTGAGACCCTTGAGCGAGTCGAGCCACTGCGGGACGGACGGCAGGGTCGGGCTCTCGGCGGCGATGGTGAGCGTGGCGATGCGCTGGCCTTGCAGCGGTGCATCGGACTGCACGTAGCTCTCGAACGGCGACGCCGAGTCGACGGTGACGCCGGTGATCCGCGTACCGCTCGGGAGCGACGACTGGACGGAGCCGAGGTACGACTTCCAGGCGATCTCGGTGGACCCCCCGACGGCTCGAGCGGCCTCGCGGAGCGTCGTGCCGGACTCTGCCGCACGGACGTCCTTGTACTGGGCCTGCTGTTGCAGGAGGGACAACGTCTGATCCTGGGCAGCCGTGAGATCGTCGTGTGCCTCGGCGGCCACCATCGAGGCGGCGCCGACACCGATGCCCACGACAGCGGCGACGAGGACCACGCCGGCCCACACCCGGCGGACCGTCCGCTGACTGCGGCGTGCTGTGAGCACCTCGGTGGGGAGGAGGTCGACGCGCGGGCGTCCTCCGATGACGAGGTCGCCGGAGGAACGCCGGTTCGCGCCCTGGCGCTGCTCGGTGGAGCCACGACCAGCGGTCTCCGTTGCTCCTTGGCTGCGGCGGCGGCCGGGTCGTGTGGCCCCCGCCCTGGTCGTCTGGCTCATGCTGCCTTCCCTCCGGCTGCGAGGCTCCAAGCGACCGCGATCGAGGGACCGTGCGCGTGCAGGTCCTCGACCCGGACGGTCTTGGCCAGGGCCACGTTGGCGAACGGCGCCCCGTACCGTACCGGGAGACGGGTCGACTCGCGGAGCGCTTCGGCCAGCCCGGGCAGAGCGGCACCGGCACCGCCGAGCAGGACGGCGTCGACCGGTTCCTCCGGGTGGGTGTTCACGAAGTAGCTGATCGTGTTCCGGAGGCTCGCGAGGAGCTCGCCCACCGTTTCGCGTACGAGGGACACGGCTGCCGCATCGTCGCTCGTGCGGGCTGCACCCAGGTCCATGCCGAGGTGACGCTTGACCGCTTCCGCCGCGCTCTCCGCGACGCCGAGGCGTCCGGCGAGGAGACGGGTGACGTCGTCGCCGCCGGTCGGGATGATGCGGACGAACTTCGGGACGCCGTCGGTGACCACGACGACGGTCGTCGTGTTGCCGCCGTACTCGACAATCACGACGGTACCGCGCTGGTCCGCCGGGGCGAGGACGCGGGCGAGCGCGAACGGGATGAGGTCGACGCCGACCGGGTTGAGTCCGGCTGCCTGCACGGCTCGGACGTTGGCGAGCACCGCGTCCTTGACCGCAGCGATCAGCAGGCCGCTCACGGTGGGTCCGCTCTCACCCACCCCCTCGGAGGTCGGGTAGAAGTCGAGGATGGCGTCACCCACGGGTACCGGCAGCATGTCCTGGACCTGGAACGGGAGCGATTCCCGGATCTGTGCGAGCGACGCCCGCGGCACGGTCAGGTCGCGTGAGAGCACACGCTGGTTGCCGATCCCGAGCACCACGTCCTTCGATCGGAACCGTCCGATCGACCAGAGCTGCCGGAGCGCTCCCGCGACGGTGTTGGGTTCGACGACCTCGCCCTGCCGGGTCGCTCCCTCCGGGACCGGGACCTCGGCGAAGCGGACGATGGTGGGCTTCGGACGGTTCGCGTCCTGCACCTCGACCGCTCGGATGGCGGCGGAGCCGATGTCGACGCCGACGATGCTCTTGGCCATTGCGGGTCCTTCCGGAGAGAGATGTGTGTGCCGTCGGGTCGCGGGGTCAGGCGAGGCCGAGGAGGCCGAGGTAGCCGCGCCAGACCGGCTCGCCGAACACGATCCCGACCCAGGCGCCGCCGAGCATCCAGGGACCGAACGGAATCCCGCTGCCTCGGCTGGCCCGACGCACGAGCACCAGGACGATCGCGAAGCTACCCCCGAGCAGGAACGCGCCGAAAGAACCCACTGCGAGGGGTCCCCATCCGAGGTACGCGAGCACGAAGCCGAGCACACCAGCGAGCTTGACGTCCCCGAAGCCCATCCCTCCGGGGACGGCGAGCGCCAGGCACAGGTACACGGCGCCGAGGCCCACGCAGCCGGTCAGACCACGGAGGATCGCCCCCCAGTCGCCGACCGTGACCGCGGCGACGCCGAGCAGGACGGGAAGGACGACAGCGGCCGGGAGCACGATGCGGTTCGGGAGGGTGTGGGTCTCCAGGTCGATCAGGGTGAGCGCGACGCTGATCGCCATGAGGTACAGCAACGCCACGAGCACGATGACGCCGCGCGCGGTCGTCGCGACGCTCGACCCCGCCCCGGCCAGCGGGCTCCACGGCGCGGTGGCGAGGAACGCGGTCACCAGGACGGCCAGGAGGCACGTCGCGGCCTCCACGGTCGGGTAGCGGACCGAGATGGGGGCCGAGCAGTCGCGGCAGCGGCCGCGCAGGACGAGCCAGGACACCACCGGGACGTTGTCGACCGCCCGGATCGGGTGGTCGCACCGCGGGCAGGCGCTCGCCGGGTGCGACACCGAGAGCCCGGCGGGGACCCGGTGCACGACGACGTTGAGGAACGAGCCCACGGCGAGGCCGAGGACCGCGACGAGCGTGAGGACGAAGGGCAGCACGACGGTCACGTCACTTCCCGGTGGGGCTTCCGTCGGCCCGGAACGCCGTGGCGGACTCCGTCTCGGTCGTCACGCCGTAGGTGGTGGACACGGGCTGCAGGAACTTCGGCGGCGCCGACGTCCGGAGGCGGGCGTCGTAGCCGTACGCCTTCGCGTACGCGGTCAGCAGTCCGGTCGAGTACTGCGAGCGGACGGCGCCGCGGAACTGCTGGGCGATCGAGCCGTAGATGGTCAGCTTCCCGAGACCCGCGCCGTACTGGTAGTTCTGCACGTTGAAGGTGCCGAGGTTGCTCGCGATGGCGGCGTCGACCTCGATGTTGGTCGTCGCGGCGAGGTTCGTCGAGTAGCTCGTCCTGCCCGTGTTGCACGCCGTCCGCTGGAGGTTGGAGTAGCTCTCGCACGAGACGGGGTTGTAGATCGACACGGCCTTCTGCCCGACCAGGCCGAGCATGTCGTCCGAGGTCCGTCCGTTCTGGTAGACGATGTTCCCCGTGACGTAGAGGAAGTTCTCCGCCGCGACGGTCATCTGACCGCCGAAGGAACCGGAGACGAAGGCGTCACCGTTCCGGCATCCGTAGAACCCGGCATCCCCCCTGGTGCCGGTGAACTCGCCCGCGAGCGGGTAGCCGAGTCCGTTGCCGTAGTCGGAGGTGACCGTGTTGCCCGACTTCACGTTCTGCTGACAGAACACACGGGACCCCGCGGTGACCGTGCCGTTCACCGTCCCGGTGGGCGTCGCGCTCGGCCCCCAGTAGTTCGGGTCCGTCGAGGTCGACGGCACGCTCTGCACGTAGACCAGGTTGGCCGGCAGCACCGGGATCGTCGCGCCCGAGCCGCTGAGGGCTGCTGTCGACCCACAGAGCGCGTCGTTGCCGGGGCCCGCCGCGATCGCGTTGCCGCTCGCGTCCCCCTGGACCTGCGTGGCTCTCGTCCAGGGCGAGACGACCCGCATCTTGCCCCCGGAGAGGAAGGTGATCGAGGTCGGGCCGGTGTACAGGCAGCCGGGCTTGGCGACCTTGTCCGGGATGTCCGTCCGCGCCTCCTGCTTCATGTTCGCGTTCGTGCTCGGCATCGGCAGGGTGCCGACCGTCTTGATGTCACCACCGTCGAACGTGGTGGAGGACTTGCACGCCGAGTCGATCTGGGTGCTCTTGCTCGTGTAGAAGAAGCCGGCAGCGCCGGTGTCCTGCACGGTCGACTTGAACCACGCACCGCAGGCGGTGACGACGTCGTTCGTGCGGACGGGCCCGTCGAGGGTGTCACCACTCGCGAAGACGACCGGCTCGCAGCTCGAGGCGCTCCAGTCGGCCTCGTTGCGGTGCTTGGACGTGCATCCGACCCCGGTGAGCGACGGGTCCTGCGACTCGTAGTTGGTGAAGTACAGGTAGTTGACGAAGCCGTCCCCGCGGAGGTCGACGACGATCGTCCGGGTGGTCGAACCGGCCTTCCCGGTGACCCGGAGACGCACCTTGCCGGTCGTCGGGTACGCCGAGTTGTCGACCTCGTACCGGTAGAACTGGTCGCTGCTGCCGACCACGGTCGCCCAGGTGCCGTCCTTCGACACACCGAACGCCTTGTTCGACGGGTCCGCCGTGTACGTGCTGGTGGCGGAGAACGCCGTGCGTACGCCGTACTTCACGTACGCGTTGTCCGCGGCGAGGCGTCCTTGGTACTCGGAGAGCCCGGCGTACGCGGCCGCCATCGCCTTGGTGTAGTTCGTGTCGTTCGTCGCCTTCGCGGCACCACTGGTGGCGGTCGCCACGACGAGCGACAGCACGATGAGGAGCACTGCGCCGATGCCGATCACGGCAGCGAGGGCCACGCCGCGCTCGTCGTCGCGGGCGCGGAGGGCGCGGATCATCCGGGTGAGCATCATGACTCCGTCGCTGCGCCGTAGTCGAGGTTGCGCAGGTTGATGGTGGCCGCGAAGGTCGTGTCGTTCGCCGCGGTGCTCCCCGTCGAGCCGGTGGTCAGCGTGATCCGGACGGACCTGATGGTGTCGACGGTCGAGGAGGTCGGCGTGAACACGGTGCCGTTCGCGTTGGAGTAGGTGAAGAGTGCCCGGCCGCGCACGACGTCCGCGAGCACGGTGCTCCGGACCGGGTTCGAGCTCGGGAAGGAGCAGTAGCCCGTCGAGCAGTCGCCTCGCTGCAACTGCATGAGGAGCTTGCCCGCCACGACGTCGACCGTGACCTTCGTCATGCCCGCCGCCGAGGTGCTCGTGTCGACGCTCGAGGTGAACGCGAGCGCACCCGCCGTCGCGGTGGAGAACGCCGGCTGCGTGACGGTCCGGGACACCGGTAGGCGGCTCGCCTCACGGAGGTACCGGCTCAGCTGTGTCATCGACGTCGTGCCCTGCCGCGTGCTGGCGTCCAGACCGGAGACGGTCTGCTGCGCTTTCGTCATGGAGACGAAGAAGCTCCCGACGAGCGTGAGCAGGAGCGAGGTGACGAGCATCGCCACGATGAGTTCGACGAGCGTGATGCCGCGTTCCTCGGCGTGCAGCCGGCGCAGGAGCGCGCGCATCAGCTCGCCGGCCTCGGGTCGACGACGACGGCTCCGTCCGAGACCCTGCCGTTCGTGACCATCGCGACGGTCGAGCTCGTGAGACCGAGCACGGTCGAGATCGCGCCCGACGTGGTGCCGCTGTAGATCTTCCACGTCCCCCACGGCAGGGCGATGGTCATCTTGCCGGACGTCGGCTTCGGGAAGGTCAACGTCATGCCCTTCGCACACCCCGGATCGCCGTTGCCCGGCGTCGTGGTCTTCGCCGTCACGAACTTCGAGGTGTCGAGACCCGAGAGCGTGACCGCGCCCATCTCGACACGTCGCGGCTGCTGCGAGTTGTCCCGGGACTCCGTCGCCGTCCCCTTCTTGCCGTTCGCGTTCGGGATCGTCCAGGTCCCCGGCTCAGGGCTCAGACAGGTCGAGGCCGCGTCGGCGGAGTCGTCCGCCGCGTAGCTGCCGGCGACGGCCTGGTAGCCACTCGGGAACGGGAACAGGGAGACGGAGGTGGGCGATCGGTCGTAGACCTTCGTCCCGGACACGGCGTTCGTGACGGACAGCTGGAGGTTCGTGGGGAGGACCGCGCCGGAGTCGGGGGTGGTCGCGTACTGGTAGCTGTAGGTGGCGGCCTGGTCGAACGCGAAAGCAGCGGCCCCGGACGAGCCGGCCGACACCTTGACGGACTGCTGCGAGGGACTGACCTGTTGGGTGGAGTCCACGTAGCCGGAACGGGCCACGGACACCGTGTACGTACCCGGCGCGACGCCTGAGACGTAGGTGCAGCCCTCGGAGTCGGTCGCCGGGAAGGTGACACCCGCCGGGCCGCCGCTCACGGTCGGGACGATGCCGGCGACGCCGACGCCGTTCGCGTTCGTGACCCCGACGAGGATCGAGCCGGTGGAGTCGGAGTTGATGTTGGTGAGGGGTGCGATCGCGCTCGACATCGTGAAGCGCTGCGAGCCGGACGAGGAGGCGGTGGTCGCCCAGCTCACCGTGACCGTCACCGCTTTGTACGACAGCGTGCCGTCGCCGGTTCCGCAGGCGTTCGAGGCACCGGAGGACTTCGTCCACGTCACGGTGCGCTTGAGGTCGTAGGTGCGCCCGCCGACCTGCCGCTGGGCGGTCCCGGACTTCACGTCGAAGATGCTCGAGGTGTCGCGCAGGGTGTCGATGTCCTCCATGGCGACGGTGGCGGCGACCTCGCGGGCGCGGGTGTCCTTGGCGAGGACGAGGGAGGACGTGATGCCGGCGGCGATCCCGGCCGCGATCAGGGCGAAGATCGTCATCGCGACCATCACCTCGATGATCGTGAACCCCTCGTCGGAATCACGGGCGGAACGCAGTCGCTCGGCGATGCGCGAGATCATGGCGTCCCTCCTCCGACGTCCTGGTGATCGTGCAGACGTGGGCACCGCCTCACCAAGGCGGTGCCCACGAACAGCGGCTCCTATCAGCAGGTACCTGTCGTGACACCGTCAGTCTGGGTCGCCTTGAACGTCTTCGTCGTCGAGCTGGTCGCCTGGATGCAGAATCCAGTGTCCGTCTTGGTGTAGGAAAGCGCAGTCGTGCTGGCGCCCTTGGTCGAGCCCGCACTCGCGTAATCACCGCTCGTCAGCTGCGCCTGCGTGAGGGTGGCGGGGAAAGAGCCATCGGTCTGCGACGCGACGCTCACGATCGCGGTCTTGACGTTCGCGAGGTCGGACTTGGCGGACGAGTCCTTCGCGTTGTTCTGCACCCCGATGTACACGGGGATCGCGATCGCCGCGAGGATGCCGATGATGATCACGACGACGAGGAGCTCGATGAGCGTGAAGCCCTTCTCCTTGTCGGCGAGGAGACCCTTGCGGCGAGCGTCGAGCTTGCCCATGAGAGCGAAGTACATATTGTTTCCGTTCTTCGAAAGAATGCGTGGGATTGAATTTCGGGGCTTGCTCGGCCGCCGCTGATCAGCGTATTCGCGGCGTTTCCGAGGAGTAATCCCGAGAACGGGGGGCAATCCGGGTACAACTCACCCCCAGTGCGAGGGGCGCAGCAATTGCGGAACACCCTCGCTCTGGGGGTGGATGGTCAGGAGGCGTTCTGGACGACGTTCGTGATCTGGAAGATCGGCATGTAGAGCGCGATGATCATCCCGCCGACCACCACCCCCAGGAACGCGATGAGGAGCGGCTCGATCAGGGAAGTGAGGGCATCCGTGGTCGCTTCGACCTCGGCGTCGTAGAACACCGCGATCTTCTCGAGCATCGTCTCAAGGGATCCGGCATCTTCACCCACCGCGACCATCTGCGTCACCATTGCCGGGAAGACATTCTCGCGTTGCAGTGGGTCAGCGATCGACTCGCCTTTCCGCACCGATTCCGCGACATTGTCGAGAGCACGTTTCACGACGATGTTGTTCGACACTTCCCCGACGATCCGCAATGCCTGGAGAATCGGGACGCCCGCGCCGATCATGTTCGAGAAGTTGCGGGAGAACCGCGCGATGACGATCTTCTTCTGCAAGGGTCCGAACACCGGGAGACGCAGCACCAGTGGATCGACGACCGCTCGCACTCGCTCGGTGTTCTTGTTCACTCGCCACCAGAGCCAGAACACCAGGATCGCGATCGCCAACGGGATCGCGATGTACCGCATCGCGTGGGAGAGGTACACGAGCATCATCGTCGGGAGCGGGAGCTTGCCGCCGAGCGACGAGAACATGTCCTGGAAGATCGGCACGATGAAGATCAGCATGATCGCGACGGCCAGGAGCGACATGACGAGCACCACCACCGGGTACGTCATCGCCGACTTGATCGTCGAACGGAGCTTGTGCTCCTTCTCGAAGTTCGTCGCCACCGAGTCCATGGCCTGGTCGAGGAAGCCGCCCGTCTCCCCCGCCCGGATCATGTTGATCATGATCGGCGGGAAGTCCACCGGGTACTTCGCGACCGCGTCCGAGAACGAGACGCCCCGCTCGACGTCGTCCCGGACCTTGCCGAGGATGTCCTTGAGCTTCTTGTTCTCCGTCTGGTCCGCGAGGATCGTGAGCGCGCGGAGCAGGGAGAGCCCGGACGTGAGCATGGTGGAGGCCTGCCGCGACATGATCGCGAGGTCCTTCAGCCCGACGCCCTTCTCGAACCCGGGGATCTTGATCTCGGTCTGCAGACCGGTGCCGGGCTTCGCCTCCGTGATGGCGATCGGCGAGACGCCCATGCCGCGGAGGCGCTGGACGACGGCCCCTTCGGACGCGGCGTCGAGCCGCCCCTTCACGAGCTTGCCGCTGCCGTCGCGGCCGCGGTAGTCGAAGGCGAGCGACATCAGTGGCCTCCCGAGTACTTGTCGCCGAAGTCGATCTCGGACGCGGCGATGGCGGCAGCGGAGGAGTCGGAGGGCGACTCGACGCGCTGCACGAGCCGGTCGAAGCCGTCGTGGTCGTGGACCTTCTCCATCGCGGCACGGCGGGTGATGGTGCCGACGTTGACGAGCTCGGCGAGGTCCTGGTCCATGGTGTGCATGCCGGCATCGCGGCCGGCCTGCATCGCCGAGGTGATCTGGTAGGTCTTGCCTTCGCGGATGAGGTTCCCGATCGCGGGGGTGGTCTTCATGATCTCGGTGGCGACGACACGGCCGGCGCCGTTGGCCTTCGGCACGAGGGTCTGGCAGACGACCCCTTCGAGGGTCGACGCGAGCTGGGTTCGGATCTGGCCCTGCTGGTGCGGCGGGAACACGTCGATGACACGGTCGATGGTGCCGGGTGCGCTCTGGGTGTGGAGGGTCGCGAAGACGAGGTGGCCGGTCTCGGCGGCGGTGAGCGCGACGGAGATGGTCTCGAGGTCGCGGAGCTCGCCGATGAGGATGACGTCGGGGTCCTGCCGCAGCACGTGCTTGAGCGCGGCGGCGAAGGAGTGCGTGTCGGCACCGACCTCGCGCTGGTTGATGATCGCCTTCTTGTGCTCGTGCATGAACTCGATCGGGTCCTCGACCGTGACGATGTGGTCGGCCCGGGTCTCGTTGACGAGGTCGATGAGGGCGGCGAGGGTGGTCGACTTGCCGGAGCCGGTGGGACCGGTGACGAGGACGAGCCCGCGCGGGAGCTTGGCGAACTCGCCGACGTGCTCGGGGATGCCGAGCTGCTTGAGCGTCTTGATCTTCGTCGGGATGATGCGGAACGCGGCGCCCCAGTTGCCACGTTGCTGGTAGTAGTTCACGCGGAACCGGAAGTCGGGCGAGAGCGAGTAGGCGAAGTCGAGTTCCTGCTCGTGGTCGAATTGTCCTGCCTGTTCGACGGACAGCATCGTCTTGAGTGCCGCGATGACCTTGGCACGCGACCACGGGCCTCCCGGCACGGCGGGTCGCAGCGATCCGTCGACGCGCACGGTCGGTGGTGCGTCGGCGGTGACGTGCAGGTCGGACGCGCCCTGGTAGACGACCTGCGCGAGCGCGGTGATGAGGTCGGGATCGGCGACCTCGCGCGCGTGACGCGTGAAGTTGATCACCTCGCTCCCGTCGGCAGACGGGCCGGCCGGGAGGCCCGTGGGGACCCCGCCGGACACGACCGGCAGCTGTCGGGTCGCCTCGTCGGCGTACCCGTAGGACGCGGTCGACGACGGCACGGCTGCGGGTGGCGTCGCGGGCGCAGCCTGCGGCTGTGCGACCGGCACGGCGACGGGGTCGCCCGACGGGGCGGGCCACGCGGGGGTCGCCCCGGGGGCGGCGTCGGCGGGCACCTCCCAGGCGGGAACAGGAGCGGCGGCGGCGACGGGTGCGTCCCAGGCCGGTGCCGGGGCGGCGGCAGCGAGGGGCGCGTCCCACGTGGGCGTCGGAGCCGGCGCAACGGGTGCGGCCCAGGCGGCCTCGTCGGTGAGGTCGTAGACCGGTGACGCGGCGGGCGGCGGCACGACGGCGCCCGCGACGTCCGGGGACGTCGGGTGGGACGCGGCGGCCGCCGCGGCAGCTGCCAGGCGCGCTGCTCGGCGTCCTCCGCCGACCTCGTTGCCGGGCGCTCCGGGGTGCCAGCCGTGGACGGGGTCGTCCGCGGGCGTGATGTCGTAGACGGAATCGGTCATCGTTGTGCTCCCGGGCCTACGCGACCACGCGCAGGATCTCGTCGACGCTCGTCATGCCGAGCTTGACCTTCTCCCACCCGTCCTGCCGGAGGGTGAGCATGCCCTGCTCCTGGGCGACGCGGCTGATCTCCGCGCTCGATGCACGGGCGACGGCGAGCCGCTCGATCTCCTCGGTCACGGTCATGACCTCGTGCAGCGCGATCCGGCCGCGGTAGCCGGTGTTCGAGCACACCGAGCAGCCGATCGGGGCGGAGAACTCGGGTACGGGTGCGTCCGGGCTGGGCAGGAACCCGAGGGCGTGGAGCTGCTCGGCCTCGTAGACGGCCGGGGCCTTGCAGCGGTCGCAGAGGCGCCGGGCGAGACGCTGCGCGACCACGGAGTCGAGCGCGGACCCGACGAGGAACGGCTCGATGTCCATCTCGGTGAGCCGGGTCACCGCGGAGGGGGCGTCGTTGGTGTGCAGCGTCGAGAGCACCAGGTGGCCGGTGAGGGAGGCCTCGATGGCGATCTGCGCGGTCTCGTGGTCACGGATCTCGCCGAGCAGGACGACGTCCGGGTCGGAGCGGAGGATCGACCGGAGCGCGGACGCGAACGTCAGCCCGGCCTTGGGGTTGACCTGCACCTGGTTGATGCCGGCCATCCGGTACTCGACCGGGTCTTCGACGGTGATGACGTTGATCTCGGGCTTCGCGACCGCGTTGAGCGTCGTGTACAGCGTGGTCGACTTGCCGGAGCCGGTGGGTCCGGTGACGAGGATCATGCCGTAGGGCTTCGAGTAGGAGCGCTGGTACGCCCGGAAGTTGTGCTCGAGGAGGTTGAGGTCCTTGAGGGACATCGACGTGTTCGTGTTGTCGAGGATCCGCATGACGACCTTCTCACCCCACACGGTCGGCAGCGTCGCGACGCGGAGGTCGATCTGCCGTCCACCGTGCCGGACCGACATGCGGCCGTCCTGCGGCTTCCGACGCTCGGCGATGTCGATGTCGCTCATGATCTTGAGACGGCTGACGACGCCGTTCTGGATGTTCTTCGGCGCCGGGGCCATCTCGTGCAGGACCCCGTCGATGCGGTAGCGGACACGGACCTCGTGCTCGCCGGGCTCGATGTGGATGTCGGACGCGTGGTCCTGGATCGCCTGCGAGACGAGGAGGTTCACGAACCGGACGATCGGCACGTCGTCGAGCGAGCCGTCGGTCAGGTCGGCCTGCTGCTGGGTGTGCTGCGAGGCTTCTTCCTCGAGGGACGACGTGAGGTCGTTGAGCTCGTCGTCGGCGCGCAGGTAGCGGTCGAGCGCCGCGGCGAGGTCGCGTTCCTCGACCTGGAGCGGCTTGACGCTCCGGCCGGACGCGGTGCGTGCGTCGTCGATCGCGAGGACGTTCGTCGGGTTCACCATCGCGAGGACGAGCACGTCGCCCTCGAACCCGATGCCGAGCACGCCGTGGCGTCGGCAGAGCGCAGCCGGCAGCATCGACACCGCCGTGCCGTCGACCGGGTAGTCGGTCAGCGGCACCGTGCGGGAGTTGCTCGAGGCGGCACGAGCGGTGATGTACTGTGCCTCGCTCACGATGCCCTGGTCGACGAGCGCTCGGATGGACCGGTCGTCGACGTCTTCGTCGCCGGTCATCGAGTCGAGGTGCTCGATCGGCAGGGCGCCGTTGAGGATGAGGATCTCGGACAGCGTGGCCATGGGCTCCGAGCCTCCTTCGGTTCGCGCGCGGATCGGGAGTGGCGCCGTGCGGGGAACGACGCTCGACCACGCTACGGTCGCGCAGGAGGGCCGCCGCAGTCCCAGAAGGAGGGGGCGGACGGGCATCGGGTGTCCCCAGTGCGAGGGTGTCGACCCGTGCGTGCCGCCCGGATGGCCCGCGTCAGAGGGACACAGACGCCGTGACGTGCACGGCACCCGCGACGAAGCCGAGGCGCTCGTAGATGCGGCCGGCACCGCTGGGGTTCTCCGCGTCGACGTCGAGCACCGCGGCCGCGAGACCGTCGGTCCGCATCGCGTCGAGGGCGGCGCCCAGCACGAGCGGCGCCAGGCCCCGGCCCCGCGCAGCACGGACGACGCCGACCCAGTGCACGTACCCGAAGGGGTGGCCGCGTGCCTCGAACGCCGACGGCTCCACCTCGACGATCGCGAAGGCGAGCACGGCGCCGGAGTCGTCGACGACCACGCGGGACAGGTCGAGCCGGCTCTTGGCCGAGGTGAGGAAGCCGCGCCAGTCGGACGCCACCATCGGCTGCGAGCCCCAGTGGTCGCGGAAGGCGTCGTTCTTGGCCGCACGCAGCGGCTCGATGTCGTCGTCGGTCGCGGGTCGGACCACGAACCCCTCCGGCAGCACCGGGGCGGCCTCGCCGGGATCGTCGTCGAACACCAGCTCCATGTCGAGCCAGGTCCGCACGGGCTCGAACCCGGAGTGCGCCGCCAGCCGCAGGACCGAGGAGCCCTCCGGTCCGCCGACGTCGAGGGTCCCCGGGAGGTCGACGTCGAGCTGCGCCAGCCGCTGCCGTGCCCGACCGACCTGCCACGCAAGGAGCTTCCGACCGATGCCGCGCCCGCGGAACTCGGGGTGGACCGCACTCTCGAGCACCGCCCGGGCCGCGGTGACCCGGGACGGGATGTCGATGACGATGCCGTAGGCCTGCACATGTCCCTCAGCATCGACGCCCACGAGGGTGTCCCGAGCGACGTCGAGCCGCTCCGTGGACAGAGTCCGCTCGACGTCCGCTGTGGAGGGACGGCTGCGCGGGTCGTCCACCGCCGCAGCGGCGACCGCCACGGCGAGGATCCCGGCGGTGTCGTCCGTGGTCGCCGGCCGGAAGGTCAGCCCCGCGGTCGGGACCGGCGGCTCGAGGTGGGCCGGTGCCGTGATCCGTTCGCGCAGTGTCGCCATGTCCCCAGCCTGCCAGCACACCAGGAAACGCTCGACGCGCCCGACCCCGTCGGGCCATGATGAGTCATGGACATCACGAGCGTGACCGTGGGGCTGCCCGTCACCGACATCGAGGCGTCCTGCCTCTGGTACGGCGCGGTCTTCGAGCGCACCGAGCCGGACCTCGAACCCGAGGACGGCGTCGCCGAGTACGAGGTCGGCGGCATCTGGATCCAGCTCTACGAGGACGAGCACGCCGAGGAGAACCCCGTCACCGTCCGGTTCGGCGTCGACGACGTCACCGCCCAGCACAGCCGCATCGGTGCCCTCGGCATCGACATCGGCCCCGTCGAGTGCATCGACGGCGCCACGAACTGGTTCGACGTCCGCGACCCCGACGGCAACGTGCTCAGCTTGTACTCACTCGTCGACGAGAAGGGCCGCACCGCCTGACGCTCAGGAGCGGACGACCCACGCGACCACGGCGACGGCCAGCACACCGACCACGATCAGGAACGTGTTCGGCGCTCGGCCACCGTCCCGGTCGATCCGGTCGATCGTCCCGGACAGGAGGACCGCACCGCCACCAGCTGCCACTGCGAGCGGTCCGCCGGCCAGCACCAGGATCAGCGACGTCACCGCCAGTCCCACCGACGCGACCCCGACCGCCAGGGCGGCGCGACGCCGCCGCCGACTCAACTGCTCTGTTCCGGATCCCACCCGACCAACATATCGCGTACCAGTGACGAGACGGACTGGAGGCCAGTGGCGGGCCCGCCCCGCGCCTCCAGGCCGACCCGTGATCGCGAACGCGACCCGCAACGGCGAAGGGCCCCGCATCCTGACGGATGCGGGGCCCTTCGTGAATCACTTCAGACTCAGTTGTAGGTACCCGGGGTGAAGTCGTCCGACGAGAAGCTGTCGAAGTCGACGAAGCTCAGGTCGGCGTCCGAGAACGACGAGTCGTCCGCGAAGATGCGGTTGGGGTACCGCTCGGCCTTCGCTTCCTCGGTCGCGTTCACATCCACGTCGCGGTACCGGCTGAGGCCCGTCCCGGCGGGGATGAGCTTACCGATGATGACGTTCTCCTTGAGGCCGACGAGGTGGTCCTGCTTGCCCTCCATGGCCGCCTGCGTGAGGACGCGGGTGGTCTCCTGGAAGGACGCGGCGGACAGCCACGACTCGGTCGCGAGGGACGCCTTGGTGATGCCCATGACCTCCTGGCGAGCGGAAGCGGTCTTGCGACCCTCCTGCAGCGCCGCACGGTTGAGCTCGTTGTACCGCGAACGGTCCACGAGCTCGCCCGGGAGCAGGTCGGTGTCGCCGTGGTCGACGACGGTGACCTTGCGGAGCATCTGGCGCACGATGACCTCGATGTGCTTGTCGTGGATCGGCACGCCCTGCGAGCCGTACACGTCCTGCACACCGTTGACGAGGTGCTTCTGGACCTCACGGACACCCTTGACGCGAAGAACTTCCTTCGGGTCGACGGTGCCGGCGATGAACTGCTCGCCGAGCTCGACGTGCTGGTTGTCCTCGATGAGGAGCGTCGCACGCTTGAGCACCGGGTAGATGAACGGCTCGTCGCCGTTGTCCGGCGTGAGGATGATCCGACGACCCTTGTCCGTGTCCTCGATCACGACGCGGCCGGGGGCCTCGGCGATCGGGGACGCGCCCTTCGGGGTGCGGGCCTCGAAGAGCTCGGTCACGCGGGGCAGACCCTGCGTGATGTCGTCGGCCGACGCCGAACCACCCGTGTGGAAGGTACGCATCGTCAGCTGGGTACCGGGCTCACCGATGGACTGGGCGGCGATGATGCCGACCGCCTCGCCGATGTCGACGAGGTTGCCCGTGGCGAGCGAACGGCCGTAGCACTTCGCGCAGACACCGATGGCCGACTCACAGGTCAGGACCGAGCGCACCTTGATGCTCTCGACACCGGCCGCGATGAGCTTGTCGATCAGGACGTCACCGACGTCCTCACCGGCCTCGGCGACGACCGTGCCCTGCGCGTCCACGGCCGGGGTGGCCAGGGTGCGCGAGTACACGGTGTTCTCGACGCGCGGGTCGCGGACGAGGGCGCCGTCGGCACCCTTCGTCGCGATCGGCAGCTCGAGACCACGGGTCGTGCCGCAGTCGTCCTCGCGGATGATGACGTCCTGCGAGACGTCCACGAGACGACGGGTCAGGTAGCCCGAGTCGGCGGTACGGAGAGCCGTGTCCGCCAGACCCTTGCGGGCACCGTGCGTGGCGATGAAGTACTCCGCCACGGTCAGGCCCTCGCGGTACGAGTTGATGATCGGGCGGGCGATGATCTCACCCTTCGGGTTGTTCACCAGACCACGCATACCGGCGATGTTGCGCACCTGCAGCCAGTTACCACGAGCACCCGACGAGACCATGCGGTTGATGGTGTTGTCGACCGGGAAGTTGTCGCGCATCTCCTGCGCGATCTCGTTCGTGGCCTCGGTCCAGATCTTGATCAGGTCGGCGCGGCGCTCCGCGTCGGTGATCAGACCCTTGTCGAACTCACCCTGGACCTTGGCGGCCTGGACCTCGTAGCCCGCGATGATCTCCTTCTTGCGAGGAGGCGTCACGACGTCCGAGAGCGCGACGGTCACACCGGAGCGGGTGCCCCAGTAGAAGCCGGCGTCCTTGATCCGGTCGAGCGCGGCGGCCGTCTCGGTCTTGGAGTAGCGCTCGGCGAGGTCGTTGACGATCGCGGAGAGCACGCCCTTGTCGGTGACCTTCTGGACGAACGGGTAGTTCGCCGGGAGGGTCTCGTTGAAGAGCGCACGGCCGAGGGTGGTCTCGAGCAGCACCGGCTCGCCCTGCACGTAGCCCTCCGGCGCCTCGCCCTCGGCGAAGTACACGTCGGACATGCGGATCTTGACGAGCGCGTTGAGGTGCAGCGTGCCCTGGTCCTTCGCGAGGATCGCCTCGGCGACGGACGAGAACGCACGGCCCTCACCCACGGCACCCTCGCGGACGGTCGTGAGGTGGTGCAGACCGATGATCATGTCCTGTGCGGGCAGGGTCACCGGGCGGCCGTCGGACGGCTTGAGGATGTTGTTCGAGGCGAGCATGAGGATGCGGGCCTCGGCCTGGGCCTCCACCGAGAGCGGCAGGTGCACGGCCATCTGGTCACCGTCGAAGTCCGCGTTGAACGCAGCACACACGAGCGGGTGGAGCTGGATGGCCTTGCCCTCGACGAGCTGCGGCTCGAACGCCTGGATGCCCAGACGGTGCAGCGTCGGCGCACGGTTCAGCAGCACGGGGCGCTCGCGGATGATCTCCTCGAGGACGTCCCACACCTGCGGGCGCGAACGCTCGACCATGCGCTTGGCCGACTTGATGTTCTGCGCGTGCGACAGGTCGATGAGGCGCTTGATGACGAACGGCTTGAACAGCTCGAGGGCCATCTGCTTCGGCAGACCGCACTGGTGGAGCTTGAGCTGCGGGCCGACGATGATGACCGAACGGCCCGAGTAGTCGACACGCTTGCCGAGCAGGTTCTGGCGGAAGCGACCCTGCTTGCCCTTGAGCATGTCGCTCAGGGACTTGAGGGCGCGGTTGCCGGTACCCGTGACCGGACGACCACGACGACCGTTGTCGAACAGCGCGTCGACGGCCTCCTGCAGCATGCGCTTCTCGTTGTTCACGATGATCTCGGGGGCACCGAGGTCGAGCAGGCGGCGGAGACGGTTGTTGCGGTTGATCACACGACGGTAGAGGTCGTTGAGGTCCGACGTGGCGAAGCGGCCACCGTCGAGCTGCACCATCGGGCGGAGCTCCGGCGGGATGACCGGGACGACGTCGAGCACCATCGCGGCCGGCGAGTTGCCGGTGGCGAGGAAGGAGGAGACCACGCGCAGACGCTTGATCGCGCGGATCTTCTTCTGGCCCTTGCCCTCGGCGATCTGCAGGCGCAGCGACTCGGCCTCGGCGGCCAGGTCGAAGGCCTCGAGACGGAGCTTGATCGCCTCGGCGCCCATGTAGGCGTCGAAGTAGATGCCGAAGCGGTCCTGCAGCTCGTGGAAGACGGCGTCCTCGGGCTTGAGGTCGCCCACCTTGAGGTTGCGGAAGTCCTCCCACACGCGCTCGAGGCGGGTGATGTCCTCGTCGAACGACTTGCGGACCTGGGACATCTCCTTCTCGGCGGTGTCCTTGGTACGGCGCTTGACGTCGGCCTTGGCGCCCTCCTCCTCGAGCGCTGCGAGGTCGTCCTCGAGCTTCTTGAGGCGGTCGGCGATGATCGAGTCGCGCTGGCCCTCGAGGGTCTTGATCTCGAGACGCATCTCGTTCTCGAGCCCCGGGAGGTCGGCGTGACGGCCCTCTTCATCGATGTCGATGATCATGTACGCGGCGAAGTAGATGACCTTCTCGAGGTCCTTCGGCGCCATGTCGAGGAGGTACCCGAGGCGCGACGGGACGCCCTTGAAGTACCAGATGTGCGTGACGGGAGCGGCGAGCTCGATGTGGCCCATGCGCTCGCGGCGGACCGAGGACTTGGTGACCTCGACGCCGCAGCGCTCGCAGACGATGCCCTTGAACCGGACGCGCTTGTACTTGCCGCAGGCGCACTCCCAGTCGCGGGACGGACCGAAGATCTGCTCGCCGAACAGACCGTCCTTCTCGGGCTTGAGAGTGCGGTAGTTGATGGTCTCCGGCTTCTTGACCTCGCCGTACGACCACTGGCGGATGTCCTCGGCCGTGGCGAGACCGATCCGCAGTGCGTCAAATGAAGTTGCTTCGAGCAATGTTCTTCTCTCTAGCTGGATTCGTTACGAGTACGGGCGGGATCAGATGTCGTCGACGGACGACGACTCGAACCGCGAGGAGATGTTGATGCCGAGCTCTTCGGCGGCACGGAAGACCTCGTCGTCCGTGTCCCGGAGGCTGACCGCCTGGCCGTCGGCCGAGAGGACCTCGACGTTCAGGCAGAGCGACTGCATCTCCTTCATGAGGACCTTGAACGACTCCGGGATGCCGGGCTCCTGGATGTTCTCGCCCTTGACGATCGCCTCGTAGACCTTCACGCGGCCGAGGATGTCGTCGGACTTGATCGTCAGGAGCTCCTGGAGGGCGTAGGCGGCGCCGTACGCCTCGAGCGCCCACACCTCCATCTCACCGAAGCGCTGTCCACCGAACTGCGCCTTACCACCCAGCGGCTGCTGCGTGATCATCGAGTACGGACCGGTCGAACGCGCGTGGATCTTGTCGTCGACCAGGTGGTGCAGCTTGAGGATGTACATGTAGCCGACCGAGACGGGCTCCGGGAACGGCTCGCCGGAGCGGCCGTCGAAGAGCTGCGCCTTGCCGGACGAACCGATCAGGCGCTCACCGTCGCGGTTCGGGAGGGTGCTGTCGAGGAGGCCCTCGATCTCACGCTCGTACGCACCGTCGAACACCGGGGTGGCGACCTTCGTGCCGGGCTCCGCGTGGCGGGCGGCCTCGGGGAGGGCCTCGGCCCACTCCTGGATGCCCTCGACGTTCCAGCCCTGCTTCGCGAGCCACCCGAGGTGGATCTCGAGGACCTGGCCGAAGTTCATGCGGCCGGGGACGCCGAGCGGGTTCAGGACGATGTCGACCGGGGTGCCGTCCGCGAGGAACGGCATGTCCTCGACCGGCAGGATCGTCGAGATGACGCCCTTGTTGCCGTGACGACCGGCGAGCTTGTCACCCGCGGTGATCTTGCGCTTCTGGGCGATGTAGACGACCACGCGCTGGTTGACGCCGGAGCCGAGCTCGTCGTCGCCGTCCTGCGCGTCGAACACCTTGACGCCGATGATCGTTCCCTCTTCACCGTGGGGCACCTTCAGCGAGGTGTCGCGCACCTCGCGCGACTTCTCGTTGAAGATCGCGCGGAGCAGGCGCTCCTCGGCGGAGAGCTCGGTCTCGCCCTTCGGCGTGACCTTGCCGACCAGGATGTCGCCGGGGCGGACCTCGGCACCGATGCGGATGATGCCGCGCTCGTCGAGGTCGGCCAGGAGGTCCGGGCTGACGTTCGGGAGGTCGCGGGTGATCTCTTCCTTGCCGAGCTTGGTGTCGCGGGCGTCGACCTCGTACTCCTCGATGTGGATCGAGGAGAGCGTGTCGTCCTTCACGAGGTTCTGCGACAGGATCATCGCGTCCTCGTAGTTGTAGCCCTCCCACGGCATGAACGCGACGAGGAGGTTCTTGCCGAGCGCGAGCTCGCCGTTCTCCGTCGCGGGGCCGTCGGCGATGACCTCGCCCTGCTCCACGCGCTCGCCTGCGGAGACGATGACGCGGTGGTTGTAGCTCGTGCCCTGGTTCGAGCGGTCGAACTTGCGCAGGTAGTAGGTCTGCGTGCCGCCCTCGTCGAGCTGCAGGGTCACGGCGTCGGCCGAGACCTCGGAGACCACACCGGCCTTGTCCGCGGTGACGACGTCACCGGCGTCGATCGCGGTGTAGCCCTCCATGCCGGTGCCGACGAGCGGCGACTCGGAACGGAGCAGCGGCACGGCCTGGCGCTGCATGTTCGCACCCATGAGGGCGCGGTTCGCGTCGTCGTGCTCGAGGAACGGGATGAGCGACGTCGCGACCGACACCATCTGGCGCGGGGAGACGTCCATGTAGTCGACCTCGTCCTTGCCGACGAGCTCGACCTCGCCGCCCTTCTTCCGGACGAGCACCTTGTCGTCCTGGAAGTGGAAGGAGTCGGTGAGCGGCGCGTTGGCCTGGGCGACGACGAAGTCGTCTTCCTCGGACGCGGTCAGGTAGTCGATCTGCGTCGTGACCTGGCCGTCGACGACGCGACGGTACGGGGTCTCGATGAAGCCGAAGGAGTTGATCCGACCGAACGACGCGAGCGAGCCGATCAGACCGATGTTCGGTCCTTCCGGGGTCTCGATCGGGCACATGCGGCCGTAGTGCGACGGGTGGACGTCGCGGACCTCGACGCCGGCACGCTCACGGGACAGACCACCCGGGCCGAGGGCGGAGAGACGACGCTTGTGCGTCAGGCCCGCCAGCGGGTTGTTCTGGTCCATGAACTGCGACAGCTGGGACGTCCCGAAGAACTCCTTGATCGCGGCGACGACGGGGCGCACGTTGATCAGGGTCTGCGGCGTGATCGCCTCGATGTCCTGCGTGGTCATGCGCTCGCGGACGACGCGCTCCATGCGGGACAGACCGGTGCGGACCTGGTTCTGGATGAGCTCACCGACGGCACGGATGCGACGGTTGCCGAAGTGGTCGATGTCGTCCACGTCGAGGCGGAGCTGCACCGGCTCGCCGTCGCGGACACCGTCGATGGTGGTGCGCTCGGCGTGCAGCGAGACGAGGTACTTGATCGTCGCGACGATGTCCTTGACGGTCAGCACCGAGTCGCTCAGCGGCGCGTCGATGCCGAGCTTGCGGTTGAGCTTGTACCGACCCACCTTCGCCAGGTCGTAGCGCTTCGGGTTGAAGTAGAAGTTGTCGAGGAGCGCACGCGCCGCCTCGGCCGCCACCTGCTCGCCCGGACGGAGCTTGCGGTAGATGTCCTTGAGCGCCTCTTCCTTGGTGAGGATGGCGTCCTTCTCGAGGGTCGACTCGATCGAGGCGAAGCCCTGGAACTCGTCGAGGATCTCCTCGCTCGTCAGGCCGAGGGCCTTGAGGAAGACCGTGACGGACTGCTTGCGCTTGCGGTCGATGCGCACGCCCACCTGGTCGCGCTTGTCGATCTCGAACTCGAGCCAGGCACCGCGCGACGGGATGACGCGGGCGGAGTAGATGTCCTTGTCGGAGGTCTTCTCCTGCGCGCGCTCGAAGTACACGCCCGGGGAACGGACGAGCTGCGAGACGACGACGCGCTCGGTGCCGTTGATGATGAACGTGCCGCGCTCGGTCATGAGCGGGAAGTCGCCCATGAAGACGGTCTGCGTCTTGATCTCACCGGTCATGTGGTTCATGAACTCGGCGTTGACGTAGAGCGGCGCAGCGTAGGTCTTGCCACGCTCCTTGCACTCGTCGATCGAGTACTTCGGGTCCTCGAGCTCGGGCGACGTGAAGCCGAGCTGCATGGTCTCGCCGAGGTCCTCGATCGGGGAGATCTCCTCGAAGATCTCCTCGAGCCCGGAGTGCAGCGCGAGGTCGGTGCGACCCTGCTCCTGCCCCTCTGCGAGTCGGGCCTTCCACACGTCGTTGCCGACGAGCCAGTCGAAGCTCTCCGTCTGGAGGGCGAGCAGATCAGGAACCGTGAGGGTGTCCGTGATCTTGGCGAACGAGAGTCGCGAGTGGTTGCGACCGTTCTTGGGGTTGGTGGATGCGTTGGGCGCAGCAGCCAAGGGTGTGACCTCCGGTAGGCCCCGTCGGGCCGGTACTGACGAGCAGCACGTTGGTGGGTGGATTGACGCTTCAGCGCGACCTGGTGACCAACACACGGGGAACGGTGCGCATCCGTGGGATGCGACCTGTGCGATGATCGAAGTGAGCGGGACCCGCCGCCATATACGGGTCCGGCGTCACCAGGCGGGTTCGATGTGAACCGACGGTCGACCGCAATATGACGACACGACGAGCCAGGGAGCGCGAACTGTCATCATAGGTCGGCTTGTCCCCCGGTGTCCAGTCCTGGCTTGACCTTCTTCGTCGATGACGTGTATAAGCCGGTGGACCGGTCGTTCATTCCGCCGTGGTCAGGCCGCGAGCGCGCGGTACGTCGCCTCGGGGCGCGCGGTCCGGACGTACGTCACGCGGCCGCGGTCGTCGGTGATCTCGACGCCCAGCCCCGGCGTCAGGAGCAGGGCGCGCACGCCGTGCGCGCGGCGCAGCCCGATGCCGCCGAACGTCGACGCGTCCGCCTCGACGAGACGCACGTCCACGATCCGGGAGCGGTCGATCCGCCGTGCGGGCAACGGACGGAAGCGCAGCACCACGCGGTCGTCGGTCACGGTGACGCCGGTCCGGGCGAGCACGAGCAGGAAGCCGGTGACGACCGCCACGACCCCCGGGACGAGGAGCGCGGCCTCGGGTGCGTCACCGGGCCAGGCCAGCACCGCGCTCGACAGCGCGAGACCGCCGAGCAGCAGGACCGCACCGGTCGCGCGCATCCAGGCGGGTGCGACGTCGTGGTCACCGTGGACCGGCCGGGAGGCACGGGTCGCCGAACGGGGTCGGGTCGCGGTGGTCAGTCCCAGGGTCGGGACGCTCAGGGTGTCGGTCATGCGGGGGCTCCTGCTGGCACGGGACGGCGTGCTCTGCGCACGCGGCGGGCGGCCCGGCACGCAGGGCGCACCGGACGGCGGCGCAGCGACGCGCCGACGACGTGCGGGCACCGGTCGGTGGGTCGGCCGGGCGGGCTCGTCGCGGTCACGGCGGAGGGTGGACGCGGGCGGTGTGGGGCCGCTGGCATCGACACGGTCCGGGTGACGACCGGGTGGACGGTACGTGACGTCCCTTGGCGCGGGCTGGGCGGACGGCGACGGTGGCCGGGGAGCGCGGTGCAGCCTCAGGAGCGCAGCACGAGGGCGACGGCCTCCGCACGACTGCGGACCCCGAGCTTCGCGAACACCTGGTTCACGTAGGACTTCACGGTCGGGACCGTCAGGAACAGCTCTGCGGCGATCTCCGGGTTCGACCGGCCCGCGGCGATCCGCTCGAGGACGTCCGCCTCACGCGGGGTCAGGTCCGGGAAGCGGTCGCGCACGCCCGACGACGGCGCCGCCGATGCTGACGGAGGGCCTCCCAGCTGCGCGACGAGCCGCGCCCCGACCGAGGCGTCGAACGTGGCCTGGCCGGACGCGACCGCCCGGATGGCGGTGGCGATCTCGGTCCGACCCGCGTCCTTCGTCAGGTACCCGCGGGCTCCGGCCCGGAGCGCCGTCACGATCGAGTCGTCGTCGGCGAAGGTGGTGAGCACGAGCACGCCGACCTCCGGGTGCGCCGCCGTGATGCGTGCGGTCGCGGTCGGGCCGTCGACCCCGGGCATGCGGAGGTCCATCAGCACGACGTCCGGGCGGTCGCGTCCGACGGCCTCCACGGCCTCGGCACCGTCGGCGGCCTCGCCCACGACCTCGAGGTCGGGCACGAGCGACAGCACCGTCACCAGCCCGTCGCGGACGATCGCCTGGTCGTCCACGACGAGCACCCGGATCGTCACGACGACTCCCCCGCCCGGTCCTCGACGGGCACGCGCACCGCGACGACGAACGCCCCGTCGCGGATCCCGGCGTCGACCGTCGAGTCGTCGCCCAGCTCCGCGAGGCGCTCCCGCATGCCCGTGATCCCGTGGCCGTCGGAGCCGAGCGGGTTCGTGACCGTGACGGACACGGCGGAGCCGTCCCGGACCACCGACAGGGCGACGGGGCGGCCCGGGGCGTGCCTGCGGGCGTTGCTGAGGGCCTCCCGGCAGACCTGGACCACGGCGGCGCGGTGCGCCGCGTCGAGGTCGGCGAGCGTCTCGTCCCCCTGCGCGTGGACCGTGCCGCCGAACGACCGGTGGTCCTCGAGCAGCGTCCCCAGCCGGGAGGCGCGGCTCGGCGTCTCGACGTCGGCGTGCGGCTCGGTGTCCGCGTCGTCGCGGAGGGCGTGCACGGCCCGGCGGGCCTCGGCGAGGCCGTCCGCGGCGAGTGTCCGCGCCTCGCCCGCGCGGCGGGCGGCCTCGTCGACCCGGCCGGCCTCGAGGAGGGCCTCGACCGCGTCGAGTTGGAGCACGAGCCCGCCGAGGGAGTGCGCGAGGACGTCGTGGATGTCCCGCGCGGCTCGGGAGCGGTCGGCGAGGAGGGCGGCGCGCTGCTGCTCGGCGACGGCCTCGCGGGAGCGCTGCTCGGCCACCCGGAACTGCCGGCGGCTGAATCCGATGAGGACGCCGAGGAGGAGGCCGGCGCTCGTGCCGAGGACGAACTGGACGGACGCGTGCAGCACCGTGGCGGACACGGCGATCACGGCGAGGGACACCACGGCCGCGACGGCACCGACCCAGACCGGGACGGTGAGGGTGGCGCCGAGCAGGACGATGCCGACGATGACCGGCACGATGAGGAGCGAGTCGGTCGGCACGACCACGACGGACCCCGCGAGGACCATGAGCGCGCCGGCAGCGAGGACCGTGCGGGTGGAGCGGCCGAACTCGCGGAGGACCCAGGCGGCGAGCGCCACGCCCCCGACGACCCACACCCACGCGGGGTGGTGGAGGCCGGTGCCGTTCTTCACGAACCAGAAGCCGACGACGACGACCCCGAGCGCGTTGAGCCCCCACGCGACACCGGAACGGGGCCGGCCGCCCCCGGCACCGCGGGGGAGGTCGGCCCGCTCGGGCTCGGCCAGCATGGTCACCGGACCATCATGCCGCTCGTGCGACGGGCGCTGCCGCCGGGGATCCGCTGGTCGACGACGACGGCCCGGGCGGCACGGTTCAGGGCGAGGACGAGCAGGATCGTGCCGGTCGAGGTGAGCAGGTGGGCGCCGAGGTGGCCGCCGAGGACGTCGAGGCCGATGCGCACGACGATGAGGACGACCCAGAGCGCGGCGCCGGTCCACCCGGTGCGGGACTGGAGCGTGCGGCCCTTGCTGTCCGGGGTGGACACGGTACGGAACCGGGTGATGCTCCCCGTGGTCAGGCCGACGCCGATCGTGACGAGGGCCTCGATCGCGAGGAAGACCACGTCGGTCGTGGTGACGGTGACGCCGGAGTTCGCGAGGACCACCACGCCGACGACGCCCATGACGAGCGGCGTGCGCCAGATGCGGGTCGGGTCGAGGTACTGCCAGGTGGCCTGCCGGTAGGCGAGGAAGCCGACGAGGGCGAGACCGAGGAGGACGTTGACGACGAGCTGGGCGGACATCGGGTGGACCTTTCCGTTCGGGGTCCGGCGGGGGGGGGGTTCCGTCGGCGTCCGGCGGGGTTCCCGTCGGGGTGTCCCCAGCCTCGTTCGCGGGCGTCCGCGGGCACACCAACCAGGGGTGGGGGTGCGGGTGGGGATCCGCGGTGGTGTTCGATTGGGGCATGGCTGATGCGTTCGACGGGTTCCGGATCGGTGCGGGGTACGCGGTCGTGGAGCCGGACAAGCACCGGCCCGGGTCCTACACGCTCGTGGTCGACGGGACGCCGCAGTCGCACGTCGACCTCGAGGACCCCACGCACCTGGCGTTCGAGTACATCCGGCGGATCGGGCACGCGATCGACCTGCTGCCGGCCGGCCCGATCACGGCGCTGCACCTCGGGGCGGGGGCGTTGACGCTCCCCCGGTACGTCGCGGTGACCCGGCCGGGCTCGCGGCAGCAGGTGATCGAGCTGGAGCGGGACCTCGTCGACCAGGTCCGGGCCGTGCTGCCGTTCCCCCGCGGCGCCTCCATCCGGGTGCGGTACGGCGATGCGCGCGAGGTCCTCTCGAAGCTGCCCGCTGGTCTGCGGGGTTCGGTCGACCTCGTCGTGGTGGACGTGTTCGGCGGCTCGCAGATCCCCGCGCACGTGACGAGCGTCGAGTTCTACCGCGAGGTGGCGGCGTTCCTCTCGCCGACGGGGATCGTCGCCGTGAACGTCGCGGACGGCGCGGGTCTCGCCTTCGCGCGGGGGCAGGCGTCGACGCTGCAGTCCGTGCTGCCGTCGGTCGCGGCCGTCGCGGACACCGGGATGCTCAAGGGCCGTCGGTTCGGGAACATCGTGCTGCTCGGCTCCCCGACGGACCTGCCCGTGGCGGACATGCCGCGGCGGTACTCCTCGGACCCGATGCCGGCGAAGGTCGTGCACGGCGCGGAGCTGCGGGCGTTCGTGGCCGGGGCGCCGATCGTCACCGACCAGACGGCGGTGGCGTCGCCCGAGCCGAACCGGAGCGTGTTCGGCGGCTGACGCCGGGACGGTGCACCCCCCGGTGGCGTTGTCGGGCGGTCAGCGGACAGGACGGGCAGGATGGGCTGAACGACCGTGCAGGGCACGACCGAGCGAAGGGACCGCACGCCATGACGAACGACGACCGGAGCAACGAGGACCGGCCGGCCGACGGCCAGGCGCCGAGCTGGGGGTCCGCGCCGGACGCCTCCTCCGCTGACGCCCCGCGGTACGGCGAACAGGGCGACACCACCCCGCGGTACGGCGAGCGCGCCGAACCCGCGTCCGCGCCGCAGTACGGGGAGCAGGGCGACGCGCCGCGGTACGGCGAGCAGACGGCCGCGCCGCAGTACGGCAGCGAGCAGTACCGCGAGCAGCAGGGGCAGTACGGCCAGTCGCAGTACGGGCAGGGCCAGCACGACGACCGGTCGGGCGCACCCGCGTGGAACCACGACCACCAGCAGCAGCCCTACGCCGCCGCGGCAGCGACGAACCACGGCGGACCCTCGTGGCAGCAGTACGACGAGCCGAAGCCCGCGAAGAAGAAGACCGTCGGCGTGGTCGCGTTCTTCCTCGGGCTCATCGCGCTCGTCATCGGTGGCATCGCCGGGTACTTCTTCGGCACCGCGATCGTCTCCAGCAGCGCCTTCGACGAGATCCTGCGGAACGGCGGTTCGTCGACGCCCGATCCCTCGCAGTACAGCGACCTGGCGAGCTCGCCGGCCATCGTCGTCTCCGGCGTGCTCTCGCTCCTCGGCACGGTGCTCGGCGTCTGGGCGATCGTGCAGGGCATCATCGCCATCGTCACGAAGCGCGGGCGCGGGTTCGGCGTGTTCGGCCTGATCCTGGCGGTGCTCGGACCGATCGTCCTCATCGTCGTCTACGCCGTGGTCGCGGGAGCCGCCGCCGCGAACTCCGGCTTCGCCCCCTGACGGTCGACATCGTCGACGGCCCGTCGTGCTCCGGCACGGCGGGCCGTTCCGCGTCCGGGTGACCCCCGTGCGCGTGGCACCGCTCGCTCTCGGCGGAGCGCGGTTACCCTCGAACCGATGTCCCTCCCGCCCGAGAACCCGCAGCCGCACGACCGGACCGACCGCGCCCGTGACGGCCGCCACGCGGCGCCCGTCACCGCCGGGGTGAGCCCGGGTTCGACGTTCGCGCCGATCAGCCTGCGCCCCGCGGTCGACGCCGAGGCCGTGCAGCAGCGCCTCCGTGACCTCGGGCAGAGCCGCAGCACCGAGGCCCTCGCGGAACGGGCCGAACTCCTGCGCCTGCTCGGTCGGTTGGACGAGTCGCTCGTCGTCGCGGAAGAGGTCTTCCGCCTGACGATGTTCACCGGGGAGCGCCAGGACAAGGTCGCCGCCCGGATCCGTCGCGCGCACGTGCTGCACGACCTCGGTCGTCACGAGCGCGCCGCCACCGAGGCCGCCCTCGCGCGGGACACCGCACGCACCGAGGAGTGGCCGGAGCTCGAGGGCGCCGCCGCCGAGCTCGAGGGCTGGTCGCTCTTCGAGAGCGGCCGCTTCGAGGAGGCCCGCTCGGCCCTGTCCCGCGCCTACCAGGCGTTCCGCCAGGCCGGGGCGCCGTCGGAGCGCACCGATGCCCTGCGCACCGCGGTCGAGGCAGCGATGCGCGCCGCCATCTCGACCACCGATGACCAGCCGGAGAAGCCGCGCACGGCCCGCGACGTGGCCGCCCGTCGGGCGGAGGACGACGTCGAGGCGGCGCCACGGGCCTCCCGTCCGGAACCGCAGGTCGCGGAGCAGGAGCCGCGGGTCCGACGTCGGGTGCTGGGTGCGCCGGACGCGGCCCGCACCGAGGCGGACGACATCTGGGGACGCATCGCGGCGCGTGCCGCGCGGAAGGGCCAGGCGGACCCGCGCCCGGAACGATGACGGAGCGGCTCGACGCCGTCCGTCAACGCGCCGCCGGGCTCATGGCGGAGCACCTCGACCCGACCTGGACGTTCGCGTTCGACCACGCGAAGACGCGGGCCGGGCAGTGCGACTTCACGAAACGGCGCATCACGGTGAGCCGGCACCTGGCCGCGCGGTTCTCGGACGAGGACGCCGACCAGGTGCTGCTGCACGAGATCGCCCACGCGCTCGCCGGGGCACGGGCCGCCCACGGTCCGGTGTGGCGGCGGACTGCCGCGGCGATCGGGTACACGGGTTCGCGGCTCTACGACGGCCCCGTGGCGACCGAGCTCGCGCCGTGGGTCGGTGCGTGCCCGGCCGGGCACGAACACGTCCGGTACCGGACGCCCACCCGGCCGTTGGCGTGCGCGAAGTGCTCCCGGCGGTTCGACGCCCGGAACGTCATCACCTGGCAACGGCGGTCGACGGCTCCCGCTGGTGCGGAGGCGGTAACCCGTTAGCCTGGGCGGATGCACACGGGGCAGCACATCCGCACGGACGCCGGATCGTCCTGGTTCTTCGACGCCGGACGGATCGCCCTCGACTTCGCGCACACCGGGGGCTTCGCGGACGACCCGGACGGACGCCGACCGCGCTCGCAGCTCGGTGAGCTCCTCGCGACGCCGGCCGACCTCGACGAGTGGCTCGGTGACCACACCGAGCCGATCGACGTCGGCGCGACGGCACGCGAGCTGCAGGACGCCCGAGCACTGCGGGCGGCGATCGCCCGGCTCGCGGTGGCCGCTGCCCCGGCTCCTGCCTCGACGGCCGCCGAGCGGACCGCGGTGGCAGCGGGACTCCGCGCCGGGACCGGGCGGACCCGGCCGGCTCCCGACGACATCGACACGGTGAACCTGTTCGCGGCGCTGCCGGACGTGCCGCCGAGCCTCCCGGGTGGTCGCCGTCGCGCCGGGGCGAACCGGGTCCGCTTGGCGCAGGCGCTGTCGAGCGTCGCGCGGGACGCCGTCGCGCTCCTCACCGAGGTCGGGTTCGACGACGCCGAGGCCGACGGACGACCGACACGGCTGAGCCGGTGCTCGGCCGAGGACTGCGGGCTCGTGTTCTACGACTCGTCCCGCGGGGGCACCCGTCGGTGGTGCTCGATGCAGCGGTGCGGCAACCGGGCGAAGGTCCGGGCGCACCGGGCGCGACGCGCGGCGGGCTGACGCGCGGCGGCGGAGAGGCGACGGCCGCCGCATCCGCAGCACCGCGCAGGGGCGCACTGAGCTGTCGCTGCCACGCCGCGCCGCGCCGCGCCCGGTCAGCCGACTCAGGTCAGCAGGCTCGGACGACGTCGTCCGGGTCCGGCAGCTCGAGGTCGGCTCCCCATGATCGGAAGGACATCGACACCGAGCCCGTCCCGTCCGCGGCACTGAGCGTGTAGGGGACCGGCTCCCCCACCGCCGACACCTCGAGTGCGCCGACCGGTGACGATCCGCTCGCGACGACGACCTGTGCCCGGGCGTCCTCCCCGGTGCCGCTCACCGCGCCGGGGTGCAGCGTCACGTCACCGTCCGCCCCGAGGACGGTGCGGAGCAGGTCGTCGGGTTCGGTGAAGGGCGCGAAGGTCCGGAGGGTCGCCGACCCCGCCGGGACGCACACCCTGCCGGCGGTCGCCTCGTCGAGTCCGGTCCGTTCGGCGAACGCCGCGTTGCCGCGCACGTACACATCGTCCCCACGGCGTCGGGCATCGAGGGTGACCCCGCCGACGCTGAGCTGCAGCGAGGAGTCGTCGGGCACACCACGGTAGGTGAAGCGCACCGTGCGTCCGGGGACGGTGTCACCGGAGCCCTCCCGTGCGTCGGGGTCCGGGACGAGTTCCGTGACGGTGCCGGTCGCGACGACGGACGACGACCGGGCGGCCCGCAGGACCTCCCGCAGCGCGGTCGGGCCGTCGACGGTCTCGATGCCGTTGCGGCTGCCGTCGACCGGCGCCTGGCCGCCGAAGCCGGTCGCGGTCGGGGTGACCGCGACGTTCGCGGGATCCGCACCCGAGCAGGCGGTCAAGGCGAGGACCGCGGCGAGCGCCGTCCCGACGAGCGCGACGGTCCCACCGCGCGGCCGCACGCCGATGGACCGTCCGCGGTCAGCCCGCATCGCCCAGGCAGACCTGGTCCGCTCCCTGCGACGACCGGGTCCCGGCGTCGGTCGGGACGGCCTTCCCCTGGTTCGCGGCGGTGGCACGGACGACGAAGCAGGAGTCGGCGTCGTACAGCCCGCCCGAGGTCGGCAACCACAGCTCGGTGCCCCGTGCCTGCGCGGTCACGTCCACCGGCTTCGTGCCCGGTTCGACGACGTAGACCGACCACGCCACGTCCGGCCCGCTCCACGAGACGTGGACGTTGCCGGAACCGGACTCGATCGCGAGGTCCCGCACCTTCGGAGGCCCCTCCGCGGTCACGGCGTGGACGATCATCACGACCGCCATCGCGACGGCGACGAGGGCCAGCACGGCCGAGACGATGAACGCGGGGTGCTTCCACAGCGGCCGCCGGGTCGTCTCGGTCTGCTCGAGTTCGGGGAGCACCCCGATGTCCGATCCCATCGAGCGCTTCGGCGCCGGAGCGGGGACACCCCACTGCTCGTAGAGGGTGGGCTGGCCGGGGTCCCAGCCGAGCCGGGCACCCGAGGAACGCTCCCGACGGTGCTCGGGCGACGGAGCCGACGGCACGGGCGGGATGACGGGGACGTCCGGCACGCCGGGACGCGACGACGTCGTGCTCATGCGGCGATCCTCCCCGTGGACGGTGCGCCGCCTATCATAAGGGCGTGTTCCGGGGGCAGCAGGAAGCAGGCGGTCGGGTGCGGCGCCGCGTCGTGGCCGGCTCGGTCGTGCTGGTCGCGCTGGCACTGGTGCTGCCGCAGACCCTGCCGGGAGGCACGTCCTCCCCCGCCGTCGCCGCCTCCGCCCGGCAGGCGGCCGGTCCGGACCAGGACTCCGGGTCGGGCCAGGGCGCCGACGACCCGGTCCGGATCGCGGTCCCGTACGTCGGGAAGGCCGAGGTGTCCCTCGGTGACGGCTGGTCGGTGTCGGACTGCGGCCGCGTGAACGTGCCGACGGGCCTCACCGCGGCGTGCTCGTCGGACTCCCTCAGCCTGACCTCGAAGGGGTTCCGGGCAGACTTCGGAACGGTGACGATGACCGTGCCCGAACGCAACGGAGCGATCGACCTCGACGTCACGTACCTGGTGTCGCTGGAGCCCCCGACGGCGCCGACCCTGGCGAAGCAGACGTACGACCACCCGTTCGAGCAGGGCACGACGGCGACCGTGCCGTACAGCGACCTCGGGATCCGGTGCGACGGCTGTGCAGCCGGTCCGGCGATGCAGGTCGTCTCCGCGGAGCCCGCCGGGGTCGTCGCCACCGTGACGAGCACCGGCCTCGTGGTCCGTCCGCCGGCTGAGTGGACCGGCACGGCGTCCGTCCGGCTGCGCGCGACCGACGACCAGGGCGGCAGCGGCTCCGCGACCGTCCGGCTCGTGTTCGTCGAGGCCGGCCGCAGCGACCTCGCCGCGCAGGACACCGTGCGGCGCCTCGGTGCGGACGGCACGCTCCGCATCGACCTGTCCTCCCTCGCCTCGGCCCGGAAGGGACGGGTGCTGTTCTCGGACTGCGGTTCCGCGGTCACGGGCACGGTCGTCTGCTCCGACCGGGGCGTCGCGACCTACCGCCCCTCGGGCACCATGACCCGCGCCGACCAGTTCTCGTTCCACGTCCGCACCGCCTCGGGCGACCAGGCGACCGGCAGCGTCACGGTGCTGCCACGCTCCGGGAGCCGCACGGCGGCAACCGCGACCGGCACCCTCGCGCCGGCGGAGGGCGAGACGACCGCGACCGGCGCGCGGTACCCGGCCACGGGCCTCCAGACCGGCCTCGGCACCCGGAGCACCCGGAGCGTCGTGGCGACCCTGCCGTCCGAGGACGACGCCGCCGACCGCGGGCAGACCGGCCTCCTCACCCCGCTCCTGACCGACCTCGACCGCATCACGGAAGGCAGCCGATGACGCTCCGCCTCAGCCTGCAGGACCCGACGCGCCGCGGCGCCGACACGACCTTCGTCGTGGACGCGACCGACGTGACGAGCGTCGGCGAGGTGGCGGCCGGGCTCGGCGTCGACCCCGCCGCGGTCGCACCCGGTGCGGGACCGTCGGCGTCGCTGGCCGAGGCGGGCATCCTCAACGGCTCGACCCTGCCCGCGCGGACACCGAGCGACCTGCCCCCCGGGCGCCCGCGGCTCGAGGTCGTCGGCGGCCCGTTCGCGGGCGAGACCGTGCCGCTGCCGCTCGACGGCCCGCTGCGCATCGGCAGCTCGGGCGACACGG
Organism: Curtobacterium sp. NPDC089689; assembly: GCF_044749145.1. NCBI lineage: Bacteria > Bacillati > Actinomycetota > Actinomycetes > Micrococcales > Microbacteriaceae > Curtobacterium > Curtobacterium sp. NPDC089689. The sequence goes on along the minus strand of NZ_JBIVHJ010000001.1, from coordinate 1,427,746 downwards.
AGCTGTGCGTCGCCGACCCGTACCTCCGACCGCACCACGCCACGGTCTCGGTCGACCAGGGAGCACCGGCCTCGACGCCCACCGGGATCGCGCCGGTCGGCGCGGGGCCCCTCCGCGCCGTCCTCACCGTCATCGACGACGCGCCCGGGGTCGCCGTGAACGGCCGCGACGTCACCGGCAGCACGGACATCGTGCCCGCCGACGTCGTCCAGATCGGCAGCTCGGTGTTCCGCATCGGGATCGAGCCGTTCGCGGACGCGGACCTCGCGCCGGACGAGGTCGGGATGCGCGGTTTCAACAGGACGTCACGGATCATGCCGCCCGCCGTGCCGCCGACCGTGGTGCTCCCGGGCGACCAGCCGGACGACGTCGACAAGACCCCGATGCCGTGGCTGTCCGCGGTGATCCCGGTCGTCCTCGGTGTCACGATGGCGATCGTCTTCGCCCGCCCGATCATGCTCATGATGGCGGCCGCGTCGCCCGTGATGGTCGTCGGGACCTTCCTCACGCAGCGGTCGCGGGCGAAGAAGAAGGGGATCAAGACGTTCGAGGAGTGGCGGCAGGACATCGCCGACACCCGGGTGCGGATCGCCGGGCTCGTGAAGGAGCAGCGCCTCGACTCCTGGTACCGCAGCGTCGACCCGGTGGTGGTGCGTGACATCGCCACGCGGCCGCTCGCGCGGCTGTGGGAGCGACGGAAGCGCGACGCCGACGCCCTCCACGTGCGCGTCGGCGTCGCCGAGGTGCCGCTCGCCGCGAACTTCCAGGGCGGAGTGTCGAAGCACACCGGTGCGCACCACGTCGGCGTCGCTCCGGCGCCGGTGTCGATCGACCTCGGCGCCGGGGTCGTCGGGATCGCCGGACCCACGGACGTGACGCGCGCGGTCGTCCGGTCGGCGCTCGCCGCCGTCGCCACGCTGCGGTCCCCGCGCGACACCGCCGTCGTCGTGGTCTGCGGTGACGACGCGGCCCCGGAGTGGGCGTGGACGCAGTGGCTCCCGCACACGCAGCAGGCCGAGGACGGTGCGCTCACGCTCATCGGCAACACGGACGACTCTCGGCGGGAGCGACTGCGCGACCTCGCCGCACTCGTGCAGGTCCGCACCCGCGCCGGGTCGTCCGTGAGCGCCGGCGACTTCGACACCGACGTCGTCGTCGTGGTCGACGGGGCGCGCGAGTACCGGACCCTGCCGGGCATGGTGCAGGTCCTCGAGCAGGGCGCCCGCGTCGGCGTGCACGTCATCGCGCTCGACACCGACCGCGCCCGACTGCCCGAGGAGTCCCGGACGGTGCTCGCCGTCGACCCCGACGACCGGTCGCTCGCCCGGCTGGAGTCCGACGCGGCGTACCACTCCTCCGTCCTGCTCGACGGCCTGTCGGTCCCGACCGCCGAGCGCATCGCGCGCAGCCTGTGCTCCATCCGCCACGTCTCGGGCGTCGGCGACGAGGGCATGCTCCCGACGAGCGTCCGCTACGTCGACCTGCTCGGCGTGGACCTCGAGGACCCCGCGCCGATCGTCGCCCGGTGGGAGCGGTCGCCCCGCCGGACGCACGTCGTCGTGGGCGCGAGCGCAGACGGCGAGTTCGCGATCGACATCGCCGCGGACGGCCCGCACGCCCTCGTCGCGGGGACCACGGGGTCCGGCAAGTCGGAGTTCCTGCAGGCGCTCGTCGTGTCGCTCGCGATGGCGAACCGACCGGATGCGCTGAACTTCGTGCTCGTCGACTACAAGGGCGCGTCGGCCTTCGCGGACTGCTCCCGCCTGCCGCACACCGTCGGCATGGTGACGAACCTCGACGCCCGCGAGACCGAGCGCGCCCTGACGTCGCTCGACGCCGAACTGAAGCGCCGGGAGACCGCGCTGCGGATCCCCGAGCTGAACGTGAAGGACGTCGACGCCGCGTGGGCGAAGGACCCCGACGCCGCGGCGCGGAACGGTCTCGCACGGCTCATGATCGTGATCGACGAGTTCGCCGAGCTGAAGACCGAGCACCCCGACTTCATCGACGGCCTCGTCCGCATCGCGCGCGTCGGCCGGTCGCTGGGCGTGCACCTCGTCCTCGCCACCCAGCGTCCGAGCGGTGTCATCACGCCCGAGATGCAGTCGAACATCAACCTCCGCGTCGCGCTGCGCGTCACCGACCGCGCCGACTCCACCGACGTGCTCGGCTCCCCCGAGGCCGCGCTCATCAGCCAGTCGACGCCCGGCCGCGGGTTCGTCCGCGCCGGGCTCGGTGCGCTCCCGAGCGGCTTCCAGACCGCACGCGTCGCCGGCATCCGGCAGGGCGTCCAGCGGGTCCAGCGCCAGCTGCCGAAGGTCGCCTCCGTCGACTGGGAGGGGCTCGCCTACCCCCCGCGGTTCCCCGTGAAGCGGCACGCGGCGGCACCGGTCGACCACGACGACACCGACCTCCGTGCACTGGTGGACGTCGTCACCCGCGCCACCGAGGCGATGAGCATCCCGAAGAACGCCTCGCCGTGGCTCATGCCGCTGCCCGCGCTGCTCCCCCTGGCACAGGTCGCCGGCGGCACCGGGGCGCCGACCACGATCACGCTCGGCATCGAGGACGTCCCCGGCCAGCAGACGCAGCGCCCCCTCGTCTGGGACCTCGAGGCCGGCACGCACCTGCTCTTCCTCGGAGCGGCGCTCTCCGGCCGCACCACCGCGCTCCGGACCGTGCTCGCGCAGGCCGTCGAGCGGATGAGCCCGGCCGACCTGCACCTCTACGTCATCGACCACGGCAACGGCGGGCTGCTCCCGCTCGCGCAGGCGCCCCACACCGGCGCCGTCGTGACCCCGCTCGAGCCGTCCCGCCTGCCCCGGCTCATGGACCGCCTCGTCGCCGAACTCGCACGCCGCCAGTCGGTGCTGTCCCAGGCTGCTGTCGGCACCATCGTCGAGCAGCGTCGCGCGGCCGCGTCCGACGCCGAGCGGCTGCCCTACATCGTCGTCGGGGTGGACGGCTGGGACCGTGCCACGAGCTCGATGCAGCCCGAGGACCTCCTGCCGATCCGCGACCAGATGACCCGGGTCCTCCGTGAGGGGCCGGCAGCCGGCATCCGCGTGGCCGTCACCGGCGACCGGACCGTGTCCGCCGACAAGATCGCGGGCTTCATCAGCGAGCAGTACGTCCTGCCGATGCGCGACACCAACGACTACCGCGGCGCGGGTGTCATGGTCCGTGAGCTGCCCGAGAGCGTGCCGCCCGGCCGGGTCTTCTTCGGCCCGACCGTGCGCGAGGCGCAGCTCGCCGTGCTCGGCCAGGACGCCTCCGCCGAGACCCAGGCAGCCGCGCTGCGCGGGGCGGTCGAGACCGCGCGGCTGCGCTGGACGGAGCAGACCGACGCTTCGGGCACCACGGACGCCCGTGGCGTCGCCGGCCCTCGCCCGTTCCGCGTCGACGCCCTGCCGTCCCGCATCTCGCTCGCCGACTCGCAAGACCTCCCCGTCGCGGCACGCTCGACCCCCGACGGTCCGACGATCGGCGTCGGCGGCGACGAGCTCGCGCGCATCACCCTGGACTGGCCGGCCGCGGGCGGGTTCCAGGTCGTCGGTGAACGCGGCACGGGCCGGTCGACGACGCTCACCGCGATCGCGCACCAGCTCGTGTGGACCGGCAGGCCGGTGATCGCCGTCGCCACGAAGGACTCCGTCTTCACGACCTGGGCGCGCGAGGTCGGCGTGCCGCTCCTCACCGACCCGACGGGGTTCATGGACCTCGCCCCGGCGCTCGGCCGGTACGACGACCCGTCCGTGCCCGTCACCGTGCTCGTCGACGACGCCGAACTCGTGTCGAACACCCCGCTCGAGAACTCGCTCATGGGCGAGAAGGCGCGGTTCGTGTTCGTCGTCGCGACGAACCCGGACGCCGCCGCGAAGACCTTCTCCGGCCCGTACGGCGAGGTCCGACGCACCCAGGAGGGCATGCTGCTCTCCCCGACGAGCGCCCTGATGGGGACGCAGCTGTTCGGACAGAAGGTGCCGAAGTGGATGGTCGGGCGCCAGCCCGCCGGCGGCGGCGCGCTGCACCGTCGCGGCGAGTGGACGCAGGTGCAGGTCCCCGACCCGGCCGCGTGACGGACGGTCGCCGGGAGCGCGCGGTGATCCTTGCCTCCCGGGCCACGTAGGGTGGTCCGCATGGCTGCACGCTGCTCGTACTGCGGGGCCGAGCTGCGCCCCAACAGCATGTTCTGCCTGGCGTGCGGACAGCTCGCGACGGGTGGTCGACGATCCACGCCGGTCGCCCTCGGCGACACCGCGGACGTCCCGTCGCGACCCTCCGCGTCCGTCCCGCCGCCGCCGGCCCGTCCGGGGCCGGTCCCGACCACCGGCCTGGAGGCGCAGCGCGCGCCCGCCACGCCGCAGCCCTCCGGCGCCCTCCCGCAGTTGGTGTTCACCACGGGCCAGACGCTCCTCGTCGAGGAGGGCACGATCCTGGTCGGGCGACGGCCCGACGAGATCGCCGCGCGTGAGGGAGCCCGTGCCTTCACCGTCGACGACCCGGACCGTTCGATGTCGCGCGTGCACGCGACCGTGCAGTTCGGCACGGGAGGGCTGCGCATCGTTGACCGGGGGTCCGGGAACGGCACCGTGCTGCGCCGTGGCGACCGGGAGGACCGGTGCCCGGAGGGGCTCGCCGTCGAGCTCGTGCCGGGTGACGAGCTGTGGTTCGGGTCGGTGGGAGCGCGGGTCCGGTGACAGCAGCAGTCCTGGTCCAGGCCCGCGGCATCCACGCCGTCGAGTCGTCCGGCGCTGCCGACTTCGCAGAGCACGCGAGCATGTTCAGCAGCGTGGCCGGCTCCGCGCATGCCCGGATGTAGCCTGCTGCGCGGATTCCGACGACGAGGGGCAGCGATCCGATGAACTCGAACCAGCCGATGGACCCGCACGGGCCAGCGACGGGGCTCGACCCCTTGACCGTGAAGCCAGACCCGGCGCGCTGGGCGTCCGTCGTGCAACACGAACGGCTGACCCTCGTCGGCACCGTGGTGGTCGTCGTCGCGCTCGAGGTCATCACGAGCCTGCTCGGCCGGCTCGGGCCGATCGTCGTCGCGCACGGCATCACGCTCGTCGCGGCGTTCTACTTCTTCGCCGTCCTGCGGTTCCGGCGCAACCGCCTGGCGCAGACCCTGGGCGACCCGGACCGCGGGATCACGGTCTCCGACGCGGGCATCGAGGTCCCGCTGCTCGGGCTGATCAGCTGGGACGACATCCCCGCGGTCTACACCGTGTACGACCAGGCACGTGCCGACCGGTACGCGCAGTCCGGTGGTGTCAAGGGCTTCGCCGAGCGGTGGACACAGGCGGTCGGGTCGGCGAACCACTACCTCACGATCGCGCTCCAGGACGGCCCGGCGATGCGGCAGCGGGCACGACCGCGGCAGTTCCGTCGCTGGGTGAAGCTCTGGGCACGCAGCGGTGCGCCGGACTTCGGAGCGATCCAGATCATCGGGGACGTCTACTACTCGGACGCCGACGCCGACCGGCTGGACCGGGCGCTCCGGGCGCAGGCCACGCGGCGAGGGCTGCCGAACTCCCGCTCGGCGACCATGCTCGACCAGGGCGAGTTCTTCCGGACGAACTCCGGTATCGCGGTGTTCGACGGCAAGACGGGGCTCTGAGGTGACCGACGTCGACGTCTCCGACCTCTGCCGCCGCGGCCGTCCCGCCGCCTGCCAGCACCGGGCCGATCGCAACCCCGGCAAGGAGGCACGGCGCGCATCCGCCGCGCCGGTCGGCGCCCTCCCGTAGGTGATCTTCACCACGGGCCAGCCACTCCTCGGTCGATCCTGGTCCGGCGACGGGTCCGGTGGCGGAAACGGTCACGGTGGCGAACTGCTCCAGACAGACTCATGGATCGCGGTCTTCGACGGGTGTTCGCCGGACAAGTAGGCTGGCGCCGAACTGGGACGGGGGACGATCGTGGGTGATGCACTCGGAGAGCGGTGCGGGGTGCTCGCAGGTCCGGTGATCGCACTGATGCAGGCGGTCATGGGGAGCCAGGTGAGTGCGATCCGGTTCGCCGAGGTCGCAGAACGCGCCAACGAGATCCTGCGGGTGGTCGAGGGTTCCGGGCCGACGGGCGACGAGGCGTTCGATGCCTGGGCGGGCTCAGCTCCGGCCGTCCTCGGCGAGATCGTCCTCGGCGCCGAACAGGGCGATCGTGACCGGGTCTGGGCCGCCTTCTCGGACCCCCGTGCCGGACTCAGCGTGCTCGCGAACGCGTGTGCAGGACACCCAGGTTGGTGAGGAGATGACCGTGGACGACGCCACCCGGCAGAGCTGGCAGACCTTCTTCGCGCAGGACGGACGGTTCGACGTCCACTACGACGAGGGACGATTCCGTCGCATCGCCGCGAAGAACCTCCGCGAGGGCGTGCTGCTGCTCGTCGCCGTCACGGCCGTCCTCGCGGGCGCCGTCGCCTGGGGACGGGTCGGACCGATCATCCTCGCCTCCCTGTTGTTCCTCGTGGGTGGGATCCTCGGGGCCGTGCTCCTGCGCCGTCGCCTCGCCCTGCTCCGTCCCGCCGGGGGGCAGCCCGGTCTGCTGCTCGGCGTGTCCAACCTCGGACTCCACACGCCGCTGGTGCCGCTCATCGACTGGTCCGACGTGCGAGCGGTGTTCGCGGTGGACGAGTCAGCGCGGATGGCCCAGCGTCGGGCCCAGCGGACCATCGCGGGTGCGTCCGAGCAGTGGGCTGCCGGCAACGGGAAGGCCGCACGGCACCTGTGGTTCCTGCTCGAGGACGCTCCCGCCCTGCGGTCCCGCGTCGTCGACCAGCGCTGGGCAAAGGGCTTCGACACGTTGCCGAACGCGAACGGCCCGCAGTTCGCCCAGTACATCCTCGACCTCGACACGGTCCTCTCACCACAGGACACGGACCGGATCACGGCGGCGGTCCTGGTCCAGGCGCAGGCACGTGGCATCCACGCGGTCGAGTCCTCGGGAGCCTCCGACTTCGCCGAGTACGCGAGCATGCTCAGCGGTGTCACCGTCGACGGCGTCGTGCCACCGAAGCCCACCGGCGTCACGGGCAACCCCTTCGTGCCCTGATCGGCACGTCGCGTCCTCGCAGGCGCCGTCTCGCGCGTCGTCGGTGCGGGCGCCGTGCATACGTGCGCATGGGAACTCGACCTCGGACGTGAGGATCGCGTACGATCCGTTGCGGAACGCAGCATCGACCATGTTGCTTCCACTGCCCCTCGAAAAGGGGTGGGACCAATCGGGGGGTGGGTCAACCGATCGCCCCAGGACACACGTGTGTTTCTTGGAGGAACCATGGCGGACATCCGCGTCACTTCGGAGTCGCTCTCCGGCGTCTCGAACCAGCTCCAGTCCGGCTCGCAGTCGATCGAGTCGCAGCTGCAGAACCTGAAGTCGCTCGTCGACGGTCTCGTCGGGGGTGACTGGTCCGGCGCAGCGTCGTCGTCGTTCCAGGACCTCTACCAGCAGTGGGACCAGTCGGCCATCCAGCTGAAGGAGTCCCTTGCCGGCATCAGCCAGCTGCTCTCGCGCGCGGCCCTGTCGTACGAGGAGTCCGAGAACTCGATCTCCGGCACCTTCCGCTGATCGACGACCACTGACGGTGGGGCACCCGGTTGCGGGTGCCCCACCGCTCCACCAGGGGGAACGACATGGTGCAGTACCGGGTCCGTCCGGAGAGCCTGGGCGAGGTCGCCCAGATGCTCCGGACCGTCGTCGCGACGTTCGACGGGCACCTCGCCGACACCGACGCCGCCGTCCGAGCGGTGATCGACACGGCGTGGAAGGGCGAGGACGCCACCGCGTTCGACACCACCTGGACCGACTTCCAGGCCGACGCCGTGCTGCTGCGCGGAGTCCTGGAGAGCCTCGCCGTCCGGCTCGTGGCTGCTGAGTCCGCGTACCACGGCAACGAGACCGCGCTCGGGGGAGCGTTCGCCGACACCCGGAGCCAGCTCGGTCCGGCAGGGTCGACCGACCGCCCGGGGCTCTCCGGCCGCGAGACCGCAGCCGAGCAGCAGGCCGGCGAGGTCTGGACGGACCTCGAGGAGGACCGAGCATGAGTGACCAGCAGGCGGACATGGAGAGCCTCCACCACCTGGTGGACAGCATGCAGCGTCTCCACGACTACTGCGCCCTGTTGCAGCAAGGAGCGACGACGTTCGCGTACATCCTGCCGAACGAGTGGCAGGGACCGGCGATGAGCGCGTTCGTGACGTCCTTCGAGCAGTGGAACGCCGGCGGAGGTGCGCTGACGACCACCGCCGCCGACCTGCACGAGCGTGCGACCGCCATCGAGGCGACCTACCAGGCGACGATCGACGCACTGGACACGTCGTGGTCGAAGTTCCAGGGGGAGATCAGCGGATGACCATGGTCCGGCTCAACGCCTTCGGCATCGCGACCGACGGCGACGACGTCGCGAGCGTCGCACACGACATCTCGACCGCGTGGTCGAGCCTGCACTCCGCGCTCAGCGGGACCGCGGGCATGGCCGGCGACGACGAGAGCGCCGAGCAGTTCGCGGGCGTGTACGACGACCAGGCGCGCAGCGCTGCCACGAGCGCGAAGAACCTCGTCGGCATGCTCGCCGCGTTCGAGACCCTCCTCGCCGGGACGGGCTCGGCGTACAAGGACGCCGAGCTCGCCAGTGCCGGCCAGCAGGACGGCTCCGGCATCGCGGTGCCCGCGTCGGACTACGCCGTCGCGACCGATCTGCCGTCCTCGCTCGGCGCCGGCTGGCCCGGTGGGTGGGGCAAGGTGGAGGACGTCCTCCAGGACGCACTCCGTGCCATCGGCGTGCAGCTCCCGCAGGGCGACCCGGACAAGCTGTCCTCCGCCGCGTCGTCGTGGGAATCCTACGAGGCGTCGCTCCGTGCAGCGTCGAGCAAGCTCAGCGGCGGCCTGACCCAGGTCGACGCCGCCGACATCCCGCAGAAGGCGACGATCCTCGCGGCGAAGAGCACGATGTCCGGCCACATCTCGACCGCTGCCGATGCGGCGACCGGGGCGGCGGGTTCCCTGAAGCAGATCAAGGCGAACTACGACCAGGCCGCGGAGGAGATCCGCAGCATGATCGAGCAGCTGCTCGCGGAGCTCGCGCTCGACGTGGGCATCAGCATCGCGTTGTCCTTCGTCACCTTCGGGCTGGGCGCGCTGGCCGGTGCAGCGAACGGTGCTCGTATCGTCGTCACCTGGGCCACCCGCATCGCGGGCGTCATCCGGAAACTCGCGTTCCTCAACAAGATCCACGCGGAGCAGTTCCTCAAGGCTGCCAACATGCTGCGGAAGCTCGAGCACGGTTCGTTCGTGACGCGTTTCACGTACGAGACGGTCAAGGGCACGATCACCGGTACGGCAGCGCCCATCATCGTGAACGCCGTGCACGGCAAGGGCACGTCCATGGACGACATCATCTCGAACGCTGTCGGGTCGGTCGTCGGTGGCGCGTTCGGCTTCGGCAGCGGCGCTGCGATGAGCCGGGTCGGGCGGAACGCTGCAGCGGACGCGGCCGGTGGTGTGGCTCCCACGTTCTGGCGGGCAACCGCGGTCGAGGGCGCGAAGGGTGCGGCCAGCGGCGCAGCAGGCGGTGCCGCCGGCAACGTCGCGACGGACGCCACGGCTGCAGCGCTCGATCCGGAGCACCACCACTTCAACGTCCTGCAGTCCCTCGCGAACGGCACCGTCTTCGGCACGGCGGGCGGTGGGGTCACCGGCGCCGGGGGCCATGCACTGTCGTCCGGGTGGAATGCCGTGACGAGTTCCGGCCGGACGCACGTTCCCGGTGCCGGCGGCGACGGGGCGACGACCTCGACCTCGTCCTCGACCGGCTCCCCCGTCACGCTGCCGGACGGCGGCGTCAGCGCGGAGTCGACCGGTGTGGGTGGTGACGCATCGGGGCACGCCCCGACCATCGACCACGGGAACACCAGCACCTCGGCGCACGCCCCGACCATCGACCACGGGAACACCAGCACCTCGGCGCAAGTGCCGACGATCGACCACGGGAACTCCGGCGCCTCCGCGCACGCCCCGACGATGGCGGACGCCGGCGCACCGGCGCCGGCGTCGACGGGTGGCCACGTCGACGTGTCGAACGCCCAGACGCCCGTCGTGAACGACACCGCACAGGCCGCACCCACGCAGCACGCCGGCGGCGACCGCCCGCACATCGACGCCTCCCAGACCCCCGTCGTGAACGACGCCGCACAGGCCGCACCCACGCAGCACGCCGGCGGCGACCGCCCGCACATCGACCCCTCCCAGACCCCCGTCGTGAACGACGCTGCCCCGGCCGATCACGGGTCGAGCACTCCGGTGGACACGACATCGCTCCCCGACCCGGCCACGTCCCCCGCCTCGCCCGAGGCGACCGCCGACGCGGGGTCGTCCCACGAGTCTGCGACGACCACCGGACACACCCCGGCCGCGGAAGCCGCGCAGCCAACCGGTGCCACCGCGCTCGACCCGTCGACGACGCAGCACGGCGCCGCCGACGGGACCCCGCCGTCCGCGGCTGACATCGCGGCGACCGAGACGCACATCCAGGCCGATCGACCGTCCCCGACCGATCCCGGCACCGGTCAGGGTGCTCACGCCGCCGCCGACTCGGCGCACGTCGGCGCCGCGGACGCGGGCACAGGGCACACCGTCGCCGACCCCGCGCGCGCAGACGCCGCCCCGGTCGAGACCGTGCAGACCGGCACTGACAACCCGGTTGCCACCGGCACCGCGCACGTGACCGCCGACGCGAGCACCACGCACGTGCCCGCCGACGCGAGCACCGCGGCCGCGGGTGCCGGAGCCGCCGCGGTCGCACACACTCCCGTGGCTCCCACCACGCCGGGCTCCCAGTTCCGAACGGACTGGGAAGCGACGAACGGTCGTCCGTGGGAACCGCAGTACCCGCCCGGCTCCGCGCGTCCGAGCCAGACCGTCCCGCTCAGCCCGTCGACCGACCAGGTGCTCGCCCAGCACGGCATCACCCGGGCCGACTACGACCACCTCGTCTCGCGCCCGCTCGACGAGCTCAGTGCATCGGAACTCCACACCGCGGTCTCCATCCGCGACGCCGCCCCGGCGTTCCAGCCGGGCGAGGCGTTCCAGAAGGTCATCAACCCCGGCGACGTGATGGGCACGTTCCCCGCTGAGTTCCGGCACCTCGCCGGCGACGACCTCGGCGACGTGTTCGACGGTGTCCAGCCGAACGACCCGGACTTCAACCGGTACGGCCCCGTCCAGGTCATGGGCGGGTTCGTCGCCCGGTTCGACGACGTGGCCCACCTCGGCCACGACGACCTGTACGGCAACCTCGGTCTCGGCTACGACGGCACCATGTTCTCGCGGAGCGGGTCGGAGCCGGTCTTCGCCGTGCGCGCCCAGCTCGACCAGGCCGGCGTCTCCGGTCTGCACGTCGAGAACGACATCGCGACGGACCTGTCGAACCGCTTCGGGGTCGGCAGCGCCGACGGCGGCGCCGCCTGGGACGCGGCGACCCCGGCGGAGCGTCGCGATTGGATGATCGATCGCGGCCTGCAGATCAACGACGGAGACCGCTACCTCGCAGCCGCCGACCCGAGCAATCCCTACCGCGGCAACGGCTGGGCGGGCGAAGGCACCCTCGCGGTGCCGGAATCGACGCTGCGGCTGTGGCAGCTGCCGGACGGCGCGGAGATGTGGCGATACAACGCCGACGGCACGCAGGACGTCGTCGCAGTCATGGACAACGGCCACTGGGTCGTCCTCGACACCAAGTGACCGACGGCAGCGCCGGCGCAGCGGAGCGCGAGGTCGACGTCCGCGCGTTCCTGGGAACCGTGCCGGTCCGGGTCACCGAGGAAGGCGGCGCGACCGTCGTCCGGGGCAACGCGGATGCGTCGACCCTCAGACCGTTCGGGATCTCCGTCACCGACCAGGCGGGAGCGTTCCGGCTCGAGCTCGACGATCCCGGCCTGGTGCGGTCGCGGACGACGCGCACGAGCACGCTCGCACCCGCCAGCCCGGGGACCGCCGAGGAACCGTCCGTGACGGAGAGCCGAACCGGATCGGTGACGTTCCGGACGCTGCGCGCGGTGGACGCGGCCGGCGCGGCTTGGGAGGTCCTGGGCAAGCGCGGCGACGACTCCCTCGCGACGCCGAACGGGCTCGACGCCATCGATGACGTGCTCATCGGATCGCCACGCGGCGGGGTACGGGTCCGTCCACGCGCTGACCTGCAGACCGTCGGGACGATGTGGTCCGAGTGGAGTGGTGACGGCCCGACGGTGCTGCCCGCGGGGTCGTCGACCACGTGGCGTGGTCGGGACTACGGGCTCGCACCAGGCTTCGAGAACCGTTCGGTCGGGTCGATGCCGCCGCCGTTCGTCGTGACACCGGGAGCCACCGGCCTGCTCCTGCGCAGCCCTGCCGATCTCGCTGCTGCGTTCGCTGCGGGGGCTCGCCAGCTCACCACGACGGTCATCGAGGTGCCCTCCGACGAGTGCGGTCCGTTCGTCGACGTCAAGACGACCGCGACGTGGAACGGCCTGCCGGTCGAGCTGGCACAGCCCTACCTGGTGTGGCGCGACCGCGGCCGCGCGGTCGCGCTCGGGACGGGACAGCGGCCCGACAGCCGTGGCCTCGGGACCGCACCGTTGCAGGTGCTGCCGCCGGTCGGGGACCGATGGGCCGTCGCCGTCGCCGTGACCGACCTCGCGGACCTCTCGACGGGACCGGCGTGACCACGATGATGCCGACCCCGCGCGTCTCACTACGCTGGGAGTCCACGACAGGAGGGCTGCCATGGCCGACAGGGTGATCGCGCAGAAGGCACTGACGCCGCAACTCAGCGCGGCGTTCGCGAGCGGCCGTGCCGACCGGATCGCCGGGTACGTCGTACCGGTGGCTGCGGTCGACGGCGCACAGGGACCCCGGGACCTGATCGACGTGCACGGTCTGGCCTACCCGGGTTCCCCGTTCGACCCTGATGCCGCGATCGACGTCGTGCGCTTCCCCGTCACGCCGGAACTCTTCGTGGAGACCGCTCGGGGCGGCAACGACGAACGGACCGCGGCCGCGCTCGGCCGGTGGTGGGTGGACCACCCGCCGTTCACGGGCAACGGATTCGTCGCGACGACGACCGACGCCGTCGTGCCGCTCTCGTGGATGCCCTCGCACCGGCCGCCGTACGGCACGGAGATGTGGCGGTACGAGCCGACGGGCCAGGTGGTCTTCATGGCTCGCTACGCGGGCGCGCACGTCGGCTGGGTGTACCGCGAGGAGCTCGAGCAACACCGCAGTGTGCGGCCTCGGCAGGTCTCGGTCTTCTCGGGCGGTGTCGCCGTGCACCGGGGAGTGCAGTACGTCGCGGACCGTCTCGACGACGGCTCGCACACCGCACTCATCCGCCAGGACCCCGGTGCGGAGGCGGCTGGGTTCACGCAGTCGAGCCCCGGTGTGTGGAGCACGGTCGTGCCCACCGCCGAGGTGGAGGACTACTACGAGCTGGACTGCCGGGTCCGGTGGAACGGTCTCGAGCTCCGGCTCGCCGACCAGGTCCGAACGGAGTCGGGTGCGGGTGCGACCGTGGCGATCTCCTTGCAGCACGATCACCGGCTCAACGAAGGTCTCCGACTCACGAAGCTCGATGCGGACTGGTACGAGGCAGCTCTGCCGCTCGATGCCGTGGAGCACGCCGAGGTGCGGCAGACGCGGGTCCCCGGCTGGCCCGGCGCGGCCTGAGCGCCGCCCCTCCTCACTCTTCGTCCGACGTGCGTCCGCGGCCGCCGCACCGTTGCGCACATCTCGAAAACAAGGATTCGGCATGCCGAATCCTCTGGCACACTGGTCCCCATGACCGACACCGCGACCCGCCCCGCCGAGGCGACCACCCCTCGGAAGCGCGCCGCCGGTCTGACGCTCCTCGGCCCCGCCTTCGTCGCCGCCATCGCCTACGTCGACCCCGGCAACGTCGCCGCCAACCTCACGGCGGGTGCGAAGTACGGCTACCTGCTGCTCTGGGTCCTCGTCGCCGCCAACGCGAGTGCCGTCGTGGTGCAGTACCTCTCGGCGAAGCTCGGGGTCGTCACGGGCAAGTCCCTCCCGGAGCACCTCGGCCTCCGGATGCGGCGCACACCCCGGCTGCTCTTCTGGGCGCAGGCCGAGGTCGTCGCGGCCGCCACCGACATCGCCGAGGTCATCGGTGGGGCACTGGCGCTGCACCTGCTCTTCGGGCTGCCGCTGGTCGCCGGCGGGGTGATCACGGGCGTGGTGTCGATGGCGATCCTGCTGCTGCAGAACCGACGGGGCACCCGGGCGTTCGAGGCGGTCGTCACGGCGATGCTCGCGATCCTGACGGTCGGCTTCTGCGCGGGGCTGCTCTTCGCGCAGGTGTCTCCGGGGGAACTCGTCGCCGGTCTGGTCCCGCGCTTCGAGGGCTCCGGCTCGGTGCTGCTCGCGGCGTCGATGCTCGGCGCGACGGTGATGCCGCACGCCGTGTACCTGCACTCGGCCCTCGCGCGGGACCGCCACGGTGACGTCCCCGCGGGGCCGGAGCGCCGACGGGTCCTCGTCGCGACGCGGTGGGACGTGGCCCTCGCACTCGTCGTCGCGGGCGGCGTGAACATCTGCATGCTCGTCCTCGCCGCGGCGACGCTGCCGGGGGTGGAGGGGACCGACACCATCCCGGGGGCGCAGGCGGCCATCGCGGCGAACGTCGGCCCGGTCGTGGGCGTGCTGTTCGCGGTGGGGCTGCTGGCGTCGGGGTTGGCGTCGACCTCGGTGGGCTGCATGGCCGGTGCCGAGATCATGAAGGGGCTCCTGCACGTGCGGATCCCGGTGGTCGTGCGGCGGCTCGTGACCCTCGTGCCGGCGATCGTGCTGCTCGCGGTGAACGTGGACGCGACGATGCTGCTCGTGGTCAGCCAGGTCGTGCTGAGCTTCGGGATCGCGTTCGCGATCGTGCCGCTGGTGGTCTACACCTCGCGGCGGAGCGTGATGGCGGACGACGTCAACGCGATGACCACCCGCGTGGTCGCGGGGGTCATCGCGCTGGTGATCGTGGCGCTCAACGTCGCGCTGGTCTGGCTGACGCTGGCGGGCTGACGCGCGGCGCCGCGGGCTCGCGGGCACGGCCGCGCCCACGCGCCGGCGCCCCGCCCACTGGTGCCCAGCCGGGTCTACTCGACGACCTCGACGTCCTTCCAGAACGCGACGTAGCCCGAGTAGTCCTTGCCCACTCGGTCGAACGACGACGGGATCGGCGTCGGGTACGACCACGCGCGGTCCGGCAGCTCCTGCCCGTCGACGTGCACGGTGTAGTACTGCGTGTCGCCCTTCCACGGGCAGTGGTACTGCGTCGGGCTCTCGGTCAGCAGCTCGGTCTTCACGCTCGACGGCGGGAAGTACCAGTTGCCCTCGATCTGGATGAGGTCGCCCTTGTCGCTCTCCGCGATCACGGTGTCGCCGACGACTGCCTTCATGACGTGCTCCTTCTCGGGTCCGTTGACCCTCCGGACGCTACGCCCGCAGGGTGACGAGTTCCCCACCGCGGGCCAGCGCCGCCTGCACGTCGGCCCGGTCGAGCTCCCGCGCCCCCTCGGACGCCGAGACGAGGTGCTTCGTGGCCCGTCGGAGGCCCGTGTACGCCGCGCAGGCGGCAGCGGCCTCCGGCGACGTGTGGTCGATCCCGACCACGGCGAGCGCGTCGAGGACGGCCCCCGCGGCGAGGAGGTCCTCGACCGCGAAGTCCGGCGATCCGGGGACGTCCCACGCCTCACCGGCGGCGTCCGCCGCGTCCGAGCGGGCAGCGTGGTCGGCTCCGGCGGCGACGATCGCGACGACGCACCGGTCACCGCGTTCGGCCTGGAGGCGCGTCACGCGTTCCGCGACCGTGCTCGCGTTGCCGAGGTGGCCGAGCACGACCTCCGGGCCGTCCGGCAGGGCCGCGACGGTGCGGCGGAGTGCGTCGTCGTGGTCCCGCGGGGCAGGGAGGACGTCGACCCAGACGAGCAGGTGGGTGTCGTGCGCGATCCGTCCGGCGCCGGCGACGCCCCACGCGAAACGGACCTGGTACTGCTGCTGCGTGCGTGCTGCCACGAGCACAGGGTAGTCGCCCGCCGGCCCCTGTCCGTCTCCACAGGTCGGTCTCGTCCGGAGGTCCGGTGACGGTCGGTGACCGTAGGATTCCGTGTCATGGAGATCGCCCCCGTTCCCACCCTGACCGGCGACCGCGTGACGCTCGAACCCCTCGGGGCGGAGCACGCGGACGACCTGCGGGCGGCGGTCACGGACGGCGATCTGTGGCGCACCTGGTACACGTCGATCCCGGCTCCGGCGCAGGTCGACGCCGAGATCGAGCGGCGACTCGCCGAGCACGAGGCGGGTCGGATGGTGCCGTTCGCGGTGCGCGACCGCCCGACGGGCCGCGTGGTGGGCTCGACCACGTTCATGAACGTCGACCAGGCGAACCGCCGGGTCGAGGTCGGGTCGACGTTCCTCGCCCGGTCGGCGCAGCGCACGGGCATCAACACCGAGGCGAAGCTCCTGCAGCTCTCGCACGCGTTCGAGTCGTGGCAGTGCATCGCGGTCGAGTTCCGGACGCACTTCCACAACATGCAGTCCCGCGCGGCGATCGCGGCGCTCGGAGCGAAGCAGGACGGCGTGCTCCGGAACCACCAGATCGGTCGTGACGGCACGCTCCGCGACACCGTCGTCTTCTCGATCACCGCGTCCGAGTGGCCGACCGTGCGGATGTCCCTGGCCGAGCGGCTCCGTCGGCACGACCGCGCCGAGGGTTCGCGCCGCAGGTCCGCCCGGCACGCCTGAACACACCGGTGCCTCCGGGGAACGCACCCCGTCACAGTCGGTCCGCGTAGCGTCGGGCGCATGCACGTGGGTCTCCGCACCGTCCTCGACGCTCCGGTCGACACGGTCCGCGACGCGCTCCTGTCACCGTCGGTGATGGTGGCGGTCACGAAGCCGTTCCTCCGGTACCGGTCGCGCTCCCCCGAGGGGTTCCCGGAGCGGTGGACGCTCGGCCAGCCGCACCCGATCGCCGCCGATGCGTTCGGGGTGTTCCCGAGCGGCGACACCCACGTGGACATCGACCGGTACGAGGTCGAGGGCGTCCCGGTGCAACGCGACAACGGTGGCGGGGTGTCGGGGCTCTTCGGCCGGATGACGATGGCGCACCGGATGGCCACGGTCGACCTCGGCGACGGCACGACACTGCTGCTCGACCGGCTGACCTACCGGATGCGGCCACCGGTCCTCGGGGTGCTGCTCTGGCCGGGGATGTGGGTCATCTGGCAGTGGCGCGGGCTGCGGATGCGGCAGCTCGCACCCACGTGGCGCCGCCCCGCGTGACGCCGGCCGACCCGCGGTCCCGTGCTCGCTCCCGCGAGCGGCCCGGGCGTAGCCTGTACGGGTGAGCGACCTGCGAGCAGGAGACGAGCCCCGGACCGACGACGCGGCCACCGTGCCGAGCACCGACGCGACCGTCGCGAGCACGCTCGCGACCGTCGACTGGCGGCGGATGACGTTCGACCTGTACCGCCGGGTGCGTGCGACCCCCGACCCGGAGACCGCGCACGCGTTCTGGCGGGAGACCCGGGACGCGATGTTCGCCGACCACCCCGCGTCGCCACTGCTGGCCGAGGACGCGGCCGACTTCGAGTCGCTGCCCGTCCCGACCTACGACCCGGACTGGCGGTTCCACGCCCGGATCGAGCCCGCGGAGCCCCAGGCGATGGACGTCGAGACCGGGACCGACGGCATCGTGCACTTCGACCGGCTCGGCGTGGTGCGGCTACCCGGCATCGGAACGCTCGACGTGTGGTCGCACGGTGGCTACGCGGGCGGGGTCTTCGTGCCGGTGAAGGACGCGAGCGCCGGCAAGGCCCGCGGTACCTACGGCGGCGGCCGCTACCTGCTGGACACGATCAAGGGCGCGGACCTCGGCGGTGAGGACGACGAGCTCGTGCTCGACTTCAACTTCGCGTACAACCCCTCGTGCGCGTACGACCCCGCGTGGGCGTGCCCGCTCGCACCGCCCGGCAACACCGTCCCCGTCCCGATCCCCGTCGGCGAGCAGTACGACTTCTAGCGAGGTGCAGATGAACGGTCTGGTGGCACTCGACCGCGGCGGCAGCGTCCCGCCGTTCGAGCAGGTCCGCGCGCAGATCGCCGCACAGATCCAGGCGGGCTACCTCGTCGACGGTGCACGGCTGCCGAGCGTCCGGGGGCTGGCGGACGAGCTCGGGCTGGCCGCGGGCACGGTCGCGAAGGCGTACCAGCTGCTCGAGGAGTCCGGGCTCGTGCACACCGCACGCGGTGCCGGCACCCGGGTGGTCCGTCCTGCCGACGTCCCGCCGGAGGTCGCCGAGGCAGCGCACGCGCTGGCCGTCGCCGCGCGGAGTGCCGGACTGTCCGCCGACCAGGCCGCCACGGCACTGCACGAGGCCTGGCCCGCCTGACGCGACGGGCGCGGCGGGCAGGACCCGCGCCTCCAGGCAGGATGGTCGCGCACGCGACGCGGTCCGTGTCAGCAGTGCTCGAACACGTAGGCGTCGTCGCCCGCCGGCACCAGGTCGCGGTCCCTGAGGATCGTCATCGCCGGCCGCTTCGTCGACGCGCACACGGACGACCACGGGCGCTTGCTGTTGTCGGTGTACTCGATGTCGATGACGCGCTTGCCGTACGCCTTCGTGTACGCGCCGCACTCCTGGTAGACGAAGCACTCCTCGGCGACCACGAAGTCGAACCCGGTCTGCTTCCGTCCCGACGCCCCGAGCTGCGGGGTGTTCTTCTGCCCGACGGCGAGGCCCTTGCCGTGACCGACCCGGACGAGCGCCGCGGCGAGCGCGAGGTTCCCGGAGCGTGTGAGCTTCCCCTTCGAGCGCGTCCACGAGTCGAGGTTGTCGAACTCGACGGCGGCGAAGCCCCGGTCGGCGCACCGGGCGACGGACTTCGTCAGCACCCGGACGATCGTGGCGCGCTTGGCCGCGGTCGTGGTGTCGAGGAGCATCTCGTCCGGCCAGCCCGGATCGGACACGGGCTTGCCCTTCGCATCGCGGAGGATCGCGGTCGGGTGGTCCCGCTTCCACGTCGTGGCGTCCTCGGGCTGCGTCTGGAAACCGTTGACGTAGCAGATCGAGTACTTGCCCTTCGCGGGTCGCTCGGTACTGTCCCGTTCGACGATCGTGACGCCTGCCGGAGGCGTGTACGAGCCTCCGAGCTGGTAGTCGGGGACGCCGGAGGTCGGCAGGTTCCGGTACGAGGACGCCGGGGTCGCGGTGGCGCAGGCGGCGGTGCCGAGCACGGCCACCAGGGTCGTCGCGACGGTCATGGTCAGGGTCCTGGCGCGCACCCGGGCATCCTCGCACGCGCAGGGCGAACGGCCCCACCCCCGGTCCGCGGGGGTGCACCCGCTATGCTGGGGGTACTCGAGGCGCCGATCGCCTCGTGCGTCGTACGGACGCCCCCGACTCCCGACCACCCGTTGGTCGATGATCGAGCACCTCCCGAAGGTGCCCAGGCTCTCTGCTGCGGCGACTGCGCCAGCCACCCGTGCTGGTGCGCATCCCGCCCGCGCGCTGCACACGAGCGCGCCCACAGCCGGTCGAACCGGCTGGAAAGGTCACGATGACCGCCACCACCACCGACATCCGCTTCGCCGACCTCGGCGTCCCCGCGCCGATGGCCGACGTCCTCGCCCGCCAGGGCAAGGAGACCGCCTTCCCGATCCAGGCGGACACGCTCCCCGACTCCCTCCGCGGCAAGGACGTCCTCGGCCGCGGCCGCACGGGCTCCGGCAAGACCATCGCGTTCGCGATCCCGCTGGCGGCGCGCCTCGCAGCGAACCCGCGGAAGCGCCGCGCCGGCCGTCCCCGCGCGCTCGTGCTCGCCCCGACCCGCGAGCTCGCGACGCAGATCGACGCGACCCTCGCCCCGCTCGCCGAGGCCATGGGCCTGAAGACCACGACCGTGTTCGGCGGGGTGTCGCAGGGCCGGCAGGTCGACGCGCTCCGCGGTGGCGTCGACGTCGTCGTCGCCTGCCCCGGTCGTCTCGCGGACCTCATGCAGCAGGGCCACGTGTCCCTCGGTGACATCGAGGTCACCGTCCTCGACGAGGCCGACCACATGGCCGACATGGGCTTCCTCCCCGGCGTGACCAAGATCATGCAGGCGACGCCCGAGCAGGGGCAGCGACTGCTGTTCTCGGCCACGCTCGACAACGGCGTGGACAAGCTCGTCAAGCGGTTCCTCCACGACCCGGTCCTGCACTCGGTCGACGACGAGACCAGCCCCGTCGAGGCGATGACCCACCACCTGTTCGAGGTTCCGGACGCCGACGCGAAGAAGGCCCTCGTCCGGACGCTCGCCTCGGGCGCCGGTCGCCGCATCCTCTTCATGCGCACGAAGCACCACGCGAAGCGTCTCGCCAAGCAGCTCACGAGCCAGGGCATCCCGGCCGTCGACCTGCAGGGCAACCTGTCGCAGGGCGCCCGCGAGCGCAACCTCGCCAAGTTCTCCTCCGGCGAGGCCCTCGTCCTCGTCGCCACCGACGTCGCCGCGCGCGGGGTGCACGTCGACCACGTCGAGCTCGTCGTGCACGTCGACCCGCCGACCGAGCACAAGGCGTACCTGCACCGCTCGGGCCGCACCGCCCGCGCCGGTTCGTCCGGTGACGTCGTCACCGTCACGATGCCGGCCGAGCGTCGCGACGTCGCGCAGATGATGCGCGCTGCCGCGATCAAGGTCACCCCGCAGCAGGTCACGTCGACCTCGCCCGCCGTCACCGAGCTCGTCGGCGAGGTCGCTCCGATCCGCCACGTGGCACCGGAGCAGCCGGTGCAGCAGCAGCGCGCGCCGAAGCAGCGCACGGCCGAGTCCGACAGCGCGGGCGGCGGTCGTCGTCGTGGTCGCGGTGGACGCTCGGGAGGCACGGGTCAGGCCGCACAGGCAGCCCCGGCTGGCGGGTCGGCCGGCTCCGGCAACCGCCGTGGTGGGCGTCCGGCGGACGCCGAGGGCGGTCGTGGCGGCCAGGCGACCGGCGGTCGTCGCGGCGGCCGCGGCTCGGACGCGGCGGCCTCCGGCGGCCAGCGCCGTGGCGGGAGCCGTCGTGCGTCGAGCGACGTCGTCCGGGGCGGGTCCGCGCCGGTGTGGTCGTCGGAGGGCGGCTACGCGGCGGGTCGTGGAGCCGGCTCCGAGTCGGGCGCTGGACGTCGTCGTGGCTCGCGCCGTGCCTCCCGTCCGGCGGGTGCTGCCGACCGCCACTGAGGCTCGTCGTCCCCGAACCTCGACGTCTCCTCCGAACGTGACCGGGCGTCGGGCGTAGGTTCTCCTGCACCGGATGCCGCGCGAGCGGCTGACGGGGAAACGTCCGTCGTTGGAAGGAGACCGTATGGCTGGCAGCGAAGAGAACCACACCGGCGAGAAGCTCGTCGGCAAGGTCAAGGAGGGCATCGGCAACCTCACCGGCAACGACAAGCTCAAGGCCGAGGGTCAGACCGACCAGGCCAAGGCGTCGGCCAAGCAGGGCCTCGATGACGTCAAGGACGCGGCGCACGGCGTCGCGGACAGCCTCCGCAACGAGAAGCACTGAAGCCGGTCGCACGACCGAGCTGCGAAGCCCCCGGGACCACGTGGTCCCGGGGGCTTCGTCGTGTGCGTGGTGGTTCGCGCGTCGGGGGCGTCCGGGCCTCGGTCTGAGGGCCGCACAACCAAAGTCGCTCCGCACCACGGTTTCGCGCGGTGCGGAGCGACTTTGGTTGTGCGCAGGCGATCGGGACCGCCGTGGTCGCCTGCAGGCGGGCGTGCGGCCGAGCGTCCCGGCTAGTGCAGGGCGCCGACGGAGGCGAGGCCGGCGCGGAGCAGCGCGCCGCGGCCGCCCTCCATCTCGTCGGCGACGGCGTCGGACGCGGCCTCGATCGGGCTCATCCACGTGAGCTCGAGGGCGTCCTGGCGCGGCTCGCACGTCCCCGTCACCGGGACGACGTACGCGAGGGAGATCGCGTGCTGCCGCTCGTCGGTGTAGACCGAGGCGCCGGGCAGCGGGAAGTACTCGGCGACCGTGAAGGGCGTCGGGCTCGCGGGCAGCTGCGGGAACGCCATCGGCCCGAGGTCCTTCTCGAGGTGCCGGAACAGCGCCGTGCGGATCGACTCGCCGTACATCACCCGGCCGGAGACGAGCGTGCGGGCGATCGAGCCGCTCGGTGCCACGCGGAGCAGCACGCCGACCTCCGTGACGACGCCGAGGCCGTCCGTGCGGACCGGGATCGCCTCGACGTAGCAGATCGGCAGGCGACGGCGGATGTTCGCGAGTTCCTCGTCGGACAGCCAGCCGGAGTCGGGGTCGGGGGTGCGCAGCGAGGCCATGCACCGTGTCTACCAGGCACGGCAGCGAGTTCGGCGGACGCCACGGCTAGCGTTGGCCGCATGATCGACAGCGACCTGGTGCAGTGGACCCGCGACCCGTCCGAGCGTCCGGGCACCCCGCTCGTGGTCGCGATGCACGGGGTGGGGTCGAACGAGCGCGACCTGCTCGGCCTCGCGCCCGCGCTGCCACCCGCCTGGACGGTCGCCTCGCTGCGGGCGCCGATGGAGTGGGGCCCGGGCTTCTCCTGGTACCCGCTCGGCACGCCGGGGTCGCCGTCGCCGGAGCTCGTCGACGTCGCCGTGGCCGAGGTCCTCGAATGGGTGGACTCGGTCGCCGCCGACCACCCGCGCATCGGGTTGCTCGGCTTCTCCCAGGGCGGCTCGATGGCGCTGCAGCTCCTCCGCGCCCGGCCGGCGGGCTTCGCGTTCGCGGTGTCGCTGTCCGGGTTCGTCGTGCCGGGGGTCACGGACTCGCGGGACGAGGCCGTCGCGGCGGTCCGGCCGCGGGTGTTCCTCGGGCACGGCGACCTCGACCCGGTGATCCCGGCCGAGGCCACCGCGCGGACGCAGGCGTGGGCCGCCGCGAACACGGACGTGACCGACCGGGAGTACTCGGGGCTGCCGCACGCGGTGTCCGCAGCGGAGCTGGCGGACGTGGCGGCGTTCGTCGGCGACGGCGCGTAGCGCGGTCGCGCCGCGCCGCGCCGCGCCGCCGAGACTCGTGGTGAGCGACCGATCTCGCGCTCGGAGACGCGAGATCGGTCGCTCAGGCCGAGTCTCGGGGTGATGGCGGCCGACAGACGGACGGGAGGCCCGGTGCCAGCTGGCACCGGGCCTCCCGTCCGTCGTGGGGTCGCGCGGTCAGTCCGCGAGGATCTGCAGGAGGTCCTTGCGGAGCTGGTCGACCTTGTCGGTCGCCGCCGCGATCTGCTCGTCCGTCGCGGTCGTCCGGTACATGTGCAGGACGCCCATGGTCTTCCGGAGCGACTCGACGAAGGCGCGCTGCGCGTCCGGCATGCCGGGCGCCTCGAACGCCGCCGCGATCTCGTCCGCCTTGGACTCGGCCTCGGCCTTGCCGGCGTCGGTGAGCTCGAAGAGCGTCTTGCGGCCGTCGCCCGTCGAGACGACGAGGTCCTCGTCGACGAGCTGCTGGAGCGTCGGGTACACCGAGCCGGGGCTCGGCTTCCAGGCGCCGCCGGTGCGCTCGGCGATGGTCTTGATCACGGCGTAGCCGTTCTGCGGCCCCTCGGCGAGGAGGCCGAGGATCGCGAGACGGACGTCGCCGCGGCGACGGCGTTCGCGGCCGCCGAAGCCCGGACCGCCGAACCCGGGGCCGAAGCCCGGGCCGAAGCCGGGACCGAAGCCACGCCCGGGGCCGAAGCCGCCGCGCTGGTGGTCACCGCGGTCACGGCCGGGGAAGCCGGCGCCGTGGTGGTGTCGCGGGCCGCCGAAGCGGGGGCCACGCGGGTGCTGGTGCTGCTGGGGGTTCATGTCGTCGAAGCGCATGAGGTGTCCTTTCGTCGTGCTGAGTCGGCTCGCGATCCGGTCTGACCGATCGGCCTTCGTCGTATCGTGATGTAGTAACGATAGATCGGTAACTATCGCTGTGTCAAGCACGTTCTTCCCTCGGCCCGTTGTCGGTGGCCGCGGGCAGGATGGGACGGACCATGACGGACGTCTTCGAGCGCTTCTCCCCCGCCACAGCGGAGTGGTTCCGCGGCGCGTTCCCGGCCCCGACCGCTGCGCAGGCCGGCGCGTGGGACGCCGTCTCGACCGGCCAGCACGCACTCGTGATCGCTCCGACCGGGTCCGGCAAGACCCTCGCGTCGTTCCTCTGGTCGATCGACCGGCTCATCAGCGCGACCGACCAGCCGCCCGCCAAGCAACGGACGCGGGTCCTCTACGTCTCGCCGCTCAAGGCGCTCGGTGTCGACGTGGAGCGGAACCTCCGCAGCCCGCTCGTCGGCATCACCCAGACCGCCAGGCGGCTCGGTCTCGAGCCACCCGACGTCACGGTCGGCGTGCGGAGCGGTGACACCCCGTCGTCCGATCGACAGCGACTCCTGCGCCAGCCACCGGACATCCTCATCACGACGCCCGAGTCGCTGTACCTCATGCTCACGTCGAGCGCTCGAGAGACCCTGGTCAACGTCGACACCGTGATCGTCGACGAGGTGCACGCGGTCGCGTCGACCAAGCGCGGTGCGCACCTCGCGGTGTCGCTCGAACGCCTCGACGACCTGCTCGAGAAGCCCGTCCAGCGCATCGGGCTCTCGGCGACCGTGCGGCCCCCGGAAGAGGTCGCGCGCTTCCTCGGCGGCCGGGCCCCGGTGACGATCGTCGCGCCGCCGGCGCAGAAGACGTTCGACCTGCGGGTGGTCGTCCCCGTGGACGACATGACCGAGCTCGGCGCTCCGCCGGTCGGTGCGGACGCGACCGAGTCACCGACGAACGGGTCGATCTGGCCGCACGTCGAGGAGCGTGTCGTCGACCTGATCGAAGAGCACCGCTCGACGATCGTGTTCGCGAACTCCCGACGGCTGGCGGAGCGGTTGACCGCGCGGTTGAACGAGATCCACGAGGAGCGGGTGCTCGCCGCCGCTGGTGACGGCGTGCTCGTCCCCGCCGGTACCTCCCCGGCCGACGACGGACTGCCGGTCGCGCCGACCCGGCCGCGCGGGCAGTCCCCCGCGCGCGCCTCGGCCCATGCGCCCGTCGCGCAGCCGAAGCGACCGCCGGCCGACGTCGTCGGTGCGTCCGGACAGACCGGCGGCGGGGGGTCCGACGCCAGCGTGCCGGTGCTCGCCCGTGCCCACCACGGCTCGGTGTCGAAGGACCAGCGCGCCATCATCGAGGACGACCTCAAGTCCGGACGACTCCGGTGCGTGGTCGCGACGAGCTCCCTCGAACTCGGCATCGACATGGGCGAGGTCGACCTCGTCGTGCAGGTCGAGGCGCCGCCGTCGGTCGCGAGCGGTCTGCAGCGCGTCGGCCGCGCCGGGCACCAGGTGGGCGAGATCTCGCGCGGCGTGCTGTTCCCGAAGCACCGCGCGGACCTCGTGAACAGCGCGGTGACGGTCGAGCGCATGGTCGCGGGCGAGATCGAGTCGATCGGCGTCCCGGCGAACCCGCTCGACGTGCTCGCCCAGCACACCGTCGCCGCCGGAGCGGTGGACACCGTCGACGTCGAGCACTGGTTCGAGCTCGTCCGCCGGAGCGCACCGTTCAGCAGCCTGCCGCGGTCGGCGTTCGAGGCGACGCTCGACCTCGTGACCGGGCGATACCCGAGCGACGAGTTCGCCGAGCTGCGGCCCCGGCTGGTCTGGGACCGCGTGCACGGCACCCTGACGGGCCGTCCGGGCGCGCAGCGGCTCGCGGTGACCAGCGGTGGCACGATCCCCGACCGCGGGATGTTCGGCGTCTTCATGGTCGGTGAGCGGGCGTCGCGCGTCGGTGAGCTCGACGAGGAGATGGTCTACGAGTCCCGCGTCGGCGACGTGTTCGCGCTCGGTGCGACGAGCTGGCGGATCGAGGAGATCACCCACGACCGGGTGCTCGTGAGCCCGGCGTTCGGGCAGCCCGGGCGGGTGCCGTTCTGGAAGGGCGACGGACTCGGTCGTCCCGCGGAGCTCGGCCGGGCCACCGGCGCGTTCGTGCGCGAGGTCGAGTCGGCCTCCGACGACGACGCCCGCGCCCGGGTGTCCTCCGGCGGTCTCGACGAACGCGCCGTCACCAACCTGCTGACGTTCCTCCGCGACCAACGCGCCGCGACCGGGTACGTGCCCAACGACACGACCCTCGTGGTCGAGCGCTTCCGCGACGAGCTCGGCGACTGGCGCATGATCATGCACTCGCCGTACGGCATGCAGGTGCACGCGCCGTGGGCCCTCGCGGTCGGTGCGCGGCTGCGGGAGCGACACGGCATCGACGGCGACGCGATGGCGGCCGACGACGGCATCGTGGTGCGCATCCCCGAGACCGACGCGGAACCACCCGGCGCCGACCTCTTCGTGTTCGACCGCGACGAGCTCGAGGTCCTCGTGACCGACGAGGTCGGCGGCTCCGCGCTGTTCGCGGCCCGGTTCCGGGAGTGTGCGGCCCGAGCCCTGCTCCTGCCCCGCCGGAACCCCGGGCAGCGGTCGCCGCTCTGGCAGCAGCGGCAGCGGGCGTCCCAGCTGCTCGAGGTCGCGCAGAAGTACCCGACGTTCCCGATCGTCCTCGAGACCGTGCGCGAGGTCCTGCAGGACGTCTACGACGTGCCGTCGCTGCTGTCCATCGCCGACGACATCGCCGGGCGGCGGATCAAGCTCGTCGAGACGGAGACCGAGCAGCCGTCGCCGTTCGCACGGACGCTGCTGTTCGGGTACGTCGCCGCGTTCATGTACGAGGGCGACTCGCCCCTCGCCGAGCGGCGGGCGGCGGCGCTGTCACTCGACTCGACCCTGCTCGGCGAGCTCCTCGGCCGCGCGGAGCTCCGGGAGTTGCTCGACCCGGCCGTGATCGCCTCGGTCGAGCAGGACCTCCAGCGGCTCTCCCCCGACCGCCGGGCGCGCGACGGAGAGGGGCTCGTGGACGTCCTGCGACTCGTGGGGGCGCTCGACCTCGCCGAACTCACCGCGCGGAGCTGGGCCACCGCCGAGGGCGACACCGCGCCGGTCGCCACCGCGCTGCAGGCGCTCGAGCGCGACCGCCGTGTCCTGTCGTTCTCGCACGCCGGGCAGACCCGGTACGCCGTGATCGAGGACGCCTCGCGGCTCCGTGACGCCCTCGGCGTCCCGCTGCCGATCGGCGTGCCGACGGCGTTCGTCGAGCCGGTCGCGGATCCGCTCGGTGACCTGGTCGGCCGGTACGCCCGGTCGCACGGCCCCTTCTCCGCGCAGGAGGCGGCTGCCCGACTCGGCCTCGGCATCGCGGTGGTGCAGGACACGCTGCGACGCCTCGCCGCCGACCGTCGGGTGGTCGAGGGCGAGTTCCGACCCGACCGCCAGGGTGCCGAGTGGTGCGACGCCGAGGTGCTGCGCCGCATCCGCACGAAGTCGCTCGCGGCGCTCCGGCACGAGGTCGAGCCGGTGTCGCCGGACACCCTCGCGCGGTTCCTCCCGGCGTGGCAGCACGTCCACACCCCGGGTACACGCGGTGGTCTGCGCGGCATCGACGGCGTGCTGCAGGTGCTCGACCAGTTGGCCGGCGTGGCCCTGCCCGCGAGCGCCTGGGAGTCCCTCGTGCTGCCGTCCCGCGTCACCGACTACCAGCCGAGCATGCTCGACGAGCTGACGGCCACGGGCGAGGTGCTGTGGTCCGGTGGTGGCACCTTGCCGGGCAACGACGGGTGGGTGCGGTTCCACCTCGCCGAGACCGCGGACACGACCCTGGTGGAGCCGGACGGCGGTGAGACGACCGAGCTGCAACGGGACGTCCTCGGTGCCCTCGCCGGTGGCGGCGCGTACTTCTTCCGCCAGCTCGCCCAGGCCGTCGGCAGCACGGACGACGCCGCACTCACCACGGCGCTGTGGGACCTCGTGTGGGCAGGGCAGATCACCAACGACACCCTCGCGCCGCTGCGGGCGATGCTCGGCGGCAGAGCGAAGAGCGCCAGCACCCCGCGGGCCCGGGCGTACCGCGGACGTCGTCGCCCGACGCTGCCGACGCAGTCCGGGCCGCCGACGGTCGGCGGGCGCTGGTCGATCCTGCCGCTCGCGCAGTCGGACGCCACGGTGCGGGCCGCAGCGACGGCGGAGCAGCTGCTCGAGCGCTACGGCGTCGTCACCCGCGGGGCCGTCCAGGTCGAGGGGGTCCGCGGCGGGTTCGCGGGCGTGTACCGGGTGCTCGCGCGGTTCGAGGAGACCGGCCGGGCCCGGCGCGGGTACTTCGTCGAGGGGCTCGGCGCAGCGCAGTTCGCCACCGGCCCGACGGTGGACCGGCTGCGGACGTTCGCGCGGGACCTCGACGACGACGAACGGAGCGACCCGGAGCGGACCCGCCAGGCGATCACCCTCGCGGCGACCGACCCGGCGAACCCGTACGGGGCGGCGCTGGCGTGGCCGAACGACGGCGCTGTCACGGGCGACGACGCGGACGGGGGCGGTGGCCCCGGCGAGCCCGCAGCGGCCGAGAACGCGACGAGCAGGAACGCGACAGCGGGCGGCTCGACCGTGGGCGGGGCAACGGGAGGCAAGCAGTCTGCCCGCGGACACCGTCCCGGGCGGAAGGCCGGCGCGCTCGTGGTGCTCGTCGACGGCGCGCTGACGGTCTACGTCGAGCGCGGCGGCAAGTCGGTCCTGACCTTCACCGACGACGCCGGGGACCTCGCGGCCGCCGCGGTGTCCATCGCCGCCACCGTCCGACGCGGGCTCGGGAAGCTCTCGGTGGAGCGGGTCGACGGTGCGTTCGTGCTCGAGTCCCCGCTCGGGCAGGCGCTGCGCGACGCAGGCTTCACCGCGACGCCGCAGGGGGTGCGCCTCCGTGCCTGAGGGCGACACCGTCTACCGAGCCGCACACCGGCTGCACGCCGCCCTCGCCGGCAAGGAACTCACCCGAAGCGACTTCCGCGTGCCCGCCTTCGCGACGCTCGACCTCGTGGGCCGCACCGTGGACGAGGTCGTCCCACGCGGGAAGCACCTGCTGCACCGCATCGGGGACCTCACCGTCCACTCGCATCTCAAGATGGAGGGCAGGTGGGACGTGTACGCCCCCGGTGAGCGGTGGCGCCGTCCGACACACCAGGCGCGTGTCGTGCTCGACGCGGCCGACGTCTCGACGGTGGGGTTCACGCTCGGCATCCTCGAGGTGGTGCCGCGCGAGCAGGAGCCCGAGATCGTCGGGTACCTCGGGCCGGACCTCCTCGGCGAGGACTGGGACGCCGACCTGGCGCTCGCGAACCTCACGCGCGACCCGGAGCGTCCGATCGGGCTCGCCCTGCTCGACCAGCGCGTCCTCGCGGGCCTCGGCAACGTCTACCGCGCCGAGCTCTGCTTCCTCCGGGGCGTGCTCCCGACACGTCCGGTCGGGCAGGTGCCGGACCCGGCGCGGGTCATCGCGCTGGCGTCGCGGCTCATCACCGCGAACCGGGACCGCAACGCCCGGATCACGACCGGGGTCGACCGGCCCGGCCGCCGACTGTGGGTCTACGGGCGTGCGGGCAAGCCGTGCCTGCGCTGCGGGACCCCGGTGCGGCGCGGGGAGCTCGGTGAGTCCGAGCTCACACTGCGGGACACCTACTGGTGCCCGCGCTGCCAGACCTGACCGGCCGACGGATCAGCGGTTCGCGGCGTTCACCACGCACTGCTGGACCGAGCGCGCAGCGTCTGAGTCGTCGGTGAACGCCGAGGGCGCCGCCGACGCAGCACCGTCGTGGTCACCCGCGGCGTCCTTCGCGGCACGGTTGACCGGCCACAGGGGTCCGTCGAAGTCCTCCGACGTCGGGTCGGACGAGGTCGCCCAGACGGTCACGTCGTCGTCGTTCGGGTCGTCCGTCTCCGCCGGAGCGATCGACGCCCCGAGGTACCAGCCGCCGTCACCCTCCCGGACGCTCGCGAAGTCGGTGTCGTCGTGGGCTCCGACGGCTTCGTCGATCACGTCGACGGCTTCCTTCGCCGCGACCGGGCAGGTCGTCCGCGCCGGGTCGTCGCTCGCCGGTCCCTTGCCGACCGGGTTGCCGTTCTGGGCACCGGCGCCGGTGCACCCGGCGAGGAGCACGGCGAGGGTGGCGGCCACGATCGTCGCGGCGGCGGTCCTGGATCTGCTCGACATGCCCTCGACGGTGCGCCGGGGCGCCTCCGGGCAGCGCCAGGACCGTCCGGAGAGCGCGGCCGCCCTCCTGCGGCAGCCGCGGGCCCGGTCACCCCGCGCGTCGGCTTCGGGCGCCGACGCGTGGGGTGGTGTCGACGACGTCGGCGACCCGGGTGGTGCGTGCGGCTGGGTGGGCCGCGGGTGTTCGGTGTTCTCGTGGTGATGGTGCGCTCGGCCGCCGGACAGCGTCCGTCGGCGCTCGTCCGGGAGGCACGTGGCAGCCCGGCGGAGCACTCCGGCCGGTGGGTGGCCGGCGGGGCGAGCACCTCGGCAGCGGGTGACCGTCGAGGTGGGTCGAGCCTACGGAGGCGCGCCGCGCACCAGGTGTCCAGAAGGTGAACTTGCGTCGATTCAGGGCGGGATTGCGGCTTGCCGCTCGTCCGTTCCGCCGGTGCGCGGGATGGTTGCGCGTTCGCGCAGTGGCCGCCGCCGCGCGGAACGGATCACGGAGTAGGCACGACGCGCGGTCGGGCACTCCCCCGCAGCGGCCGTCAGCGGGGCGGGTGCAGCCGTTCGGCCGCGGTCGCCCGGACCGCTGCCGTCACGCGTTCGAGCAGCGGCGACGCCAGGTTCCACCGCTGCCACCAGAGCGCGACGTCCGCGTGCCGCCCTGGGACGAGTTCGACGAGCTCGCCGCGGGCCATGAGCGCCGTGCACTGCGCCTCGGGGAGGAGCCCCCACCCGAAGCCGAGGCCGACCGCCCGGGCGAAGTCGGCCGACGTCGGGACGAAGTGCCGTGGGCCGTGCGGCGCGTGCCCGAGCACCGTGCGGAGGTAGCCCTGCTGCAGGTCGTCGTCGCGGTCGTAGTCGACGAGCGGCACCCCGTCGAGGCGGTCGAGCACCCGCCGCTCGCTCGCGGCCCGCAGGTCGAGGTCGGCGAGGTACCGCTCGACGAACGCGGGCGCGGCGACGGCGCGGTACCGGTCGATGCCCAGGGCGACCGACGAGCACCCCTGTACGGGATCGGCCTCGGCGGTCACCGCGGCCATGACGGTGCCCGCACGCAGCAGTTCCGCCGTCCGGTCCTGGTCCTCGCGGTGCAGGTCGAACACCACCTCGGTGTCAGCACGGACCCGTGCGAGCGCGTCGAGGAACCAGGTGCCGAGGGAGTCGGCGTTGACGGCGAGCGGGATCGACGGCACGGAGCCGGTGTCCCCGTCGAGGGCGCGCGCGGTCTCCTCGTCGAGCAGTCTGGCCTGGCGAGCGTGCCGGAGGACGACCTCGCCGGCGGCGGTCGGCACCACCGGGACGGTCCGGCGCACGAGGACCCGGCCCGCCTGCTGCTCCATCGCCCTGAGACGCTGCGACACCGCCGACGGCGTGATCGACAGCGCGCGGGCGGCGGCGTCGAGGGTGCCGTGGTCGACGACGGCCAGCAGGGTCTCGAGGTGCTCGCGCTGGAACCGTGCCATGCAGCAGAGCTTACGGTGCAGCAGGAACGTGAACTGGGCTTCATCCGCCGTCTGTCCTACGGTCGGAGACGTGCTCCTCCCCCTGTTCGCCGGCCTCGGCACCGGACTCGCGCTGATCGTGGCGATCGGCGTGCAGAACACGTACCTGCTGCGCCTCGCGGTGTCCGCGGGCCTCCGGGTGGTGACCGCCGCCGTGGTCGTCTGCGCCCTGTCCGATGCCGTCCTCATCGTGGCGGGGGTGCTCGGGGTCGGCGCGGTCGTGGAGCGGTTCCCGGTCGCGCTCGTCGTCGTACGCTTCGTCGGGGCGGCGTTCCTCGTGACCTACGGCGTGCTCGCGGCGCGTCGCGCCCTCCGCCCCTCGGGCGACGCCCTGCGGCTCGACGACGCGGCAGCGGACGACGGCGTCGCGGTGCCCGCACCGGACGTCGCCGAGGTCGCGCCGTCCCGGAGACTCCGCGCCGCGCCACGCCGGAGCGCCGAGTCCACGGACGGGCGCGACGGCGCGGTGGCCGTGGAGGCGACCGGCGCACCCGCGCTGGCGGCGCGGACGACGCGCACCGTGCCTCCAGGCCGGGTCCCGACCGTGCGCGGGGCGGTGGCGACCATGCTCGTCTTCACGTGGGCGAACCCGCACGTGTACCTGGACACGCTGGTGTTCCTCGGGTCCGTGGCGAACCAGCAGGGCGCCGTCGAGCGGTGGCCGTGGACGCTGGGGGCGGTCCTCGCGAGCTGCGTGTGGTTCGCCGCGGTGGGGTTCGGCGGACGGCTGCTCCGACCGTTGTTCGCGAAGCCGCTCACGTGGCGGGTGTTCGACGGCCTGGTCGCCGTCGTGATGCTCGGCTTCGGCATCGCGCTCGTCGTCGGCGCGTAGCCCGGCGCGACCCTGCCGCGAGCCGCTCGGAACCGAGGAAGCGACATCGAACCACTCCGGCGGAGTGGTTCGATGTCGCTTCCGTGGTTCGGGAGGGAGCGCGTTACTGCAGACGCTGTCCGACCCGGCTGTGGCGGCGGCTGTACCCGAAGTAGATCGCGAAGCCGATCGCCAGCCAGATCACGAAGCGCAGCCAGGTCTCGACCTCGAGGTTGAGCATCAGCCAGAAGCACAGCACCGCGGACAGGATCGGCAGCACCGGCGACCACGGCACCCGGAAGGCACGGGGTGCGTCCGGCCGCGACCGACGCAGCACGACGATGCCGATCGACACGAGGACGAACGCCGACAGCGTGCCGATGTTGATCATGCCCTCGAGCTTCTCGACCGGGAAGAAGCCGGCGAGCACCGCGACGACGACACCGGCGACCACCTGGACGCGGACCGGGGTCTGCGTCTTCGGGTTCGTCTGCGAGAACCAGCGCGGGAGCAGGCCGTCGCGGCTCATCGAGAACACGATGCGGGACAGGCCGAGGAGCAGCACCATCACGACCGTTGTCAGGCCGACGAGCGAGCCGATCGCGATGATCCCCGCGGCCCAGGGCAGCCCGACGATCGAGAACGCCGAGGCGAGCGACGGCGAGTCCTCCTGCGCGAGCCGCTGGTAGGACACCATGCCGGTGATGACGACGGACACGGCGACGTACAGCACGGTCACGATGCCGAGCCCGAGGAAGATGCCGCGGGGCAGGGTCTTCTGCGGGTTCTCGGTCTCCTCGGCGCTCGTGGCGACGACGTCGAAGCCGATGAACGCGAAGAACACGAGGGACGCCGCGGCGAGCAGGCCGAAGACGCCGTACTGCGCCGGGGCCGAGCCGGTCGCCCAGGACACGAGGGACTGCGTCCAGAAGCTGCCGTCGGCACCCTTCGACGGCGCGGCCGGCGGGACGAACGGCGTGAAGTTGGCGGCCTTGACGAAGAAGGCGCCCGCGACGATGACGAACACCACGATGGCGACCTTGACGATCGTGATGACAGCGGAGACGCGCGACGACAGCCGCGTGCCGAAGGCAAGCAGCACGGTGAACACCGCGACGATGAGGACCGGCCCCCACGCGAAGCCGATCGGACCGATGGCGATCGAGTCGGGCAGCTGCACCCCGAAGACCTCGAACGCGGTGCTGAGGTAGATGCCCCAGTACTTCGCGATCACCGCGCTGGCCGTCAGGGTCTCGAGGATGAGGTCCCACCCGACGATCCAGGCGAGCAGCTCGCCCATCGTGGCGTAGGTGAACGTGTACGCGGAGCCGGCGACGGGGATCGTCGAGGCGAACTCGGCGTAGCACATGATCGCCAGACCACACGTGACGGCGGCGAGGATGAACGACACGATGACGCTCGGCCCGGCGAAGTTCGCGGCGGCGTTCGCGCCCACCGAGAAGATGCCGGCGCCGACCGCGACCGCGATGCCCATCGCGGCGATGTCGAACGTCTTGAGGGACCGCTTCAGCGAGCGTCCCTGCTCTTCGGAGTCGGCGAGGGAGGCCTCGATCGACTTGACACGGAGCGGTGTTGCCATGGGGTGGTTCCCGTCATCGGCTGGGCGGCGGACCCCGTGAGGGTACTGGTGTACCACCCCGGCACGCAAAGCGTCTGTCCGGACGGTCCTTCCGTGGCGGAACGGGTTCGGGCCGGCGGGCTCGCGGCGGCTCGCGTCGCGGCGGTCGCGATGACAGCCGGGAGGCACGGGTCGGCTCCGGCACGCAGCCACCGGCCGGCGGCGGTCCGTTCAGGCGGCGCGGGTCTGGTCAGGCGGCGCGGGTCCGGTCAGGCCGCGCGGGTCCAGTCGCGCAGGAAGCGGGCGCCGGCCTCGTCGTGGATGACGCCGTCGGGAGCGGTGAGCACCGGGTACGGCGTCGCCGGCACCCCGTCGGCCGGACGGACGTCCACGTGCGCGACGTCGTGGCCGTTCGCGTGCAGCCAGTCCGCCATCGCGTAGTCACTCCGGGAGTCGCCCATCGTCCGCCACGCGATCGGCAGCTCGCCGTCGGCCGCGAGGAGCTCCAGGGAGCGCTCGGCACCGAGGTCCTTGCCGCTCCGGTCCGACTCGACGTCGGTCGAGATGATCGTCGGGTCGACCCGCCACGCGACGCTGCCGTCCGCCGCCGGTCGGACGTCGCCGAGCCGACGGACGCCGAGCCCGCGGCGCACGAGCGCGGCCATCGCCTTCGCGTCGAACTCGGCCTGGCGCGCGAGGTACGTGGCGTTCGGCACCTCGACGCGCTGCTCGATCGACACCATCGCGCGCTTCGTCTCGTCGAAGAAGACCAGGTCGGCGTACTCGGTCCGGACCAGCTCGCGCATCTCGTCCGCGTAGTCGCTCGGCAGCGCGAGGTCGTCGGCCACCGTGAGCTCGCCCATCCCGCCCTCGTACTGCGGGCCGATCGAGCACCAGACGGCGCCCTTCTCGCAGACGGCGTGCACGCGGGTGTCCTCGGTCAGGCCGCCGGCGAGCAGCGGCGCCACGACCTCGGCGCGGATGAAGGCGTCGCTCCGGCCGGTGTTGAAGACGATCGGGATGCCCTCGGCGGCGAGGGCGACGAGGTCCTCGACGATGCTCGGGATCGCGATGGTCCGGGTCACCGGGCTGGCGACGGGGCCGTCGACGTCGAGCAGGAGTCCGAGACGGGGTGCGGTCACCCGTCCATCTTCGCAGGAGTACTGGACCCCCGGAGGACGGGGTGCGGTCGCCCGTCCATCTTCGCAGCCTGCGCACTCCCCACGAACCGGTCGACCGTCCGCCGGACCACCGCGGGCTCCGGCCGGTGCCACTGCCCGGCGAGCTGGACGTGCACCGCCCCCGGGATCGCCTCGGCGAGCGCTCGGGCTGCCTGCCCCATGAACTCCGGCCCGGCGTCCCCGGACGCGACGAGCACCGGCACCCCGACCGCCGCGGCGACGCGCTCGGGGATGACGAGGCCGTTGAGCACCCGGACGTCGCGCGGCAGCACGTGGGCGTCGCCGAGCAGCGCCGACCACACCGCCGGTCGGAGCCGGAGCAGTGCGACCTGCCCCATGGGGACGCCGAGGACGTGTGCGAGGAACGCCCGGACCGTCTGGGACCGCCGACCCACCGCGACGTGCTCGTCGAGCAGGTCCGCGAACACGACGTCGTCCACGTGGTGCTCGATGCTCGCCCGGAACGGCGGTTCGAAGAGGACCGCGCGGGTGATCGGGACACCGGCCGCGAGCCCGTGCAGCAGCACCCCCGCGCCCACGCAGGCGCCGAAGGCCGCGACGGGACCGGACACCGACTCCACGACGGCGGACAGGTCATCGACTTCGCGTTCGATCGCCCACGGCTCGGTGTCCCCCGAAGCGCCCCGGCCGCGGCGGTCGTAGGTGACGACGCGGTACCGGTCGGCGAGCGCCGCGACGAGTCGTTCGAGGTAGGGCGTGCCCCGGTGGTCGAACGCACCGCCGACCACCACGAGCGCGGGCCCGGTGCCGGTCTCGGTCACGGCGAGCTCGGTGCCGTCGGCGGAGCGGACCGTGCGGTCGACGGCGGGCGGGGGAGCGTGTGGGTGCATGCGGTCCTCGAGGGTCGTGCGACGGCGGTTCGCCGGGTCCTCGGGACGGACCGTGCGTGAGGTCCTGTCGAGCATGGCAGGGCCGCGAGCGCGCGCCAACACCCGCAACCAGGGGGAGGACGGCGCGGTGCAGCCCTCAGACGAGCGCCGTCGTCCCGACGGACTCGCGCTCGAGCAGGGACCGCTTGACGTCGAGCCCCCACGCGAACCCGCCGAGGGTCCCGTCGCTCCGGAGCACCCGGTGGCACGGCACGAAGAGCGCCGGGGCGTTCCGCGCGCAGACGCTCGCGGCGGCGCGCACGGCATCGGGCCGCCCCATCGCCGCGGCGAACTCCCGGTAGGTCAGGACGACGCCGGCCGGGATGTGCCGGAGCTGCCGCCACCCCTCGGTGAAGAGCTCGGTACCGGACTGCCGGACCGGCACCTGCATCGCGTGCTCGACCTCGCCCGCGTAGAACGCGTCGACGGCCTCCGCGGAGGCGACCCGCCCGTCGACCACCCGCTCGGGCCGGTTCCGCTCGGCGAGTCGGCCGAGGATCCGCTCGACGGAGTCGGTCCAGCCCGAGGCGAGGACCCGCCCCTCGGGGTCCTCGAGCACGGTGAAGGGGCCGTCTGGGGTGTCCAGCGTCTGGATGGTCGCGTCGCTCATCGTTCGTCCTTCCGGGCGGCAGCAGCCGCAGTCGTCATGTGGCTGACGCCGGCCGTCGCCATCGCGCGGTCGACGATCGGTCGCCAGCAGTGCATCGTCAGGTAGCTCCGCCACGGCGCCACCTGCTCCGACCGTAGGGAGAGCTCGCGCACGGCACCGGGCAACCCGAGTTCCTGTGCACCGTTCCGCACCGCGAGGTCGCTGTGCAGGAACACGTCGGGGTGGTGGCGCACGCGGAGTGCCACGTAGTCCGCCGTCCACGGCCCGATGCCCTTCACGGCGAGGAGTCCGGCGCGCAGTTCGTGCACCGACTGCCCGGCGTCGACCACGAGCGACCCGTCGGCGAGCGCGGCGGCGACGCGGAGGATCGTCTGCACGCGAGCACCGGGGCCGCGGAGCACCGTCCCGCCCCGCTCGGCGACCACGTCCGCCGTGGGGAAGAGCCGCCCGCCGGGGAGCACCGACTCCGGCGCCGGTTCTCCGAGGGCAGCGACCAGCCGGGTCTGCGCCGTGCGTGCCGCCGCGACCGAGACCTGCTGCCCGATGAGCGTGCGGATCAGGACCTCGTGCGCGTCCACGGTGCCGGGGAGTCGGATGCCGGGTACCCGTTCCACCGCCGGCGCGAGCTCGGGGAGGGTGGCGAGGACCGAGTCGACCGCGGTGGGGTCGGCGTCGAGGTCGAACAGTGCGCGCACGCGCGCGACCAGCGTGGGGAGGTCCGACAGGTCCTCGACCCGCACCTGCAGGTCGATGCCGACCGCCCGCCCGGCGGCGGCCGTCGCGCGGAACCAGCCCGTGCCTCCCGGCAGTGTGACCAGCCGCCCGTACGCGGTGACCCGACCGTCGGGGTCGACGTCCACCTGCTCGGTGCCGGGCAGCGCGTGCAGCGCGTGCCACTCGAGGAGTCCCTGCACGTCGAACGGCGCGCGGGCCGGCAGGTGGACGTGCAGCGTGCCGTCGGCGACCGGTCGGAGGGTGCGCCGGGCGCGGAGCTCGGACGGTGTGACGGCGAAGACCTCGCGCACGGTGTCGTTGAACTGGCGGACGCTCGCGAAGCCTGCTGCGAACGCGACGTCGGCGATCGGGAGGTCCGACGAGGTGAGGAGCGTCCGGGCGGTCTGCGCCCGGTGCGCGCGGCTGAGCGCCTTCGGCCCGGCGCCGAGCTCGGCGGTCATGATGCGGCCGAGCTGCCGCTCCGAGTAGCCGACGCGGGCCGCGAGGCCGGGCACGCCCTCGCGCTCGACGACGCCGTCGAGGACGAGGCGCATGGCTCGGCCGGCGACGTCCTCGCGGAGGTTCCACTCTGGGCTGCCGGGGGTCGCCTCGGGTAGGCAGCGCTTGCAGGCGCGGAAGCCCGCGAGGTGTGCGGCGGCGCTGGTCCGGAAGAACGTGACGCCGGTCTCGCGTGGGGTGCGCGCGGGGCACGACGGGCGGCAGTAGATGCCGGTGGAGTGCACGGCGGTGACGAACTGGCCGTCGAACCGCGCGTCGCGCGAGGCGACGGCGCGGTACCGCTCGGCGTGCAGCGTGTCGGCTGCGGTGGTGGACATGGGTCCAGCGTCGCACGGCTCACCGACATCGACTGGCGGGAATCGGACACAGCAGTGACGGCCAGGAGGCACGGCTAGCGTCGGCCGCATGACATCCGCCGACGACCTGGTCGCGCCCGACGGGCTGCCCTGCCGGACCGACGTCGTGGTCGCGCTGCTGCTCGCGTCACCCCGGCACCGGTACGAGGGGCGTCCGGCCGACGGCGCGCTGCCGGCCGACCCGTCGACGCCCGAGCTGCGGGACCGCGTCGAGCTGCGGGCGGGGCTCGGCATCGTCGGCGACCGCTACTTCGCCGCGCGGGCCCACGTGCACGCGAGCGTCACCGTGGTGGGGCTCGAGGGCCTGGAGGACGTGGCGCGTTCCCTCGGCGCCGACGTCGACCCGGTGGCGACCCGGCGGAACGTGTTCCTCCGCGGTGCCGACGTCGAGGCGCTCCGCGGACGGCCGTTCGCGCTCGACTCCGGCCAGGGGGTCGTGCGGTTCCGCGGGTACCGGCCGGCGAACCCGTGCGCGTGGATGGACCACGAGGTGGCGCCGGGGGCGTTCCGGGCGATGCGGGGTCGGGCGGGGGTCCGGTGCGACCCGGAGTCCGACGGGGTGCTCTCCGTCGGACTCGCGACGCTGTGGACCGCCGCGCCCGTCCCGCTGGGGGTCGCGCCCCTGCTGTGAGGCGACGGGGGCGGACCGCAGCCGGCCTACGCCGTGAGGGCGTGCTCGATGGCGTCGACGAACGCCGGCAGGTCGTCCGGGTTGCGGGACGTGATGAGGCCACCGTCGACCTGGACCTCCTGGTCGACCCAATCGCCGCCGGCGTTCCGGACGTCGGTCTGCAGCGACGGGAACGACGTGATGGTCTTCCCCGAGACGACGCCGGCCTCGATGAGGGTCCACGGGCCGTGGCAGATCGCCGCGACGGGCTTGCCTGCTTCGGCGAACGCCTGCACCAGCGCGACCGCGTCGGCGTCCTGGCGGATGGTGTCCGCGTTGATCGTGCCGCCCGGGACGACCAGTGCGTCGTAGTCCCCGGCTCCGCTGACACTGCCGATGGTGGTGTCGGAGGACACCGACTTCCCCGGGTCCTTGTCGCCGACGAGGGTCTCGATCGAGCCGGACTCCTGCGCCGCCACGGTCACGTCCGCGCCGCGTTCCCGGAGCTGCTCGGTGGGGACGACGATCTCGTCCTGCTCCACGCCGTAGTTCGTCGCGATGACGAGGATCTTCTTGCCGTCGAGGGCTGCCATGGTCACTCCTTCCGCGGCCCGGTGGTTCCGGCCGCCGGGGTCCACGGTCGTCGGACGGCGCTGGACGTGCTCGCAGTCGGCAGGCTCCGCTCAGCCGCGGATGCGGAAACCGGACCCCTCGGGCTCGACGGTCAGTCCGTCGTACCCGGCGATGCGCGGCAGGCCTGCGGTGACGGCGGCCTCGAGGGTGCCCACGACGACCGTCGTCGCCCCGGAGGCGAGCGCGGCCTCGACTCCGGCGGGGGCGTCCTCGAACGCGAGGCACTCCTCGGCCGGCACCCCCAGCAGCTCGGCGCCGCGGAGGTAGCCCTCGGGGTGCGGCTTGCTGCGCTCGGCGTCCTCCGACGGCACGAGGGCGTCGGGGACGGGGACGTCGGCTGCGATCATGCGCTTGACCGCGAGCTCGCGCGGGGCGCTCGTCACGAGGGCGACCGGCACGCCGAGGTCCTGGAGGCGCCGGACGAACGCGCCGGCGCCGGGGACCTCGATGATCCCGTGGACGTAGTCGATCTCCGCGGCGATCATCGTGTCGACGATCACCTGCTGTTCGTCCCGGGGCAGGTCGGGCAGGAAGCGCTGGATCGTGTCGATCGTCTGGCGGCCGTGCGAGAAGCCGAGGATCTCGACCGGGTCGAGCCCGTGCTCCTCGCCGAACCGGGTCCACGCTGCCTCGACGACCGCGGTCGAGTCGACGAGCGTCCCGTCCATGTCGAACAGGACCCCGGACACCACGACGTCGATCACACGTCCGACCCTACCGGCGCAGCCCC
Source organism: Curtobacterium sp. NPDC089689 (assembly GCF_044749145.1). Classification (NCBI taxonomy): domain Bacteria; kingdom Bacillati; phylum Actinomycetota; class Actinomycetes; order Micrococcales; family Microbacteriaceae; genus Curtobacterium; species Curtobacterium sp. NPDC089689. Next base: position 1,387,533 of record NZ_JBIVHJ010000001.1, on the reverse strand, counting down.
GGGACGCGGCAGGCCGCACGAGACTCGGCAACACGCGGCGCGGCGTCAGGCGCGCACGTACCGCGTCAGGAGCACCCCGTCGGCGCCGAGGAGGACGTGCGCGGGACGCATGCGCCGCAGCCCCGCCGCGGCCGACGACCCGGACGGCGCCGTGGCGATCCGCTGCCCCTCCCCGCCCTCGAGCGTCGGGTCCACCGTCAGGGTCAGCTCGTCCACGAGGTCCGCCGCGATGAGCGCCCCGAAGAACGACGGCCCGCCCTCGCAGTGGATGCGTTCGAGTCCACGGTCGCCCAGCGCCCGCACGACGGCGGCGACGTCCACGGAGTCGTTCCCGCACGCCACGACGTCCGCGACCTCCGCGAGCGCCCGACCCCGCTCCGACGCCGCGCCGGACGCCGAGGTCAGCACGATCGGGCGCACCGGCGCCTCGGTGAACACCCGCGACGTCGGGTCGAGGCCCGCCGAGCCCGTGACGATCGCGAACACCGGGTGGTCCGGCATCCCGTGCGCACGACGCCAGTCGACGTCGGCGTCGTGCAGGACCATCGGGCCGTACTCCTCGTCGCGGACGGTGCCGGCGGCGACGAGGACCACGTCGGCCGTGCGGCGCAGGAGGTCGAACACGCGGAGGTCGTCGTGGCCGCCGAGGTCGGCCGTCCGACCGCCGGCCGAGGCCGACCCGTCGAGCGTCGTGACGAAGTTCACGCGGAGCCAGGTGCCGTCGGGGACACCGTCGGCGTAGAGCGCGAGCAGGTCCTCGTCGGAGTGGTCGGCGATGGACGGGGGCAGGACGGTCACGTGTTGTGCCTCGCTTCCACGGGTTCGCGCCAGCCGAGGACCGCCTCGACCATGCGCATGGCGTCGACGCTCTCGACGACGTCGTGCATCCGGACGATCCGGGCGCCGAGCATCGCGCTGACGGTGGCGGCGGCCAGCGAGCCTGACAGCCGCTGCCCGCGGGGACGCCCGAGCGACTCCCCCACGAAGTCCTTGTTCGACACGGCCGCGAGCACCGGGTAGCCGAGCGCCACCACCTCGGGCAGTCGCCGCGTGAGCTCGAGGGTGTGCACGGTGTTCTTGTTGAGGTCGTGGCCCGGGTCGACGATGATCCGCGACTCCGGGATGCCCGCGGCGAGTGCTCGGTCGACCCGTTCGCGCAGGAAGTCCACGACCTCCCGGCCGATGTCGTCGTAGTGCGGCGGTTCGGGCAGCTGTTGCCGGGGCGGGGCGGTCGAGTGCGTGATCACGATGGTCGCGTCGGAGTCGGCGACGACGGCGGCCATCCGCGGGTCCGACAACCCGGTGGTGTCGTTGACGACGCTGGCACCGGCGGCGATCGTGGCCTCGGCGACCTCGGGGCGGAAGGTGTCGACCGAGATCACGACGTCGGACTCCTGCGCGAGCTGGGCCACCACCGGCAAGACCCGGTCGAGCTCGTCGGCAGCGGAGAGTTCCGGCCCCGGCGCGAACTTCACGCCCCCGATGTCGACCCAGTCGGCGCCCTGCTCGGCGGCACGGACCGCGGCGGCCACGGCCTGGTCGAGCGCGAACGTCGCTCCCTGGTCGTGGAACGAGTCGGGCGTGCGGTTCACGATCGCCATGACGGCGACGCGGTGGTCGAAGTCGAACGTGCGGCGGCCGATCGTGCGGACCGGGTCGCGCAGGTCGGGGACCACCCAGCCGCGTCCGGTCGTGACGGCTCGGAGGCTCGGATCGCGCTGCTCGGTCGTCATGCGTCCGTCCCGTGGTCGGCTCCGGCTGCCGGTCCACCGGCGGCGCCGACGCCCGCGCCGATGAGGGCGATCGCCTCGGCGCGGCCGGCCGGCGTGGCGAGGGTCCCGGTGGCGGCGACCGTCACCGTGGTCGAGCCGGTCTGGCGTTCACCGCGCGTCGTCACGCACTGGTGCTGGGCGTCGAGGACGACGAGCACGCCGGTCGCGTCGAGGCCCTCGGCGATGGTGGCAGCGACCTGCTCACCGAGCCGCTCCTGGAGCTGCGGGCGCGAGGCCACGGCGTCGAGCACGCGGGACAGCGTGCCGAGCCCGATGAGCTGGTCCCCCGGTGCGTACGCGAGGTGTGCGACGCCGATGAACGGCAGCAGGTGGTGCTCGCACATCGACCGGAACTTCACGTCACGGACGATGACGAGCTGCCCGCGGTCGCCGTCCTCGGCGTGCACGACGCCGTCCCGGGCGATCGCGACGGCGTCGGTCCCGATGCCGGAGAAGAACTCCGCGTAGGAGTCCGCGACGCGCCCCGGGGTGCGGGCGAGTTCGGGGCGGTCGGGGTCGTCGCCGACGGCGAGGAGGAGCTCGCGCACGGCGGCTTCGATCCGCGCGCGGTCCAGTCGTTCGTTCACGTCCTCATCCAACACCGTCGCTGGCCGCAGAACGCGAGCGCGCACCCGAGGTGACGTACCCCGCGGAGGCGAGCCGTGCCTCCGGGCCGACGCCCCCGGCGCGACGCGCCGCGCTCCCAGCGTTCTGTAAACTCGTCCGGTGAGCGCCCAGCAGACCGACACGCCGCCCCGGAACCGCTTCGCGTCCGGCCTCGACCGCTACTTCTCGATCACGAGCCGCGGGTCGACGATCCCCCGAGAGATCCGTGGTGGTCTCGTCTCCTTCGTGACGATGGCCTACATCGTCATCCTCAACCCGCTGATCCTCGGTGGGTTCAGCGCCGACCAGGCCGCGAAGGACGTCACCGGCGGCTGGCTCGAGAACGCCCAGGTCGCCGCGGCGACGGGTCTCGTCGCCGGCCTCATGACCATCGCGATGGGCGTCATCGCGAACCTGCCGTTCGGCATCGCGGCGGGCCTCGGCATCAACTCGTTCCTCGCCGTCAGCGTCGTCCACCAGGTGACGTGGGCCGAGGCGATGGGACTCGTCGTCATCAACGGCGTCATCATCGTGATCCTCGCGTTGACGGGCATCCGGACGATGATCTTCACGGCCGTGCCCGCCCAGCTCAAGGCCGCGATCACGGTCGGCATCGGCCTGTTCATCGCCTTCATCGGCCTCGTCGACTCCGGCTTCGTGCGGTCGTCCGGGCTGGCCTCACCCCCGCTGCAGCTCGGCGAGGACGGCTCGGTCGGGGCGCTCCCGACGATCGTGTTCCTCATCGGCCTCGTCATCATCGGCACGCTCATGGCCCGCCGTGTGAAGGGCGCCCTGCTCATCGGCATCGTGGCGACCACGATCATCGCGATCATCCTGCAGGCGGTCTTCCAGGTGCCGACCTCGGTCGAGTCGAAGACCGGCTGGAACCTCAACGCCCCGGGCCTGCCCTCGGCGCTGTTCGCCGTGCCGGACCTGTCGCTCGTCGGGCACTTCGACTTCGGTGCCTTCAGCCGCATCGGCCCGCTCGCCGCGTCGATGCTCGTCTTCACCCTCGTCTTCACGAACTTCTTCGACGCGATGGGCACGATGACCGGTCTCGCGAAGGCCGCCGGGGTCGCACACCCCGACGGCACCTTCCCGCGGCTCAAGTCGGCGCTCGTCGTCGAGGGCGTCGGGGCGATCGCCGGCGGTGGCGCCTCGGTGTCGTCGAACACGGTGTTCATCGACTCGGCGGCCGGCATCGGCGAGGGCGCCCGCACGGGCATGGCCTCGGTCGTGACCGGCGTGCTGTTCCTGGCGTCGATGTTCCTCACGCCGCTGACGCAGGTCGTCCCGCTCGAGGTCGCCGCCGCCGGGCTCGTCGTCGTCGGCGCGCTCATGGTCGCGCAGGTGGCGGACATCTCGTGGACGGACTTCGGGTCGGCGCTGCCGGCGTTCCTCACGATCGTCGTGATGCCGCTGACTTACTCGATCGCGAACGGCATCGGCGCGGGCTTCATCAGCTGGGTGCTCATCAAGCTGCTGTCCGGCCGGGGCCGCGAGGTCTCGTGGCTCCTGTACGTCGTCGCGTTCGGCTTCCTGCTGTACTTCGCGCGCGGGCCGCTGGAGGCGCTGCTCGGCGTCGGCTGACGCGCGGCGCGCGGCGCACGGCGCAGCTTCCGCACAACCAAAGTCACCCCGAACCACGGATCGCCGCGGTTCGGGGTGACTTTGGTTGTGCGACGCCCGTCGCTCCGGCCTGGAGGCGCGGTGTCAGTCCGGCAGGTCGGACGGGCGGGCCTCGTGGTGGCGTCGGCCCTGCGTGCGCCGGTCCTCCTTCATGCCCGCCTCGAAGAGGTGGCGCTTCCCGTCGACCAGCTCGTCGCGAGCAGCCTGCTCGAGTTCCTTGGCGAGCGCGTAGTAGCCGTCGTCGTAGTCCTCCATGATCTGGAAGGTCCACCGGCCGGCGATGACGTTGCGCCCGACGAGCTCGGTGTCGATGCGGTCGGCGAGGTCCGCGTGCCCGGCCTTCCGGAGCTGCTCGACGGCGTCACCGAGGTCGAGGTCGGCCTTGCCCGTGAGGCGGTGGAAGCCGTACAGCAGACCCCGCGCGTGCTCGATGACCTCGAGCGCCGCGGACAGCGTGCCGAGCGCCTCGACGGTCGCCTCGGACACCCCCTCCGGGACCTGGTGCGCTGTGTCGGGTCCCTGGTCGTCGGATCCGTGGTCGTCGTGTCGCTCGTCCGTCATGCGTCTCGTCTACCGGAGCGCCGCTGCGGCTGCTCCGAGGTCGGCGTCCCCCGGCCCGGAGTCGTCCGTCCGCACACCGCACCGGGCCGTTGCCGAGCGGCCGGTCGTGGCCTACCATTCGAACACACGTTCGAACAGCAGGAGGTCATCGTGGTGATCATCGACACGGCAGCGACGGTCTGGTGGACCGCCGGCGTGCCCGATCGGCTGGTGTGGTCCGGCCGTCGCTGGCGGGTCACGGACACACCGACACGGCTCACCGTCACGCGGGCGGAGCTGCCGACGGCGATCACGCACGCTCCCGAGCGGACCGTCGGGTGGCGCTTCCAGGCGACCGCGGAGGACGGCGAGACGCTCGTCGTCGACATCGTGCCCGAGGGCGGCGGCTGGGGTGTGGCCCGGACGTGGACGTGACCGCGACGGCGCGCTACGGTCCGGACATGACCAGGTGGATCGCGCTGCTCCGTGGCGTCAACGTGAACGGCATCACCATCCGGAGCGCGGACCTCGCCGAGACGTTCCGCGGGCTCGGCCACGAGGACGTCCGAACGGTGCTCGCCTCCGGCAACGTCGTCTTCACCGCGACCGGCGACGCGACCGCGATCAAGGCCGGTGTCGAGCACGCGCTCCGGGACCGCTTCGGGTACGACGCCTGGATCGTGCTGCTCCGGCACGACGACCTGGCGGGCATCGTCGACGGGTTCCCCTTCCCCTCCGCGCCCGACCGGCACGACTACGTCGTCTTCGCGTCGGAGACAGCGGCCCTCGACGACCTGCTGGCCGACCGCACGCCCGACGATCCGGTGGAACGGGTCGCCCGGGGCGACGGCGTCGTGTACTGGTCGTGCCCGAAGGGGTCGAGCACGGACACGGCCTTCGCGAAGCGTGCGGCAGCGGCGCGGTTCAAGCGCACGACCACGACGCGGAACACGAACACGCTCCGGAAGCTCCTGTGACCCGCGTCCCCGACGGCGCCCGACGTGGTGCGCTGCACCACGTCGAGCTGCGTGTCGCCGACCTCGATCGAGCCGTGCCGACGTGGGGGTGGCTGCTCGGCGAGCTCGGGTACGAGCCGTACCAGCGGTGGGACCGCGGACGGAGCTGGATCGCGGGCGGCACGTACGTCGTCCTCGAGGCGGCACCGCTCGACGGCACCCACGACCGGCGCCGACCCGGCCTGAGCCACCTGGCGTTCCACGCCGGCACCCCGGCCGACGTCGACCGCCTCTGGCACGCGGCCCCGGCGCACGGGTGGACGCACCTCTACGCCGACCGGCACCCGTACGCCGGCGGACCGGACCACCACGCGGCGTTCCTCGAGGACGCCGATCGGGCGAAGGTGGAACTGGTGGTGACCACCCGCTGACGCGCGCCCGCACGGCGGACGCGCCCCGGGCCTCCAGGCCGACCGCCGGTGCTACGCGGTCGTCTCGTCCACCTCGAACTGCCGCTCGAGCGAGATCGTCGGGATCGATGCCGTGATGACCGACCCGTCCGCACGCAGCGTGCCCTGGATGTCGCTCGTCGTCGGCGCCCGACCGGTCATCCGCGGCCCCTGGTGCGGCAACGGCACGACCGTGGGCTCCGCGGCGGAGAGGTCCCACTGCTGGTTGTGCACCCACACCGTGAGGCCCTCGCCCTGCTCGACGGTGAACGTCAGCGTGTCCTGCTCGAGGTCGACCTTCACCCGGGAGCCCCGCACGTTGAGCCGGTAGGTGATGCGCTCCCACGTCCGCGGCAGCCGAGGGTTGAACGTCATGCGCCCGCCGTGGTCCCGCATGCCGCTGAACCCGTTGACGAGCGCTCCCCAGATGCCGCCCGTCGACGCGATGTGCACACCGTCCGCCGTGTTGCCGTGGAGGTCCGCCAGGTCGACGTACAGGGCGGTCTGGAAGTACTGCTCGGCGAGCTCGCAGTAGCCGACCTCGGCCGCCATGATCGACTGCACCACGGCGGACAGGGTCGAGTCGCCCGTGGTCAGCGCGTCGTAGTAGTCGAAGTCGCGACGCTTCTCCGCCGCGGTGAACTCGTGGCCCTGCAGGAACAGCGCGAGCACGACGTCGGCCTGCTTGAGCACCTGGAACCGGTAGATGACGAGCGGGTGGTAGTGCAGCAGCAGCGGCCGCTTCGACTCCGGCGTGTTCTCGAGGTCCCAGAGCTCCTTGTCGAGGAACTGGGCGTCCTGCGGGTGGATGCCGCGGTGCGGGTCGAAGGGGATCTCCATCGACTCGGCGGCGTGCTCCCAGCCCTGGACCTCGTCCTCCTGGAGCCCGGTGCGCCGGACCATGCGGCCGTACTCCTCCGGGTCGTCGACGGCGAGCTCACGGCAGGCCTGCACGGCGGACCAGAGGTTCGCCCGGGCCATGACGTTCGTGTAGAGGTTGTCATCGACCACGGTCGTGTACTCGTCCGGCCCGGTGACGCCGTCGATGTGGAACTTCTTGTCGCCGTTCGACCGCCAGAACCCGAGGTCCTCCCACAGCCGAGCGGTCTCGACGAGGATGTCGATCGCGCCGCGCTTGAGGAACTCCTTGTCACCGGAGGCTCGCACGTACTGCATGAGGGCGTGGGCGATGTCCGCGTCGATGTGGTACTGCGCGGTGCCGGCGGCGTAGTAGGCCGAGGACTCCTCGCCGTTGATCGTCCGCCACGGGAAGAGCGCCCCGTGCTGGTTCAGCTCGCGCGCCCGGGAGCGGGCGGCGTCGAGCATGTTGTAACGGAAGCGGAGAGCGTTCCGCGCGACGATCGGTGCCGTGTACGACAGGAACGGCAGGACGTAGATCTCCATGTCCCAGAAGTAGTGACCGCCGTACCCGGACCCGGTGACGCCCTTCGCGGCGATGCCGTGCCCGTCCGTGCGGGCCGTCGCCTGCGCGAGCATGAAGAGGTTCCAACGAACGGCCTGCTGCACGTCGGGCTTGCCGGGGATCTCGACGTCGCTCCGTGCCCAGTAGTCGTCCATCCAGGCGCGCTGCGTGGCGAACACGTCGTCGACGGTCTCGGCGTGGGCACGGTCGAGCGTGCGGTCGCAGCGGTCGGCGAGTTCGCGCGCGGGGACGCCGCGGGACGTGTGGTAGACGATGCTCTTCACGAGGCGGATCGGGACGCCGGCCCGCGCCTGCACCCGGTACACGTGCTTCGCGAGGTCGTCCTCGATCGACGACGACTCGTCCCACGAGTTGTCGGTCTCGAGGTGGTGCTCGACGCCCACGCAGATCGTCATGCCGGAGCTCGCGGCCTGGTAGCCGAGGAGCGACCGCGCACCCGTGCTGCGCTTGAGCTTCGGTTCGAGCACGCGCTCGGTGAACGCCTCGGCCTTGCGCGGGTCGAAGGCGTTCGCGGCGGCGCGCATGCCCGCGTGGTACTCGTCCTGGACGTCCTGCCGGTTGAGGATCTGGCTGGAGAGGAGGATCGAGGCGTCGGCGTCGAGGACGGTGACCTCGTAGTCGATGACGGCGAGGTGCCGGTCGGTGAACGACACGAGGCGGCGCGACCGGATGAGGACGCGCTTGCCCGACGGTGTCGACCACTCGGTCTCACGGAACAGGTAGCCGCCACGGAACTCGAGGCGGCGCGTGTGCCGGAGGATGTCGGCCTCGGCCAGGACGAGCGGCTCGTCGTCGACGTAGAGCCGGATCACCTTGGCGTCGGGCGCGTTGATGATCGTCTGCCCGGTCTTCGCGAAGCCGAAGGCGTCCTCGGCGTGCCGGATGGGCCAGGTCTCGTGGAACCCGTTGACGTACGTGCCGTACTGGACGCCGCCACGGCCCTCGTCGAGGTTGCCGCGGAGGCCCAGGTAGCCGTTGCCGACCGCGAAGTTCGTCTCTGCCACGCCCTGCTCGTCCGGCGTGTACTCGGTCTCGACGAGCGCCCACTCGTCGATCGGGTAGCGGACGCGGTCGAGCGGGTCCGAGGTGATGGGGTTCATGCTGCTCCGTGGGGGAGGGAGGTGTGGGGGCGGGTCGTGGCGGCCCGGGAACGGCCGCCGTCCGTCAGGTCGCGGGGGTGGGGACGGGGCGGAGGTCGTCGACGAGGTCGGCGAGGTCCTGCACGACGACGTCGGCACCGTGGGCGCGCAGTGCGTCCGCGCCGGCTCCGCGGTCGACGCCGATGACGAGTCCGAAGCCGCCGTTGCGGCCGGCCTCGACCCCGCTCGTGGCGTCCTCGACGACCACGCACTCGGCCGCGGTGAGTCCGAAGCGGCTCGCGGCGTCGAGGTAGGTGTCCGGCGCGGGCTTGCCCTCGAGCGCGTCCTGCCGGGCGACGAGGCCGTCGACGATCACCGGGAAGCGTTCGAGGATGCCCGCCGTGCGGAGCACCGACACCGCGTTCGCCGAGCTCGACACGACGGCGACCGAGTAGCCGGCGTCGATGGCGGCGACGAGGAACCGGTGCGAGCCCGGGTACGGCTCGACCCCGTGCTCGTCCAGCTCGGCCGTGAACTCGGCGTTCTTCCGGTTGCCGAGGCCGCAGACCGTGTCGGCCGACGGGTCGTCGTCGGGGGTGCCCTCCGGCAGGTCGATGCCGCGCGACGCGAGCAGCGACCGGACCCCGTCGTAGCGGGGCTTGCCGTCGATGTGGTCGAAGTAGTCCTGCTCGGTGTACGGCGCGACGCCGTGCGCGGCGAGGTACGGCGTGAACAGGCGGCTCCACGCGCGCATGTGCACCTCGGCGGTCGGCGTGAGGACGCCGTCCAGGTCGAACAGCAGCGCGCGCTGATCCGCGAGGCGGGCGGGGGTGGGCCGGTCCGGTGCGGTCATGCGCCCACTCTAGGACCGCTCCCGCCGGTGCACTCAGGCGCGACGCCGATGTGTGGAGAGAGTTCACCGAGAGCGGAGTGTGCAGGGCTCCGCGCGATGCGGACGGACCGGTGAGGCCGCTCGGGAGCACTCGGACACCCTGACGGGGACGGAAGGCACCACCATGACCAGCGACACCGCCGAACGCTCAGCTCCGGGACAGCCGGAGTCGAAGCTCCACCAGGCGATCACCGGCCCGCTCCTCTACCTGTTCATCCTCGGCGACGTCCTCGGCGCCGGCATCTACGCCCTGATGGGGACGCTGTCGGAGGACGTCGGTGGGGCGCTCTGGGCACCGCTCGTCCTCGCCCTGCTGCTGGCCCTGCTCACGGCGGGCTCCTACGCCGAGCTCGTCACGAAGTACCCGAAGGCCGGCGGCGCAGCGGTGTTCGCCGAGCGGGCGTACAAGGTGCCCCTCGTGTCGTTCCTCGTCGGGTTCAGCATGCTCGCCGCCGGGGTCACGAGCGCCGCCGGGCTGTCCCTCGCGTTCGCGGGCGACTACCTCGGCACGTTCGTCGACCTGCCACCCGTGCCGACCGCGATCGTCTTCCTCGCGCTCATCGCCTGCCTCAACGCCCGCGGCATCTCGGACTCACTGAAGAGCAACGTCGTCATGACGATCATCGAGGTGTCGGGCCTCGTCATCGTGATCGTCGTCGTGGCCGTGATGCTCGGCGCCGGAGGCGGCGACGTGAGCCGCGTCGGGGCGTTCCCGGCGGACGCGAACCCGGCGCTCGCGACCCTGAGCGCCGCCATCGTCGCCTACTACTCGTTCGTCGGCTTCGAGACGAGCGCCAACGTCGCCGAGGAGGTCCGCGAACCCCGCCGTGTCTACCCGAACGCCCTGTTCGGCGCCCTCGCGACCGCCGGCGTCGTCTACGTGCTCGTCGGACTCGCCAGCGCGATCGCGCTGCCCGCCTCCGAGTTGGAGGGTTCGTCCGGTCCGCTCCTCGCCGTGGTCTCGGCCTCGGGCGTCCCGATCCCGGACTGGGTGTTCAGCCTGATCGCCCTCGTCGCGGTGGCGAACGGCGCCCTGCTCACGATGATCATGGCGAGCCGCGTCACGTACGGCATGGCCGAGCAGCGACTCCTGCCCGCCGTGCTGGCGAAGGTCCTCCCGAACCGGGGGACCCCGTGGACCGCCATCGTCGCGACCACCGTCGTGGCGATGCTCCTCACCCTCGTCGGTGACGTCGGCACCCTCGCCGAGACCGTCGTGCTCCTGCTCCTGTTCGTCTTCATCAGCACGAACGTCGCCGTCCTCGTCCTCCGCCGCGACCGCGTGGAGCACGACCACTTCCGGGTGTGGACGTTCGTCCCGGTGCTCGGCGTCGCGTCGTGCGTGCTGCTGCTCACGCAGCAGAGCGGGCAGGTGTGGCTGTACGCCGCACTGCTGCTCGCCGTCGGCGTCGTGCTGTACTTCATCGCACGGGCAACGCGACGGCGCTCGTCGCACACCCGTGAGACCGACGTCACCCGTTGACGGAGCCCGCCGCCACCGCGGCGAGGACCGCGTCGATCTCGTCGACGACGTCCGGGACGCCCTGGTCCGGACCGCCCACCCGCTGGACGCGGGTACGGGTGGCGAGGAATGCCTCCAGTCCGACGTGCACGTCCACCATCCGGTCGCCGCCGAGGTCACCGTGCACGCTCGGTCCCTCCGCAGCCCGCGTCGCGAAGCGACGGTCCGCCTCCGCCGCGTCGGCGCGCAACGCGAGCTCCACGAACACCGCTCCCGAGTCGGTGGCGAGCGCGGCGAGGTCGTCGACGAAGTCGGCCCGGCGGGCGTACTGGGGAATGATCACGTCCCGGCCGGACCGCAGGTGTGCCCCGATCGCCGCCGTGGCCATGACCCGCGCGGCCTCCCCGGCAGGACGCAGTGCCGTCCGCCACCCGCCGATCATGGCGCGCAGGACGTCGATGTCGAACGCCACCGGTAGGTCCGGAGCGTGCCGCTCGGCCCACGCGCGGGCGACCGTCGACTTGCCGCTCGCCGGGATGCCGTTGAGGAGGACGAGGAACGCCATGCGCCGATGCTGCCAGCCACCGGCTGCAGTCGCCAGGGCGAGTCATCGGCCGGGAGGCACGGCTCACCTCCTCGACGCGGCGTACGGTGACGACGTGTCTGCTCCAGGTCCGCTCCGCCTCCGCGCGGCCGCCGTCGCGGTCCGCGACGGCCGGGTGCTCGTCGTCCTCCGCGAGCGCGACGGACGGCGCTACGCCGTCCTGCCCGGCGGGGGCGTCGAGCAAGGCGAGACCCCGCAGCGGGCTTGTCTCCGCGAGCTCCGCGAGGAGACCGGACTCGACGGCGAGGTGGTCGCCCTCCTACCGGTCGGCCTCGACCGCACTGCGCCCGCCGTGTACCTCCACGTCGAGGCCGGACCGGGTGTGCCCGCGCTGGCGACCGACGCGCCGGAGCGAGCCGGCGCTTCGCCGACGAACCGCTACCGGCCGGCGTGGGTGCCGATCGCGGACGTCGAAGCGGTCGGGCTGGTGCCGCCGCTCGCCGTCGACGCGGTGCGGATGGCCGTCAGCGCAGGTCGGTCCCCGGGGGCAGTGCGCGCCACCCACCGTTCGACCGCCGCGCTGATCTCGCCGCGGGCCTCGGCCGGGGAGATCGTCGCCGTACGGTCACCGGGCTGATCGCCGTACGCGCCGAACTCCGCGTGGTTCGAGCCCTGGACCTCGACCATCGTGGCGGTGGACGGCAGGAAGTGCCGGGCCGCGTCGACCTTCGCCGGGGTGGACAGCCCGTCACGCGAGCCGGAGACGCTGAGGACCTGGATGTACGAGCGGCTGATGTCGTTCGCGCAGTAGCTCCCGAGGAGCAGCAGCCCGTCGGCGTCCTTCGCGAGCTGGCAGGCGCGGACACCGCCGAGGGAGTGTCCGCCGACGGCCCACGTCGTGACCTCCGGGGCGTGCGCCTCGAACGTCGAGAGCGGCCGGGTGTCGAAGAAGGCGAGGTTGAGCGTCGGTTTCGTGATCACCACCGTCGTCCCGGTCGCGACCACCTGCCGGAACGTCGCCATGTACGCGTACGGGTCGACCTTCGCGCCGGGGATGAACACGATCCCCTTGCCGTCGGCCTGCCCGGTCGGCGTCATCACGATCGAGTCGCCGGCGTCACGGACGGCGACCCGGTCGTCACGCCAGACCTGCAGCGCGGCGCTCCGGGTCCCCTGCATGACGATGTTGGCGTACACGAGGAACACCACGGCGACCAGCACCACGGCTGCGACGATCCACGCGGTGATGCGCAGTGCTCGGTTCACGATCGTTCCTCCAGGTCGCGTCGCACGACGAGTTCGCGCCGGCCGTCCGGCAGCACGTCCCCCGGCTCGTCCGTCACCGAGAACCCGGTGCGGGCGTAGGTCTCCTGCGCGTCGCGGTTGTCGGGCATCACGGAGAGCACGAGTTCGTGTGAGCCGCACTCGGCCGCCCAGTCCGCGACGGCGTCGATCAGCAGACGGGCGACCCCGCGGCGACGGGCCACCGGTTGGACCCACATCGAGATGAGCTCGGCGCGGTGCGGGTCGTCGGCGTCCGGGACCCCGCTCGCCATCCCGATCGCTCGACCGTCGCCGCTGTCCGTGTCGACCGCCAGGAGGTCGATCGCTCCCGGGAGCGAGAGCCGGGTCCGCCAGCGGTGCTCCGGAGCGTCCCGCCAGTCGTCGAGTCGTGAGCCGAACGCGTCCGGGGCATCGGCGAGCGCCGCGAGCCGGACCGGGCGCCACGTTGCCCAGTCCTCGGCGGTCACCCGGCGCAGCTCGATCGTCACGAGGGGACGCTACAGCGGGCGGCTCCACGCCACCTCCTGGGCGAGCTGCCTCGTGCGCCGGAAAGCGTTACCAGATCGCACGTGACGACACGTGGTTTCCGGGCAGCAGACGCTGCCCGACACCACCCGCCGCCTGATGTCCCCCTTTTGGCGGACAGGCGGCACACATCGTGAACTGCTTAAATGGGGCACTGCCCCATCGGGGCTGCACCCACACGGAGGACTTATGGACAACCACACGGGGTTCAAGCCAGTCGGCGAAGTTGTCGCTGACGACCGCGCCCGCATCCCAGCGGGTAAGGCTGGCGTTCGCCGAGATGACCGGTACGCTGTCGCAGTAAACGACGATGGCTCGATTCTGCTTACTCCGCTCGTCTCCGTACCCAAGCGCGAGCTCCTAGTCTGGGAAAACGAGCTCGTGAGAAGCTCACTGGCTCGCGGATTGGCACAGAGCGCACAAGGGGAGACGTTCGACCTAGGTTCGTTCGCTGCCGATCTCGACGAAGACGAAGACGAAGAAAAGACCTACTGATGGCATTTTCGCTGCGATTCACGCAGGAAGCGAGGGATAACCTCGACTCGCTATCAGGCGCGTCAGACAAAGTGCGTTTGAAGAAAGTTCGTAGAGCCCTAGCACGGCTCGAAGTGGACCCAAGATATCCCTCGCTCAACTCACACAAATATTCGTCCCTGAAGGGTTCGGATGACGAGGAAGTGTGGGACTCGTATGTTGAGAACAACACCCCCTCAGCTTGGCGAATCTTCTGGCATTACGGTCCCGGCGCAGGAATTATTACAATCGTTGCAATCACGCCCCATCCTTAAAAGTATTCACGATGAACGACGACAAAGACAAGGAACAACGCATCCTTCTAGATGCGTTGATCTCCTATTCGGACTCTTGCACCCTGCCTAATCTCACTCCTTCCTGCCCATTCTTCTCGATACAGGATGGAAGGCCGTCCTGCGGCGAGGAATGTCGAGACATCGCACAGGCGCGCGGAGCAGCTCCCAGGAGGGTGCGCGCGAAAAACGTCGGTGGACTCGTGCTCCTGGGGCGGGAGTTACCAGGCCGAGTGCTGGCCGGCGAGCAAAGCTTCGATGCGGCAGAGATCCGTCTGCAACACAAGGGTCTCGAGCTATTCGCGCAACCAACAACTTCTCTGCTGCTCGGTTTGCGCGACCTAATCACTGGTGGAGCATTCCAGGGCTCCTCAAATACTGGTGAAGGCCTTGCCTATTGGGGGGAATTGGAACGAAGGCAATTTCCGATCGAACGGATAGCCACCGGCGGATTGGTAGATGGGTTTGCCGTGACCGTAGCTCTTTCTGTAGTGACTCCGATTCTTGTCGAGCGCGGCGTCACTCCCTTCGGTTCCGGTGTCCATTTGCGCGATGGTCTGAAATCAAAGTTGCAAGCGGATTGGACAGGTGTACTCGGCGCGGCCTCCGACTCCTGGCACAAGAGGTTAGGAGCGGACAAGCCCCAACGACGGGTGTCTACGACAGCGTTTGCACGCAGCATTCTAGGTCCGCTCCTATCGGAATCAGTCACCGATGATATGCTCGACGCCCTCCTTGAGAGTGATCCTCTTCTGAGCTATGCATTGAGGCCCGATTCCCTTCACAGGATCGGGTCTTGGTTGGCACATCTTTTCGAGACGAACCTCGAAGCCGCACTGGGTTCTGAAGCACCGGAGCATGTAAGCACATTCGGCGCCTTTCCCCTCCGTCCTAGGGACGAAGTGGCTAAGTGGCTGAGTGACCGATTCACTCAAACTAACGTCGATCACTGGATGTCTAGCTCTCTGACACTCGAATGGCGGCATCTCAGCGGCTATGAAGACTCGGATTGCCCGGCGTTGATTCTTGCCGAGCGCCCGATGGACCGCGCGTTGATAGCGGAACGAGCACTGGATGCAATCAGTAGCCGTCGGCCTAAGCACGTCCCCGCACAGCCGATTCGCCCTGATCTGTTCGTCGATCCAGCGAAGCATGCGCTCATGAACGAGGAGTGGCGCGATGCCATCGGCATATTTGAGGGATTGACGAAGATGCTTCCCACCGATCACGGTGCCTGGAATAATCTTGGCTTCTGTCAGATGGCCGAAGATGACGCCGAAGCACTTGGGACGCTGCGCCATGCGGCCACAATGAGGCAGGGCAACTCGCTTGTCAATATCGGGAATCGCATTTTGGCCCACCACCGGCTAGGTCAAGATGACCAAGCCCTCAAGTTAGCCGCGCTTGAACGTCCCGCAGGAGTCGATTCCCACGCAACCGCCGTGATGTGGGCACACCCTGCCGAGCCCCGAAATAAGCTCCTAGATAACGTCAAGGCAGAACAGTACATAGATCAGCTGATTGAACACATTCGATCCGGCGCTCCCTGTTCCGTTTCGAGAATGTAATCGAAGAACGGCTGCACGATCCGGAGAGAGGCGTCTGTCGGAGGTTTCATGTCGGTCAATGACGACCGAGTCGACGCGTTGGAGAAGGCCTGTAGTCGACACCGGTGCTCCGATGCTGGCGACCGTGAGGTTGGACGCTGCTATGCCCGCGCCACAACGACGTCCTCCGGGTTCACTCAGCGGAGGTCCATCACGCGTGGCCAGGGCTGAAGCGGTACCCCATGCCCGACTCGGTGACGAGGTAGCGCGGGTTCGCGGGGTCCGGCTCGAGCTTCCGCCGGAGCTGGGCCATGTACAGCCGGAGGTACCCGGAGTCGTTGCCGTGCGACGGTCCCCACACCTCGGTGAGGAGCATCTCGCGGGTCATCAGCCGGTCGGGGTTCGTCACGAGGACCTCGAGCAGCCGCCACTCCGTCGGGGTGAGGCGGATCGCGGGACCCGCGGGCGGGGTCACCTGCTTGGCGACGAGGTCGACGACGAGGTCGCCGATCGCCACGGTCGGTGCTCCCCCGGCGGACGCGGCGACCGCGGCCTGTCGACGGCCGAGCGCACGGAGCCGGGCGAGGAGCTCGTCCATCTGGAACGGCTTCGTCACGTAGTCGTCGGCGCCGGCGTCGAGTGCGTCGACCTTGTCGGACGAGTCGGTCCGGCCGGAGAGCACGAGCACCGGCACCTGCGTCCAGGCGCGGAGGCCCTCGAGCACGCCGATGCCGTCGAGGCGGGGCATGCCGAGGTCGAGCAGCACGAGGTCGGGGCGTTCGGTGATGACGGCGTCGAGCGCGGCCCGGCCGTCCCGCGCGGTGACGACGTCGTACCCGCGGGCGGCGAGGGTGACGGCGAGCGCCCGGACGAGCTGGGCGTCGTCGTCGGCGATGAGGACCTTGGTGCTCACAGGACCGACACCCCCACGTGTCCGGCGATCGGCAGCCGCACGACGATGGTGAGTCCGCCGCCGGGGGTGTCGTCGACCTCGATGGTGCCGCCCATGCCCTCGGTGAACCCGCGGGCGAGTGCGAGTCCGAGGCCGAGTCCGGTGTCGTTGTCGGTGTCGCCGAGCCGCTGGAACGGTTGGAACACCTCGCCGCGGCGGTCCTCCGGGATGCCGGGACCGTGGTCGGCGACGCGGAGCTCGACCCCGCCGCCGAAGGCGCTCGCGGCGACGCGGACGCGGGTGCCCTCGGGGGCGTAGCGGCTGGCGTTGGCGAGCAGGTTCACGACGACGCGCTGGAGCAGCACGGGGTCGGCGAGGACGGGCGGCAGGTCGGCGGGCAGGTCGAGGTCGACGTCCTCCGGCCCGAGTTCGAGCTCGTCGAGGGCGGGCGCGACGACCGTCTCGAGCGCGGTGGGAACGGGCCGGGCGGCGAGCACTCCCGCCTGCACGCGGCTGACGTCGAGGAGGTCCGCCAACAGCACCGCGAGGTGTCCGAGGCTCTCGTCGGCGGTCGCGAGCAGTGCCTCCCGGTCGGCGTCGGACAGGGTGATGTCCGCGGCGCGGAGGGTCTGCACGGCCGCCGAGGCGGCCGCGATCGGCCGACGCACGTCGTGGCCGACGGCCGCGAGGATGGCGCTGCGCACGCGGTCCGCCGCGGCGATCCGCTCCGCGTCGATCGCCGTGCGGGTCAGTTCGCGGTGCTCGACCGCAGCGTCGAGCTGCTGCTCGACGACGCGCAGCAGCCGGCGCTGGGTCGGGTCGTCGGGTGCGCCAGCGAACTCCAGGACGGCGCCGGACGGGAGGCTCGTGGTGGCGTCCGGGACGTCGCCGAACTCCCCCGACGTGGCCGGGACCTCGTCGCCCTGTCGGATCCGGACACCCGCGAACCCGAAGGCCTCGCGGGTGCGGTCGAGCAGTGCCTGGAGGGCGTCGTCACCGCGGAGCACGCTGCCGGCGATGCCGACGAGGAGTCCGGACTCGGCGGCGGCACGGCGGGCAGCGCGCGAGCGTCGTGCCGAGCGGTCGACGACGAAGCTCACGAGCACGGCGCTGACGACGTACATCACGAGCGCGACGAGGTGCCAGGGCTGCTGGACGGTGACCATGTAGAGGGGTTGCACGAAGAAGAAGTCGAGGCTCAGTCCGGAGAGCACGGCGGCGAACACCGCGGGCCACACACCGCCGACGAGCGCCACGACGAGCACGAGCAGCTGGTACGCGAGCACGTCCACGGTGATGGCGTCGGGGTCCGTGCCGAGGGAGAGCAGCCACGTCAGGAGTGGCCCCGCCACGAGCGAGAGGACGAACGCGGCGACGATGCGGCCGCGCGACAGGCTGCCGCCGAGCTTCGGGAGCGCGAACCCGCCGCCGGCCCGCTCGTGCGTGACGACGTGCACGTCGATGTCGCCCGACTCGCGGACGACCGTGTTCCCGATGCCCGGACCGGTCAGTGCTGCCGCGAGGCGACTCCGCCGGCTGACCCCGATCACGATCTGGGTGGCGTCGATCGACTTCGCGAACCGCACGAGGGTCCCCGGGACGTCGTCTCCCACCACCTGGTGGTACGTCCCGCCGAGCTGCTCGAGCAGGGTCCGCTGCTTCCCGAGGGCGCCGGGGTGCCGGACGCGGAGCCCGTCGTTCGTCGTGACGTGCACCGCGGCGAGCTCGCCGCCGGCGCTGCGTGCGGCGATGCGGGCCGCGCGCCGGAGCAGCGTCTCGCCCTCGGGTCCGCCGGTGAGGGCCACGAGCACCCGCTCACGCGCCTCCCACCGGTGGTCGATGCCGTGCTCGGCGCGGTAGGCGCGCAGGGCGTCGTCGACCTCGTCGGCGAGCCAGAGCAGGGCGATCTCACGGAGGGCGGTGAGGTTGCCGAGCCGGAAGTAGTTCGAGAGCGCAGCGTCGATCCGGGCCGCCGGGTACACGAGACCGTCGGAGAGCCGGTCGCGCAGGGCCGCCGGGGACAGGTCGACGACCTCGATCTGGTCGGCGGCGCGGACCACGGCGTCGGGGACGGTCTCGCGCTGCACGGTGCCGGTGATCTCGCGGACGACGTCGCCGAGGGACTGCATGTGCTGGACGTTCACGGTCGAGATGACGCTGATCCCCGCGGCGAGCAGCGCCTCGACGTCCTGCCAGCGCTTCTCGTTCCGGCCGTCGGGGGCGTTGGTGTGGGCGAGCTCGTCGACGAGGGCGACGTCGGGGCGCCGGGCGAGGACGGCGTCGAGGTCCATGTCGTCGAGGGTCACGCCGCGGTGCTCGACGATCCGCCGGGGCACGACCTCGATGCCGTGCACCAGGGCGGCGGTGGCGGCGCGCTCGTGGGTCTCGACGACGGCGACGACCACGTCCCGGCCCTCGGCGGCCATCCGGTGTCCTTCCTCGAGCATCGTGTACGTCTTCCCGACGCCGGGCGCGGCGCCGAGCAGGACCCGCAGCTTGCCTCGCTTCACGTGCTCATCCTCTCGCGTCGGGGTCGTGGTGGTGGTGGTCGGGGTCGTGGTGGTGGTCGGGGTCGTGGTGCCGACGCGCCTCGCACGATCGAAGTCGGTCCGCACCACGGTTCGGCGCGGTTCGAGGTGACTTCGGTTGTGCGGAAGCGACCGGCACCGTCGTCAGGACGCCTTCGTGAGCGCCAGGTTCAGCTCGAGCACGTTCACGACCGGCTCGCCGAGGAACCCGAGCTGCCGCGGCTCGGTGTGCTGCTCGACGAGCTTCCGCACCACCGTCTCGGACAGACCACGGGCGGACGCCACCCGCGCCACCTGCTGCATCGCGTACGCGGGGCTGATGTCCGGGTCGAGGCCGGAGCCGGACGCGGTGACGGCATCAGCGGGGACCGACGACTCGGCGACCCCGTCGGCCTTCGCCACCGCGGCACGACGTTCCTCGACCGCCTTGAGGAGGTCGGGGTTGTTCGGGCCGAGGTTCGAGCCGCTCGAGGCGTTCGCGTCGTAGCCCTGCTCGCCCGCGGCGCTCGGACGGGACTGGAACCAGCGCGCCGAGCCGGACCCCTCGAACGACTGGCCGATGAGCGACGACCCGACGACCGTGCCGTCGGAGCTCGTGACCATCGAGCCGTTGGCTTGGTCGTGGAAGGCGGCCTGGCCGACGCCCCACACCGCGAGCGGGTACGCGACGCCGAGGACGACGGTGCTGAGGAGGGTGAGGCGGACGGCCACACCGATCGAACGGAACGAAGACGAACGAGACATGTCAGAACCCCGGGATGAGACCGACCACGAGGTCGATCAGCTTGATGCCGATGAAGGGGACGATCACGCCGCCGAGCCCGTAGACGAGCAGGTTGCGGCCGAGGATCGACGAGGCCGAGGCGGCGCGGTACTTGACGCCGCGCAGCGACAGCGGGATGAGCGCCACGATGACGAGCGCGTTGAAGACGACGGCCGACAGGATCGCGGACGACGGGCTGTGCAGCCCCATGATGTTCAGTGCCGCGAGGCCCGGGAACGCCAGCTGGAACATGGCCGGGATGATCGCGAAGTACTTCGCGACGTCGTTGGCGATCGAGAACGTGGTGAGGGCACCGCGGGTGATGAGCAGCTGCTTGCCGATCCGGACGACGTCGATGAGCTTGGTCGGGTCCGAGTCGAGGTCGACCATGTTGCCCGCCTCCTTCGCCGCCGTCGTGCCGGTGTTCATCGCGACGCCGACGTCCGCCTGCGCCAGGGCCGGGGCGTCGTTCGTGCCGTCACCGGTCATCGCGACGAGGTTGCCGCCCTCCTGCTCCTTGCGGATCAGGGCGAGCTTGTCCTCCGGGGTGGCCTCGGCGAGGAAGTCGTCGACGCCGGCCTCGGCCGCGATGGCCTTCGCCGTACGGGGGTTGTCGCCCGTGATCATCACCGTGCGGATGCCCATCTCGCGGAGCTGCGCGAACCGGGCGGACATGCCGTCCTTCACGACGTCCTTGAGGTGCACGACACCGAGCAGGTCGACGGCACCACCGGGCGCGCGACGGGCGACGACGAGCGGGGTGCCGCCCTGGTCGGAGACCTCGGCCACGGTGGCGTCGATCGCGGCGGTGACGGCCGGGTCGGCTGCCCCGGCCCACGCGAGCACCGCGGCCGCGGCACCCTTCCGGACCTCGGTGCCGTCGGTGAGGTCGAGGCCCGACATGCGCGTCTGCGCGGTGAACGGCACCTCGACGGCTCCGGCGGGCAGTGCGGTGGCCACGCCGGCCGCCTCGGCGAGCGAGACGATCGAGCGCCCCTCGGGGGTGCTGTCGGCGGCGGAGGACAGTGCGGAGGCCTCCATCAGGTCGGCCTCGCTGACGCCCGGCACCGGCACCACGCGGGACGCCTGGCGGTTGCCGTACGTGATCGTGCCGGTCTTGTCGAGCAGCAGGGTCGTGATGTCCCCGGCGGCCTCGACCGCACGGCCGGACATCGCGAGCACGTTGTGCTGCACGAGACGGTCCATGCCGGCGATGCCGATCGCGGAGAGCAGCGCGCCGATGGTGGTCGGGATGAGGCAGACGAGCAGGGCGATGAGCACCGGGATGCTCACGGTCGCGCCGACGAGCCCGGCGATGGGCTGCATGGTGAGGCAGACGATCACGAACACGATCGACAGCGACGCGAGCAGGATGTTCAGCGCGATCTCGTTCGGCGTCTTCTGCCGGGCAGCACCCTCGACGAGCCGGATCATCCGGTCGATGAAGGTCTCACCCGGGGTCGAGGTGATGCGCACGACGATCCGGTCGGACAGCACCCGGGTCCCGCCCGTGACGGCACTGCGGTCGCCGCCGGACTCGCGGATCACCGGCGCCGACTCCCCCGTGACCGCGGACTCGTCGACGGAGGCGATGCCGTCGATGACGTCGCCGTCACCAGGGATGACCTCACCCGCGACGACCACGACGACGTCGCCCTTGGCGAGGTCGACGGACGCGACCTCCTCGGTCTGGTTGCCGGTGGCGGCCGGGTCGGCAGCGTCGTACCCGAGGACCCGGCGGGCGCTCGTGGTCGAGCGGGTCTTGCGGAGGGTGTCGGCCTGCGCCTTGCCGCGGCCTTCGGCCACGGACTCGGCGAGGTTCGCGAACACGACGGTCAGCCACAACCAGACCGCGATCGCGATCGTGAACGCGGACGGCTCGACGAACAGCGAGACGGTAGTGAGGGCTGCGCCCACCTCGACGATGAACATGACGGGGTTGCGCCACATGAGACGCGGGTCGAGCTTGCGCAGGGCGCCCGGGAGGCCCGCCACCAGCTGGCGGGGCCCGAACGCGGACGAGGTGGTCGGCCTGGAGGCGGTGGTCGCCTCCGGCACGGAGGTCGCGGTGGTCATGGCGTGGTCCTTGGACGTCGACGGTGCGTTCATCGTGCGAGCGCTTCTGCGAGGGGTCCCAGTGCGAGCACCGGGAAGTAGGTGAGGGCGGTGACGATGACCGCCACGCCACCGAGGAGGCCGACGAACAGCGGCCGGTGGGTCGGGAGGGTGCCGGCGGTCGCCGGGACCTTGTCCTGCTGGGCGAGGGAGCCGGCGAGCGCCAGCACGAGGGCGATCGGCAGGAAGCGTCCGAGGAGCATCACGACGCCGAGCGAGGAGTTCATCCACGTCGTGTTCGCGGTGATCCCGCCGAACGCCGAGCCGTTGTTGTTCGCGCCGGACGTGTAGGCGTAGAGGAGCTCGGACAGGCCGTGGTTGCCCGGGTTGAAGACGCTCGTGCCGACGACCTGCTCGCGGACGCCGGGGATCACGAGGGACAGTCCGGTGGCGAGCAGCACGAGCGTCGGGGTGACGAGGATGTACAGCGCCGCGAAGGTCATCTCACGTGCGCGGATCTTCTTGCCGAGGTACTCCGGGGTCCGTCCGACGAGCAGACCACCGATGAAGACCGTGATCACGGCGAGGACGAGCATGCCGTAGAGGCCCGACCCGACGCCGCCGGGGCTGATCTCGCCGAGCATCATGTTGAGCATCGCCATCATCCCGCCGATCGGCGTGAAGCTGTCGAACATGCCGTTCACGGCGCCGGTCGAGGTCGCGGTCGACGTCGTGCCGAAGAGGGTCGTGCCGAGGATGCCGAAGCGCATCTCCTTGCCCTCCATCGCCGCTCCGGCCGCGTGGGTGGCGGTGCCGGCTCCCCCGAGTTCGGCGATCGACATCACCGAGAGCGACACGAGGAAGATCGCTCCCATGACGGCGAGGATCGCGTAGCCCTGGCGGTCGTCACCGACGAGGCGGCCGAACGTGCGCGGCAGCGAGAACGGGATCACGAGCATGAGGAAGACCTCGACGAGGTTCGTCCACGCCTGCGGGTTCTCGAACGGGTGCGCCGAGTTCGCGTTGAAGTACCCGCCGCCGTTCGTGCCGAGCTCCTTGATGGCCTCCTGCGACGCGACGAAGCCGTCCGGGATGTGCTGGGTCCCACCGACCAGGGTGGTCACGTCCGTGCCGGCGCCCCACGACTGGATGACGCCCCCCGCGACCAGGACGATCGCGAAGACGAAAGCGCCCGGGAGCAGGAGCCGGACGGTGCCGCGCACGATGTCGACCCAGACGTTGCCGAGCGTGCCCGACTTCCGACGGGCGAAGCCGCGGACCAGCGCCACGGCGACCGCGAGGCCGACCGCTGCCGACAGGAAGTTCTGCACCGCGAGGCCCGCCACCTGCACGGAGTACCCGACGGTGGCTTCGGGCGAGTACGACTGCCAGTTCGTGTTCGCCACGAAGGACGCCGCCGTGTTGAACGCGAGCGACGGCCCGACGTTCGGCAGGCCGAGGTCACCCGGCAACACGACCTGGATGCGCTGCAGGAGGTAGACGACGAGCAGGCCGACGACGCTGAAGAGCAGCACGCCACGGAGGTACGCGGGCCAGGACTGCTCGGCGTCCGGGTCGACGCCGATGACCCGGTAGGCCCCGCGCTCCACCCGGCTGTGCCGCACGGGCGTGTAGACGCTCACCATCCAGTCACCGACCGGGCGGTAACAGACGACGAGGAGCAGGACGAGGAGTGCGACCTGGGCGATGCCCGCCCAGGTGTCCCCCGCGCTCATCAGAACTTCTCCGGCCGGACGAGCGCCCAGACCAGGTAGACGACAGCAGCGACGCCGAGGACGGCCGCGGCGATGGTGATGCCGATCACAGCCGCTCCAGCCCCTTGGCGATGAGGGCGACCACGCCGAACACGGCGAGGACACCGGCGACGACGAACACGTCGAACACGAGGACTCCGTAGGTTGCACGGGCCCGGCACCGGGCGGCGCGGACCGCACCATTCCTGGTGCGTCACCGATGGTGCGACCGGTGTCGCGCCTCCAGGCCGGTCCTAACGGATCCCTGACGGCGTCCTGACGGACGCATGCGCGGTCCTAACGGGCCGACTCGCGGAGGCGGTCGGCGACGACCGCCGTGGCCGAGCGGAGTTCCGGAGGACCCAGCACCACGAACGGCACGGCGAAGCCCGCGACCCGAGCCGCCAGCGCCTCCCACGACCACGAACCGGTGGTCAGCCGACAGCGGTCCGGGCCGGTCGCGACGAGGTCGTCCGCCGCGTCGACGTAGGGCTCGACGGCGCTCGCCGCGCAGTGCAGCTCGACGGTGCCGGTGCACGGCCACACGTCCGTGACGGCGGAGCCCTTGAAGCGCGCCGCCACGAAGGACGCCGGGTCGTCTCCGGGCACCGGCCGCGGCACGAACGGCAGCCGCGTCGGCGGCCGCGGGGTGATGCGGTCGACCCGGAACGTCCGCCAGTCCGTGCGCGCGGGGTCCCAGGCGAGGAGGTACCAGCGGCCGGCCCGCGCGACCACGGCGTGCGGCTCGACCCGGCGGGGGTGCTCGTCCGGTCCGTAGCCGAAGCGGAGCACCTCGTGCGCGGACACCGTGCGGCTGACCTCGACCAGCACGTCCGGGTCGACGGTCGTCCGCGCGGCCGTGGTCACGACGTCGACCGCACCGACGCGGTTCCGGAGCCGCTCGGGCAGCACCTGCCGGATCGTCGCGAGCGCGCGCACGGCCCCCTCGGCGATGTCGGCACCCGATGCCGGGGCCACCGCCAGTGCCACTGCGATCGCGACCGCCTGGTCGTCGTCGAACAGCAGCGGCGGGAGATCGGCACCCGCGGCGAGCCGGTAGCCGCCGGCCGGTCCGCGCAGGGCATCGATGCGGAACCCGAGCTCGCGGAGGCGGTCGACGTCGCGGCGGAGGGTCCGCGGGCTGACCTCGAGGCGGCCGGCGAGCTCACCGCCCGGCCAGTCCCGGTGCACCTGCAGCAGGGACAGCAGCGTGAGCATGCGCGAGGACGGTCCGGGCATGGATCCAGTATCCGTCGAGAAGCGGTCACGATCTGACCGCATTGACGGTCATGCTCGTCCCATGAGCATCGAGACCACGACCCACCTCAACTTCGACGGACAGGCCCGCGAGGCCCTCGACCACTACGCCCGCGTCTTCGGCGGCGAGGTCGTGTCCATGACCTACGGCGCGATGGGCGCCACCGACGAGCCCGCTTGGGCCGACCGGATCGTCTTCGGCCAGGTGACGACCGAGGCCGGCTTCCGCATCATGGCGTTCGACGTCTGGCCCGGGCAGCCGTACGACCAGGGCAGCAACGCCTTCTACGTGTACGTGCACGGCGACGACGCTGCCGAGGTCGAGCGGTACTGGGCGGGTCTCCTCGACGGCGCCGAGGTGCGGCAGCCGCTCGGACCGTCGGCGTGGGCACCGCTCGCCGGGCAGCTCCGCGACCGCTTCGGCGTCGTCTGGGCGCTCGACGTCGCCGGGCCGCAGGGCTGACGCCTTTCCGGAGCACTTCTGCACGGAAACCCGGAGCGGGTACGGTGCGGGGATGCCCGAGTACCGACCGTTGCCCGGCTACGAGCTCGGCGAGGGGTGGACCGCCGCGCGACGACGTCGCTCCCGGTTCGGCCGCGTCCGACCGTGGGCCGGGCCGCCGGTCGGACTGCTCGCCCTCGTCGCCGCGTGCCTGCTCGTCCACTGGTACGCGGGTGTCGCGCACACCGTCGTCTGGGAGTGCGCGGTGTCGTCCTGCGGAACGAACGACCCCCGGTCCTTCGCGCCGTTCGGCTCGTGGGTGCTCGTCGTCCTCGCGGCGTTCGGCTTCTGGACCCTGCCGGGCCGCGGCTGGTGGGTCGGTGCGGCGGTCCTGCTGTTCGGGGCCGTCGCAGCGTGGTCGATCGACTGGTGGCGGGCGCCCGGCATCGACCTGGAACTCGTCGTCACCCCGATCGCCGCGGGCGTGGTCGGTGTCGGGTTCCTGCTCGTGCAGCTCGGGCGCGCGGTGGACCGGGCACGGGGTCGAGCGCACGCCGCCCGTCGGCGGGCAGCCCGGGGCGAGTGACGCTCAGCGCTCGATCGTGAAGCTCTGCGACGGGCCTGGGCAGCTCGCGTCCGCGGGGCACGGCGAGTAGTCCCAGTTCGCGATCGACACCGACGCGTCGCCGGGCTCCAGGTCCGCGGGCAGCGGGACGGGCACGGACCACGATCCGTCGAACGGGTCGTCCGAACGCGCGACGTCCGCATGGCTGTGCGCGCCGTGGTCGGTGACGGCGATCCGCCAGCCACCGTCGGGCACGTCCACGTCGCACTCGTCCGTCGTGGCGAACGTCACCGTGTCGCCCGCCGCGGCCCGCTCCGGCGTCACCGTGAACCGCGGGACACAGCCGAACGCGCCCTCCGGAGACGCGGTACACCCCGTCAGCGCGCTGCTGGCGGCGAGGACCAGCACGACGGCGGCGACGAGGCGCGATCGGGTGTGGGTCACGACCATGCCCTGAGGTTCGCTCATGAGCGACCCCACGTGGTGATCGTCACCGCAGCCGTGACGACCGTCGGTCGGAACACCGCGTCCGCGGCGACGTGGTGGTGGCTCGGACCCATGTGCACCACGTCGTGGACGTCCTCGGCGCTGAGGTCCATCGTCCACGTCAGGTCCTCGGACGACCGCCGCACGAACGACGGCGACAACGAGTCGTGCAGTCGGCGCTCCTTCTCCGGGTCGACCGAGATGGTCGCCTCCGCGAGCTCCGCCAGGTGTCCGACGCGCGGGGTCACCACGACGAGCACGCCGTCGGGGTGCAGGACTCGGGCGTACTCCGCCTGGTTGCGCGGCGCGAACACGTCCAGCAGGACCGCAGCGGCACCGTCGACGACCGGGAGGCGCTCGGTCACGTCACCGACGACGGCCCCGACCCGCTCGTGGACACGGGCCGCCCGCCGGATCGCGACCGGCGAGAGGTCCAGGGCGACCCCCAGCCGGACGCGCGGCGCCGCGTCGGACGCCGCCACCGGCCTCGCGTCCGACGCGCGCAACGCATGCGCCAGGTAGGTCCCGGGCCCGGACCCGACGTCGAGGACGACGCCGGGCGCGGTCGATGCTCCGACCACCGCGGCGATCGCGCGTTCGACGGGCGCGTAGTGCCCGCGACCCAGGAACCGGACGCGGGCGTCGACCATCTCCGGGGTGTCGGCCGTCAGGGCTCGACGGCGGGCGGGGAGGAGCGTGAGGTGTCCCTGCTTGGCCTCGTCGAACCGGTGCCCGGCCGCGCAGCCCACCTGTCCGCCGACACGGCCGAGCGGCTCGGCGCAGACGGGGCAGGCGAGCACGGGGAGCAGGTCGTCGCGCACCCTCCCAGCGTAGGGGCGTCGGTAGCCTGGCCGGATGTCGCTGCAGCAGCTCTTCGGACTCGACGGCCGCACCGCACTCGTGACCGGCGGGAGCTCCGGGATCGGACGCGCGATCGCCGAGGCCCTCGCCGGCGCGGGAGCACACGTCGTCGTCGCGGCGCGCACGCGGAGCACGATCGACGCGACCGTCGACGGCATCCGGAGCGGCGGCGGCTCGGCCGAGGGCGTGGTGGCGGACCTCGCGACGCGTGCGGGCGCCCACGGCCTCGCGGACGTCGTGGGCGACGTCGACGTCCTCGTGCACTCGGCGGGCATCAACCTCCGGCCGCCGATGGCGGAACTCGACGAGGACACCTGGGACGCGACGATGCGCGTCAACCTCGACGCCCCGTTCGTCCTCGGGCAGCGGCTCGCGCCGGGCATGGCGGCGCGCGGTCACGGCCGCATCATCGGCATCAGTTCGCAGCAGGCGCACCGCCCCTTCGCGGCCAGCGGCGCGTACGGGGTGTCGAAAGCCGGTCTGGAGGCCCTGGCCAGGTCGCAAGCGGAGGCCTGGTCCGGGCAGGGGGTCACCTCGAACGTCCTCGTGCCCGGTTTCGTGCAGACCGCGTTGAACCGCCGGCTCAGCGCCGACCCCGCGACCGTCGAGCGGCTCGCGGCCCGCACGCTCGTCGGCCGCAACGGGGTCGCCGCCGACCTCGCCGCGGCGGCGGTGTTCCTTGCCGGGCCGGGCTCGGGCTACGTCACGGGGCAGTCGATCGCGGTCGACGGGGGGTTCTCGGTGCACTGAGCACTGCTCGGTAGGTTCGGGGCATGGCGATCATCCACCGTGCGGAACTCCGACCGTCCAAGGCCGAGGCGCTCGGCGCCTGGCTGCCGACCCAGCCCTGGAGCGGTGTCACGCCGGGTGCGGGCATCGAGGTCGTCGGGCGCTTCCGGTTCGACGACCCGGACGGCGAGGTCGGCATCGAGACGATCGTCGTCCGGACCCCATCGGGGCGCCTGCTGCACACGCCGCTCACCTACCGGGGTGCTCCGCTCGACCGGGCCGACGCGTTCCTCGTGACCGAGATGGACCACTCGGTGCTCGGACGACGGTGGGTGTACGACGCGACCGGCGACCCCGTCTACGCCGACGTGGTCCGTCGCACGATCGCGACCGGCGGCCACGAGGCCGAGCTCGAGCGCGCGGACGGCTCGGGCTCGTGGGACAAGGAGAGCACGGCGGTCGGCAGCGGGTCGGCTTCGTCGTCGCCCACGGTGACAACGGTCGAGACCCGGACGGAGGAGGGCGAGACGACGATCGACACGGGGCACGGCGAGCTGGTCGTCCTCCGCGTGGTCGGGTCGCCCGTGCCGTCCGGCGAGACCCTGCGCGCGACCTGGCCGACCGGCGCCGGAGTGCTCGTGGTGCTCGCGGAGCCGTCGGCCTGACGGCTCACGGGGTACCGGCAGTGCCTGCCGCGGGAATGGTCCGGCTGGCAGGATCGACCCCGTGAAGACACTGGAGTTGCCACAGACCGACCTCACCGCGTCCGACGTCGTCGTCGGCCTCATGCGGATCAACGACATGAGCGATGAGGACGTCCGCTCGCTGTACTCAGCGTCGCGTGACGCGGGCGTCACGATGTTCGACCACGCCGCGATCTACGGCGGCTGGCACGGCTGCGAGGCTCGGTTCGCCGAAGCCGTGACGCTCTCGCCGTCCGAGCGCTCCGAGATCGTGCTCCAGACGAAGGTCGGCATCCGACAGGGGTACTTCGACTTCTCGTACGAGCACATCCTGTCGTCGGTCGAGGAATCCCTCGCTGCCCTCCGCACCGACTACATCGACGTCCTGCTGCTGCACCGCCCCGACGCCCTCGTGGAGCCGGAGGAGGTCGCCAAGGCGTTCGACGAGCT
Source organism: Curtobacterium sp. NPDC089689 (assembly GCF_044749145.1). Taxonomy (NCBI): domain Bacteria; kingdom Bacillati; phylum Actinomycetota; class Actinomycetes; order Micrococcales; family Microbacteriaceae; genus Curtobacterium; species Curtobacterium sp. NPDC089689. Next base: position 1,358,533 of record NZ_JBIVHJ010000001.1, on the reverse strand, counting down.
GCACGCCGCGGGCAAGGTGCACCACTTCGGCGTCTCGAACCACACGCCCGGCCAGGTCGACCTGCTGCGTCGTTCGGTGAACCAGCCGCTCGCGTTCAACCAGGTGCAGCTGAGCATCACGCACGCGAACGTCATCGCGCAGGGCGTCGCGGCGAACATGGGTGGCCTCGACCAGTCCGTCGACCGGGACAACGACATCCTCAACCACTCGCGCCTCAACGACATCACGCTGCAGGCGTGGTCGCCGTTCCAGAAGGGCTTCTTCGACGGGGTCTTCCTCGGCGACCGCGAGCACTACGCGGAGCTGAACGACGTCCTCGACGAGGTCGCGGCGGCGCACGGCGTCACGCCGACCGGCATCGCGGTGGCGTGGATCACCCGGCACCCGGCGCACTTCCAGGTGGTCCTCGGGACGACGAACCCGCAGCGCGTGCGGGAGTCGGCGGCAGGGTCGGACGTCGTGCTCTCGCGCGAGGAGTGGTACCGCATCTTCACGGCGGCGGGGCACACCGTCCCCTGAGCCGGCGGCCGGTCGGGCCCGCCGCGGTCGCCGGGGTCGCCGCGCCGCGCCGCGGTCGCCGCGCCGAGCACAACCGAAGTCACGTCGAACCACGGTTCCCCGTGGTTCGAGACGACTTCGGTCGTGCGGAACCGGAGCACGCCACCGCGGGCGCAGCCCCCGACGGCGCGCTCCCGCGTCAGTCGGACGTCGGCGGGGTGGGGACGGCGACGTCCACCGGCGACACGCGCGCCGGGTCGGACGACGCTCCTCCGACGACGTCGAACGAGATGCCGAGCTCGGCAGCCGTGTCCTCGTCGAGTTCGAGTCCGTCTTCCTTCACCTGGTCCTCGGGGATGGCTCGGCCACCGGAGGGGTCCCAGGAGTTCGCGATCGACATGCGGCCGAGCATGCCCGACGCGCATGGCAATCCGCCAAGAGGCGCGTCAGAGGTCGTCCGGGTGGAGCCGGGCGCCTGCCTGCGGCCGTCGGAAGACCGGACCGCCGCCGGCCTCGTCCTCGTCGTGGTGGTCGACCGGCGAGACGCTCGGGTCGGCAGCGGCGGGACCGGCGTCCGGCCCGACGTCGGCGCCACGCTCCTCCTCCACCTCGAGCTCGGTGGCGTCGGAGCCGTCCACGGGGACGGACGCGCCGGGCTGCTCCGGATCGAACGGTGTGCTCATCGACATGCGGCGAGCATGCTCCGCACGGGTGAACGGCGGGTCAACGGTGTCCGTCCGCCGCGACGAGCTCGAGCTGGGTCAGCGCGACGTCCGTCACCGCGGAGAACGTGAACGCCGACCCGGTGCCCTCCAGCCGGAAGACCCGCGTCTGCCCGGCCCAGGCGAACTCGGCGTCGTGCACCGACGCCTCCGTCGCGCCGAGGGCGACGTCCCACGAGTACGTCCCCGGCGCCTCGACCGTGACCGTGTACAGCGACACGGGCGCCGACGGGACCTCGAACGTCACGGACGCACCGGCGGCGAGCGCCGTCGCGGTCCGCCCCGTGTCGTCGACGAGGGGGTGCGTCCCCCCTGGCAGGAGGTCGACCGGGGTGTCCCGGAACCCGTGCACGGCGGATGCGGACACCGGCCGCGTGTCCGATGCCCACCCGGTGGGTTCCGGGGACAGGGTGAACGCGATGCGCGACGCCGCGGCCACGACCTCGTGCGGGATGCTGACCGCCTCCCAGGGCGTCCCGTCGACGGTGACCGACGCGACGAAGCCGCCGACCGGTCCGGACTCGACCTCGATCACGGTCGGCGTGGCGCGACCGTCCGACGTGGCGGGACGCAGCACGGTCCGTCGCACCGACGGCGGCACGAGCACGTAGGTCCCCGTCGAGGGCGCGAGCGGGTACAGGCCGATCGTCGCGAAGACGTACCAGGCGCTCATCTCGCCGTTGTCCTCGTCGCCCGGGTACCCCTGCCCGAGGTCCGAGCCGACGAACAGGCGGTCCAGGGCCGAGCGGACGATCCGGTGGGCGTCGTCGTGTCGCCCCGTGAACATCGGGAAGAACGGGATGTGGTGCGCCGGCTGGTTCGAGAGCCCGAGCATGCCCATCCGGACGTCGCGGGCCTCGGTCATCTCGTGGATCGGGAAGCCGTAGGAGCCGGAGCGGGCAGTCGAACCGGTCTCGGGTGTGGCGAAGAACGTGTCGAGGGCGGCGTCGAACCGTGCGGGTCCGCCGTGCAGGTCGACGATGCCGGCGCCGTCGTGCGGCGCGGTGAACGCGGTGCCCCAGGCGTTCGTCTCGGTGTAGTCGTCGCCCCAGTCGCGCGGGTCGAACTCGGTGCCGACCCGCCAGGTGCCGTCCTGGTCGCGCCCGATGAAGAACCCGCGCTCGGCGTCGAACACGTTCCGGTACTGCAGCGAGCGACGGGCGAACCACTCGTGCTCGGCGAGCAGACGCTCCCGTTCGGCGTCGGTCGACGCTCGACGCGCGAGCAGGTCCGCCATGACGGCGAGGCCCCAGTCGTTGATCGCGGCGTCGAGGGTCCAGCTCATCCCCTCGTGGGTCGCTGTGTCGACGTGGCCGCGGAAGGCACCCGGGAGGCTCCCCTTCCGTCCGACGCGCTCGTCACGCGGCGGGACGGTCGCGTTGCGGACCGCGCTCCGGTACGCCGCCGCGAGGTCGAAGCCGTCGATGCCCTTCGCCGCGAGGTCGGCGAACACGGTGTCGCTCGTGGTGCCGGTCATGCAGTCCTCGGCGCCCGGGGCACTCCACCGGGGCGTCCACCCGCCGTCGTGGTGGTGCTCGACGAAGCCCTGCGCGAGCTCGCCCGCCGTGTCCGGGGTGAGGAGTCCGAGGAGCGGCCACGCCGTCCGGTACGTGTCCCAGAACCCGTTCGTCGTGGTGAACAGCCCCTCGACGACCTCGGGGCCGGGCTCGTCGCGGATCGGTGACGCCTGCACCGCTCCGTACGGGGACCGGTGGCGCGGCACGCCGTCCCGGGCGGTCTCGCCGGCACGGTTCGGGTAGAGGAACAGCCGGTAGAGCCCCGAGTACAGCGCGGTCAGCTGGTCCGGGGTCGCTCCCTCGAAGGACATGGTGGACAGCTCCGCGGTCCACCGCTCCTCGGCGTGCGCGCGCATCGCGTCGTGGTCCCCCGCGGCCTCGAGGTTCGCGCGGGCGTCCGCCATCGACACCGTCGAGATGCCGAGCAGCACGTCCACGTCCCCGTCGACCGTGAGCCAGCCGCGCAGCTCGTCCTGCCCGGTGCTCGTGTGGTCGGCGGTGACCCGCGGGACCCGCACGTGCACGTGGTGCGGCGGTGTGCCCGGCCGGTCGTCGAGCACGCACTCGACCACGGCCGTCCCGTCGGTGATCGTCACCGACACGTCGGAGACGCGGCCGTGGTGGTCGAGCACGACGCTGCGGGTGCCCGTGAACCGGAACCCGAGGGCGAACTTCCCCGCGGTCACCTCGGCCGTGACGCCGTGGTCGAGCGCGACGCGGTAGCGGTGCGGACCGTCGTGCTCGTCGTCGTGGTCGAACCCGAGCGCCCGTGCGGTCCGGTCGGGATCCGGGGTGTCGAGCGGGGACGGCATCACCTGGAACACGCCGCGGTCCCCCATCCACGGCGAGGGGATGTGGCTCGTCGCGAAGCCCTGGATCGCCGGGCGGACCCGGTCGCCCTCGACCCGCGCGTGCTCGTGGAACGCGTACGGCCACCGGTTGCTCGAGGCGTCGGTCATCGGGAGCCCGAAGACCCCACCGTGCGGCAGGCCGACGAGCGGCGCGTTGTTGCCGCGGGAGAACCGGGACGACGCCTGCGTGCCCCGGGTCGTGCGGACGTGGTCGAGCGGCGTCTCCGGAGCGGGCCGAGCCGGACCGAGCCGGACGTCGTCGAGCCATCCGCGGAGTGCCGGACGCTCGCCGTCGCCGGTCGGGTGCGGCGTGGCGGAGCCGAGCCGTGCCTCCAGGCGGTCCACCACCCGGCCTGCGAGAGGCGTGAGGTCCACAGCCCGGCGGTTCCACTGGTCGACCCACTGCTTGCGTGCGGCGTCCTGGGCGTCCGGTGTCAGCGCGTCGCCGTACTGGTCGCGTGCCGTGTCGCTCAGCCGTGTGCCGTCGGTGCAGACGAGGTCGACGCCGAACGCGGTGGCATCCCAGAAGTGCGGGAGGTCGGCTTCGGTGGGTTCGGTCAGGCCGTCGGGCAGCGTCCGCTCGGGGAACCACACCCACGACAGTTCGTCGCCGGGCGCGATCGTGCGGCCGGCGAACCCGGGCACGACCCCCTCGATCGGGTCGGCTCCGGACGGTCGTTCGACCAGCCAGGCCTCCGCCGAGGCGTACCCGACACCGTTGCGTGCCGCGACGGCCGTCGTCGGCCCGCCGCTCCGTTGCAGCTCATCCACACGACGAGCCTATTTGCTCCATCGACTGGAGGAAACCTACCCGCCGTGTCCGGGCGCGTTGCCGGAGTTGCCCGGGCCGGCGCCGGGGCCCGTGTCACGCCCGTTGCCCGGTCCGGTGTCGGCTGCGGTGTCCGTGCTGTCCTGGGGAGCCTCGACCGGGTTCGACGCCGGACTCGACGGCTCGGGGAGTCCGGACGGCACCGGATCCTCCGAGGGTTCCTCGCTCGGTTCGGCGGGCTCGCTGGGCTGGTCTTCGGGCTCGCTCGGCTGATCTTCGGGCTCGCTCGGCTGCTGCTCCGGCTGGCTCGGCTGTTCCTCGGGCTGGCTCGGCTCGGTGCTCGGCTGCTGGTCGTCGGGACTCGTCGTGCTCGACTCGGTCGGGGCCGGTGTCGATCCGGGGCCGAGGGCGGCCACCGCGGCGACGATGCCCGCGATGACGAGCACGGCGATCACGATGGCGAGGACGATCGGTCCACGGCGACGGCGACGGTCGTCCTCGTCCGGTCGCCCGGCCGGTCCGCCGGCCGGTGGACGGGGCGGCGCGCTGCCGGCTGCGCCGCCACCGGCCCCTGCTGCTCCGGCTCCTGCCGCTCCGGCGCCGGCTGCTCCGGCTCCTGCTGCTCCGAGCACGGTGGTCGCCACGTCGTCCGACCGGGAGGCACGGGCCGCCGGCATCACGCGGGTCGCGTCGTCCGGTCGGTCGGCCGGGTCCATGGGTGCGGTCGCGTCCATCCGGGCGGTCGCGGCCTGCGCGTCGTCCGGACGTGCCGCCGCCGCGGCGGCTGCCGCCGCTCCGGCGGCACCGGCGGCACCGGCGCGGGTCATCGCCCCGGGCGCGCCCGGCAGGAGCTGCGTCGCCGGTGCCACGTCGTCGCGCCCCAGAGCCTGGAGTCGCTCGGCCGCCTCCGCTGCGGTGGGCCGCTCGTCGGGATCGGTGGCGGTCATGACGTGCAGGAGGGTGCGCCACGCGGTCGGGAGGTGCTGGTCGATCTCCGGGCTGCGGGCGAGCCGGGCGGTCGCGGACTCCACGGCGCTGCCCGGGAACGGCCGCTTGCCGCTGAGGGTCTCGAGGAGCACCAGGCCGAGCGCGTAGACGTCCGCCTTGCCCGTGATCGGCTGCCCCATCACCTGCTCCGGCGCGATGTAGGCGGCGGTGCCCATCACCGTGCCGGTCCCGGTGACCCGGGCGGAGTCCCGGAGCAGGGCGATGCCGAAGTCGGCGAGCTTGACGTGCGTGCCGTCGGACTCGAGCAGGACGTTCGCGGGCTTCACGTCGCGGTGGACGACACCCTGCGCGTGCGCCGCGGCGAGACCCTCGGCGATCTGCGCACCGACGCGCGCGGTCGTGACGGTGTCGAGGGGCCCCTCGCGGAGCCGCGTCGCGAGGTCGCTGCCCGGGACGAGCTCCATGATCAGGTAGGAGTCGCCGTCGACGTCGTCGAGCGCGGCGTCGTAGAGCGTCACGAGCGCCGGACTGCGGAGTGACGCGAGGACCTGGATCTCCGCCTCGGCACGGGCTCGCTCCCCGTGGTCGACCGGGCCGATGCGGAACACCTTGACCGCGACCTCGCGTCCGAGCATCTCGTCGACCGCCCGGTAGACGGACGCCATGCCGCCGTGCCCGAGCGTGCCCGTGACGCGGTACCTGCCGCCGAAGACCCGTTCCTCCATGTCCGGCAACCTACCGGGGCGACCTGACGGGCCGCGCACCGCGGCGGAGCGCCGTCAGGTACAACCGGTGCGCCGTGACGACGATCGCGAGCCACGCCAGTCCGAGCGCCCACGCCGCCAGGACGTCGGTCAGCCAGTGGTGACCGAGGAACACGCGCGACGCCCCGATCGACAGCACGAACGCCGTCCCGACGGCGATCGTCCACACCCGCACGACCAGCCGGGACTGCCGCAGGACGAGCAGGTAGACGATCGTGCCGACCACCACCGTGGCGTTCAGGGTGTGGCCGGACGGGAACGACGCGGAGTGCTCGTACGGGGGCACCGCGTCGGCGAGCGGCGGACGGGCCCGTCCGATGAGGTCCTTGCCCGCGACGGTCATGAGCAGCGAGCCACCGCTCGCCGCGACGAGCAGGACCAACGGGGTCCACGCCCGGCGCTGGACGGTGAAGCCGATCAGGAACCCGACGGCGACGATCGGCATCCCGACGGTGCCGGCCACGTCGGTCCACCACGTGACGAGGGTGTCCGTGGTCGGTGACCGGAGCGTGAGCACCCAGTCGAGCACCGGCCGGTCGAGCACCGCCACGTCGTCCCCGGCGCGGACGGCGTCGTACACCTCGGACGCGGCCCACGTCGCCGTGACCGCCACCGCGATGCCGATCGTCAGCGTGAGCACGAGGACGGGGAGCGCCCCGTAGCGGTGACCCAGCGCTGCCCAGGTGTCGGCGACCGTCCGACCCGCGCGGGTGCGCCACCGGGTGAGGTCGACGTCGCCGACGTGCTCGTCGGGTGCCTCGGCGTGGGTACGGTCCATCGACCCACCCTGCCCGGTCGTCGGTGTGAGCGGCCGGGTCAGTCCTTCGCGTCGGCGTACGAGTCGACCACCGCGACGCTCAGCGGGAACGTCACCGGGAAGTCGCGGAAGAGCAGTCGGCCGGCGTCGACCGCTGCCGCCCGCACCTGGTCGGCGACCCACTCGGCGTGCTCGGCCGGCGCGTGCACCACGATCTCGTCGTGCACGAAGAACACCAGGTGCGGCCCTGCCGTCACCGGCCCCGGGAAGCGTGCGGCGAGGCGCGTCCGCAGCGACCCCATCCACGCGAGCGCCCACTCCGCGGCGGTTCCCTGCACGACGAAGTTCCGGGTGAACCGTCCCCAGCTCCGGGCCCGCGACTCCACGGCCCGCTGCATCGCCGGGGTGCCCTCCACCGCGTACGCACGGTTGCGCGCCTCGAACCAGGACGGATCCGGCACGGGCGACGTCCGACCGAGCAGGGTCGTGACGGGCTCGCCGCGCTCCCCCGCCCGGGCGGCACGCTCCACGAGTGCCAGTGCCTGCGGGAACGCCCGGGCCAGTCGGGGCACGAGCCGGCCGCCCTCGCCCTGGGTGGCGCCGTACATCGCGCCGAGCATCGCGCCCTTCGCCTGCTGCCGGGTCTCGACCGCCCCCGAGGCGACGACGCCGTCGTAGAGGTCGCGTCCGTCGCCGGCCGCCGCCATCGCCCGGTCCCCCGCCATCGCCGCGAGCACCCGGGGTTCCAGCTGGGCGGCGTCGGCGACGACGAGCTTCCAGCCGTCGTCGGCGACCACGGCGCTCCTGATGCCCTTCGGCAGCTGCATCGCCCCGCCGCCGTCCGCGGCCCACCGTCCGGTCACGACCCCGCCGACGACGTACTTCGGGTGGAACCGACCGTCGCGGACCCAGTCGTCGAGCCACGTCCACCCGTTCGCGGTGAGGAGCCGGGCGAGCCGCTTGTACTCGAGCAGGGGCTCGATGACCGGGTGGTCGAGTTCGCGGAGCTCCCACTTCCGGGTGCTCGTCACGGTGAGACCGGCGCGCCGGAGCGACCGGAGGACGTCGGCGGGCGAGTCGGGGTTGAGGCCGGGGTCGTCGAGACGCTCCCGGACCACCGTCGCGACCTCCTCGAGGCGTCGCGGTCGGACGCCGTACGGCACCCGTGGCCCGAGTTCCTGCTCGAGCAGCCGCTCGTGGACGTCGACGCGCCACGGGAGTCCGGCGTGCAGCATCTCGGCCGCGACGAGCGCCCCGGCCGACTCCGCGGTCAGGAGCAGTCGCAGCGCGCTCGGCGCGGTCGACGACGCGACGGCGTCGAGCTGCGCCCGGAACTCGGCGACCGGGTCCAGCGCGTCGTCCGGCACCGGCGCGGCGAACAGTGCGTCGTCGAAGAGCCGGGCCTGCGTCGGCTGGGCGACCCGTGCCTCCAGGGCGGGTGGCGCGTCGAGCGCGTCGGGCGGGGACGCCTGCAGCGCCGTCCCGCGCGCCGCGAGCGCGCCCCGCAGGACGCGGCGGTCGAGCCGGAGGTCCACGCAGCGCGCGACCCGTCCGCCAGCCGCGAGCACGTCCGGGTACCAGCGTGTGGTGTCGTCCCAGACCCAGCGCACGTCGGCGGCGTCGTGGTCCGCGACGAAGGCCGGGAGGCCCGGCTCGGCCAGGCGGATCGACTCGCCCCCGGCGGTCCCCGCGTCGGTCAGGGGCGTCGCGGAGACGCCGCCGTCGACGCGGCGGAGGACGTAGTGCACGGGACGATCATGCCGTGGACCACCGTCCCCGGCGTCCGCGCCGTCAGTCGAGCTCGACGACCTCGGCGTCCGGCGCGTTCTTCCTGACCGACGCGATGCCGTTCTTCGCGGCGGCCTTCGTCGTGTAGGCCTCGGAGACGGCGATCACCTCGCCGTTGCCCGCCTCGAGGTGGAAGCAGAACTGTCCGCTCGCGTCCTTCGTGATCTCGAACTTCCCAGCCATGTCGACTCCTCGGGCGCGTCCGGTGGTGCCCGTGTCCGCAGAACGCGGATCTGACGGAACAGTACCGCCGGTGAGCGAACCGCGGAAGGTCACTCCCCCGGACGGACCGCAGCGGTGTCGGCGACGTCGATCCGGACGTCACCGTCCGGCGCCTCGGACACCTCGACCCGGGGCTCGGCGTCGTGCTCGTCGGACCCGGACATGCGGCGCAGGGTGTCCTGCCGACGTTCCTCGAAGGACATGTCGACGCCGTCGTCGAGGTGGTCGCGGTCGGGGTGCTGGTGTCCGTCGTGCTCGGTCATGGGGCCGACCGTACGCGCGGCCGATGAACGTGACGATGGTTCGACGATTCTGCGTCTTCCGGACATTCGAGGATGATGGAGCGGTGCAACAGACCATCGATGACCACGACGCGTGGCGGGAGGTGCCCGCTGACGAGGTCCCCGTGAACGCGACCGTGCGCTACGACGACCGCGGCGAGCGGCTCGTCGGCACCGTGGTCGACGAGCTCGCGACACCGGGTGCGACCGCGCTCGTGGTGCTCGACGCGGACGGTGCGCCGAGGGTGGTCCCCACCGAAGCCCGGCTCGAGATGCGGGTCAGCGAGATCCGGGCCAGCGAGGGCCGGGTCGACGAGGTCCGGGTCAGCGAGGGCCGAGTCGATGAGGTCCGGGTCAGCACAGCGGGACGTTGACCGCCAGCCCGCCCATCGCCGTCTCCTTGTACTTCGTCGACATGTCGGCGCCCGTCTGCCGCATGGTCTCGACGACCTGGTCGAGGGACACGTGGTGGACGCCGTCGCCGCGCAGGGCCATCCGTGCGGCGTTGATCGCCTTGTTCGCCGCGATCGCGTTCCGCTCGATGCAGGGGATCTGCACGAGACCGCCGATCGGGTCGCAGGTCAGCCCGAGGTTGTGCTCCATGGCGATCTCGGCCGCGTTCTCGACCTGCTCGGGCGTCCCACCGAGGACCTCCGCGAGGCCGGCGGCCGCCATCGACGCCGCCGAGCCGACCTCGCCCTGGCAGCCGACCTCGGCGCCGGAGATCGACGCCCGCTCCTTGTAGATCGAGCCGACGGCACCGGCGGTGAGCAGGAACCGGACCACGGCGTCGTCCCGGCGATCGGGGGTGACCTCGGGCACGTAGGTGAGCGCGTACGACAGGACCGCGGGGATGATCCCGGCGGCGCCGTTCGTCGGCGCGGTGACGACCCGGCCGCCGGTGGCGTTCTCCTCGTTCACGGCCATCGCGACGAGGTTCACCCACTCCATCGCGAACAGCGGGTCGTGGTCGGGGTCGTCGCGGACGAGCTGCTCGTACCAGGTGGCCGATCGGCGGCGGACGTCGAGTCCGCCCGGGAGCGTGCCCGTACGGCGCACCGAACGGTCGACGCACTGCTCCATGACGGCGTGGATCGCGAGCAGTCGCTCGCGGACGGCGGCCTCCGAGGTGTCGAGCGCGACCTCGTTCGCGAGCGCGATGCCGCTCACGGGCAGGCCGGAGCGCGCGCACTCCGCGAGGAGTTCGGCGCCGCTGGAGAACGGGTGGGGCACGTGGTCGTCGACGGGGATGGCCGCGCCCGCGACCTCCGCGGCGTCGGTCTCGCCGTCACGGGTGATGAACCCGCCGCCGATCGAGTAGTAGGTCTCGTCGGCGAGCACGCCCCCGTCGGCGTCGGTCGCCCGCAGCCGCATGCCGTTCGGGTGGCGCGGCAGCATCGTCAGCGGGTGGAGGACGATGTCCGCGAGCCGGAACGGCACCGTCGCCCCGTTCGCCAGCCGGAGCACCCCCGTACGTTCGAGGTCGGCCAGGTCGAGCGCCATCCGGTCGGGGTCGATCGTCTCCGGGTCGGCGCCCGTCAGCCCTGCGGCGACCGCGCCGAGCGTGCCGTGGCCGTGGCCGGTCGAGGCCAGCGAACCGTAGAGGTCGACCCGGACCCCGACGACGCCCGACGTGGGCAGGGCAGCGGCGAAGGCAGCCCCGGCGCGCATCGGTCCCACGGTGTGGGAGCTCGACGGGCCGACACCGATGCTGAACAGATCGAAGACGGAGACCGGCACGCCGCCACACTAGCCCGTCCGGACGGACGGGAGCCCAGCAGCGGTCAGCGGCGACGGACGCGGCGTAGTCGCTGCGAGCCCTCGCCCGGCATGAGGATCCACAGCACGACGTAGAGGACCCAGAGCGGGCCGGGGAACAGGCTCAGGATCACCCACACGACGCGGACGAGGGTACGGGACCAGCCGAGCCGGTCGGCGATGCCGGCGCAGACCCCGGCGAGCAGGCGGCCGGAACGGGGACGGAGGAAGGTGCTCATGCCGACCACGCTACGGACCGACCGACGACCGCGGACACCCGGTCCACCCACCATCTCGGGGTGGGGGTGTCCCCCGGACGGCTACGGGACGAGGACGATCTTGCCGCGCGTGTGCCGCTGCTCGAGCTCGGCGTACGCGTCCTGCACGCGGTCGAGCGGGTAGGCCGCTGCGATCGGGACCTCGATGGCCCCGTCGGCGACCTGCAGCGCGAGCGCCCCGAGGATCTCCGGGTCCGCCGTGTCCGCGCTGCCCGAGGCCTTCGCCCCGAGCTCCGACGCCGCCTCGAACGCGATGATCGTCTCGATGCGGTCGACCGGGACCCCGAGCGCGACGCCGAGGTGGACGTACTCGGGGCCGTACGTGTCGATGAGTGCGTCGACGCCGTTCGTCGCCAGCTCGGTGATCCGCTCCTGCAGACCGTCGCCGTAGGCCACGGGCCGCGCGCCCTTCGACCGGAGCCAGTCGTGGTTCGCCTCGGACGCGACGGCGATGACGTCGATGCCCTCGTTCGTGAGGAGCTGCGTGACGAAGCCGCCGACACCACCAGCGGCTCCGGAGACGACGACCGTCTCTCCCGGTCGCGGATCGACGGCGCGGACCGCAGCGGCCGCGGTGGTCGCGACGATGTCGAGCCCGCCGGCGACCTCCCACGAGAGTCGGTGCGGCTTCTGCACGACCTGACCGGCCGGCACGGACACGTACTCGGCCTGGCTCGACCGTTCCCACGACCAGCCGAGGACCTCCTCGCCCTCGTCGACGCCGTCCACACCCTCGCCGACGGCCACGACGATGCCCGCGAAGTCCGTGCCCTGCCCCGACGGCAGCTTCGACGGGTCCTCACCGTCGAACAGACCCTGACGGATCGCGGACTCCCCCGGGTTGATGCCGGCCGCTCGCACCCGGACGAGCACCCGGCCCGGCTCGACGGACGGCAGCGGGACCTCCTCCACGTGCAGGACGGATCGGTCACCCCACTCGGAGAACCGGACGGCGCGCATGGTGTCGGGGAGCTCTGCCATGCCCCCGACGGTACGCCAGGCGTCCGGTCCGCGGACATGGACCGCTCCATCAGCACCAGCATGGGAGACTGACGCCATGCCCATCCTCAACAAGGACATGCAGGTCTGCATGTCACTGGCGGCCCGTCCGAGCAACATCGGCACCCGGTTCCACAACTTCCTGTACGACGAACTCGGGCTGAACTTCCTCTACAAGGCGTTCACGACCACCGACCTCCCCGGTGCCGTCGCGGGCATCCGCGCGCTCGGCATCCGCGGCTGCTCGGTGTCGATGCCCTTCAAGGAGGCGATCATCCCGCTCGTCGACGTCATCGAGGAGTCCGCGGCGGCGATCCAGTCCGTCAACACCGTCGTGAACGACGGCGGCGTCCTCACCGCGTCGAACACCGACTACGAGGCCGTCGCGTCCCTGCTCGCGAGCCACGACGTCGACACCGCCTCACGGGTGCTGCTGCGCGGGTCCGGCGGCATGGCCAAGGCCGTCACGGCGGCGTTCCGCGGCGCCGGGTTCGAGCACCTCACCGTGGTTGCCCGCAACGACGAGACCGGACCGGCCCTCGCGGCGCAGTACGGGTACGAGCGGGTCGCCGACGAGCGCGACGCCGGTGACGCCGACGTCCTCGTGAACGTCACCCCCCTCGGCATGCGGGGCGACGACCAGGACGCCCTCGCCTTCGCCGACGCCCGCATCGCCGCCGCGCACACCGTCTTCGACGTGGTCGCGTTCCCCTCCGAGACGCCGCTGGTCCGCGCGGGACGCGCGGCCGACAAGCACGTCATCACGGGCGCCGAGGTCATCGCCCTGCAGGCAGCGCGGCAGTTCGAGCGGTACACGGGCGTCGCCCTGACGGACGACCAGGTGCGTCGCGCGAGCGAGTTCAGTCGCGCGGAGTAGCGACGTCCGTCGCCACCGGACGGGAGGCCCGTGGCGGCGCCGCCACGGGCCTCCCGTCCATCGTTCAATCGCGCCCGGCGCGACCCGCGGCGACCCAGCCGAGCCGTCGGAGCGTCTCGCGGTTCCGCACCCAGATCGCCGGCTGCATGAGCAAGTCGGGAACGTACGAACCCGGTCCAGCGATCGCGTTCTCGACGATCGTGACCTTGCACCCGCGACGGTGCTGCTCCACCGTGAGCGCGACCCGGGCCTCGCCGATCGGCCAGCCCTTCGGCCGGATCGTCATCGCCCGGGGCGGGGCCCAGACCTCGACGGTCGTGGTGTCGTCGATGACGACCGGCCACACGCCGAACGAGTGGTGGATGCGGGTGCCGACCGCTGGCCACCCAGGGTCCTGCCCGCGCATCCGGGAGGCCCCGACCACCCAGGTCGTGAACAGCCAGCCGTCGCGCAGGACGTCGAAGACGTCCTCGGGCCGGCAGTGCAGGATGCGGACGTTCTTCGCCATGGGTCAGTCCTCCGGTGCGAGATCGACGTCGACGGGCAGGCCGAACGTGTGCCGCAGCGCGCTCCTCGCGGCGTGCCAACCGGCCATGCCGTGCACGCCGGGACCCGGCGCCGCGCTCTGGGAGGCGAGGTACATGCCGCCGCCCATGCGCCACGGGTCCGACGACAGCACCGGGCGCTTGACGAGCTGCCAGAAGCTCGCCGCCCCCGCCGCGATGTCGCCGCCCTGGTAGTTCGGGTTGTACTCGGCCATCTGGACCGCCGTGCGGCTCGCGGCGTGGAGCACGAGGTCGCGGAACCCCGGGGCGAACCGCTCGATCTGCCGAGTGACGGCCTCGGTCTGGTCGACGTCGGAGCCGGCCGGCACGTGCGCGTACGCCCAGAAGACGTGCTTCCCCTCCGGAGCCCGGCTCGGGTCGACCACGGTGGGCTCCGAACCGAGGACGTAGGGCCGCTCGGCGTGCTGCCCGCGGGCCACCGCCCCCTCGGCCGCGGCGATCTCGGCGCGCGTCCCGCCGATGTGCACCGTGCCCGCCTTCCGGAGCAGCTCGTTCTCCCACGGGACCGGCCCCGACAGCGCGAAGTCGACCTTGGCCGCGGCGTTGCCGAACCGGAAGTGCCGGAGTGCCCCGCGCTTCGGGGTCGGGATCTGCTTCCCCGCGATCCGGAGCATGCCCGGGACGCTCGTGTCGAAGAAGACCGCCTTGGCGAGGGTGAGGTCGCCAAGGCTGGTGACCTCACGGCCGGTCTCGATCGTGCCGCCGTGCGCGAGGAGGTCGGCAGCGAGCGCGTCGACGATCGCCTGGCTGCCGCCGATCGGGACGGGCCAGCCCCGGGCGTGGGCGTAGGAGCCGAGCGACAGGGCTGCCGCAGCCGTCGACAGGGAGGGCACGTGCTGGATCGAGTGCGCGGCGACGCCCGTGACCATCGCCGGTGCCACGTCCTCGCGGAACCGGGCGTTCCAGGCGCGTGTGCCCTGCTCGAGCGCCCGGAGGCCGAACTTCGCGACGGTCACCGGGTGCCGTGGGACGTGCAGGAGCGCGTCGGTCGCGAAGTCGGCGACCTGGTCGGAGTGCCGCGCCAGCGGGGCCATGAGCTGGTGGAACGCCGGGCCGTCGGCGCCGAGCCCCGCCGCGGTCTCGGCGATGTCCCGGTACGCGATGCCCGCGCGGCCGCCGTCGAGCGGGTGGCCGTACTGGACTTCCGGCAGGCGCAACTCGATGCGGTCCTCGAGGCGGAACGCGCGGAAGAACTCGGACTGCAGGGCCATGGGGTGCACGGCGGAGCAGACGTCGTGACGGAAGCCGGGCAGGGTGAGCTCGGCCGTGCGGGCTCCCCCGCCGATCGTGTCGTTCCGTTCGACGACCTCGACGCTCAGCCCGGCGCGCGCGAGCGTCACCGCTGCCGCGAGTCCGTTCGGCCCTGCTCCGACCACCACCGCGTCCACCATGGGTCTGAGCCTAGGGACCCGGGCGTCGGCGAGCGCTCAGGGCGGGTCGTCAGGCGCGGGCGGTGTCGGCGTCGGCCGGGTCGGAGCCGTCCTCGTCACCGTCGGCGTCGTCGGGCTCGTCGGCATCGGGAGCGGTGGACCCGACCGGGTGCTCGGCGAGCAGGGTGGCGAAGTCCTCGTCGAGCATCTGCTGCAGGCGTTCGTCGCGGCCGACCTCGTAGTCGTCGGCCGGACGCTGTGCCCAGCCGAGACGTCCGACGACCGTCGTCCCGATGTCGTCCCACGCGCGGGCCCGGGCCTGCAGCACGATGCCGTCGACGAACTTCTGGTCGTCGCGACGGGCGTCGAGCCGGGCGGCGAGCTCCTCGTACGTGGCCTCTCGTGTGCGGAGCTTGTGGTCGTCACCGCGGCGGTAGTCGTGCTGGTGCCGCGATCGGCCCTTCTGCTTGCTGGAGGTGGCACGGATCTCCCGCATCCTTGCGGCGTCCCCCCGCTGCTCCTCGGCCATCCGGTGGAGTTCCTGGCGTGCGGCGTCGGCGATGAGCGCGTGGTCGAAGTACCCCTGGTCGCGGAGGGCGTTCGTGATGATCCGGTTCGCCACCGCCACGACGACCGCGGCCTTCGCGATGAGGAACCCCTCGTCCACGGCGCGCTTCAGTTCGACCTGACTCACGGGTCGGTCGCGCACGTCGTTCTTGCTGCGTCGTCCGAACAGGGCCATGCCACGACGATACCGGCGACGGGTGACCGTCAACCGTCCGACGGACCCCGGGTCAGCGCTCGGGCGGACGACGCGTCACCACGGCGCCCGTAGTGTCGGGGACATGACCACGTACCCGACTGCTCCCCGTACCGGCCTCGGGACGGCCAGCCTCGTCCTCGGCATCTGCTCGCTGCTGGCGGGCTGGACGTTCTTCGCACCGATCGTCGGGCTCTGCCTCGGCATCGCGTCGCGGTCACGGGAGCCGATGGCACGCGGCCGGGCCGGTTGGGGCATCCTGCTCAACCTCGTCGCGCTCGCGATCTGGGTGCTCGTCGGCGCCCTGCTCGTCATCGGCGGCTCCTTCGCCGTCTGGCACGGGGTGACCACCGGCCGCTGACGCGCGACGCCGGCCGCCGAGCGCGGAGCGCCGCACAACCAAAGGCACACCGAACCACGGGGAACCGTGGCGCGCGCTGCCTTTCGTTGTGCGAAGACGAACCGCGCCACCGCGCCCGCGCGCCCCCGCGCCCCCGCGCGCCCCCGCGCCCCCGCGCCCTCGATGGCGCCCGCTCAGAGCACCAACCCGTACACCGCCACGTCCACACGCCGCGACCCCAGCGGCATCGCGCTCCGCAGCGTCCCCTCGTGCACGAACCCGAGCCGCTCGGCGAGCCGGCGACTGCGCTCGTTGTCCACCGCCGTCCGGATCTCGACCCGCGCGCACCCCCGTAACCGGGCCACGCCGACGAGGACGGTGGCCGCGCGGTGGACGATGCCCCGTCCCTCCTGGCCGGCGTCGATCCAGTAGCCGAGCGACGCCTGCCCCAGGTACGGGTCGAAGGCCAGTGACGCAGCCCCGACGATGCGGTCGTCCGACCGGATGACGCACGGGAGCGACCGGTCCATGGCGTACTGGCCGAGCAGGTGCTCGGTGTGCACGGCGATCGTGTCGACGCTCTGCACCTGCCACGCCCAGGGTTCGGCGGCCCGGAGCCGGTCGAGGTTCGCGACGACGAGGTCGTGCAGCGGCTCGACGGTCGTGAGGTCGCGCAGCGTCAGCGTGCACCCGTCCCCGATGTCCCGTCCGAACGCCGCCACGGACCCGACACTATGCACGTCACCGCCGCGGTGCCCACCGACGGCTACAGTCGGTGCATGCCCGAGCCACTGGGTCTGCGCGACCGGAAGCGCATCGAGACGCGACGACGCATCGCCGAGTCGGCCCGGTCGCTGGCGCTCGAACACGAGATCGACCACACCACGATCGAGCAGATCGCGGCGCGGGCGGACATCTCGCCCCGGACGTTCTTCAACTACTTCGACTCGAAGGAGGACGCCGTCCTCGGGCACACCGAGCTCGACCTGTCGGCGGAGGCGTTGGCCGCGCACCTCGAGGCGGTCGCGGGGGAGCCGGCGGCACAGGCGGTCGTCGACCTCGCGTTCCTGGTGTTCGGCGACACGTTCGCGGACGAGACCGAGCGGACAGCCCGCAAGGAGCTCGTCGTGCGGTTCCCGCAGCTCATGCGGCGGCAGGTCACGCGGATGACGACGGTGTCGGAGGCGATGGTCGGCGCGGTCCGGACCGTGCTGGCACGCGACCCGGCGTGGGGGCCGGAGGCCGCCACCGCCCAGGCCGCCGAGATGCTGCTCGGCATGTGCATGACTGCGCTGCGGAGCGCGGCGCGCCAGGAGGGCGAGAGCGCGGACGAGGTGCGCGCCGAGGTGGTCGCGTTGATCCGCGACACGGCGTCGCGGATCGCGACCGTCTGACACGCGGACTGGAGGCCCGTGGCGGGGTCGCCACGGGCCTCCAGTCCGTCTCCTGGTCGCGTCAGCCCTTGCTGATGAAGCCTTCCTTCGTCATCCACTCGAAGGCGACGTCGGCGGATCTGCCGAATTGCCGCAGTCATGTGGTTCGGACATCATTTCTGGCTTGGGGTTGCCGACTCTGCGAATGTGCACGAGGGTGGTCGAGGGGGTCAGAACGGCCCTGCCGTACAATCACGAAGGGGAAAGTGATGAACACACGCAAGGGAATGTTCGGGATCATCGGCGCGGTCGTCGTCGCAGCGGGGCTCATGATTGCACCCGCGCCGGCGAGTGCCGCCAAGCTCCCGAAGATCGAATGCAAGTACAGCGGCGGCGTCACGACCTGCAACGTCGTCGCTCTCGGAGGGTACTGCGGCTCGTCACGACGAGTCGGGGTCGGGATCACGACCGGTAAGCGCGGAGGGATCCTCATCCAAGACGGGGGATCGGGTGCGTTGCAGTGGAAAGCAGGGAAGGTCAAGGATCACGTCCTCCCTGTCGGCACGACGTACTTCGCGGTGACCACGCTCTACGGCAAGGCCACGTCCGCGGAGAAGCCGTACGTCAGCTGCTCGCTCTGATGAGGCCGGAAGCCTGCCGCCGGTCGATCCGGGGCAGGCTTCCGTCCCGAGCCAGGAACGACAAGGCGAGCCGGACGTCAGCGCTGCTCGACGAACCCCTCGTTGACCATCCAGTCGAGCGCCACGTCGGCGGGCTCCCGTCCTTCGACGTCCACCTGACGGTTGAGTTCCTGCAGGACAGCGTCGGTGAGCTTCGGCGATATCTGGTCGTAAACGTCTTGCAGTTGCGGGTACTTCTTGAGTGTCGTGCTGTTCAGCACGGGCGAAACGTTGTAGTTCGGGAAGAACTGCTCGTCGTCCTCGAGCACGGAGAGTCCGAGTGCCTTGATTCTTCCGTCGGTCGTGAACACCTCGCCGAAATTGCACTTCCCCCGGTCCGTCGCGGTGTAGACGGTGCCGGTGTCAAGGATACTCACATTGTCGCGAGGAATTCCGTCAGCACCATCGCCGAGTTGCAATCCGTACTTCTCGAGCATCGGCTTGAACCCGTCAGGCCGGGAGTAGAACTCCGACTCGACGCAGAACGTCCGCTCGGATTTCGGTAGGTCCTTCACCTGGGACAGCCGCGTGATGCCATCGAGTTCGTCGACCGCTTCGGACCGGACCGCGAATGCGTACGTGTTGTTCATCGGTGCAGGTCGCAGCCAGGTGAGCCCGTTCTGCTCGTCTTGGTCCCGGACAGCAACGTACTGGTCCTCCGCGTCGCGGATCGGATCGGAGTGGCCCATGAACGAGAGCCAGGCGGTTCCGGTGTACTCGTAGGTCATGTCCGCTCCCCCGTCGAGCATCAGCTGCCGCACCGCGACACTGCCGGGGACGTTGGTCTCGTCCGTGACCTCGAAGCCCGCTGCCTTGGCCGCGATGACGCCGATCTTGCCGAGGACGAGCTGCTCCGTGAAGTCCTTCGAGGTCACGGTGACGTGGGCCCCGGCTGGGAGGTCCTCGATCCGTTCGATCGACGCCGGCTCGACGCCGGGGACGTAGGCCGTGGACGGCTGAAGTCCGCAGCCCGCGAGGGAGATCACTGCGAGGGCACCGAGGGCGACCGCAACGGTCCGTGGCCGTCGTCGGCTCCTCCGAGGGTCGAGCACCGTGTTGTCGGAGCACATGCGCTTCATCGAAGTCCCTTCGGTCGGGCAACCGTCTCGACGACGCGGCCGAGCCAGTCGATGGCGAGGGCGAGCAGTGCGACCAGAACCGCGCCCGAGATGAGTACCGACGGGAGGAACAGCTTCACGCCCGTCGTGATGAGGAGTCCGAGACCGCCTGCACCGATGAAGGTGGCGAGCGTCGCGGTCCCGACGAGGAGCACCAGCGCAGTACGGATGCCCGCGAGCATGACCGGTACGGCGAGGGGGAGCTCCACCCGGACGAGGACCGCGGAGGCACTCATCCCCATCCCTCGGCCGGCTTCGACGAGTCGCTGGTCGACGCTCTCGATGCCGATGATCGTGTTGCGGAGCACCGGCAGGATCGCGTAGAGGACGAGGGCGACGACAGCAGACCAGCTGTTGAGGCCCAACCACGCCGCGAGCAGCACGATGAGGCCGACCGCTGGCGCGGCCTGCCCGAAGTTTGCGACGGCCAGGACCACCCCGCTCGCCCTCCGGAGCCAGCCTCGGGTCAGCACGATCCCGAGCGGGATCCCCAGCACGAGGACGATCGCCGTCGCCTCGGCGGTGAGCGTCAGGTGCTGCCAGGTCAGGTCGAGGATGTCCGCCGGGTTCAGGGTGCTGCGCTCGGTGGCGGTCAGCTCGGCCGTGTTCAGCCAAACGGCGAACACGATCAGTGCCACGAGTATGACCACCGGCTGCACGACGAGGGAGCGCCATGCGCTGCGCGTGGGACGGTCGGTGCCGGTCGCGACGACGTCAGCCATCGGCGCGCTCCGGGTCGGCGACCGGTGCCGTCGTGGGCGCCGGTGCGGACGGCATCGTCTCGATCGGGTTCGTGTTCGTGCCGACCGGGGTGTACGCCTGCTCCTCGGCCGCGGCGGCGCGCGACTTCGTGATGGCGTCCATGACGGTCTCGACGGTGATCACCCCGCGGAAGGCGTCACGACGTCCGGTGACGAGCGCGGCGCCGGCGCTCGACACGAGCATGGTGTCGAGCGCGTCGTTCAGGGTCGCGGCCTCGCCGACGACGGGCAGGTCGGGGTCGATGCCCTCCGGGATGCGGTCGAGCCGCTCGACCTGGCGGCGGGTCGGCCAACCGATCGGCCGCTGGCGACGGTCCACCACGACGGCGTGCCCGTGTCCACCGGCCTCCCGCATGCGCTGGAGGACGGCCTTCGCCTCCTCGCCGGGAGAGCAGGTCACGGCCGACTCGACCTCGACGTCCCGCACCCGGTTCAGCGTGAGCTGCTTGAGCCCGGCGCCCGACCCGATGAAGTTCTCCACGAACTCGTTCGCGGGCTCGGCGAGGATGCGCTCCGGGGTGTCGTACTGCACGATGTGGGCACCCTCGGAGAACACGACGATCCAGTCGCCGAGCTTCACGGCCTCGTCGAAGTCGTGCGTGACGATGACGATGGTCTTGTGCAGCTCCTCCTGGATGCGGAGCAGCTCGTCCTGCAGCCGCTGCCGGGTGATCGGGTCGACGGCGCCGAAGGGCTCGTCCATCAGCAGGACGGGCGGGTCCGCGGCGAGCGCCCGGGCCACACCGACGCGCTGCTGCTGGCCGCCGGAGAGCTCACGGGGGTACCGGTCACGGTAGGTGTCCGGGTCGAGCGAGACCAGGTCGAGCAGCTCGTCGACGCGGGCGGCGATCTTGTCCTTCGACCAGCCGAGCATCTTCGGCACGATCGCGATGTTCGCCGCGACGGTCATGTGCGGGAAGAGGCCGCCGGCCTGGATCACGTAGCCCATACGCCGACGGAGCTCGTCGCCGTCGATGTTCGTGACGTCGTCCTCGCCCACGACGATGCGGCCCTCGGTGGGCTCGATCAGGCGGTTGATCATCTTGAGCGTGGTGGTCTTGCCGCAGCCGGACGGGCCGACGAGCATGACGACCTTGCCGGCCGGGATCTCGAGCGTGATGCCGTCGACCGCGGGCTTCGCCTGGCCGGGGTAGCGCTTCGTGACCTCGTCGAGCAGGATCCCGCGCCCGGTGACGGCGGGGTCGGCGGTGGCGGTGCCGGTGTGGGCAGCGCTGGCCTGGTCGGTGCTGCTGCGTTCAGTGCTGCTGCGTTCAGTGCTGGACACGGATACCTCGCGAGATGGTCAGACGGCCGAGGCCGAGGAGCAGGAGGTCGAGGACCAGGGCGAGGAGGACCACGCCCACGGTGCCGACGACCACGGAGTTGAGGGCGTTCGCGCCACCGAGTCGGGACAGCCCGGAGAAGATGAAGCCACCGAGCCCCGGGCCGAGCGCGTACGCGGCGACCGCGGCGACGCCCATCACCATCTGCGCGGAGACCCGCACGCCGGTGAGGATGATCGGCCACGCCATCGGCAGCTCAACCCGCACGAGGGTGCGGAAGCGGCTCATGCCGATGCCACGGGCGGACTCGACGACGGTGTCCGGGATCTCACCGAGCCCGACGACTGCGTTCCGGAGGATCGGCAGGGCGGCGAAGAACGTCACGGTCACCACGGACGGGACGACACCGAAGCCGAGCGGGACGAGCAGCAGGCCGATCACGGCGAACGACGGCAGCGTCAACCCGACGGTCGACACCTCGTTCGCGGCGGCCCGGAGTCCGGGGATGCGGTAGACGAGTGCGGCGAGCACCACGGCGATGAGGGTGGCGAGGACGACGCACTGGACCACCAGCGAGAAGTGCTGCCACGAGGAGAACCAGATCTGGTCCCATCGCTCCACGACGTACTGGAACACGGGTGGGCGCTCCTTCCTGGTCGGTCGAAGTGCCCACAGATCGGGGCACGAACGCGGACCAAGCTACGCAGCGCGTCGCTTCTTGTACATCTGCAAATGTTCGGATCGACGGGTCAGGGCCGAGCAGGTGCGATGAAAACGCCTGGTCAACCGTGGTGCCGCACGTCCTCCCTGGGAGAACGGTAACGATACCGAGCGGGGGTCGGCTATGCGCGCAGGTCGCGGAGCCCGGCCCGCTCGGCGACGTCGACGAGGTGCTCGCGCCACGCGACCCAGTCGGTGGCGCTCTTCTCGGCGAGGTTGCCGTCCCCGTCGCCCGCGGTGCCGTCGAGCATCTCGCGGACGATGTCGGCGTGGCCGGCGTGCCGGGCGACCTCGTACCCGAGGTGCACGAGGACCTGGTGGAGGGTGACCTCGCGGCGCTCCTCGGGCCACCACGGGACGGCGCCGCGGGCGTCGAGGTCGAGCGCCGCGATCGTGGCGTCGGCGTGCGCGGCGGACCGGTGGTGGAACGCGATCACGTCGGCCATGGTCTCGTCGAGGGACGCGTACATGTCGTCGCCCTCCCACGACTCGAGCCAGGCGGGGGAGTCGGGCAGCGGGCGACCGAAGACCTCGCCGAGGTACCCGGCCTGCACGCCCGCGACGTGCTTGACGAGCCCGAGCAGGTTCGTGCCCGTCGGGGTCAACGGCCAGCGCGCCTGCCGCTCGGCCAGCCCCTCGACCTTGGCGAGCAGTGCCGCCCGGTGCTTCCTGAGGTAGCGGTGCAGCGTCTCCTTCTCGGAGCCGGTCACCGCACGGTCGGCGACGGCCGTCCCCGGGGCCGCGGGGCGGACCTCGGGGACGTCGTCGTCGGGGACCTCGTCGTTCATGCTCCCGATCGTGCCAGGCCGGGGTCGCGGACGGTCGCCTGGACGCGCGCCGACTCGTGCACGGCGACGCGCTCGGCCGTCAGGAGCAGCCCGGCGACCTCCGCCGAGGTCCGGGAGGCCCGGTCGTTCCAGCTCGTCAGGTCGCGGACGCGTGCCATCCGCACGTCGGGCGCCGGGCACCAGAGCACGGGGGAGCCCTCCTCGACCGCGAGCGCGTTCCACACGAGGTCGAGGGCGCGCTGGACCCGCTGCGAGTGCACGGCCGTCGGACCGCCGGCCGCGTAGACGACCGAACCGACGAGGCAGGCGCCGACGAGCGGTCGGCCCTGCACGCCGACCGCGGAGGCGCTCGAGGCCTTGCGCACGCGGCCGTGGTCGTCGAGGTACGCGAACCAGGCGTGCTGGATCCAACCGCGCTCGATGACCGCGCGTGCGCTGGAGAGCAGCGCCTCGAGCTCGTGCAGCTCCTCGACGCGGGCTGTGGCACGGCGGGTCCGGACGGCCGCGCGGTGGACGGCGTACCGGTCGAGCAGGCCGCGGATCCCTCGGCGTGCGGGCGGACTGGGGAAGGGGGAGGCGTCGGTGGCGACGTCGTGCTGGACGCGGAACTCGAGGGTCATCAGGCCCCTCCGATCTTCACGTGCACGGATGTGTGGGGGTCAGGGTAACCCCGGGTCCGTGCGCCGCAACAGCCCTCGGTCGTCGAGGAGGGCGTCGATCGCACGTCGGCCGACCGCGCGGAACGCGGGGTCGGAGGTGGTGTGCAGGGCCGAGGCGATCGAGACGGCCCAGCCGCGGGCCCGCTCCCAGGTCTCGTCGTCGACGGCCAGCGCTGTCCGGAAGCCGCAACGGGCCTCCCGGTCGAGCGTCAGCCAGGCGGTCGCGAGGTCGACGGCGCGGTCCCCCGAGGTCACGTCCCCGAAGTCGACGACCGCCGTCAGGCGGTCGCCGTCGGCGTCCGGCTCGACGAGCAGGTTGAAGGGGTGCAGGTCACCGTGGACCCAGACGGGAGGCTCGGTGGACGCCGGCAGGGCGGCGGCGGTCCGCCAGACCGCGGCCAGCTCCAGGGCGCGGGGCACGTCCGCGGTCGCCAACCGGTGGAGCACCGCGTCGGAGCGCTGCGCGAGGGGGACGGCCCGGACCGGGTTCACGGGCGCGTCCGCGGGGGCGGGCACGTGCAGGAGGTCGAGGAAGGCGGCGAGCGCCGCACCGACCCGGCTGCCGCCGACCCGTTCGCCCGCGGCGACGCCCGGCAGCCACGGCACGACGCTCCACGCCCACGGGTAGCCGTCGGTCGGCACGCCGGTCCGCACGGGCG
Organism: Curtobacterium sp. NPDC089689; assembly: GCF_044749145.1. Classification (NCBI taxonomy): domain Bacteria; kingdom Bacillati; phylum Actinomycetota; class Actinomycetes; order Micrococcales; family Microbacteriaceae; genus Curtobacterium; species Curtobacterium sp. NPDC089689. The sequence goes on along the minus strand of NZ_JBIVHJ010000001.1, from coordinate 1,334,426 downwards.
CGGGGACCGGGACCACCGGCGCGACCCGACGGCCGATCTCCGGCAACCAACGCTGCTCGTGCTCGATCAGCCGCGCGGCCGCCGCCCGTCGGGGGAGTCGGACCGCCAGGTCGTCGCCGAGCCGGACGAGCACGTTGTCCCAGCCGTTCGCGGCGACCTCGAGCGGCCGGTCGGCGAGGTCGGGGTGCTGGGCACGGAGGAGCGCCCGCACGAGCGGGACGTCGACCTGCACCTCGGCGGCGGGGGTGGGCACGGCTCGAGGCTACCGCCGTCGGCACCCGTGAACGGGGGCCGGAACGGGAACGTACCGGTTGGTATCCTCGTGCTGAGGTGACGTGGGTGTCCCTGGGGGGACCCGCGTCACCGAACCGGTCGTCCCTCGGCGTCGGGGGCGATGATCGCGACCAGGCGCGGGATCTCCGGCCGCGTCCGTTCCGTCACGAACGCGGCGAGGAGCACGGTCCAGAGCTCCCGGAGCCGCTCGAACAGGTCCGCCCGGTCCGCGAGGACGTCCGAGACCGCCTGCACGCCGGTGTACGCGGGGCTGACGACACGGCCGATGAGCGCCGGGTCCCAGCGGTCGTCGACCTCGCCGGCCGCGATGGCGTCGCGGAAGATGTCGGCCGTCACGCGCATCCAGTCGGTGTAGGGGTCCTGGCGGGCGATCCCGTTGCCGGCGGGCTCGGTCGAGAGCCGGATGCCCGCGCTGACGACGACCTCGGTGGTCATCTGGACCGCGAGTCCCTGCGACATCCACATCACCGACTCCAGCGGTGTCCGACCCCGAGCGTGCGCGACCTCGGCGTAGGCGCGGGACACCTCGTGCTGGCGGGCGACGACGGCCCCGGCGAGGTCGGCCTTGGACGCGAAGTGGAAGTACAGCGCGCCCTTCGTCACCCCGGCCCGTTCGGCGACCCCGTCCATCGACGCACCGACGTACCCGCGCTCGTCGAACTCCCTCGCGGCACCCTCGATGATCGCCGCCCGGGTCGCGACGGCCCGCCGCTGCCGGGAGGGTCCGTCCTCTGCCATGCACGACCTCCGGAGTGGATGCTACCGAGGTCCGACGTCCGGCCGGGTCACAGCCCACCACCGGGCGTCGTCCAGCCCTCGTGCCCTACGGTCGTCGGCATGCAGGCGTGGACGAACCCGGCGCTCCTGGCCCGGACGGGTCGGTGGCTGCTGCTGCCCGTGGCGGTGCTCGACTGGTTCGCGCTCGCGCCGCAGGCCGTGGTCGTGACGGCGTTCCTCGTCGCCGTGGCCGGACTCGTCGCCATGGCGGCCGCCCTGGTCGTCCGCATGCTGCGGCGCTCCCGCGGCGCGATGGCCGGTGTCGGCATCGCGCTCCTGCTCGGCGGGCTCGTGGTGTTCGCGCTCGATCCGTTCCCGCCCACGGTCCCCGTCATCGATGCGTGGTGGCCGGACGCGATCACGCAGCCGCAGGTCGTCGGCAGCGCCTACTGGAAGGTCGCCGGCCTCGGTCTCGTGCTCGCGGGCGTCGGCATGCTCGCGACGCTGCTCGTGGTCGCCCTGACCGGACCCACCGCACGCCCGCGGCAGCGCTGAGGGGTCAGTCGCGGCGGACGGTCGTGACGGTCGCCGCGAGCGTCGGTGCCGCGGCGTCGATCAGCGCCCTGACGGCTCCGTCCGCACCGGCGGCGGTCCGTGCGAGGTCGGTCAGGCCGTCCACGCCGGGGAGCGCGAGCGCGCCGTCGGACACGAGCACGAGGACGTCCCCGGACCGGAGGTCGACCGGGACCGGCGTCCGGTCGGAGCCCTGCGGCCGCAGACCGACCGGCAGGCTCGCGCTCCGGAGTTCCTCGACCGGTCCGTCCGCGCGGACGACGGCCGCCAGGCCGTGTCCGAGGTCCACGACGTCCACGTGACCGGTCCCCGGGTCGACCCGCGCGTGCACCAGCGTGGCGACCGCTCCGGCGAGGGACAGGTCGGGGGCGAGCTGTGCCTCCAGGCCGGCCACCGCACGCTCGAGCGGGACGTCCGTCCGGGCGGCGACCGCCCCGCGGACCGCGGAGGCGAGGAGCGCCGACGCCCGACCGGCGGCCACCGTGCCGACCGTCAGGTGCAGAGCGCCGTCCGCTGCCACCCGCTGGTCCACGACGTCGCCGCCGCCGCCGTCCGGCTGCGCCGAGGCCGTCGTGACCGTGTACTCCGCGACGTCCACCGGCTCCGGCGCGAGGCTCTCGAGCACCCGACGGACCCGCCGACGGTCGATCGCGTGACCGAGTTCACGCTCCGCCCACCGCGCGAGGTCGCGGAGCAGAGCGACGTCGTCCGCGCCGAACTCGCGCGGCTGGGCGTCCATGATGCAGAGCGTCCCGACGCGGGTGCCGTCCAGCATCGACAGCGGAGCGCCGGCGTAGAAGCGGATCCCGTGCTCGGCGACCGCCGCCGTGGTGGCGAAGCGGGCGTCGAGCGTCGTGTCGGGGATCACCATCGGCTCGGGCGTCAGGACCGTCGTCGCGCAGAACTGCTCCGACGCGGGCACGCTCGAGCCCTGCTGCCACCCGAAGGTCGACTGCGTGGTGACGACGTCGTGGTGCACGAGGTTGAGGAACGTCAGCGGGACCCCGAAGGCCTCCTGCGTCATCCGGGTGATCCGGTCGAAGCGCTCCTCGGGACCGCTGCCGAGCACGCCGAGGGCCTCGACGACGGCGGTGCGCCGTGCCGCGGGGTCGAGCGGGAGGGCGGTGGAGGACTGCGTCACACGCCCTGTCTACCCGCACCCTCCGCGGTGAACCAGTCCCGAGGGTGGGGGTCAGCCGTCAGCTCGCGGCGCTCGGACACCGGCGCGGCCCAGCGCGCGGCGTTCGCGAGGACCCGCTGCACGTCCGGGTGGTGGTACACCGGGTACTCCTGGTCGCCGGGGGAGAAGTAGAAGACCCGACCGAGGCCACGACGGTACGCGACGCCCGAACGGAACACCTCGCCGCCGGAGAACGTGGAGAGGAACACCTCTTCATCCGGGCGCGGGATGTCGAAGAACTCGCCGTACATCTCCTGCTGGTCGATGACGATCGGGTGCGGGACGCCCTCGGCGATGGGGTGGTCCGGGGCGATCGTCCAGACGAGCTCGCGGTCCTGCCCGTCGTTGCGCCATTTCAGCGAGCACGTGGTGCCCATCAGGCGCTTGAACGGCTTCGAGTAGTGGCCGGAGTGCAGCACCACGAGGCCCATGCCGGCGTGCACGGCGTCGACCACGCGCTGGACGACCTCGTCCGAGACCTCGTCGTGGGCGGCGTGGCCCCACCAGAACAGCACGTCCGTCTGCGCCAGGCGTTCGGCGGTGAGGCCGTGCTCGGGCTCCTGGAGCGTCGCGGTGAACACGTCGGCGCCCGGGACGAGCTCGCGGAGCGCGGCAGCGATCACGGCGTGCATGCCGTCGGGGTAGTGCCCGATGACCGTGGCGTCGCCGCGGCTCTCGTGCACGTTCTCGTTCCAGACGACGATCCTGGGTGCGTCCTTGCTCATGCGGCGACCTCCATCTCTCGACCCGCAGCAGCGGACGCGTAGATCGCGTCGACGACACGGCTGCGGTGCAGTGCGAACTCCCCGTGGTGCCCCTCGTGGGCCCCGGAGCGGATCGTGTCGAGGAACTCCTCGATGACGCGCTGGTGGTGCCCCGACGGGACGCGCACGCCCGGTCGGGTGACCGTCGGCACACCCTGCTCGTCGGAGTACAGCGTCACGGTGCCCTCGGTGGCGTAGTCGCGGACGAACAGCCGGGCGCCGCCGGTCGAGCCGAGCAGCTCGACCTCGATGTCCTCGACGTCCTTCGAGTAGCTGGCCCAGCTCGCCTGGAGCTGCAGGCTCGACCCGTCCTCGAACCGGAGCAGGGCGCTCGCGAAGTCCTCGACGTCGAACGGCCGACCCGTGGCCGCGGACACCGGGTCCCGGTCGCTGCCGCCCCGACCGGCACTGCCGAGCTCGTTGTACGCCACCGCGCTCGCGGTCACGACGCGCGGTTCGCCGAGCAGGTGCAGGGCGATGTCGAGCACGTGCGAGCCGAGGTCGATGAGCGGACCACCACCCGCGGTCTCCTTGTTCGCGAACCAGCTCCTGATGCCCGGGATCCCCGCTCGCCGCAACCAGGAGGCGCGTGCGTGGTAGACGTGTCCGAGCGGCCCGTCGCCGTCGGCGTCGCGCTGCGCGAGGTGGCCGCTGAGGAACTGCACGTCGGCACGCCGGCGGTGGTTGTAGGCGACCTCGAGCACGCGGTCGTTCCGCACGGCGGCGTCGACCATCTCCTGCGCCTGGTCGCCGGTCGTCGCGAGCGGCTTCTCGCAGAACACGTGCTTGCCGGACTCGAGCGCCGCCACGGCGATGGGGTGGTGCAGGGCGTTGGGGACGCCGATCGACACGATGTCGAGGTCTTCGCGGGCGACGAGGTCCTGCCAGTCCTCGTACCGGTGCGGCACGCCTCGGGAGTCGGCGAGCTCGTGCAGCCGGTCGGTCTCCTGGCCGGCGAGGGCGACCACCTCGGCCCCGGGGACCGCGGTGTAGGCGTCGAGGTGCGTGGTGCCGGCGAAGCCGAGTCCGATCACCCCCACGCGCAGGGGTGGGGCGGTGTCCGTCGTGGCGGTCGTTGTCCTCGTCGACATGACGACAACGCTAGTCGGGGCGCGGGTCGAATCGATACGACCAGCGGCGTGTCGGGCTGTCGGTGTCGGGGTTCTGTCGGGAGGGGTACGCGACGATGTCCGCATGACTCCCCGATCCCTGTTCCGTGCGGCCGCGGTCGCCGAACTCGTGACCTGGACCCTGCTCATCGCCGGGATGGCGCTGAAGTACGGCTTCGACGCCGGCGACTGGGGCGTGCGCATCGGCGGCGGGGTGCACGGCTTCGTCTTCCTCGCCTACCTCGTCGTCACGACGGTCGTCGCCGTGAACCAGCGCTGGTCGTTCGGCGCGCTCGTGCTCGGGTGGGCGAGCGCCGTCGTGCCGTACGCGACGGTGCCGTTCGAGGTCGCGGTGGCCCGGCGCGGGATGCTCGACGGCCCGTGGCGGCGGTCGGCTGAGGGGCGGTCTGGCTTCTGGGACCGCCTGCTGTTCTTCGTGGTGCGGCGTCCGGTGCTCTCGGTCGCGATCGGTGTCGTGGCGGTGGCGCTCGTGTTCTCGGGCCTGCTCGTGGTCGGCCCGCCGGTGCCCGCGCGCAGCTGACGGCCGGGGCGCGTGCGCGCGCTCGTCGCCGAGCCGAGTGGTCACGACACCCCGCCCAGGATCGTCGAACGGGCACGGAACGTCGTCCATCGGCGCCCGTTGCGACACCTTGCGACCACCGGACCGTCTCGGCAGATCACCGCGCGCCCCCGGCGCCGCCGCGCCCGGAGACGGACGGGAGGCCCGGTGCCAGCCGGCACCGGGCCTCCCGTCCGTCAGGGGGTCGCGCCTACAGCGCGGCCAGGATCCCGTTGAGCGTCGCGGACGGGCGCATCACCGCACCGGTCTTGGCGTCGTCGGGACGGTAGTACCCGCCGATGTCCGCCGGGTGTCCCTGCACGCCGTTCAGCTCGTCGACGATCGTCTGCTCGTCCGCCCCGAGCGACTTCGCCACGTCCGCGAACGCCGCCGCGAGTTCCGCGTCGTCGGTTTGTACCGCGAGCTCCTCCGCCCAGTACTTCGCGAGGTAGTAGTGGCTGCCCCGGTTGTCGATCGAGCCGAGCTTGCGACCCGGCGACTTGTTCTCGTCGAGGAAGGTCCCGGTGGCACGGTCGAGCGTCTCGCCGAGGACCTTCGCGCGCTGGTTACCGGTCACGCCCGCGAGGTGCTCGAACGACACCGCGAGCGCGAGGAACTCGCCGAGGGAGTCCCACCGCAGGTAGTTCTGCTCGACGAGCTGCTGCACGTGCTTCGGCGCGGAGCCACCGGCACCGGTCTCGAACAGGCCGCCGCCGCCGAGGAGCGGGACGACGGAGAGCATCTTCGCCGAGGTGCCGAGCTCCATGATCGGGAACAGGTCGGTGAGGTAGTCGCGGAGCACGTTGCCCGTGACCGAGATGGTGTCCTCGCCGCGACGGATGCGCTCGAGCGAGAAGGCCATGGCGTCCTCGGGCGACATGATCTCGATCTGCAGGCCGTCGGTGTCGTGCTCGGCGAGGTAGGTCTCCACGAGGCCGATGAGGTTCGCGTCGTGCGCGCGGGTCTCGTCGAGCCAGAACACGGCCGGGGTCGCCGAGGCCCGGGCGCGCGTCACGGCGAGCTTCACCCAGTCGCGGATCGCCACGTCCTTGGTCTGGCAGGCACGCCAGATGTCCCCGGCCTCGACCTCGTGCTCGATGACGGTCTCGCCGCCGCTCGTCACGACACGCACACGACCGGCCGCCGGGACCTCGAAGGTCTTGTCGTGCGAGCCGTACTCCTCGGCCTTCTGCGCCATGAGGCCGACGTTCGGCACGGAGCCCATCGTCGCCGGGTCGAAGGCACCGTTCGCGCGGCAGTCCTCGATGACGGTCTGGTAGATGCCGGCGTAGCTCGAGTCCGGGATGACCGCGAGGGTGTCGTGCTCGTCGCCGTCCGGGCCCCACATGTGGCCGGACGTGCGGATCATCGCGGGCATCGAGGCGTCGACGATGACGTCGCTCGGGACGTGCAGGTTCGTGATGCCCTTGTCCGAGTCGACCATCGCGAGCTCGGGGCCGACGTCGAGCCCCTCGTCGAACGCCTGCTTGATCGCCGCGCCGTTCGGGACGGCGTCGAGCCCTGCGAGGATCGAACCGAGGCCGTCGTTCGGGTTCAGGCCGGCGGCCGCGAGGTCGGCGCCGAAGCGCTCGAACACGGTCGGGAAGAACGCGCGGATGACGTGGCCGAAGATGATCGGGTCGGAGACCTTCATCATCGTGGCCTTGAGGTGCACGGAGAACAGCACGCCCTGCTCCTGCGCGGCGGCGATCTGGTCCCGCAGGAAGGCCTCGAGCGCACGGACGTGCAGGACGGTGCCGTCGACGACCTCGCCGGCGAGGACCGGGATCGACTGCTTGAGCACGGTGCTCTCGCCGTCCGCGCCCACGAACTCGATGGTCAGGGTGTCGTCGGCCGGGGCGATCCAGGACTGCTCGTTCGAGCGGAAGTCGTCCTTGCCCATGGTCACGACGTTCGTCTTCGAGTCGTGGCTCCAGGCACCCATGCGGTGCGGGTGCTTCTTGGCGTAGTTCTTCACCGAGAGCGGCGCGCGGCGGTCGGAGTTGCCCTCGCGCAGCACCGGGTTCACGGCGCTGCCCTTGACGCGGTCGTAGCGGGCGCGGACGTCGCGCTCCTCGTCCGTGGTGGGCTCGTCCGGGTACGCCGGGAGGTCGTAGCCCTGCGACTGCAGTTCCTTGATCGCCGCCTTGAGCTGCGGGATCGACGCCGAGATGTTCGGCAGCTTGATGATGTTCGCTTCCGGGGTCCCCGCGAGCTCCCCGAGCTCGGTGAGGGCGTCGTCCAGGCGCTGCTCGTCGGTGAGCCGCTCCGGGAACTGCGCGATGATCCGGCCGGAGAGCGAGATGTCGCGGGTCTCCACGTCGACACCGGCGGTGCCGGCGAAGGCCTGGATGATCGGGAGGAAGGAGTGGGTCGCCAGGAACGGCGCCTCGTCCGTGAGCGTGTAGATGATCTTGGCCATGCTGGCGGGTACTCCCTTGTTCATGCCGTCGGTACGCCCCACGCTACTCGCAGGCGCGGGATGTCTCGATGTCAAGATACCTGGTCGGGTCACCTCCCAGCGAACTCCCGCCGGACGCCCGGGAGGCACATGGCCGACACATGGGGACCACGCGTGGACTGGTCTCCCGCGGCTCCCACGCCGCGGTGGGAGGAGCACACCGTGACGACGACACGACGACGGACACCCGAGGACTTCGGGTGGGCGGCCGAGGACCTCCGCTCCGCCTACGCCGTGGACGGCAGCGGTCCGTACCGGTACGCCCCGGACGGATCGGGCCCCTTCTCGTACGACGGCGACGGCTCTGGCCCGTGGCTCGTCGGACCGGAACCAGCGCGGGGGATCGCCCGGTTCGCACCCCGGCAGCGCGGGACCGGCTCGCGACTGCGCCGGATCGGGACGGCGTGTGCCGCCGGGGCGCTCGCGCTCGTGCTCGCCGTGGGGAGCGTAGCGGCCGTCGCGCACACCGTCCCTGCACAGCACCGGGTGGACGCCTCCGCCGTCCACAGCACGGACGTGGACGAGGGCTGACGAGCCGGGAGCGGGTCGGGCCGCGGAGCGGTACGGCGCGGCGCGGCGTGTTGCGCGTCCTAGTGCCCGACGGTGATCCGGAACACCCGGACACCGGAGGTCTTCAGCGCCGCGAGACCGAGACGCATCCGGAGGTTCCGGAACGGGCGGTCCCGTCCCGTCGGTGCGGCCGCGGCACCGATCTGGTGGAGCACCTCGGACGTCAGCGTGCGCTCGATCTTCGGCGCGAGGCGGGTCACGCCCGACACCGTCACGACGATGCGCACCGCGTTCGGCGCGAGCAGGGGGTCGATGAGCTCAGCGGCCTCGTGCGCCCGGTGGAACGCGGGGTCGTCGCCGGGCCGGCGGATCGCGATCACGGCGAGTTCGGCGTCCCCCGTCTCGCTCGGGTCCGGGAGGTCGTCGACGCCGACGACCCGCATCCTCGTGGCGTCGACCCCGGCCCGGACCGCGGCGGCACGCAGCACGGGCAGGAGTTCCTGGGTGCCGGCGAGGACGACCTCGGCGGAGCGCAGGTCGACGGGTTCGTGACGCTCGCGCGGCGTTCGGGCCATGGGCTTCGGTCCTTCCGGTCGCTCTCCTCGGACAGTACCGATCGACACGGAGGACCGTGCCGTCGGGGCGCGTCCGGTAACGGAATGATCACATCGGGGTCTGTACAAACGAACAGAGTCGTGCAGAATGGTGGGCGGCCATGACGACTGCACCCCACCTAGACCAGCACCCGGAGACCCCGGTCGTGCACCTGTCGCGCCGTGCAGCCCTCGAGGCCGAGCGCGCCGCGTCCCGCAAGCAACCCCGCCGGACCGGTCGCACGGCCGCCACCGCGCGGGCCACGACGGAGCACGCCAGCGCCGCGCACACCGAGACCCGCATCCGCCGCGTCGACCGCGACGTGACCGGGCCGACCACCGCCCGCCCGGCCGCCGTCGCAACGTCGCCGCAGGGACGACGCCCGCTGCGTACCCGGGTCAACCCGCTGCGCCCGGCGAACCGCGCCAGCCGCGTGACGCTCACCAGCGCCCTCGCCGCCTTCGTGCTCTTCGCCGCCTCCGCGACCCCCGCGCACGCCTCGTCCGGCGGCGCGATCGCCACGGCGACCCTCGCCCCGAGCGTCGCCGGTCAGGACTACTCGGTCACGCAGCTCGCCGCCCTCGCCGACCCCGCGCGCGACGGCTTCACGATCGGCGGCGGCTCGACCACGAAGGAACAGGCCACCGCGAGCGGTTCCGTCTCCTTCGGGGGCGAGGTCCGCTCGCCGTTCCCGGGCCCGGTGCAGATGAGCTCCGGCTTCGGGTACCGCTCGGCACCGTGCGGGGCGTGCTCGTCGCTGCACGAGGGCCTCGACTTCACCCCGGGGCTCGGCACCCCGATCGGCGCGATCGCGAAGGGCACGGTCCGCGTCGCCGGCACGTACTTCAACTACGGCACGGCCGTGGTGATCGACCACGTGATCGACGGTCGCAAGGTCGCCACGCTGTACGGCCACATGATCCCCGGCTCCACGCCCCTGAAGGTCGGCGACACCGTCGAGGCGGGCGAGTTCATCGGCCAGGTGGGCAACTCGGGTGTCTCGACGGGCGCACACCTGCACCTCGAGGTCCTGCTCGACGGGGTCACCCCGATCGACCCCGCCGCGTGGCTCGAAGCTCGCACCGGACGTCCGATCACCGCCTAGGCAGCCGATCCACAGCACCCCCGCAGTCACTGCGGGGCGCCTTCCCAGAACCCCTGTGCAGGCTCACAGGCATGGACGACTGTCACAGGCCCAGCGCCCGAACGCGACCGGTTCCGCCCCGACCTGAGGGGACCACCCGCTGATGGGCGCCGACACCTGGATCGCCTTCGGGCTCGTTATCCTCTTCGTGCTCGTCGGTGGCGTGTTCGCCGCCGCCGAGATCGCCCTCGTCTCCCTCCGCGAGTCGCAGCTGCAGCAGCTCGAACGCAAGGGGCCGCGCGGCGCACGGGTCGCTCAGCTCAGCCGTGACCCGAACCGCTTCCTCTCCGCGGTGCAGATCGGCGTCACGGTCGCCGGGTTCTTCTCGGCCGCGTACGGCGCCTCGTCGATCGCACCCGACATCGCGCCGCTGCTGCAGGGCCTCGGCCTCGACCGCGGCGCCGCCGAGGCCGTCGCCCTCGTGCTGCTCACCCTCGTCATCGCCTACCTGTCGCTCGTGTTCGGCGAGCTCGTCCCGAAGCGCCTCGCCCTCCAACGCGCCGAGGGCTTCTCGATGCTCGTGGCCCCGCCGCTCGACCGGTTCGCGACGCTCATGCGTCCGGTCATCTGGGTGCTGTCCACCACGACGAACGCGATCGTGCGGTTGCTCGGCGGTGACCCGAACGCCCGCAGCGAGTCGATGAGCACCGAGGAGCTCCGCGACCTCGTGGCCGAGCACGACGCCATCGACGCCCAGGGCCGGCAGATCGCCCGGAGCGCCCTCGACGCCGGTGACCGCACCCTCCGCGAGTCGATGCGCCCCTGGTACGACGTGTCCACGATGGACGCCGACCTCACCATCCGCCAGGCCACCGACCACGCGCTCGACGCCGGACACTCGCGCTACCTGGTGACCTCGGGCTCCCGGGACGCCGTGACGGGCTTCGTGCACCTCCGCGACCTCCTCCGCCCCGTCGATCCGGAGGCGCCGCTCGCGACCCTCGTCCGGCCGGTCCTCGCGATGCCGGAGACGAAGTCGCTCTCGAGCGCGATCGCCCAGATGCGCACGGACGGCCACCAGATCGCGCTCGTCGTGGACGAGTACGGCGGCAGTGCAGGCATGGTGACGCTCGAGGCCCTGCTCGAGGACCTCGTCGGGCGCATCAAGGACGAGTGGGACACCGCCGAGTCCGACACCGCGTCCGCCGCCGCCGACGGGGTCGACGGATCGCTCGTGCTCGAGGACCTCGCGGCCGACGGCGGCCCGGTCCTGCCCGACGGCGACTACGAGACCGTCGGCGGGCTCGTGCAGGTGCACCTCGACCGCATCCCCGTCGTCGGCGACGTGGTCGAGCTCGACGACTGGTCGCTCGAGGTCACCGAGATGGACGGACACCGCGTGGCGCGGGTGCGCCTGGTCGCGCGGGAACGCGCGCTGTAGCGGCGACCACCAGCGGACGGGAGGCCCGCGGCGGCGCCGCCACGGGCCTCCCGTCCGATCCGCGTGGACCCGGTACCGAGGCAGGCCCTCCCGGTACCTGTCCCGGTACCGGTCTCGCGACGTAGCCTTGCCGACATGGGTATCGACGTGCGCAAGGAGATCCAGGACTTCCTGTCCTCGAGACGGGCACGGCTCACCCCGGACCAAGTCGGTATGCCGACCTTCGGCGGGGGAGTCCGACGGGTCCCGGGTCTCCGCCGGCACGAGGTGGCGATGCTCGCCGGGGTGAGCGTCGACTACTACACACGGCTCGAGCGGGGCACCCTCAAGGGCGTCTCGGACAGCGTGCTCGACGGCCTCTCGGCGGCGCTCCGGCTCGACGAGGACGAGCGCACGCACCTGTGGGACCTCGCGCGGCTGGCGAACGCCGGCGTGAAGACCATGCACCGCAACGTCCCGACCCGGGTACGACCGGGGGTGCAGCAGCTCCTCGACGCGATCACCGGAGCGCCCGCGTGGGTTCGGAACGAGCGCGGCGACGTCGTGGCGACGAACGAGCTCGGTCGGACGCTCTACTCGCCGATGTTCGCGGGACCCGGTCGTCCGGTGAACACGGCACGGTTCACGTTCCTCGACCCGGCCGCCCGCGAGTTCTTCCCCGACTGGGCCCAGACCGCGCGGGACGCCGTGGCCATCCTCCGTGCCGCGGCCGTCGCGAACCCGTGCGAACCCGGACTCGTGACCCTCGTCGGGGAGCTCTCGACCCGCAGCGAGGAGTTCCGCACGTGGTGGGCGGCGCACGACGTCCGGTCGCACCGAACCGGCCGGAAGCGCATCGAGCACCCGGTGGTCGGGCGGCTCGAGCTGACCTACGAGGCGCTCGACCTCGTCGCGGACCCCGGCCTGACGATGTTCACGTACGGGGCCGAGCCCGGCAGCGAGTCGGAGCGGAACCTGGCGCTGCTCGGGACCTGGGCGGCGACGGAGCGTTCGGAGCGATCCGCCGCGGTGTAGCCCGCGGCGGGGGGCTGCGGGGCTTCGGCGACGAAGCGCGCGCGTTTCGTGGACCCCGACCCCGACGCCGACACCGACACCGGCCCCGAACCGGCTACGCGGCGGACGGGCCCGGCTCGTCGTCGTCGAGAGCGTCGAGGTCGTCGAGGATGCCAGCGTTCCGGAGCCGCAGCCACTCGATGCGCAGCGCACGCTCCTGCGCCGAGAGCCGCAGCACCCGGATCCCCGCGAACACGAGCACGATGAGCGCGACACCCAGCACGAGTGCGGCGAGCACGACGAGCAGGTAGACGATGGACACGACGGCGAATCCCCCGGAGAACATCCGGCGAGCGTAGCAGCGGCGGTCCGTAGGCTGGACCCGTGACGAGGACCTCGGACGGATCCGCCGGCGACGCCGACCACGCCGTGATCGGCCACGAGTACCGCCGCTGGCGCCGCCCCGAACCGGCCTTCGCCCGGGCGATCGTCACGGCCCTGGGCGACGCCCGGACGGTGCTCAACGTCGGTGCGGGAGCGGGCTCGTACGAGCCGACCGACCGCGAGGTCACCGCCGTCGAGCCCTCCGCCGCCATGCGCGCACAGCGACCCGACACGCTGCCGCCCGCGATCGACGCGACCGCGGAGGACCTGCCGTTCGCCGACGACACCTTCGACGCCGCGATGACGACGTTCTCGGTGCACCAGTGGGGCGACCTCGAGCGCGGGCTGGCCGAGGTGCGACGGGTCACCCGCGGGCCCGTCGTCGTCCTGACGTGCGACCCCGACCGCGTGCAGGACTACTGGCTGGCCGAGTACGCCCCCGAGGTGATGGCGACCGAGGCCCGTCGGTACCCCGCCCTCGACCGGGTCGCCGCAGCACTCGGCGGCGAGGTCGAGACCACCCGCCTGCCGATCCCCTTCACGTGCGTCGACGGCTTCTCGGAGGCGTACTACGCCCGACCCGAGCGGCTCCTCGACCCCGGGGCACGACTGGCGAACTCGGCGTGGTCGTTCGTGGACGAGGTCACGGCCCGGCGCTCGGTCGCGGCGCTCCGGGACGCGCTCGACTCCGGCGAGTGGGACCGCCGCCACGGCTCGCTCCGGGTGCGGCCGTCGTTCGACGGGTCCCTCGTGCTGCTGCGGGCGACGCCGGCCTGACCGACGACCGCGACACGCCCGGCTTGACACGTCGTCGTAGGCTGGTCGGGTGAGCTTCCAGGAGGTGGTCGGCGCGCAGAGCGCCGGCATCAGGGCGTGACGCCCCCGGTCGCACCGTGCGGTGCGGCCGCCGTCACCGACCCCTGACCACCTCCGCCCGGTGCGGCGCGCCTCCGCGTGCCCCGGGCCCCCGTCGAGAGCGACACACCATGCTGCCCATCAGCGAGAAGACCATCCGCACGACCTTCGTCAACGCCTCCCGCAAGGAGACGGCCGACATCACCCTCCCCGACGCCTTCGAGGCGATCGACTGGGACGTGCTCGACTACCTCGGCTGGCGTGACCCGAAGATCGGTCGCCGTGCCTACGCCGTCGTCCCCACACTCGAGGGCGACCTCGTCGGGATCCTGTTCCGGCAGGCCGAGGCCTCGCCCCGCAGCCGGGCGCAGTGCTCGTGGTGCCAGGACGTGAAGCTGCCGAACGACGTCGTGTTCTACAGCGCCAAGCGGTCCGGGAAGGCCGGTCGGAACGGCAACACCGTGGGCACGCTCGTCTGCCAGGACTTCCAGTGCTCGCGGAACGTCCGGAAGCTGCCGCCGCCCGCCTACGAGGGCTACGACGTCGAGGCCGCGCGGCTGCAGCGCATCGAGGACCTGCAGCTCCGCGCGGCCGCGTTCGCCGCGGAGGTCTAGTCCCAGCGCGACGTCGCGTCAGGGACGCGCGTCGCTCGCGTCAGCGACCGATCGAGGACATGTCGGGGTAGCGGTCACCCGTGGGCACGGGCAGCGACGAGAGCCGCGTGAGCTGGTCCGCCGAGAGCGTGATCGACGTCGCACCGACGTTCTCCTCGAGCCGGCTGACCCGTTTCGTCCCCGGGATCGGCACGACGTCGTCGCCCTGCGCGAGGAGCCAGGCCAGCGCGACCTGGGCCGGGGTGCCGCCGACCTCGTCGGCGATCTCCCTGACCGAGTCGACGATGCGCATGTTCTGCGCGAAGGCCTCCTCGGCGAAGCGCGGGTTCGCACGGCGGAAGTCGTCGTCGTCCAGGTCGGACGGGCTCGTGATGGCACCCGTCAGGAAACCGCGGCCGAGCGGGGAGTACGGCACGAGGCCGATGCCGAGCTCGCGGAGGGTGTCGAGGACCTCGCCCTCGGGGTCGCGCGTCCACAGCGAGTACTCGCTCTGCAGGGCGGTGATCGGGTGCACGGCGTGGGCCTTGCGGATCGTCGCCGCCGACGCCTCGGAGAGTCCGATGTGGCGGATCTTGCCCTCCTGGACGAACCCGGCGAGCTGCCCGACGACGTCCTCGATCGGGACCGCCGGGTCGACGCGGTGCTGGTAGTAGAGGTCGATGTGGTCGGTGCCGAGTCGGCGGAGGGAGCCCTCGAGCGCCTCGCGGACGGACTCGGGGGCGGAGCTGATGCCACGCTCGGTCGCCGGGGTCGCCTCGCCCGCGGTGTGCGTGATCAAGCCGAACTTCGTGGCGATGACGACGTCGTCGCGGCGGTCGGCGAGGGCGCGGCGGAGGAGCTCCTCGTTCGTGTACGGGCCGTACGCCTCGGCGGTGTCGAACAGGGTGACGCCCAGGTCGATCGCGCGGTGGATCGTGCGGATCGACTCGTCGTCGTCGGAGCCGGCGCCGGAGTAGAAGGCGCTCATGCCCATGGTGCCGAGGCCGACCGGACCGACCTCGAGGTCTGCGAGCTTGCGTGTCTGCATGGGTCCGGTCTACTCGCCGATCCGCGATTGGAGGGAGGCTCTGACGGTGCCCGCCCAGGTGGGAATGCGATCGTGCGGTTCCTCCAACGCGCTCGCCGGGTGCACAGTGCAACTGGTGTGATCTAATTGTGAACCTGTACTTCCGGCTGCTCCTCCTGACCCTGCGCACCCGACTGACCGCGACGCGTCGAGGCAGCGGCACCTCGCTGTGGGACGAGACGAGCACACCGTTCCGGGTCACGCTCACCGACCTCGACCCGCTGCAGCACGTGAACAACGGCAAGTTCCTCTCGCTGCTCGACCTCGGCCGGTACGACCTGCTCACCCGCTCCGGCTTCTGGCAGGCGGCGTCCGAGCGTGGGTGGTACGCCGTCGTCGCCGCGCAGACGATCACGTACAAGCGGTCGCTGACGCTCGGGCAGCGTTTCGTCCTGCGCACGCGGGTGCTCGGGATGGACGAGCGCTCGGTGTACATGGAGCAGACCTTCGTGCGGCGGGACGCGGTCATCGCCCGGGCGGTCGTGCAGGCCCGGTTCCTGCACCGGGACGGCGGGCACGTGTCTCCCACCGAGCTGCTCGCGGTCACCGGACCCGCGCCGCGGGACCTCACGGTGCCCGCGTGGGTGCAGGAGTGGGCCGACGCTGTGCGGATCAGCAGCACCGCCCGCTGACTCCGGCCTCGTCGAGCGGTCGAGCATGGCGTAGACAGGAGCGATGCACCCCGACTCCACCGACCGCGCGTTCCACCGGACGAGCCGCCGCGCGCTGATCGGGGGCGGCGTGGGCATCGGGCTCGCAGGGCTCCTCGCGGCGTGCTCCAGATCGGCGCCGGAGCCGGGCCGGTCGCCGTCGGGCCCGGCCTCCGCGACGGGTGCAGCGCCGGACCGGACGCCGACCGCGTCCCCGACTCCGGGCGGCCCCGACTCGTGGGAAGCCCTCGCCGCAGCGGTGTCGGGACGGCTCCTGCGCTCCGGCTCGCAGGGTTGGGACGACGCCCGGGTGCTCGAGAACCCGCGGTACGACGACGCCGACCCGCAGGGCATCCTGCTCGCCACGAGCGAGGCGGACGTGCAGGCCGGCCTCGCCTTCGCACGGAACACGCACACGCCGGTCGCCCTGCGCGCCGGCGGCCACTCGTACACGGGGTGGTCGGCCGGCGGCGCCCCCGGCACCGATGTCCCGCGTTCGCTCGTCATCAGCACGAAGGAGCTCGACGGCATCGAGGTGCACGCCGACGGCACCGCGACGATCGGCCCGGGCGCGCAGCTCGCGAACGTGTACGCGACGCTGGCTGCCCAGGGCCGCGCGATCGGCGCCGGTTCGTGCCCGACGGTCGGCACCGGCGGCCTGACGCTCGGAGGCGGTGTCGGCGTGCTCACCCGCTCCTTCGGTCTGACCTGCGACCAGCTCACGGCCGTCCGGCTCGTCACGCCCGACGGCGCCGTGCACGACGTGTCGGAGCAGGCGGAGGCCGACCTCTTCTGGGCGTGCCGCGGCGGCGGGGGCGGGACCGTGGGCGTCGTGACCGCCCTGACCTTCCGGACCCGCGCCGCGCCTGGCGTCCTGCTCTTCGAGCTCGCGTTCCCGGCGTCGGCCGCAGCCGACGTCGTGCGCGCGTGGCAGGACTGGGCCCCGACCGCCGACGACGAGCTCTGGTCGACGCTCAAGCTCCTCGGCGGCTCGCGGCACTCCTCGCTGTCGGTCACCGTGACCGGCGTGTGGACCGGCTCGAAGACCGGCGCCGACGCGTCCGTCGACGGCTTCATCGCGGCGACCGGCGCGAAGCCCACACGTCACACGGCCGAGCAGCTGTCGTACGGCGCCGCGATGTCCGCGCTGGCCGGCAGACCGCAGCGCGTGTCCGAGGCGGCGACGTCGTCGATCGGCGAGACGAAGCTCACGAACGCGCAGATCGACGTCCTCGTGCAGCACGCAGAGGCCGCCGGGGACGTGTCCGGGAACCTCGAGGGCGGTGTCTCGCTCGACGCCCTCGGCGGGGCGGTCGCGCGGGTCGGGCGGACGGACTCGGCGTTCCCGTGGCGGTCGGCACTGATGACGGTGCAGTACACGGCGGTCTTCGCGGACGGGACGGACCCGGCGCCGTTCGACGCGTACGTGCGGTCGTTCCGGAAGGCGATGACGCCGGCGTGGGGGAGCGCTGCGTACGCGAACTACTGCGACGCGGCGATCACGGACCCGTCGGCCTACTTCGGCGTGAACACCTCGCGGCTGCACCGGATCGCCGAACAGGTCGACCCGGACGGGCTGCTGTCGCAGCCGCACTGGGTGTGAGCCGTGGATCTGAGCCACCTGGAGGCACGGTGCAGGTCCGCCACGGTCGTCGCCTCGTCGGCGGTGCGGCCTAGCATCGGCGGCATGGACCCCGAGGACCTGGTGCTCCCCGACGCCGCGGCCTGGCGCGCCTGGCTCGACGCGCACGAGGACGACCCCGACGGCGTGTGGCTCGTCCTCGCCAAGAAGGGCACGACCGAGCCGACGTCCCTGACCTACGACCAGGCCCTCGACGAGGCCCTGTGCTCCGGCTGGATCGACGGGCAGAAGCGCGGGCGTGACGCCGCCACGTTCCGGCAGCGCTTCACGCCCCGACGCCGGGCGTCCCTCTGGTCACAGCGGAACCTCGGCCTCGTCGCTTCGCTCGTCGCCGACGGCCGGATGCGGGAACGGGGACAGGCAGAGATCGACCGGGCGAAGGGGGACGGTCGGTGGGACCGTGCGTACGCCGGGGCTGCGACCGCGACGGTGCCGGACGACCTCCGGGCAGCGCTCGACGCCGCACCGGCCGCCGCCGCACTGTTCGCCGGACTCGACGGCACGAACCGGTACGCGGTCCTGCACCGGGTGACGACGGCCCCGAGTGCGACGGCGCGCGCGAACCGGATCGCGAAGCTGGTCGGCGGACTCGAGCGCGGCGAGACCCCGTACCCGCGGAAGTCCGCGGGCTGACCGGCGGACGGGGGACGCCCGCTCAGGGTCAGGACACGCCAGCGGCGTACAACGGCGTGCATGACCACTGGTACCGACACCACCCGTCCCGCAGCGTCCTCCGGCACCTTCCGCATCGGTGGCGACCTCGAGGTCCACCGCCTCGGCTACGGCACGATGCAGCTCACCGGCCCCGGCGTCTGGGGACCGCCGAAGGACCACGACGAGGCCGTCCGCGTCCTCAAGCGCGCGGTCGAACTCGGCGTCGACTTCTTCGACACCGCCGACTCGTACGGCCCGTACGTCGCCGAGGACCTGCTCCGCGAGGCCCTGCACCCCTACGGCGACGACGTCGTCATCGCGACCAAGGCCGGGCTCACCCGCACCGGTCCGAACGAGTGGCCGCCCGTCGGCCGCCCGGAGTACCTGCGCCAGGAGTGCGAGATGAGCCTGCGCCGTCTCGGCCTCGAGCGCATCGACCTGTTCCAGCTGCACCGCATCGACCCGAAGGTGCCGCTCGAGGACCAGGTCGGGGAGCTGAAGAAGCTCCAGGACGAGGGCAAGATCCGTCACATCGGGCTGTCCGAGGTCTCGGTCGACGACGTCAAGGCGGCCCAGGAGCACGCCACGATCGTCACCGTCCAGAACCTCTACAACCTGCAGAAGCGGGACGCCGAGGAGCTCCTCGACTGGTCCGAGGAGCAGGGCATCGGCTTCATCCCGTGGTTCCCGCTCGCGACCGGTGGACTCACCGGCGAGGACTCGCCGCTCACCGCGATCGCCGAGCGGAAGGGTGCGACGCCGGCGCAGCTCGCCCTGGCGTGGCTCCTGAAGCGCTCGCCCGTGATGCTCCCGATCCCCGGCACGTCGAGCGTCGACCACCTCGAGGACAACCTGCAGGGCGCCGTCCTCGAACTCACCGACGAGGAGTTCGAGGAGCTCTCCGGCCTCGGCCGCTGAGCTCAGCGCGCACGCAGTTCCGCGAGCACGGCCCGGTGGTCGCTGCCGTTCGACGGCAGGACGCTGGTGGCCACCGTGCCGAGTCCGCGGACGAACACGTGGTCGAGCCGCACGACCGGCATCTGCGCCGGCCAGGTGAACCCGAACCCGCCGCCCTCGGACAGCTCGGCCCGCAGCGGCGCCATGAGCGGGTCCGATGCGCCGCCGTTGAAGTCGCCGGCGACGACGAGCCGCTCGGCGGGGTCGTCGCGGACCTCCGAGGTGAGGGACCGGAGCATCGTCGGCCGCGCGTCCTCCGTCTCCAGACGCAACGAGTCCACGTGCACCACGTAGAGCCGCACGTCGCCGATCGCGGTGTCGACCGTCACCCGGAGTGACCGCGCCCACCCGAGCCCGAGCGTCAGGGGTTGCCCGTCGCTGAGCGTCGTCCGGCTCCACACCCCGACGGAGCCGACGCGGTAGTGGTGCGGGTAGGCATCGGCGAGTGCCGACTGCACGGCCTCGCCGGAGTCGCCGGTGAGTTCCTCGAGCGCGATGACGTCGGGGTGCCGTGCGGCGATCGCCTCCGCGGTCGCGGCCGGGTCCTCGTTGGTGGCCTCGACGTTCTGCGTGACGACCGTGAGCTGGGGCTCGCCGGTCGCCGCAGGGGTGAGCACCCCGGGGAGCACCGCGACCGACCAGGCGGCAGCGTAGGCGACGGAGAGGACGGCGAGCCGCTTCGACCGGGTCCCGAGTGCGAGTCCGGCGACGGGGACGAGCAGGACGCCCATCCACGGCAGCAGTGACCCGATGGCGGACCCCGGCGTCCCGAGCACGTCGAGCACGCGCGGGGCGAGCAGGACGACGACCCCGACGACGAGCGCGGCACCGACGACGGCGACGACGACCGTGCGACCGGGGTTCCGGCTGCGGGAACGGAGGGGCACGCTCCGAGGGTAGGGAGCCGGTCTGACAGCGGCCGGGGCGTCCCGTGCACGTTCGGTCCGTGGCCCCCGGGGGAATCCGGAGCGTTGTGCTCTTGCGGATGCATACCGGGTATGGGCATACTCGGTATGCCCGATGACGGGCCGGACGAGGGGGAGTGTCATGAGCGTACGGATGGGCGTACTCGCGCTGCTGGTGGACGGACCCGGGTACGGGTACCAGCTCCGGGGGGAGTTCGAGCACCGCACCGGCGGGAGCTGGCCGGTGAACATCGGCCAGGTCTACACGACCCTCGACCGGCTCGAGCGCGACGGGCTCGTCGAGCGAGGCGACGCCGACGAGGACGGTCACGTCGTGTACACCGCCACCGCGGCCGGCCGGGACGCCGTGGTGCGGTGGTTCAGCGAGCCGGTCCCGGCGAAGCGCGGTCGCGACGAACTCGCGATCAAGTTCGCGCTCGCCGTCACGGTGGCGGGTGTCGACGTCGAGCGGCTCGTGCAGGTCCAGCGCGGCGCGGCCGTCCGGAACCTCCAGGACCTGACCCGGCTGAAGCGCACGGCCGACCCGGCCGCGGACCTCGCGTGGTCGCTCGTCCTCGAGTCGATGGTCTTCCAGGCCGAGGCCGAGGTCCGGTGGCTCGACCACGTCGAGTCGAGCGTCTCCCGGTACCGACCGAGCGACCACCGCACGGCCGCGTCCACGTCCGTGTCCGAGTCCGCGTCCGCGTCCGCCGACGAGACCGTCCGGAGCGCCCGGTGAACGGCGCTGCTCCGCTGCTGGAGCTCGACGCGGTGAGCGTGCAGTACGGCTCCGGTGCCAAGGCCGTGACCGCCCTGGCCGGTGTCGACCTGACCATCCGGCGTGGGGAGATGGTCGCCGTCATGGGGACCTCCGGCTCCGGGAAGTCGACGCTCCTGGCGTGCGCCGGCACGCTGCTGCCCCCGACGAGCGGCGAGGTCCGGATCGACGGCGAGTGGGTCGCGGACCGTCCGGCGAAGGAGCTCGCCGCCCTGCGTCGACGTCTCGTCGGCTTCGTGTTCCAGGACTTCAACCTCATCCCGTCCCTGACCGCGATCGAGAACGTCGCGCTCCCCCTCGAGCTCGACGGCTGGAAGAGCAGCCGGGCACGTCGGGCGGCGCAGTTGGCGCTCGACAACGTCGAACTCGGGCACCGCGCCGATGCCTTCCCGGATGACCTGTCGGGCGGGCAGCAGCAGCGCGTGGCGATCGCACGCGGGGTCGTCGGCGAACGACGGCTCGTGCTCGCCGACGAGCCGACCGGTGCCCTCGACTCGCAGACCGGCGAGGTCGTGCTCCGCATGCTCCGTCGGCACGTCGACGCCGGGGCCGGAGCACTCCTCGTCACCCACGATGCCCGGCACGCCGCCTGGGCAGACCGCATCGTGTTCCTGCGTGACGGCCGGGTCGTCGACGAGACGGTGTACTCCGGCGTCGAGATGGCGCTCGCGGACCGGACCCGCTCGTGATCCGGCTCCGGCCGGCGCTCCGGCTGGGCAGACGGATGGCGTTCGCGAAGCCCGGACGCGCGGCGCTGATCGTCGCGCTGATCGGTCTGCCGACGTTGGGCTTCGCGGGGGTCTCGGTGCTGTTCGCCTCGACGCAGCCCA
Source organism: Curtobacterium sp. NPDC089689 (assembly GCF_044749145.1). Lineage (NCBI taxonomy): Bacteria > Bacillati > Actinomycetota > Actinomycetes > Micrococcales > Microbacteriaceae > Curtobacterium > Curtobacterium sp. NPDC089689. The sequence goes on along the minus strand of NZ_JBIVHJ010000001.1, from coordinate 1,312,812 downwards.
CGACCGCCGAGCAGCTCCGGTACGACCTCGGGCACGCCCAGGCGCAGATGACGACCCAGCAGCCCGACGCCCGCGGCATGCGGCAGGACCCCGTGCAGTGGACCGCCACCGACACCGAGACGAACAGCCCCGCGGCGAAGGCCGACGACGACACCCCCTTCGCGGACGTCACGGAGTACGTGCCGAAGGGTGCGCTCGCGATCCCGGTGACGACCACCGACGTCGTGCTGCGCGGTGCGCACGGCCCGGTCGGCACCACGGCGACCCTCGGTGACACGTGGGACCCGGTGCTCGACGGGCACTGGCACGTCCTCGACGGCACGGCTCCGACGGCACGCGACCAGGCGATGATGACGCCGGCGATGCTCGCGAAGACCGGGCTCCACATCGGTGACACGGTCGACGTGACCGACCCGGTGACGAAGCGGTTCACGATCACCGGGACGATGCGCGACCTCGGGCAGGACCCGGACGAGACGGCGGTCTACCTGCCGTGGGGGAGCATCGCCGCGGACGCCGCCCCGATCTCGACGGGCCGGTCCGAGGCGGGCGCGGTCACGGTCTACCTGCCGACCGAGGCCCCGACGTGGTCGGAGATCAAGCGACTGAACGACCACGGCATCGTCGTGCAGTCGCGTCCGGTCGTGCTCGACCCGCCGGACGAACGCGTCGACGGCTTCTCGGGCCCGCAGAGCCTCGGGTGGTACATCGCCGGGCTTGGGCTCGTCGGGGTGTTCGCCCTGTTCGAGGTCGGCCTGCTCGCCGGTGCAGCGTTCCTCGTCGGCACCCGCGCCGACGCCCGCTCGTACGCGATCCTGACGAGCGTCGGCGCGGAGCGGGGAGTCGTGCGATCGGTCGTCGCCGGGTCCGGACTCGTGCTCGGGACGGCCGGGGCGGTCCTCGGGACGGCGATCGGCGTGGGGATCGGCGCGCTCGCGTTCCACCTGCTCGACAACGGCAACGTGAACTCCTTCCCCGGGCTGCACGTCCCCGCGGTGATGCTCCTCTGCATCGCGGTCGCTGGGGTCCTCGCCGGTGTCCTGTCCTCCCTCGCCGCAGCCCGTGCCGCCACCCGGGTGAACGTGCTGGCCGGTCTCCGCGGGTCGCTCCGCCCGGAGACACCGAGCCGGGCGGCGACCCGCCGGCGTCGTACCTGGGGACCGCTCCTCATCGTCGTCGGTGCCGTCATGACCCTCGCGTGCGGCATCGGTGTCCTGGTCCTGAACGACCGGCCGGAGCAGAGCGGGCAGCGGGACCACTGGGCGTGGGTCGTCGGCGCCGGCGTCGCGATCGGGCCGTGCCTGGTCCAGCTCGGCGTCGCGATCTGCTCGCCGTGGGTGCTCGCCCTCGTCGCCCGCGTGTCGAGCCGGTTCGGGCTCGCGGCTCGGATGGCCGGCCGTGACGCCCGCCGCAATCCCGTTCGCACGGTGCCGGTGCTCGCGAGCGTGATGAGCGTCGTGTTCGTCGCCTCCGTGGTGATCACGTGGAACGCGTCGCAGCACGCACAGTACGTCCGCGACTACGAGTACAGCTCCGCCGTCGGGGTGGCCACCGCGGACATCCATCGGGTCGACAGCCGTTCGTTCCCGCAGGGACACGACGCGGCGGTGACGGCGCGGGCGGCCGAGGTCAGCGCGCGCGTGTTCGACCACGACCGCGTCCGCGTGCTCGGCACCGTGGACGAGCAGCCGACCGAGGAACCGAGCACCCTGACCCAGTTGCACCTCTGGGAGCGCCCGGCCGGCTGCGCGGACGAGTTCTGCGGGTCGTGGCTCGAGCCCGGCGGGAGCTCGCACGTCCTGACCGGGACGGTCGACGACTACGCCGTGCTCACCGGACACCGGCCGTCCGCATCGGTCCGCGACGCACTCGCCGACGGCAGGGCAGTGTCACTGTGGCCCGAGTACGTCCACGACGGAGCGGTCCAGCTCGACACCTTCCGCGACCGCAGCTGGAAGGACGCGACGTCGCCCGACCCGGACCACCCCGACGCGACGACGACGATCCCCGCGGTCCTCGACGAGCAGGACCCGCCGATCCAGATCGGGGTGTTCATGACGAAGGCGACCGCCGAGCGCTACCGGGTACCCGCCGTGGACGGCATCCTCGTGACCCGGCTCGACGGCGAGGTCTCACCCGAGCAGTTCGGCGAGCTCGCGTCGGCGTGGCAGAGCTACGGCGGCTCGGCGCGCGCGCAGGCCTCGGCGCCGACCTTCTTCTACGAGGCCGGCCCGGTCGACGCGAGTGCCCCGGTCCGGGCACTGGCGCTCGCCCTCGCGGCGGCCGTGACCATCGGCGCCACCGCGGTCGCGATCGGTCTGGCCCGGGCAGACGGCCGCCGTGACGACGAGGTGCTCGACGCGATCGGTGCCGCACCACGCCTGCGCCGGCGCACCACCGCCTGGCAGGCCGCCATCCTCACCACGGTCGGCGCGGTGATCGGCACCGCGCTCGGACTCCTCCCGATCCGGGCACTGACCCTGCGCTTCGGGGAGACACCGGTCGGAGTGAGCCACATGCCGTTCGTCGCGGACTGGCCCGTGCTGGCGCTGCTCGCGATCGGGCTCCCCGTGCTCGTGACGGCCGGGACGTGGCTCACCGCAGGGCGCGGTCGACGCCTGGCGGTGCGACGTGCTCACTGAGTCGCTCCCTCGAACGAGTGCGAGAAGCCACAGTCACCGCGACGATTCCCCAGGTCTGGGGCCTGGTGTTCCGAGCCGTTCCGCGAGATACCTGTAGTCGTGTCCCGCACCAGCCACCTCGTGGTCCTCATGAGCATCATCGCCTCCGCCGCCCTCGTCGGCACCGGCGCCGTCGTCATCGCCACCGCGCACACCGCGGCAGCCGACGGAGCCGTCGCCGTCCACCAGGAGACGATCATCCGGAAGGACGCCGTCCTCCGACAGGACGCCGCGCTCCGACGGACCCCGGACCAGGTCGTCCGGGGCGCGCTCGACACGGCCCACGCCACGGACGCCGTCACCTTCGCGTACGCCGGCGACTCGATCACGGCGCGGCCCGACTCGTGGCTGCACCAGCTCGAGGGCGACCCCGACCTCCACGCGGTGGGCGGCTACGCGCACAGCGGGTACCGCTCCGACCAGGTCCTCCACGAGATCGGACCGGTGCCGGACGCCGACGTCCTCGTCGTCGAGCTCGGCACCAACGACGTCAACCAGGCCGTCCCCGTCGGCCGGATCACCGCGAACGTGGACGCCCTGGTCCGCAAGGTCGACGCGCACCACGTGCTGATCGTCGCCGGGCCGCCGTCGGACCGCACGACGAGTCTCTGGGGCGCCGACCGACGGGCCGGCCAGCTCGTGCTCAGTCGGGAACTCCGCGCCGACGCGCAGGAGCACGGGTGGTCCTACGTCGACCCGTTCACGGCGATCCGCACTGCCGACGGTGCGTACGAGCCGGGCACGACTCCGGACGGCATCCACCCGACGGCCGCGGCGAACGTCCGGGTCGCCCAGGACATGGCGGACGCGATCGAGGCCGCCGCGCGCTGACCCGGGACCCGCGCGGACCGAGCGGCCTCAGCGCGGGACGCAGAACGACTCCACGTCGACGTGCACGCCGTCCTGCCCGCCGCCGAGGGCCATGCGGTGCACCGGGAGCGCGTCCTCCACCGGCATAAGGAAGTCCGTACCCATCGCTCGGTCCACGACGGCGTAGCCGGACCGTTCCCACCCGCGCTGCACCGCGTCGGCGACGTCCTGCGGCGCCACCGACGGCAGCACGAGCGAACCCGTCCACCGGACCCCGCCGTTGCATCGTTCCTCGGTGAGTGCGATCGGCGGAGCGGTCGCACGCGCGGGTGTCGGCGACGAGAGATCGTCGAGCGGTCCTGCCCACCGCACCGAGTCGGCGAGCGCCCGTCGCGTGCCGGACTCGACCGCGGCGGCGTCGAGCGTCGTGTGCTCGGTCGGGACCGGGCCCGGCCAGTCCGGGTCAGGCTTCGCCGACGCACTGGGTCGGTCCTCCGCGTCCGGCACGGTCCGCACCCGGTCGGGCACGCCACCGCCGAGCGAGCCGACCGCGCCCACCAGCAGCGCGGTCAGCATGACGCCGACGACCGCGTCAGCGGGCCAGAGCGAGACCACCGAGGGCCTGTCGTCCTCGGGGAGTGTGCCCAGCCGCCGCAACCGCAGGACGAGCGCGAACACGAAGAGTGCGACCCCGATGACGGCGAGTGGCACCGTCAGGAACGGAGCGGGCAAGCCGAGGCCGGACGACCACCAGAGCACCGGCACCACGAGCGCCGCTGCCAGGGCGACGTACGAGCCGGAGAGGACCCGTGCCTCCCGGCCGGAGACCTGCAGGGAGGGGCGAGCCGGTCTGCGGAACCCGCCCCGCACCGCGCAGACCGCGCCGTTCACGGCGACGCCGATGCGACCCAGCCCGAGCCCGACGGACTGGCCGAAGTCGTCGAAGGGCGTCTCGTCGGGGACCGGGTAGCGGACCTGACCCGCCCCGTCGAGCAGGACCAGGACCCCGACGATCGCGAGCGCGAACACGCCCCACACCCACCGTGGCACCCCCAGTCGACGGAGCGCGGCCGCGACGAAGAGCACCGCCGAGGGCATGCCGAACAGCAGCGCGGCCCCCACCGCCGTGTCGAACGCCCCCAGCTCCACGCGGTCAGGCTAGGGGCACCGGCGCCCGACGACCTGGGAGGGCCGTCACTCGGGCAGCGGCTCCGCGTAGGTGCGGAACTCCCCGCGCTCGGTGTGCATCGTCCACAGGCGCTCGGCGACCGCTGCGCCCGAGTGGTCCTCCTGCCCGTCGTCGATCCCGAAGGGGATGATGAGCTGCGCGACGTGCACGTTCTCCTCGGCGACGGCGTCGTGCAGCAGTTGTGCGTAGGCGCTCTCGCCGGCGAACGCCACCGACGTCCCGGTCACCCGAGCACCGGGCCGGACCGCGCTGCCGCCGTTCACGAAGAGGATCGTGCCCTTCCCGAGCGCCCGCATACCGGGGAGCACCTGGCGCACGGCGTTCACCGAGCCGTAGACGGAGAACTCGATCGGTCCGACGAGGTCCTCGGCGGTCGTCTCGAGCACCGGCCGCATGTACTCCTTCGCGGGCAGCGGGCTGTACTGCAGCACCTCGATCGGTCCGAGCTGCTCGGTGGCCCGCTCGAGGGCGGCACGGAGGGAGTCCCCGTCGCGGACGTTCGCGGCGAAGCCGGCGGCCGTGTGGCCCTGCTCGCGGAGCTGTGCGGCGAGGGAGTCGAGTCGGTCCTGGTTGCGCGAGATCAGCGCGACCGAGAACCCCTCGCGGGCGAACCGGGCGGCGGTCTCGACGCCGAGGCCCTTGCCGGCGCCGACGATGGCGATGGTGGTCATGGTGTGGTCCTTCCGGGACGGCGGTGTCCGGGCTGCGGCCCGTCGGCGGGACCGTCCGGTCCCGCCGGGACCCACTGAACCAGCGCGCCCCCGCGAGAGGCGGGTCCTGTCGTACCCCCTCTCGGACGGGAGGCGCGGGGCGGCGCCGCCACGCGCCTCCCGGCCGACACGAAGCGGCACTGAGTGCCCGTACAGGCTCCTCACGACCGAAGCGTGTGCAATCGGGGCACGACCCCGGGAGGCACACCGTGCACACGACCACCCGCCGCACCTGGAGCGCCATCGGCGCGGCCGCCGCCACGACCCTCGTCCTGTCGGCCTGCACCGGCGGCGGTGCACGGACGGCACCGGACACCGTCACGTCGAGTCCGGCGAGTCCGGCGCCCTCGTCGACGGCGACCGTCGCGTCACTCGTGCCGGACGGGGAGCCCGCCGACGTCGTGACCGGCCTCGACGCACCGTGGTCGGTCGTCCGGACCGGCGACGGTCCCGAGGCACTCGTCAGCGAACGCGACTCGGCGAAGGTGCTCGAACTCGCGGCGGACGGCAGCACGCGGGAGGTCGGCACGGTCCCCGGCGTCCGGTCCGGCGGCGAGGGCGGACTGCTCGGGCTCGCGCTCCACGACGGCGACCTGTACGTGTACTCGACCGCCGAGGACGGCAACCGCATCCAACGCTTCGCGCTCACCGGCGACGCGGGCTCGTACCGCCTCGGCGACGCCACCACGATCCTCGACGGGTTGCCGTCGAGCGCCATCCACAACGGTGGACGCATCGCGTTCGGTCCGGACGGCATGCTCTACGCGAGCGTGGGGGACGCCGGCAACGGGCCCGATGCGCAGGACCGCGACTCCCTCGCGGGGAAGATCCTGCGGATGACGGCTGACGGGGACGTCCCGGCGGCGAACCCGTTCCCGGACTCGTACGTGTGGAGCCTCGGGCACCGCAACGTGCAGGGCATGGGCTGGGCCGAGGACGGCACGATGTTCGCCGCCGAGTTCGGGCAGAACACCTGGGACGAGCTCAACGTCGTCGAGAAGGGCTCGAACCACGGCTGGCCGGAGTTCGAGGGGAAGGGCGGGACGGACGAGGGGTTCGTCGACCCCGTCCAGCAGTGGGCCACGAGCGACGCGTCCCCGAGCGGTCTCGCGGTGATCGGCGACACGGTCTTCGTGGCGAACCTGCAGGGCGAGTCGGTCCGGGCGGTCCCCGTGTCCGACCCGTCACAGTCGACCGAGTGGTTCGGCGGCGACTTCGGGCGGGTCCGCACCGTGCTCGAGGGCCCCGAGGGTGTGCTCTGGTTCGTGACGAACAACACCGACGGACGGGGTGACCCCCAGGACGACGACGACCGCATCGTCTCCGTCCCGCTGTCCCGGGGCTGAACAGGGGTTCCGGCAGCACCTCGCACGTCGCGGGGCAGCGGAAGTACGGTGACGGCATGGAGCACCGTGACGAAGCCCGCGACTTCCTCTCGAGCCGCCGCGCCCGGATCACCCCCGAGCAGGCCGGCGTCGAGACCTTCGGCGGGCGCCGGCGCGTGTCGGGGCTCCGGCGGGAAGAGGTCGCACGGCTCGCGGGCGTGAGCATCGACTACTACACCCGACTCGAGCGGGGGAACCTGCAGGGCGTCTCGGACAGCGTGCTCGACGCGATCGCCGGGGCACTGCAGCTCGACGGGGCCGAGCACGAACACCTCCGGGACCTCGCGAAGCACCAGAACGACTCCCCGAGGCGGGCCGGGCGGACCACCCGGGTCGCCGCGGTGCGCCCGGAACTGCAGTACCTGCTCGACGTCATCACAGACGCGCCGGCGATGATCCTCAACAACCGGCAGGACATCGTCGCGGCGAACGACCTCGGGTACGCGATGCACTCCGTCCAGGTCGACTCCCCGGACCGGCCGATGAACTTCTCGCGCTTCATCTTCCTGCACCCCGTCGCCCGGGAGTTCTACCCGGACTGGCAACGGGCCGCGCACACGAACGTCGCGATCCTCCGCCGTGAGGCCGGACGGAACCCGCACGACAGGGACCTCGCGGCGCTCATCGGGGAGCTGTCGATGCGGAGCGACGGGTTCCGCGAACTCTGGGCCTCGCACGACGTCCGCCGGCACTACGCGGGCGTGAAGTCCTTCCGGCACCCGGTCGTCGGCCCCCTCGAGCTGCACTTCCAGACGCTGGAGCTCGCCGAGGACCCGGGGCTGTCCCTGACGATCTACCCGGCGACCCCGGGCAGCCCCACCGCCGACGCCCTCCGGGTGCTCGCCTCGTGGGCCGCGACGGAGCACATCGGGGAGCGGGCCCGCGCGCTCGTCTGACGTGTGACGGAGGCCCTGCCGTGAGGGGTGTCGGCAGCCCCTGTCTCGGCCGTCGCGTCGGTCCTAGCGTGGAGGGACCGAACCCGATCCGGAAGGACGCACGATGACCGACACCTCGTCCATCGAGACCCCCGCCGCGGCCTCCGGCACGACGTCGTCCTGGGGACGGCTGCGGTTCCGCTGGCAGGCCGAGCAGGAGCTCCACGAGCTGACCCGCGACCGTGCCCGGGAGGACCGGGTGCGCGCCGAGGCTGCCGTCCGGCTCGCTCCGAGCGCGGCCGCCTTCGCCGAGCTCTTCCGCCGGTGACCGACCACGGCCGAGCCGGGATGACGCCGGGCCGCACGCTGCTGCTCGCCGTCGCGGGCGGCGCGGCCGTCGGCAACCTCTACTGGGCGCAGCCCCTGCTCGACGACATCGCGTCGTCGCTCGGCACGTCCGCCGCGCTGGCCGGACTGCTCGTCACCCTCACCCAGGTCGGGTACGCCCTCGGCATCCTGCTCGTGGTGCCGCTCGGCGACGTCCTCGACCGCAAGCGGCTGATCCCCGGTGTGCTGATCGCCTCGGCCGCCGCGCTCCTGTTCGCCGCCGTGGCCCCCTCGTTCGCGGTCCTGCTCGTCGCCCTCGCACTCGTGGGGCTCACGACGGTCGCCGGGCAGCTGCTCATCCCGCTCGCCGGCGACCTCGCCGATCCGGCGTCGCGGGGCCGGGTCGTCGGCACGATCGCCTCGGGTGTGCTCACGGGCATCCTCGTGTCCCGCACGGTGAGCGGACTCGTCGCGGAGGCCTTCGGGTGGCGCGCGATCTACGTCGTCGCCGCGGCCGCCGCGCTCGTCTTCGCCGTGCTGCTGCGCCGTGCGGTCCCCCAGCTCGACCGCCGCGAGCGGGTGCCGTACCCGACGCTCATCGTCTCGGTCTTCCGGGCCGTCGCCGCACACCGCTCCGTCCGCGTCACGCTCGTGATCAGCGCGACGGTGTTCGCGGTGTTCACGATGTTCTGGACGGCCCTGACGTTCCTGCTGAGCGGCGAGCCCTACGGGTACTCGACCTCGGCGATCGGCCTCGTCGGGCTGGCCGGACTCGCCGGTGCCGTGGCGGCCCAGCGCGTCGGACGACTCCACGACCGGGGCCTCTCCGTCCCGGTCACCGGTGGAGCGCTCGTCCTCGTGCTCCTGTCACTCGTGGTCGCCGGGCTCGGCGCGCGGTCGATCGTCGTCGTGCTCGTCGCGGTCGTGCTGCTCGACGTCGGGGTGCAGGCGGCGAACGTGCTCAACCAGACGCGGCTGTTCGCGATCGACCCGGCCGCGAGGAGCCGACTCAACACGGCGTTCGTGACCGGGAACTTCGTCGGCGGTGCAATCGGTTCGACGGTGGCCTCGGTGCTGTGGAACGTCGGCGGGTGGACGGCGGTGACGGTCGGTGGCGCGGTGCTGCTCGGCTTCGCACTCACCGTGTGGGCGGTGCACCGGCGCCGCGGACTCGTCGTCACCGCCGGTCACTGACCCGGTCACACGACGAGCGGCCGCGCCACCTCGACCTCGCCGTTGTCGACGAGCCACCGCACCGCGTCGAGCACGGTCGCCTCGGCCGTGTACGCCGGCTCGTACCCGAGCACCCGCCGGGTCTCGTCGAGGCTGAAGACCTGCGACCGTGACAGGTGCTGCCAGCTGGCGTCGGCGTCGTCGGGAGCCGTGGTCTCCCGGAACCGGTCCCACGAGACGGACTCGAGCCGCGCCTCCTGGCCGAACCACGACGCGACGAGGTGGGCGTACCCACGGACGGTGAGCGCCGTCGGAGCCGTCACGAAGCAGGCCTCGCCGACGGCGGTGTGCCGGTGCTCGACGGCGAGCTGGAACGCCTGCGCGACGTCGTCCGCGTGGACGTGCGCCATCGACTCGGCACCGAGGCCGGGGACCTCCACCGGCTCGCCCGCGGAGAGGCGTGTGATGACCGAGGTGTCGAGGTTGCCCAGCGGACCGATCGGCACCCAGCCCGGCCCGCTGATGTGGCCCGGGTGCAGCGTCGTCGTCGCGACACCGCCTGACACGGTTTCCTCCTTGTACAGTCGGGCGATCGCGTCCTTCTGCTCGCCGTACTCGCCGAACGGCGGCGTCGCGTTCTGCTCGGTGATGGGCAGCACGTGCGAGACGCCCGCCCGCCAGATCGAGCCGCAGTGCACGAGGTGCGTGTCCGTCCCGCGGAGGGCGTCGAGCATCGCCCGGGCGCTGTCGACGGTGAAGCAGACGAGGTCGATCACCGCGTCGGCGTGCAGTGCGGCGATGCGGGAGCCGAAGGTACCGTCGCGGTCCTCCTGCTCACGGTCGGCGGTGACCCGCTCGACCTGCTCCCACTCCGGGGCGTCGACGTAGGCGGAACGGGTCCCGCGGGTGACGATCACCACCTCGTGGCCGGACCGGACGAGACGCGGGACGAGGAAGGTGCCGATGTGGCCGGTGGCCCCGATGACGACGATGCGCATGCCGGCCACGCTAGGCCTGGTGTCCTGCGGACCGGAATGTTCCGGCGCGGAACGGACTTGCTGCCCGCATGGCTGCACGATCCGGTGGTGTGGGCCTGCGCTCCGAGCGCGGACCGATCCTGCTCTCCCTCATGCTCGCGACCGCGCTGGTCGCCCTCGACTCGACGATCATCGCCACCGCGTCGACGTCGATCGCCCGGGACCTCGGGCACTTCCAGCAGCTCCCGTGGCTGTTCTCGGTGTACCTGCTCGCGCAGGCGGTGTCGGTGCCGATCTACGGCAGGCTCGCGGACGTCCTGGGCCGGAAGCGTCTGCTCCTCGTCGGGATCGGGCTGTTCCTGCTCGGGTCGGTGCTGTGCGGCGCCGCCTGGTCGATGCCGGCGCTCATCGCCGGTCGCGTCGTGCAGGGCCTCGGCGCCGGTGCCGTGCTGCCGGTCTCGATGACCATCACGAGCGACATCTACACGCTCGAGGAGCGGGCGAAGACCCAGGGGTACCTCGCGTCGGTGTGGGGCATCTCGTCCGTGGTCGGCCCGACGCTCGGCGGGGTGTTCAGCGAGCTCGGGGCCTGGCGGTACATCTTCTGGATCAACGTCCCGCTGGCGGTCGTCGCGGGGTTCATGCTCGTCCGGGCATACACCGAGCAGCGCTCCACCGACGGGCCCCGCCAGCGCATCGACTACCCGGGTGCCGTGCTGCTGACGCTCGGGACGACCGCCCTGTTGCTCGGGCTGCTCGAGGGCGGGACGGCATGGGCGTGGGACTCGGGTGCCTCCATCGGCATCTTCGCCGCCGCGGTCGTCTTCCTTACGGTGTTCATCGTCGTGGAGCTCCGGACCGCGCACCCGATCTTCTCGCTCGCACTCCTGCAGCGTCGGGTCGTGGCGGCCTCGACGATCGCGTCCCTCGTCATCGGTGTGATCGTGATGGGGCTCTCGACCTACGTCCCGATCTACGCGCAGGACGTCCTCGGCACGTCGGCGCTGATCGCCGGGTTCGCCCTCGCTGCCCTGACCCTCGGGTGGCCGATCTCCGCCTCGCAGGCCGGGCGGTTCTACCTGCGGTGGGGCTTCCGTGTGACGGCGCTCATCGGGTCGTCGCTGGTGCTGCTCGGCGCTGCGGCCACGATCGCGCTGGGGTCGTCCTCGTCGGTGTGGCTCGTCGCGGTGTCCTGCTTCGTCGTCGGCGCCGGCATGGGCCTCACGGCGGTCCCGACCCTGATCGCGGCGCAGTCCTCGGCAGCCCACGACGAGCGCGGAGCGGTGACGGGGACGAACATGTTCGCGCGGTCGATGGGGTCGGCGATCGGCGTCGCGGTGTTCGGCGCGGTCGTGAACGCCCATGTGCGGCTGGACGCGGCAGGTGCTCCCGAGGGACCCGGGCTCATGACGGCGATGCACGTCGTGTTCGTGTCGATCGCGGTCATCGCGCTGGTGCTGCTCGTGGCGGTGTCGTTCATGCCGGGGCACCGCCTGCGCGCGGAGGCGACCGCTCCCGCGGAGCCCGCAACCGCCTGAGGCGGTCACCACCCACCGGCCGGGAGGCGCGGTGCGGGCCCGCCCCGTGCCTCCCGGCCGACCGGTGGTCGCGGCGCGCGCGGCGCGTCAGTCGGCGGTGACGGCCTTCACGGAGCCGGCGATCACCGCGGCGTCCTCGGCGAGCGCCACCACGGGGTCCGGCAGGTGCGTCACACCACCGACGGCCTTCCGCGCCGCCCAGCCGACGAAGCTGCCGACGATCGCACCGACGCCGCCGAGGATCGCGCCCTCGACCGCGAGGTTGCGGCGACCCGTCGTACCGAGCGCCGCACCCGCGAGCGCACCCGATGCGACCCGGCCGAGGATCGCCGGGAAGCCGATGCGGCTCGGCGTCGCCGGGAGCTTGTCGCCGATGAGCTCGCCGACCGCACCCGCGACGAGCAGTCCGCGTCCGAGCGGCGTCGCGAAGACCTTCCAGTCCTGCCACGCACCGGAGAGCTTCTTGTTGTCGTGGTTCAGGGCGAGCACGGCGAGGGGCGTGGCGCTGCGGCCGCCGCTCAGGACGCCGAGTGCGAGGGTCCGGACGAGGGTTCGCTGTTCGTGGTCGGTGCTCATCGTTGTCTCCTCCTGGCTGACGCGTCGTGGTCCGCACGTGACGCTACGCACCCCGTGCTGGGAGCGGTCGTTCCTCCACAGCCGACGCACGCCCCTACCGCGGGTGCCCTCGTGCTCCTACCATCGGCGCATGAGCACGATCACCGTCGAACGGCATGAGCACGTCGGCGCCCCGCCCGCCGCCGTCCTGCCGCACCTCGCGGACCTCACCCGGTGGCAGGGGTGGTCGCCGTGGGAGGGCGCCGACCCCGATCTGCACCGCGAGTACGCGGGCGAGCCGGGCAGCGTCGGCGCGACGTACGCGTGGTCCGGCAACCGGAAGGCCGGGGCGGGCAGCATGCGGGTCACCGAGGTCACGCCCGACGGGGTCGTCGTCGCGCTGGAGTTCACGAAGCCGTTCCGGTCGAGCAGCGTCTCCCGGTTCGTGCTCGTCCCGTCGGGCGGCGGCACGGACGTCACGTGGCGGATGGAGAGTCCGCGGACGTTCATGACCAGGGTGTTCCCGCTCGACAAGCTCGTCGGGCCGGACTTCGAGAAGGGACTGCGCCAGCTCCGCGCCGTCGTGGAGCGCGGCTGAGTCGCACGGAGGCCCGCCGGGTACCGTCCGGGTGATGAGCAACGTCATCCTCTTCGGCGGTCACGGGAAGGTCGCGCTCCTCGCGACGAAGATCCTCACCGACCGCGGCCACGCCGTCACGTCCGTCATCCGCGACGCCGACCAGTCCGACGAGGTCCGGGCGCACGGGGGCGAGCCCCGCGTCGCGGACATCCAGGAGCAGACCCTCGAGTCGTTCACGGACCTCGTGCGCGGGCACGACGCCGTCGTGTGGTCGGCGGGCGCCGGTGGGGGGTCCGCCGACCGGACCTACGCGATCGACCGTGACGCCGCGGTGCTGACCGTCCAGGCGGCCGCCCGTGCCGGTGTCGAGCGCTACGTGATGGTGTCGTGGTCCGGCTCGGTGCTCGACCACGGGGTGCCCCAGGACGACGACTTCTTCGCGTACGCGCAGTCGAAGTACGTCGCCGACGCGGTGCTCCGCGACTCCGGCCTCGCGTGGACGGTCGTCGCGCCGAGCACCCTCACCGACGACGAGCCGACCGGCAGCGTCGACTGGGACGGCTCGTCGTCGCGGGTGCCGCGCGGTGACGTCGCGCACGTGGTCGCCGACGTCGTCGAGGACCCCTCCACCGCCGGGCACACGTTCCGCTTCAACGGCGGGTCCACGGCGGTCGCGACGTTCCTGGGCGCGCCCACGGAGTGAGCGAGCGGTCCGTGCGGTGACCGCAGGACGGACGGGAGGCGCGGGGCGGGTCCGTCACGCGCCTCCCGTCCGCCCGGTGGTCACCGCGTGCCGGTCGCGCGGTCGGACCGCGCCGCGACGACACGGCGGTCGGACGCCGCCCAGCGGAGGAGCGCGCCACCGGCGAGCGCGCCGACGAAGTCGGCCGCCAGGTCGCCGATCGTGTCGTCGTACCCGACGAAGATCGTCGCGTCGAGGTACGTGTGCCCCACCCACTCGCCCATCTCCCACACGGACCCGATCGCCAGGCCCGCGGCCCCGCACACCACGACGAGTGCGGCGATCGACAGCGTCCTGACGTCCTGCAGCACGCCCAGGTCGGACGCGATGACGCACAACAGCACCCCGAGCAGGCCGACGAGCACGACGTGCACGGCCTTGTCCCACCCGGACACGGTCGTGTACCAGTCGAGCGTGCTGCTCCACGCGGCGACGGACGAGAGCACCCCGACCGCGATGTCGAACGCGGGTCGGAGCCCGAGCATCCGCGGGACGACGGCTCCGAGGAGCGCGAGCATCGCGACGGCGAGATCGATGGCGCCCCAGCCGATGCCCGCGACCGGCACGCTCAGCGCCACGAGCACCCGGACGACGTCGGCCGCCCACTCCGCTCCGCGTGGCGGCCGGAGGAAGGTCGGACCGAGGGTCCGGAGCAGGGCGCGGGTGCTCACACGGCCTCCCAGCGGAGGACGGCGGAGACGGCGGCGTGGTCGGAGAACGCCTGGCTGCCCGGTGCTCCCGTGGTGATCACGGCCGACCGGACCCGCGCGCGGATGCCGTCACCCGGCCGGACCAAGACGCGGTCGAGACGTGCGCCGCCGGGTCTCGGCGGCCGGTGGTTCGTGTACGTGCCCACCGCGGGCGAGTCGTGCGTCTCCGCGAGGTCCCACGTGTCGAGGAGCCCGGCCGTGCCGAGCTCCCGGGCGACCCCTGATCGCTCCGACGCGTTCCAGTCCGCCATGGCCACGACGGGGGTCCCGGCATGCCGCGCCGAGGCACCGACGAGCCGGGCGCCGTTCCGGAGCGCGAGCGGCGAGAACGGGTCGAGGTGGGTGGCGATCGCCGTGAAGCGCACGCCGGTGGCGAGGTCGTCGAGGACCGCCCTGACGGCGATGCGCGGGAAGAGGCTGCCCCAGGACCGGGAACCGATCCGGTCCGGCCGGCGCGACAGGGCGGTGGTGTGGTGCTCCACCACGCGCAGCCGCTCGGCGTCGACGAAGAGTCCGACGTGTTCAGCAGCACTGGCTCGGCTGCGGGGCGCGACGACGGCTCCCCAGCGGGTCCCGAGCGCTGCTCGGACGGTGTCGAGCTGGGTCGGGACGGCCTCCTGGACGGCCAGTACCGTCGGTCGTTCGGCGTCGAGGAAGGCCGCGAGCGCACCACGGCGGTTGCCCCAGGCGTCCGGGTGGTCGCGGCGGAGGTGCGGGACCGGTCGCCGCACGTTGAGGGTCGTGCAGCGCAGGTCGGGGGCGTCGGTCACGCGGAGACCGACTCGTGTGCAGGGGCGTCCCG
The DNA here is from genome assembly GCF_044749145.1 of Curtobacterium sp. NPDC089689. Lineage (NCBI taxonomy): Bacteria > Bacillati > Actinomycetota > Actinomycetes > Micrococcales > Microbacteriaceae > Curtobacterium > Curtobacterium sp. NPDC089689. The sequence continues at coordinate 1,297,758 of NZ_JBIVHJ010000001.1, read as the reverse complement.
CGGCGCGGCGTCGGGACCGGACGTGCCGGGGTCCGCCGGCACGGGACCGGTCGGCACCGGGCGGGTCTCGTACCGGAAGCGTCGCAGCAGTCGACCGGGCGGCACCGCGCGGAGTCCCGAGACCGTGAAGGTGTGCTCGGCCTTGAGCGTCCGCCGGAGCAGGCCCCGGGGGTCCTGCACGGGGCTGCCCGACACGGTGACGACGAGCGTCCGGTCGAGCACGGTCCGCCATCGCGGGTCGAACTGCAGCGACAGGTCGACGTCGTCGTGCACCCTGGGGTCGGTGCGGTGCACGCGGTGGCGCACGGCCCGCCAGGCCGATCGGCGGAACAGCGCGTTCGAGCCGTACAGCGGCGGCCGGCCGAGCGCGGCGGTCATCGTCACGAAGTAGGCGCGCATGTACATCGTCCGCCAGAACGCCGAGGCGATCGGCCCGAGGTCGCGGAACGCACCGGGGCCGGTGACCGCGGTGACGAGCGGGTCATCGAACCACGGGAGCGCCCGCTCGAGCCAGTCGTCCGGCACGATCGTGTCCGCGTCGATCCGGGCGACGACGTCCCCGGTGGCGGCGTCGTACCCGGCGCTCGCGGCCGAGGCGATGCCGCGCAGGGGTTCGTGCACCACCCGGGCGCCGGCGTCGAGCGCGACCCGGACGCTGTCGTCGGTGCTGCCGTTGTCGACGACCACGACCTCGTCGGCCGGTCGGGTCTGCCCGGCGACGGCGGCGAGGCAGGCACGGAGGTGCTCGGCGTCGTCGAGCACGGGGACGACGACCGTGACGGACGGGGGCACTGCCATGCTCCCAACCAACCAGGCCACGACTGGGCGGTCCCGGCGCGCGGCCGGCGAGCGCGGCGACGCACGCCGCTGGTTCAGTACTTCGCCGCGATGCCCGTCATGTCCCCGAGCCCGAGCGTCCGCGACCCGAGCGCGCAGGGTCCCTCCGACTTCTCCATGACCTGACCGGTGCCGCTCGCCACGTGGCCGAGGCCGTACAGGTGCCCCCACTCGTGCGTCGCGACGGCCTGCACGTCGTACCGGCTCCCGGAGCACGACGCCGTGGACGACCACGCGTACTTCGTCGAGTACCGCTGGTCGGCCTCCTTGACGACGCCGTTCTGGTCGTACCAGACGCACGTGACGCCGAGGGTCCTCGCCGGCAGCGCTCCCCAGCCCGTGACGCTGGACCCGCTGCTCGCCGAGCAGCCACCCGTGGCGGTCACGTCGGGGACCTGCGTCACGGTCCGCACGAAGGTGTTCCCCGCCGTCGACGTCACGGTCTTCCCGCACGACGAGATCTTCCCCGTCCAGGCGTTCGCGGCCTTCTGCAGGGCGGACTGGGCGTAGGTGCCCTTCGACCCCGTCGCGTTGTAGTACCACCGGACCGCGCTCGACCAGCGGTACCGGGTCTGCACGTTCGCGGTGCTCGTGCACTTCGTCGAGGCGGCGGCCCTCGTCCCCGTCGTCGCGGCGCTCCCCGTCCCGACGGTGTGCGCCCCGGTGCTGCCCGTCACGGCGCTGATGGCGCTCCGCTGCTGCCGGACGGCGGCGGGTGCACCCTGCCAGGCGTCGCCGACCCGGACCGCGACCCCTGCTCGGCCGGTGTTCGCGACGACGACCTCGGACGGCTCGGTGGCTCCCGCGGCGGCGACGCTCAGCGCGACGACCGACGCACCGCGGGCCGGGATCGCGAAGGTGCGCCCGTCGGACAACCGGACGGTCCCGTCCGACGTCGTGCAGCCGGACCGGAGCGTCGAGACGCTCAGCGTGCCGGACGGACACGAGGTCCCGGAAGCGCTCGCGGGCGCGGCGCTCGCAGGCGCGGCGTCCGCGGGCGCGGCGGTCCCGGCCAGCGCAGCGACGGCGACGAGCCCGACGACGGCGACGGATGCGCCGGCCCGCGGCGTCGTCCGGACGGACATGGTGGTTCCTCCCCGGGCGGAGGCCCTGTCCCCCGCCGTCCTGATCGCGCCCATGGTAGGCACGGACGGCCGTGCAGGGCAGGCCCTCGTTCGGGACCTGCGCGCTACGGCTCGCGCACGGACACGATGCGGTTCTGGTACGCCCAGACCACGGCCTGCAACCGCGACTGCACCCCGAGCTTCGGGAGCATCCGTGCCAGGTGCGACTTCACCGTCGAGACCTCGACGACGAGGGCGGCCGCGATGTCCTCGTTCGACATCCCCTGTGCGAGGAGGAGCAGCACGTCCCGCTCGCGAGCGGTGAGCAGCCCGTCCGCTCGGTCGCCCGTCACCGGCTGCAGGCTCCGGCGTGAGACGAACTCGCGGAGCACCCGGCGGGTGAGCGCCTGGTCGAGCGTGCCGTTCCCCGCCGCCACCTGTCGGACCGCCCCGGTGATGACGTCGGGTTCGGCGTCCTTGAGGAGGAACCCGGACGCGCCGGCCTCGAGCGCACCGAACACGTGGTCGTCGAGGTCGAAGGTCGTGAGCATGAGCACCGCCACCTCCGGGTCGGCGCCGGGAGCGCAGAGTTCCCGTGCGACCTCGATGCCGTTCCGCACCGGCATCCGGATGTCGAGGCACGCGACGTCCGGACGGGTCCGCCGAGCGAGGTCGAGCGCCTCGCCGCCGTCGGCGGCGACCGCGACCACCTCGATGTCGGGTTCCGCGTCGAGCAGCGCCGAGACGCCCGCCCGCACGAGCGGCTGGTCGTCCGCCACCAGGACCCGGATCACGACTGCACCTCCGTGGCGGACGCGAGCGGTGCCTCCCGGCCGAGCGTCAACTCCACGAGCCACCCGCCTCCGTCCTGCGGACCGGCCTGGAGGCGCGCCCCGACCAGGTCTGCCCGCTCGCGCATGCCGCGGAGTCCGTTGCCGCCGGCGGCGGACCCGCCACCGGTCGACAGGGTCGGGGCGTCGTTCGCGACGCGGACGACGAGCTGCTCCGCAGCACGGTCGTCGATCGTCACCGTGCACGGTGCTCCCGGAGCGTGCAGCACCGCGTTCGCGAGCGACTCCTGCACGGCGCGGTAGGCGGCGAGCTGCGCGAGGGGCCCGACACCGTCCGCGAGCGGGTGCGCGTCGGACGGGAGGACCTCGAGCTCGACCGGCATCCGCACGCGGGACCGTTCGACCAGGTCGACGATGCCCGCGATCGTCTCGACCGCGCGTTCGGCGGGACCGTCCTCGCGGAGGAGTCCGACGAGGCGGCGGAGGTCCTCGAGGACGGCGGTGCTCTGCTCGCGGACCTGGCGGACACCCTCGTGGGCGCGGTCCGGGTCGGTGTCGATCTGCCGGTCGATCGCCGCCGACATGAGGGCGATGCCGGACAGGTGGTGTGCGGCGATGTCGTGGAGCTCCCGGGCCATCGCGGCGCGCTCCCGGCCGATCGCGGCCTCGACGCGGGCGTCCTGCTCCCGGTCCACGGCGGACGCCTCGGCCGTGCGGGCTGCACGGACGTCGCGCTGGGAGCGGACGAGCAGGGCCACCAGGAGCGGGAGTCCGACGGCACCGACGGCCTGCAGGGCACCGGCGCCGAGGGAGGTGACGAGGTGCTCGGCCGGCTGCGAGCGTGTGCCGCCGGACAGGACGAGGTCGTTGACCGCCGTCCCCGCCGCGACCAGCGCCGCCGTGCCGACGAGGGCCGGCCAGGTGCGGGCGAGGGGCTCACGGGAGCCGAGGAGGACGACCGCGACCGCGACGGGCAGCAGGACGAGGCTGTACGCGCCGCTCGGGGTGGAGGCCGCAGCGGCCGCGATGATCGCGGTGCCGAGCGCGGTCGTCCGGGGCGCACGGCGCGCGAACAGCAGGAGCGCGGACGCGACGAGCAGCGAGATCAACAGGCTCACCCAGGCGGCGCTGCCGACCGGCGGTGTCCCCGAGGCGACCGCTGACGACGACCCGAGCGACCCGGTCTCGTCGAGCCGGTCGAGCGCGTCGAGGCTCGGCAGGCCGCTGAGGAGCCCGACCGACACGAGCGCCGTCCCGGCCGCGACGACGAGGTCGGTGCGGGCGTCAGCGCGTGCCATCGTTCGATCCTACGAGGGTGCGGGCGGACGGCGTCGGCAGGCCGGTCGCTGCCGGTCGGACGTACCCGAGCCGGCCGCGCGTCACGACGAGCAGCACCGCGGCGGCCACGGTCGAGATCGCGGTGAGCCCGAGCATCATCGTCCCGGCGGTCATGCCCGGGTACATGTCCGCCCAGAGCGTCGAGATCGTGTTGTTCACACCGACGTGCAGGAGCAGGACCAGGGGCAGGCTCTCGCCCGTGCGGTTGAACGCCCAGATCATCACCACGTTGAACGTGATCGTGAAGGCGGCGAACACGAGCGGCTCGGTCCAGTGCGCGTCCGGCCAGCCGCCCCAGTCGCTGAGGTACAGCGGCATGTGCCAGAGCGCCCACAGCGGTCCGAGGATCCCAGCGGCGCCGAGCGGTCCGAAGCGGTCCTGCAGTCGGGGGAGGGCGAAGTCGCGCCAGCCGGGCTCTTCCGACAGCCCCGTCGTGAAGACCTGCACGACGAGCCCGGGGACGAGCATGAGCAGCGCCGCGGCACTCGGTGCCTGCACCTGTCCGCCGGACAGCGGCAGCCCGGACACCACGATGATCGCCGGGACCCCGACGAGCGCCAGGGCGTACCAGCGCCACGACACCCGCCAGCGCCAGAGCCGGCCGACCCAGCGCCGGAGGCCCGGGCGGCCGTCCGTGATCGCGGTGACGAGGAAGGCGCTGCCGAGCGGCCCCAGGAGTGCCCCGGGCAGGACGCCCGTGAACTGCGCGGTGCCGAGGAACTCGGGGAAGTGGATGTCTAACACCCCGAGGCCATGCGGCGACAGGATGTACGGCACCCACGCGACCCAGCTCAGGCCGAGGGCGAGCACGAAGAACGCGCGGAGGGGGTTCCGGGCGATGGTGCCACGGATGCCCGGCCGGTCCGCGCCGGAGTGGATGTGGTTCGTCATGCCTCCGACGCTAGGAACGCGCCGCGCTCCGGACGACCGGCGGAGGGACGCACCTCCCGGACTTGCATCCTTCGGTGGAGGCCGCTGCGTGCAGCCGACCGTCCGTATGCTCGTGGACGACCCACTGCGGCGAGGGGCGCCCGGCGGGGACCACAGGGGGAACACACCATGACGCTGTCCAGGACGACCACCACCGTCGCCGCGCTCGTCGTCGGCGCACTCGCGCTGACCGGGTGCAGCACCACCGACACCGACGCGGGCGACGCTGCGGGGGCCTCGCGCACGGCCGCACCGAGCCCGACGTCGACGCCCACACCGACGGCCGACGCCTCGGACGGGGTCGGCGGCACCGCTGCGGGAGCGCAGCCGGAGGACCTGACCTTCGAGGACGGCGCGGAGCTCTCGTCGACCCGCCTGCCCGCGTTCGGCGTCTCCGTGTCGTCACTGGAGGAGTGGCAGCTCACCCGCTCCGAACCGAGCGCCGGCTCGACCGAGTACACCCGGTCGGACGGCGCCGTGGCGACGGTCACGCAGCAGCGGGTCACCGGCCTCGATCCGACGATGGGCGACCGTGCCGCGACCGAGCAGCTCTTCCGGGCGTCCGGCGCCCCGGTCGACGGACTCGAGGAGCAACTCCTGCCCACGGCCGGCGGCGGTACCGCGCAGTTCCTGTCGATCGCGGGACAGGCCGACGGCACCTGGACCGCGACGGTCGCCCGTGCGTTCGCTCGACCCGGGGTCGCCCTGACCGTGCAGATCGACGTACCGTCCCGGGAGGTGCTGCGCGACGACCTCCACGAGATCCTCGTCAACGCGCAGGTCGTCATCACCTGACGAAGCGACCGTCGTCAGACGGGGAGCGTGGGCGCGAGGTCCTGGAGGCCCGTGACACGCAGCAGGTCGAGCTTCGCGTCGTCCTCGGAACCCGGGACGGTCGTGTAGACGACGACGCGGAGGTCACCGCCGGGGACGGTGAGCACGTCGCAGTCGACCTCGATCGACCCGACCGGCGTGTGCACGCGCTTCCGGCTCGCCCGGTGCTCGGCGACACGACCGGTGTCCCAGCGCCGCTCGAACTCCTGCGACTCCCGACGCAACCGCGCGACGAGGGCCGCGAGGTCGCGGTCGGCCGGGTAGCGGCCGGTCGCGGCGCGGAGGTCGGCCACGAGGTCGCTGGAGAACTCCTCCTGGTGCTCGTCGTCCCAGTCGGTGCCGTCGTGCCCGTGCATGAAGTGCCGCCACACGAGGTTGCCCTCGAGACCCGTCCAGTGACCGGGGTCGCCGTTCACCGCGGCCCAGAGGTCGTTCCACAGCACGATGTCGTGCGCGGCCGTGAAGACCGCGAGCGGCACGTCCCCGAGCCGGTCGACCATGCGCTGGACGCCCGGTGTGACGTGCCGCGGCACCACCTGTCGCGACGGCGGTGCGACCCCGGCGATCCGGAAGAGGTGGTCGCGCTCGGCCGTCGAGAGCCGGAGTGCGGTCGCGAGCGCGCCGAGGAGCTGCGCGGAGGGGTTCGTCGCCCGCCCCTGTTCCAGCCGCACGACGTAGTCGACGCTGACCCCGGCGAGCGCTGCGAGCTCCTCGCGCCGGAGGCCGGGCGTCCGCCGTCCCGGACCGGCCGGCAGGCCGACCTCCTCGGGACGCACCCGGTCGCGCCAGGAACGCAGCACACTCGCGAACTCGCTCATGCCCACCATCCTCGACCCGCGCCTCCCGTCCGTCCTGGTACTGGCGGTCCCACCGTCGCGCGGTGCCTGGGAGTCGCCACGTGCCGGGCGCACGCTGGGTGCATGACCACGACACTCATCACCGGAGCCAACCGCAGCCTCGGACTCGAGACCACCCGCCGCCTCGTCGAGGCCGGCCACACCGTGTACGCCGGCATGCGCGACCCGGCCCGGGGGGACGACGCCCGAGCGCTCGGCGCCCGCGTCGTGCAGCTCGACGTCACCGACCAGGCGTCCGTCGACCGCGCGGTCGCGGAGCTGCCGGAGCTCGACGTCCTCGTCAACAACGCCGGGGTCCTCGGGACGTCGTTCGGCGTCGACGACCTCGACGCCGCCGCGATGGCCTCCGTCCTCGACACCAACGTCACCGGCGTCGTCCGCGTGACCCAGGCCGCGCTGCCGAAGCTCCGGGCGTCCGCGAACCCGGTCATCGTGAACGTCGCCTCGGGCGTCGGCTTCCCGCGGTGGCTGACCACCCCAGGACGCGACGAGTACCCCGTGCCGGCCGTGCCGTACGCCGCGTCGAAGGCGGCGCTCATCGCGTTGACCGTGCAGTACGCGAAGAACCTGCCGGCGTTCCGGGTGAACGCGAGCGACCCCGGCTACACGGCGACCGAGTTCAACGGCTTCGGCGGCCACCAGACCGTGACCGAGGGGACGGACGCGACCGTCGCGCTGGCCCTGCTCGGACCGGACGGGCCGACGGGGGAGTTCCACGACCGGACCGGGCGGATCGCGTACTGACGACGGACCGCCCTACGATGCAGGCGTGCGCACCGAGGCCCTGACCCTGCCGGAGCTCGCGTCCCTCGCTGCGGGCACCCCGGGACCCGCCCTCGCTCGGCGGCTCGGCGAGTACGTGGCCGGGCCGCCGATGCGGTGGCTGTGGGCGATCCGCGAGCCGCAGGTCCGGGAGCACCCGGACGACCTCGACTGGATCGCTCGTCCGGTGTTCGTCGACGACGTCGAGGAGCCGGTCGCGGTGGCCGGGTTCCACGCCGCACCCTCCGCCGACGGATCGGTCGAGATCTCGTACGAGGTCGTCCCCGCGCACCGTGGCTCGGGGCTGGCGACGCGCGCGGCGGCACTGCTCGTCGAGGAGGCGCGCGCCTCCGGGGCGGTGCGGACCGTCGTCGCCTCGGTCTCCCCGACGAACGCGGCGTCCCTGCGGATCGTGCGACGGCTGGGGTTCGAGCAGGTCGCCGTCGTCGAGGACCCGGACGACGGACCCGAGCTCGTCTTCCACCTGCCGCTGGTCAGCTGAAGCGGGTGGCTCGGGCGATCTCGGCGGCGGCGGCCACGAGTTCGGCGTTCGACGTGACAGGGGTGCCGTCCTCGAGCGCGGTGGTGTCCTCGAGCCCCGTCCGGATGCCGTGCCCGCGCGCCGCAGCTCGCCGCATGATCGTCCACGACGCCGCACCGACTCCGTGGTGGAGCTCCGGCAGCCCGACAGGTCGCGCCACCAGTGCCGCCTCCATCTCCACCGCGAGGGCCACGGCGTCCGCGGGTCCGGGCTCGAGCGGCTCGACGACGAGTCGGGCGAATCGCGACCACCCGCCCCTGCGGAGGAACGTGTGCACGTCGTCCACGCTCAACACGCACGCCTCGATGCCGACGCCACGACGGGCGAGCAGCTCGCTGACGTCGTCGATGCCCGCTTCTCCCTGGTTCGCCGCCACGAGGTCAGGCAACTCGGTCCAGGAGCCCACGAGCCGGAGACGCTCCGCTGGGTCCGGCACGATCGCGGCGAAGGTCGTGAGGTTCACCGGGATTCCGGGACAGGCGGCACGAACAGCCCGCAGTACGCGTGCGACCGGCCCCGGAGCGAGCGACTCGACGCCGGCGTCGTCGAACGCATGGAGGTGCAGGAGCGTCGCGCCGGCCCGGACGCAGGCAGCGGCATCGCGCGCGATCTCGTCCGGCGTCCTCGGCATCGCGGGGTGGTCGACGTCGCCGTTCGGTGCGGCCTGGAGGTCGATCGGTGGCGTCGTCGCCGCCACTACTCACCCACCAGCCCGTCGACGGACTCGCGGAGGAGGTCCGCGTGACCGTTGTGCCGCGCGTACTCCTCGATCATGTGCACCAGGACCCACCGGAGCGAAGCCCGGCTGCCATCCTGCCACGCACGGTCCGCGGGTCGACCGAGGCCACCGTCGGCGAGCGCCTGCTCCACGGCGGCGTCTGAACGTGTCACGGCGTCCCGCCAGAGCTGCCGGAGCGCGTCGGGGGCGTCGTCGGCCGCGGAGTGCCACTCCCAGTCCGGATCCTGCGACCAGTCAACCGACGCCCACGGCTCCGGGCGCTCCCGCCCGAGGGTCCACCGCTGGAACCAGTCGTCCTCGACGTAGGCGAGGTGCTTCACCATGCCGCCGAGGGTCATGCTCGTCGGTGGGAGGGTCCGTGCGAGATCCTCGGCGTCGAGCCCGCTGGTCTTCCACGCGAAGGTGTCGCGCTGGTAGCGGAGGAAGCCCCGGAGCGTCGCGGCCTCGTCGCCGTCGACGGGAGGCTCGGTGCGGCCGTGCTCATCGGTCGGCGTCTCGCTCATGCCCCCGAAGCTACGGCCCGTCGGGTCTGCGCGGGTCACGATGCGGTGACGGTCCTGCTCGTGGGCGTCCGGACCTGTCAGGCTGCCCGCATGGGGGAACGACGGTCCGTGGCGGCGATGATCGGGGCGCTGCTCGCGCTCGGCCTGCTGGCCGGGTGCGCGGCGACGGACGACGGGACACCGGCCCCGTTGCGCGCCGCCGGGTCGGCCTCACCGTCGGGCACGGGTCCCACCGGGGCCGCCGGGACGTACGCCCCGTCGGGTGACGGTGCCGGGCCCGGCGCGGACGGTCCGCCGCAGTACTCGCTCAACAAGCGGCACCACGAGCGCACGGAGCTCGGGGAGCAGGCGGCCGCCGAGCTGGCCGGCGTGCGTGCCGAAGCCCTCAGCGGGATCGCCGAGCTGCCCACCCCGGTGACGCTCGCCGACGTCACCGGGGTCCTGCGGACCGTCGGAGCGGCCGACCCCTGGATCGTCGAGTACGACGACCGCGTCGAGTTCGAGACACAGGTCGAGATGAGCGGGTGCCTGGTCGGGACGGTCCAGCGCGACGGCACTGCGGAGGTGTCGGCCGCCGGCTGGGTGCTCGACGGCGGCTGCCACGCCCTCGACGGGCACTGACCCGTATCCTTGGCGGATGCTCTCGCGACGTGAGGCCGCCGTCCGGCTCGACATCCCTCTGGAGATGGCGACCCGCCACGGCATCCCGGCGCGGATGAGCGAGGACGACCTCGCCGTGATCGAGCAGGACCCGCCCGCCTGGCTCGTGCAGTCGCGCGCGAACCGCACCGGGACGAAGAAGGTCTGGCAGCGCCTCGAGTGCGTCGTGTGCGGGTACGCCGAGGAGGCACGTCCGAAGAAGTGGTGGCCGGACTGGGACCACCTCATGTGCGACTACCACGCCCCGTACCAGGCTCCCGCGGCCCCGGCCGGCTTCACCCGCCACGAGGTCGAGGGGATCGGCAGCCGGTTCGTCGCCCTCGTCGACGAGCGGACCCAGCGGCCCTAGCCCGGCTGCGCGGCGGGCTCGACCGTCCTCGTCACGACCCACCGGTGCTTCCCGATCATCCGGTCGCGCGTGAACCCGGCCCGCTCGAACGTCGACAGCGCCCCGTGGAACAGGAACCCGGCCGGCACCGTGCCGGCGGGCTCCGGGTAGCCCTCGACCCGTCCGCCACCCGCGGCAGCGATGAGGTCGAGCGCACCCTGCAGCGCCGTCGTCGCGACGCCCTGACGCCGGTGTCCGGCCCGGGCATGGTTGCAGCCGATGCGCCAGTCCGGCAAGGGGCCGTCCTGCGTCTGGTCGTACCGTCGGCGGTTCTTGATGTGCACGATCTCGGACGCGGGGCCGTACTGGCACCAGCCGACGCACAGCGCTCCCTCGAAGACGAGTGCAGCGTGTGTCGTGCCCGCGAGGACCCGCGTCCGCTTGCGCTCCCGGTTGGCTGCGGCGTCACGGGTGAGGCGCTCGGCGTGCATGCCGTTGCACCAGCACCCGCTCGGGTACCCGGCGCTCGACGAACAGAGTTCCTCGAAGGCATCCCACGTCGACTCGTCGAGGGGGCGCACCGTGAACGCGGCGGCGGTCGTGCGGAGCTCGTCGGCCATGCGTACCTCCCGCCCGCAACCTACCGCCGCCGCGGACCACTCAGTCGTGCTCGGGGTCTTCCTCCGGGTTGAAGTGCGAGTCGGTCTCGGAGAACCCGGCAGCCACGCCGTCCGGGTGGTTCGGGATGGTGGCGTCGTCGCCGAGGCCGCCGGACTTGGCCGTGCCGTCCTCGTCGTTCGTGGGGACGGCGGCGTCCTCGGGATTGCTGTTGCTGGTGTCCGACATGGCTGCTCCTTCGCGGTCGTCTGTGCTGGCGTTCATCCTGCGCTGCGGGACTGGGGAGGTGCCGCGTGTGCGCTCCGACGTCCCGTCGAGCCAGTCCCTGATCGCCTGTTCGTCGTCAGCGGTGATGCTGTGCCCGACCGCGAGTGTCAGGTGCTCGACGACGGCGCCGGCCTGTCGCAGCCGCTCCGCCGTCCGCGCACCGTCCTCGCGGGACCGGCGCTCGTCGGCCCGGCCGTCGACCACGAGCACGGGCAGCACGGCTCCGGACCGTGGAGGTTCCGTGCGAAACGGCGGCTGGGGTCGCAACAGCACGCCGCCGGTGAACAGGTCGGGACGCCGCTCGAGGAGCGCGGCCGCCATGACCGCACCGTTCGAGAACCCGAGGATCGTGACGCGCCCCGCCCGGCGGGTGATCCGGAGGCCGAGGTCGATCGCCTCCGCGAGGGGGTCGACCCGGGCCGCCACCTCGTCGTCGTCGAACGTGCGGTCGGGCCGCCTGTCGAAGAACGCGTATCCCAGTTCCGTCCGCACGGCCCCACGCAGCGCGATCCGACCGCATCCGGGACGGACACGGTCGACGATCGGCAGAAGGTCCGTCTCGCGACCGTCGGAGCCGTGCAGCAGTATCCACGTGGAGTCGCCGTTCCCCGCGGCCACCGACAGGGTGATCCCGAGCGGAGCGGTCACGGGCCGGCCCTGGCCGCCCATCAGCAGACCACTCCGCTCGGACGGGCCGCGCGCGGCACTGGTCGTGACCAGGACCCGGACTGGAGGCGCGTGGCGGCGCCGCCACGGGCCTCCAGTCCGCTCCTCGGCTCGGTCGCAGGACCGTGGCGGCCGGTCATGCGGGTGGCATGAGTCGGTAGACGAGTCCGGCCGCGTCGTCGGTCACGTACAGCGAACCGTCCGGGCCGGGCACGGCGTCCACGGAACGGCCCCAGCGCGAACCGTCGGCGTCCTGGAACCCCTCGACGATCGTGTGCGGCTGCCCGAGGGTCTTGGTGGAGTCGTCCCACGCGCTGTACGAGACGGACGGCGGTCGCGGCGGCTCACGGTTCCACGAGCCGTGCGTCGTGATGAGCGCGCCGTCCCGGAATGCGTCGGGGAGCGCGCTGCCGCCGGTGAACACGAACCCGATCGGCGCGCTGTGCGCCGGCAGGCCGACCATCGTCGGCGAGACGGTCGAACAGTCGAGGGATTTCCCGTCCGGGTTGTTCGTGGGGTCGTCGACGTACCCGAGGTCGAGCAGGTCGACCTTCCCGCGGGAGTCCGGCTGGCAGAACGGCCATCCCAGCTCCGTGCCGCGGGCGATGCGCGTCACCTGGTCGTTCGGGTGCTCGTCGACGTAGGACTGGACGCGCTTGCCGTACTGCCCGGTGTCGTCCCGGAACGGGTACGGCTGGTTGTCGGCCTGGTTCACCGCGGCGAAGAGCGTTCCGTCGGGGGCGAAACCGAGGCCCTCGCCGTTGCGGACACCCGTCGCGAGCAACTCGTCGTCACTGCCGTCGAGTCGGACCTGCCGGATGACGGCGCGGTCCGGGTGGTCCTGACGATCCGAGCCGTCGCTGTTGGAGGCGGAGCCGATGTCGTACGCCACGACGCCGTCGTGCACGGCGACGAACTTGCCGCCGTGACCACCCGTCGGCAGGTCGTCCACGAGGACCGAGCGGTCCGACAGCTCGCCGTTCCGGTAGTGCCACGTCACGATGCGGGTTCCCTCACCGAGGACGACGACGGTCCGGCCGTCCTGCTCGGTCCCGGCGACGCCCTGCGGGTCGTCGAGTCCCGTCGCCAGCTCGTCGACAGCCGGGGCCCTCCCGTCGGCCCGCGGGTCGAGTCGGAGCAGGGTACCGCGGTCACCGGTCGTGAGGAGCATGCTGCCGTCGGGGAGCCAGGCGGCCATGCGTGCGTCGGGGACGTCGGCCCAGACCTCGGCTCGCCAACCGCTCGGGATGCGGAGCTCGCGGCCATGCGCCGTGCCGGCGTCGGTGCCGTCGGCGACCGTGAGGCGGACGGCGTGCAGGTCGGCGGACGAATTGCCGGTGATGGCGCGTCCGCTTCCGGCTCCGGTGGCGCTCGCTCCGTCGCTGCCCGCCGCGGTGCCGCCGGCGCCCGTGCAGGCGGTCAGGGCGCCGACGAGCAGTGCTGCTGTGGTTGCGCCCATGAGGCGCCGGGTCGAGGTCGACACAGGGTGAGGCTAGGCGTCGGCCTGGTCCGACGCGCGGGCCGGGGTGCGGTCGTGCGCTCTGTGGATCACCGGACCGCGTCGCGGAACCAGCTCGTGATGGTCGACGGATGCGTAATGGCGGTCCCGACGACGATCGCGTGGGCACCGGCGTCCATGCACGCGCGCCCTTGCTCCGGAGTGTGGATGCGCCCTTCCGCGAAGACCGGGACCGAAGCCGCGTCGGCGAGGACCGAGAGCACGTCGAGATCGGGTCCGATCGACTTCGCCCGCTCGCCGGTGTAGCCGCACAGGGTGGTGCTGAGGCAGTCGGCGCCGGCATCGACAGCGGCGATGCCGTCGTCGACGCTCCCGACGTCGGCCATCAGCAGGGCATCGGTCTCCTGCCGGAACGCACTGATCGTCTCGCCGAGTGTGCGGCCGTCCGGTCTCGGGCGGCGGGTGCCGTCGACCGCGACGATCGATGCGCCCGCTCCTGCGATGACCAGGGCGTGCCGGAGCGTGGGCGTGATGAAGACGCCGTCCGACCCCACTTTCCACAGGCCGATGACCGGTACCTCGACGCGGTCGACGATCAGCGCGACGTCCGCAACGCCCTGGGCACGGATGCCCGTCGCGCCACCGGAGACGGCCGACAGGGCGATCTGCGCCATGGTCTCCGGGTGGCGCATCGGCTCTCCCGGGTACGCCTGACAGGACACGATGACACCACCGCGCAGCCGGTCGAGCGTGGTGTTCGTCCCAGGTGGGGTGCTCGTCGTCGTCACTGGTTGTCTGCTCCTCGTCGTCGGTGGTGGAGGGCGGCGCCGATGATCGCGGCGTCACCGCGCAGGGGGGAGAGCACCACGGGACACTCCTCGAGCTGGGGCAGCAGCGTGCTGCGCGCTGCGGCACAGATCTGCCCGAACCAAGCCGTGCTGGCGAAGGCGAGCCCGCCGCTCAGGACGACCCGGTCCGGGTCGCAGGCGTTCACGAGTCCGCCGATCGCTTCCCCGATGGCCGTGCTCGCCGTACCGGTCACGGCTGCAGCGATCGGGTCCCCGGCGGCTGCCCGTGCGAACACCGCCCGGGTGTCGGGCACCCGTGGGTCACGGGCGGCACGACGATGTCGACGAAGGATCGCGGGTCCCGACGCGACGGCCTCGAGGTGTCCGGTCTGGCCGCACGAGCACGATTCTCCGATCGCTTGTGCGGACGGCAGGTGACCGAGGTGCCCGGCGACCCCGTGGCTGCCGACCTCGACCTCCCCGTCCCGCGTGAGGGCGCCACCGATGCCGGTACCGAGGCCCAGCAGGAGCATCCGGGGCGCTCCCGCACCGGCTCCGACGTGTGCCTCCGCCACCGCGTGCGCGTGCACGTCGTTGAGGACGGTCACGGGGAGTCGCAGACGATGCTGAAGTGCTCCTCGGAGATCCGTTCCCGCCCATCCGCGGATGAGGTCCGTCGCGGCAGTCACCCTGCCCGACCCCGGATCGATGACACCCGCCGCACCGACCCCGATGCCGTCCACGCTCCCGTCGGCTCCGCGCAGCAGGGTCCGGGCGAGCTGGTCCGCCTGCTCGATGACTGCGGCCGGACCTGCCTGCGCAGGCGTCGGCGCTTCGACTCGAGCCCGGAGCGAGCCGTCGTCCGCCACCAGCCCGGCAGCGGTCTTCGTCCCGCCGATGTCGATGCCGAGGACGATCACGAGACCGCGTTCCGGAGGGTCCCGACACCAGCGACGGTGATCTCGACGGTCTGACCGGGGAACAGCTCCGCTGCCGTGCCGGGTGCGCCCGTGAGCACGACGTCACCCGGCTCGAGGACGACCCGCGCGGTGATCGCGACGAGGATGTCCGCGATGGAGTGTGGGAGCTGCGCGGTACTGCTCGTGCGGACGACGTCGCCGTCGATCCGGACGACGATCTCGACGTCATCCGGATCATGCAGCTCCGTTTCGATCCACGGTCCGAGCGGCGTCGCGTTCTCGCCGACCTTCGACGCGAAGAACACGTCGTCGGCCCACGGCGAGACCGTGGTCACGTCGTTCGCGACGGTGTAGCCCAGGACGTGCTCCAGCGCATCCGCCCGGGTCAGCCCGGTCGCACGCCGGCCGATCACGACCGCGAGCTCTCCCTCCGCGATGGTCGAGTCACTCCAACTGTTCAGCGCGATCGTCGCGTCCGGCCCGCCGAGGGTGCGGACGGACTTCCACCACCCTTGCACCCGCGGTGTCCCGTCGGTCGTCGTCGGGTGGGAGACACCGACGATCGCGCCGGCCTCGACGGGGGCGAGCAGCTCGGCGGTACGGGGGTGTTGTGGACCCGTACCCGTCGGGTCGGTGGCCGACCGGACCTCGACCCACTCGTCGCCGTCCTCGACGACGTGCCTGGGGCCACCGGGCGTCGCGATCCGAGCGATCCGCACCGCGACTCCTAGACGAGCCCGGCGGCTACGAGCCGCTCGCGGACGACGGCGATCTCGTGGTCGTCCAGCTGGACGTACGGGTCCGAGGTCCGCGGGCAGTCGATGACGCCCCGAAGGTGCAGGGCGGCCTTGAATGCGCCGAGTGCGGACGAGGCGGGTCCCATCCGGCCGCCGTCACCGGCGTCGACGAGTCGGAAGAGGTCGAACAGGCGCTCCTGTTCCCGGCGCGCCGCAGCGAGGTCTCCCCGCTGCGCGGCATCCCAGAGTCGGACGTAGCCGTGCGGGTCGACGTTCCCGAGTCCGGGCACCACCCCGGACGCGCCGAATGCCAACGCGGAGTCGGCCGTCAGTTCCGACCCGGTCAGCACCGCGAACGGCCGGTCGAGCTCCCGTGCTCCACGGACCACGGCGCGCATGCCCGCGTCGTCACCGCTGCTGTCCTTCACCCCGGCGAGCACGCCGTCCGCGGCGAGTTCGAGCAGGAGCGAGGCGCTGAGCTTGGTGTGCACGGACACCGGCAGGTCGTACGCGATCACCGGCACACCGGCGGCTCCTGCGATGAGCCGGAAGTGCCGTTCGATCTCGGCGGGGTGCGTACGGGTGTAGAACGGGGCGGTCGCGACCACCGCGTCCGCACCGGCGGCTTCTGCACGCCGGAGCTGCGTGATCACCCGCGGGGTCGTCATGTCGATCAGGCCCGCGACGACCGGGACCTGACCGGCTGCGGTCCGGACCGTGGTCTCGACGACCTGGGTCCGCTGGTCGTCACGGAGGAACGCGACCTCGCCGGTCGACCCGAGGGCGAAGAGACCGTGCACGCCGGCGTCGAGCAGGTGTCCCACCAGCCGTTCGAGCGACCGGATGTCGACCTCACCGTCGGCGGTGAGCGGGGTCGACAGCGGGGGGATGATGCCGGCGAGTGCCGGTGATGCGTGCTGGTTCACGGGGTCCTTCGGTGTACGGGGGCGGATGGGAGGGGTCGTGTCGCTACTGGGCAGCGGGTTCTCTCCGTGTGGACGGCTCGAGGACGGGGTCGCCGTCGAGTGACAGGCCACCGTCACGGGCGAAGTCGCCGCGCCAGCTCGCATCGGGGTGGATCCACTTCTGGACCCGTGCGGGGAGGTTGACCGCCATGAACAGGATCACGACCGCGGTGAGCGAGAAGGAGATCACCGCCAGCGCGGTGCCGAGCGACGCGAACGTCCCGGCGAGCGCGGCCCCCAGGATGGGGGCGACGGCACCGCCGAGGGCACCGACGTTGTAGGTGAAGCCGAGACCAGCGGCCCGTTGCTCGGTGGGGAAGAACCCACCGATCCACTTCGGGAGCAGGCCGGCGATCCCCTGCCCGAAGGTCTGCTGCACGAAGAGGAACACCCCGAGCAGCAGCAGCGAGGAACCCCCGACGGCGAACATGGGGAAGATGAGGATCTCGGAAAGGACGAGGCTCGCGACGTAGGCCCAGCGCGTCCCGAGCCAGTCCCCGGTGAACCCCGCGACCCAGCACCCGACCGCAGCGCCGAACCCGGCGAAGGACACGGCGTTGCTGACGTGCGACGGGTCGTAGTGCAACTCGGTACTGAGGTAGGTCGGCAGCAGCGCCTGGATCGGCCATGAGTACAGGAACGCCGCGAAGATGGTCACCGTCACGGCGAGGACCGCCGGCCAGCGTCGTTTCGAGAACTGCACGATGTAGGAGACGAAGACGGCGCCGACGACGACGGCACCGATCGCGACGGCGACGCCGTTCGGCATGAGTTGCCCGAAGATCATGGCGAGTACACCGATGGCGATCACCGCGGTGATGATGTTGACGACGCGGTACTTCCCGGCGAACAGGACCCCGAACACGTTCGGGGCAGCAGCGGCCCCGCCGCCACGTGCGTTCCGGGCCTCGGCCCAGTCCTTCGACTCGGGGAGCGCACGTCGGAGCCACAGGGTGATGGCGACGGGGACCAGACCGAGTGCGAACATGGCTCGCCACCCGAAGGCGGGCACGACGAACTGGTAGACCTGCGCGGCGATGACGGTGCCGATCGAGTAGCCGGAGATGAGGAACCCGCTGGCCTTGTTGCGCAGGTGCTTCGGCCACGACTCGATGACGTAGGTGGAGCTCGACCCGTACTCACCCGCCATGCCCATACCGATCGCGAGACGTGCCGCGAACAGGACCCAGTAGGACGGAGCGACCGCGCACACCGCTGATCCGAGCGAGAACAGGATGATGCTCGAGATCATGGCGGTCTTCCGACCGAAACGGTCCCCGAGGGCCCCGAGTGCGAGCCCGCCGAACCACCGGCTGATGAACGCCGCGGAGATGAGCGAGGCGCTCTGCACGACGCTGAGGTCGAACGTCTTCGCGATGTCGGTCAGCACGAGCGTGATGATCACGAAGTCGAAGCCGTCGAGGAGGTACCCGAGCCAGGAGGCGAGGAACTGGTGCCACTGGCTGCGGGAGACCTCTCGGTACCAGGGAGCACGTCGGGCGGGAGGAGCAGTCGTCATTGGTTGCTTCCGATCGGGGTGGTACGCCCTGGTAGGACGTTGGACGTTGGACGTTGGCTCACAAGCTAACATGGGGTCCCGAGGGGCGCAACGGCGTCCGGAGGAGTGTGAGCAGGAGTGGTCCCTCGGAGCGAGCGGCAGCCGGTGGCGCAGCAGATCGTCGAGATCATCAGGGAGCTCCGGCTCACCTCAGGGGACAGCATGCCGACCGAGCTCGAACTCATCGAGCGCCTGAACGTCTCGCGGAACACGGTGCGTGAGGCGATCCGCGAGCTCCGTGCTTGGGGCATCGTGGACATCCGTCACGGTCACGGCACCTTCGTCGCATCTCCCTCGCTCCAGGCGCTGGCGCCGTCACTCGTGTTCCGAACCCTCGTCGCGGGGCCGAGCGGGCTCGATGCGCTCGAGAACCTCGCGAAGGTGCGGGAGATGCTCGAGACGAGTGCGATCGCGGAGCTCGCGGGCAGGATCGGGTCGGACGATCTCGACCAGCTCCTCGACCTGAGCGAGCGGATCGGCCGTTCGGACGGCAGCGCGGAAGCAGACCGCGAGTTCCACCGGGTGCTGTACAGCCATCTCAGCAACCCGCTCGTCGGGCAGCTCGTCGACGTGTTCTGGGACGCGTACCACGACGCCCACGACCAACTCGCGGAGACGTCGCCCTACGGCTCGGGCTCGGTGGAAGCGCACCGTCGCATCGCCCTCGCCCTCTCGAACGGCAGCGCCGAGGAAGCTCAGGAAGCCATGCAGGTGCACTTCCAGGGCATCTACGAGCGCATCGAACTCGCCCGATCAGCCCAGGCAGGGGGCCGCACCCAGAAGCAGATCGCTTCCTGAGCCTGTCGCAGGGACGCCCGAAAGGCTCCTGTGGCGGAGGCAAGCAAATTTGCGTGACAGGCGAGTCCTTCGGTCTCTTCTGGGTCGTTTCGTCGTCTGGGGCTGTCCGCGTCGGTCGCTAGATTTGAGATCCACGCGGACGTACAGAAACTCGACTAGGCGCATGACCAGGGGTTTTGGTGGACATCACGGGATCTACCGGCAGGTCTAGTGATCGAAGCTCTTGAACTTCGCCCTCGGTGAGGTCCGGGGCGCGGGGTGACGGCATGGGACCAGGCCGACCGTGCGCTTCACGTGGCGCAACAGTCGTCGATTCGTCCTGCGCAGGTCCTAGCGTCACGTGTGGCGTTAACTGGGTGCGGGCCACGCGCGATGATGTCGAGGTCTCTCGCGCTGCGTCGCATCTGGCGCCGGTAGCTCCGGCTGCGTTTACCAACCCCAGCGATGGGGTGCGCCGCTGTCGACACAAGGAGAAGCGAGAGGTTCCGATGAGCGAAAAACGGCAAGTGCACTTGGCCGCACACTTCCCTGGCGTCAACAACGTCACGATTTGGAGCGACGATCGGGCGGAGAGCCAGATCGCGTTCTCATCGTTTGAGCGCTTCGCCCGGAGCGCCGAGCGCGGGCTGTTCGACTACCTGTTTCTCGCTGAGGGGCTGCGATTACGCGAGCGGAAGGGCGTCATCCACGACCTCGATGTTGTCGGCCGACCGCACACACTGGCTGTGCTGGCAGCGCTGGCGGGCGTAACCGAACACATCGGTCTCGTGGGGACCTTACAGACGACCTTCAACGAGCCAGTCGAACTCGCGAAGCAGCTCGCCACGCTCGATCACCTCACCGATGGCCGGGTTGGGTGGAACGTCGTCACGAGTTCTGACGCGTTTCACGGAGCGAACTTCCGACGCGGAGGGTTCCTCGATCACGCCGACAGGTACACGCGTGCAGCCGAGTTCGTCGAAGTCGCGCAGCAGCTGTGGCAGTCCTGGGACGCAGACGCCGTCGTCGCCGACCCGGCTCGTGGCATCTTCGCAGAGCGCTCGCACATTCGCGACATCGAGCACCATGGCACGCACTTCAACGTCGTCGGCACCTTCCCAGTGCCGGCGAGCCCGCAAGGGCACCCCGTAATCGTGCAGGCGGGCGAGTCGGAGGACGGCCGGGAGTTCGCCGCCGCGCACGCCGAGGTCATCTTCTCCTTGTACGCCGAGTTTGATGCTGCGAAGCAGTTCTACGACGACATCACCCGACGGCTTCACCGCCGGGGGCGCTCGAAGGATGAGTTGCTGATCCTGCCTGCCTCGACGTTCGTCCTGGGCGATTCGGACGAGGAGGCGAACGAAAACGCTCGATCCGTGCGGCGTGCGCAGGTCAGCCCAGCGACCGCGATCGCGTTCCTCGAGGACGTCTGGAACCGAGACTTGTCTGGCTACGACGTCGACGGCCCACTCCCGACTATCGACCCGGACTACGACGCCCCCGACCTCCTGCGCGGCAAAGCACGGCACACCCGTGACGTCCCGGCGTTGGTGCAGTCCTGGCGGGACCTTGCCGCCGCGGAGCGCTTATCCATCCGGGACCTCGTGATCCGCGTCTCGACTCGGGGTGGCTTCGTCGGAACACCGCAGCACATCGCGACCGAAATCGATCGGTACGTGCAAGAGCGCGCAGTCGACGGGTTCGTCGTGGTCCCCCACACAAACCCTTACGGTCTCGACGAGTTCGTGGACCGCGTCGTCCCACTCCTCCAGGAGCGCGGCATCTACCGGGACAGCTACACCGATCAAGCGACCCTACGTGAAACGCTCGGCCTTCCTCGACCTCGAACCCTGCGGTAACTGCCGTCGCGCCACGGGCCGCCCAAGATGGCGTCGAGCGAGGCTGCGGCGGCCAGTACTCCGTCGAGCGGGTCCGGGCCAACCGATTGGCTGACTGTCCGACTACGTCGACAGTTCACGGCTAGTCATAGGACGGCTTCGCGCGGTAGTGTTACGTTACTCGGTAACGCAATTGGAGGAGTGTCATGTCGGACCAGTTGGCGGGCAAGGTCGCGATCGTCACGGGAGCGCGTCGTGGGATCGGTCGAGCTGAGGCGCTCACGCTCGCTCGAGCAGGTGCAAACGTTGTGATCTCCGATGTCTTTGATGACGACGAGCTTCGGGCCGTCGCCGAGGAGATCGCCGCAGCAGGAAGCGAAGCTCTCGCCTTGCGGTGTGACGTGACCAAGAAGGACGACATCGACGTGCTCGTGCAGCACACCGTCGCGCGCTTCGGCCGGATCGACATCCTCGTCAACAACGCCCAGACGGGGTTGACACCGGTTCCGTGGGAGGACCTGACCGACGAACTCGTGACGCAGTCGTTCGAGTCCGGCCCGCTGGCCTCGTACCGGCTGATGCAGGCCGTGTTCCCGCTCATGAAGCAGCAGCGGTGGGGCCGCATCATCAATACCGCGTCTGGGGCGTCACGCGGAGGGGTTGAGAACTTCGGGCACTATGCCATGGCGAAGGGTGCGGTTGCGTCGTTGACCTACGCCGCCGCTACCGACTGGAGCCGGTACGGGATCACGGTGAACGTCATTTTCCCCGCCATCCTGACCTCGGCGCTGCAGTCCTACCTCGATGCAACGCCCGGCGCGAAAGAGGCGATGGAAGCCCGCATCCCAGTGCACTACATCGGCGATGCTGAGGCGGACCTCGGCCCGATCATCTTGTTCCTTGCCAGCGACGCCTCCGCGTACCTCACTGGGCATCCGTTCTTCATCGACGGCGGCGCCGCCAACGCTCCTCGCTGATCGTGGTATCACCAGGCCGGCCCGCGGACCCGCTCCTGCGGCAGAAACTTCTGACGGCCGCAGCAGCCCTGCTCCAGGCGGAGGGGTACGACGGCTTTTCGTTGCAGGACGTCGCCACGCGAGCGGGCAGCAGCCGGCAGACGATCTTCCGTATCTGGGGTTCCAAGGCAGTCCTCGTGGCCGAGGCAGTCCTGGACGGCGCGTGGCCGGTGACCGCACCCGTGATGGGCACCACCGGGTCACTTCGCGAAGACTTGACCGCCTGGTGGTACACGACAGCCGAAGCGAGCCTTCGGGCCGACACCCGCCCCATCGTGCGCGCGCTGATCGCGGCGGTGACCGAGCACCCGCAAGCGCTGGCCGCGTTCGACGCGCTCCTCACCCACCCCACCCGGGAAGTTCTGCAACGCCGCATCGCCCAAGCCGTCCGTGACGGTGATTGTTCCGCGGACGTCGATTCGACTGCTTTCGCCGACCTCGTCATCGGCGACTTGACCCTCCTCACTCTGGGTTCGGTCGAGCTTTCGCGCGCTCGCGTCGAACAAACCGTTCAGATCGTTCTCGGCCCCCCGGAGTCAACGTCCTAGACGAACGCGGAACGGCCCTGCTCGTGAGTGCACGCCGCGAGGGCCCAGCTCAGCCATGCTGGTCTGGGCTGCTTCAGACACGGTTGGGTGGGAGGTGGACCGACGCGCCTGCCATGAAGTTGCTGATTGGGAGGGTGTCCGAAGCAACGATGTTCCAGCCAGTGGCAACGTGCACACGGAAGTCGAGGTGCTTGTACAACTCCTCGAGCCGCGACCACTCGTCCGGGCTGTTCCGCGCATTGCTCACTTGAAGCACCGTTTCGAAGGTCCTTCCAATCGCGTCGGAGACGGCGGCACCGTCGTCTGCTCCGGAGAACGTCACACTGACCGAGGTGGCGTAGTCCACATCGATTGCTACCACGTGCTTGACGAGGTCTTGCGCGTGAAGCTCTCGCCACAGCCGGGCGACGTCGATGGAGCGCCCGCCGGTATTGAAGCTGACGTGGCAGAGGATCCCGGGCCCGTAGACGAACGGTGTGACGGCCCATGGTCGGGCACTGAAGGAGATCTGCAGCTCCGTGTCGTAGCGACGCTGCGCATGATCGAGTAGACGTAAGGCGATGCTGTGGTTGCGGCGGATCCACCCATCGGTCACTGCGTCGCTTCCATCGGCGGGTGGCCGCCATCGGGTGTTGTAGTCGGACATGGCGATGAACGCGCCGGTTTCGAGGTCTCGGAGCGTCTGTTCGATCCGGCTCAGGTCGTCACGGTTGGGGCGCCGGATGTGCCCGATGCGGTGGCGGATCTGGAGTAGCTCCGCTTGCCGCCCCTCCCAGGCAGTGCGCTCAAACAGCGAGGGGGCGAACAGGTTCCAGTCGTCGTGGATGATGCGGACGAGTTGCGAGTAGTCGAGGTACGCCAGCGGGTTGTCGTTGTCGACGCCCGTCATGTGCGAGAAGGAAGCGTCGCGCTCTTCTCGTCGTTGTGCACGACGAACGGCGTCGGTCCATTCGATTCCGAACGCGGCACGAAGCTCCATATAGATCAGGTCCCGCACCCAGCTTTCGAGCTGCCACCATCGGGCATACATCGCGATCGACTGCTGCGGTGTACCCAGAGCGTGCGCGGCAACGATCGCGTCTCCCGCCGTTCCGTGGAGAACGGACGGGACACTTACTTCGTTGGCGGAGTCCATGTGAATCACAATCGGCCGCGCCGCACAGGCCGTTACTGACAAGGAGCCGTGGCAGTGACTAGTTCCTGAGCGATTTTCGCCCAGGGACTGATGTGACTAGCCATCCCTCACTATGTTGTGTCTGTGAGCACGTCGACCTACGCAGTCCCGAACGCGACCTGGCCGAACTACGAAATAGCCGGTGAAGCCCAGTACGAGGACGCGATCCGTCCGCTGCTTGGTCGTCTGACGAAGGATCAGGACCGGGAACTGCACACCGAAGCCACGTTGATCCCCGAACCGGACAACCCCTACGACGCGAACGCGGTTAGCGTCCGCATCAGCGGCGCGGTCGTCGGATACCTCACACGCGACGACGCGCGAGTGTTCGCGCCGGTGTTGCATCGGCTCGCTGCGTCGGGCGTCACCGCCGTCGTGCCCGCGCGTGTGTGGGGTGTTGTCCGTGACAACTGGGAGGGCACCGGTACGCGCTTCCACGCGAACGTTCGCGTCGCGTTGCCGGACCCGCACCTCATCGTGCCGCTGAACGAGGGGCCGAAAGAGCCATATTCGATCCTGCCCTGGGGTTCTGGCTTACAGGTGACCGGTGAGGAGAAGCACTTCGATGTGCTCGCGCCGTTCGCCGGGCGTGCCGATCGATCGTTGCTCCTCGTCACGCTCCATCGAGGTAGCGAGGAAAAGGTCCGCGGTGGTCAGCGGGAGTTCATTGAGGTGCGGGTGCGTGGGCAGCGTGTCGGGGAGATGAGCACGCAGTCATCACGGCACTACTTCGCGCTGGTCGACCACCACGCCGCGAGGGGTCTCACGGTAGCCGCATGGGCGCAGGTGAAGGGCTCTGCGCTTGCCGCTGAAGTTGTCCTGCAGGCGGCCAAAGCGAGCGAAGTCGACAATGCGTACCTTCAGGGCGCACCTGTCACCATGCCGCGCCTTGTTGAGTCCGCCGGCCGATACGACGTTCCGGCGGCGTACTCGGGTCCGGCGCCGCAACCGAAGCGAGAGCGCGCCACTCCTGATGCAGCACGATCGGCCGCCGCCAAGCCTGCCGCTGCGGCGGCGAAGTCGGGTTGCGCTCTCGTGGCCGTTGGCCTCCTCAGCGTGGGCGGCGGGTTCCTCACTGCCGTACACCACCTCCTGAGCTGACGGAGCCGCAGGATGCCGGTGGACGCGACCCCGTGACGCGGCGGCCAATCGACTCGTCGCCCTGCGGAAGTGCGCGCAGCGCCGAGTTATCAGACATGCCACAATGAACCACGCATCAACCATGAAGCGGAAGGCAGCAACAAATGGCGCAGCGAGTGACGACTCATCTTGTCGATGATCTGACCGGCGATGTCATCGAACCGGGTGATGGCCGCACGGTGTCGTTCTCATTCGATGGTGCAGAGTACGAGATTGACCTCACCGAGAAGAACGCCGAGTCGCTGCGAGAGGCGCTGTCGGACTACATCGCCTCCGGTCGAAAGGTCAGCCGCACCTCTCGCGCCCGTACCAGTACCGCAGCCAAGCGTGGCAATGCTGACGAGCTGGCGAGGATTCGCGAGTGGGCGAACAGTAATGGACACGAGGTGTCGTCTCGAGGTCGGATCAGTCAGACGGTGCGCGACGCGTACGACGCCGCCCACTAGTCGAGATCTCCCTCTCAATCAGCTCTTGCGTTGCCGACGACCGGGCTGTTGACCGCGGCCGCGGCTCAGCGTCGTCGGAGCCCGCGAAGCGATCCGCATGTTCCCGTCGTCTGAAGGGCGTCGCGCAGTGATGCTCGAGCACCGTGAGGTCACGACGTCGTATCGTCCCCCACGCGTTGCCGTCCTGATCTATTCCGGCTCTTCCTGGCGAGAGTGGGCGCGAGCGGCTCTCTCGGCGATTACGGGAATCTGGGGTGGCGAGGGCTTCGTGCTCGTGCCATACGCCGCCGACGGAGCCGTGTCACCGACGCTGCTGCGCCACCTTCGCCAGTACGACCCGGATTACCTCGCAGTTTTCGCCCCGGGACGAGCGATGTGGTCTGCGCTGTCGCCGGAAGCGCTCCACGACCCTCTGATCAATGGCGACGACCTACTCAATGGCGACGACGCGGATGGTGATGTCAGCGTCGACGACTCTGTCGCACCGAGCGCAGCAGCAGTCGCTGCGGGAACCCTCGCGGCGTATTGCTCGCTGCTGCGCGGGTACACCTTTGGGACACCGATCCCGCAGTATTTACGGCTTCGTGCCTTCGGTGAGCCGCTACCGTCGCAGCTCACGCCCCTGCGCGCCGAGCGACTGCCCGCAGCGCTCGTAGCCAGGAGCGACTGGGAGTCCGACGCGGCACTCTTCGCTGCGTTCATCACCGGCGCGCCGCACACCAGTCGAACGAATGAGGCGGAGCCGGAGCCGGAGCAGGCCGATCTCCTCCGGTGGCTTGTCTCACGCGATGCTGCCGATGCTCCAGAACCATTGACCTGGTTCGCGTTCATCGCGCTTTCGCTGCGGAGCCGCGACCTCGCACCGTGGTTCGAAACCGTCAACAACAGCCTCGGCTGGAACGACGACGACTACAACCCGCCCCTGGTAACCGCTGCATACGGCGACTCCGCAGCAGACTTCGCACTTGCCGTGCTCCTTGACCGACTCCACGGTCAAGCACTGTGGATCTCCGAGACGATGCTGAAGCAGCCCTCGGATCAGGCGGCCCTGACCGCGGCTCTCACCACTCGTATCGGGGCCGATCCGTTCGAGCGGCCCGCGTTCGTGGCGTCCGCCTCTGCGTCCGCGGGCGAGCTGCAGCAGGTGGTGGCGGGGCTGCGAACCAGTCTCCGTCAGGCCGGCCTTGACGACGCCGACGAACAGCTTCGAGCGACCGAACACCCCGTGCCTGCTCCGCAACGACGCCTCCTGATCGATGATCACGTCAGCCGGCGCACGACGTTCCCAATGCTTGTCGGGCAAGACGGAACGGCTGTGCTTGCGCACGAGCCCGACCTTCCGCTCCCAGCCGCTGCGGAGTCGCTCCTAACCGACAACGCACGACCCGGATGGTTCGTCGATGCGGCAGTGCACGACCGGCAGGTACCCGACGGCCGAGGAGTCAACGCGGAGCATCTGCACGCTCCCGACGCCACCACGTGGGCGAATTTGCGCGACAGCAAAGACGGCATCAGCTTCGACGCTGCCTTCACCGGGTACCTTCCCGCGGGGACCCTCCTGCAGCACCGCTTAGCGCGACCTCGCTTGCAGTTCCTCGGGCTGATGTCTTGGGTTCAGCAAGCGGCAGCGCGCAACACGATGACAGCAGGTCCGTCCCGTCCCGGCCAACTCAGCGACCTCATCGCCGCTCGCGTCGGAGGACGCGACGCGCTCCGAGACCTCGCGGGATCGCCGGCAGGGTCGATGCTCCACGCCTTCCAGTCAGCGGAGCCCTCCGGTGACGGCCGGGTGCGGTTACGACGCGACTCCAGGTTCGAATCGTTCCTGACCTTCAACGCGCTGCTACAGCACGGCGCCATCGACGATCCGACGTCGCTTCGCGAGCACCTCGACATCATGCTGGGCTGGAGACTGCTCACACGAGGCTTCATGCTCAACTGCGTCGACTGCGGCACCCTGCAATTCGCGTCCATCGACCGCGTCGGAGCACAGTTCACCTGCGACCGTTGCGACGCCGTAAACGCAGTCACCGCCGCCCGATGGCACCACTCCAGCGACGAACCCGCCTTCTACTACGACCTCCACCCCGCTTGGCGCACCGTTCTGAGCGACAGCGGCGACCTGCCCCTCCTGCTCGGCAACCGTCTGGCTCGCCTCGCCCGGAACTACAACGATCTGGCAGAGATCGAATTCACCGAGAAGGGCGCAGTCAAGCCATCGTTCGAGCTTGACCTGATCGCGCACCGTGACGGCGAACTGATCATCGGTGAGAGCAAGGAAAGTGATCTGGGAGGCGGTCAGTATCGCCAACAGCTGATCGGGAAACGACTCGACGCTGCTGAAGCCCTACAGGCCGACCGGATCGTCTTCGGCACGGCGTTGCGTGAATGGCCGCAACGAGACCAAGACGCCGTGCAGACGATGGCTACCGCTCGTCGGGTAGACATCCCGATCGACTTCGTCTCCGATCTCCGGCGAGGCCAAAGATGACGCACACCCCGGTTCGCTCTCAGCACGCTTCGCGTTCTCAGCGCTGACTGCCTTGTAGTTGGACGGCACGCCCCATCTGAGGGTCGCTCCCGCAACGTCACGGCGACTTGTCGAGCCGGAGATACCGCACGGCTCCAAGACCCGACCGAGAACGCAGCGTGGTCCATCCGGCCCTCGATGCAGAATCACCGCCTTGGGGACCCCGCGCTGGCAAACGGAAGCACGACGCGGGCGCCGGCTGGAATCGCAACGGTCCGTGCACGGCCCCCTCGCACTCGTCAGCGACGTTGAGCGGCACGGTGGCTGCTTCTCCCTGCGTTGATGCGGTGGGACCGCTGCGCGGAATGGACGGCGTTGATGTGAGCAAAACGTCAGCGTCCGATTGATCAGCGTGCCGTGGCTGAACAGCTGGGCCGGCGCCGAAGGAGGCGAACGTGAGAGGCCCGAACCGGAGGCGCACTCCCGGACCCAGGATGGTCACCGCGTCACCGAGCACGACCGTCTGCGGAAGACCGGGTGTGTCCTGTCGTCGAGCTGGACGTGCCGGCCATTCGCCTGCAGCGGGGGTGATCAGCAACGTTTGCTTGTTCGACGATGCCATCCAGCGAATCAGTCGACCTGCGCGTGACGTCGGGGAGGTGGGCAATCCGTTGCTGCCGAGTAGGAGGACGAAGCGCACCCGTGGCCGGCGGAAGCGAATGCGGGCAAGGAGCATCGCGAGCGCGTACGGGCCTCGGCGTACGTCGCCGACCAGTGCGACCTCGGACTCGTGTGGGTACCAGTGCAGTTTGAGCAGCGGTGGGAGCCGGCCGGAGCGGTCGACTTCCGCTACGAGGTAGCGGCTCAGGGTACGCATCCCTTCCGCAGCGTCCAGGCGTGAGGAAGTCATTGGGACGCAACCTCCTGGCGAACGATCGACGTCCTCAGACGAGACGCTCGATGCGAGCGGATCCGAGGAGAATTCCGGCGCATCGGCAGGAGGGTAGCGACCGGGTGATTGCCTCGCAGGAGGACGATCGGCACGCCGCGCTCCACCTGGCGGAGAAGCGAACGGGGATCGTCGAGATCGTCCGCTTGCGCGACCTCGGCACGATGGGAGCGCAAGGCATTGCCCGCTCCGCTCATCTGCGGCGCGGCGGTCCGTACGTCGTGACGTGTGGTCGATGCGGCCGGGACGGAGCTGGCGTTTGAAGAGCGCCGGCCGGGTGTGCTGATCCTGCGCCGTTTGACGTCGGGCCGAACGGGGTACTGGAAACCGTCGTGATGCGGCCAGCCTCCGACAGCCGCTACGAGGTAGCCCCAGGTCTGCGTTCCGTTCATCGCGTCGGAGCCTTGTTCCTCAACCAACGCTTGCAGGGTGGGCAGGTGAATGTAGTGCTGCCAGAGCGCGACTTGCAGTGCGTCTGCGACGTGTTCCAGGTCGCCATCGAACTGAAGCGCGTCCGCGATGACCCGTTCGATGGACGGCACTGGATACCCGCCGCGCCGGACGATCTCCGTCGGTGCGAGCGAGCCGGTCTCGTACTGAACGTCCGCGAAGCGACGATGCTGCGGTGTCGGCTGCTGGGAACAGATGACGGTGTCCTGCAACAGTCCGTTGAGCCCCCAGACCGCTGCGGCGCCGGCTCCACGGACCACCACTTGGTCGTCGCTGCGCCGGGCTGTGAGTGCCTGGTCTGGGCGTGTTGCGATGTACGCGGCGAGGGGCAAAATCGTCGGGGTCTGCGGATGGCTGGCATGCAGATAGACACCTGCCTCAAGGAGGGTGACCTCCCCAACGCGAGCGAGTCCGCGCAGGTGACGGCGACCGCTGTGAAGCGGTATGGGCAGCTGCTCGGCAGTCAGGAGACCGTGCTGCGATGCCGCCAGATCGAGGACGAAGGCACCGAGTTTCCGGGTCAAGGATGTCATCGTTCTGCGTCCTCCAACCACTGCCAGGTCAACGTCGGAAGGTCGAGAAAACCCGCGTTGTACTCCGGCCGTCGACCGGCAAGAGCAACCGTCAGAGAGCCCTCGGTACGTTCCAAGCCAGCCCGGTGAATATGTCCGTGCAGTGCAACAGCCGGATGGACCGCGCCGCGCAGTTCGTCGACGACGGCTCGCGACCGAATGGAGTCATCGATCTCCTCCACGGGCCAGGACGAAGGGCCGTCGATGACGCGTCGGACGGCGCGGATCCCGCTGCCGACGGCCTCGTGTGTCAGCAGCACATCGCACGGCCCCTGAGCGGCCACGCTGCGGGCACGGTCCGGGTCCGGCATGCTCAGCGGCCACCACGGCTGGTGGGCGCGGTCGAAAGCTGATGCGCCACCGAACGAAAGGATGGAGCGCCCGGCCATCACGAAGCGCGTGCCGGGCCTGAGGAACCAGATGCGGCTGGCGACGCGGTACGCGGCCTCGTCATGCTGCGTCCACCAGCGGCTCATGCGCTCCCAGTCGTCGTGATTTCCGGGCGTGACGAGCAGCCGCTCCACGCCGCACGATTCCAGCGCGCGGTTGACCTTGCGGAGGAATCTGCTGGTGCCCGATCCGATGTCGGGGTCGAGTCGTAGGTCACCGAGGTGCAGGACGGTGCGGATGTCGGGACGGGCAGCAGTGACGCGCGTCAACTGCTCGGTCGCGAGCGCGGTGATGGACTCCCAATCCGTC
This sequence comes from Curtobacterium sp. NPDC089689, assembly GCF_044749145.1. Lineage (NCBI taxonomy): Bacteria > Bacillati > Actinomycetota > Actinomycetes > Micrococcales > Microbacteriaceae > Curtobacterium > Curtobacterium sp. NPDC089689. The sequence continues at coordinate 1,267,517 of NZ_JBIVHJ010000001.1, read as the reverse complement.
GACACCGCGACGCCTGTTTCATCGGCGATCTGTAAGCCACCGTTGCTCTCGCGCTCGAACGGCTGCCGTCTGCGATCCGCGGAACTGAGCCCGTTTCGGCGCCTCCGCTGCACGTCGCTCGAGGCGTCGTCGAAACTGAGGTTCTCAGTGCGCATGGGATGCTGCCTGACTTGTGGCTTGTTCCAGCCAGGTGAACTGCAACGTCGGCAGGTACAGGAAACCGACATTGCCCGATCGGCTCTCCCGACTGAGGCTGATGACCGTCGACGCTGCATCTCGATGCGCGCCCCGCGTATGCATGTGCGCGTGGAGCGTCACGGCCGGACGGAGACGATTCCGGAGATCCGTCACGAGCGCTCGGGAGGCACGCGAGGCCTCGAGGACCGATGCGGACTGGCGTTGGCGGCGCGCTTCGTAACGGATCTTCGTCGCCACCTGTCTGACCGCATCATCGACGGCCTCATGCAGCAGCAGCACATCCACTGCCCCCGCAGCAACTGAACGATCCACCTCGACAGCGGTGGGCACGACCGTTTGTGAGCCTGCTTCCGCATCGACGAACCGCGCAGACGCCCCGCCACCGAACGATAGGAACCTCCGCCCGGCGATTGTGAAACGGCAGCCGCGCGGCAACGCGTAGATGTGCTCGGTCAGCTGCAACGGCGACTGTGGGCGAGCGCGGAACGCCAGGCGCAGCGCGCTCCAGTCGTCGTAGCTGCCCGGCGTGATCAGCACTCGCAGGTCCAACGTGTTCGCAAGACGTTCGATCGTGTCGATGAACGTCGGGGCGGAGCGTCGTCCAATGCCGAAGTCGCCGAGCTGCAACACCGTGCGAACGTTCGGTCGGGCGAGGTGGATCCTGCTCAGAAGCGCGGGAACATGCCGGACGTCTGCGTGCCAGTCGCCAGCGACGGCGACCTCATTCTCCGGGGTGTGGGAGCTGTCAGCAGGGCGCCATGTCACGTTCGCCAACCTCCATCTCAGGGCGTCCGGAAAACCGGACGCAGCGCGCGGAAGGCAGGACAGCCAACCGGATTTGGCACGCTAGATCAGGTGGAAGCCGGTTCGCTAGCGCCTCGCCTGAGGCGGGTCGCGCTGCGGGCTCGGCTCGTATGACAAATGCGTACTGTAAGAAGTCAGGCGGCGTAAGGGTGGAACTCCTCGCTGTTTGACAACACCCGTCGGACATCGTGCGTCGGATTGCCGGCATCACGGTTTGGTAACGACGGCCGGTGCGGTGGGAACGGCACGGCTCAACCTCGTGCGGGCCTCGGCCGGAGAAACGATCGGTTGGCGACCAACTGTTCATCGACGGCGTCGGTTCGGTGTTCGAGGAGGAGGCGTAAGCGGACACTGCTGATCCCGAGTGCGCCCTCCAGATGGCTGAGCGTATTCGACGGCTGCTGCTGAAGCAGCGCGTCGAGTCGGAGCCGGTCGTTGTTCCATCGCGATTCCTCCAGCATCGTCGCCAGATGGCGCGGGCGAAGTGGAGGTTGCGCGAGAGCGGGGCCGGGCACTTTCATGGCGTTGACGATGTATTGCGCGAACGAGTTCAGCACGATTGCGTGGTCGACGCGCAGGCCGAGAAGGAACGCGGTGTACTGCGCTGCGGTGGGTGGGACGTCGACGGTCGGGCGTGCTAGCCCTGTGATGCGTCGGCCGATGAACCAGGCGACGCAGCGGCGGCGTAGCGGTGTTGATGGCGGCCAATCGAGGGCCCGGCACAACGACAGCCAGAGGGCGTCGGTGAGTTTGGGCCGCATGTCGACTGCCCGCCGCCGACGGTAGTCAACGAGAAACGGAGCGGCGTGGAACGGTGAGTCACCGCGCAATTCGCAGAGCCATCGGATGGTGGCTTCACGGGGAGTCGCTTCACCCAGGAGGGCACCGCGGAACTGCGGCGCGTGGCCTTCCGGCCAGCCGAGCAGGGTGTGGACGGCTGCGACACTGCGATCGGTACGGCCGATGAGCACATACGCGGTGCTGAGTGCGGCTCGGTAGGTGTCGGCGTCGCCGTCGGCGTTCGCGGCGAGCAGGTATGCCAGTTGCGGCCAGAACAGTTGCGGTGTCTGTCCCGCGATGCGATTCGAGTCCCCTTGCGAGAACCGGTCGGGTTGCGTTGCACCTTGGGTGGGTGAACGGTATCGGAGCCGGTCGACGGTCCCAAGGTTGCGGTCGAGTACTTGCAACGCGAGACGTTCGAAGCGTTGCGAGTATGGCCAGTACGCCCGGAGTTGCGCAAAGGGGGTTCGGTCCGCGGCGCGGGCGGCTGAGTCCATGAGCAGCGGTGCGATCAACGCCTGCCGTTCTCGGCTGTCGGCGCTGTGGAGGATGCGGTCGGCGCCGGTCAGAACAGTTGCGGTGAAGAGCGTCTCCGCTGGTGGTGCCGCTCCGGCGCGTTCACTCTTGCGCCAGAGGCCGCTGATCGCGGTGTCCGTGAGGTGCGCGCGTGCCCGGAGTTCGGGTTCGTCGCAAGCGTTGAGCAGCCCGACCGCCACGGCACGATAGTCGTTGATTTCGTCAGAGACGATCTGGTCATCACGGTCGCTGGTGATGAGTTGGCGGAGCCGATGGGCGGTGACGGCGATGGGATGCGACTCATCGACGCGTTCACCGCTGGTCATCGTCAAGTCGAACGTGCATGCGCCGTCGCCGCTGTCTGCGCCGCAGGCGTTCGGATTGAGCGCGTGTCCGGGACTGTTGATCGGGATGCGCTGCTGGCAGTACGGGCAGGTGTCGATGAGGAGCCGACCGTGGCGGTGACAGAGGAACGTCCACGCCAGCCGCCATTCGATCTGCCGTCCAGTGCGTTGTCGCAGGCAATCAGGGCAAACGGCCCCGCGGTCGGGTTCTGACCACAGGGTGAAGTGGGTGACACGCGAGCCACGTTTGGCGAGTACGAGGCCGCGGTTGTGGAACCGTTCAACGGTCCCCGCTGCAACCTGTTCGGGGCTGATCGCGAGGGCGCTCGCTATGCCGAGGCGTTCCGATTCTGTCAGTGCGCTGCGTTCGAGGTGCGCGAGCCGTTTGGGTTTGTCCCGCGCGGTCGAGGCACCTGTGATTCGGATGATGTCGTCGAGGGTTCGGTCGAGCAGATGTGCTGTCCGGTTCAACATGCTGAGGACTGATTCGCCGTCCGACACCGGCAATCGCAGCGGAAGCCGATACGTCACCGTGCTGGATCCGATCGTGTGAGTAGTCGCCCTGATCGGAGCCACTCCGAGAGTTCGACTTTCGTGGTGACCCGCTCGAGGTCGACGGTGCGTCCTCGTTCGGCTTCGCGTGGCAGGTCGACGCTGTCAAGATCTTGCAGGAGCAGATGCTCCCGGCCTGCGTGGATCGCTGCGTCAGCCGCGTCGACGACGATCTCGACCAGCAGGCCGGTGCGTCCGCCGCTGCGGCCGAGGAGCCAGAGCCCCCACTCCAGCTGCAGCTGTTCGCGGGGTTGATCGGCGAGCAGCAGCTTGTTGCTCAGGGCGCCGACGAATTGGAGGTACTTCTTCCGGTTCTCGTGTGTGCTGGTATCGAACCCGCCGAGGCGGAAGGGCCGGTAGGAGCGCAGGGACAGCTGTGAGCGTGTGCCGATGCCGGCAGTGTCCTCGGCGATGAGCTGGTCGATGCCGATTCCTGCCAGCACGATAGTGACGTGGAGATGGTCCATCAGGGACTTGAAATAGCTGGTCAGTTCCTCGCGGGCTTTCGCCGAGCGACCGAAGTAGTGCACCTCGTCCACGAAGATGACCATCGTTTCGTGCCGCTCGACGGCAGACTGCACCTCTCGCAGAAGCATCAGAGCCGTCTTCCGGTCAACGTCGGGGATGCCGTAGTACTCGGCAAGCGCGACAGCGACGTTCTTGGAGGTCGGGTTCTCGGTTCGCCACAGACTGATCGACGCGACGCTCAATCGGAGGAGGCCTCGTGCGGTGTGTGTGCCGTACTTTCGGACATCATCAAGTTCGAATTGCTGCAGGATCCGTGTGACGGAGCTGGACTTGCCTTGGAACGGCTCACCGATGACGAAGCAGAGCCGTTTGCCGGTGGTGAAGCGTCCGTTTTTCCGGATTCGGCCCCCTAACCAGTCGCGGAGTGCCTCGTACTGCGGTGTGACGATCACCGGGATTGTCGCGTGGGCGGTGCGGCGGTCGTCTTCGTACCGTGATCGCTCGGCGTCGTTGAGGCTGTCGAGGAATTGCCGGGTTGGTCGCTGCAACGCTGCGGGTGCTTCGAGGCTCTCCTGCCAGCGCAGGAAGCCGGGTTCGAGGGTGTAGCCGCTATCGAGCGCCACGGCGCGTCCCTTGTTCACGCGTCCTCCGCGTCGATGAGGCTGAGGAGGTCGAGTTCCGCATCGAACTCGGCGTCCGGCTCGTCGCTGTCGTCGTCATCGGATGCGAAGCCGCGCTGGCTCTCCGGCGGATCTGTCGGGTGTTCTTCGGGCGGGTCGGTGAGGAGCGTCGGGTCGCGCAACACGTTGTCGCTTTGGCGCATCATCTCTTGCACCGGATCGTCGAACCCTTCTTGGCGTTGCGCCACTCGACGTTCGACCGCGGTGGCGTCCCAGCCGTGCTCGTGGACGCGATCGAAGAACATGCGGAGCATCACGTGCTTCGGGACCGGCTCGGGGTCGCCGGCGAACATCTCCTCGGCTCGGCGCAGGTGTTCGGCGGAGAAGGACCGGCCGACGTAGTCGCGGTAGCGCCATGGCACTTCATGGACGTCGTGTGTCACCGGATCTTCGAAGTACAGGATTGAGATGTCGCCGGGGTGGACACGCATGACGTAGCCGGAGGGGTTGTCGGTGTTTCCGGCCGGGTTGGGCTTGTTGCGGTACGGACCGAAGATCTCAGCGTTGTAGCGGAACCCGTTGACGTCGACGCCGGCGGAGCCGATCGTCCGCACGAAGTACGGAAGGAACGCCATCGCGAGACGTTCGTCGACGGGTAGTACTGGCGTCCCCCACAGCTCTTGCCCGACTTCCAACGCTCGTCGAGGCGTCCACTTCGTTTTCGAGGCGTCTGGGATGGTGATGCCCTCATGCCAGGACTCGTTGTACACCTCACGCACCCAGCCGCGGATGCGGTTTTCCGCGGACCGTATGTCGAGTACCGCGGAGGCATCCGGGTCCGCTCCGCGGCCGCTGATGTCCGCGCCCTTGTAGCCGGGCAGATGTTCGAGGAACGGTTCCATGGTGCCGAACGACCGCTCCACCTGTCCTTTCTGGTTCGGCATGCGGATGTTCGCCGGTTCGATGGTCATGCCCAGGCTCTGCGCAATGCCGAAAACGTGGTGGGAGACGAAGATCGAGCCGTGGTCGACGACGAGCGTGTCAGGGACTACGCCTGTACCGAGCCCGGTCCGCGGCCCCTGATGGGTGCCGTCCCGCTGTGGCTGCTCCCGAACTCCGGCGTACCGGTCGTCTGGGACGAGCAGCGCATGCGGCACACCAACGTAGGGAAGCTCGCCCGGTAGGCCCTGATAGGGCTTGATGACTTCCCAGAGGACTGCTCCGACGTCCACGGACCGGGCCGTGGGCACGAGCGTCAGGCCGAGGATCGCGCGGGAGAACAGGTCGATGGCCAGGATGAGTTCGCAGCCGCCCACGGTGTTCGAGTTCGGGTCGTACACACGTACGTTCAGCGGTGTTGCGTCGAGGACGACAATGTGGCCCGGATAGGCGGCCATGCGGAGTCCGTGCACCCCGTTGCCGACCGCTTTGTTCGACCGATCGCGCGCCCGAGCGCCGTGGAGGTCCTTGTCTTTGCCGACGATGGCCTCGAGCGCGGTCATCGCCGCTTCGATCGACGGCCGGAAGATGGCCGAGTCGCGTAGTTGACGGTCAAGCTGTTCGGCGATGTTGCGAACGCTCATCTTCGACTCGCCTTCCCGCTGTTTCAGCAACTTCCGGGCGGCGAGGATCCATTGCGGGTCGATCGAGGCGAACGGACCTCGTTTGCTTGATCGTTTGTCCAGGAGCGCCGGCGCACCTCCGGTGCGTTCCCACTCGACCCAGTTGCGGATCGTCTGCACGGATACGTCCAGTTGCGACGCTTTCGTCTGGATGCGTCGGGCCCACGGCAGTGCCGGGTCGTAATCCTTCTTCGGGGTGGATTTCGGTTTGGGTTTGTAGCCCTGCTTGAAGCCGGTCTTCAGCTCGAAGATGTGCTTCTGTTTCCAGACTGCGCGCTTCCGGGCAGCCTTTGAAGCCATAGCCCATGCCGACGAGAGGGTCTCGTGCAAGTCGTCCCGATGGACCGGCGGAAGCGATGAGCCCCTCGCGCCGAGGGCGACTTGGTGTGCGGTCAGCCCGATCTTCGTGCCGTTGCCGAGTGCGACGATGACGCCGCAATTCGGCGTGAGCTGAATGACACGGCCGACCTCGTCTCCGACGGTGAGCAGCATGTTCAGCTGGACCTCGAACACACCGTCCGCGATCACGGCCGTCGCTCCATCCTCGTGGAGCTATCGAAGGGAAGGGTCAGGTCCGCTCGGAAAGCACCAGTCCAGAGGAGGTGCAGAACGGTCGCGCGAACCTGTCGGGGATCCCACAACGGCAACTCCTGGACGATCTCCTGCATGGAAAGCCCGCCGGTTGAGCGGACCGCTGTAATCAGGTCGCTTGAGAATCGCGCGGGGTTCGCGAAGCCGTGCAGCGCTTGCACGTTCGGGACGAACTGCCCGACCTCATGCTCACCGGTCCAGTACTCGTAGTCCCACCCACGACTACGCGCCAGGTGTGCTGCCCACGCGGAGGCGCGGAGCGCCCGCTCGGTCGAAGCGAACTTCGGGTGCTTCACGTTGACGAGAAGGAACCGCCCTCCCCGAAGTTCGAACAGGAAGTCCGGCACGTGCGCGATGCGCTTCCCGTGGAAGTTGCCCTCTGCCCAGAACGGCTGCGCTTTCGCTGCGACGACGGCGGTATCGAAGTCGGCGATGTCGAGGCGCACCGCCTCCAGATGCGACTCGCAGAGAATCAGCCGCCGCGTCGTGGCGAACCACCGCCACACCGGCTTGTGCCGCTGTCCCTGATACGACCGGATGATCCGGGCGGCCTTCTGATCGAGCACGTCCTTACCGGTGACTTCGGCAAGCGGACGCGGGGGAAGACCTTGACCGATGACGACTTGAACGGTTTCGGTGCGTGCGGGACGAGGCACGGCAGCTCCTGAGGCCGGGTGCTCGTCCGCCGGCTATTGCCGGGAGTCGCGGTGCGCTCCTACACTGAGCGCACGCGTGTGCGAGCACGCCAATCGTGGCCTCGTGGGCCACAGGCTGTGGAGCGTAAGGAACCTGGCAGGGATCATCGCGCTACTCCAGCAGACACTCAACAGAACATCCACCGGTTACTGGCATCCTGCCAGGCCGGTCGTTGGCATGCAATGGCGAGACCGGTTTTCTCAACCGGAGGTAGCACCCATGACCGACCACCAACGTGCTCAGCCCCTGCGAGTAGTTGACGCGAGCAAGCTCGTCCAGGTTGCTCACTCGTACTACGTCGAGGTGCGCGCCAAGGAACAGGCGCTACAGGATCTCGTCGCGGATCTCAACGAAGCCGGCGTTTCGGTACGAACGATCGCTGCCGGGGTGGGCGTCAGCCGTTCTACGGCGCACGACTGGATCCGCCTTGGCCGCGCGCGTCACCTCGAAGCCGACGACAGCATCGCTGAGCAGGCGGCGGATGCGTGAGGCGGCTGCGTTGACTCATGGGAGCGACAGCGCCGACGAGTCGCTGCTCGCCGCTGCGGTCGAGAGGAACCAAGCGTTTCACGCCGCGGACCGCGACCGGAAAGCGTTGATGCTTGCCTTGTCGGACCGTGGACTGTCCGCGCGAATAATCGCAGTAGCGCTGAGCGAAAGCCCGAACTCCGTCTCGTACTGGGTTCGTACTGCACGTCGCGAACGGGAGCATAGCCAGCGGGGCGCGTCGGACGGGCGCCAGAATGCGGGCTCGTAGGATTGCGTTTGGGTGGGGCGCCGCCACGCCCTTGCGAAGCAGACGGCGGCGCCCCGACCAGTGCGCATGCCATCCACACGGCGCATCTGGTCCTTCCGCGAGCGGGGAGTGGTCGCGCAACCTCTACCGTCGCTGCGGGTGCGGCAACCCTACCGGTCACGGATGCTTCTTCGCAATTTTTACGAAGCCCGAACAGTACGCTCATCGGGGATTTTGTCACATCACGTCTGAAGCCTCGGGTTGCTTCACGGAAGTTTTCCTGCCGGGTTGCGATCGGACCACTCCGTCGTTCCGGCCGCCGCTGCATCTGCTCGTTCCTTGGGGGTTCGAGTCCGGACCCCTCAGAAGGGCGCCGCTCCGCCTACCGTCCGATTCGGTGGCAAGTAGCCACGGTTGTGGCCCGACGGGCAGTGGAGAGGGATGCACGTGTCCGAAGACGTTGAGAAGGCGGCCGTTCGTACCGGTGTGCGCGTTTCCCGTCGCCTGTCGGTAGGCCTCACCGTCGCGACGGGGGTGCTCACTGTCTTCGGTCCGCTTTCGTTGGACCTCTACCTCCCGGTCCTGCCCGCGATCACACGGGAGTTCCGAACGTCCGATTCGATCGCGCAGGTGACGTTGTCGGCGTGCCTGGTCGGGCTCGCTATCGGGCAGCTCGTCGCGGGCCCCCTGTCGGATCGGTTTGGGCGACGTCGTGTGCTCCTGATCGGCGTCGCCGCGTATGCGACGTTCTCCGGACTCTGCGCTGTGAGTCCGACTGTGGAGTCCTTGGCGGCTGCCCGCTTGGTGCAAGGGGTGGCGGGCGGCTTCGGGATGGTGATCGCGCAAGCTGCCGGCCGCGACACACACGCCGGGGGCGGGCTGGTGCGCTTCTACGGTCGGTTGGCGGTGCTGAGCGGGTCCGCCGCCATCGTCGCGCCGCTCATCGGTGGGGCGCTGGCGTCGATCATGCCGTGGCGGGGAGTGTTCATCGTGCTGGCCTTGCTCGGCGTCGGCATCTTCCTGTTCGTCGCCGTGTCCTTCGCCGAGACGTTGCCGACGAGCCGCCGGGTGGTTGGCGGCGTGGCCCACACGCTACGGAACTACCGCACTCTGGTTCGTGATTGGCGAGTGGTCAGCGTCGTAGCCGCCGTCGCGTTCGCGAACGCGTGCTTGTACGCCTACCTCAGCGGCGCCACATACGTGCTACAAGGTCAGTATCACTTCAGCGCAGCTGCATACTCCTACGCCTTCGGGAGCGGGTCGGTCGCGTTCGTGATCTGTGGCTACCTCGGCGGGGCTCTCGCTGAGCGCCGGGGAGAGGCCCGCACCCTCACAGTCGGCGTGGGTGTCATTCTCACTGGCGCTACCGCCGTGCTCGGAGTGGGTATCACCCACGCCAATGCTGCAGCGTTCATCGGCGCAGTCGTGCTGATGGTCGCTGGCATCGGCATCATGTCCCCCGCCGGTACTGCCCTGGTGGTTTCGCGTTATCCCCACATGGCCGGAACGGCGGCCTCCCTGCTGGGAACCTCACGTCTCGCGCTCGGCGGAATCACGGCACCGCTTGTCGGAGCAGCAGGCACGACAACCGCCTTGACGTTGGGCATGGTAATGACAGTCGCCGCTGCTATCGCCTTCGCAGCCAGCATCGCCGTCACCCAAGCGCACCGTGTCCGACGTCCGCAATCGCCGGTTGAATGCTGAAGGCATGACGCGGCTTTCACCCCTCCCGGCCCCGCGGGGATCGAGTAGCGGCACGCTACGGCAAAGCCACACTGTCTCGTTCCAACCCAGGTCGACCAGTATCAGAGAGCCGCGTCATCGCGGCCACAATGGAAAGAGTCTTGTATGTCAACCATCGCCATCACTGGCGCAGGCCGAGGCCTTGGCGCCGCAATTGCACGGCGCTTCGGCAGCGAAGGCCTCGCCGTCGCCCTCATCGCTCGAAACCAGGAACGAGTTGACGAACTGGCTAACGAACTGGCCGGCGAAGGGATCACAGCTCGAGGCTTTGCCGCTGATGTCCATGACTTGGACGCGCTCGGCGACGCTCTTGACCAGGCGACCGATGCGTTGGGGCCGATCGAGGTTCTCGCGTACAGTCCTCTGCCTGCGAAGGAGTTCTTGAAGAGCGTCCTTGACACGACCGTCGGCGAGCTGCAGGCGGCCGTTGCGTTCTCGGTTCTCGCGCCGGCGAGAGCTGTACAACACGTCTTGCCGGGAATGCGGAAGGCCGGAACTGGAACCGTGCTGTTCATCAACGGCAGCAGCGCCGCCCGCCCGAACGCGAAGGTCGCAGGTACGTCGACGGGGTTCGCCGGTGAGAGCGCCTACGGGCAAATGCTGCACGACGCGTTGCAGCCCGAAGGTATTCGGGTGCATCAGCTCATCATCCCGAACGCAATCGCCCCGGGGCACCCCACCCACGACCCAGACGTCCTCGCGCACACGCTCTGGGAGCAGCACACGACAGGGTCGGAGTTCCGCGTGTTCGCCGAACCGCTGCCCGCCGTGGAGCGCTAAGGGCGTCGCTTCACGGGTGCAGGAATGGGTATGGCCTGGTCGGTCACGACCGGGCCATACCCATGTCCGCGTGTGGCGCTCGAGCCGAGGTCAGCTGAGGTGACGGATGAGCGCCTCGAGAGGTTCATCGGCGTGACCGTCGGGTGCCTGGTTCGCGGCGTCCACGATCGCGATCCAGTCTTGACGGCCGGTCGCAGCGACGTCAGCAGTCAACGCCTCCAGCTGCGCCCGTGTTAATCGTTGTTTGTCCGGCTGGTCCATTGCTATCGCGCGCAGTGGCCCGATTAGCGCTGTAACTCGTTCTCGTGTGATGTCCATACGCGCAGCGTAGAAGGCTCCAGCGACACGCGGTGTTGTCGTCGCTGGTCAGAGGTGAGCGTGAGGGTCCGCTTCGGTGACGGTGCGCTTGAGCAGCAGTGTGAGCAGGATCGAAGCGGCCACGAAGACCATGGCGACACCCGGGACTGCGCGAATACCGATGAGGTTGATCGTGATGCCACCGACCGTGGATCCGGCGGCGAAGCCCAACTGAGCTAGGAGCACACCGATACTCGTGGCTGTTTCGGGCGCCTTCGCCCCGACAACAAGTAGACCCTGTTGGTAGACGACGACGGTCGCGGCGAGCCCAGCACCCCAGATCGCTACGCCAGTCAGAATGACGGGAAGGTTCTCTTGGCCGACGATGACGAGAACCAGGCCGACCGCGACGGCAGCCGGGGCACTGAGCAGTGCGGCGTAAAAGCTACGCGTGGAGAGGCGTCCGATGGCGATGGTTCCGATGATGCCGCCGACGCCTGAAACCGCGAGGGCGATGCTCGTGACGTAGCTCGGAATGCCGTAGTCCTGGAGGTACGCGTCGATGTAAGTGAGCACCACGAAGTGCGCCAGCATCGTCAGCGACCAGGCGATCGCGACGCGCATAACGCCTGGTAGGCGAATCGTTCGAACCAGCCCGATGGACTTGTGCTGCTGCTCACGAACCGCCGGTACGACGAACCACATCAGAACGCCCGCGAGGGCAATGAGCGCTGCGGTCCCAAGGAAAGTGGCACGCCATCCCACCGCAGCACCTGCAAGAGAAGCGACCGGGGCGCCAAATGCGGTTCCCAGGCTCGTTGCCGTGAACACGACGGTGAGCGCTTTCGCGCCGTTGCCGGGACCCGCGATACGAAGCACTACGGCGGGGAACAGGGTGCAGATCAGCGCGTACGAGGCGCCGCCAACAAAGCGGCCGACGTCAGCCGGGACCAGGTGCGGCGCAATGGCGACTGCCGCGGTGCTAAGGGTCAGCGCCGCCATCACGACGGCGAGGACGGGACGGCGTGAGAATCGCAGCGCGAAAGAGGTCAAGGGAAGCACGAGGATCGCATTACCGAGTGCGTAGAACGTCGTGAGCGTTCCAGCGGCGGAGAGACTTACATCGAGGTCATCCGCGATGTCTGTCAGCAGGCCCGAGGGTCCCAGCTCGACCGCTACCGCGAGAAACCAGGCGAATCCCAGGATCAGTATGGGTGTCCAGGGGAACAGACGAGGCGCAGATCGGCGAGCGGCTCTTGAGAGCGCGGGAGCGGTCATCAGGTCCTTTTCAGATACTCGCACGACGCAGCCGTGCGGATGCCAGAAGTGGCGGTAGGTGGTGGAGTCCGAATGTCCGTGCGCCAGGTTGACGTGCTGGTCGCGTCGCGGCGGCCAATACGCCGGTAGGATTCGCTGACACTTCCGACTCTAGGAGCGAGTGACAGCCAGGAGGGGGGCTCATTCCGAACCCCCCATTGCATGTCATCGCCTATCCAACGGGGTTTCGGTACCGCAAACCAGCCGGCCTGACCACCAAGCTTGTGCCCATCCGAACCAGCCGGTTCACTGAAACAGCCCGGCAATGAGACGTGTCGTCGGTTCGAACTCCGGCTGTCGTTGACCGGGACTCCGTTGCCGGCGGCAGTTCCCCGGATATCAGGCCCCGCAGCCTTTCAACGCTGCTGATGGCGAAGGTTGCGGAACAAGCGACGAGAGGGACGTGTCCTGCCCCCCCCCCGCTGCACATCGGTTCCCTTCGCGCGCCACCCGGCTCGCAAACTGGTCACCAACTACACAGTGGGAGTCGCGCCAGCAATCGTGATGGTCGCACCCGACGTAAAGCTGGACTCCGGGCTGACGAAGTGCACGTACGCTGCGGCGAGTTCCGCGGGCTGGCCGGGGCGGCCGTACGGAGTGTCACCGCCGAATGCAGACACCGTCTCGACGTCGTCAGATGCAGGCTGCATCGGGCTCCACACCGACCCAGGCGCGACGGAGTTGACCCGGATGCCCTTCGGGGCGACGTGCTGCGCGAGCGCTGCGGTGAACACCCCGACCGCACCCTTCGAGACGGCGTAGTCAAGTTTGTTCGGTGACGGGTAAACCCCTTGGGTGGAGCCGGTGGTGACGATCGACGATCCTGGGTCCATGTAGGGGATCGCGGCTTTGGTCAACCAGAACAGGGAGTAGACGTTCGTCTTCAGCGTCCGGTCGATTGCCGCGGTCTCCAGCTTGAGGATGTCGTCGTTGCTGGCCATGTGGCCGGCAACCATGACAAGGGTGTCGAGTCCGCCGAGGACCTCCACCGCTCGGTCGATGAGGTCGGTGCAGTACTGCTCGTCGGCGAGGTCTCCCGGGAACAGAGTGATGCTGTGTCCCTCGCTGACGAGGAGGTCGCGGACGGCTTCGGCGTCCGGCTGCTCAACGGGGAGGTATGACAGCACCAAGGAAGCGCCTTCCCGGGCGAGGGCGATCGTCGCCGCCCGGCCGATGCCGGAATCGGCACCGGTGACGACGCCGCGGAACCCGCGGAGCCGACCGAGGCCGACGTAAGTGCCCTCGCCGTGGTCGGGGTTCGGTTCCATGTCCTTCGCAAGCCCGGGCAGCGACTGCGGCTGCGGCGGGAACGGCGGAGCCGGGTACAGGTCAAGGGGATTGCGCTTGTCGTATTGGCTCATGAGTCCTCCAGAGGGATGCTGTCGGCGCGGCCGGCCGAGCGGGATCGTCGGTCGGGAACGACGCGACTCCCCGCCGGTGGCGAGGAGGCCATTGGCGGGGAGTCGCGGGTCATTCGGCTTAGAAGTGGGAGGGCTCGCGGAGCACGTAGTGCTCCTCAAGTGCGGTCACTTCATCGTCAGTGAGGGTGACGTCCAACGCTGCGACCGCGTCGGAGAGGTGGTGCGGCTTGGACGCACCGACGATGGGCGCGTCGATGACGGGGTTGCGGAGCACCCATGCCAGCGCAACTGTTGCCATGGACACGCCGCGATCCTTCGCGATGCGCTCGACCGCGTTGACGGTCTGCTCGTCGGTGGGCAGCCAGATCGGGTGGCCCTTGTCATCCTTCTCGGTGAGCGTTTTCCCACGTGCGGTGTCGGAAGAGCCCCACGGACGGGCGACGACGCCGCCGGCGAGGGGGCTCCACGGGATGCTCCCCACGCCCTGGTCGGCGAGCAGCGGGAACATCTCCGTCTCCTCGCCGCGCTGCAGCAGGCTGTACTGGTCCTGCATGGAGATGAACCGGGTCCATCCGTTCCGTTCGGCGGCGTGCTGAAGCTTCGCGAACTGCCATGCCCACATCGACGACGCACCGATGTGGCGGACCTTGCCGGACTTCACCGCATCGTGGAGCGCCTCCATCGTCTCCTCGACGGGCACTTCCGGGTCCCAGCGGTGGATCTGGTACAGGTCGATGTAGTCCGTGCCCAACCGGCTCAACGAAGCGTCCAGCTGCTGCAGGATCGCCTTGCGCGACAGTCCCGAGTCGCCCGGGCCGTCGCCCATCGGGAAGTTGACCTTCGTGGCGAGGATGATGTCGTCGCGCTTGCTGAGATCGCGGATGGCGCGGCCCACGATCGTCTCGGACGCGCCGAAGCTGTAGATGTTGGCGGTGTCCCAGAAGTTGATGCCCAGCTCGAGGGCCTGCTCGAAGAACGGCCGCGCCTGGTCGTAGTCGAGCGCCCACTTTTCACGGGATCCGTCGCCGTAGCCCATGGTGCCAAGTGCGATACGGCTGATCTTCAGCCCCGAAGAACCCAGTCGTGTGTACTGCATAGTCGTCTCCCTCTAATAGGTGGCGTCCCGACAATCGACGCTTGCGGCGAGGAACTGCGGTCGGGACGGATGACGCTCGCCGCGGGCGGGCGAGGGCGGATCTCGGCGCTCGGCAGGACCGCGTCGCGCTCTGATTTCGTTCTGACTGTACGAAGCAGCACGGTGGCGTGGGAGGTCGAAGCGCGGACCCCCACATTCGTGTGAGGGCGCTGCGAATCACCGCGTCGGCGCCGGCCGAGACCGGCGATGGGCGAACGTCGGGCAGTCCTTCGTTGTCCGGGGGCGGTCAGAGACCCCGGTCGCGAAGGAACTGCCGGACGGTCGAGTTCACTTCCTGCCCTTCGGGGGCGTCGGGGAACCCGCCGTGGGGCATCCCGTCCCAGACGTGCAGGTGCGCTTCGGTTCCGGCTGCGATGAGGGCACGATGCAGCCGTACGGTGTTCGACAGGAACAGGTCCCGGGTGCCGGTCCAGAGCAGCGTCGGCGGGAGGCCGTGAAGGTCTGCAAACAGCGGTGAGAGGGCCGGGTCGGCGAGGTCGCGTCCGGCGGCGTACAGGCGATTGACCGGAAGCAGGCTTTGCAGGGTGTTGCTGGCCGCGGCAAGCGTGACGAATGAGTCGCCGGATTCGGTGAGATCCACCTCGGGGGCCTCGAGGATGAGCGCGGCTGGCATGGGGCGATGCTGGTCGCGGCGTCGAACAAGCGCAGCGACGGCGAGGTTCCCGCCTGCTGATCCGCCCATCACCGCGACATGTTCGGCACCGATCCGACCGATGAGGTAATCGAGGACAGTTGCGACGTCATCGACTGGGGTCGGGAACGGATGGTCCGGCGGCATGCGGTAGTCCACCGCCCAGTGCAAGCGACCTGTGCCGTGCGCGCTTCTGCGAGCGATGAGTCCGGCGAGATCTCCGCCGCCGAGGATCATCGCACCACCGTGGATGTCGAGAATCACCGAGTCGGACGCGGAGCCCTCTTCATCAGACGTGACCCAGACGTCCACTCCTCGAATCACTTCACGCCGCGTCCTCGTAGACAGGTCCAGGGTGGCGAAGTACGCGCGCATACCTTGGTTTCCGGCGGCGATGACGCGATGCCAGGCGTTGACGTCCGTGGGGTCGGGGAAGGGTGTCGTGCCGGCTGTGCGGGCGAGGACCTCGCGGGCTGCGGCACTCAAGTGTGCAGGTGGTGGCACAGTCATGCGGTGGCCCCCGCAGACGCATCATCCGATGCCATCGCGTGGGGATCGGTGAGGGCGGTCAGCCAACGCTCGGTGCGCTGCAGGGTGCGTTGGGCTTCCGCGGTCGTCGGGTAGTTCAGATGTCCGTGCAGGGAGCCGTGCTCTCGGATGAGAGTGACCGGGGTGTCGGCGTCGGTGAGGAGCGCTGCGTACCGTTCCCCCGATGGGCGCAGCGAGTCGACGTCGGATGTGATGATCAGCGTGGGAGGGAGGCCATTGCCGGTGCCGTGGCCGGGAAACACCCATGGGTGGAGCAGATGATCTTCGTCGCCGGCGTAGTTGAGGCTGAGTTCCCGAGCTGGTTCGGGGTCGAAGCGTTGCTCAGCGGTTAGGGCCTCCAGTGCCACAGCGAGTTCCGGGTCGGGTTCGGGTGGTACGGCGTGCAGGACCGGGTAGACCAGGACGCTTCCCGCCGGCAGCGGCTGATGTTCGTCTCGGAGCCGGACGGCGAGGGCGGCGGCGAGGTTCCCTCCGGCGGATCCTCCGCCGACGGCCCATTGGAGAACGTTCGGGGAGTCGTTTCCCGGGCCTGTGCACCACTGCCAGGCGGTGAGGCAGTCCTCGAGTGGGATCGGGAAATGGATGCCGTCGACAGCGAGCCGGTAGTCCACGGAAACGACGGTGATGCCGCGTTCGGCGAGGTAGCGGCTCGTCGCGTCAGCTTCGGGGATGTCGAGGTCGCCGTGGATGAACGCTCCTCCATGCATCCAGAGCAGACCGGTGCCGTTGGCGTGTTCGGGTTCGTAGACGCGGACAGAGACGGGAGCATCGGCGTCGATGGTGTGGTTGACGATGCGGATGGTCATCATGCCTCCTGTAGGAGCGGCTGCGCGAAGTGGTGTGCTCCGGGTCCGATCGGTTGAGGGTCCGTGCCGGGCAGGTCGACGATCCCTTCGGCGCCTGACGGGACGGCGATATCGACCTGCAGGGTGCCGTCGACGTTGACCCAGCTGATGTGTGCGGGCCCGTACGGGGTGTGGTGTGTTGCGGAAGCCGATGTGATGGACCCACCGGGGCGGGGTGCGAAACGAATGCTCCGGTATCCGGGTGCCGCCGGCGCGATCCCGGCGACGGTGCGGTGTAGCCAGTCGCCGACCGCGCCGAAGGCATAGTGATTAAACGAGGTCATGCTGGCGGCGTTGAGGGATCCGTCGGGTCGGAGGCTGTCCCAGCGTTCCCACGTTGTGGTGCCTCCGGCGAGCACGGTGTACAGCCACGACGGGCACTCCGTGGCCTCGAGGAGCTGGTAAGCCTCGTCGACGTGTCCGGTGCTGGTCAGCGCGTCGGAGACCAGAGGGGTACCCGCGAAACCGGTCGCGATCCGCCCGTTGGATGCCCGAACGAGGTCCGCCAGGCGCTCAGCTCCGGCGGCCCGGGTTTCCTGGTCCGGCCAGAGGTCGAAAACGGTCGTCAGCGCGTACGCGGTTTGTGTGTCGTCACGCATTCGCCCGTCGGCGCCGACGTACTCGCGCGCATACGCGTCACGTACTTCCGCCGCGAGGGTCGACCAGGTTGCTTCGTCCTCAGGCAATCCGAGCGCACTGGCTGTCTCGGCGAGGACGTGGGCGGTGTGAGCGAAGTACGCGGTGGCGACCAAATACTTGTCGGTCGTTGCCACGAACGGGTTCTCCGGATCTGCCGCGGGATCGAGCCAGTCGCCGAGCTGCTCGCTGCGACGGCAGATCCGATCCGGTCCCGCGGCGCGTTCCACATGACGTATCCACTGCGTTGCGGACTCGTACTGCCGTCGGAGGAAGTCGAGGTCCCCGGTGCGCGCATGGACCACGGCTGGTGTGAGGGCGGCGACGTCGCCCCAGACCGCTGACGGGTCTCGCGGCAGGCTGGCGAACGGTTCGAGGGGGAAGTACGGCACCCAGGGCGGCATCCACTGCAGTTCTGCTTGCTCCGCGGCGAGGTCGGTGAACCAGGACTGGAGGAATCCGGTTGTGTCGAACAGGAACGAGGCGGTCGGTGCGAAAACCTGCAGGTCACCGGTCCAGCCGAGCCGCTCGTCGCGTTGCGGGCAGTCGGTTGGGATATCGACGAAGTTCGACCGGGTGCTCCAGACGATGTTCTCGTGGAGCCGGTTGACGAGCGGGTTTGAGCACTCGAACCAGCCCCGACGTTCCAAGTCGCTGTGCATGACCGCGGAGTGAATGTGCTGATCGGTGAGTGTGCCGGTCCAGCCCGACACTTCAACGAATCGGTAGCCGTGGATCGTGAAGCGAGGTTCCCATTGCAGGGGCTCGTCACCGGTGATGAGAACGTCGGTCGCGGCGGCGTCTCGCAAGGGAGCGACGGCCAGCTCGTCGTTCTCGAGGACTTCTGCGTGGCGGAGCGTGATGGTGGCGTTTCGTTGGCCGAGCGTGTGCAGACGGATTCGGCCGGAGTGGTTTTGCCCGAAGTCGACGATCCACCGTCCGTCGCCGCGATCTTCGATCTGGACGGCTGTCAGCTCGTCGGTCGTCGTTACTGGCGGTCCAGTGGGCGATGTGAGAAGCGTCGCGTCGAGCGGTTGTGTGCGCACGGGTGTCCCGGTTCGTGTGGTGAGGCGGGCCCAGTCGAAGGTGTCGAGTCGCGCGTCGAAGTGTTCACCGTCGTAGAGGCCGCTGCTCATGATGGCTCCGTAGTCGCTGCGCCATTGGTCGTCGGTCTTGATGCGTTGCGCGGTGCCGTCCTGATAGAAGATTTCCAGCTGCGCGGCGGCCGCGAGTTCGGAGCCGTAGACGTCCATGGTGCCGCCGCCGAAGCCGAGGTGCCCGCGCCACCAACCGTCTCCGACGAGCAGGCCGAGACTGTTCTCGCCCGGCTGCAGCTGATCGGTGATGTCGAAGGTGGCGTATCGCAGCCGATGACGGTAACTGGTCCATCCAGGCGTGAGTTCCTCCTCCCCGACGCGGTGTCCGTTCACCTCCGCCTGCACGACGCCCTGCGCGGTGATGTAAAGCCGCGCGGATGCGACCGTGCCTGCGAGAGTGAAGGTGCGCGCGAACCGAGGGGGCTGCCGCATCGTGCGCCCCTGCGGGTCTTCGCGGGTGATCGGATCGGCGCCGGGCGAGGAGATGAAGGCGGCGCTCCATGATTCGGGCGCGATCAATCCGGCCTCTGCGGTGCCGGGATCACTCCATGGGCCCCACCCTGCGCCGTGGTCCACGCTGATCCGCACCCGCACTCTCTCGCCGTCGGCCAGTGGAGTATCCGGCCAGGGCGTCAGCACTTGCTCGTCTCCCTCCCGCTCGACCACCGTCGTCGTGGCGGCCGAGCCGGGTCGCTGCCGGATGATCTCGAAGCGTGTTCGCTGCTGCCGCTCCGACACCGCAGGTTCCGTGGTCCAAGACAGTCGTGGTGCTCGCTCCCCGATGCCGAGACGATGTGCTGTGTGATGTTCGAAACGTGGCGGAGTCGGGGTCGGCATGATCTTCGGGCTGTCGATCACTGGGCGGTCCCATGCTTGACGGCGACACCGTCGTCGACGCCGCCGATAGGGACGGCCCCGTCGGCGGAGATGCCTGCTTCGTCGTCTGCGCGCTGGAATCGGGGCAACCAGAACAGGCCGATCGTCACGGCGATGACGGTCGTGCCAGTCAGGAACCAGTACAGGTTCGTCGCTCCGGTGGCGATTATCGCAGGCGTGACGAGCGCGATCGCAGCGGCGAGCAACCGCGTGAATGCGATGGTGATGCCTTGGACGCTGCTGCGGAACAGGACCGGGATAATCTCCTGGCTCCACACCTTGTACATCGGTTCGCCCATGATGCCGCCGCCGATCGAGAACAGAATGGTGCTGGTGATGATGGTTGCCGGGGTCACCCCGACGGCGGCAGGCAGCACGAATGCGCAGATGGCCAAGACTGCCGCGACGCGCAGCATCCACCTCCGCGCGCCGACGCCGTCGACCAATCGCACGAACAGCAGCGTCGACGCCAAGCCGATCCCAATCCCGATCAGCCCGAAGAGTGACGCGGTCGGCACATCCAGGCCTGCGACGTTGACGTACACGTACGTCTGGAACTGGCCGTTCGTGTTCGCGCTGATGTTCGCGATGCCGAAGAAGAGTCCGAGCGCGATCACTGGCAGGAGGAAGCGGGAGTGCGCGAGCTGTCGCAGAGCGCCGATGTCGGATGCTGCGCCATTGATCGCGACGCTCGCGGTGCGGGTGTCAGCTGCCTGCCGCCACTTCGCGGACTCTGGGATCCCGCTGCGGCAGATCAGCACCAGGATCGAAATGACAAAGAGGTGCCCATAGATGATGCGCGCTCCGGTGGCGCCGAGCGCGCCGAAGAAGATGCCGATGAGGATGACCCCGACGATGCCGAGCACCCACAGGAAGTTCGTGGAGCCGACCATCTGTCCGCGCTTCCCTGCCGGCGCTGCTTCACCGATCATCGATAGCGACACGGGGAGATCCGCGCCTGATGACAGCCCAAGGATCACAAGCCCCGCGTAGAGGAAGCCGACGCCGGGTGCTGCGGTGAGAAGACCAGCGCCGACGGCGAACATGATCATGGTGACCGCGAAGATCCGCCGTCGCCCGAACCGGTCGCCGAGCCTGCCTCCGACGAGCGCGCCGATCGCGATCGAGAAGGTCAGCAGCGCTGAAAGCGCTCCGATGTCGCCGCCTGAGAGTCCGAGGCTCTTCTGATAGAGCACGAGCGCCGTTCCGGTGCCGGCGATTGCGGCGGCGTCGAGGTAGGAAGCCATTCCGAGTACGCCGGTGATCCACCAGGCTTGCCGTGTTGTCGGGCCTGTTGCTGCATCGATACGCATGATTCTCCCTTGAATCGTTTCAGTTCGAAGCAGGACTTACACGTGTAAGTTCCTCGCCAGAAGAGTGCCACACTTAGAGCGTGGGCACCAGAGTCACGGCGCAAGATGTAGCGCGACGAGCAGGCGTATCTCGCGCGACGGTGAGTTTCGTGCTGAACGATGCGCCCGGGCAGAGCATCTCGGACGCAACGAGGGACTCTGTTCGGACCGCCGCTCGCGAGCTGGGTTACGTTCCGTCCGCAGCCGCCCAGATCCTGCGCTCAGGGTCGAGCCGGTTGGTGCTGTGCCTCGAGCCCGATTGGGAGCCATCGGTGTTGATGGATCGTGCGATCGCAACGCTCAGCTCCGAGTTCGAAGGCCGTGGCTACGCGATGGTCGTGAGTCGGACTGGCGCTGCCCCGAGCGCGCCAAACGTCCTTGTCCGTAGCGTCTCACCGTGCGCAGTCGTTGCGATGTATGACCTTCCGAAGTCGGTCCGGACGTCCTTGCAGAGCCTGCTCGTACCCGTCGAGGAGGCTTGGTTCCACAGCAGCGGCGGTCAGCGCGCCGCAGATGACTTCCAGGGGCTTGCCGGGTCGTTGCAGGTCGAGCACCTCATCGCGCGTGGTGCGCAACGCATCGTTGTCGTTGCACCGCGCACCGTCCGCGAGTCCGAGGTGCGGGACGATCGAATCCGAGGGGTTGTGCGCGCGGCCGTAGCCGCGGGGCGGAATGAGCCAGATGTCGTCCTCGTCGACTCGCTCGACGCCGACGGATTGCGCCCGATCCGTGACGCACTGCGCGCGGGAGCCGGACCGGTCGGCGTCTGCGCGTTCAACGATCTCCACGGTGCGGCGGTCTTGCTCGCAGCGCGAGACCTGGGCTTGCACGCACCGCGCGAGGTGCTGGTCATCGGAGTCGATGACGATCAGCTCGCGCTGCTGACTCGACCGCAGTTGAGTACCGTCCGCTTCGATGTGAAGGCACACATGCGGGCGCTTGCTGCCCGAGTCGTCGCGCGTGCGGAGGGACGGGACGGGACGGGCGATGTGCTGGAGGCGCCGGTGCGGGTCGTGCAGCGCGAATCGACCTGAGCTGCTCATCTGTGCACGACGATTGCCCGGCGCCTCCAGCGGTTTCGATCAGACGGCACTCGCAGGCTCCGGACGCCGTCCGCACCACGATCACATTGTCAGTGTTCCTCCGCGATGAGCGGCCGGAGGGTGCGGTGTGCGATGCGGAGTCCCTCGAGGGTTCGTTCGTCGGTGCCGCTCCAGAGGGGGTCTTCGTGCTCCACGGAGAGGGTGCCGTCGAAGCCCGCTTCGTAGAGCCGGTCGACAACGTGCGGCCAGTCGACAGTTCCCCGTCCTGGTACCCGGAAACGCCACCAGCCCATGTCCCACGGGTCGCCCTGCTTGTCGACCTTGCCGAAGAAGCCGTACTCGTTCCGCTTCGCGGGAAACAGCTCGAGGTCCTTCGCCTGCGCGTGCACGATGTGCTCGGCGAACGGCAGGATCGTCTCGACCGGGTCGATACCGATCCAGGTCAGGTGCGACGGGTCCCAGTTCAAGCCGAAGCCGAGCCCTGTTACCCAGCCCCATAGCTCTGGCGAGTAAGCGATGTTGCCCGGGTAGCCGTCCGGGTGCCAGCCTTCCATGACGCAGTTCTCGATGATGAGTTTGACGTCGCGTTCGCCGGCATAGTCGACCAGTTCGGGGAGAACGCGGTTGCCTTCGATCATGTTCTCTCGCACGGACTTGGTGTTGTCGCGTCCGATGAAGGTCCCCACGTACGGCACGTTCAGCTGCGCCGCGGTGTCGATCGCGTGCTTGAGGTGGCTGCGGATCTCCTCGCGTCGCCCGAGGTCCTGATGGAGGTTATTCTCGTAGTAGGCCAGAGCGGAGATCTGAAGGCCGGTGCGCTCAAGCGTTGCCTGGGTTGCAACGGCGTCTTCCTCCGTGAAGGTCGCCACCGGCAGGTGGGACGCTTCGAAGTCGCGGCCGCCGGTGCTGGGCCACACCGCAACTTCGAGTCGCTCGTACCCCTGGTTGGCGGCGAAATCGGCGATTTGGTCGAGTGACCAGCCGGGGAGGCAGGCGGTGAGCATGCCGAGCTTCATGCGGGCATCCTTTCGGGGATAGCGGTCGAGGCTGACGATGATCGAGCGCTTGCGACGACGGCGGCGACGATCAGCGCTGATCGTGCGCCGTCGTCGAAGGTTGGGAGTCCCACTGGCGTCTCGCCGGTCGTGATCGCCGTGTAGGTGTCAGCGACGAATGCGGCGAATGCATCCGGGTACCCCTGGGGGTGCCCGGCGGGAACCACGCCGAGGCGTCGCTGATCCGCGGACCCGTTCGACGGATCGCGGACGATGATCTCGCCGCCGGTCGGTGATCCGAACCAGGCGGACTCTGGTTGCTCTTGATCAAACACTGCGGAACGGAGGGATCCGTCGATCTCGAACCAGAGCCGGTTCTTCCGCCCGGACGCGACCTGTGACACGACGGTGTTGGCGAGCCTGCCGGACGCCGTGCGGAAGGTCGCGATTGCGGTGTCCTCGGTCGTGACCGGTACGTGCGGTGCCGCCGTAGCTCCGCTGCTGAAGGAGGGGCCGCCGGCCGCTGGACGGGTCTCGTAGACAACGTCGGTGTGCGCCGTGACGCTGGTGAAGTGCTCGCCGGTGACGAACTCGACCAGATCGCACCAGTGAGATCCGATGTCGGCGAACGCGCGTGAAGGTCCGCCCGTCGCGGCGTCGACGCGCCAGGACGCTGCGTTCTCGTCGTGCATCCAATCCTGCAGGTAGGAGCCGTGGATGCCGAGTACCCGGCCCAGCAGCCCGTCGTCGATGCGTGCGCGGATTTCTCGGACGATCGGGTGGTAGCGGTACACAAACGGCACGGTTGCGACGACTCCGGCGTCACGCGCAGCCTCGGCAAGCTCGGCGGCCTGCTCCGCGTTGACCGCGAGTGGTTTCTCGCAGATCACGTTGATGCCGTGTCGGATGACGGCGAGGGCTTGCGCGTGATGCTGGTCGTTGGGGGTGCAGATGTGGACGACGTCGGGGCGGTCGGCGAGGACCTCGTCCAGGTCGGCGTAGGCCCTGGTGACACCGAATTGATGTGCGGCGTCTTCAGAGCGGGAACGGTTCCGGCCGAGCACACCAATGACGGCGGCACCGGCCGCTCGCGCTGCGCGGACGTGAACGCCGGCGATCATGCCGGTGCCGATGACGGCCGCGCGGACGCCACTCATGCGTCTGCTCCGATGGGGTACTCGACGAACGCGAAAGCGGAGCTGTCGGGCGCCCAGCTGGGCACGTTGATGCTGCCCTGGCCGCCGTTGAATGCGGCAAGTGTGGTCGGGGTTGTCCACTGGTTCACCGTGACGAGCCGCAGTTCGACGGCCTTGTCCGCGGGGTGCCCTTCCGTTCCCGGCGGGAAGCTCAGGTAGACCACCGCGTCGCCGTCGGGGGCGACGTGGGGGAACCAGTTGACGCGTTCGTCAAAGGTCAGCTGCTCGAGGTCATTACCGTTTGGGCGGATGCGCGCCAGCTGCGCGTGGCCAGCAGTCGAGGAGAACTGTTCGGTGTTGAACACAATCCACTGACCGTCCGGCGTCCATTCTGGGCCGTCGGCGGGACCGGGGTGAGTCGTCACCGCATGGTCGTCTACGCCGTCGACGCCGATGGTGTGCACGGTGGCGGATGCCCACCAGTTGTCGCCCTCCGGCACGAGACGCACATACGCCAGACGGCCGCCGTCCGGGCTGACGCCGTGCAGGAAGTGCAGGCTGCCGTCCTCCGGTGTGATCCGCGTCGGTGTGCCGCCTTCCAGCGGGAGCTGCCAGATGTGGAAGTCGTTGGCGGAAGCGTAGATGGTGTTGCCGTCTGGGGACAGCACGTGGTCGTTGTTGACTGCGGGGAGGCCGGAGGCGTTCACCTGGACCGGTTCGCCGCCGGCGAGGTCGAGTGTCCAGAGCAGCCCGTCCGCATTGAGGAGCAGCCGGCCGTCGTGCGTCCAGTTCGGCGCCTCGAAGAGCCGATCAGAGGTTTCGTAGACGGTGCGGATCGAGCCATCGGCGCGGTTCCACGCGCGTATGCGCGTCTTCTGGTTCGGGAGGAGTGTTCGCAGCGGAATAGTGCTGCTGTCCGACGGGCTCATGCTGACGTCTCTCGTGTTGCCGCGAGGTGTTCGCGGATGCCCTGCACGATCAACTCGTGGTCCTCGTCCGAGCTGAGCCCGGAAGCGGTCGCTGCGGCGACGACGCCGACGCCCTGCACCCGGATCGGGAACGAGCCGCCGGTGATCGCGTAGTCCTCGTTCGGCAGCCAGCCGAAGGACGCCGCGTCAATGCCGGCCGCGCGGTGTCGAGCGTCGACGAGCGCGCCGCTGGTCTCCATCCGCAGCACCAGCGCGGCCTTCTTCTCGATCCATCGTTCCTGGTCGGGCGCGATCCCCGGCAGCGCTGCCCGGAAGAGAATCAGGTTTGGGCGGCGAATGTCGATACCGACGCCGTGGCCCTCGCGGCGCGCGATGTCGACAAGACGCGAGCCCAGCGCCCAAGCGTCATCGAGGGTGAAGCGGGGAAGGACCAGTTCGGCTTCCTGCTGTTCAAGGTCGTGGATGCGGTTGCTCACGGGTTCCTCCGGATCAGACAGTGACGGCAGGCGCGGGCAGCTGCGCGAGCGCCTGGTCGATGGTGTGCAGGATGGCGACGGTCTCGTCGTGGCCGTGCACCGGGGACTCGATACGGCCGTCACCGACGAAGGACGCGAACGCGGTCGCTTCCCAGGACAGTGCTTCGAATCCTCGGAGTCCGCTTTCGTCCGACCAGTGCAGTGCGGTGCTGTCGTGCGCGGCGCCAGCGAGCGTGAAGGTGGTCGGCGTGTAGAAGTACGGATCGACGGTGATCGTCGCTTCCGAACCCGCAACAGCGGCGCCGGTCGGCGTGCGCGCCAGCAGCGTCGTGGTGAGCGTCGCCTGGGCCCCGCCGCTGTGCTCCAGTACCAGCGTCGACTGCGCGTCAACACCGGTGTCGGTCATCGTCCCCACGGCAGTCACCGACTGCGGTGTCCCGAGGAACAAGGACGCGAACTGCACCGGGTAGATCCCGAGATCGAGCAGGGCTCCGCCGCCGAGTTCTGGTCGGTACAGACGGTGAGAGGGATCGGCGTCGATTCGTTGTCCGTGATCGGCGTGCAGAGCCCTAATCTCGCCGAGGACGCCGTCGTGCAGGAGCTGTGTGAGGACGGATGTTTGCGGGAGGTACCGGGACCACATCGCTTCCATGACCAGCACGCCGGCGGCGCGACCTGCGTCGACAAGTTGCTGTGCCTCGTTAGCGTTCAGGGCGATGGGCTTTTCGATGAGGACGTGCTTGCCGGCAGCGATAGCGGAAAGGCCGCTCGCGAGGTGATCGCTCTGCGGCGTCGCGACGTAGATCGCGTCCACGTCATCTCGGGCGGCGAGTTCGACGATGGATCCCACGACGTGCTCGATGCCGTGCGCGGCAGCGAAGGCCGCACCGCGCTCCGGCGAGCGGGAGGCGACGGCAGTGAACCGCTGCTGCGTGTGCCGGTGAGCGGCGTCTACGAACTCGCCGGCGATCCACCCCGGGCCGACCAGACCCCAACGAAGAGCTGGCTCACTCGAGCCGGAGCGGTAGAGGTGCGGGGCTGGCAAATGCGAGAGCGTCATGTTTCTCCTGACGGCGTTGGCAAATTCCTTAGCGCGGGCTAAGGTGGCGTCCACCGAGGTTAGCACGCGCTAAACAGTGGGGCTCCTCGGCACCCGACTCAAGGAGGCGTCGATGTCGACGAGGATCCCGGCCCACCCGTTCACTTCAGCGGTGGCAACAACACGTGCCAGCAACTGGTACATCGCAGCAATCGGACTCGCGCAGTTCGGTATCTTCATCGCGATCCTGTCGCCGGTGATGGTGAGCATGCAGCTCAAGGCGCAAGTTCTGAACCCGGACAACCCAGCGCAAGTACTCGCGGTCGTGCTGCCGATCGGCACGATCGGAGCGGTGATCGGCAATCCCCTCTGGGGCATGCTCAGTGACCGCACCCGAACGAGATGGGGTCGGCGGAAGCCGTGGCTGCTCGGCGGAATCATCGTCCTTGCCCTCGGGCTTGCCTGGGTCTCCGTGACACCGAACGTCGCAACGCTCGCTATCGCGTGGCTGGTGTGCCAGACCGGGTCAAACGCTGCGTTCGCCGCGCTCGTCGCGAACTTCGCCGATAACGTCCCTGAAGAGCAGCGTGGTCGCGCTTCGAGCGTCCTCGGGCTGGCGCAGAACGTCTCGATCCTCGCCGGCACCTACGTCGCCGCGTGGTTCGCGTGGAGCCTGCCGCTGGTCTTCATCCTGCCGGGCCTCTTCGGTGTACTGACGATCGTCGTGTACGTGCTCGTGGCGCCGGATCGCCTGCCGGAGAACCGACCGAAGCCGTTCAGTTTCCTCACCCTGGTGCAGACCTTCTGGACCAACCCGATTAAGAACCCCGACTTCGGGCTGGCATGGTGGTCCCGCTTCCTGATCACCCTCGCGTCGTTCCTGTTCACGACGTTCCGCCTGCTGTACATGGAGGACCACCTCGGCCTGTCCACGAAGGCAGCGGTACCCGCAGTCGCTACCGGTGTGCTCATCTACACAATCACGCTGTTCGTCGCGATCGCCATCTCCGGCTGGCTTTCGGACAAGCTCCGCCGCCGGAAGGTGTTCGTTGCTGGTTCGACGCTGATGTTCGGCGTGGGCTTGGTGGTTCTTGCCTTCGCGAACGACGTCGGCCACTTCTACATCGCAGAAGCCGTCATGGGCTTCGGCTACGGCATCTACGTGGCCGTCGACAACGCGCTGGTCGTCGACGTCCTCCCCGACCCCGAAAAGCCCGGCAAGGACCTCGGAGTCATCAACATCGCCAACTCCCTCCCGCAGTCCGTTGGGGCAGCAATCGGCCTGTTCCTGCTGGGGATCGGCGGCGGTACCGAGAACTACCCGGTCCTGTTGTGGGGTGCCGGGATCATCGCCTTCATCGGCGCAGCCGTCGTCCTGCCGATCAAGAGCGTGCGGTAACGGCGTCCCTGGGCGGCAGGCCCAGGGGGATGGCAGTCAGCCGCGCACGGCATGAGGGGCGTCGATCAGAAAATCGGCGCCCCTCATGCCGTGCCTGCACGCGTTAGCTTCGCGCACCGGTTGAGGCGCGCACGACCAGCCGTGTCCGAGTCGGAATGCGACGCGCGGGCCGTGTTGATCCCTCGACACGCTCGAGCACAGAGGCGAGCGCCGCGTCCACGGATGCGTCAACGTCCTGATGGACGGAGGTGAGCTGTTGGTAGGACAGCGCCGCCAGGTAGCTGTCATCGAAGCCGATCAGCGACATCTCATCCGGAACCGCCACCTGGTGCTGATTGAAGATCGCGAGTGCGCCGGTTGCGCACTGGTCACCGCAGCAGATGATGGCGGTGGGCCGGGCGTCGCGGTCCAGTTCCACGATGCGCCGGGCGGCGTCGGCGCCACCCTCTTCGGAGAAGTCGCTACCGAAGACCCGAACCGTGTCCGCCAGACCGGCTGCCTGCATAGCCGCCTCATACGCTGCCTGCCGGTCGTGACCGACACGGCCGCCCGCGCCGCCGACATAGGCGATCGCGCAGTGCCCGTGACCGACCAGGTGCTGCACTGCTTGGTTGAGCCCGGCGGTCTCGTCGACGTGGATGTTGTCGACGGTCGCATCGTCGATCCACTCGCCGATGAGCGAGACAGGAATGCGGCCGAGGGCCTCGTCGAGGACGGCGGAATCGCGCTCGGGGTTGAAGATGATTGCGCCTTCGACGCGCTCTTCGAGCAGCTGTGCGAGGACGGTGTCCATGGATCGCTCAGCAGTCATCGGCCCGGGAACGACGCCGAAGCCGTGCTCGGCGGCACGGTCGAACAACCGCTCGACGAATCGGACCTGGAACGGGTTGCGCATAGAGAAGACGACGCCGAGCAGGTTGGTGCGGTTCCGTGTGAGGAGCCGAGCGCTG
Source organism: Curtobacterium sp. NPDC089689 (assembly GCF_044749145.1). NCBI lineage: Bacteria > Bacillati > Actinomycetota > Actinomycetes > Micrococcales > Microbacteriaceae > Curtobacterium > Curtobacterium sp. NPDC089689. The sequence goes on along the minus strand of NZ_JBIVHJ010000001.1, from coordinate 1,238,983 downwards.
GAGTTCGGGCGGTAGCCGAGGTCACGCGCCGTCTTGAGGATCCGTTGGCGCGATTGTGAGCTGGGACCTTCGACGCCGCGGAGCACCATCGACACGAGCTGGCGCGAGACTCCGAGCTGAGCGGCGATGTCTCGCATGGTCGGTGCTGGTAGGAGACCGTTGCCGTCGGTCCGGTCATGCTCCTTGGCCTGGTCACTCACTCGCCCAGTTTGGCACGGGGTTATTCCGTGCTGGCGTGCACGTCGAGCTGGATGCTTCCCCGGTCATCGAGGAGGCATCCAACTCGGCATGTCGTCGTGAACGCGCCGTTAGTGGGCGGGCGCCGCCGCAACTTCTTCCTGCTCGTCGGCGTGCCCGCGGGGAAGCTGCGGTCGGCGTCGCTCCATCATGCCAAGGATCGCGAGGACTACCACGGTGATGAGGGCGAAGGTGATACCGACCGTGACCGGGCCTTCCAGTTCCAGCGGCGATTCCAGGAACACGCCGGCAAGTCCGGACCCGCTCGCGATGCCGACGTTGAACGCCGAGGTGCTAAGTGCCGGGGCGAGGTTTGGCGCACCCTTGCCGTAGGTCACGGACAGGGAGATCGTGATCGGGTTCACTGCGAAGCCGGTCAGTGCGGCCAGGGAGATCAGGACGACTGCCGGTACTGCGAAGCCGGAGAAGATGGCCAGCAGCGCTAGCAGCGCCGTGGTGAGGCTTGCGGCGATCAGTGTGGTGCGGAACGGGTGCGCGTCGCCGAGGCGGCCACCGATAGTGACTCCGATGAGGGATCCCGCGCCGAAGGTGATGAGCACGAGCGGCATGAGCTGTTCGGGTACTCCTGACCGCTCCGTCAGGAGCGGAGTGACGAAGGTGTAAGTGCTCAGAACGCCGCCCATGATGCCGGCGCTTCCGGCCATTGCGAGCCACATGCGTCCGGATCGCAGTCCCGCGAACTCGGCGCGCAGCGACGACGACTTCGCGTCGGCGTGTTCGGCAGGCACCTGGCGGGCGATCACCAACGTCGCCAGGGCTGACAGGACTGCAAGGGCCCAAAACGGGCCGCGCCAACCGAGGGCTTGTCCGACGAATGCTCCAATCGGGACTCCGGCCACATTGGCGAGGGTGCCGCCTGCGACGACCATGCCGACGGCGCGGGCGCCGGCTCCGGATCCGGCGGCTCGGGTTGCGACGATCATCGACACAGACCAGAACGCGCCGGTGGCGACCGCGGTGAGGAATCGGGCGATGAGGACGATGGTGAAGACGGATGTTATCGCGATGACGAGGTGTCCGGCGGCGAAGACGAGAAGCGCGAGGATGAGCGTCAGCCGGCTGGGGAGCTTTCGGGTGAGGATCGCCATGACGGGCGCACCGACGATCATGCCAACCGCGAAGGTGGTGACCAGGAGTCCGGCACGGGCGGGAGTGACGTGCAGGTCGGAGGCGATCTCAGGGAGGATGCCAGCGACAACGAACTCCGTTGTGCCCATAAGGAACGTGCCCATCGCGAGCACGTAGGCGACGAAGGGAAGTTTCACGCGCTCTCGCGTGGCTGGGGCCGACATATCGGTTGACCTTTCGGGGTGAGAAGACTGTTTGAGGCAGAACGAAAGAGGGTGAGGAGCGTTGCGCTCCTCACCCGCTTCGGTGTTGTGTCAGACCGTCAGAGGACGGTCGACGCTCACCTCGCCGTTGTCGATGAGCCACCGGACCGAGTCGAGGACGGTCTCACCGGCGGTGTACTGGGGTGAGTAGCCGAGGAGGCGGTTCGCCTTCTCGATGCTGAATGCGTGGCTGCGAACGAGGTGCTGCCAGCTCAGGTCAGCGTCGCGTTCCGAGAGCGGTGCACGGAACGCCTCCCAGCTGACATGCTCCAGCTGCGGTTCGAGTCCAAACCAGGACGCACCGAGCGTCGCGTATCCACGGACGGTGAGGGCGTCGGCGGCGGTGACGAAGAAGTCCTCCCCGGCAGCGGCGGCGCGGTTCTCGACTGCCAGCTCGAACGCCTGGGCGACGTCGTCCGCGTGCACGTGCGCCATGCTCTCCGCGCCAAGCCCAGGCACGGGAAGCGCCGCGCCCGACGACAGAGCTGCCCACACGTTCTTGTCCAGGTTGCCGGTAGGTCCGATAGGGATCCAGCCGGGTCCGCTGATGTGGCCAGGGTGCAGGGACGTGGTGGTCAGTTCGCCGCGGCTGTTTTCTTCCTTCAGCATCTCGACGATGGCTTGCTTCTCGATGCCGTACTCACCAAACGGTGCCGAGTGGTTGGCTTCGGTGATAGGCAGGACGTGGCTGACCCCGGCTCGCCAGATGGACCCACAGTTGATGAGGTGCTGCACCTTGCCGCGGATCCCGTCGACGAGCTTGTTCGCGGAATCCAGAGTGAAGCAGACCAGGTCGATGACCACGTCAGCGTTGAGGCCGGCGACGCGCTCGGCGAACGTGCCGTCGCGGTCTTCCTGCTCCCGGTCGGCGGCAACCTGCTGCACCTGCTGCCATTCGGGCGAATCCGAGTACGGCACTCGGCTGCCGCGGCTGATGTTGATGACCTCATGGCCGCCTCGGACAAGGCGGGGGATGAGGAAGGTGCCGATATGGCCGCTTCCGCCGATGACGAGGATGCGCATGGTGCTCCTTAGGTCGTTGTAGGCGCACCGTTCTCGGTGCGAGTGAGCTACGTCTTGGTCGTCGCGTGGAGGTCTACGCGGTGGGTTCGCTGGGTTCTGGCTGCTGGGCCTGGGCGGCTGCCCAGCTCGACAAGATGGCGAGCTTTTCTGCGGTCTCGGTGCCGGCCGGTGCGCTGTAGGTCACCATCTTCAGTCCGGGCTCACCGGGGGTCTCGAAGACGTCGAAGGTCACCTCGAGTACACCGATGTCTGGGTGCCGGAAGGACTTCACGCCAGTCCGGTGCTCATGCACATTGCTCAGCGCCCAGTCCCGCCGGAACGATTCGTTGGCGTGCAGTTCTTCGATGAGAGCTGCCAGGTCGCGGTCCTGCGGGTGCCGTCCCAGCTCGAAGCGCAGGATTGCCGCGGTGGTGCGGCGTGACCATTCCCAGTCGACGAAGAATTGCTGGGAGCGGGGATCCAGGTAGTTGAAGCGGGCGAAGTTCGGTTGGGGGTCCACGGCGAACATCGGCGCGTAGAGCGTTCTGGCGAGCAGGTTGGACGCGACGATGGTCTGATCAGGCGTCTGCACGATGGCGGGCACGATCATTGAGTCGAGCATGCGTTGCACAGATGCGCGGACCGTGGGGGCGGGACGCTTCGCGGAACGCGTTGTTGGTGAAGCCGTCGCTGCCCGCGCGAGATCGAACAGGTATTCGCGTTCAACGTCGCTGAGTCGCAGGGCGGTCGCGACGGCGTTCAGCACCGACTCGGACACGCCTCCGATGTTGCCTTTCTCGAGCCGGGTGTAGTACTCGGCGCTCACGCCTGCGAGGGTTGCGACTTCTTCTCGGCGCAGGCCTGGTACTCGTCGGTCGCTGTGCACGTTGGGCAGTCCCGCTTGCTCGGGAGTCACGGCAGCGCGACGGGACATCAAGAAGTGTCTGACGTCTTCCTTCGTGCTCATGACTACGACAGTACGTCCGAGCCAGAGGCGGTGGCAGTCCCGGCCCGAACCCCCCAGCTCGGCCCGAATCCGAGCTGGGGGGAGCCTCGTCCCTCGTGCGCCGAAAATAGCTCAACGCAGCGCGGAGAACATGTTCAGCTGCGCGTGCGTTCCACGCCGATGCTCTTTGGCTCGTATCGGCTGATCGCACGCTGCAGCTTCGCGCTTTCGACGTCAACGTCGACGTCCGGCAGGATCCGGTCAAGCCACTTCGGGATCCACCAGGCGCTCTTCCCAAGCAGGTGCATCACCGCCGGGATGAGGAGCATCCGGACCACGAAGGCGTCGATCAGCACGCCGAACGCGAGCCGAAGCCGATCGGCTTGATCGTGGAGGAGTCCGAGAAGATCAAACCCGCGAACACCGAGATCATGATGATCGCCGCGGCCGTCACCACCGCGCGGCCGTCGTTCAGGCCTCGCTGGACCGCGACCTTCGTGCTGGCGTCGTCGGCGCTACGTGCAGTTGATGCATGCACTCAGCGCACCTTGTCAGGGAAGGAGGACGATCTTGCCGCGAACCAGCCCGGACTCGCCGAGGGTGTGCGCGGCAGCTGCGTCCCCCAGCGGGAAGCGGGCGGCGATCTCGATATCGAACTCGCCCGCCGCGGCGAGGCGCGCGGCCTCGCCAATACCGTCGCGGCGGAGCTGCAGCTCCTCGTTTGTGAGCGGTTGCGGGCTCCCGCCGCTCCACGCGCGAATACCGAAGGTGCTTGCGTCTGCGCCGCGCACGATCGTTCCGATCCGACTCCGGTCGGCGACAAGCTCGAGTGAGGCTTCGATGGCTTCGTCGGAGCCAGCTGCGTCAAGCGCAGCTGTGACGACCCCGGCAGTGGTTCGCAACCGAGCGGTGAGGCCGTCGCCGTAGGCAACGGGGATTGCGCCGAGTTCGGTGAGGCGTTCGTGATTCTGTGGGCTGGCGGTCGCGATGACAGTTGCTCCCGCTCGTCGGGCGAACTGGATGGCCGCCTGTCCGACGGCGCCAGCTCCTCCGTGGACGAGGAGGACGTCGCCGGCGCTGACCCGGAGCGATCGCACCGCTTGGTATGCGGTTCCAGCGGGGACCCCGATCGCCGCGGCTTCATCGAAGGATAGGGGCGTCGGAATTGGTAGGAGATGATCCTCGCTGGTGACGACGTTCGATGAGTAGGCGTCGACGATGTCGGCGAGGATCACGTTGTCGCCCTCTTGCCAGGCGGTTACGTCGGCGCCGACCGCCTCGATGGTGCCTGCGGCGTCGAAGCCGATCGTGCGGTCGGTGCCGGCCCCGGGGCCGAACGCACCGGAGCGGATTTTCCAATCCACCGGATTGACGCCCGCGGCGCGGACGGCGACTCGAACTTCCCGAGCGCCGGGCTGCGTCGGGATGTAATCAATCAGTCGAAGCTCGTCGGCTCCACCGACTTTGTCGTAGACGACCTTCTGAGCCACAGTGATCTCCGTCTGTCTGACCTGCCACGGGTCGGCGATAAGGGGTAAGAGCTACCTGGCTGGCGCTGTTTGGTACGTCAGGACGTTGGCAGCGCCAGCCAGACTGTCGTCGTACGCTGCCAGACTCTTGCTGGCAAGACCATTCGCATGACGGCAGTGCACGATTCCGGGCTTGCCCAGGACCGACCTCAGTAGGCGGCGAGGATCACATGGGACCTGAGCCGGCTGCTGTCGAGGCTCTGCCACTCAAGCGTCGTCGGATTCGTTTGGGGAGGTTGAGATGCGGACCCCCACCTCGTGGCAGTCTGTGCGGTCGACGAAGGAACGACGGCGAGTTCAAGTCTGGGCCGGACTGAAAGGTCGGCCGGCTCGTCGGGGTAGTGCCGACCCGACGAACGGTGTGGAAATGCTCCTCACCCGAGCGCGCGATCGAGGTTCACCGCGGCGCTGATCAATGAGAAGTGGGTGAACGCCTGCGGGAAGTTGCCCAGCTGGGAACCGTCGAGGCCGATCTCCTCGGCGAACAGGCCTACAGGGTTGGAGTAGGTGAACATCTTCTCCAGCGCCAGCTTTGCTTCGTCGAGCTGCCCGATTCGGGTGAGTGCTTCGACGTACCAGAACGAGCACATCGAGAAGGTGCCCTCCTCCCCATCGAGACCATCGGGCGAGTCGGCCACGTTGTACCGGAACACCAGAGTGTCGGTGACGAGATGCTTCTGCACAGCCTTGAGGGTGCTTGCGAAGCGCGGGTCAGCGGGCGAGAGGAACTTGACGGCGGGCATCAGCAGCAAAGAGGCGTCCAAAGTGGTACCGCCGAACGCCTGTGTGTACGCCTGCAGGTCTTGGTTCCAACCACCCGTGTGGACGGACTCGGCGATCGCGTCGCGGGTCCTGGCCCAACTCGTCAGGTCGCCGGGAAGGCCGCGCCGACGGGCCATGCGGATCATGCGTTCGAACGCGACCCAGCTCATCATCTGCGAGTAGGTGTGCTGGTGGCGTCCCGCTCGGGTTTCCCAGATCCCTTCGTCGGGGTCACTCCAGTGATCTGCAAGCCAGTCGACGACGGCTCGGAGGCGGTTCCAGTCGTCGTAGCCGATGCCGTCGCCGTGCTTGTCGTACAGGTACACGGAGTCGATGAATTCCCCGTAGACGTCGAGCTGGAGCTGTTCCGCGGCGTCGTTTCGCACACGCACTGGTCGGCTCTCGTCGTGACCTGCCCAGTGGTCGAGTTCGTACTCGCCGGCGGCGCTCCCGCCGTCGATGTCGTACATCGAGCGCAACGGGCCCAGATCTCCGTCGAGGCCGTCGTCGATGCGGTGCATCAGCCACTTCACGAACGCGCCCGCTTCGTCCGCGAAGCCGAGGCGCAGCAACGCGTACATCGAGAAGGCGGCGTCGCGGACCCACACGTGGCGGTAGTCCCAGTTGCGTTCCCCGCCAGGAACTTCTGGCAGCGAGGTCGTTGGCGCTGCGATGACGGCGCCGGTGGGTTCGTGGGTCAGTAGTTTCAGTGCAAGAGCCGATCGGTGGACGATCTCTCGCCATCGGCCGCGGTAGTTCGACTGGCGAAGCCACTGTTGCCAGAAGTCGACGGTGGCTGCGAGAAGGGCAGCGGCGTCCACCGTGTCGCCGGTGCGGACGTCTTCGCGTTGGCCGATGGCGAGGGTGAGTCCGACTTCGTCGCCTTCGTGGATGTTGAAGGTCGTGAAGATGCCGTCTGGTCGCACGTCAGCGAGGGAGGCGGTGCTGTGCAGGACCAGGTGCCAGTCTCCGCCTGTGATCAGCGCGCCCATCCCGGCGCGCTCGACGTGTGTGCGGGTTTGGCCGTAATCCAGACGCGGCACGAGCGCGACCTGCATCGGTAGTTGCCCGCGGATGCCGACGATCTGCCGGACGATGCGCTGGCGGTGGTCGGGGTCGTTGGCGCGGAGCACTGGCATTGCGTCACGCACTTCGACGACGCCGCCCGCGGTTGAGAAGCGGGTGACGAGCACGTTGGTGTCTGGGAGGTAGAACTGTCGGGTCTTGACTTCTGGGTCGCTTGCGGTGATCGACCAGTGTCCGCCGTTGTCAGTGTCGAGGATGGCGCCGAAGACGCTGCCGTGGTCAAACCGCTCAGGGCAGAACCAGTCAATGGTGCCGTTGCTGCTGACCAGTGCCGCGGAGCGCATATCGCCGATGAGCGCGTGGTCGCTGATGGGTTGGTGGAGAGCCGCCGGCGAGGCGTCAGGTGCTGAAGACAGGAGTGGGCTTTCGTCGGAGGGGCGTGGGCGCTGGCACGTGCCGAGCTGCACTTCCGACGGTACGTACGAATTGTGATGGCTGAGGGGCCACGGTGTGACCCCCCATCGTCCTGACCGCGGGGCAGCCCACTGCCTCTTCCCGCGTCTACCGGGCGGGAAGAGGCAATGGTGCCGGGGCTAGCTATACAGCAGGGTCAGGGACGTGTTCCTCGGCCTCCCACACCTGGTTCAGTACGTCGACGAAGGCCGACACCTTCTGACCACCGGAGAGCGCGTACTTGCCGTCGATGAGGAAGAACGGCACGCCGCTGATTCCCAGCTCGTGAGCCCTGGCTTCGTCGGCGGTGACCGCCTCCCGGTAGCGGCCGCTTTGGAGGGCGGCGCGTACTTCTTCTGCGTCAAGTCCCACCGTGACCGCGACGCTGACGAGCCCTTCCTCGGTGAACAGGGTGCCGTCGGCGCTGAACAGGGTGCGGTACAGCGTCTGCATCATCTGATGCCCGAGTCCGTGCTCATCAGCAAGGTGCACGAGTTCATGCGCGCGCCGGGTGTTACCGAAGTCCCGCTCGATGCTGAAGGGAAGCCCTTCTTGCTGCGCGACCTGCTGCAGCCGGCCCTCTTGCGTTCGTGCCTGCTCCCGGGTGGTCCCGTAGCGCTGAACGAACATGTCAAGTACCGGCATGGTGTCGTCGAGCGGGTATCCCGGGTGCAGCTCGAACGAGCGATGCACAAGTTGCACGTTGTCGCGGTGGGGGAACTGCCGAAGGGCTTCATCCAAACGGAAGGACCCGATGTAGCACCATGGGCAGGCGATGTCGCTCCAGATTTCAATTTGCATGAAGGACCTCCGGGGAGTGAGTAGTGGGGATGAGGTCAGGGGGCTGTGACATCGACGGTGTAGACACGTTCGGCACCGTCTCGCCTCTGGTACGCGTCCCAATAGGTCTTCGCGATGGTGTCCGCGGCGGTCTCGGCGGAGCCCGAGTTGATGTACACGCCGATGGCAATGTGTTCGGCGTGAATGCCGTGCTCGCGAAGTGGATTGTGCAGGTTGATCACCCAGTTCCGCAGGGCGGCGGAGGCGGCGTTGATGTTGCCCATCATGGGAATGGGTGTCACAGACCCTGCACCGGAGGTGAACAACAACGTTCCGGAGCGCCGTTCCAGCATCCCCGGCAACACCGCACGGGCCGCGGTGATGCCAGCGTTGAGGTAGTAGTCAAGCTGCGGACGCATCGTCTCGACGGTCACATCCATCACGTCGACCATGCCAAGACCGTCAGCGGCGGCGGCGCCGGGAGCGGGTGAGAACTCGAGGACATCGATCCCGCCGAAGCGTTCCGAGGCGAGCTGCAGCGCTTCGTCGAGTGTGTCTCGCTGCATGATGTCGGCGGCGAACCCCGCTGCCTCGATTCCTGCAGCGCCGAGTTCCTCCACCAGCTGGTCGAGCTTGTTCTGCGTGCGAGCGATCAGCGCGACGTTGAAGCCGTGGAATCCGAACTCTCGAGCGATGGACATGCCGAGACCTGGGCCGGCTCCGACGATGGCGATGGTGGACACGATGCACTCCCTTGACAAGTGGGCACACATGCCCACTTTGGGTAGCATACACGAAGCGGGCATATGCGCCCACTTTCCGAGTCGAGAGGGCTAGACATGGCTTCAACGCAGGACACACCCCCGGAAGCACTCACGACACCCATGGTCGTTATGGGCGACGGGCAAGCCGATGGCTACTGCGATCCCGTGACCGGCGCATGCGTCTGGACGCGCCCGACGACCGAAGAATCAGGTGCAGGTCCGTCAGAGGGGCCTCAGACGGACGTCGGTTTCTGCTGAGAGCGCTCACGGTGGGTGCGTTCGCCCAAGTCACGTGATCTCGCTTCTCGGGGCGCCTACACTCACCGTCGGCAGGCGTCGATGAGGAGGTCCTGCATGCGTGCGATGTCGGCATTGTGCTGTGCGTGCGCGATGACTCCGTCGTGTGCGAGGAGCATAAGCTCAACGTCCTTCACCGAGAGATCGTCGCGGATCGTATGCGCGTCGCGGGCGCGCCCGAGAAGTTCTCCCAGTCGTTCTTGAGCGCGCTGCCGCGCTTGTTCGGCGACTCCACCGTCGACCATCGGTCGGAGAAGGGCGGTGCTGAACGATCGGTCTTCCTGCTGGTTACGAAACAGTGACCGTAGATATGCTTCGAGTGCCGCCCACGGGTCGGCCTCCGCTCGAGCGATGTAGTCGGTCAGCATCTCGGCACAGGCTCCGATGCGCTCTTCGAACACCAGCGCGAGAAGACTGTCTCGAGTGGGGAAGCGACGGTAGAGCGTCGCCGTGCCCACGCCAGCACGGCGGGCGATCTCAACAATCGGTGCGTCCGGGCCGAGCTGAGCGAACGCGGACCGTGCTGCCTCGGCAACCCGCTTCCGGTTCCGCTCAGCGTCTGCGCGAAGTCCCTCCGCCTGCTCCACCACGTCTATATCGTACAAGCGGACTGTTCCACCGACTGCCGCCTCCTAAGGCGCTAACGCGATTCGTGACTTGACGGTGGTTGCACTGGGAGGACGCTCCAGAACAAGAACCGTTGGAGGACTACGAAGGGGTAGCTCTCTTCGGTCGTCGGGCGGAACGGCAGAACGCCGACCAAGATGTCCGTTCCAGGAGGCGCTGAAGGTGACGTTGCTCCGCGGGCTCGAATCGGGACAGCTGCCCGGGCCCCGCGGAAGAGCGGCTCCTCCACGAATACGGCGTCAGAGAAGTCCGTCATGCCGTGTAGATCGGCACGCCGGAATGACGTGGTCTGCATGAACTGTGTTTTCAGCGCGTACAGATCGTGGCCGAATACGCAGCGCCTGAACTTGGCGGCACCGTCAAATGTGACGTGCGACAGGCCGGCGAAGCCGAAGAACCGGGTGGAGTCGAAGTTTGCTCCGCCCTTCACGGTCGCTCCGTTGAAGACGAATCGCTTCGCGAATCCGCAGTGGCTGAGGTTGAGGCCGTTCTGGAACCGGGCCCGCCGGAAGCTTGCGTCGGCAGCGAAGCTCGCACTATGGAAGTGACCAGGCCCGCGGAACACTGCGCCTGCGAACGATGCTTCCGCCCGGAACTCGGCACCCTCGAAGCTTTGGGTCTCGAGAAACACCGCTTCATCGAAGTGGGTGAGGCCGTCGAAGACTGCCCCGCTAAAGTCTGCATCGACGAGTTGCGCTCCCCGCAGGTCGACGCTGACACCGGTCCACCGGGACCGTTCGTTCCCGCGCTGTAGGTGGCCGGCGATCAAGCGCTGGATGCTGTCGCGGACTTGCCGATCGCCCTCGTCCGCGATGGTCGTTGGGACGGGGGCGCCGCTGCTCGCGTCACCGACGGTCCCGGGTCGTGTTCGTGGTGGCATCCGCAGGTAGGCGCACAGCACGTCGACGCATGATTGGCGAAGCTCGATATCGTCTGTGTCTGTCGCCAGCGACCCCAAGGCAAACACGCCGGAGAGCCGCACCGCGGCCGCATCGTGTCCGAGATGTTCGGCCGCGTCGCCGTACCGCGCCCGGAACTCGCGTTCTCGCTCGAATCCTCGCTGCAGGGACTCACCAGCTTGCCGCTCGAGGTCGAGGTCGTGTTGCCGCTCGCGGACGCGTTGCCCCCTGTATGCGAGGACGGCTCCGCCGGCGCCGGCGAGGATGCCGGTACCCGCTACGGCCGATCTGGTGAGGTCGTAAATATCGGACGAGGTCAGGCCGCTCTTCCCGACTGGTATCAGCCGGGAGAACAGCGTGAAGATGACGACGCCCAGTATCGCGGTGCCGAGGATCGTGAGTACGACCCACAGCCAGAGGAGCCCGCCGGTCCTCCGCACCTGTCCCCCAATCACATCGACCCGATGTGACCGAGGAATGGGTCGAAGGTTGGTCGCGCGAGCTGTGGGACGTTTACGCTGCGGTAGCGCACGCAGTCGATCAGCGGTCGAGGCGAACGGCGACCGCCCGTCGACTGGTCAGTCGGGGTCACGTGGCCAGCGCCGTGAAGAACGCGCTCTTCAGGGCCTTGCCCTTGAAGACTTGATCTCTCGTCGACGTAGGGTGTGCCTCCTGGTGCGCGTCGTAGACATCTTTCAAGGTGCTCAAGGTCGCCGCGAGTCGCACGGTGTCCGCCGTGTCGGGCATCCGATGGTAGTTCTTATCCCACTTGATCTTGTCTGGCGAGTACGCCTTCAACGTGCGCATCACGTAGCCGACGGCGACGTAGAACCGTGCGTTGGTGAAGTCGTCGAAGATCGCCTTCGCCTCATCTGTCCGCAGGTAGGCGTCAACCTGCGCCATCACCCTCACGCTCGAGAGGTACGTCTCACGGTCCACGCCGTCGCCGAAGATCGTTTGGTACAACTTGTCGTTACTCAGCACGCTCTGCGGCCGCGCCCGTGCGTCATCGGGGCGCGCCAAGGCGATCGCGATCATATATTGCGACAGATCGGCCATTGCCACGATTCGGCTACCGGGCGTGCCGGTGCCGCGGTACTGGTGCTTCCGCCGCTCGTAGTACCACCCCTGCGTCTTGAAGTACGCCTCGATATCGCGGTGCTGCTTCTCGGTCGCATGGAGCTGGTTCGGCTGAATGCTGTTTTGCCGGTTCGTGGACGCGATCACACCGTCGCGAACGTTCTCGTCGGAGGAGGTGATGATGCGCACAAGCAACCCATCGCTGAGTCGCTCCTCAGGCACATCGCCGTCCCGCTGCGCCTCATGCAACACGTTGGAGGTCTGTAGTCCGTTGACGACAAGCGGATTCGTCAACGACACCGACAGCGGCGGCGCATCCTGCGCCGCGTCACACAGCACCGTCACCCCGTTGTTCAGCCACCAGAACGTCGGCCCCTCCGCGCTCGTCAGGGTAGTTCGAATCGCGGCGTTCACCTGAACCTTCGAGCCCGCGAAGTCTCGAACGTTCGAGTCGAAGATGTTCGGTCGCAGCTCCTGCCCGTCCTCCTGACGGATGAAATCGAGGTAGTCCCCGAGGGTCACCAACCCGACGAACGACAGGTTGTCCCGGATGAAAGGTCCGTTGAAACGCAGCGTCGAGGTCGTCGCCGGCGTCGTAGCGATGATCTCGCACATCTTGCGGGCACCGAGGAGCCGAACCTCGACCGTCGCATTCGCCGGGAGTAACGCCTTGACCGCAGCCTCGAGGGCCTTGCGCTTCCCCTCAGCGTCGTGATTATCGACGAGGTGCTCATCCGGACCGTTCGTGACGTAGTCGATGTGGAACCGGAAGCGCGCAAACTTGGTGAGCGTGTTCTCGTACAGGCGGCGGAAGATCCCAGTCCGCTCGATGATTGAGCTGTTCAGAGTCAGCTCCAACGCTTTCTCTTCTGCATGAAAGGGCAACGTCTTCTCCAGCGTGTCTCGCAGGCGGGTCAACGGATCGCTCTGCCACGCCCCCGTCCACTTCGACTGAATGACGACGACGTCAACTGTCGCGTTCTGCGGCAGCGACTGCAGCGCCTTCTTGTCCCCTAGCACCAAGGGGCTGTCGATATCGAGCACCTCCGACTCGTTGATCACGACATAGAAGCCATCAACGCCACCATCGTGGCTGCCGCCGATGACCCCCTTCTTGACTTCACCCGCGCTCAACCCGAACTGCTTGGTCAGCTCCTGCCCGCAGAAGTGCTCGAACGCCTCGCCGAGGGGCGCATCGGCCATTTCCTGCGCACGGTACGCGTCGAACGCGCTGGTCAGGACCGCTTGGTCCGGAGTCGGGGACTGGGGCACTGCACGCTCCACTTCGAGACGATCTCACGGGCCCGCTCACGTGACGGGACTCACTCCTGAGCGTACTGTAAGTCGGTCGATCGACCAGCTCCTGGCACCTGAGCACTGTCGGTAGAGCCAAAGTCGAAGGGCCCATCCCCATTGGAGACAGCTCGGGCTGTCACGGCCGAGCAGGACAGCGGCGGTGCCGAGGACAAGTTGGGTGGGCAGGATCGGCGCCGAGTGGTTCCCTGCGGCACCAGCTCCTCAGCGGTCGAGTGCCGCGGGTGACTACCCAGTCGCGTGACGAGAGGGCGTCGATAGCCGACGGGTCGCGATCGTTGACGTGCTGGCCCGATCGGCGCGCGAGGGCCACGTTGGCGTCAGTGATCCGCACGCCGGTTCTCCTCCCGAGGAGGGCGCCGCCCCTGCCGGACCAACTCGCAAGTCCCATTGCTGGGTGTTTGCCCAGTTTCGGACCTGACCTAGTTTTTGGGTGGTCGACCAACTCACTGGTCGTGATTTCGAAAGGGGTTCGAAATGTCCATGCTTTCCTCGCCTAAGCCGGAAGCTGCCGCATCAGACGTCGGCTTCGATGCGCACCTCGGTGCCGCGCACGGCCGATTTCTCGGTGACGGGCACCGCCGTGTCCGCCTCGAGCTGATGGACTTGGTCGCGACCGATGACGCCACCGCGGAAGGCGTCGCTCGGGTGGCGTACCCCCGGGACTGGTCGCTGAAGGCCGGCGTCGCACGCGAAGCTCACCTGAGTACCGCGGACGCGATTCGCGTCGCCGGCGCAGTCCGGTCCGCCCTCGTTGCCAGTCCGATGACTTGGTTGGGGGAGTACGGGTACGAGCGTTCCCTCGGTGTTCGCGCGGGTGCCCGGCCGTTCACGGAGCTGGACGCGGTGCCGGTGCGCACGCGGGTAGATCGCACCGGCCCCGACACCGTACGCCTCAGTCACAGCGTCGGGTCGTTGAAAGTGGAGTCCGAGTGGACGCGGTCGAAGCCTCCCACATTTGCCGACGACGGCTGGCGGGCCGGGAACGCTACCGGAGTCCGTTTGCTGACCGATTCCCGAGTCAGCTGCACCTACGAGCGGAAAAGTTCAACGCTGTCGTCAGTGTCCTTCTTGGAGGTGATGATGCTCACGGCGCAGATGTCTCAGGTCGCGCTCTACCAGGGTGACGCCGACCGGCGCGCGCAGAGCGGCAACATGTGGATGCGACGAGCAGGGTTCCTGCGTCACACACCGACGCCCCAGCGCCTCGCGGGAGTCGACCTGAATGTCGTGAACCGTCGCGAACTGATCGTTGGTGGCCGAACTGTCCAAACTGCGGACGTCGTCGCGGAAGACGTGTTCGGCGTTCAGGTCACCGCGTCGCTCGCGACCGGGACCTCATGAAGCGCCGGGCTTCCAAATGTGTCGTTGACGACGGTGCGGAGCCGATTCCTGTTCTCCGGTGTCACGAGCGCATCGACGAGCACCGACCACATCGTGTCCAGGGCGTTCATCAGGTCGGTTCGACCAGTGCGGACGTTCGAGACCAGTTGCACGCCGGTGAAGTACGCCACGACGTTCGCTCCGAGACGTTCCGGCGTGATGGAGTCGGAAATCTCACCGACGTCGCGAGCGGCCGCGAACGCATCGACGACGCCTTGAATCCACTGGTCGTAGAACTCGGAGGTGGGTTCGGCGAACACGCCCTGCTCGAGGGACAACCGGATTCCGGCGCGAACGACAGCGTCGGTCAGCAGCAGTTCCCCGATTCCCCGCGAGGCTCGGACGAGCGTGGAGAACGGCGAAACGGGGTCGGCGTGCCGACCCATCACCGCGAAAGTGCGCTCGTTCTGCTCTTGGATGACGGCAAGCGCCATCGCTTCCTTGGTTCGGAAGTAGAAGTAGAGCAAACCCTGCCCGAGACCCGCCTCCGTGGCGATCTGCGACAGGCTCGCGGACCCGTAGCCGACACGATCAAAGATCGACGCGGCCGACTCCAGGATCGCGGCGCGGCGCGCCAGGGACCGCTCTTGCTGCGGCGCTCGCTCATCGGGCATCCATGCATCCTTCCGCCGACCTCTGCCGGACAGCGTATCGGCAGGACGTTCCATCAAGCCGGGGCGCTGCGGTGAGGGTCCTCCTCACCGGCGCGACGGGCTTCATCGGGTCGCGGCTACTCGAAGTGCTCCTCAGCAAAGGTCACACGGTGACCTCGATCGTGCGTCGCCCAAGGGACGTTCCAGGGCACGTGGTCGTCGGCGACGTTCGCACCTGCGATCTTCGGCCGCACGTCGACGCCGCAGATTATGTTGTGCACGCCGCGTCGGTGACCATCGGCACCCCGCAAGACCTCTGGCTGGGCAACGTGCTTGCGGCCAGCCGAGTGGCCGAGGCGTCGGCAAGCAGCGGCACGAGGCTGCTGTACCTCAGTACCACCGGCGTGTATGGCCAGAGCTTCGGGCGCTTCGGCGATCCCGCATCGATGCAACGGCGGCCCAGCTCGCCGCTATCGACGGCTCGAGCGGCCGCGGAGGACAAGGTCCTCGCTGCAGGCGGCTCCGTCATCCGGCCGCATGTGGTGCATGGACCGGGCGACCGTTGGGTCGTGCCACCCTTGGCGAGATTCATGCTCGAGGAAGACGCCTGGCTCGGCGGCCCGGAGGTCGCGGTCGCGGCCATCACTGCCCAGCGTCTTGCGCACGGCATCGCCGCACTACTGACGCGTCCGGCCCTTCCGGCAGCGTTGCACGCCGCGGAACGTGTGCCGAAACCGGTAGCGGACCTCGTGGAGCCGTTCTTCCGTTCAGCCGGCAGGTCGTTGCCAGCGCGCGTCCTCACGATCGACGAAGCGGCGGCGCGGCTCGGTCCTCAGGGTGTGAGCCGCAACGCGCTGAACATGCTCGGTCGGTCGAGCAGCATCGACGCAGACGCGTTTTGGTACGACGCGGCGAGTCCGGCGATTCAGGCCGGTGGCCCCGTGGAGCCCAGCGCGGAAGAAGATCAGCTCTGAACCATCCCCTGGTCCGGATTCTGCGAAGGAGCGGGCGCCGAACGCCCGCTCCTTTGTAGCTACTTCAGCTGCAGCTGTGACAGGTCGATACGAGAGTTGCCTCCGTCGACGGGGAAGCCGATGACGTTGTGTCGCACTGCCGTGATCTCGGTTGCCGTGTAGAGCCACTCGCCGGCGGCGTCCTCGCTCACGATGCGGGCGGCGTCGCGCAGCGCCTGCTCCTTCTTCGCGTTCGACGTCGCGGCGATCGACTGGGCGTACAGCGCTTGCACCTGCGGGTTGTTGTAGCCGAAGTAGTAGTCCGGGTTGGCCCAGTTGCCGAAGTCTCGCGCCTCGACGTGGTCGACCATGGACAGTTGGAAGTCCTTCTTCTTGAACACCTGCGACAGCCACGTCGCGAAGTCCACGCGCTTGACCGTGAGGGTGATGCCCACATCCGCGAGTTGCGACTTCAACACGTCACCGATGGTTGTCGGATACACGTTGGCGTAGGTCAGGGTCAGCTTCAGGTTCTGGGCGCCGGCAGCAGAGAGCAGCTGCTTGGCGCGTGACGGGTTGTACGCGTCGATGGTCGAGAGGTCTTCGTAGCCGGGGTCGAGTTCGGGGATCGGTCCACCCTGCTCGACGCCCGTGCCGCCGATTGCCTTGATCAGCGCAGCTGGGTCGATGGCCTGACGGATGGCCGTGCGGACGCGCTTGTCCGTGAAGGGTGCCTCGGCGTTGTTGAAGGCGAGCGTGTACTTGTCTGTGGTTTTCCCGGTGTGGAGGGCGATGTCGGGGTTGCCCTCCAGCTGACTCTTGAGGGTGCCGTCGATCGGGTTGAAGACGTCCAGGTCGCCGCTAGCCATCGCGTTGACGGCGGTTGCGGGGTCGGTGATGTAGCGGAGTACGACCTTCTTGACCTTCGGTTCCGGCCCCCAGTAGGCGTCGTTGCGGGTGAACGTCAGGGAGTCGCCCTGCTTCCAGGACGCCACCTTGAATGGCCCTGTTCCGTTCGCGCTGTCGGATCGATCGTTTCGTGCCGCTTGCTCGAAGATGAGGCCGGCGCGCCCGGTGAGGTTCCACAGTAGATCGGAGTCTGGGTTGGTGAGCTTGAGGACGATCACGTCATCGGACTCCGCGGTGATGGATGACACCTTGGCGAGCTTCGGGGAGTCGATGAAGGTCTTCGTGTCCTTCGCTTGCTGCAGGGACCATGCGACGTCCGCGGCCGTCACCGGCTTCCCATCGTGGAACGCGGCGCCCTTGCGCAGCGTGAACGTGTAGGTCAGGCCGTCGCCGGAGACTTTGTGCTGGGCCGCGAGAACGTCGCGGATCTGCCCGTCCTGCGTTCGGCCGACGAGCCCCTGATAGATGTTGTCGATGAGCACCTGCTCGAGGGCCGCTCCGGATTGCGTCCGGATGTCGAGGCTGGTCGGTTCGAGTACGAGGCCGACGCGAACAGTGCCGGCGTCGCCGTTGGAGTCCGCGGCGCCGGTGCAAGCGGTGAGCAGGAGCGTAGATGCCAGCGCCACGGCTGCAGCAATGCGTGTTCGTCGCCCCGATGTCGAGGTGCGGGCGGGGAGCGAGTTCATCGGTAGCGGTTCCTTCCGAGCAGTCCGCGACGATGGTCGCGGCACCCGGGAGAGAGTACCGGGCATCGGCACGTCGATTCGGCGCGGCCCGGTGTAACGCCGCACCGCACGGAAGCATCGGGTTGTGACAGACGGTGAAGCGAACGATCATGAACCGGTGGCGGAAGCGGCGTTGAGTGAACCCGGAGAATGGACAGGCTTCTGGTGGATCCCGTCCGAACCAGACGCGAAGCACCCGGGGGTGCTGCACTTCGATCCGATGAAGGGGGTCGAGCTTCGACTCATCGGGGGTTGGGAGTACGAGACGGAGCTGCCCGAAGTGCCAGGGCTGTCGACAGGGCAGCTCAAGGAGTGGGCGATGGTGCACGGCGCCGTCGCCGACGGCACCCCTGTGACGCTGCTCCACTTGCACGTATCGACGGTGACGCGAAGCAACAACCGGTTCAAGCGCTCCGACGCGCCCGACCACCTGCATCTTCAAGCCGGCGTCGCACTCCTGGGCTGTCACCTACCAACGTCCACTGAACCGGCTTTCGTCGGAGTCAGCGCGACGGTCGAACACCTGACCACATGGTCTGCACGGTCCGGTATCCACCGCACCTACAAGCAGGAGAATTCATGCTCCCGCGAGGTGCACCTGGAGCAGCTGAGCGCGTTACAGGCGGAGTTCGACGACCTCACCATCACCTTGGACCATTGGAACATCGTGAGCAGCGGAGCCAGCCGCTCGCGAAGAAGAACGTCCGTCGAGGAGTACGACGCGATCCAGTTCAGTACTGCGCTGCCGCAACCGCTCGATAGGTGGCTCGACCTGGTGGCTAGTGCCGCTGACCTGATGTCTCTAACGACGATGAGCGCATCGGCGGTCATCGGCGTTCGGCTGTTCCTTCCCGCTACCCCTGACGCCTTCCCCGCGGATCACCCCACTCGCAACCAGCGCCGCGAGGTACAGCTGCTGCAGCATCGCGTGACACACGCGCAGCCGAACCTCAAGGCTGAGCTGCACCATCACTTCCTCCTGACGCTCGACGACATGGACTTCGCCGTCCTAATGCCGCGGTGGCTCGCAATCCGGGAACGGTTCGCCGCTGCCCGCGGGATGATCCTGGGGTTGCAGTACGTGCCGAGCGGGTACATCGAAAACCGTGTCGTGACAGCTGTCGCCGCCGCGGAGGCATTGCATCGGGCACTTGCTCCGGACCCTCCCATCCCACCCCAGAGCTTCCGGCAGCTGCGGCGAGACCTGCTTGACCGGGTGGACCCCGCTCATAAGCAATGGCTGTCCGAGCGACTGACATCGACCGCAAACGTCCCCACCCTCCGCGAACGTCTGCTCGAACTTGCCAACCGTCTCGGCGGGCCGGGGTCAGCTCTGGTTGGTGATGTCCATCAGTGGGCTACTGCCGCGAAAAACGCACGGAACCGCATCGCGCACCTCGGGTCGGCCGAGGAAGATTTCCTCCACTTGCACGCCGTAATCGAGGTCACGTCCGGTGTCGTGATACTCAACCTCCTCCACGAGCTGGGTCTACCGTCGGAGCATCTAGAGCGGTCCGTGCTCCAGCATCCGAAGCTGTCGTACGCCGCCCATCTAGCGCGAACCCACCTGTCTGGCGCCCCACGAGCCGCGGTTCGTGAGACGGACTCTTGAGTCCAGTGGCCTTGCTCATCGTCAGGGTCATCAACCGTCACCGATAAGCCAGGCGAGGGCTGAGATTTCGATGCGGACGCCACCGAGGCCGCCGGCGATGCTCGCGTCACTGGTCCTTGCTTGCGCCCTTCGCCCGGGCTGAGACAACGCTGCCCCTCAGGCCACCGACGCCTCCGCACCGCCGGAAAGCTAGAGCGGGGGATGCGCGGCTGCGGTCGCGGTGGACTGCCACCAAGTAGACGCCGCCAGCTATAAAGCGACGAGATCTATAATCTCTATAATCGTGACTCGCTGAACTCAAGCACCCCGGTCTCAGCCGACGTTGTTCTCCAACCGCTGCGTACCTCGTACGGCGGACCCTGCGCCACGCAGCTTCTGCGCCCGTGATGTCGGCTATGAAGATCTCGACATCCGCCGAGGGAACGGGCCGAAGTGCGTGGCGCATCTCAAGCGGTGCCCGCCGCGAGTTGTCCAGCTGGAGTCGAGGCGATGCCAGCACTCAGCGGACACTGATCGGGATGGCTTGGCGCACGGCACCGGTGTCCGTGCGATCGGACAGGTCATAGCTGTTGAGTAAGACGTGGATCGACGGTTTGTTCATCAGTTGGCCATCTGATTGGCGCGCGTATCAATCGGCAAGCAACAGGCTCGCGGAGTCACATGCCCCGGCGAACTCGCCACCCCTCATGCTGTCGTTTGGCGCGCGCGGCGAGTTCGATGCGCTGGCGTTGCTGCTGGAGCCGTTGGTGGCGGCGACGGAAGCGGCGCAAGCGGAGCCCGTCGAGACCGCCCCGAGGTGTCCAGCCTCGCCACACCGTGCGCGGCGCGAATGCCGAGAGGATGGGCAGCGTGTACGCGCCGAGGATCGCGATCACCGAGGCGCGAGTAGCTGAGGAGGCTGGAAGCGATGCCCCGATCACGCCCAGCGGCGCCAGCGCGATGAGCGTCGACGGTCCCGCCGAGAGCAGTGCGCCCCACCGAGTGATCGTGTTGTCCCGCATCTGGCTGATCAATGACGCTTGCAGGGATCCACCGACCGCGGCTCCGCCGCAGAAGCACACGAGGATAGGGAGATCAGCCATTTCGCCTCCCACCTGGGCGGGCAATAACGCACTCGCGAGCAACACAAACGCACTCGCCGCGATCGTTGCAGCGAGAGCGAGGCCTGTAAGGCTAACCGTCAATCGGAGCCAGGGACGGCGGTGCTCGTGAGAGCCGGGTGTTGCGTCGATGCGTCGCTGCAGGTCTTCTTCCGTGGTGGCGAGCACGATCAGCTGCTGCTGCGGTGATCTGAGGACGATGTCACCACCCCAGAACGCTGCTGACACGATCAGCGCAGTGATCAGCGTGCTTGCCCAAAGGTGACGCGGTGCTGTCTCCGGGGCAGCCAGGCTTAGGAAACTCAGAAAGAGGGTCGCCGTAGCGACCCCGGCGATGATCCAGCTTGCAGCAGCAAGACGTCGTCGGTTCGCCGCTACGTCATGCTCGTGAAGACCGATGAAATTCTGCCCGGCAAGGATGGCGAGCACTGCGAGAATCGCTGCGAAAAGTGTAGGGAGCAGCCAGTTCGCGTCCGCTGCCACGCCCAAACCGAAGCGAGCCACAGCTATAAACGACTGTGCGGCAGTTGCGCCGAAAACGGACACAAGAGCGGCCACCGCGGCGACGCTGATGGCCGTGATGGTCGACGAGGCGATCAGCACGACACCAGTCCGCAGCGGCATCCAAACGAGGAAGTCGGTTCTCTCGTCAGAGACCGTTGCTGGGACGGTGGTCTGCGGATCCGGTTCATCACCGTTGACGGGATCAGTCATGGCGAGGTTCATGTGCTGGCGGTGGACGGTCGGCTGATGCTGCTCCTATCGGTGCATGACCGACACGGGTACTCCAGAGCCGTCCGCCTCGGTCAGTACCTTCTCGATCTTCGACCGCTCGTCGGAGGTCCCGTAGAACACCTGCAACAGCGCAGCCGGGGACGAGCACGGCGTGCCGATCGAAACGCTGACTTCGTCGCCCTGACGCTGCAACGTGTCGACGAGGTCACCGTGCGTCTCGATCGCGCTCCGCACCTGCGCCTTCTGTGGTAGCTGGTCGCATGGCGGGTGCTCGTCGCTGTTTCCAAAGGGCAGCACGCCAAGCACGGTTGCCGCGCCGAGGGCAGCAGCGGCCAGCGCAAGGGTTCCGGCTGCGGCGATGGTGTACTGCGCGGCTCGGTTCATCGAATTTCTGCTTCCTTGAGGTGCGTTAGGGGGAACTCGGCCCGTGCGTCGCCCGCCCGATGATGATTCGAGTAGGCGGAGATCACGTCGTCGCCGTGCACAGAGGCAACGTCGTACGACCGTCGGTTCCCCCGGTTGACAGGTTGCCTCCGCAGCCTCCGACGCAAAATGGGTCGTTCAACCAGGTTAGAGTACGTCCATGGCTGGCGGTGTCACATCTGGTGACCAAGAGCCGGATATGGAGGGGGCTCAATGACTGCTTGGGGAGACGTCCCAACCTGGATTACGACGTTGGCTGTTGGCTTCGGCGCTGTGCAGCTCTTCCAGGACCGCCAGGCACGCAAGCGCCAGGCGGAACTGGACTCACGGACACAAGCTGGCGCAGTGTCGGCTTGGGCTGGCTCCTTGAGAGCCACCCCAACTCAGGCGCAGGTATACGGCTTGGTCATCGCCAACGACTCAGGTCTTCCAATACGAGACGTCTCAGTGGAAGCAACGCTCCATGGCAATCCGCAGACGAAGGTAGACATCGTCGTACTGCCTACCGGTCGCTACTTCGTCACGCTCGAGAAGGACGCAAAGTGGGACTACCCCGCCGTGCTCGAGGAGTTCGACCGCTACGTCCGTCCCTACACTCGCACCGAGCGCTACCGCGTCAACAAGATCACCTTCACGGACACCTTCGGCGCACGATGGTCGATCGACACACAGGGCCGATTGGAACGCGAACCACGCCGCGATGCGGGGCGAGAGACGACAGCAACGTGAAGCCGCAACCGATTGCGCGCTGCCGCCGGACGGACATTGGCTTCGGTGAGGGACCGCGCCCTTGCGCGCGATAGCGGGCCGAACCGCCACCTATAGCGACGCTTCACTCAGCCCAAGGTTGTTTGTCTCGGAGAGCTGAGCGAGGCATTCGACGACTCCAAACCTGCGCCTGATCGGCAGCATGAACCTACCGAACCGGTCCGTTCTCCGTGCCGCGGAAATTGTTTCGCCGGGCGGGTCCTTCTAACACCGGCCGGTGGGCCAGCAGCCGGCGGGCTCATCATTCGCCTGTGCGATCGAGGAGAACGCGCTCCCGGTCGCGCAGTACTGCAGCCGCGGCGACAAGCGGTCTTTGGTCGAGCAGCCGCCGTACTCGATCCGCGCATGGACAAGCACGGCGCCTCGAAGACCCCGCATCGAAGTGCAACCAACGAACCGAGCGGTCGAACCATGCCAGGCCGGATCGGAGCAGATCAGTCAATCAGGCGGGTTGCTTTTGCGTCGATTATCGACGGAACTTCCCGGCCTCCTGCATGCGTCTCCTCAGCGATTCGCAACGCCACCCACCGGCATCACAACCTCTTCGCGAGCAAGATGTCGTCGCGGTGAGCCTTGGAGACAGTGTCCCCTGGCGGCCTTAGCGACGGTGTTCGCGGCGACCCGCGGAAGGCGGGTCGGCGATGTCGACAAGGTTGCTGACGACGTCGAGCGCACCATGGAGAAACGAGAGTCGCGGCGTCGGCAGCCATCATGCGCGCCAGCCACACGACACCCCTTTAAGTCATCGGACGCACCCTGCCGGCAGTGCGTACCAACTGTGATCACCCGCACGATGCTCCACGTGACCGCGTCGCATCACCCCGGCTTCAGTGGCTCTGGGGACCGAACAACCTTGGTGATACTGTGTCGCACAGTGAGACGCAGTCTCAGAAAGGTGAGTCCATGACGACTTCTTCCCCCGAACCCTCGGTATCGCCGTACAGCAAGGGCCGTCAGAACGCCGTCGTGGCGACGCTAGCGTTCGCCGGCATGGGCGCCTCGTTCATGCAGACGATCCTGATTCCCATCCAGTCGGAGCTACCCAAGCTGCTGAACGCGGACCCGACCGACACCGCATGGGTCATCACCGTGACCCTGCTCACCGCGGCGATTTCGACCCCGATCGCAGGCCGACTTGGTGACATGTTCGGCAAGAAGCGCATCGCGCTGGTGCTGATGGCCCTGCTCCTGATCGGTAGCGTCGTCAGCGCGGCAGCACCCGGGTTGATCGCCCTGATCATCGGTCGGGCGCTGCAGGGAACCGGGATGGGCGTCATCCCGCTCGGCATCTCGCTCCTTCGAGATGTTGTCGACTCCCGCCGGCTCGGATCGTCGATCGCGTTGGTGAGCGCCACCCTCGGTGTCGGCGGCGCAATCGGCCTGCCGATCAGCGCGCTCGTCACACAGAATCTCGATTGGCACATGCTGTTTGTGGTCGCTTCCGTCGTCGCCGCGGCAGCGCTCGTCCTCATCGCCGTTGTTGCCCCCGCTGACCGGGACCGGGCACCCGGCCGGGTCGACATCGTCGGCGCCATCGGGCTCGCAGCCGGTCTCGTCGGCGTGCTCCTCGCCATCTCCCAGGGCAACACCTGGGGTTGGGGATCCAAGGCGACGCTGACGTGCCTCATCGCCGGTGTGCTCGTCCTCGTCGGATGGGGGTGGTTCGAACTGCGCTCGAAGGCGCCGCTCGTGGACCTGAGGGTCAGCGCCCGGCCTGCAGTGCTCACCACCAACCTCGCCTCGGTAGCCATGGGCTTTGCGCTGTTCTCCTCAAGCATTGCCTTCCCGCAGCTGCTGGAGCTGCCGAGTCAGGTCGGCGGGCTCGGCATCGACCTGCTGCCCGCCAGCCTGGTACTGATGCCGTCGGGCCTTGCCATGCTGGCCATGTCGCCGATCGCCGGACGGATCGAACGCTCCATCGGACCGAAGCCGCTGCTCGCAGCGGGCGCCATCGTCATCGTTATCGCCTACGCTGGCTGCCTGTTCCTACCGTTGACCGCGCTCAGCATCGCCCTGATCAACACCGTCATCGGGATCGGCATCGGACTCGGCTACGCCGCCATGCCCGCGCTGATCATCGGCGCAGTCCCGCGCCACGAGACCGCGTCAGCGAATGGCTTGAACGCGCTGATGCGCGCCTTCGGCACCACGGCAGCGTCCGCCCTGGTCGGCGCGATCCTCGCCAGCTCCACCGGCGCGGATCAGGCCTCCTCGTTCGGCATCGTGTTCCTGCTCGGTCTGATCGCCGCCGTTGTCTGCGCCGGCCTCGCCCTCGCCATCCCGCGCACCAAGGCGGAAGTCCCAGCCGCAAGCGCCGAGGCAGAGCAGACCGTTCCCGCCCGATGAAGCATCTCGCGAATCCCGGCGCACGTCCGCCCGACGCTTGGAAGGAAGACATGCCCGCTAGCACCATCCCCGACGACCTCGATTTTGACCTCGACGCCCTGCGCGAGAAGTACCGACATGAGCGCGATCGACGTATCCGGCCCGACGGCCTCCGGCAGTACTCGGGCCTCCGGGGCGAGTTCGGGTACTGGGCGAAAGACCCGTACACGCCCGTTGAAGAGCGTGTGCCGAAGACCGACAAGGTCGACGTCCTCGTCGTCGGGTGTGGGTTCGGTGGGATGCTCACCGCGGTCGAACTCCGCAAAGCCGGATTCGAATCAGTCCGCTTGACCGACGAGGCCGGCGGATTCGGTGGCACCTGGTACTGGAACCGCTACCCCGGTATCCACTGCGACATCGAAGCGTCGGTGTACATGCCCCTCCTCGAGGAGGTCGGCACAACCCCGACCCGACGTTATGCGCCGGGCGATGAGATCCGCGACCACGCGGCCGCCATCGCCGACCGCTTCGACTTGTACCGCGACGTGCTGTTCCACACTCGCGTCACCGAGCTGCGCTGGGACGATGACGCCAGGGAGTGGCTCGTCTGTACGGACCGCGGTGACCAGATGCGCGCCCAGCACGTCGTCGTCTCTTCAGGCACGCTCACACAACCGAAGCTGCCAGCGATTCCGGGCCTCGATACCTTCCGCGGGCACACGTTCCACACCAGCCGATGGGATTACAGCTACACCGGCGGCGATGAACGCGGAGGGCTGACTGGCCTCGCGGACAAGCGCGTCGCCGTCGTCGGTACCGGCGCAACCGGCATCCAGGTCATCCCACATGTCGGGCGCGACGCGGCACACACCTACGTCTTCCAGCGCACCCCTTCGAGCGTCGACGTCCGCGACAACTATGACCTGTCCGCGAACTGGACACGCAGCCAACCAAGCGGATGGCAGCGGGCACGAATGGAGAATTTTCTCGCCGTCGTCACCGGCGAGGAGACCGACACCGACCTCATCGGTGACGGGTGGACCTCAACAGCGGCGCTGCAACGGCAGGTGCTCACCGGAATGCAGAACAGCGGCACCGTGTCCGACGCACTCCGGGACGAGATCGCGGACGCACGGAAGATGAACCAGATCCGGGCCCGCGTCGACGAGGTCATCACCGACCCAGCAACCGCCGAGTTGCTGAAGCCTTGGTACCGGTACATGTGCAAGCGGCCCACGTTCAGTGACCTGTACCTGCAGACCTTCAACAGGCCCGACGTCACACTCGTCGACACAGCCGATCACGGCGGCATCACCGGTGCGACCGAGGACGCGGTTCTCGTCGGCACCACCGCGTACCCCGTCGACTGCATCGTCTTCGCAACCGGCTTCGAAACCGGCATCTCCGGAGTGCGCTCCGGCGCAATGCCGGTACACGGCCGAGACGGCCAAACGCTGCTGGAGTCATGGGCCCACGGCCCGCATACCCTGCATGGCTTCATCAGCTCCGGCTTCCCGAACCTCTTCCACCTGGGCTCGCTCCAGAACGCCAACGCCGTCAACTTCGTCCACATCCTGCAGGAACAGGCCGAGCACATCGCCGCAATCATCACCGCTGCTCGTAATGCAGGGAGAGACGTGGTCGAACCCACTGTTGCAGCAGAACAGCGATGGGCCGACGCCATCGCCGACGTCACCGTCGACAACGCCTCCTTCCTCCGCGACTGCACACCCGGCTACTACAACGGCGAAGGGACCCGACAACACGGCAGCGGCTCCTACAGCCCCGGCCCGGTCCGCTTCCACCGGCTACTCGCCGAATGGCGGCAACACAGCATGCACGAAGTCCTCACCGGAATTGACACCCCCTCGAAGGAGAACCGCACATGAGCAACAACCGCTTCACAGACCAGACCGTCATCGTCACCGGCGCCGGCTCCGGCATTGGCAGAGCCACCGCTCTGCGCCTGCTCGGTGAAGGAGCCGACGTCGTCGGTACCGACGTCGCCGTGGACCGACTGAGCGAACTCGGCCAAGAGGCCAACACCACGGCACTCACGACGGTGCCTGGTGACGTCGCCGATGCCGCCACCATCGCCGACATACTCGATGCAACCGGCGGCCGCGTTGACGCGCTCGCAAACGTCGCTGGGATTATGGACGGGTTCCTCCCCGCAGCGGAGATCGACGACGCCACCTGGGACCGTGTATTCGCAGTGAACGTCACCGGCCCGATGCGCCTCACCCGCGCGGTACTACCCCGCATGCTCGAGCAGCAACGCGGCAGCATCGTGAATGTCGCCTCCGAGGCGGCGCTGCGCGCATCCGCGTCAGGCGTCGCCTACGCCGCTTCGAAGCACGCCCTTGTCGGCTTGACGCAGAACGTCGCGTTCTACTACGGCCCCAGCGGTATCCGCTCCAACGCGGTCGCTCCAGGCGGCGTGGCCACAAACATCGAAGCACCGATGAAGTCCGAGTTCGCCGCCAACCGTGTCGGTCCGATCTTGCACGCTACGATGCCGGCGCCGACGACCGCCGACCGGCTTGCCGCGGCCATCACTTGGCTGCTCAGCGACGATTCAGCAAACGTCAACGGTGTCATCCTCCCCAGCGACGGCGGCTGGGCCGTCGCCTAACGCACCACCCTCGAGAGCTGCCCGGCGGCCAGTGCCGCCGGGCAGCTCTCGTACGATGACGAAGTACCCAGGAGGTTCACCATGCGTACTCGAGAGCACTCCCGCCGCGTCCTCGCCGCGGCAATCTTCGAAGTGTTCGCCGAACGAGGGTTCGAGGAAACCACCGTCGATGACGCAGCCCGCGCCGTCGACATCTCACGAGCTACCTACTTCCGCTACTTCGGGTCCAAAGAGGACGCTGTCATTGCCGCCGTCGAGGCGGCAAGCGCCGACATCGCCGGCTTCGTCGCGGACACTCCTCGCCGCTCCGCGGAGGACGGGATTAGCTACGTCCGTCGCCTCCTGGAACCACTGGCGACGCTCGCCGAGACTGATCAGCAAATGCGTGCCCGGGTCAGCATGATCGCGTCGACGCCCACTATCTCCCGTCATCTCAGCGGAAGACGTATAGAGCAACGCCATGCATTAGCGGACGCGCTGACGCTTGCCGGCTTCGAAGCGCTCCATGCCCGCACGCTCGCCGCTGCCACTCTTGCCGCACTCGACCTCAGCTGGGAGATATGGGTCGCTGACCAGAGCACTGCCACGTCTCTTCGATCACACCTTGATGCGGTGTTCGCTGAACTGCACGCTCTTCCGACTGTTCGTTGACGCTGTAGCTCGCGATGTCGTCGATGCCGCTGGCGGCGGTTTCGCTGTCCGGGCTGATGTCTGTGACGGAGAACACGCCGAGTTTCATGGGGAGCCTCGTGCGTCAATGACTTCGAAGGGCGGGGACCAGGCGTTCGGGCCTACCTGGTCCCCCAATCGGTGTGGTTAGTTGATGGTGATGACGAGCTTGCCGAGGGTGCCGGCGCCGAACGCGGCGAACGCGTCGTTGGTCTCGTGGAGGTCGAAGACCTGCTGCACGGTGACGGTGGTGTGCTGCTCGGCCTGGTTCTTCGCCAGCCGCTCAAGGGTCGCTTCCGTCGGGGTCGCGTAGATCGGGTAGACCTGCACTCCGTCGGCCGGCACCTGCTCGGGGGACATGATGAGGGTCGACACAAATCGGCCACCGGCCTTAACCGCGGTCACAGCAGCGGTGGGGTCGCCGGCGAAGTTCAGGACCACGTCGGCGCCATCGGCGGTGATCGCCTTGACCTGTTCGGTGACGTCGCCCTTGTAGTCGACGGTGTGCGCTGCGCCGAGGCCCGTGACGAGCGCCTTCTCCTCGTCGGAGGACGCCGTCGCGATCACGACGGCTCCTGCCTTGACGGCGAGCTGTGCCGCCTGCTGGCCGACCCCGCCGGTGGCGCCTGCCACCAGGACGGTCTCGCCCTGCTTGATCGCGGCGGCGTCGAAGGCGTCGACGGCAGCGGTACCGGCGAGCCCGAGGCCCGCGGCCTCAGTGAAGGCGATACTCTCGGGCAGCTTCGCGATGCCGACCGCGACCGGGACGGTGACGTACTCGGCGAAGGAGCCGTCACCAAGGAAGTCCTTCGTGACGACACCGAACACTCGGTCCCCGATCGCAAAGTTGTCGACACCGTCACCGACCGCGTCGACGACGCCGGCGAAGTCCTTCCCGAGGACAACTGGGAAGCGGTGCTCCATCATGCCCTCGAGGTTGCCGCTCGCGACCGACAGGTCGAACCCGTTGACCGATGCGGCGTGCACCTTGATGCGGACCTCGCCGGCGGCGGGCTGAGGTACCTCGATGTCGGTGACCTCGGGGGCGGCACCGAACTCGCTGAACGCGACGACCTTCATGACTGCTCTCCTCTGTGACATTTAGTGGAGCGATCGCTCCACTTGGCACAATAAGCGAACTGGAGGATCTATTCCACTACCGGTAGGTTCGGGTCCATGGACACCACAGCGCGCCCGCTCCGCGCCGACGCCGAGCGCCGCCGTCAGGCGATCATCTGCGCCGCCGGGAGCGTGTTCGCCGAAGAAGGCACCGCGGTCACGCTCGAGCACATCGCCGAGAAGGCCGGGGTTGGGGTCGGCACGATCTACCGTCGATTCCCGAGCATCGAGGCCCTGGTAGGTGTGGTGTTCGAGGAGAAGATGCGGCGCTTCGCCGATGAAGCCGTAGCGGCAGCCGAGCGCGCACGCACCGAGCCCTGGGATGCGTTTGCGGACTACGTGATGTTCGTCATGCGGCATCAGGCGGAGGACCTCGCGTTCAGTGACGTCATCCTCTCGCCGGGCCTCGGATCGAAACTGTTTCGCGCCGAGACCAGACGAGCCCTGGCGGCCACGCAGCTTCTCGTCGAGCGTGCGCAGGCCGCAGGGGCGATACGTGCCGACTTCGACGAGTCGGACCTGTTCATGCTGCAGCACGCCAACGCCGGTCTCATCCGGAGGACACAGCGGTCGGCACCGACGGCCTGGAAGCGCTTCGCGGAGTACATGCTCCAGGCATTCCGCGTCGACGGCGGCCACCTCGAACCACCTTCGGCCACGTGGCTCCGCGCGGGCTCTCGAGCTGCCCGAGATTCCTAGTCGAACTACGGCGCCCGCCAAGTCACGAGGAGACTATGCCTCGCCGACGTCCGCAGTGTCACGGTCGGGACGTGCCTTCACCTTGCGTAACTCCTGAGCGTCCTCGACCGTATCGACTTCTTGCAGCTCCTTTCTCCACTGTTCACGCCTGTCCCTGAACGGGCAGCAGGACTACCGTGACCGCCCGGCCGCAACTACCGGGGGAACCGTTGGGTGCGACGTATGACAGACGTACAGCACCGCTGAGCGTCACCGCAGCCGTTCGAGTGTGCGACCAGGCGGCACACCACCGCTCGAACGCTCGTATCCAACAAA
This sequence comes from Curtobacterium sp. NPDC089689, assembly GCF_044749145.1. NCBI lineage: Bacteria > Bacillati > Actinomycetota > Actinomycetes > Micrococcales > Microbacteriaceae > Curtobacterium > Curtobacterium sp. NPDC089689. Next base: position 1,208,952 of record NZ_JBIVHJ010000001.1, on the reverse strand, counting down.
ATGAGTCCCCCGCCGACGGCGGCAACACTAGATCCGGCCTACTCCCCGCCACGTGCGGTCCTGCCCGACCGGTGGAACGTGTTCATCAGGCGGCTCTCACGGGACCGATCCCTCGTGGCTCCATGCGCCTTCTGCAACACTGGTTCCAGCCAGGTTTCCCACGAGTGGCATCCAGAAGAACAGCCTGGTGTGTAGCCCGGTCGGTTACCCTCGCCGCGGCGGATGTCTTGCCCATCCGTCCTAATCACCCTTGATCCGCGGCCAAGGGGTGGCGGCGCGGTTTCGATGCAGGTGGAGTCGCTGCCTGCCACTCTGGGTCGTAGCAGTCGATGCGCCCATAATTTATGTTTCAAATGTGTAGACGATCGGGCAACGCCGGCAAACCAAGCGCTGCAGTTCCCAGCCGTGGGGCTTGACAGAGCGGAACGTCCGCTATATCTTCGACTCTCAAATCCACTGCGGACTTTGTTCTGCCGTGGAACAGGGTTGTTACTTTCGAGGCAAGACCTGAGACGCATTCAATGCGCCTCAGGTCTTTTTTTATGGCTCCTTCGACAGCAAGATGGACGGGACACCGATGTCACAGACGCGACAAGAGCACCTCCCCGAGGCGATCATCTCCGGAATGGGTGGTGCCGAAAACATCCGGAACATCACGCACTGCGCCACTCGAATTCGTGCGCAGCTCGCGGACGACAAGCTCGCGGATGATGCCCTGATCCGCTCCACGCCTGGGGTCTTAGCGGTAGTGCGCGCTGGGGGCCAATTCCAGATCGTGATCGGCGATGGCGTGGAAAACGTGTACGCCGGCATCGAGGACATGCTCGGTCGCTCCAACACGCAAGAAATTCCGGCCGCCCGCCCCTCTGGCAACATCTTAAATCGGGCAATCGCACTGATCTCGGACATTGTGCGCCCGCTGATCTGGCCGCTCGCGGGGATGGGATTGTTCAAAGCACTACTGACACTCGGGGGCGTTCTTGGGTGGTTCGACCCAAAAAGTCCCACTACAGTCGTTCTGACGGCGGCAGCCGACGCGCTATTCTACTTCCTCCCGATGTTTATCGCCATCTCGACCGCGCGACGCTTCAAAACTCACGAGTTCACATCGATGATCATCGCGGGGGCGCTGGTCTATCCGAGCATCGTCGCGATCGCAGATGGCACTGCAACGTCGACCTTTGGCGGTGTTCCGATCGTCATTACAAACTTCGCAGGAATTCCGCTCGTTGCCATGCACTACGTCTATTCCGTTATCCCGATCGCCGTGGCGGTATGGGTACAAGGATATCTCGAGCGGTGGCTGCAGCGCTGGCTTCCCGAACTCGTTAGATCCTTTATGACGCCGTTCTTCGTCGTCCTCGTCATGGTGCCGCTGATCCTGCTCACGATTGGTCCGTTGACTACTCTCACCGCGGACGGGCTGTCCGGGGCCATCGAGGAGGCATTCAAGTTCGCACCATGGCTGGCCGGCGGCCTACTCGGTGGGATCTACCAGGTCCTTGTCATCTTCGGCTTGCATTGGGCTACTGACCCAATCGTGATCCAGGAGATCTCCCTGCGTGGATACTCGCTGATCGCCGCGCCGCTGGTACCAGCGGTTCTCGCGCAGGGCTCCGCCGCAATCGCAGTCGCGCTGCGCACACGTAGTGCTGCTCGCCGCCGGGTCGCTCTCGCGGCCGCCGCGTCCGGATTCGTGGCGGGCGTGACCGAACCCGCGATCTACGGCAGCAACCTTCCTCTGCGCAGGCCGTTTGCCTTTGCGCTTGTCGGCGGCGCAGTCGGCGGCGCAATTGTCGCATCCGGCGGTGTTGCCCCGGACACCTTCATCTCGTTCTACTCGGTGCTTTCGATGGCCGCGTTCCTCGCCCGCGGATCCGCAGCAATGCTCTTCATCGGAGTCGGAGCGGCAATCGTCATCCCATTTGCTCTTACTTTCCTCTTCGTAAATCGGGAACAAGTGGACCAGAACACTGACGAGCATGCCACCCCAGCCGCAGACACTCCCGTTGAAGCGCCGGGCCACGTCCGCGCACCAGTCGCGGGCCGGATGATTGCGCTCGAGCGCGTACCCGACCAAGTTTTCGCCAGCGGCACTTTGGGCGGTGGATTCGGTGTCGTCCCGGATGACGGGCATTTTGTTGCCCCTGTCTCTGGCACCGTCGTCGCCGTATTCCCCAGCGGCCATGCCTACGGCCTTAAGACCGACGACGGCATGGAGGTGCTGATACACATCGGTATCGACACCGTGCAGTTGGAGGGCCGCGGATTCACCTCCTTGGTCGACGCTGGGCAAAGGGTCACCGTCGGCGGACCGCTTGCAGAGGTTGATCTGGCAGCTGTGAAGGGTGCCGGGTTCGACACGACGACTATCGTGGTGGTCACCAACTCGTCTGAGTACAGCTCGTTGACCCCGGTAACAGATACGGTAATAAACTCGACCAGCCCCGCGCTTATCGTCAAGCGCTGATACCCGGAGAAGGACAAACACGAATGGCAAACTTTCCCGACGGATTTCTCTGGGGTGGCGCGACCGCGGCGAACCAGATTGAAGGTGCTTACGCCGAGGGCGGTAAGGGCCTCTCCATCCAAGATGTGCTTCCCGACGGCGAACGCGGCAGAGTGACCGAGGAGCCGACCCCGGACAACCTCAAGCTCATAGGCATCGACCACTACCACCGCTACGTCGACGACATCGCGTTGCTGGGCGAAATGGGGTTCGCGGTGTACCGGTTCTCGATGGCGTGGAGCCGCATCTTCCCCAACGGCGACGAGGACCAACCAAACGAGGAAGGACTTGCTTACTACGCGCGAGTCCTCGACGAACTGGAGCGTCACGGCATCGAGCCGATCGTCACGCTGAGCCACTACGAAACGCCGCTGCATCTCGCGCGTGCGTACGGCGGATGGGAGAACCGCGCGCTCATCGGGTTCTTCGAGAAGTTTGCGCGGACGCTGTTCGAGCGCTTCGGCGACCGTGTCAAACGGTGGCTGACCTTCAACGAGATCAACGCGGTCCTCGAGCTGCCCTTCTTCGCCGGAGGAGTGCCACGCACCCGAGAGGACATGCCGCTACAGGATCTCTACCAGACAGTGCATCACGAACTCGTGGCATCCGCCCGCGTTACTCGGCTCGCGCACGACCTCATCCCGGGGTCGCAGATCGGCTGCATGATTCTCGCGATGCCGACCTACCCCCTGACCCCGGCGCCGGCGGATGTGCTCGCCGCGCAGCAGGCAGAACGAGTCAACTACGGGTTCGGCGACGTGCACTGCCGCGGCTACTACCCGTCGTACCTGCTGCGCACTCTCGAACGCGCTGGCGTCACCCTCGAGATAACCGACCAGGACCGCGACGACCTCCTGAACACCGTGGACTTTGTGTCCTTGAGCTACTACGTCAGCGTCTGCGAGACCGCGGACGAGGACCTGCGCATCCGCGGCGAGGGGAACTTCCTCGGCGGGGTCCCCAACCCCGCCCTGGCAGCAACCGAAACCGGATGGGGCTGGCAAGTGGATCCGGTCGGTTTGCGCGTGGTTCTCAATGCGTACTGGGACCGTTGGCAGAAGCCGCTTTTCGTCATCGAGAACGGGCTCGGGGCTGTAGACGTCCCGGAGCGGACCGACGACGGACTCCGCATCGAGGACGACTACCGCATCGCGTATCTCAACGACCACCTCAGCGCCACCGCGGACGCCATCGACGATGGTGTCCCGGTCCTCGGATTTACGGTCTGGTCCTGCATCGACCTCGTCAGCGCATCCACTGCGCAGATGAGCAAACGGTACGGACTGATCTACGTGGACCGCCACGACGACGGCTCCGGCAGCCTTGATCGACACCGCAAGAAGTCGTTCTATTGGTACAAGGACGTCATCAGCTCCAACGGAGCGCTCATTCGGTGACACACCACCCAGCGGAGCGAGCGGCGACATGAAAATCCTTCATGTGTTCAACAACAACGCCGTGCTCGCCGACGACGGCAGCGGGCGGGAGGTCGTCCTCACCGGGCGGGGCGTGGGCTTCAAGATGCGCGCCGGACAACACGCCGACACGTCTCGCGTCGCGCGGACGTTCGTGCCGGACACGGCGGACGCCGCATCCCAGCTCGGCGACCAAATCGCGGCAATCCCGATGGAGTACCTCCACCTCGCCGACGCGACACTCGGAGCCGCTCGACGGCTCCTACCGCGGTTGCAAGTCACGTCCGGCCTCGTTGTAGCCGTCGCCGATCACGTGCACTTCGCGGTACTCAGGATGCGCGACGGCCTTCATGTCCGGTACCCCCTGGGCGGTGAACTTGCGTACCTCTACCCGGCTGAATGGGACGCCGCACGGCTGATACTTGACAGCATCAACAACGCGATTCCAACTCCGCTGCCGAGCGCGGAGATCACACCCATCACGTTGCACCTGGTCAGCGCAACCCATGCCAGCGTCAGCATGGCGGATGCGATCACGGAAGGCGATTTGCTCATACAGGCCTTCAACGTCGTCGAGCAACATCTTGCGCGACCACTGGATCGTAAGAGCGTCGCCGCCGCCCGGTTCTTCACGCATCTGCGGTACATCTTCGTGCGTGCTCGCAGCGAACGGCAGTCGACCCTGCCCCATTCTGCCCTCGCCGCTGCTTTACAGCTCGAGCACCGGATTGCTTGGGACACTGCGCTGCGGCTACGTGAGCTGTTTGCGCTACGACTAGGCCATCCGCTTTCAAGCGCGGAAACCGTTTATCTCGCGCTGCACGTGGCCCGCATTGCAGACGAGGCGATGGACGTCGACGCTGCCGCCAGCGGGACGGGGGAGGACGATGACCCGATCCTGTCGACGCGGTGAGCCATCACAAAGCGCCGAGGCAGTCGTCGGCATCCGCGTGACGCAGCGGACACTAAGACTTAGGAGGATTGACCGATGAGCGGTTGGAGCATCTTCGACTTCGACGGTGTCATTACGTCCCGCGACTCGATGACAGTGCTGTGCCGCAAGGCGATTCGGCGCCGTCCACTGGCGGTAGTCCGCGTGCTCGCACTACTCGCACTCCGAAGCATGTTGCGAACACCCGCTGGACGTCAACGCGTCGATGCAACCATCGTGGCGGTAGCGCTGCTCGGCGTCCGCGCCGACGATTACAGCACACTAGCCGCTGACACCGTGCGGCAGTTTGCTGAATTTGGCTGGGTACGGCATTCCCTAGTCGATGCGCTCATAGAGGCGCGAGAGCACGGCCCAGTGATCGTCGCGACAGCCAGCGAACGCGAGCTTGTCGAGCGCTTTCTGGCCGCCATCGACGTCGCCGGCATTGAGGTCCTCGGCTCCACGCTGACCAGCGACTCACACGGTCTGCGTTTCTCCTGGCACAACGTCGGCGAACAGAAACTTCATTCGCTTCTCGAACGTGGCATCCCGCTTCAGCACGCAACGTTCTACACCGACTCCCTCAACGACCTTCCCGTCGCAGAAGCCTGTCTGACCACCCTGTACGTAGGTTCGGACAAGCGAGCGGCCGACCGTCTGGTTCATGCGTCATTCACCGTCGGACCGACCCGCACTCTCCGCGCCGGCGAGTGACCTTCAGGGCCTCAAGCTGAGTCGTTAGACATTCAGCCGCTTCCGCGGTCGTGCAATGGTCGATCGATAGTCAACGCGACGCGGTCCGCCCGATACACGTCGTGCGCGTATTCCACACACCGACCAGAAACGTCGAAGGTTTGCCGCGTCATGTGCAGTCCCGGTGCCCCATGGCGGGCGTCGAGGAGCGCCGCAGTGTTTGAATCGAGCGTGACCACCTCAACGGTTGCCGCGGTGGCGTCCAAGGTGATCCCCCGCTCGCTGAGGCGGTCCCAAAGCGATCCGAGAAGATCACCTGCGAGCAGGTCCGGAATGAGGGCTCGGCGGTAGAACGTTGTCTCCACCGCTACCGGTTCCGAGTCCCAACGGCGCAGCCGCTGGATGACGTACACCGATTCTCCCAGATCGCAGCCAAGCGCTTGCGCTTCCGGCGCTCCGGCGACGTCCTCGCGGACCCACACCACTTCAGCGCCGGCCGAGCCGCCGCTGCGTTCGACCTCCTTCGAGAAACTGCCGACCCGTAGCGGAAGGCGGGGCCGTGCGACGAAGGTGCCCCGTGTGGCGTCCCGGAAGATGCGTCCTTCGGCCTCGAGTACGCCGAGCGCGTTGCGCACCGTCATCCGGCTGACTTTGTACCCGGCGGTCAGCTCCCGCTCCGGAGGCAGCGCATCGCCTGGTTGGAGATCACCCGCGTCAATCTGGACGCGAATATCCTCCGCGATCCGCAGGTACACGGGGGTCGGTGCCGCGTCATCGCGGAGCTGGCGGGAAGTCACAGTTGACAGCGTAGGCGGCCGCACCTAACCTCGCGGACATTGGTCTATACCAACAAACGTGCAACGAAGGACGGACACTATGAGCGCCCCCAGGGAAACGGCTACGGCCTCCGCCAAGCCCGAAGCGATGAAACGGAACCTGGGCTGGTACGCCTCGTTCTCCGTCGCCTTTGGGTTCGTCTCCATCGCCACCGGCATCTTCACTACCTACGGCTCCGTCATCAGCACCTCGGGTCCCCGCGGGATCTGGGCGTGGCCGATTGCGACTGTCGGGCAGGTAGCTGTGGCGGCGATCTTTGGAGCACTCGCCGCTCGCATGCCGATCAGCGGCTACGCCTACCAGTGGGTGTCCCGGATCGCGAACCCGATCGCCGGGTGGCTGATGGGCTGGGTGTCGTTCGCCTTCCTCATCGTCGTAGTGGTCGCTGTGGACTACACGATCGCAGCCACGATCCTTCCTGAACTGTTTGGCTACACCGCGACGGCCGCGAACAACTGGGCCATCACCGGGGTCGTGATGCTGCTCCAAGCAGTCCTCGTCGCCATCTCTACGGCTCTGACGAACCGCGTCAACACCGTCGCCGTCACCGTGCAGATCATCGGCATGATCGGCCTCACCGTGCTGCTGTTCGTCGTCGGCGCCGTCGTCGGCCGACTCGACTTCGCACACCTGTTCGCCACTGCTCCCATCCCCAGCGAGGGGTACTGGAGCTTCGGTGACCTCACTCACGCCGGCCCGTTCCCGCTCGGCTTCCTCCTCGGCGCGTTCACCATCGTCGGTTTCGAGTCCGCAGCGAACCTCGCCGAAGAGACGCGCAATCCGGAGCGGGTCATTCCCAAGGCCATGATTCAAGCGGTGCTGTCCCTCGGTGTCCTCGGCATGCTGTTCCTCATTGCCGTCACCGCCCTCGCCTCCAGCACCTCCGGCCTCGCAGACTCCGGCACCCCCGTCGCAACCATCATCACCTCGGTGCTCGGCCCGGTGATCGGGAAGATCCTGCTGGTCCTGGTCGTCATCTCCATCTTCTCCTGCGGCTTGGTCATCACCCTCAGCGGCAGCCGCCTCGTCTGGGCGATGTCCCGCGACAAGCGGTTCCCGGGCTGGCAGCTCCTGCGGACCGTCAGCCGCTCACGCGCGACCCCGGTCGCAGCCACCGCGTTCGTCCTCGTCATCAGCCAGCTGATCCTCGCGATCTTCGCGAACACCAGCGATGCACTCTTCTCCCTGTTCTCCGCCGCGACGCTACTACCCGCGATTATCTACGCCGGGACCGTGCTCATGTACGCCATCAAGCGGAAGGCGCTGCCCGCCAGCAAGGGCTTCTCCCTCGGCAAATGGGAGGTGCCCATCATCGTGTTCGCCGGGATCTGGCTCATCTACGAACTGCTGATCTTCCGCGACGTTTCATTCCTGCAGCCGCTGCTGTACGTCGCAGTCATGATCGCGATTGGGGTCGTTTACCTCGCCTACCTCCTCATCACGCGCGGCCGCGACGGGCTCACGATGCCCGCCATGGTCGACGTCGATAAGGCGTTCGACACCGGCACCGTCACCACCGCCGACCAGCTCTGAACTCGCACCACCTCGAAAGGCATCTCATGACCACACGAAGCATCTCCGCAACTGTCGCCGTCATCGGCGGTGGCGTCGTCGGCGCGGCCATCACTCATACCCTCGTTCACCGCGGCGTGGACGTCGTGCTCCTCGAGTCCGACTCCGACCTCGCCTACTCCGCCAGCGGCACCAACAGTGGCGTCTTGCACACCGGGTTCGACTCCACACCCGGTCAGCTTGAGACCGAGCTGATCGTCCGTAGCGCCGCCATCCGCCCCGCCGTGCTCGAAGCCCTCGATGTGCCGGTCATCCGCGCTGGCGCCGAACTCATCCCACACCAGCCGGAGGATCACAGTACGATCCGCGGACTCGCCGAGAACGCGGCGACCAACGGCGTCGAGGTCAGCATCCGCGAATCCGACGGTGCGCTCCTGGTACCGGGCGAGTCCGTCACCGATCCGGTGGCCTTCACACTCGCCCTTGCCGGCTCAGCGGTCGCCGCGGGTGCGCAGGTCGAACGGAATGCCCGCGTCATCAGCGCGTCAACGTCCGACGATGGCGTCGCCCTGCAGCTCGAGGACGGCGGCGAGGTGACTGCAAGGCTGGCCATCAACAGCGCAGGCCTCCACGCCGATGACATCGCTCGCCTCTTCGGCGACGACTCCTTCGAGATCTACCCCCGTAAGGGCGAGTTCTTCGTCTTTGAGCTGCCCGACGGTAAGACCCTCGACCACATCGTCCTGCCCGTGCCGACCAAGCGCACGAAGGGGGTGCTGGTGTTCCCGACCCTCGACGGTCACGTCGTCGCGGGACCCACCGCGGTCGACCTCGAGGACAAGAACGACTGGTCGGTCCGTCCCGAGGCGCACACCGAGGTGCTGGAAAAGGCGGTGGCGAACTACCCGGCATTGCAAGGGCTGAACCCGATCGCGACCTACGCGGGCCTCCGCCCCGCGGGCCGTGGCACCAACTACGTCATCGGTGTCTCCGACGCGTCCAACAAGCTCATCAACGTCGCCGCAATCCGCTCAACGGGCCTGTCAGCGTCGCTCGGCATCGGCGCCTACGTCGCCGACCTGCTGCCCGGCTTGGGCATCAAAACAACCGCCCAGCAGGCGCCGACCCCAATCGCCGACCGGGCAGTGCTGCAGGATGAGTGGTGGCGTCGCACCGCGAATCGGCACGCCGCAGCGCAGACAGACATCGAGCAGGTGCGGCGATGACGACCGTCCTCACCATTGATCAGGGCACCTCCGGCACCAAGGCAGTCGTCGTCGACGGAGGCGGCAGCGTGCTTGCGCTCAGTGAGGTCCCCGTTCGTCCGACGTATCTCCCTGGCGGCGGTGTCGAGCAGGACCCGCATGCGCTCCTCGACTCCGTCCTCACCGCCGGACGTCAGGCTGTCACCGAAGCGCAGGTCGCCATCGACGCGGTCACCCTCGCCAACCAGGGTGAGACGGTTCTCGCATGGGACCCGGAATCGGGCAATCCGCTGTCACCGATGATCGTCTGGCAGGACCGACGGTCGGAGAGCATCTGCGCCGAGCTTCGTCCGCACGCCGAACGGATCGCCCAGAAGACCGGACTCGTCCTCGACCCTTACTTCTCCGCCCCGAAGCAGGCGTGGATTCGCCGCAACATCACCACCGATGGTGTCGTCACAACGTCCGACAGCTGGCTCATCCACCAGCTGACCGGAGAGTTCGTCACCGACATCTCCACCGCGAGTCGGTCCCTCGTCCTCGACCTCGACTCTGGCATGTGGGATCCCGAGCTGTTGGCACTGTTCGGCCTCGACCGAGAACGGCTGCCACAGATCCTGTCGAATACCGAAGTCGCAGGGGTGACGTCGCTCTTCGGCGGTGGTGAGATCCCCGTCGGCGGGCTGATCGTCGATCAACAAGCCGCCCTCGTCGCTGAGCGGTGCCTCGTCGCCGGCGAGGCGAAATGCACGTTCGGCACAGGCGCGTTCCTGCTCGCGAACACCGGCACGGACCCGGTGCGTTCCAGGTCCGGATTGTCGACGTCGATCGCCTGGCAGCACGCCGGAAAGAGCCTCTACTGCCTGGACGGGCAGATCTACACAGCCGCATCTGCCGTCCGGTGGCTGGAACAGCTGACGTTCATTAACAGCGCCCGCGACCTCGACCAGACCGCCTCCGCCGACTCCGAAGGCGTCATGTGCGTCCCGGCCCTCGCCGGACTTGCAGCGCCCTGGTGGCGACCCGACGCGACCGCAACCATCACCGGCATGACGCTCTCCACCAGCAGCCAGCATCTCGTCCGCGCCGTCCTCGAAGGCATCGCAGCTCAAGTCGCCGAGGTTGCACGCAGCATGGCGCAGGACCTTGGCCAACCGCTGCAGCGGCTCCGCGTCGATGGTGGCCTCACGCAGAGCAAGGTGCTCATGCAGTCCGTCGCGGACCTCGTGCAGATCCCGGTCGACGTGTACCCGTCGCAGCACGCCACGCCGCTCGGCGCTGCCGCCCTCGCACGGGTCGCCGTCACCCCCGGCCTCACGCTCGAGGACGCGATCGTTGATTGGAAGCCCACCCTCTCGTTCGAGCCGGAGTGGTCCCCAGACCGCGCGGCCGACTTCTCCACCCGCTGGCGGCGCATCGCCGACCTCACCGTCTGAAAGGTCAACCAATGGCCACGCGCACCAACATCCCCGGCGGCTCGCCCCGCGAATCCATCCTCGGCTACTCCCGGGCCGTGAAGATCGGCAACCTCGTACTCATCTCCGGCACCACCTCTGGCGGTGTCGGCGACACCGCCGAAGCGCAGACCCGCGAGATCTTCCACCGCATCGAGAAGGCGCTACAGAACGCCGGAGCCGACCTCACCGACGTCGTCCGCACCACCGTCTACCTGACCAATATCGACCGTGACTTCGACGCCGTCGGTGCCGTGCACGGCGAACTGTTTGCCGAGGTCCTGCCCACTAACACCGTCGTCGGCATCTCCGCGCTCGCATCTCCTGACCTCCTCGTCGAAGTCTCCGTCGACGCCGTCATTGGCCTCACCTCCGAGCACTGACGAAGCCGCCCAAGCCGGAGAGTTATTCCTACAGTCCAGCTGCACTGTGCGTGCGGAGCCGCATCGCGCCGGCGGCGTGGTCGGCGACGCAAGCCGAGCGCGTATCGAGGATTATGCCGCCGAACCCTCAGCCCTGATACGCAGGCAGTGCGGCCACTGGTCAACGTCGCGGTGCCGGGCCGCCGACGACGACTCGCGCCAACCGGCAACGACACCCGTTCGATCGAGGACATGTCGGACACTACGAGCGGGACAATGACGCACGATGCTCCGGCGACGGCGCATTACACTTGCGCGCGGTCCCTAACCCAGGGGTGCCTTGTCGTCCAAGTTGTCGCCGCCGGGTTCCTCAGCGGCCCCTTGTGCCGGAGGGTTCAGCGGGGACTCGGCGTCGAGCAGCGGCTTCATAGCATCGGACGGCTCGTTACAGAAGGCCGCGTCGTTGGAGGCGGGCAGATACAGGCTCGACGGCCATGACGGGTCTTGATGGCATGCCCGGCAGACGTCCATCACCTTGTTGGGCGTCATGTCCGTGGTGCGCAGCTGAGCCAGCGCGACGTTGACCGCGTCGCCGTTATCCCGGTCGACTGCGAAGACGGGGTACTCACGCCCGGCCCACACCCCTTTCAGTGCATGGGTACCGTGCAAGACAACGTCGTTGACGTGGTGCAGGTCCTGGAGGAGCTGCGAACCCGCCGCGGTGTACGCGGCTGCTGACAGTGCCCAAGCTGCCTCGACGCTGAGGGTGAAGTAGCGGCGCGAGGAGAGCCCGAAGATCCGGAACCCGGTGTCGATGCTCGGACCGAAGTAGTCGTACAAGAACTTCGTGTGTGTCCGCTTGCCGTGCAGTGCAGTGCTGTTGAGGATCACGACCGGGTCGTCGGAGTCTTCGATCATGGGGTCGCGAGGGATCGTCGATTCGCTGTCGGGGCCCGGGAAGGTCGCGACGAACGCACCGCCCTTGAGGGCGAGCCCGAAGTCCGCCAGCGATTCGGTCTCGTACGCCCGCATGGCGGCGAGCCACACCCGAATCGCAAGACCCACTTCCTCCTCCGCACGAACGTGCACCTCAAAGATGAGTTCGTCACCGACCGCTTTCCACAGCTCGAACGTCGGCGGCTCCTGGCCCGCGGCTGCAGCATGCCGGACGTTCTCTCGCGCGACGAACTGCGGGAACTCCCGATAGAACGACAGGAACACCTTCTGCCATCCGGGCTGCTTCTGCTTGAACTGCGTCGATCCGACCAGATCGCACGAGACGAACAGCTTGGACTTGCTGACCTTCGCCACCGGTCAGATGAGTCCGAGGACCTGGGCGCGCACCGACGCGGCGCTGGGGGAAACGCCGAACTCGTCGCCGACACGCCACCAATCGTGCCCATAACGCTCGGCGGCTGCGACGAACGCGTCCGCTGGCATCAGCAGCGACGAGGCGAAGATGTTCGCCTGCGTCTCGGCACGGTTGCGGCTGCCCCGCCCGAATGCCATTCGACCCTGCTGCTGCGGGTGCAGGTAGTGCAAGAAGTAGTGCCCCAGCTCATGCGCAATGGTGAAGCGGTCGCGCCGGTCCGAGGTCAGTGGGGGCAGATGGACCGTGAAGTTGCCCGGCTCGTGAACCGTGAGCGCCTCGGGCGCGACGATGTCCATGGAGGTCTCAACGCGTCCGCCGAGCACGCCGACGAGTCGCATCAGATCGAGGCGGCTGCCCTGTTCGTACTCGCCATGGGCTGCTGCAACACGTCTTGCGTACTCGGCGATAGCGGAGTTCGACAGAGGCGACGGTGCGATCGTCGACACGAGGGGCCTCCTTCTTCCGGACCCCCAGCTTACCGAGGAGAGCCGACAGTCGGGGCAGGGATCGCCGACGCGACGGCGCCGCGGAGCCGATGTTAGTCGCCCCACGGCGTGTTCCCTTCTCAGCTCGTAAGCGACCGCGGGACGCTCGAACAGCGGCATCTGGCTCCGTCGCGGGCGGGTGTCGAGAGGTCGGGCCTCAGGTGTCTGACGCGTGAGTCTCAGCGAACCCGATCTGGCCGCGCTGGATCATCGGCAGCACGAGGGCGCTGCCGAACACGCGGCGGGTGAGGTCCGAAGTTGCTTCCCTGATGTACGGCAGCAGCACCATCACCGCGACGTTGTTGATGAAGTCCAGCATCGTTGCGCGGGAGATGGCTTGCGCGGATTCACCGGAGTACTGCCAGGCGGCGCTGACGCCGATGACAACCTTGCCCTGGTCGGGGGCGTCGATAGTGGTCCTGATCTGCACCCGGAACCCTCGGTCGTCGTCGCGGGTTCCGTAGCTCATCTCCTGAGCGAGATGCAGCTGCGTATCGCCTTCAGGAGCGCCGGGCGCCGAGTTGTCGTTCTGGGCGGCGGACAGCTCGTAGTACGACACGTCGATCAGGTCCGAAACATCGACAACGTCTTGGACGGTGATGCCTTGCTCAGGCACTCGTGAAAGACCTCTGCTGCTCAATCACGGACACCGGGACGCGACGTGCCTTCGACCAGGTTCCGGAGGCGCTGAGCACGGACGAAAATCGGTCGTCGCTGATCTGGTGCTCCTCGCAGTCGTCGATGACCGTGATCGTGATCCGGGCGCCGACTGCCATGGCGTAGCGCTGAATTGTGGACTGTGTGGGGTTGGCGTCGTAACGCTCAAACGCGGCTACAGTCGGCTGGCTGACGCTCATGCGCTCGGCGACCTCGGCCTGGGAGAGGTTGTGCTTCTTCCGAAGCGCGATGAGTCCTTTCAGAAGGTTCTCGCTGGACTCCAGGAGGGAGTCCGCGCGAGCGTCGAGTCGGGACGTCTCGTCGTTCATAGATTTTAGTCTATACCGCTGAGCTGTGGGCGTCCAGTCAGACGATGCCCCACTTCACGGGCCTCCCGTCGTGGAACCGCTTGATCGCCTTGTCAATTTCGATGTCCTGCAGGTCGTTGGTCGCGGCGGTGTCGTCCTCCACGATCTCCTTCTCGTGAAGATGGAGACCGAGGATCACGTCCGTCATCGTCGTCGGTTCTGCGTGGTACAGCCGGACGGGCACCGTGCTGTGCACGTCGCGGCCATCGCGGTGCTCGAGGACGCCAATGTCCCACCGGATCTCGAAGAGGTATTCGTGCGCCCCGCGATCGATGTCCTTCACATGGGTCACGGGCTCCAACTCGCCCGCGCAAGCAGCCTCGAGCCGACGGGTGAAACGTCGCCGCTCGAGCCGCCAGCTTGTCGGTGACCAACGACGGCCAGGTCGCCGCATCAGCTCTTCGAACTCTGCGGCAGCAGCCTCGATGGCATCTGCGGAGGGCGTGAGCTTGACGGGGTAGTAGGCGAACACCAACGGGCCACCAGCACTGCATCGTGAGGACCGGTTGGGCATACGACCAGTTTAGTTCAGCCGGGCGACGTTCCCGCATCGTGTAGGCCGCAGCGTTCATGAGCTGGCTCCGGCGCGGGCGGCTGAGGCCGGGCGGCAGCATCACCTGGTCCGCGAGGCCGCTGAGCAGTGCATAGCGAGCGCCGGTGGCCCGCGTCCGTCCGGCCGGCGAAGTGATGAGCTGTGTGAGCTGAGGCCTGTCAGAGACCACCGGCACTTCCGGCGTTCAGGCGAACGTTGTCGGCTGCACGTTGCGCGTTGGCGCGGCTGCGGAAGTGTAGGTTACGCGGGAACTTGTCACTTTCCGGGGCGAGTTGTCACCGACTTGTCGCTTGCGACAAGTTCCGCGGACGGGTCACCTGCTCCGGCACCGGCGCTTCGCCAGAGCAGGTGGGTCTGTCCCGTGCGCGATCTGCGGCGCCGTCACTGACGTGTCCGATGGCCGATCACCTTCCGGACGGTGCAGAGGTAATCAGTCGACCATGATCGACGTCGAGGACGGCATGCGTACCGAGAGGCACGGTGACGAGGTCCTCGATGTGCCCGAGCGGTAGGCCGCCGAGGACAGGGACGCCGAGCGCATCGAGGTGGTCACGGAGGGTGTCGAGGATCGTCCAGCCCCGGTCCTCGTAGCCGGCGAACTGATGGATGCTGCCGAGCGCGACGCCCGCAACGCCATCGAGTGCTCCGGAGTACCGCAGCTGCGTCAGCGCCCGGTCCACCATCCCCAGCCCCGCGGCACGGTTGATCTCGAGGAGGAAGATCCTGCCCGCGAGGTCGAGGTCCACGACCCCGACCGACCGCGCCAACATCTCGAGATTGCCGCCGAAGAGCGCCCCCTCAGCATGCCCCGTCGTAGTGAGCCTCGCCGAGAGGGCGCTAGCATCAGCGTCGACGGTGGTCTGGGCGCCCTCCATGAGTAGCCGTCAGACGTGGTCAGCGTGAGCGCCGGCGATCGCGCCATGCAGGGTCGGAACGCCGGCAGCGTCCCACACGCAGTGCAGCGCTGTGATGTCGCTGTACCCGATGAGCAGCTTGGGGTCGGCGCGGAACGCCTCGACGTCGACGGACGGGGCGATACGGAAGCTGCCGCATCCCCCGGTCGAAGCGATCACGGCCCGAACCGTTGGGTTACGGATGGCACTGTTGAGGTCCGCGAGCCGGTCGGAATCGGTGCCGGCGAGGTAGCCGCGGTGGTCCAGCGCATGCGGAGGGATGACCGCCCGAAGGCCCCACGATTCGACCTGTTGAGCGATCCAGCCAGGTACGGAGTCCTCCGGCCACGACGCCGGGGAAACAACCGCGACAGTGTCGCCAGGGGCCAAAGTGCGGGGTTCAAGCGTCGTTGCTTCCATATCTTCGGACCTTAGCCAGCACCCCCGTCAACGGACACGCGCGCGGTGGCGAGCACCGGAGACCGAGCAGTAGCCTTCGCCTCATGGTCAAACCTGTCGATGTCGATGTGTTGTCGGCGCTTCTGCGTCGCGCTGCTGAGATGCCGGACCTGGAGTACAAGTCCACCTGGAACCCAGGCGACAAGCGGGACCTGGTCGAGTTGTGCAAAGACTTCGCAGCCATGGAGTCCTTGCCCGACGGCGGATATGTGGTCGTTGGTGCCAACGACGACGGCTCGCCCAGTGGTACGTTCTCGCCCGCCAATCCACGCGATTACGACGAGCAGAAGATCCGCTCGAAGGTCGTGAAGGTTCTCGGTGAACCTCTCGACCTCAGCGCCAGCCTTCTCGTGTGGGAGAACTCGACCTATCTGCTGATTGGCATCGGGCCGCACCAAGACGGACTGCGCATCATGACGAAGGACGCCGGACACGAGGGCGGTGACGTATGGCGGGAAAGCGATGTGTTCGTGCGGAGAGGCACGTCGAGTGTGCGGTGGAATCAACACGAGGCCAGGGGCATCCTTGAGCGCATTGTGGCGGTGCGGAAAGAGGAGTGGCGAAAGGACATCTTCGAGACCATTCGGCAGGCGTCGCCCAATTTGGATGGGGCCGGTTACGTGAACCTCACGACGGATATCCCGGTCGATTCCTTCACTGTTGCGGCCACTGAACTAATTCGACGGCAGGACGCCGTAGGCCTCGACACTCTAGTGCGCCGCATAACGAACACGGCTCGGGGCATCGTCGAGCAGGCGCGAGCGAACGGAGACGTCGACAACGAAGCCGCAGCTGTCGAGGTTCAGCGCGAGTTTGATCGGCTGAACATCGTCGCAGTGCTGACGGCGCGGTACGGCCTCTCCGACCCGTTCACAGAGGTGATGGAGAGCTACCGAACGATCTACAGCGCCAACGACGACGAGTACATGCAGTATCCGTCGACCTTCGTGACGAGCCATCGCCTCGTGATGACCAGCGCCATGGCCCTGGGTGCTGCTCTGGTTAACGAGAAGCGCTGGCAACAGATCTACGCCCTCGCTCGTCTCGCTCCGACTTACACGCACAACGGCTATTGGACGAGCCTGCTTCGCAAGGCTGAGGTCATGGCGGCGCGTTCCACACAGGCTCGACAGGACGAGGACCTGACACGGTCCGGCGTCATCGCGGACGCCACCCCCATCGCAGATCATTTGTTCGCTCTCCTCGACGAGACGGGTCGAGCAGACACGGTGACGCTGCTAGTGCAGTTCGACGTCTTACGCGGTATTGCCACTACGGATCCCGAGGACAGCAGGCTTGGGGCTTACCCTAATTTCTCGTTCTACCGTTCGGCCCGGGCGGAGCCAGCGTTTCTAGCAGTGCTCGATGACGACCGAGCCCGCTCGGTGTTTTCGGCGAGGTCCGACGATGAGCTTCGATCCGTCTTCCAACTTATGGATCAGGGAGCGCAACAGGAAGGGATGATGTACCACGGATGGCACGGGTTCCAGAACCCGCGTCTCGCACGTTTCGTCGACAGTGCACGGAATTAGCAGCTGAAGTTGACCTCGAGCGGGTCAGTTTACTGCTGGGCGCATCCGACGAGAACGGCGCTGAGGCACACCGCGACGGTCAACGCAGCAGGACCCCGGCTTACCCGTACGTGAGAACCGATCATAAGTTGAGACTGGCAGACGGAAGGCTCATCCGCTTCGTTAGCGAAGATCGACTCGATGGAATATGTCGACTGCCGCGGAAGCCGACCATCGTGCGTGGTGCCATGTCGTCCGAAACCACCTGGTCGTCGGGCGTGAACGCGCGGAAGCTACAGGAACGCTTACCCCGAGGCGGCGACTTTGTCGCTTGACCGCCACGCCCTCCAGCGCCAGGCTGACCCGGCATCGACGTACACCTCGTACTTTGCGATCGCGGCGCCGTCGCGGAACTCTACGGCTGATCGGCGAACATTCGCTCCTGAAGCGAAGGTCTCGCCGGCCAAGGCAACCTTCTCGCCGTTTGCTCCGTAGAGCCACCAGCTCGGCTGTCCGCCCTTGTTCTTGCCAACGCTGAATCGAAGAGCCACCTTGCCCCTCCTTCCTCCTTCAGGCCTACAACCCGAAGGTCTTCGTTGTCGTGAGCTGACTGTGTTGTCGCGACGCGCTCAGCGGAGTTGAGCGAGAAGCGTTTCGCTGTAGTCCGCCAGCGCGGTGCTCGACGTCATCGTTTGTTCGTCCCCGACGTAGATCGGTTCCGGCGTGCCGTCGAAGTTAAGCGCGAGGCGCATCCGCTTCGGCCCCGTAAGACCGGTCTCGCTCGCGGTGAGGGGAGGTGTGCGCAACAGGCGTAGCTGGCGGGGACGGCCGAGCGGAATGACCGTGATGCTGGTGTCCCGCTTTGACTCGTCACCTGCGATGTCGGCCATGATCAAGTGCACGTCAGTGAAGAGCCGCAGTCGGACGACCGCGTTGTCATCGAAGCCGTCCACGGCCACGTTGGTGTAGCGAATTTCCGCCGATCCAAATGCCCAGGTGAGACCGCTGATGACTTCTCGCCAGGCGGACGCACGCGGACTAATCTCGTACGCTTCGCGCATTAACTAACTCGACTCCCAGCGGGGGTTCGCTGCTGCCAGTGCTTCCTGCACCGCCTTTGTGTCCTCGGGACTTCGCGTCTCATCGCTCCGATTCAGGTGTGTCGTTCACGACGAGTCGCACCGAGGCGGGGTTGATGTCGTCGGCGGTGACGATCGTGGGCAGGTCGTAGTCGTCGAGGCCGTTCATCTTCATGTCGGCGCTTGCGAGCGCAAGCGCGCCCTGTACTGACTGGCCGTCAGCGACCGCTCGGTAAAAACGGGTGGCGAAGGTGATCGCGTCCGCGTCACCGACCGAGGCCTTCATGCCGATGGCGATCGGCACTCCCGCGAGGAGTGGTTGCAGGTTTTCGGCGGACTCGCATGCATTCAGAACCACCAGCTGGGGCGGCTCGTCGGCGGCGGACAGGGCCTCCATGAACGTGCTGATCGGGAGGCTTCGGTGGGCGCCTTCCAACGATCCGTCGTCGAAGAACAGCTCGTCGGCGTTCGCGTGGCCGGAGAAGTGCACGACGTGGGGCCGGAACGACGTGACGTAGTCGAGCAGGTCACCGCTGGTGATGTCAGGAGCGTGCTGAATCAAGACCTGGTCGCGGTGCACCGCCGAGCGCACGGCCGCTTCCACTCGCCGTATCTCTTGGTTGACCCGGAGGTCACCGTCGGGTGTCGCCGTGCCGTACAGGATCCGGAGCGGTTCGGCCTTTGGCTCCCGCAGCGCCGCGATTTGGGCACCGAGGCGGCCCTCTGTTCGGGCGAGCTGGTTGGCGACGGCTGCTTGGTGGCGCTGTTGTTCTAGGCGGTCCTGTTGCCGCTGACGCTCGTTTGCGCGGCGCGCGGTTTCAGCGTCGCGGCGGTCCTTGTCCGCCTGTCGAGCGGCAGAGGCGTTCTCTCGCTGAATCGCGGTGTTCAGGTCCCGGTTTACGGTCGCTTCTTGCTTACTGAGGTCCGCCCGCTTCGATGCGAGCGCGGCGAGCTTCTTCTGCTCGCTGGCTGCGGCGTTCCGCGCCGTCTCCGCTTGCCGCAGATACATGCGGCGGGACGAATCGCTCTTTGTCGATGCCGCGCGTGCTGCCTTCGATGCAGCTTCCGCGTCCTTCCCACCCTTCCGTTTCTCGGCCTTGCTGATGTCCGCTTCAACTGCCGCTCGCTTCTTCGCGAGTTCGGCCAGCTTGCGTCGTGCGTCGTCTGACTTGCCCACTATTCGTCCTAACTCATCCTGGTCGGGGCCATGGCCCCTCGCGCTCGTCATCGGGTGCAAAGGGTGGGCCGCGCGTTCAGCAGCGCGCCCGGCTGATGTGAGGTGGTGCCCGTTAAGGAGCACCACCTCACAGCCCTCAGCGCAAGTTGAACGCGCGGCCGCAGGCGCCGCACCGGATCATCCCCGGCGAGTAACCGCCGATGAGGAACTTCGTGCGGCAGTGTGGGCAGGTGACCGTGTAACCACGGGGGTTGCTCTTCAAGATGTGCCTCCTTGGCACTTGAGAAGAGGAAGACCCGCGACGGCGGAGCTTTCAATGGGCCGTGAGTCGGCGAAGAACACCACCCACACCCAGCGAATCGCAGCACCGCCGAGGACTTCCTCCGAGGAGGCAGATGCACGCCGTTGTCCACCATGTGGCCGACTGGCGTAAGAGTTGCGGAACCCTTAAGGTCGAGGACGTCCTACCAAGACACCTCAGCCCCGATCTGCTGTATGAGAGCCCCCACTCGATCCAGCCGATCGGGGCTCTGTTTGTACTCACCATGGTAGTCGATCTGACCGTCTAACTGAGGTGTCCACCCAAAACTGGGCGAAGTTCTCGAGCGGCGCTGCCGCCCCCACGACCCTCGGAGGCTTGCCTTACCCTCCGTCGGGAGACGTTCCCGTCGGTCAGGCCTCAGCGAGGGGGCCCACGCGACGTCCGTCGTTGGAGGCACCCCGTCGTTCAAGCCTCAGTGCCTCCTGTTCGAGACCAGAGCGTGTCGACTTGGACGGCCGGCGCCGCAACCAACCTTGGAGGACCTGCCGGGCCTGTTAACGTGCAGCGGAATTGTCGTGCACTCACACGTGAAGCTGCACCGGCCGTTACCGACGGCGGTGCAGCGTGCGGTGTTCCGTCTGGTGCAGGAGGGGCTCACGAACGCCCGGAAGCACGCACCCGGTGCGGAGGTACACCTACAGATCACGACGACGGGCGGGAGGGTGTTGACGGAGCTGGTCGCGGAGCCGGGGCGACCTAGCGCGCATCACGCGATGGTCGGGCTCCGGGAATGTGCCGAGCTGCTCGGTGGCACGCTGACCCGCACCCTGGGTGAAGAAGGCACCCATATCCTGTGAATGACTCTGCCCACCGGCAGCTGACTTATTCGGGCTCTGTTGGTCAACACACGTAGGCGGTGCCTTCCCGCAACGACGCGTGAAGCTCCAGAGGCGATGGAGTTCCTGCCGCAGCAGCCGATCATGCCTGCGGCGATCGGGCCCGTCGGCCTCGCCGGACACGGACGATACCTGTAACCTCAAGCGTTCCAGCGGTAGAGCCCGGAGGGTGACGCCTCGGTCGCTCGGGACCTCGAGGTCGCCGGTGCCATCGCAGTGTCGGCGCGGGGGCGTTGACAACCTGAACGGCGGACAGCGGTGAGGCGTCTGGATCGCGAAGGCGACTGATCTGCCAATCCTCGACGAACCGACGAAGTTCCTCGACGTGGCGCGCCAGGTTGCAGAGCCCGAACTGCTTGACGGCCCTGGCGCCGCGCACGGGACCACGATCTTCAAGGTGCGACACGATCTCGACGCCGCTGCGCACTCTGTCGATACCGTCGGCGACCTCGCTGGAGGCGCGGCATGTGCTGTGGGCACGCCTACCGTGGTCGTCCTCCTTCGCCAGACCCTCCGAACTGGACCTGGACCTGGACGTGACGGCGTGATCGCCTCGAATCCGGCTTCGGGCCACCACCCATCATGTGCGCGTCAGCCGCGTAGCCAACGTCCGGCACCCCGAACTGATGGTTGCATCCACAACCAAAAGTCTATACGTTTGCATCAACCGAGTGGTTCTCGGCCAGAGCGGAAGGATCGCTCCAGGGTGAGGCTGGTTGACCCGAACAAGCCGGCCTCACCCCGTTCCCGCATGCTGATGTCAACGCTTCTCGTGAGAGGTTGCCTGTGGTCGCCGACGGCACCTCGGCAAGTGGGGGCGTGGCGCTCGACATGGTCGGACGCGACGAGCCGCTCGACGACCGCCGTCGTGGACACGGTCATGGTGCAGGGAGCGGCGCCGGCAGTAGGAGCCTGGCACCGTTGTCGCAGCGAATTGTGGACCGGCGGTCGCGGTCGTCGCACTCAGCGCGCAGGAAGTTCCGTGAGAAAGCCTTGGCAGGCGATCGACTTCCAGCTCGCCGAGGCGACGATTTTGTCCGTCACCGATTGAATTGGCGGAAGTTGAGCGAATTCGGGGCTGAAAAGCCATGAAAAGGCTTCCGCGAACGTGGGTAAGCTCGCAGTATCAATCGGAGGGTCGCTGGCGACTGAGAAGGCTCTACCGTTGCGTCTGATTGTCCCGGCCACGGCACCAGTGGTATCGCGCACCACCCAATGTCCAGGTGCTGTGCGTTCGAAATAGGCAGGCAATGCGCTGATATCCCTTTCCGTGGGCTGCTATTTCCTGCGGGACAGTGTGGCGCCCCCGCAACGATGGGCGTGCCGTGAGGGCGTCTGCCGCTATGTGAACCGCTAGGAAAGTTGGGTGGCGGTCTTCACTTGCTGAAGAGGTGGCGGAGCAAAGCGTGGTGGTCCCTCGCTGCTGAGCGACAGCCTGAGGACCATCGCGTCGACAACGGCGATGACGGCGGTGTCGCGACGTGTTCGCTCCGGGGGCACGTGTGGGGCGCGCCATTGAGGGACCTTGTGGGGCGGCGTGTGCACCGTCTTGGGGTTGGGCATTGTCAGAATGCGCGGTCGTAGAGGGCGTCGAGTTCGGGGGTGTCTTCACCGGAGAGGCCGCAGGACCGGATGACGTTCTTGGTCGCGGCGACGAGGTAGGTGGTGCCGTCCTTGAACACTGGCGCAGCACCGTCGACCTGGGCTTTTGGGTCGCCTTGGGGAACAGTGACGGTCTTCTCGGCATTGCCAGAGAAGACGTCGTCGACTCGGAAGGTCACGAGGCCGTCCGCGGTGGAGGTGACCGTGCCTCGAAACGCCAGCGTGGACGTCGCCAGTGCTTCTGGGGTGACCTTGGCGCATATGGCCGCTGGCCCGCCCGCAGCGGGTGCAGACAGCGCGGTCACCCCGCCGCTGGTGCTGCTCGGCCCGACCAGGCTGACTCCGCCGATGACCGCGGCCGTCGCTGCGATAGGGATGCAGGCGATGGCGAAAAAGCGGCGACGGCTGCGGGCGCGGGGAGGAGCGATACTACTGGTGGTGGTCGTGGCGGTTTGCTTCAGACGTTCAAGCTGCGGTGCCGACAGTGGGCTCAGGGCAGAGGTCGGATCTGCCTCGCGCATCCACGCGAGGACCTGGTTGTCACCGGCTTCGTCGGTATCGTGGCGGTTGTTCGTCATGATTGTCCTCCTTTCTTCGCTGCTGTATGTCCCACACCCGGTGCCATCTTTCGGATTTTGTCGGCGAGTTTCTTCTTCGCCCGGTGTAGCCGTATCGAGACCGCGTTCGGCGTCATCGTGAGCACTTCCGCGACTTCCGACACCGCGAGTTCTTCCCACACGTGCAAGCGCAGAACCTCCGCGTCCAACTCGCCAAGTTGACCAAGAGCCTGTCGCACCAGGCCCACCCACGGATCCCCTGCGCCCTGCTCGGACACTGACTCATGTGGCGGGTCGATGGTGATGATCCGGGCGACGAGCCGCTCCTGGCGGCGCATCGAGCGAAGAGCGTTCTGCAGCTGTAGCCGGGCAACCCCGATCGCGTACGGGATCTCGCCGCCTACCGGGACCTCGATCCCTCTGCGCCACAGCACGACTAAGACCTCGCTGAGGACATCGTCCGCCGTCGCTTGGTCTACTCGCCGGTACAGATATCTCCGCACCGGCTCGACGACGACTCCGGCGACCTCGTTGAACCGGGCATGCTCACTTTCTTCCGACACGCTCACACCTCGACACGTCCGCCATCCCCCACCATCTTTCACACGTCAGGAAGCCTGGGAGTGAGTCGAGAAGATGGGCCGTCGATGAAAGCTGCTGACGCTACGGGACATGTGGTGGTGAAGGGCCAGAACCGGCCCGACACCCTCGATCAGGAGCCTTCTCATGACCGCCATCCGCACTCGTCGCAGCATCGTCGTCTCCCTGGCCCTGGCCACAGCCGCGACCGCGACCCTCATCACCGGCGCCGCCGCCCAGGCCGCCACCACACCCGGTACCACCTCTGTTGTGGTCCAGGACACTGGCAGCCACTCGGCTGACCCTGCCACCGACCCCACCCTCCACCAAGACCCCGCCACCGGCTCCTGGTACTACAGCGACACCGCCGGTGGCACCGTCGGCCAGATGTAGCCCACGGCCCCCACGGTGAAGACCCGGCTCAGGAAGCTGAGCCGGGTCTTCGTACATAACAGCGACGGGTGTCTCAATTGCGTCAATAGGATCAGCGCTCGTGCGGTAGTCCCCAATTCCGGTCCGGCCGTTGGTTGCGGTGGAGGAGCCACATACCGAGCAGGGTCATGGCGACGGGCCCCTAAATCTCCTGTTCCCGGACCGGCCTCCGCCACAACGATCGTGTCGAACCCGAAGCAACGACGATCGTCCGCGTACGCCTTTGGTTCGCTCGGTTTGGCACCAGCTTCCCATGTGTCCATCGCGGTCGATGTGTTTGTGCTCGGTCGGGGGGTTGCGGCCGGGCTCAATGCCGGGCTTCACTCGGGAGTTGCAGCGTTCCGGGAAGAACAGGGAGACCAGAACCGATGCGATCGATCGTCTACACCAGCACCCAGACCCGTCCGATCACGGACACAGAACTCGCGCAGATCCTCGCCGTCGGACGGGAGAGAAACACCGCACTCGGGGTGACGGGGATCCTCGCGCACAAGGGCGAGAACTGCCTCGGGATCCTCGAGGGCGACGAGGAGACCGTCGGCGCCCGGTTCGAGCAGGTTCGCCGCGATCCGCGGCACACGAACGTTCGGGTCCTGGCTGACGAGCCGATTGCTCAGCGGTCGTTCCCGGACTGGTCGATGGCGTTCCAGCCGCTCGATCCGCTGGTGCACGAGGTTCCCGGCTTCCGGGACCTGTTCGCGTCCGGTCAGGCCCTCGATCCGGCGGCGGGGCTGACACGTGCCCGCGGGTTGCTGGAGTGGTTCCGCAAGCACCCCCTCGCCCCGCTGACAAGCCAGACTACGGAGGCGGAAGAAGCTCCCCGCACGCGGGCAATCAACGGTGCGATCACCGCCCTGCACGACGGCGGTGTAACCCGGTTCAGCCTCGTCGTCGCGGCCGCGCACGCAGGGATGACACCGGAAGCGGTGCGGGAATTCTTCCCGACAGATCGTGCACTGCTGGCTGCAACGGTGGAGCGGTGGACGCATGCGATCTCGGCACCGTTGGCGCCGTTGATCGCCGAGAAGGGCACGGTCGCGTACATGCACGCGCTGATGGCCGCGCACGCGGAAGAGCCGGCGCTGATGGAGCTGCTGGCCTACAGCCTCGCCTCGGCCAGTGACGCGTCGTTGGATGGGGCGGATTATTACCGGTCGATGTACCGGCGGTTCCGGGAAGCGATCCACGAGGGGCTGGTTGTTGATGTGCGGGAGGGTCGGGAACCGTCCACGATGGATCCAGTCCGAGGCGCGAAGCAGCTCCTCGCCCTCTACGACGGCCTCCGTCTGCAGGCGCTCCTGACCGCAGACACGGACGTCGTGACCGAGTTTGACCGGGCGGCGACACGGATGCGACGCGGCTGGTCCGAGCAGTACGAACAACCCCACTACTGGGACATCCCCGTCGCCGGCAACCGCTAGACACGGCGTAGCCGGCACCGCAGCCCCTTCGACGGGGTGGCCGGTGAGAGCGGCGCCCTCTGTACGGGAAGGCAACCCCGGACGCCACCCGAGCCGTTCCGCGCCGATCAGGTGACACGTTCGGGCTCTACCCCGGTAACCAGCCGGAGCAGGGCCAGTATGAGGCACGAGGGTAGAGCCTGACGACGAGTCGGGTTAGCCTGCAAGCGACCCGGTTAGAGCACGCTCCTGGGTCACGGCTCGCCATCCATTCGCGGTGAGGTCGCGGCGACGGTGCCGGGTCAGTGGGGCACTGGCACCGTCGCAACGATCAGCCACAGACGCTGACCCTTACTTTCTGACGAACCGCGACGGCGGAAGCCATCGGCCTGACCGCGGAACCTACACGGGTATGCCCGCGACTGTAGGTTTCGGCTCTATGTGGCCCTTGTCGCACGGAATCAGAGGGCTACGGGAGCGCGCCGACGTCTGCAGTTTCGTAGGAGATGGCACGTCCTTGATTTCGCCCAGTAGCGGATGTTTAGAGGCCGAGATAGCGGCATGCGGCGACTCGGCGTTCAGCGTCGTCGAGACTGTCGCATCGGAATCGCAGTCCGGAGCGCTGCATGCACACCTGGCACTGCTCGGGGAGGGCTTCGACGTCGGCAACTGGTTCCGGGTCGTCGGCGGACCAGAGCCGGTACCCATCTTCGACGGCCTCGAACTCGAACCAGTCGAGCAGGAACCGCTCCCCACGCTGCATGGGAAGCCCAGCCGGTCAGCAGCAGTCGCAGGTATCGACGTCGCGCTCACCGGTCAGCGCTGACACCGGCTGCTTGCAGGCGTCGCCGCGCCACGCCTCCAAGCCTTCGCGGACGGCGAAGAAGACGACGACGAGCCCGGCCACCGGGTCGGCCCAGGACCATCCGAACAGGGTGTTCAGCAGGAGCCCGATCAGGACGGCGGCGGAGAGGTAGCTGCATACGAGGGTCTGCTTGGAGTCCGCGATCGCAGACGCGGAGCCGAGTTCCTTCCCCGTTCGACGCTCCAGCAGGCTGAGGAACGGCATGACTGCGAGGCTGACCGCCGCGAGGACGATCCCGACGGTGCTATGTTCCGGCTCGCGGAGCCCGGCGAGGGTGAGGGCGGCGTCGACGGTGACGTAGAGCGCGAGGCCGAAGAACGACACGGCGATGACCTTCAACGTGGTGCGCTCGCGTGCTTCCGGGTCACGGCCGGCGAACTGCCACGCCACCGCGGCGGCGGAGAGGACTTCCACGATCGAGTCGAGGCCGAACCCGATCAGTGCCGTTGAAGACGCCACCGTGCCGGCGGCGATCGCGATCACGGCCTCGATCACGTTGTACGTGATCGTCGCTGCGACGATCCACCGCACCCGCTTCTGCAACACGCTCCGGCGTGCGGTCGACAGCGGGGCTGTGAGCTGCACGGCGGCGCTCATGCGCCGACTCCGCAGCACAGGGGAACATCGCAGTCCTCGTCCGTGCAGGCGGCTCCGTCGTCAACGGCGAGCACGACGTCGACGAGAGCGCCCAAGGCTTGAGTGAGGTGCGGGTCCGCAATCTCGTACCGGGTGCTGCGTCCCTCCGGTACAGCGACGACGATCCCGCAGCCACGAAGGCATGCGAGGTGGTTCGACACGTTCGTCCGTGTCAGCTCCAGTTCCTCCGCCAGCCGGGCCGGGTAGCCGGGGGCAGTGAGCAGACGGAGCAAGATGCGGGACCGCGTCGGGTCTGACAGGGCGCGGCCGAGTCGGTTCATAACGTCCAGCCGAGGGGCAATAGTCAGCACGCGATGACTATACATTCCGCGCTGACACGACGAGGCTGAGCCGCAGGTGCCACGTCTGTGCCATGTGTAACGGAAGGTGCCATGTCCGCACGGAACCTACAGCGACCAAGACTGCGATGGACATCTCAAAAGTTGCCCAATCTGTAGTGCCGGTACCAAAAAAGGGCGCCTCCGGGACAGCTCGAAGGCCCTACTGCGGCATGTCGACGAACCGCGAGAACATCCCATGGAACGCCACCGTGATCGTGTCCGTCGGCCCGTTGCGGTGCTTCGCCACGATGAGGTCGGCCTCGCCCTGACGCGGGTTGTCCTTCTCGTACGCCGACTCACGGTGCAGCAGGATCACCATGTCGGCGTCCTGCTCGATCGACCCCGACTCACGCAGGTCGGAGATCATCGGCTTCTTGTCGGCACGCTGCTCCGGACCACGGTTCAGCTGCGACAGCGCGATGACCGGCACGCCGAGCTCCTTCGCCATGAGCTTGAGGGCTCGCGAGAACTCGGAGACCTCTTGCTGGCGGGACTCGACGCGCTTGCCCGAGGTCATCAGCTGCAGGTAGTCGATGACGACGAGCTTGAGGTTGTGCTGCTGCTTCAGACGGCGGCACTTCGCGCGGATCTCGACGAGCGTCATGTTGGGGGAGTCGTCGATGAAGAACGGGGCGTCGTTGATCCGCCCGCGGGTCTGCGCGATGGTCGTCCAGTCGCGGGAGTCGACGGTGCCCTTGCGCATGTTCTGCAGCGGCACGCTCGACTCGGCGGACAGCAGACGCATGGCGATCTCGGCCCGCCCCATCTCGAGCGAGAAGAACGCGGCGGTCTGGTTGTGCTTGAGCGCGGCCGCCCGGCACAGGTCGAGGGCGAGGGTGGACTTGCCGAGTGCGGGTCGGGCGGCGACGATGATGAGCTGTCCGGGGTGGAAGCCGTTGGTCAGCCCGTCGAGCCCGCTGAAGCCGGTCGGCACGCCGGTCATCTGGCCGTCTCGGCCCTTCGCGGCCTCGATCTCGTCGATGGCGGCGCCGATGGCGTCGGTGAGCGGCACGTAGTCCTCGGTCTGGACGCCGCCCGCGACGTTGTAGACCTCGGCCTGCGCGCTGTTGACGAGGTCGGTGACCTCACCCTCGGACGCGTAGCCCATCTGCACGATGCGGGTGCCGGCATCGACCAGGCGGCGGAGCACGGCCTTCTCGGCGACGATCGCGGCGTAGTACCCGGCGTTGGCAGCGGTCGGCACCATGCTCGTCACGCTGTGCAGGTACTCGGCACCGCCGGCACGCGAGAGCAGCCCGGTCTTCGTGAGCTCGTCGGTGACGGCGATGACGTCCGTCGGCTCGCCGTGGGAGTACAGCGAGAGGATCGCGTCGAAGATGACCTCGTGCTTGGGGATGTAGAAGTCGACCCCGCGCGCGGTCTCGATGACGTCAGCGACGGCGTCCTTCGACAGGAGCATGCCGCCGATGGTCGACTGTTCGGCGAGGAGGTCGTGCGGCGGCGTCCGCTCCATGCCTCCGCGGTCGGCGACGTCGCGGGGGGACGGATCGAGATGCGCGATCGACACACGGACTCCTGTCGTTGGTACGGCGCGGGCCCCTGCCCGCACCGAAGTTCTATGCCGGACGACCGACATCGCCAGGTCGCCGGGCCACGCTAAGGGCCTCGGAGTTATCCCCACAAATGTGCCCTGTGGATAACTCTGTGGAGAGGCTGCGGAACACGCCGGAGTGCCGTGTGGACAACTGTGGAGAGGTGTGTGGACAACCTGCTTCTAGAACACAGTTTCGACCGCTTGATCTGGGGTTTTCCGTTCCACACCGTGTGTGGAAAAGTGGGGTTCAAGTTCCCATTGAAGGTTGACGAACCGGCCGTTTCGGGTGTGTAAAACCAGTTGACAAACCGAAACCTGAGGGCAACTTTCTCACGCTGCTTCCAGGTTCGGAGCGCTCACCTGAACGGTAACCAGCCAGGCGCGAACCGCCGCCTGCGGGAACGTCGACGGGCGGGCCTCCCGGAGGAGACCCGCCCGTCGTGAGCGGTGTTCGCGGCCTTACTTGGCGGCGACGACCTTGAGGGAGATCACCGCGGTGATGTCCTCGCGCAGACGCACGGTGGCCTCGTGGTCACCGACGGTCTTGATGGTCGCGGGGACCTCGACCTTGCGCTTGTCGAGCGAGCCGACGCCCTGTGCCTCGACCGCAGCGGCGACGTCCGCCGGGCGGACCGAGCCGAACAGACGGCCGTCCTTGCCGGCCTTGACCGACAGCTGGATGGTGGCGTTCTCGAGCTTCATCTTGAGGTCCTGGGCCTCTTCGATGGTGGCGAGCTCGCGAGCGGTACGCGCGGCACGGATCGACTCGACCTGCTTCTCGCCGCCCTTGGACCACGCGACAGCGAAGCCCTGGGGGATGAGGTAGTTGCGGGCGTAGCCGTTCTTGACGTCGACGACGTCACCGGCGGAACCGAGGCCGGAGACCTCGTGGGTGAGGATGAGCTTCGACATGGGAGATCCTCCGATCAGCGGCCGGAGCCGGCGTAGGGGAGGAGCGCCATCTCACGGGCGTTCTTCACGGCACGGGCGATGAGGCGCTGCTCCTGGACGGAGACGCCGGTGATGCGACGGGCGCGGATCTTGCCACGCTCGGAGATGAACTTGCGAAGGGTCGCGACGTCCTTGTAGTCGATGACGCCGACCTTGATCGACTTCGCGGGAGCGGCGTTCTTGCCACCCTTGCCGCGAGGCTTCCGGCGGTCGCCGGTGCTCTTTCCAGCCATTGTTTTTCCTTAGAGATGAAGAAGTTGTGTCCGGTGGACCGGAGGGGTCAGAACGGGGTCTCGTCGTCGTACGAGCCGCCGGGCGTCGACCACACGTCGTTCGACTGTGCGTTGCCGCCACCCTGCTGGCCACCCTGGGGGGACCAGGGCGCGTCCGACTGACCGCCGCCGTTGTTCCAGTTGCCGCCGTTGCCGCCAGCGTTCGCGCCGCCGACCTGGCCACGACCGCCGCCGTTGCCACCCGAGGCACGGGTGACCTGCGCGGTCGCGTAACGGAGCGAGGGGCCGATCTCGTCGACCTCGAGCTCGATGCTCGTGCGCTGCTGGCCCTCACGGTCCTGGTACGAGCGCTGACGCAGACGACCCTGCGCGATCACGCGCGAGCCCTTCGTCAGCGAGCCCGCCACGTGCTCGGCGAACTCGCGCCACACGCTCGCACGGAGGAACAGCGCGTCGCCGTCCTTCCACTCGTTCGCCTGACGGTCGAACGTGCGAGGGGTGGAGGCGATGGTGAAGTTCGCCACCGCGAGCCCGTTCTGCGTGTAGCGCAGCTCGGGGTCCGCGGTGAGGTTGCCCACCACCGTGATGACGGTTTCGCCGGCCATGACTTACTCGGCGCTCGCGGTCGCGTTCGCGGCCTTGCGGGCCGCGCGGGCCTCGTCGCGCTGCTTCTGGGCGGCGACCTGAGCGATCGCCTCCTCGGCGCGGAGGACCTTCGTGCGGAGGACGGCCTCGGAGAGACCGAGCTGACGGTCGAGCTCCTTGGCGGCCTCGGGGGAGGACGTGAAGTCGACGACGGCGTAGATGCCCTCGGACTTCTTCGCGATCTCGTAGGCGAGACGACGACGGCCCCAGACGTCCACGTTGTCGACGGTGCCACCGTCGTTGCGGATCACGGCGAGGAACTTGTCCAGGCTGGGAGCGACGGTGCGCTCGTCGATCTCGGGGTCGAGGATCGCCATCAGTTCGTACTGGTGCATGCGGAACCCACCTCCTTTGGTCTCGGCGGCTCCGGGCGGTTCCCGGAGCAGGAGGGTTGATGCATGTGTCAGCGCGCAGACGCACGGAGACAACCTGAACAGCCTACCGGACCGCCTGGAGGCGCGCCACCACCTGTGGAAGCCGCCCCGGCCCTCCCGGCGGTCACCCTGCGCGCGGGGCGCGACGCTCAGTCGGCGTCGCGCGCCGCCCACCAGGCACGCAGGCGCGCCTCGGCTTCCTCGGGCCCGAGCGGGCCCTCGTCCATCCGGGTCTCGAGCAGGAAGCGGTAGGCCTCACCGACGGCTCGTCCGGGCGCGATGTCGAGGATGCGCATGATGTCGTCGCCGGTGAGGTCGGGACGGATCGAATCGAGTTCCTCCTGCTCGGCGAGGGTCGCGATGCGTGCCTCGAGGTCGTCGTACGCGAACCCGAGGCGGTCGGCCTTCCGGCGGTTCCGCGTCGTCACGTCGGAGCGGGTGAGCTCGTGGAGCCGCTCGAGCTCCGGACCGGCGTCGCGGACGTAGCGACGGACGGCGGAGTCCGTCCAGGCGCCGTCGGTGTAGCCGAAGAATCGGAGGTGCAGCTCGATGAGACGGGCCACGGAGCCGATCGTGTCGTTGTCGAACCGCAGGGCACGGAGCCGCTTCTTCGCGAGCTTCGACCCGACGAGGTCGTGGTGGTGGAAGCTCACCGCACCGCCGGGCTCGAGCTTCCGGGTCGCGGGCTTGCCGATGTCGTGCAGGAGCGCCGCGAGCCGGAGCACGGTGTCCGGGGCTGCGCCGGGGTGGCGCTCGGCCTCGTACCCGATGGCCTGCGTCAGCACCGTGAGCGAGTGCTCGTAGACGTCCTTGTGGTGGTGGTGTTCGTCGATCTCGAGCTTCATCGCGGGCAGCTCGGGCAGGAAGCGTTCGGCGAGCCCGGTGTCGACGAGCAGCCGGAGACCGGGGACGGGGTCGGCGGTGTTCAGGAGCTTGACGAGTTCCTCGCGCACCCGCTCGGCGGAGACGATCTCGATCGAGTCGGCCAGCTCGGCCATCGCGTCGCGCACGTCGTCGGACACGGTGAACCCGAGCTGCGACGTGAACCGGGCCGCCCGCATCATGCGCAGCGGGTCGTCGCGGAACGACACCGTCGCCTGCTGCGGCGTACGGAGGCGCCCGGCGAGCAGGTCCTCGACACCGCCGTGCACGTCGACGAGCTCGCGCTGGGGGAGTCGGAGCGCCATCGCGTTGACGGTGAAGTCGCGGCGGAGCAGGTCGTCCTCGATGGTCTCGCCGAACGCGACCTCGGGCTTCCGGGTCTCGCCGTCGTAGACGTCGCTCCGGTAGGTCGTGATCTCGACCTGTTCGTCGTGCACCCGCGCGGCGATGGTGCCGAACTGGCGGCCGACGTCCCACGTGGCGCTCGCGATCGGCTCGACGATCCGGAGCACGTCGTCCGGGGTGGCGTCGGTGGTGAAGTCGAGGTCGGTGACCGGACGGCCGAGGAACGCGTCGCGCACCGGGCCGCCGACGAGGGCCAGCTCGTGTCCGGCGTCGGCGAACGCCCGCGCGAGGGTGGCCACGGGGAGGGTTTCGGCGAGTGCGTCGAGTCGCTCGACGGCCTGGGCAACGGACTGCATGACGGACCAATCCTCCCAGATCGAGCCGACGAGTTCTCCACACCCTGCGCGCGCACGGGCGGTGTTCATGGTGGGGCCTCATACACTCGTGCACGGTCCGGGTCGATCCCCCGGGCACCCCTGTATGCAGCTCTTCCGCACCATCTTCGCCGCGGCCGCGTCGTCCCTCGTGGCGCTCGGCCTCGTCGTCGCGCCCGTCGACGCCCCGTCCGCGAGCGCCCTGACGACCGCGTCCTCCGTCGAGACGGCTCCCGCCGAGGTGTCGACCGCGACCGAGGGCACGACGAGCGTCACGGTGTCCCCGGCGAACCGCGGGGTCGTGCACCGCGACGAGGACCTCACGCTCTCGGTCACGGTGACGAACGACACCGACGATGCGCTCCCGGCGGGCACGGCCGAGCTCGACATCTCCCGGGTGGTGAGTTCACGCGACCAGCTGTCCGACTGGCTCGTCGACACCAGCACGACCGGTTACCCTGGCGCCCCGATGGACACTGTGGACGTCCCGGCCGTCCCGGCGCACCGTTCGGTCACCCTGCGCTCGGTGAAGATCGTCCCGGGCAACGTCGGACTCGGGGGCTACGGCTCGTTCGGTCCGCGACGCATCGCGGCCGTCTACACCGCTGGCGGGACGACCGCCATCGCCCGCTCCGCCATCACGTGGGACCCGGCGTCGGCCGAGACGTCGGTGGGCGTCACCCCGGTCGGGGTCTCGGTCGCGATGCCGATCACCCTGCCGCACTCGTCGAGCATGTTCGTCGGGGCCGACGAACTCGCCGCCGCGACCGCGGTCGACGGGACGCTCACCCAGCAGCTCCGCGCCGCCGAGGGGCACAACGTCGCGGTCGGCATCGACCCGCGCATCATCGCGTCGATCCGGATCCTCGGCCAGAACGCACCGTCGAGTGCGACCGCGTGGCTGCAGGACCTCGAGGACATCCGCAACGAGACCTTCGCGCTGCCCTGGGCCGACGCCGACGTCACGGGGCTGCGGCAGGCGGGTGCAGACGGCGTCCTCGCGCCGATCTCGCTCGACGCGGGCATCCGTCCCGAGAACTTCCCCGGCGCCTCCACGCCGAGCCCGACCCCGTCGGCGACCGCCCCGACGGACGCACCCTCCACCGCCGCACCGGGCGACACCGCGACCGCCTCCCCGACCGACGGAGCCACCGGCGCGGCCGATGGCGCCGCCGACGGCACCGACCCGGACAGCACCGAGGTCCTCCCCACGACCTCGTCGCTCCTCGACTTCGACTACTCGATGGACGACGTCGCGTGGCCGGTCGAGGGCACCGTCGCCCAGGGTGACCTCCCGGCGCTCCGCGAAGCCGGCACCACGACGACGATCGTCGCGAGCGGGAACACCTCCGCGGGTGCCGACACCACCATCCCGGCGTCCGAGCGCATCGGCTCCGACAAGGTGCTCGTGGCCGACCAGGCGATGTCGTCGCTCCTCCGCCAGGCGGCGACCGCGACCGACCAGCGCACCTGGGACACCGCGATGTCCGAGCTCACCGCGACCCTCGCGAGCGCGGCCCGCGCCGGCACCGCGACGTCCCCGGTCCTCCTCACCCTCGGTCGGGACTGGCCGTCGGACTCCACCCGGCTGTCCCAGGCCCTCGACGCGCTCGAGAGCACCCCGTGGGCCGCGCCGACCGACCTGTCCTCGACCGCGTCGGCGACCCCCGGTTCCCTGACGTTGACCAAGGCGTCGGACGGCGATGCCCGCATCGACCGCCTGGAGCGGCTGGTCCAGGCCTCGGAAGCCCTCTCCGGCTTCGCCACGGCGCTCGACACCCCCGAGGACGTCACCGCACCGGCACGACTCCAGCTCCTGGCCCTCGCTTCGAACTCCTGGCGCACGGACGGCGACACCCTCGACGCAGCGATCACGAACCGCGTGGCGGGCTGGACGAAGACGACCGAGTCGGTGACGATCACGGACTCGAGCAGCCTCACGCTGCTGGGCGACCGGTCGTCCCTGCCGATCTCGATCCGCAACGAGTCGAAGTACCCGGTGACGGTCCGGCTCTCCGTGCAGCCGTCGAACTCGGCGCTCCGTGTCGTCCGCAACGACATCGTGGTCAAGGTCCAGAGCGACTCCTCGACGCGCACCACGGTGCCGGTGCAGTCGGTGGCGAACGGCAAGGTGTCGCTCACCCTCGCGCTGACGACCCCGACCGGTCAGACCATCGCGCAGCCGGCCACCGTCGAGCTGAACGTGCAGGCGCAGTGGGAGACCGTCATCACCGCCGTCGCCGGCATCGCGCTCGTCGCGATCTTCGGCTTCGGCATCTTCCGGAGCATCCGCAAGCGGGCGCGACGTCGCCGCGGCGAGACCGACGACGAGGACGACGACCCCAACCGCCCGCTCGCCGAGCAGCCGGGTCAGTCGGTCCAGGCGGTCCAGTCGGGTCCGTCGGTCCAGGCGGGACAGCCGGGAGGCCCGGTGCCCGTCCGCCACGCAGCAGCGGCCGCGCGGTCTGCCGCGGTCGCAGGGCCCCGCAGCGATCCGCAGGACGGCCCGGGCCGGCCGGCAGCCGCGGCTGCGGCATCGCGCACTGACCGTGAGCACCTCGACGAGGCGAGCCTCGACGGCGGGGCCGGGGCGCGCCTCCAGGCCGGTTCCGGTCACCACGACGAAGCGTCGGACGACCCCGCGCGCCGACCGACCGATCGACCCGCCGAGCAGCCCGCACCCGAGGAGCCCCTCATCAGCACCACCCAGCCGCAGCCCGTCGTCGACGCCGAACCCGTCGCCGAGCGAAGCCTCGGCCGAGCGAGCGCGATGCTCGCAGCCGGCACCATGGTGTCGCGCGTCCTCGGGTTCGCGAAGACGATCATCCTGGCCTACGCGATCGGCCAGCAGGGCTCCGTCGCTGCCGACGCGTTCGCCGTGTCGAACCAGCTGCCGAACAACATCTACGCGCTCATCGCCGGGGGTCTGCTCTCGGCCGTGCTCATCCCGCAGATCGTCCGGTCGATGCAGCAGCACACCGACGGCGGTACCGCGTACGTCAACAAGATCGTGACGCTCGGCGGGACGGTCTTCGTGGTCATCACGATCATCGCCACCGCGCTGGCACCGTTCCTCGTCTGGGCGTACAGCATCCAGGGCGGCGACGGCTCGAAGGGCTTCACCGCCGCCCAGACCGACCTCGCCGTGGCCTTCGCGTTCTGGTGCCTGCCGCAGATCCTCTTCTACGCGATGTACTCGCTCCTCGGCGAGGTCCTCAACGCCAAGCAGGTCTTCGGGCCGTTCACGTGGGCGCCCCTCATCAACAACGTCATCGCCGTCGGCGGGCTCATCGTCTTCATGGCGTTGTTCGGGGACCGCTCGGTGAACGCCGGCCTCGACGACTGGACCCCGGCGAAGATCGCGGTGCTCGCGGGCAGCGCGTCGTTCGGCGTCGTGGCGCAGGCCGCCTTCCTGCCGTTCTTCTGGCGTCGTGCCGGTCTCACCTACCGCCCGGACTTCCGGTGGCGGGGCGTGGGGCTCAAGGCGACGGGGACCGCTGCCGGGTGGCTCTTCGCGATGATCCTCGTCACGCAGCTCGCCGGCCTCGTCCAGTCACGCGTCTCGTCGCTCGGGACCGGGGCCGCGGGCAACGCGGTGCTGCAGAACGCCTGGCTGCTGTTCATGCTGCCGCACTCGATCATCACGGTGTCGATCGCGACGGCGTACTTCACGCGGATGAGCCACGACGCCGAACGCGGCGACCTCGACGCCGTGCGGCGGAACCTGTCCCTCAGCCTGCGGATCGTCGGACTCTTCACCGTGTTCGCCTCCGTGGCGCTCATGGTGGTGTCGGTGCCGTTCGGCCGGATCTTCGCGAGCACCTTCGACGGTGCACTGTCGATCGGTGCCGTGCTCCTCGCCTACATGCCCGGACTCGTCCTCTTCAGCATGCTGTTCGTGATCCAGCGGGTGTTCTGGGCGCTGCACGACCACCGCACGCCGTTCCTCATGCAGTGCGTCCAGTCGGTCCTCTTCGTGATCGGGGCCCTCTCGGTGTCTCTGCTCCCGGACACGGTCATCGGGTTCTCGATCGCGGCGTGCACGACGCTCGCCGGCTCGGCGCAGACCGTCCTCGCACTCGTGCTCGTGTCGCGGCGACTCAAGGGCATGGAGGGTGCGAACGTGACCCGGTCGCACCTGCAGTTCATCGTCGCCGCGCTCGTGGCCGGAGCGGTCGGCCTCGTGGTCGTCTGGTTCTTCGGAGCGTTCAGCGCGAGCGGGTTCGCGATGTCCGACGCGACCGGAGCGGTCCTGACGATCGTCCTCACCGGCGTCGTGATGGCGCTCGTCTACTTCGGTGTGCTGGCGCTCGCGCGGAACCAGGAGATCCGCGGGGCGGTCGACATCGTCCGGGCCCGGCTCGGTCGCTGACCCCGGGTCCGACTCGGTCGCTGTCCCTGGGCCCTACTCGGTCGCTGAGCCCGCTCGCGGCCAGGTCGCCGTCCGCGTCCTGTCGGCCGCTGGCCGCGCTGCACGGGTGGCGTGGAATGTCGCGCCGGTAGCATGTGTTGACCCGGTCAGCACTCAACGGAAGGGCAGCGAGGCATGCGCCAGCTCATCATCATCGGTTCCGGTCCGGCCGGGTTCACCGCCGGCATCTACGCCGCGCGCGCGGAGCTCAAGCCCCTCATCGTCGCGTCCAGCGTCGAGACCGGTGGCGAACTCACCAAGACCACCGAGGTCGAGAACTTCCCGGGCTTCCCCGAGGGCATCCAGGGCCCCGACCTGATGATCAAGATGCAGGAGCAGGCCGAGAAGTTCGGCGCCGAGGTCCTGTACGACGACGCGGTGTCGGTCGACCTCACCGGCCAGGTCAAGAAGGTCACCGTCGGCTCCGGCGAGACGTACGAGGCCCTCGCGGTGATCTACGCGACGGGTTCCGCCTACCGTCACCTCGGCCTCCCGGACGAGGAGCGCCTGTCGGGCCACGGCGTCTCGTGGTGCGCGACCTGTGACGGCTTCTTCTTCCGTCAGAAGAACATCGCCGTCGTCGGCGGTGGTGACTCCGCCATGGAAGAGGCGACGTTCCTCACGCGCTTCGCCGACAAGGTCACGGTCATCCACCGCAAGGACACCCTGCGCGCGTCGAAGATCATGCAGGACCGTGCCCACAACGACCCGAAGATCGAGTTCGCGTGGAACAAGGAGGTCATCGGCATCGACGGTGAGTCCTCCGTGACGGGCGTGCAGCTCCGCGACACCGTGACCGGGGAGGCCTCCTCGCTCGAGCTCGACGGACTCTTCATCGCGATCGGCAACGACCCGCGGACCCACCTCATCCACGGGCAGATCGACATCGCGCCGGAGGGCACCATCGCCGTCCAGGGCCGCTCGTCGAAGACCAACCTGCCGGGCGTGTTCGCGGCCGGTGACGTCATCGACCCGACCTACCGGCAGGCGATCACCGCTGCGGGTTCGGGTACGGTGGCCGCGCTCGACGCGGAGAAGTACCTCGCCGAACTCGACGACGACCTCACCGTGCCGGCCGAGGGCGTCACCCCGGAGCCGCCCGTCACGGTCGACGTCGAGGCCGCACGCGCCTGAACCCGGGGAATGTCACAGCGGCCCGTCCGTTGTACCCACCGAACGACTTCTCGGCTGCGACCGGGATCCACGAAGGAGCACACATGTCCAACGCCAAGGCAGTCACCGACGCCACCTTCTCGGACGAGGTCCTGAAGTCCGACAAGACGATCCTCGTCGACTTCTGGGCCGAGTGGTGCGGTCCGTGTCGCGCGGTCTCGCCGATCCTCGACCAGATCGCCGCGGAGCACGCCGACAAGATCGAGATCGTCAAGCTCAACGTCGACGACAACCCGCAGTCGGCCATGAACTACCAGATCACCTCGATCCCGGCCATGAAGGTCTTCAAGGGCGGCGAGGTCGTCAAGACCGTCATCGGCGCCAAGCCGAAGCCGGCGCTCGAAGCCGACCTCGCCGAGTTCCTCGCGTAGTCGGCACGACACGCTCGAACGCCCCGTCCCCGGTCCCGGGGGCGGGGCGTTCTGCTGTCGCTGGCCGGACACCTGTGCGTCCGATGGTGCGTTCTCTCACGATGCAGGCCACCAGAGGCCGATCGGACCCCGGGTTTCCGCAGCACATGTCGTAGTGTGGCGGGAATGCCTCAGTGAACGGAGCACACGATGACGAACGGCACCAGCCTCGACCCCTGGTACGACTCCTACGCCCAGCGCACCGCCGGGCTGAGCGCCTCCGAGGTCCGAGCCCTGTTCGCCGTCGCATCGCGCCCCGAGGTGGTCTCCCTCGCCGGGGGCATGCCGTACGTCTCCGCCCTGCCCCGTGAGCTCGTGACGGGCTCGATCGACCGCGTGATGGCCGAGGACGCCGCCATGGCGCTCCAGTACGGCGGGGGGCAGGGCCTGCGGTCCCTGCGCGAGCACATCGTCGACGTGATGAGCCTCGAGGGCATCCGTGCCTCGGCGGACGACGTCGTCGTGACCACGGGCTCGCAGCACGCCCTTGACCTCGTCACGCGACTCTTCATCGATCCGGGCGACGTCGTCCTGGCCGAGTCACCGTCCTACGTCGGCGCGATCGGCGTCTTCCGCTCGTACCAGGCCGAGACCGTGCACGTGACCACCGACGAGCACGGCCTCGTCCCGGAGGCCCTGCGCGAGGCGATCGCGAACCTCCGGACGCAGGGCAAGCGGGTCAAGTTCCTCTACACGATCCCGAACTTCCACAACCCCGCTGGCGTCACGATGAGCCGTGAGCGCCGGATCGAGGTCCTCGACATCTGCCGCTCGAACGGCATCCTCGTGCTCGAGGACAACCCGTACGGGCTCCTGTGGTTCGACGAGCCGGCGCCCCAGGCGATCCGCTCGATCGACGACGAGGGCGTGGTGTACCTCGGCTCGTTCTCGAAGACCCTCGCGCCGGGCTTCCGGGTCGGTTGGGCACTGGCTCCGCACGCGATCCGCGAGAAGCTCGTCCTCGCCAACGAATCGGCCGTGCTCGCGCCGAACTCCTTCGGGCAGTACGTCGTCAACGCCTACCTCGATGCGGCCGACTGGAAGGGTCAGATCGACACCTTCCGTGGGCTCTACGCCGAGCGCCGCGACGCCATGCTCTCCGCGCTGGGGGAGTTCCTGCCCGACCTCACCTGGACCCGACCGAACGGTGGGTTCTTCGTGTGGCTCACCCTGCCGGACGTCCTCGACTCGAAGGGCATGCTGCCTCGCGCGGTGAAGGAACTCGTGGCCTACACGCCGGGGACCGCGTTCTACGCAGACGGTCGCGGCGGCGGGAACATCCGGCTGTCCTTCTGCTACCCGACCGCCGAGCAGATCCGGGTCGGGGTGAAGCGTCTCGCGACGGTCGTCAACGACGAGCTGGAACTCCTCGAGACCTTCGGTTCCGCCACGCGGGCGAACGCCGTCGTCCGGCCGTCGTCGTCGGTGTCCGCTCCGCCGCCGAACATCTCCTGATCAGCACTTTCGTTCCTACCCAGCACGGAGGACCACCCGCATGGCCGCGCCCGCACACCGTCACGTCGTCGTCGTCGCCGGAGGGATCTCACACGAGCGTGACGTCTCCCTCCGCTCCGGTCGACGGGTCGCCGACTCCCTGACCGGCTACGGCTGGAACGTCGACCTCCGGGATGCGGACGCCTCGCTGCTCCCGGCTCTCGCCGAGTCACGCCCGGACGTCGTGTGGCCGGCTCTGCACGGCGCGTCCGGAGAAGACGGGGCCCTGCGGGGCATCCTGGAGGCACTCGACATCCCGTTCGTCGGCTCGCGATCCACGTCGGCCCGCCTGGCATGGGACAAGCCCACCGCGTCCGCGCTCGTCGCGCGCGCCGGCGTCCGGA
Source organism: Curtobacterium sp. NPDC089689 (assembly GCF_044749145.1). Taxonomy (NCBI): domain Bacteria; kingdom Bacillati; phylum Actinomycetota; class Actinomycetes; order Micrococcales; family Microbacteriaceae; genus Curtobacterium; species Curtobacterium sp. NPDC089689. The sequence continues at coordinate 1,168,719 of NZ_JBIVHJ010000001.1, read as the reverse complement.
CTCCACGGTCGATCACGCTGTCGCACGACGTCTTCCGCGAGCTCGGTGCGGTTGGGGTACTCGAGGCCATCGCCGGTGAGCACCCTGTCCCGCTGGCGGTGAAGCCGGCCCGTGGCGGCAGCGCTCAGGGCGTCACGCTGGTGGACGACGTGAACGACCTGCCCCGTGCGATGGTCACGGCGTACACCTACTGTGACGACGTCGTCGTCGAGCAGCTCATCCGGGGCGTGGAGGTCGCCGTCGGCATCATCGACACCGGTGACGGCCCGCTTGCACTCTCGGCGGTCGAGATCGTGCCGAGGAGTGGAACCTACGGGTTCGAGGCGCGGTACAACGCCGGTGAGACGACGTTCTACACCCCCGCGCGCCTCTCGGTGGAGCAGGCGGCTTCCGTGTCCGCGGCCGCCGTCGCCGCGCACGAAGCGCTGGGCCTCCGGCACCTGTCCCGTGTCGACCTCATCATCGACGGGGCCGGGACGCCGTGGTTCCTCGAGGCCAACGTCCTGCCGGGCCTCACGGAGACCTCGCTCGTCCCGCAGGCCCTCTCCGCATCGGGGTTCGATCTCGGCTGGACCTACGCGGAACTCGCCGAGCAGGCGATCCGCGACGACGCGCACTGATCCCCCGATGCAGCAGAGGCGTGTTCCACGTGGAACATCCCTCCTCACCGTCGGCACCGGGGTCGCTCTGGCGGTGGTGATCGCCGCAGACGGTCTGCACGCTTGCGCAAGTCGGCGCGGCCACGGACTCGCGGCCATACCGGACGCCATGGCCGCCGGCTGCGTGGTGGTTCTCGGCTTCGCGAACGGCCACTCACGGATCAACATGATCAATCGTTGGCGCGCGCGGATCGCCCTTCGGAGTGCGCGCGGCCGACCTGGCACCACGATCATCTGTAGCGGGGGAGCGGTCCGCGGCTCCATGGCCGAGGCCGAACTCCTCCGTCGTCACCTCCGCGACGACCTCGGTTGGTCAGGGAGACTCGTCGTCGAAACGGAGAGTCGGTCCACGTGGGAGAACGTCCGCAACGTCGCGCCACTTCTCGCCGACGCACAATGGATCGTGTTCGCGTCCAACAGTCTCCATGCTGAGAAGGCGCGGCGCTATCTCCGCCGCCAGCGTCCGGATCTCGCACGGCGGCTGGTACCTGGTCCGGACCATCGCTGGGGCGAGATGGCCGCGGTCAAGCCGGTGTTCGCCGCGGTCGGAGTCTGGAAGCTTGCACGCCTGCGGCGCTCCACGTGAGACAGCGACCAGCCGGCGCGGGTCGCGGCGCCACAGCCCTGCCCTGCTTTGTCGTTCCACGTGGAACATTGCGTGTAAGGAAGCGCACGAACTCCTCAGCCTCGGGCGCGTACCCTCGTCAGAGCGCGCCCGCTACCCCGCGCGACGACGAGTGAGAGAGGCACTGCGCGACCGAGCTCCGGTGTTCTCAGCGTTCCAGGCCTGCAGCGTTCCACGTGAAACATCGCTCGAGCTCGCGCCCGAGGTTAAGGAACAGCCGCGTCCTGCCGTTCCACGTGAAACGGTCGATGATGAGGAGCCCCTGCGACATCTTCAGGGGCGTGACGGATCGTCGACGCGTCTGCGAAACTCACCGCCGCCGCCCACCAAAGGGGCGTGCGCGAACCGCTCAACGCGCTCTGGCGCCGCTGCGGATGCTGGGGTAGGCCGGACACCCGAGACGAGGACGTTCGGCCCGGAGACAGCCGCACAGGCCGCTGCTGACCCCATGAGCGCGCGACCTCGTGCGGCTGACGATCAATGTCTGACCGAAGAGGCTCCCGCCGCCCGTGTAGCGCAGCGCGGGGGAGTGCGGCGGAGTGCGGCGCACACTCCCGCAGGAGGAGCCAGCAGCGCCGCCGATGACCGCCTACTCGCCGATGTCGCGGATACCGAGCTCGGCGAGGATACGGTTCAGGTCTTCGCCGTTCGCGAAGTCGATCGTGACCGAGCTCTTCCGCGCGCCGACGGCGATCTTCACCCGGGTGTTCAGACGATCGCCCAAGCGTTCTGCGAGGTCGTCGAAGTGCGCTTGGCGCTTCGTCGTCTGCTGCTTGGGCTTTGCCGGAGTTCCGGCGGCAAGCTGCTGCGCCAGCGCTTCAGCGGTGCGCACGGAGAGGTCTTCGTTGACGATCTTCTCGGCGAGGTACTCCATCGCCTCTGCGTCCGGGGCCGCGAGGATCGCCCGAGCGTGGCCCGCGGACAGGACACCTGCTGCGACTCGCCGCTGCACGGGGGAGGGGAGGCGCAGCAGACGGATCGTGTTCGTGATCTGCGGCCGGGACCGACCGATCTTCTGCGCGAGCTGCTCCTGCGTGATGCCGAAGTCGGCGAGGAGTTGCTGGTACGCCGACGCCTCTTCGAGCGGGTTCAGCTGCGCGCGATGCAGGTTCTCGAGCAGCGCATCGCGCAGCATCGCGTCATCGGGGGTTTCCTTGACGATGGCGGGAATCGTGCTGAGACCCAACTCCTTCGTCGCGCGGAGACGACGCTCGCCCATGATGAGTTCGAACTGGGGCTCCGTGCCGGAGGCACCAGTGATGGGGCGCACGACGATCGGCTGCAGGACACCGATCTCGCGGATCGAGTGCACGAGCTCCTGCAGTTCCTCTTCACGGAACTCCTTGCGCGGTTGGTGCGCGTTCGGGACCACGTCGAGTGGATTCAGGTTCGCCAGCCGGGCGCCGGGGACGGCAACGAGGTCTTCTGCCGTCGGCGCCGATGCCGGCGATCCCCCGGTCGGGAAGAACACGTCGACGGGACGGTCCTGCTGCTCGGTCGCCGTCGGGATGAGGGCGCCGATGCCTCGGCCGAGTCCGGTTCGCTTCGGTGCCATCAGTTCTGCGCTCCTCGTGCTGCGATCTCGGAAGCCGCCTCCAGGTAGGAGAGCGAGCCGGTGGAGTTGACGTCGTACGCCACGACGCTCTGGCCGTAGCTCGGGGCTTCGCTGACACGTACCGACCGGGGGATCATCGACTTCAGCACCTGGTCACCGAAGTGCTCCCGGACGTCCGCAGCCACCTGGTTCGCGAGGTTCGTCCGGCCGTCGTACATCGTCAACAGGATCGTCGAGACGCGCAGCTTCGGGTTCAGGTGCCGCTCGATGAGCTCGATGTTCCGCAGGAGCTGGCTCAGACCCTCGAGCGCGTAGTACTCGCACTGGATCGGGATCAGCACTTCCTCGGCAGCGACGAAGGCATTGATGGTCAGGAGGCCGAGTGACGGCGGGCAGTCGATGAAGACGTAGTGGTACGGCTCGTCGAGCGAATCCAAGTATTGGTCGAGTGCTGTCCGCAGCCGTTGTTCACGCGCGACGAGCGACACGAGTTCGATCTCCGCGCCCGCAAGGTGGATCGTCGCCGGCACGCACCAGAGCGTCTCCGACTCCGGGGAGCGCTGGACGCAGTCAGCGATGGGCGCCTCGTCGACGATGACGTCGTAGATGCTCGCAACCTCAGCCTGGTGATCGACTCCGAGGGCGGTCGATGCGTTGCCCTGCGGATCCAGGTCGATCACCAGAACGCGAGCACCACCGTGCGCCAGGGCGGCAGCCAGGTTGACCGTCGTCGTGGTCTTCCCGACCCCACCCTTCTGGTTGGACACCGTCATGATGCGGGTCTTCTCCGGCAGCGGGAACTGCTGGGTCGCGATGGCCCGCCGGCGTCGGTTCAGGTCAGCGATCTCACGAGCGAGCGGCGTCGAAGCGTCGTAGTCGGTGGATGAACTCAACGAGTGCCCTCTTCCCCGGTTCGTGTTTCACGTGGAACGCGGAGCGCTGCTGCCGGCGTCAATCAACTGTAGCCCGGAACACGCGCGTGGTCTCCTCGACCACACCGTCCCCGAGCTCGAGGACCTCGACGTCGCCGAGACGTTTGCGCAGGATGACCTTGCGAGCCTTCTCGACCTCTTCGTCGACCCGCGCGCCCTTCATCAGGATGAGCTGTCCGCCGGAGCGCACGAGTGGAACGGTGAGGGGGATGAGTTTCGACAGCGCGGACACCGCACGGGCAGTCACCTGGTCGACGACGATGTCGTCAGCGACGTCCTCGGCACGCGCCCAGACCACCGTCACGTTGTCGAGGGGAAGGCGCTCGACCTCGGCGTTCAGCCAGTCGACCCGGCGCTCCATCGGCTCGATGAGCGTGAAGTGTACGTCCGGGCGCGCGATCGCGAGGACCAGGCCGGGCAACCCGGCACCGGAGCCAACGTCGGCGACTCGGCCACGGGCCTCCAGGAGGGGTGCCAGCAACGCTGAGTTGAGGATGTGTCGCGTCCATAGCCTGGGCAGTTCGAGGGGGCCGATCAGCCCCAGCTCCTCACCCCGCCGTGCGAGTTCGTTCGTGAACGAGCGGGCGAGCTCCAGGCGGTCGCCGAAGAGGGCCGCCGCGGCGGCCGGTTCGACTTCGAGCTCCGGTGCGGAAGCCTCGGTCATCGCGTGACGACGGTGTGCCGGTCGCGGCCCTCACCCTCGGACTCCGAGTGGAAGCCCTTCTCCGCGACGAGGTCGTGGACCAGCTTGCGCTCGTAGGACGACATCGGGGGGAGCGCCGCAGAGGACGATCCGCCCTCGATCCGCTCGATCGCGGTGTCGACGAGGCGCTGCAGCTCCGACGCACGGGTATCGCGTGAGCCAGCGACGTCGAGGATCAGGCGGCTGAACTCGCCCGTCTCCGCCTGCACCGCGATGCGGGTCAACTCCTGGAGCGCCGTCACGGTCTCCGGCTTCGACAGGACACGAAGGGAGTCACCGTCATCCGTGACGGACAGGTACACCCGGCCGCCGCGCTCTTCGATCTCGATGTCTCCGTCGAGGTCGCAGATGTCGAGCAGCTCCTCGATGTAGTCACCGGCGATGTCGGCCTCGTCGCGCTCGACCTCATCGTGGTCGGTCTCGGGCGCCTCGGCGGTGGTGGTGTCGTCCGTCACTTACTTCTTCCCGTTCTTCTTCGACCGGTTCTTGCCGACCGGCTGCTGACGCTGCGTCGTGACCCGCACGGGCTCGACCTCGACCGCGGCCGCGCCTGCACCGGCCTCCGCGAGCACCGGGGTACCGCGGCGCTGGGCCTTCTTCGCGAGGCGGGCCTCGCGGGCGAGAGCTGCCTCGGAACCCGGGGTCGGCATGCTGCGGATGACGAAGTACTGCTGCGCCATCGTCCAGATGTTCGAGGCGAGCCAGTAGAACATGACGCCGAGGGGGAACGAGAGACCCGAGATGACGAAGACCAGCGGGAGGATGTACAGCATCATCTTCTGCTGGCGGTACATCGGAGACTCCTTGGTCTCCGGGGACATGTTCTTCGCGACGAGCTGGAGCTGCGTGATGAACTGCGACGCCGTCATCACGACGATCATGAAGCCCGCGATCACCCGGACTTCCCAGCCCGACGCGTTGGTGAAGGTCTCGTGCAGGGGGGCGCCGAAGAGCGACGCGTTGCCGAAGGAGCGAGCGAGGTCGCTGGAGAGCAGGCCGATGCCCGTCTTGTTGATCTGCGCCTCGTGCAGCACCGAGTACAGCGAGAAGAAGATCGGCATCTGGATGAGCAGCGGCAGGCAGGAGCTCAGCGGGTTCGTCCCGGTCTCCTTGTAGAGCGCCATGGTCTCGCGGCTCATGGCCTCACGCGAGAACTGGTCCTTCTTGCCCTTGTACTTGTCCTGGATCTTCTTGAGCTGCGGCGCGACCTCGAGCATGCGGCGCTGCGACTTGATCTGTCGGACGAAGATCGGGATCAGCGCGGCGCGGACCACGAAGGTCAGGAAGATGATCGACAGCACCCACGTGATGCCGGCACCCGGGTCCATGCCGAGGTTCTCGAAGATCCAGTGGAAGCCGACGAGGATGGCGGAGACCACCCACTTGAGCGGCCAGAGGATCGTTCCGATGAAGTCCATGGGGGCGGTCACGCCTTTCGCGTTCGCTGGGAGAGCAGCAGCGGGGCGATCGCAGGCTGCTGGGGCTGCGGTGTGGAGGTCGGGCCGGTGACGAACCCGAACCGGTTCACGGTGTAGGAACGACGTCGTTCCGGGACGTCGTCGATGCCGCCGGCTGCCCAGGGGTTGCAGCGGGCGATCCGCCACGCACCCAAGGCCGTGCCACGGACCACCCCGTACTGCTGGATGGCCTCGAGCGCGTACCGGGAGCACGACGGGTGGTAACGGCAGACGTTCCCGTAGAGCGGCGAGATGACCGCGCGGTAGGCACGGAGCACGACGACGCACGCGTTGCGCGGGAGCAACGCGATGACCCAAGCGATCCGGGTCAGCCGACTGCGGTTCATGCTGCCTTCTCCACTCCGCGCGCGAACGAGCGCGAAACGTCTCCGAGCAGGGTAGGCCATCCGGCCTGCGCAGCGGCTGGCAGTGCGCGGATCACCACGTCGTGCCCGGTCGGCACGCCGGCGAGCAGTTCGTGCGCGATCGCCTTCAAGCGTCGACGGACGAGGTTGCGCGTGACCGCGTTCCCGACGGTCTTCGCGACGATGAACCCGAAGCGCGTCGGTCCGACCGATCCGCCGGGGTGACGGACCACGGATACGACGACGTGGGGCGGGGGGGGGGGGGGGGGCCCCCGCGCCCCCCCCCCCGCCGGGGGGCCCCCCCCCGCGCCGGGGGGGGGGGGCCCCCCGCGCGCCCCCCCCCCACCGGCCG